>CAVYHN010000069.1:0-23491 GCA_963768295.1 uncultured Gammaproteobacteria bacterium | reverse complement strand
ATCTCATCCTGGGGCTGAAGCAGGTCCCAAGGGTATGGCTGTTCGCCATTTAAAGAGGTACGCGAGCTGGGTTTAGAACGTCGTGAGACAGTTCGGTCCCTATCTGCCGTGGGCGTTTGAGAATTGAGGGAAGCTGCTCCTAGTACGAGAGGACCGGAGTGGACGAACCCCTGGTGTTCCGGTTGTCACGCCAGTGGCATTGCCGGGTAGCTATGTTCGGAAAGGATAACCGCTGAAAGCATCTAAGCGGGAAGCCCCTCCCAAGATTAGTTCTCACTAGACTCTTGAAGTCTCTAAAGGTCCGTCGAAGACTACGACGTTGATAGGCCAGGTGTGGAAGCACAGTAATGTGTGTAGCTAACTGGTACGTGTGACCGTGCGGCTTGACCATATAACACCCAAACAACTTTATGTTGTGTGTTATGTCGCGTCATACCGATGCAACATACTTCTTGTTACAGATATCAAATTGGGACGATTGGGGACAGATTTAAATCTGTCCCCGGTTATCCAACCGAATTGCTTGGCAACAATAGCGTTCTGGACCCACCTGATCCCAGCGGACCGCCGCACCGCCCGAACTCAGAAGTGAAACGGAACAGCGCCGATGATAGTGTGGGGTCTCCCCATGTGAAAGTAGGTCATTGCCAGGCATTTATTCCAAAGCCCCGATCATTAGTTTGATCGGGGCTTTTTTTATTCCGAGAGGCAATGACCTACGTAGGTCACGCCCAAAGCGTTCGCTACAGCCAAAGCATTCGCTTCGCTCACGGGGCCCGCTGTTGCCAGGCATTTATTGCAAAACCCCTGGCGTTGCGCGGGGTTTTTTCTTCTTGTCTCTGTCGATAACAATAGTCTGTGGATCAATCCAGAATCGCACCCGACCACCGTATGGTTTTTTTCAAAGGGGCCAGTGTCACTGCTGTCCCAGGTAGGTTCCAGGGATGAGGAATTGATTCAACCTGGGCAACGAGCTTTAGGGGATTTCAGATATCGGGACATGATTCCGTCCCTGGTCAGAGGTCTAAACCCGTTATGCCGGCGCAAGCCGAGACTTCAGACCGCGGTAACTATTACAAAGTGTCGATAGCAAGTAATTTTTGACGATACCAGTTTTTGTTAATCAACAGGTTAACGGTTATGGAAAGCAGGCGATAATGGGCCTCGCGGTCCGACGTATCGGCGCGGAGGCCGGGGCGACGGGATCTAATCGTTTCATTCGCCGGCTCAGATTTCAATTATGTGGGCCAGCAGTGGGTCAGTGTCGATTGATGTTTAGAGTTTGCTGCGGGCCAGGATCGAATGTAATCGATCGACACTGACAGCTTTGAACTTGCATTTCTTCCTCAACCGGTAAAACGTGGTCTGCCCCCTGATTCTTGGTGTTGTTACTGCCGTTCTGCAGGTTGAGATAGACGGGTGGCAATAGTAAAGTAGCCGCCCGATTATTAAACCACTGGTTTTGGGTTCTGCATTGAAATTCGAGCGCAGTATTAGATGTAGCAACCTCAACCTGCGACCCAGGACACAACAGCATTAATACTCTGACAAGCGTCATCAAACGCCATCCTTTCTACACGGCGTTAATATCCCTGGTTGTGCTTTACGCAGTGCTCGGGTTTTTCCTGGCGCCATATCTTCTGGAAAAGACGCTGACCGAAACCTTGCAAAAGGATTTCAATGCCGACCTTCGAGTCGACAAGATCGAGGTCAATCCTTTTGCGTTGAGTCTGCGCGTCAGCGGCCTTGCGCTCGATAACCCCGATGGTGAGCCGACTATTCGAATGCGGGAGGTTTTCGCTAATTTTCAGTTGAGCTCGATTTTCAGGCTTGCTTTGACATTTGATGAAATCCGCTTAACCGCCCCGAAGCTTTTTGTCGCACGTAACCAGGCCGGAGAGATAGATTTCGCCTATCTGATGAAATCGTCGAATGACGGAGCTCCACCTGAAAAACTGCCTGAAACTTCTATTGAGAATGAAAACTCTTCATTGCTGCCGCTGTTGATTTACCAGTTTGCGATTGAGGATTTCGTCGTTCACTGGGATGACCATGTTCCGGTCGAACCGGTCAAAACTGTTTTCGGTCCCATTACTGTCGATATCGAGGAATTGAATACGCTACCCAACCGGTCAGGCCAGCAAATCGTGGTGGTCGCAACGCCGAATATCGGCACATTGAGCTGGACCGGCGATTTGCAATTAAACCCTTTACGATCGTCTGGCCGCGCGTCACTCGAAGGCTCACAGTTTGCGCTGGTGTCCGCTTATATTCGACACCAGACCGGTGTTGACATTGTCGATGGCTCGGCCGATGTCGAACTGGATTATGAAGTTAGTCAAGCCAGGGGCGGTCAAGTCATGGCCAGGATCGAAAATTTGAATCTGACCTTGAGTGATATTGTGATCAACAGTTTTGCGGATGGCACCGGCTTTGATTTTGCCGGCGATGACCAGCAAATTATGAAATTTCCGAAAGTAGTCGTCGCCGATGGGCATTTCCTCTGGCCCGAGCAAACAGTATCTCTGGGATCGGTATCGATAGATAAACCGCAAATCGATACCTTGCGAGATGAAGATGGTGTTTTTAGCTTTGAGCCCAGAGCAGGGCAAGCCGATGAGGTTGCTTCAGGTGCTCCGCAAGCGCTAGCCGTCACGGACGAAGGCGCAACCTCCGGGTCGGCGGTGGCAGAAACCGCTGCCGGAGTTCAGTGGCAACTGTCAATTGGAAGCCTTGCGGTTAACGATCTGGTGCTGAATTTAATCGATCAGAGTGTTTCTCCAGCGGCGCAGCTCGGCCTTACTGATTTCAACCTGAAGCTCAGTGAACTCAGCAATCTTGCCGGCGCCCGGTTTCCGATGACCTTAAGTCTGAACCTGCTTAGTGGTGGCAAGGTTTCACTCAATGGTGGTGTAACGCTACTGCCACAACCCGCATTTGATTTTGATCTCACCGTCGACGGGCTTCTGCTCGCTGGCGCGCATCCTTACGTTAAACAGCAGGCTAATTTGAATATGGATTCAGGGGCAATCAATCTGGAAGGAAAAATCGAGGGGACGGCCGATGAGCCGTTTGCGTATAACGGGAATTTTGAAATTGCCGATCTCGTTATTGCCGAGTCAGTCAATAATGAACGGCTGGCGAGCTGGAAAAGTTTTCGGACTGACAAGATTGCCTTGAGTCTTGGAAAACGCCAGCTGGATATTTCTCAGTTGCAGTTCGATCAACTTTACGGCGATATCCTGATCGACAGGGACGGTAGCCTAAATGTAGGACAGGTTACAAAAACAGACGGAGCGGGGTCGGTAGAAACGACCGAATCTACCGAACCAGAAACCGAAAATGAAGTTGCAGAGCGTGAGGCTGAAGCAGGGGTTGTACTGGATGCAAAGGATTCAGAGTTTAAAATTCGGATCGGTGGCATTCTTCTCTCGGAAGCTTCGGCTGATTTTGCCGATTTGTCGTTGCCCTTGCCCTTCGCGGTGAAAATTGACTCGCTGAATGGCAAGATGACTTCGATTTCCAATCAGAGTATTGAACCCTCCAGGGTCGCCTTCGAGGGTAAAGTTGATGAGTATGGCTTTGCCCGTATCAGCGGTACCGTCACGCCACTGGATTTACAGAAAAACACGAACATTCTGTTGGCATTCGAAAACATCGACGTGCCCAAGTTCTCTCCGTACACCATTCCATTTGCAGGTCGCAAAATTGCCAGTGGCACTCTCGATCTGAAGCTTGGATATCAGGTTAATGACAGTCAACTGGTTGGCGATAACAGCATTATTCTTCGCGATTTCGAGCTGGGTGACAAAGTGCCGCATCCGAATGCTTTGAATATTCCACTAGGGCTGGCAGTTGCTCTGCTGAAAGATGCCAGCGGCAAAATAGATATAAACCTCCCGATAAGCGGCAATGTTGACGATCCCGAGTTCAGTTACGGCGGTGCTGTCTGGGGCGCACTCGGTAATTTACTGGTCAAGATCGTCGTGTCGCCCTTCTCCTTTCTGGCCAATCTGCTCGGGATCGAAGCCAGCGAGCTCGAGAGCATTAAATTTCTCGAAGGCAGATCGGACCTGATGCCACCAGAAATGCAAAGGGCCGGCAAGTTGGTTGAGGCACTCGCGCTCAGACCCGAGTTGCAGCTGGTTATCAAAGGCGTATCTGACGCTAAGGCCGATAGTCTTGCGCTGCAATCTGCGCAACAGGATGAAATGCTGGAAATGCGGATCGCCGAGTTGACTGCAGCCAGTGATTCTTCCATTCAGTATCCCGTGCATCGAAGGACAGCCCTTGAGCAAATGATGGAAGAACAACTTGGAGAAAACGCTGCGGCAGCCAAGCTGTCTGAGCTGGAAACGCAATTTACCACCCTGCAGGTCGTTGAAGGTCAAACAGAACCGGTATCCAGGTTTGACAGTCTGGCCTATACCACAGCGTTAAACCAGCAACTCATCTCGCTGCAGGAACTCGACCAGAATGCGCTAAGCCAGCTCGCCGATTTGCGTGCACAAGCCTTACAAACGGCATTGCTGTCGATTGATGAAAGCTTGCAATCAAGAATTGTGATTTCAGAAAGCGTAACCGTCACGTCTAAAGAGGGTGGGCCAATCGAAATGCCGGTATCGCTGAACACGGCTTCGGAATAATCGGCTAACAGCTGGGATTAATCTGGGGGTTAATCAGGGGACACTAATCAGGGGACACGATACTTATTTCAAGTAGTTTCTGGAATTTTGGGAAACTGGTACGAATTAAGTATTGTGTCCCCGAATTACTCCAATTTAACAATGGGACTAAAGTTTCGCGTTTATCAATGAAATTGGGCTTATTGATATATATCAATAAATCTACGCGGCTATCATGCATAATGCACGTCTTTCCGGGTTGTCGGAAAGTAAATATAAATAAAATAGCACTGGGGAGACAAAAAGGTATCCCTCATCGAGGTTCCCGGAATACATAGCGGGCACTCCTCTAATAGCATTGGCGAGCGTCATTGGTCTGGCAAGCGCTGAAAAATCCGATTAATTAACAAGAAAAAATTTACTCTGATATGTCAAACACTAGTAACGCTATACGTGGCCCCTGGCCACATGACTTTCGAGATAAGACTTCTCGACCAGTGAGGTGGGCGCCATTTTAGGCCGAATCATAGGACCTCTTTTATTCCTCGCCTTTGGCTGGTTCGTGGTCTCGAATCAAGATGCCAGGACAATTATTGCCGGGATCGCTGTTTTCCTGATCGGTATGCACTACATGGAAAACGGATTCAAGCTGTTTAGTGGCGGCGCGCTTGAGACCGTGCTCGAGCGCTTTACCGGGACGACTCCGCGCGCGATTTTTACCGGCTTCCTGTCGACGTCCGTGGTGCAGAGCTCCTCGCTGGTTTCGGTGATTATCATCTCGTTTTTATCCGCCGAACTGATCGGCCTGACCCAGGCCGTGGGCGTGGTCTTTGGCTCAAACATCGGCACCACCACCACCGCCTGGCTGGTTTCTACCTTCGGACTCAAGATCAAGATTTCCGCCTACGCTATGCCAATGCTGATCTTCGGCGTGGTGATGCAATTCTCCAGACATGTGACCTACAAGGGAATCGGTAGCGTGCTGATCGGGCTGGGCTTCATTTTCCTCGGCATTTCCTACATGAAGGACGGTTTCGAAACCCTCAAGCAGGGGCTGGACCTGGCCGAGTATGCGATGGAGGGCTACGCGGGGGTAGCGGTTTATATACTTCTGGGCGCCATAGCGACGGTTGTCATCCAGTCGAGCAGCGCGACCATGGCGATTATCATCACCGCGCTCGCGACCGGGCAAATCGATTACATCAACGCGCTCTCGCTTGCGATCGGCGCCAACATCGGCACCACGGTTACCGCCGCGATCGGTTCGCTGGCGTCGAACTGGAATGGCAAGCGGCTTGCGGTCGCGCACTTCATTTTCAACCTGATCACCGCGCTGTTTGCCGTTATTTTCATTCACCAGCTAAGGGATCTGGTGGACTGGCTCGCGCCGTACCTGGCAATTCCGGCTGGCGATGACATGATGCGGCTGGCGCTGTTTCATACGATCTTCAACGTGGTTGGCGTCCTGCTGGTCGTGCCCTTTATGAAACAGCTGGTTAACTTCCTCGAGACCCTGTTCCGTAGCGACGAGAAAGATCGCGGTAAGGCGAAGTATTTGACACCGGAGGTCATGGAAATTCCCGCGACCGCGTTGGCCGCATTGCGTAAGGAGACGATTCACCTGTACGACAAGTCGGTGGAAGCCATCGTCCATGCGATGAACCTGCACCGGACGCAGATTTTTTCGGATGCCGAAATCGACGAAGTGATCGAGCGCTCGACCAAGCGGATCGAGATCGATATCGACGAGGTATACCAGGGCGAGATCAAGAGCCTGTATGGCGAGATTCTCGAGTATGCGTCGATGTCGCAAAGCTACATGGATCAGCAGGGAAATAATGAAATATTCGAATTAAAACAGGCCGCCAGGAAAATTATCGAAATGGTAAAGGACGTCAGGGAACTGCAGAAGAACCTGAACTTTTATGCGAAAAGTCATAATTCCTTAATAATCGAACAATACAATAAGCTGCGTGCCGAATTGGTCGGCGTACTGCGCATGGTACAGGAGCTCAGGGAAAACGAGTTTGAAGAGGAAGAAGTTCTGACCCGGATAGAGGTCGAGAAGGTCAACGCCAAGGAGCGCGAAATTGCGCAGAATTACGAAGTCGATGCATTGATCCGAGAACAAAAGATCGATTCACATAGCGCATCGTCACTGATTAACGATATTACTTTCGCCCAGAGTATCAGCAAGAAACTGCTTACCTGCGCGGCGACCTTATGGGTCAGGGACGAGGAAATTAAAGGTTTGGGAGATGAATATGGGTACAGCTAAGCTGGTCGAAAAGCTGGAGAAATTTTTCGATTTATCGAAAAAGAAGCAGCGCAAAAAGCACGATAAATATCTGAAAGTTATCCGCAAGCTCGAAAAGAAGAAATTCAAACTCGAACAAAAGGAAAGAGCAAATGATGCCAGCAGTCGCCCGAACAAGGCCTTGAGGCGGGAGTTGCAGGTAATCTCGAAGCTCATCGAAAAAGCTAAACAACAGGACCTGGCCGCTTAAGGAGAGGTAGTTACATGAAGTTCTTGGGACACAATAGCTAATTCATGTGGTCTCTGGAAACTGGGGAACCGATCAAGTATTCTGTTCCCAGAATTATGATTTGGACTAGTCGAGTTTGAGGAGCCACTCCAGAAATACGCAATCAATAACTCGGCGCACAGATTAATTCGGTAAGCGAGCACTATTGATATGTATCAATAAGAAAACCCAGGCGTAATCCATAATGAAGCGCTTTCTGAATAACCGGAAAGGGTAATTACAAAAACAATGTGAGGTGTAAGGCATGAAACGATCTGTAACCGAGGTTCCCGGTATTGGCGAGGCAACGGCAGGAGAACTGGCCAGGGGCGGCATTTCCGATCTCGCTAGCCTGGCCAGTGCAGGCGTCGATAAACTCGTATTGATCAAGGGATTTTCCGCAAAGCGGGCTAGCGTGACTATAGCTGCCGCATCCGGGCTGCTAAAGTCCGGTGCAGGCGCCCGAAATCCGGTCACGAAACCGGTTGCCAGAACAATTAAGAAAGTTGCCGCTAAAAAGACTACAACGAGGGCCGGGTCAGGTAAGACGCCCGCCACGGACAAAAAGAAACCTGTAAAAAGTATGGAAAAGCCTGCGAGTGAGCCATCCATATCTGCCGCTGAAGCCAGGGCCAAAACGGTTGCGCAAAACAAGAAGAAAGGAAAGCAGGCGTCGAAGAAAGCCGGTTCGAAGGCCGGGGTCAAGGAAAAAAGCGTAGCAGAATCCAAAGCCAGGCCGAAAAAGAAGACCAAGTCGCCGAAGAAAGTTAAACCAAAGTCTAAAAAAGCGCTGGGCAAAAAGGCCAAATCGGCTGCAAAGGGTAAATCGAAGGCTAAAGCAGTGAAGAAAAAGGATAAATCGCAGTCTAATAAGATGGCGAGCAAAAAACTCAAAGCCGGATCAGGGAAGGGCAAAAAGTCCAAAAAGTCCAAAAAGTCCAAATAGCGATAAGCTGATATGTAGTAGTTCGGACCCGATCTGACACTTACCGATTCCGACGAATCGACTGCCAGATTTGCTTTCCATGGTTTAGTGTTTCAAAGGGCGTTCTGCCGCGACACATTTTACCCTGATGGGTTCGCTCGTTATCGCATGGAGAAGGGGACGTTACCCTTTTCCATGAATGGCTGTTTGCAAAGATTGATCCCGCAACTTTGAGTGCAGGGCTATAAAAAAAATAGGTTAGCGAGCAACTGTTCGTATTACGGGCGCGAATTGCTCGCAGCTCCTTATCACCCGGGAATCCCGCGCCAAATAGCGGCCTGACGGCACTTTTACTGCCGTTTGGCGCGTTTGGGTTTGCCCTTGTTCTTTTTGTCTCTGTGCCTGACTTTGACGGTTTCGCGTTTGGGCTTTACTTCGGTCTTCTTGTTACCCGGGTGCATCTTCCGGTTAAGAGCGGAGATATTCATCCGCTGGCCGACGACCCGCACATTTTTCAATTGATTCACCAGTTCTTTGGGCATGCCTTCGGGTAAATCGACCAGGCTGTGGTCAGTGAATATTTCGATGCGCCCGATGTACTTGCTGTCGATATCGGCTTCATTGGCGATCGCGCCGACGATATTGCCCGGCTTGACCTTGTGATCGAATCCGACATCGATGCGGTAACGCTCCATGCCTTTCTCCAGCGGCATGATTTTTTTCTCGCCGCGACTGCTCGGTGCACGCTCGTCTGCGGCAGAATCCCGCTCCCGGCGACTGCTCGGTGCACGCTCGTCTGCGGCAGAATTCCGCTCCCGGCGATTGCGCCGTGGCTTTTCATCCGCAACCTGGTGGTCGCGGTCGAATGCCGCCGCGCTGACTGTCTTGCCGCTTAACAGGAAAGGCGCGCTACCCTGTAATTGTTTGGCGAGCGCGGCGGCGACATCGATCGCATCGACCTTGTTTTCCAGTTGATACTGCTCGATCAGTCCCTTGAACAGCTCCAGGTCTTCACTGGCAATCGTATCGCTGATGCTTTGCTTGAATTTTTCGATGCGGCGGTTGTTGACGATATCGGTCGATGGCAATTCCATCAATTCGATTTCCTTGCGCGTCGCGTTTTCGATCGCCTTCAACATGCGTCGTTCGCGCGGTGCGACGAACAGGATGGCATCGCCTTCACGCCCGGCGCGGCCGGTGCGGCCAATTCGATGCACATAGGCTTCGGTATCGTGCGGGATATCATAATTGATGACATGGCTAATGCGGTCGACATCGAGGCCACGGGCCGCCACGTCTGTCGCCACCAGGACGTCCAGTTTGCCGGATTTCAACTGGGCTATCAGTCGTTCCCGGTTCTTTTGCGCAATATCGCCATTCAGGGCGCCGGCCCGGTAGCCGCGCGCTTCGAGTTTTTCTGCCACTTCGATGGTGGCGGTCTTGGTGCGCACGAAGACTAGCATCGCATCGAAGGTTTCGGCTTCGAGGATGCGGGTCAGGGCGTCCAGCTTGTGAGTTCCCATCACCGGCCAGTAGCGCTGGCGGATGGTATCGGCCGTGGTCGATTTCACCTGCACGGTGATTTCAGCCGGGTTACGCTGGTAGCGGCGGGTGATTTGGCGAATTTCGTTCGGCATGGTTGCGGAAAACAACGCAATCTGGCGATGTTTCGGCGTCTGCTCCAGCACCCACTCGACGTCATCGATAAATCCCATGCGCAGCATTTCATCGGCTTCGTCGAGCACCAGGGTCTTTAGTTTTTCGAGCTTGATATTGCCGCGGCGCATGTGATCCATCACGCGGCCCGGGGTGCCCACGATAACGTGAACCCCGCGCTGCAGTGCGCGTATCTGGGTGCTGTACTCCTGGCCGCCGTACACCGGCAATACGTGAAAGCTTTTGATCTGCGAAGCATAGGATTTGAATGCCTCTGCGACCTGGATCGCCAGTTCGCGGGTTGGCGCCAGCACCAGAACCTGGGGCTCTTTTTGTTTCAGGTCGAGATTCGACAGAATCGGCAACGCGAAGGCCGCGGTTTTACCGGTACCGGTTTGCGCCTGGCCGAGCACGTCGCGTCCTTCCAGTATCAGCGGAATGGTTTGCGCCTGAATAGCGGTAGGCAACTCGTATCCCAGATAGCCGAGGGCTTTCAATATGGATGGCTTCAGCGCCATGCCGGCAAAACTGACTGTATTGGATTCTGAGGACATGGGGGCGAAAACTGCGGTCGAATGGTGGCGCAGTGTAGCGGTTTACCCCTGGATTTGCATGTTTAATTTGACGGGGGGATAAAAGTGATTTCTCAACTTGCGTCCCGCGATTGAACAGCAATCCCGCAACTGCAAACGAAGCCAGGTAATTGGTGACCCCAGCCTGTGGGTTTGCAGCTGCTCGCAAAGATCTTTTCCCGGCAATCTTGTTACTGGCTTGTTGATGTTCGAATGCTGGTTGCGTATGCCTGGGAACGGTGTTCTATCGCTTTTATTCAAGATTGTCAGTATCGAGGGGGAACGCCAGTCATTTTACCGTCGAGGCTTGTCAATCCAGTGGTGGGAAATTCAACCTGTCTGGATATGAAAGGTCAGCACTTTCCGACGTAATTGATCGGCAATAAGAATCATGCAGTAAACCTTGTGTTAATATCCCGTCTGCGAAATTCAGGAGTCGATAATGATTTGCCCTAAATGCAACTCCAAGTTTGAAAAAATAATGTATGAAAATATAGAGGTTGAGCGCTGCCTTGGCTGCCAGGGTCTCTGGTTCGATATGCTCGAAAAGGAGGACCTGGTAAAAATCGACGGTTCCGAAGCAATTGACATCGGTAGCGATCAGGTGGGAGAGAAATATAACGAAAAGCAGGATATCAAATGTCCGAAATGCGCGGTGACCATGTTGCCTATGGTGGACAAGGACCAGTTCGACATCAAGTACGAATCCTGCCAGGGTTGTTACGGAACTTTTTTTGACGCGGGAGAGTTCCGGGACTTAAAGGAAAACTCGGTCCTGAAAAGATTCACCCAAATGCTGAGAACCCTGAGGACAAACCTCTAGTCGTGGGCCTGTGCCGATTGCTGCAAGCAAATTCAGCGCTGCGGGTGACAGAAAAACCAAAGCGATGCATGGCGCCTGGCCCATGCGTTTTGCGGTAGAGAGCAACTCGTGAACGATTCAGGCAATAATGGCAACCGGTCATGGTGGGAAAGCCTGAGATTATTTTTTCCTGAGCGTGTATTGGACTGGGTCTCGCTTGGCTTCAAGCGGCGCGACTTTCGCGCCTTGCTGCGCTATGCCGTCATACTGATTGCCCTGATCGGCGCCTACGTGCTCGTTTTCCAGGCCCTTATGGCCTACGAGGGGCAGCAGCATTCCTGGGTAACCGGTTTTTACTGGACCCTGTCGACGATGTCGACACTGGGTTATGGCGACATCAGCTTCACCTCCGACCTGGGCCGACTGTTTTCCATTCTGGTGTTGTTGTCGGGCATCATCCTGCTACTTGTATTGCTGCCATTCACGTTCATCGAGCTTTTCTATGAGCCCTGGATGAAGACCCGCGCCGCCAACCTTGTGCCGCGTAGCGTCTCGGCGGATATTCGGGGCCACGTAATCCTGACATTCTATGATCCGGTGGCGAGCGCGCTGATCGATAAACTGCAGCAGTACCAGTACCCATATGTGGTCATCCTTGCCGAACTTGCCGAGGTGATGAGGCTTCAGGATGAGGGTATCCAGGCAATCTATGGAGAGTTGAATAATCCTTCTACCTATCAGCAAGCGGGTGTCGAAAGAGCCGCTATGGTGGCTACTACTCGCCCCGATATCGTCAATACTTCGGTGGTGTTCACGGTACGCGGAATAACCGATCATACGCCGGTGATCGCAACCGCGCGCGAGACGGCGTCTTTTGAAATACTCAAACTGGCAGGCTGTAGCCGGGTTTTAGACCTCAGCCGCCTGATGGCGGAGGCGTTGGCGAGGCGTGCACTGGGCGGGAGTCGGTTCAGCCACGTGGTTGGCAAGATTGACGACCTGGTGATCGCCGAAGTCGATGCGAGTCGAACCAGTTTGGTCGGCAAACCCTGGCAACAGGCGCAACTGGAGACCAGCGTCAATATTGTGGGATTTTGGGTTCGCGGTAACTTCGAAATTGGTCAGCAGGAAAACAGCATCGATGCGAATGCCGTCCTGGTGATGGCCGGAACCCGGGAGCAGCTAAAGGAGTTTGACGCGCGCTACCAGTCGGAGTCGGCAAGCCTCGACTCCTGCCCCGTGATCATTATCGGCGGCGGTCGTGTGGGCCGCGCGACCGCCGCCGCGCTGAAACGCCGCGGCATCGAGAGCCGTATTGTCGAACAGAATTCGGAGCGAATACTCGATCCGGATCAATATGTGCACGGCTCGGCTGCAGATAAAGCCGTTTTGCAGCGCGCTGGCGTCGACCAGGCGCTGACGGTTATCCTGACCCTGCGCGATGACGAGATGAATATATATCTGGCGATATTTTGCCGATTGTTACGCCCGGACATTCAAATCATCAGTCGTTCCAGCGTTGAGAGAAACGTGGCGGCACTGCATCGTGCCGGCTCCGATATTGTCATGTCTTACGCATCCATGGGTTCAAATGCGCTTTTCAACCTGCTGCAACGCAGCGACCTGTTGATGATCGCGGAAGGCCTCGATGTCTTCAAAGTGCCGGTGCCCGCCGAGTTGGCGGGCAAGACCCTGATAGAGGCAAATATTCGCCAGCGAACCCGTTGCAGTGTAATCGGGATCGACAGCGATAACACGACGATGACCAATCCAGGGCCGGAATCCATTCTTCCGCTCGAGGGAGAAATCGTATTGATTGGCACCCCGGCTGGAGAGGCCGAGTTTCTGAAACTCTACCCGTCTGCGAGTCCGCTCTAGCGGGCGTGAAAATCCGGCTCGAAGCCGTTGGGTCACAAAAGTCTGTCGCCCGTTGCAAATGTTCGTCGCCGCAACAGGGTATTCGCGCTGCAACGCAAGCGGGATCGAGCCAGGTGTTCGGTCGCTGAAACAGGCCAGGAGGTTAACGCGTGACGACAGGTCGAGGCGATCTGTGCAAAATTGTCACTTTAATTCGTCATTCCGGTACTAAACTTTCCTATACTCCCCGTTGCATTCGAGTTTGATATTCTGCAAGCATGTTGAAGAAATTACTGTTTTTCTGCCTGAAACTGACGCTGGCGTTTAGCCTTTTATACTGGCTTTACGATAGTGACGCGCTGGACCTGAACGCGTTTCAGCGACTGGAGTTCAGCAGCAGAACTGCGCAATTACTCGGCCTCAACGCGATACTGCTGTTTGTTGGCGCCGTGCTTTTGTCCCTGCGCATGTGGCGCCTGCTCAACCTGCTCGATTTCAATGTCGGTGTCACGGAAGCGATCCGGGTTAACCTGGCCAGCATGTGCCTGGGTCTGATGCTGCCGGGGCTGGTCGGAGTCGATGCCATTCGGGCGACCTATTTTTGCCTGAAAACAAAGGACCGCAAAGCGGACGCCTTCACCTGTATTCTCGCTGACAGGATTATCGGTATTTACGCGCTGATTTTACTGGCGACGATCGCCGCGGCGATCGGGGTTCTGATCAATTTGCAGTCGGTGCATAAGGGCTTTCTGCTTATTTCGGGCGGCAGTTTGCTCGCATTTACGTTGGTCGTCGGGATCATATCCAGCAAACGGTTACTTGAAACAGGCCCATTGTCGATTATTTACAAACGGCTTCCGGGGCTGTTGCAAAAAATTGTCGGGGCTATACAGCAAATCGCCGGCTTTCGACGCGAGATCGGCTGGTGCCTGTTGATTTCCGTTATATCCCAGAGTATTACCGTTACCAATTTTGTCATCATTGGTATCTTGATCAACGACAACCTGTCCGTGCTTGCTCACTTCATACTCAACCCGCTAGGCCTGTATTTTAATTCTGTCCCGATTACGCCCGGCGGTCTCGGCATTACCGAAAGCGTATTTGCCTATCTATACGAGACCGCCAACTCGGACAATGGCGCGCTGGTGTCCTTGCTGGGCCGGTTGAATCAGTACTGCGTGTATATAGTTATCGGTCTGCCCGCATTTTTCCTGCTAAAGTTGAATTTTGTCGATGCGGATACGGATGTTAAGCAGGCATCATGATCCATACTCAAGCGACTGGCGCTAACTAAACTCATGAATCCAGATACCCATTCGGCTCCCGAGGTGGTGCCAGCCCCGGATCCGGCGGACAGTGGCGTCGTCGAAAATGGAACCTCGCTTTGCTGGAACTGTGGCAGCGCGGAATTCGAGACGCTGTTCCAGGCCCACGACTTCGACACCGCCCTCGATGGGTTCCCTGTGCGGCGTTGCCGGCAATGTGAGCTTTGTTACACCGGGGAGGTTAGCGAAGCAGCGCTGGCGGCAAGCTATTCCAGGGCCTATTACGGATCCGAAAAAGCGAAGTTCGTATCGCTAATCGAAACCCTGGTCAGAATGGGACACCGCCGTCAGGCGAAGAAGATCCTCGGCCTTTACCATGGCCGAAAGTCCGCCCCCGACTCCGATGAATCGGCGCTTGCGGTGATGGATATTGGCTGTGGCAGGGCCTTGCTGCTGCAGGAGTTCAGCAAGCTCGGCACCGCTTGCCTCGGAATAGAACGCGACGAGTTTCCGGGTACGGCCCCGCGGGGGGTCGATGTTCATATCGGTGCCCTCGGCGACGCGGGACTTTCGGGTCAGCGCTTTGACATTATTATTATCTGGCATGTGCTCGAACATATAACCGACCTCGGCAGCCTGCTTGAAGAGTTGCCCGCGCATCTCAATCCCGGCGGCCTACTGGTCATATCCGTGCCCAATTTTTCGAGCTGGCAAAGCCGGTTTTTCAGGCAACACTGGTTTCATCTCGACATTCCGCGGCACGTTACGCATTTCGAAAAGGACTGGCTGCAAGAAAAACTGACCTCACTGGGCATGGAAGTCGTTTCGCAAAACACTTTCACCGCCAGCCAGAACGTTTATGGTTTCATCCAGAGCAGCCTGAACAAGATTTTCCCGCGCAAACCGAATCGACTTTACAAGTTACTGACCCGCGGGGATGGGCGTAAAAACTGGCTGGCCCTGACGGGCTGGACTCTGCTGGCAATTCCGCTGGCTCCACTCGCCGTGCTGGAGACCTTGCTGAGCGAAAGTTCGCATCGGGGCGCTACGCTTTCGATTTACGCGCGCTATCGCGGACAGGATAGCAGGGCCGAATCGAGCGACAACTAAATCATGACTGGCTGAGAAACGATAGTGCCCGGGGTTGATGCCGGCGCATACCTCGATGGCTACTGGCTTGGCTGGGTGGTTTCCGATTGGGCCCGCTGGATTTCCTGGTAAAGCAGCTTTTCCCTTGCGCCTGTTTTCCCTGGCGGCATCAGTTCCAGTTTCGCCAGCGCGTCGGCGTATCGTTTGTAGTGAAAATCGATCACCGCCAGGCGGTAAATCACTGCTTCCGACTCCGATCCATGGCGCAGGGCGGCCAGGTAGTAATTGCCCGCGTTGGCGACATCGTTACGCTTGAAATAAACATCACCGGCCTGTTCCTGGGCCCAGGTATTGTAAGGCGCGATGGTGGTAATTTTGAGCAGGTAGTCGAGCGCCTTTTGCTCTTGCCCGAGCTGCCCGTAAAAATTAGCGGCGGCGCCGAGGTTGTAGGGGTTGTCGGGAGAAATCGAGAGCGCTTTCTGTATCATTTGCTCGATTTCCGACACGCCCATGTCGCCCCTGGCATCGTGTGCCGAGGCCAGGTTCACATAGGCAATGGATGCGCTGTCAGGGTAAATCTCGATTACCCTTTCCCATAAGAGAACATCGTTCTGCCAGTGCCGGGTCTGCTTGAAGGTCGTGAAACCCAGCGTCGCGCATATCGCGATAAAAACAACGGCTACCAGGGATCTCTGCCAGGCTCGGTTTGACATGACGAACAGGGCGTAAACCGCAATGCCGAGCAGCAGGTATACCCAGATTGTCGACAGGTAAGCGTAACGATCAGCCATGGCCTGGCGGCCTACCTTGACGATCCCGATCACCGGTAACAGTGAAATTACGTAGAAGGCAAAAATTACCAGCGGATAGTGAATCCCCTTCAGGTAGAGCACCACGGCGACAACGGTTAATACCAGGAAAGACAGCACCGGGAAAATACTCTCGAAAGATGGTTTTAAACTGATTTCCTGGAACGGGTAAAACGGCGACAGGTTTTCCGGATAGAAAATTGAATCCAGGTAATGCAGGTAAGCCGCGGTGGCGTTAATCAGGCGTGGCAGGTAGCCGAGTATCTCCGTGCTTTGCGCCTCCTGGTAAAGCAGGGTGATGACGACCGATGCTATGGCCAGCAAGATATACACCATCTTGCCCTGCAGCAAGACCTTCAGCGTGTCGAGCGAAACGCTTAGCCGCTCGATTTTTTTGAGTGGATAAATGTCGAGCAGAATGAATGCAACCGGCAAACTGACCGCAACCGGTTTCGACATCAGCGCGAAAAGCGTAAACATCAATGTCAGGTTCGAATAGTATTTTTCTCCCCCGGATGCCGCCTTGATATAGGTAATTAGCGCTGACAGGTAAAAAATCGCGCATAGCAACCCCTTGCGCTCCGAAATCCAGGCAACGGATTCGACATGTTGTGGATGTAGCGAGAACAGGGTGGCGGCAAGCAGGCTGGAAAACAGCGCAAATTTGTGTCTGTCTTCGAGCAGTCGCTCGACTATTCCCGCTGCGACCGGCGGCGGCCTGGCCTCAGTCGCAAGCATAATCAGGCGGTAGCTAAGTAAAGAAAACAACAAAACGGTAACGAGGTGCAGTAGCAGATTGGTAATTTTGCTATAGGTCGCATCGATTCCCCAGATGGCATGTTCTATGGCGAAGCTCAGCGTCGTGAGCGGGTGCCAGTTGCTATGATGTTGGCCGCTGAAAATGGATGGGAGATTTTCCAAGGCCAGTGACTGGACCAGTTCGGAATTGAGGTAGATGTTGTCATCCCAGCGCAGCACATCGTGCCCGCTTATGCCGGAGTAGGCTGCGATGGTCGCGATCGCAAGAAGAACGAAATAGCCTGCGACAAAAGCTTTGCTGGACGTTTCCTGCTTTTGCATGACTGTGATTACCGGATACCTGATATTGTTCTAAAGAATCTTAGTCCAAATTTTTGGTTCTGCTTCCGGCATCCGCTGCGATGACGCCGTCCGCAGCTATTCTTGATAGAGGTGGCGCTTGATCACGCCCATTTTATTCAGGCGATACAGGACCGATTCAAGCAAAACCCCGAGACCGTATTTTATCACCCGCATGCCGCCAATCGACGAAGCTTCGTCCATGTAACGGGTGGGGCAGGTGACCTCGCCAATGCTGAAGTTGTAATAAATAATTTGCAACAGCATCTGGTTATCGAAAATAAAATCGTCCGAGTTGCGATGCAGCGGCAAGGTCTCTAGAAGCTTTTTCGAAAACGCGCGATATCCTGTGTGGTACTCCGATAGCTTGTAACCGGAAAGCAGATTCTCTACCAGGGTCAGGCCGCGATTGGCGATGTACTTGTGCAATGGCATGCCGCCCTCAAGAGCACCGGTGCCGAGGATGCGCGATCCCAGCACGCAATCGAAAATGTCGTCCGCGATCAGGGACGCCATCGCCCGCACAAGTTTGGGCGTGTACTGGTAATCCGGGTGCACCATGATGACGATGTCGGCGTCCAGGTCCAGGGCTTTTTGATAGCAGCTTTTCTGGTTGCCGCCATAGCCCTTGTTATCATCATGGATGATGATGTGCCGGATACCCAGCTTTTCCGCAAGCAGCACGGTGTCGTCATGACTGGCATCGTCAACCAGGACAACGTCATCGACGACATCCATCGGCAGATCGTGGTAAGTCTGGGTGATCGTCTGCTCGGCGTTGTAAGCCGGCATGACGACAATGATTTTTTTACCGTTAATAATTTTAAGTTACCCCCGGCAAGCGCTGAAGAATATTAATAGTGTGCTGACTAAGTCTGCGATCTAAGTCTAGCCATTTTTTAGGGAATTTTCCGAGATTCGATTTAACTTTCAACTGTTTTCGGTTCCAGGGTCTGTGATTAGCTTTTGTCGCCGCGCAGACCGGTAGCTGGAAACATTATGCACGACACATTCGAATAACGGTTTATCTGAAATGAAATCGGCCTGGGTGATTGATCAAGACCCCAGTAGCATCTAAACCAGCTCCCACATCAGTCGCCGGTTCATGTATTCCATGCGCACGCCCATGGTGCGCGCGACGAGCTCGTGCACGATCGCCATATCGCCGAGGCTCTCGGGATTAAGGTAATACAGAATCGAGTCCACATCGGCGACCACCGACGCGGTCCGTGTGCCTTCGTGCGTGTAGCTGGATAACTCGCCGATCACCGAGCCGGCGCTGAATTTCTTGAGCCGTTGGCTAAGGCCCCTGCCGGTGTCGATGGTAGCCGACATATGACCCGATTCGAGTACGTAAAACCCGGTGTCGGGGTCGCCCTGATGAAACAGGAAATCACCCTGGGCGCATTCGATACGAAGCATCACCTTGAGCAGGCGCTCGACTTTGCCAGCGTCGGTTAACAGGTTGTTGAGGTGGTACCGAACCGGGCGCGGGTCTGACTGGCTAGCGTATTTAGCCAACAGGGTTTCCTCCATTTTCTCGATTGCAAAATCCGCCGTCGAAAAGACCAGCGGCTGCTTCGCCGAAATGCTGACCGCATCCAGGGCGACCAGCCTGTCACGGGTTGCCGTCTCGGTGCAGGCGTAAAACAACTGTATGCCGTGGGCATCGCATACCTGTTTGATTTGCGTGAACGCGTTCATCGCCGAAATGTCGACCCCGGTAACGCGCCTCAGGTCGAGCAGTATCAGGCTATAGCGGCCATGTTCGATGCTGTCCCTGACCGTGTCGCGCACGGTGTTTGCCGTGCCGAAAAAAAGATAACCGCGCAGGCTGTAAACCAGCGCCTCGCCGCCGTAGCGTTCAAGCTGCCGGTCGTCAGCGATGGAGCGCTCGACCGAGCTGCGGTGATCGATCAGTGAAAACTGATCCTGTATCGGCGGGATCATGCTGTAGCGCAACACGAAAACCAGCACGGTCAGCAGGATGCCGATCAAGATTCCCAGCATGAAGCCGAAGCTTATGACCGTTAGCAGGATAATGCAGACAATGGCGTAGTCGGAAGCGTGGAAGTTGCGCACGTTGGCGTACATCCAGTCGTAAAACAGCTGCAGTGCGAACAGGAATATGGTCGCGCCGATCAGGATCTTGGGGGTATAGCTGATGAACCAGTCGCCACTGATGGCAACCAGCAGGCAGACGAAGCTCGAGGCTAGCGGCATCCAGCGGCTGGTGGCGCCGAAACCCTCGTATAGAATCGACGCGGGCGCATCGCTGTATCCGGGCGGGCAACAGATCAGCCCGCACAATATATTGCCGCCGCCCATGCCGCGCATTTCGTCCGCGGCGTTCATGCGCGCTTTCAGATTGATCGCCGTCATCGCCGACAGGTTCATCGATGCGGCGAGCATGGTCAGAAAAACCACGGTGATCATTTGCGGTACGACCGCTAGCATGAAGTCGATATCGATATGGGAAAAAGTCAGCGCGGCAAGCATTTCAGGTATACCGCCTGCGGGGGCCTTTATGTCGAATACCCAGCCTCCCGCCCGCAGCGCCGACACTTCATATCCGAGCAGGTATGAACTGACGTAGAACAATGCCAGTATCGCGGTCGACGCGACCGGCAGCGCCCAGGTGCGCTCGATGCGATTGGTAAACATCAACAGGAAAAATCCGCCCGCCAGGCACAGGGCGAGCCTGGCGAAATTGTTATCGAGCGGAAGTCGATGCCAGAGTTCGAGCGAAATCGGAATATCGAGCGCAACCATGATGCCGGCGTCCAGCAACAGCCAGCCGATGCCCGCCATGAAACCGCAAATGACCGGGTAGGGTAGCAGCTCGAGCAACCGTGCCAGATGATAACGGCTGGCGAGAAAGAAACTGGTCGCCACCACCAGGGATATCAGGCTCATGATCGCGAGCAGGGTAGCCAGGCCACGCGGCGACGCGGCCTCTTCGCCGAAACTCGCAATCATTAACACCGAAATCGAGCCGATAATGACCACCGCCTGCTCATCGATAGCGATCATGTGTACCGGTGCGCGGCTGGTAAGGGCGACGAAAATACTTAATAAGCCCCAGCCACCAAGCATGATGACGAGGCCCAGCGGTAAAAAGACCGCCAGCACGCCGCTAAAGACTATCGTGGCGAAGGCGTAACACCACAGTACCGAATCGATACCGTCGAACACACCGAGCGCGGCGTTGGCAAAAAAGGTATTTGAGTCGTACCCTGTTTTCTGGAAGAGCATCCGTTTCAGACTCCCTGCAGCCAGGCTGATAGGGCAATAACTCGATACCCGAAGACAAAGCCTACCTCATGCGGGATCGAATGCATAGTAGCCACAAATGGCCGGCGATCACGAGTCCGCTATCGATGGCGCCAGCCGTGATTTGTGGTTATGATCGGGCGAATCCAGGGCCTGTTTAGCAAACAATCGCGGGCACGGAATGTATCTGTAAGCAAGGAGGATTCGAAGTATGACCTATCACATTGGTTTCTGGAACCTGGAAAATCTGTTTGCACCCGAGGACTTTCCGCAACGCGAGCCCTGGCTGGTCAATGCGGTTGCATCCGATCTCAGGGGCTGGAGCGAGGATCTGTTCCAGCGCAAGATTTCACAACTGGCGATTATCATTGCGCAGTTATCCGGCAATGCCGGCCCCGAGATTCTGGGCGTTTGTGAAGTCGAAAACCGGTTTGTGCTGGATCAGCTGGTCACTGCAGTCAACGGCCTTCTGCCAGGCCGTGATTATGGCGTTGTGCACGCCGATAATACCCTGGACCAGCGCGGTATCGATACCGCGTTCATCTTCGATCAAAATGTCTTCTCGGTCGATCCGACGACGGTGTTTTCGCATTTCGTGATGCGCCGCACCGGCACGCGAGACATCACCCAGGCGACTTTCCGCGCGAACAACGGGAGTGAACTCGTCGCGCTGTGCAATCACTGGCCGGCCCGGTCCGGCAGTCCAATCGAGACGGCTGGCTTTCGCGCAACCGCGGGCGAAACCCTTAGTTACTGGCACGAAAGAATCCGCGAAGAACTGGGCGATGACATCGCCATCATTGCCCTGGGCGATTTCAACGACGATCCTTTCGACAATTCGATCCGCTACAACGCCAACGCCTGGCGCGAGCGCGGCGACATAGAAAGGTCGCGCTCGGCGCGGTTTTACAACCTGGCCTGGAACTATCACAGCCAGCGAGTGACCGACCATCGTGGCGACGCGCGGGTAATCGATGGCACCTTGTATTACCGCAACAACGGCAGTGTTTTCGATCAGATACTGGCGAATCGCTCCCTGCTCACCGGCGCAGGCGGGCTTGCGATCCAGGAAAGCAGCGCGCGTATCGATGCCTTCCCGCAAATGGTCGACCATCGCGTCAACTATGGTCCCATCCGCTTCGGGCTGCCCAGGGGGAATCCCTCGGCGAACGTGAACCAGGACGGATTCAGCGATCACTTTCCGGTGTCGGTGATGCTGGCGGAAATCAGCTGATATCGCTCGCTGTTTGCATGCTAGATACGCCGGGCTGTCTTATCCCCGGCAAGCTTGAATTAATCAGGAGGTAATGACATGGCATTGGTACTGGCAGTGACCTGGTCGGCGAAGCCGGGTAACGAAGACAGGGTGCGAGAAATCCTGCGGACGCTGGGCGAGGCCTCGCGCCAGGAACCTGGTGTGATCACCTACACCACGCACGTCGATCCGGAAAATCCGCGCGAGTTTTTTATCTACGAAATGTATCACGACGCCAGCGGGCTCGAAGCGCACCAGGAAACCGCGCACTTCAAGGAATACGTGCTGCAGCAGGCGATTCCGCTGCTCGAATCGCGGGTGCGCCGTCAATTTACCGATTTCTAGAGTCCCTGGCGGGTTAACAGCAGGTCGGCGATCAGGCGTTCCACCGGAACGAAGTCGTCGCTGAACACGGGTAGGTCGGCAAGTGCGTCGCCGCTGCGCAACAGCGGCTCGTTGATGCGCAACCAGCGGCGTTCGAATCCCCGTCGGGAATCAAGAAAATCCCCTGAAAAAGCCTTGTCGCTGGCGGCAATGACAAAGGTCATGCGCTGCGCCTGGGCGGGAATTTCATCCAGCCAGACATCGACGTGAGCGAAGCTTAGGCGCAGGGTTTTCAGCAGGCTCTTGACCATGCGCGGATTGGGGAAGGCATCGACCACGTTGGTCGTGAACAGGCCATCGGCCTGCAGGCGCGCGCGTGCCAGTTCGATATACTCGCGCGTTACCAGGTGATAGGGGATTGCGATATCGTGGAAGGCGTCGGTGACGATGACATCGTAGCGACGGTTCTTTTGCCGGTACAGGGTGGTGCGTGCGTCACCGTGGATGACCTCGATATTGTCGAGAGAAAGGAACATGCGTTGCTGGGCCAGCTCGGTTACCGTCGGATCGACTTCCGCCACCGTGACTCGCGCCTCAGGGTCCAGGCTAGCGAGCGCACGTGGTTGGGTAAACGAACCGCCGCCGGCAAAAAAGTAGTGCAGCTGGCGTTTCGGTTGGGCCGCGAAATGGCGGTCTGCCAGTTCCTGCATCAGGTGCACGTAGGGCGCCACCAGCATCCCGGCTTCGGATTCATGATTGATGCCGTGCACCAGGTGATCAAGTACCATGGCGCGCGCCGTGCCAAACGGTACCTGGTCGGAGGCGTCGACCACGCGCAGGCAGAAATAGCTGCTTTCGCGGTCGCAGGGATTGGCAAAACCCTGCTGGTGATAGGTCAGCCCGCCGGTGACAAGAACCAACGAGAAAACGGCAACGGCCAGTCGCTTCGAGGCGCCGCGTAAGAAAGGCAGCGCCAGCAATACCAGCGCTATCGCGGATAGCAAAATGATCAAACGCGATCCCAGGTACTGAATCAAAACGAAACCGGTGAGGAAGGTGCCGCAGATGCTGCCGAGCGCAGCGAGCGCGTGCATCCGCCCGACGATACGTCCCGCATGCTCGTCGAGCTGCAGCGCCAGCGTGGTCAGTAACGGGGTCGGAATGCCGAGTAAAACCGATGGCAGGAAGAACATGGAGAGCACGTAAACAAAACTCGAGCTGAGCAAATCGAGCTGGCTGTCCTGAATCAGCGGCGCTACCAGCACCAGTGCATACAGGCTCAGTAGCGAGGTTGCCGCGGACAGCGCCAGCACGACGCCGGTTGCGGTTTCGCCGGCGCCACGGTCGGCCAGCCGTCCGCCGAGCCAGTTGCCGAGCGATAGCCCCGCCAGGATGACGCCGATGATTGAAGTCCAG
>CAVYHN010000068.1:0-74216 GCA_963768295.1 uncultured Gammaproteobacteria bacterium | reverse complement strand
TCATTTTCCTGCTTGCCTGGATCGTAATCGGCGAGCAACTGTCACTGGAGCGCATCTTCGGCATGGCGCTGATCGTATTTGCACTGTTCCTGAGTCACTGGAAGGTTCCGCGTATCGGCTCGAAAACGGCGGCGGCGCCTGGTGACTGACGCCAGTACATGTGACTACCTGGTAATCGGTGGCAGCGCCGCTGGTTGCATCGTTGCCGCCACCTGGCAGAATGCAGCTCGACCCGGGTAATCCCGCTGCATGGCGCAGCGGTCCTTGCCATTGCCTTGAATCTAACGTTCAATAACGAGCGACGCCAACCGACGGAGCACCGTATGAAACTCATCACCGCCGCCGCTTCTCCATTCGTACGCAAGGTCCGGGTCCTGATCCTGGAGCTTGGCCTGCAGGATTCCGTCTCGCTGGTGGACCCCGGCCCGATCAACCCGGTCTGCAGTAACGCAACCCTGAACGCGGTCAATCCACTGGGTATGATACCCGCGCTGGAACTGGACGATGGCGACAGCCTGTACGATTCACCGGTCATCTGCGAATACCTGAACCAGCTTGCCGACGGGCCGTTTTTTCCGTCGGATTCAAGCCGTAGATTTCAGACCTTGCGCCTGCAGGCGCTGGGCGACGGCATCCTCGATATCTCGGTTGCGCTGCGCTATGAAACCGCGATGCGGCCGCCGGAGCTGCACTGGCAGGACTGGATCGACAACCAGAATGCCAAGGTCGAGCGCGGTCTCGATGCGCTGGAGAGTCGTTGCAGTCAGTTCGAGCCATCGCCCTTGATCGGAGAAATCACTAGCGCTTGCGCGCTTGGCTATCGGGACTTCCGCTTTGCGGACAACGACTGGCGCGCCGGACGTCCCGCGCTGACGCACTGGTTTGAGCAGATCATGCAGCGCGACAGCCTGGCCAGCACGGTACCGAGTTGATGCCCGAGGAAAACCAAAGGCGCTGGCGCGGCTCGACCCCTGGTTGATTTCTGTGCCTGCCGATAGTCTTTCTTCGCAAGCGGATTTTTACATCGTCGCGCGTGAGCCCGGCGCCGAAAATCACGACATTCCGACCTGGGCCAGCCGCGGCGCCAACCCGGCTAGACTGGCGCGCGACCATGCCGCGCCGGTGGAGCGTCGCGAAATCGACGCGGTTCCTGGCGCTTTTCAATTGATGAATGTGCTGACGGTGAAGGAATGCCAACGGCTGTGCGCTCTGAGCGAGGCGCTCGGTTACCTGGAAGACGCCGCGGTATCGCTGCCGCGCGCGATTCGCCACAACGACAGCTTTACCTGGGTCGCCGATGACGAAACCTGCGACATCATCTGGCAACGCTGCCGAGAGCAGGCTCACGACGACAGCGACTACAACGCCGGCAAGGCGGTGCTCGGCCTGAATGCACGCTTTCGCTTTTACCGCTACGGCGTCGGGGATTACTTCGCCCCGCATACCGACGGCTCCTGGCCTGGTTCGCGGGTCATCGATGGTGAGCTGATCAACAATGCCTATGGCGATCGCTGGAGCCAGCTGAGCTTTCTGCTATTTCTCAGCGATGGCTACGCGGGCGGCGCGACGCAATTCCATGTCAGCAAGGCCGATCCGGCGCGCCCTGCCCGTCACACCGACGAAGCCGAAATTATCGATGTGCGCACACCGCTTGGCGGCGCCCTGTGTTTTCCTCACGGCACGCATCCGCGACACTGCATGCACAGCTCGCAGCGAATCACCGCGGGCACCAAGTACATCATCCGCAGCGACGTTTTATTCGAGCTTTAGGCGGATACGTCAGCCTGGTCTACGCGCTCCAGACCCATGAAGTGGAGCGCGCTGGCGAGGTCGGTGACATCGATATGACAGCTGGTGGCGGCATGCAATATCGGTTTGGCATGGTAAGCGATGCCGAGCCCCGCGGCGGTCAACATCGGCAAATCGTTAGCGCCGTCGCCGATGGCACAGCAATCCCTCAGCCTCAGGCCCAGCGCCTGCGCGCTGTGTTGTAATACCTGGCACTTGAGGTCGGCATTGATTATCGGTTCGCGCACCCGACCCGTCAGCGTCCTCGCCTCCAGCTCCAGGTGATTGCAATGGACCTCATCGAAACCGAGCCGCGCCGCGATCGGCTCAGCCACCTGCGCGAAGCCACCGCTGATCAGAATCGTATGCACGCCCGCCGCGCGCGCGCCGGCGAGCAATTCCTGCGCGCCCGGGTTCAGGCGAACCTGTTGCGCCACGTCGTGGAACACCTGCTCCGGCTTTCCGGCCAGCATCGCGATACGCTCGCGCAAGGCCGCGTTGAAATCGATTTCGCCGTGCATCGCACGCGTGGTAATGGTCGCGATCTCCTCGCCCATACCGAGCCTGGCGGCAACTTCGTCCAGGGTTTCAGCGTCGATGATGGTCATGTCCATGTCGCAGATCAACAGACGCTTGCCACGCTCTGCCTCAGGCTGAAGGTAGACATCAGCGTCGGCCAGGCGGTTGCGCAACAGCTGCAGTAGCGACCAGGCTCGCGCCGGGCTGCAATCGAACGTCATATTGCAGGCTTTGGCAAACCTGGTCTGCGCTCCGATTTTTAATCCATCGAGCTCGGCGTGCACAACCGCCAGGGCCTCGTCCAGACTACCGCTCGCGCAAATCGTAACGACGAACGGCTGCGATATATTGCCACGCCGCAGCCATCCGGGTTCAACCTGCCCTGCTGTGGTCATTGCAGCGCCGGGAAATGCAGGTACTGCACGTCGTTAATATTCGGCAACGAGCGTAAGTGCTCGAGATCGTCGCCGCCGAGCTTTTCGTCGACCTCGATCAACACAATCGCATTGCCGTTTTGCGCATCGCGCCCGAGGTGCATGTTGGCGATATTGATACCACGTTGCGCGGTGCTGCTGCCGATGTCACCAATAACGCCCGGTTTGTCGTCGTTGGTGATATAGAGCATGTGTTCACCAAGCTTGGACTCCAGCGGGATCCCCTTGACGTCGATCACGCGCGGGCGGTTTTGAATCAGCGTGCCGCAGATGCTGCGCGACTTCGACTCGGTCTCGACCCCGACCGTGATGCGGCAGGGGTATTCGTCGCGCCCCTCGTTGTGCGCCTCGATCACGTTGATATTGCGATCGCGCGCGACTTCACGCGCGTTGACCGAATTGACATAACTGCTGTGTTGCTCGAGCACCGATTGCACCACCTGCACCGTCAGCGGCGACACGTTCAGAGCGTTGGCTTCGCCGCCATAGGTCACCGTCAGCGTCTTGATCGGATCATGCGTCAGCTGGCCGACGAACGATCCCAGGCATTGCGCGAGTTGCAGGTAAGGCCGCAGCAACTGCGCTTCCTCGGCGCTGATACTGGGCGCGTTGATCGCGTTATTGACCGCGCCGGTCAGCAGGTAATCGCTGATTTGTTCAGCGATCTGGATCGCGACCTTTTCCTGCGCCTCGATCGTCGCGGCGCCGAGATGCGGGGTGCAGATGACGTTGTCCAGTTCGAATAGCGGATTATCGCGTGCCGGCTCGACCTCGTAGACATCGAGCGCGGCGCCTTTCAAGTGACCGCTTTCGAGCGCCGCCTTGAGCGCGAGCTCGTCGACCAGGCCACCACGCGCGCAATTGATCAGCATGCTGCCTTTTTTCATCTGGTTGATCGCACTGGCGCTGATAATATTGCTGGTCTCCGGGGTCTTCGGCACATGCAGCGAAACGATGTCGGAAGTTTTCAACAACTGGTCGAGCTCGACCTTGCGGACGCCGAGTTTGGCGGCCCGTTCCTCGGTCAGAAAAGGATCATAGGCCTGCACGTGCAGACCATAACCGATTGCCTTGCTGGCGACGATGGAGCCGATGTTGCCGGCGCCGATCAGGCCCAGTAATTTGCCGGTTAGTTCCACGCCCATGAAACGGGATTTTTCCCATTTGCCGCTGCGCGTGGAAACGTTCGCCTGTGGTATATGGCGCGCCAGCGCCAACATCATCGCCATTGCGTGCTCGGCGGTGGTAATCGCATTGCCGAGCGGTGTATTCATCACCACGATGCCGCGCCGGGTGCAGGCCGGCACGTCGACATTGTCGACCCCGATACCGGCTCGCCCGACCACCTGCAGCTTGCTCGCGTGTTCCAGCAGCTCGGCGGTGACGTTGGTGGAAGAGCGAATCGCCAGGCCGGCGAAGTCGCCGATCGTATCGAACAGCTCGGCCTCGCTCAGTTTGCTGGAATTCACCACTTCGACGCCCCGATCTTCAAACACGGCGACCGCCTGGCTCGACATGGAATCTGAAATCAAAACCCTGGGCTTAGTCATTATACGTCTCCCCCTTGTTAAGTTTGAAATCCGCGAAGACCCAGTCCAGCCAGGGCGTCAGCGCTGCCAGATCACTGGTCTCCACGGTGGCGCCGCCCCAGATGCGAAATCCCGGGGGCGCGCTGCGGTAGTTGCCGATATCGAGGGCAAGGTTTTCCTGTTCGAGTGTGGCCAGCATCGCGTTGATCGCGGATTGTTGCTCATCCTGCGCCAGCTGGCTGAAGTCCGGGTCAACCACCTGCAGGCACATCGACGTCGGCGAACGCGTCGCCGGAGCGCGCGCCAGCCAGTCGATCCAGGAGGTGTTGTTAACCCAGTTGTCGACGCATTCGAAATTGTCGCGCGAGCGTTGCCACAGCGCTTCGCGGCCGCCGATGGATTCGGCCCAGTTAAGCGCCGCGTGCAGGTCTTCCAGCGCCAGCATGCTCGGGGTGTTGATGGTGGCCCCGTTGAAGATGCCATCGACCAGCTTGCCGCCCTTGGTCAATTGAAACAATTTCGGCAACGGGTAGCGCGGTGGACTGCTTTCGAGGCGTTCGACCGCGCGCGGGCTCAGTGCTAGCATGCCGTGCGCGGCCTCGCTGCCGAGCACCTTTTGCCAGGACCAGGTGACGACATCGAGCCTGTCGAAATCCATCGGCATTGCGTAGGCGGCCGAAGTCGCGTCGCACAGCACCAGGCCTTCGCGTTTCGCATCGAGCCAGTCGAGGCCTGGCAGGCACACGCCGCTGGTGGTGCCGTTGTAAACCATGACAACGTCGTGCGCGGAATCGACCTGCTCCAGGTCGGGCAACTCACCGTACTCGGCCTGCAACAGGTTCAGTTGGTCGATGCCGAGCGCCTGCAGATCTTTGGCCCAGTCGCTGGAAAAACTCTCCCAGACCAGCACATCGACCGGGCGCGATCCGAGCAGCGACCACATCGCGATCTCGAAAGCGCCGGTGTCGGAGCCGGGGACGATTCCCAGCTTCCAGTCCGCGGGCAGACCCAGCAACCGGTGCGAGATATCGATGGCGTCCTTCAGACGCTGTTGCGGGAGTTTGGCGCGGTGACTGCGGCCAAGAAACCGGGTATTCAGATGGGTGATATCCCAGCCGGGATATTTTTTACACGGCCCCGAAGAAAAGCGCGGATCCGCGGGACGAACACGCGGGCGCTCGGGAAGGCCGTTGGCTTCCTCGTTCATGGTATAACCTCTAGTTATGGGTGGTTTGCTCCACCAGGCGCGCGCAGAATAACACAGCGGCAACGGACAAGGGAACCGGTCAGAAAATCCAATGCAGATTATCAGGCGGGCGGGTTTTGCCCGCAAAACACGCGAAAGACTGATTTCCAGCATACGGTACAGAATGAACAGGACCCTCGCCAACCGGAGCTTTTGATCGCGCAGGGCATTTCTGTGTATGATTGCTGGATCAGCGCTTTCGTCACCGCCATTATCGCGTCAACTACCCGCTAACAAACTGCAGGATCGCGAGAGATCAAAAATTGAAGTTAAAATTCAAGCACTTAAAAACGCGCCATTCCTCGCCCCACAATTATCAGGTCAACCCGATAATAACTATTAAAGGTCGAAGACCTTTTAGTTAGACTGTCATGTGTTCGATCAAGATTGAAGTGTTGGAGGAGAAATGGCTGAAGGAAAAGGGCAATGCCTTTGTGGCGCTGTAAAGTTTACTGCAAAGGACATAAGTAATAATGTTGACGCATGCCATTGCGGCATGTGTAGGAGATGGGGTGGCGGGCCCCTGATGGCCGTTAGTTGTGGAACAGAAGTCGCATTTGAAGGAGAAGAGAATATTACTGTCTACAATTCCTCTGACTGGGCAGAGCGAGGATTTTGCAAGAAATGCGGTAGTCACTTATTTTACCGACTCAAAGAAATCAATGAACATCAAATGCCAGCAGGTCTCTTTAATAATCAAGCAAGCTTCAATTTCGACTTACAAGTTTTTATTGATAGAAAACCTTCTTTTTATAGCTTTGCCAATAAAACAAACGAAATGACCGAAGCAGAAGTAATAGCAAAGTATGCGCCCGAGCTGAACACATAACGAACGCATGCAGCCGGACAAAACGGACGCTAAGCGCGCACTTTACCGCTGATGCCGGGCGTTAGGCAACATCTGGGGAAATTGAAATGTTCGAAACCGCAGGACTAGCTCTCACAACTCTCTTCGCAACAATCGGACCAATTGGTGTATCCGCGATGTTCGCTGCGCTAACGACATCTGAAAACCCAGAAGCTCGACGATCAATGGCCATACGCGGAACTATCATTGCGGCTGGTATCTTGTTGGGATTTGCACTTATCGGAGAGCATCTCCTAACCGGTTTGGGAATTTCATTAGCTGCGCTAAGAATATCCGGCGGCATCCTCCTCCTACTGATCGGAATTGATAAGGTATTCGCCAGGTCAGCCAGTGGAGCATCCACGACAGAAGAAGAAGAGCGAGAGGCAAAGACTAAACAGGACATTTCTATTTTCCCCCTGGCGACTCCGCTTCTTGCGGGACCTGGTTCGATGGGGGCGATTATACTATTAATGGCAGATGCCGAGGGAGTTCTGGCAAACCAGATAATTATTGTTGCATCTTTGTTAACTATTTTGCTTCTAACGCTGGGCCTGCTACTTTCGGCCAGCAAACTTCAAAAACATCTCGGTGTTACAGGGATGCATGTTGTAGGACGGATCATGGGTGTTCTGTTGTCTGCGTTAGCTGTACAGTTTATTCTCGATGGCATTGGGCAAAGCGGGTTGATAGGAACGTGAAGTGCCACATAACAAACGCATGCAGTCGGACAAAATGTTCGCTGATGCGAGGCGTTAGCACAATACCACCAAAAACCATGCCTGGCTGATAAATGATGATTTCAAAAATTCCAGAACTAACATCTCCAAGGTTGCTTTTACGAGCCCCTAAAGAGGAAGATTTCCCAACCTACATGGCCTTTTATGCTGACGCTGATGCATCTCACTTTTATGGTGGACCCATGATTTCAAGTAATGCTTGGAAGCAGCTAGCCATGGAAGTAGGACATTGGGCTCTAAAGGGTTATGGAATGTGGTCAATAGAGACACTTTCTTCCAAGGAGATGGTCGGTGGGTGTGGATTTTGGTGGCCGAGCGGATGGCCTCGACCGGAACTAACCTGGTGGTTGGTAAAATCCGCACAGGGAAAAGGATTTGCGACAGAGGCATCAGTTTCCGCAATTAATTTCGCCTATCAAAATCTTGACTGGCATTCAGTTGAGACACAGCTTGATGATAATAACGAGGCAGCACGTAAGTTAGTGTTAAGGCTTGGTGGCTCTATACTTACTCGTGAAACGTTTCCTGATGGAATTGACAGAAATGTATATTCAATACCACACACAAGCGGCGAATAGCATTTGCAATGATTGTGCTAACAAGCGCATGCAGTCGGACGCGGCAGAGTCGCGCGCTGACGCGGAGCGTTAAATTTTATTATGAAATAGTGAATTAGCAGGCATCGATACCCAGGGCATGTTTGCATTCGCAAAAAAAATTTAAGGATATTTTGTCTTACTTCATTTTACATTTCTAATATTATTATGGTCTTTTTTAATACCAAGATAGTAACTGAAGACTTCAAATCCATTGCATTGGTTATTTATTATTCTTTAGGGGTCCACTGATTTACAAAGCATAAATATCGAATAAGAATAAAATCACCTATGAGTGCATTAGCTGTAAAAATAAGCTCAAAGGCAATGCACTAGCTCAGTTTAATTATGGCGAGCCAGAAAAAAAGTATAACAATTCGTTAAACCGAATCGGCGCAAAAGACGCGCCGCTCGGTTAACTCGAACGTTATGCGTAATACAGAGACCTAAAAAAACATGAATATTTCATCAGCGAAAATAGTTGTACTACTTCTACCTCTATTCTTAGTCAGCGGATGCATAGATTGTATGGTAAGAGGCATAGGAGCGAGGGAATGTGGCCGCATAAAACACAATGCGGAGGTAGTTGAAAATCATGATAGGAAAATTGCACAGTTTAACGGTGAGTTAAAATCTAACGCGGCAATTCTGATTTTGGGTCTGAAAGAAAAGGAGGATTTCATAAGGCGCTTATGCACAAAATATATCGACACTCCTCTACCCGCCAATCCCAGAACAGACCCAAGGGTACTTCTGGGCCTCTACTACGAAAACCACTTTTGCAAAATATACGAGAGTGATAATTCATTACTTATACATAGGAAGGAAGTAAAGTTCGATAACTATACAGGCTCGATGTATTTCTTTCTTTCAGATGGGGATCAAGTTTTGGAATTCTTTCACTGGCCAGTTAGCTATACAGACAGCGGCTATAAATACGGGGTTTACTAATCGAAAATAACGCATAACAATCGCATGCGGCCGGACAAAGTGCCCGCTACGCCCTCACTTTGCCGCTGATGCGAGACGTTAGGCACCAGATCTAGATGCGAAAATCATCAATTGTACTTTCAATATTGGCAGGAACGGTCTTGCTATTCGTAGGCGCCACTATCGTGATGCCCCAGGCGAGAATGGCATTTATGCATATCCTGAAAACAGGCAAGTTAGGTTTTTTGTGGGAGCCTCACACAGTGATGATACTTAATAATTCGGTAGAACTGTTGGAGCGTTAAAAGAGTTCGCAAAGCGAGTATCCAACTAAGCTAGAAAACGTAAAAAATAATTTGAAGAAAGGTGAAGTGTTCCTTAACGGAGATCCCATGGGCCCTATGCTATTCGGAGAAAACCTTCGACCATTTTATTATGAAATACTAGAAGAAGGCGGATCATATTATCTATTTGGAATAGGTCTTGATGATAAAGCATTTTCCGAAGATGATGTTTATCCTAACGAGGAGATAATTAAAAATAGTGCAGGCTTCAAGAAACCAGACATTGGCACCTAACAAACGCATGCAGAAGGATCGCCAAGCCACTACGCGCTTTGTCGGCCGCTGATGCGAGGCGTAATGGGTACAAAACCTACCGAGGCAATGTATGAGTCATCATGAGAACCACCGATCCCATCGGGTTGGCTGGCTACGTGCAGCTGTATTGGGTGCAAACGACGGCATTGTATCTACCGCCAGTCTCATTATTGGTGTTGCCGCGGCTAGTGCTACTCAGGAAAGCATTCTCCTGGCTGGCATTGCAGGATTAGTTGCTGGGGCAATGTCAATGGCTGCCGGCGAATATGTGTCTGTAAGCTCACAATCAGATACCGAGAATGCTGACCTAGCACTTGAAAAGAGTTCGCTAGAGAATGATTTCGAGTTTGAGAAAGATGAGCTAGCGCTAATTTACGAAAATAGAGGGCTTGAACCAATTTTGGCCAGGCAAGTCGCAGAAAAACTGATGGCGCATGACGCGCTCGGAGCGCACGCCCGAGACGAAATAGGATTATCGGAAAATGCTGTTGCACAACCCGTACAGGCAGCATTTTTTTCAGCAGGAACATTTACAATTGGTGCTGCCCTTCCCTTGTTAGTGGCATGGGTTGTACCTGGATCTCAGTTAATCGTGGCAGTTGCTGGTTCCTCTCTATTATTTTTGGCGTCTCTCGGTGCTCTTGCCGCGCGAGCTGGCGGTGCTGCTATTTCCGTTGGTGCAATACGTGTAACTTTTTGGGGTGCACTTGCTATGGCGCTAACCGCGGGTGTTGGACGAGTATTTGGTGTAGTAGCCTGATGCAAGCGCAATCGTCCGCCAGCACACCCGGAAAGCACATAACAAACGCATGTAGTCTCGGCCGCGGCAGATCCACGCTGCTGATGTCGGGCGTTAGGCCGCAGACAATTTCATAAATCGAGCAAGTTACATCCCCAGCTAACACCTCCAATAACAACTGATTCCTTGTAGACAGTTGAGCCTGTCGATAGACTGCTTCGAAACATTGCCGGGCTATGGGAGAGTCTGCATGACTGACCATAAAGAATTTCCTTCGCAACAAAAAGGACGTTTTTATTTCACAGAAGGCGGAAGCGAAACCGAGATAATGTATAAACACGGTTTTGAGTTACCCCAATTCGCAATGTATCCGTTACTCGATAATCCCGCCGCGGTGACAGCGATGAAGGACATGTATCGAAGTTATTTGGACGTTATCGCGAAACATGGAGTGTGCGCGCTAATAGGCGGACTAGACTATCGCGCGAGCCCAGATTGGGGCGAACTACTCGGGTATTCTCCTACCGGCCTGGCCGCTGCAAATATTCAATCGATTGAGTTTCTGAGAGAAATCGCACAAGAATATTTCTCGGACATCCCTGAAATTTTGATCCAGGGCTTGATAGGCCCGCGTGGTGATGCCTATGAACGTAATGAAACCATAACAGCGGATGAGGCCGAGGACTATCACTCGGTTCAGCTTGAAACCCTTAAACAAGCGGAAGTCGATTTGGCGGTAGCGCTTACCTTTGGCAGCGTCCCCGAATCCATCGGTGTCGCGAGAGCTGCAGCGAAGGTAGGCGTACCACTTGGTATTTCTCTTTTCCTGACTGGCGATTCGAAACTGGACTCCGGCCTGAGCCTGGCAGAGGCAATTACAACGATAGATAAGGAAACAGATCAATCCCCAGCGTTTTATTCGATTAATTGCTGCCATCCGCTTGAGTATGAGCCGGCAATTGAAGACGCAGGCGACTGGATCAATCGAGTACGAGGCGTTCGACCAAATGCTTCAAAAAAAGACAAAATCGCGCTTTGCCAGATTGGGCATCTCGAGTCGGGAGATCCCGTTGAACTTGGAGAACTCTGCGGAGACCTGGCGAAGCGTTATCCGCATATGGATATTTGGGGTGGTTGCTGCGGTACCTGGAGTGACCATCTGGATGAAATTGCGAAGAACCTTCAGGTCGCATGATTAATTACCATGCTCATCCGAGATAAAGAAATGTTGCCTGACAAGCGCACCAGTCGGACCCGACGAAGCCGGGCCGCCGAGGCGAGACGTTAAGTGGCAATTAATCGCGAGAACACCGCATACCGTGGTTGACACAACACCAGCGCCCACAATTATCAGGCTCGAATACCGGGAGCAACCTGTCGCGAAAACCCTTTTGCAACGCCCAGCTAGAAGAGCTTTGCGATGAGATCCATGCTATGGATTGGAATTGTTATCATGCTGCTGTTACTCGGGGTGGGAAAACTCTATTTGCAGGATTCCGCAGCGGCCGAGCAAGCGCTCATTGTTGAAAAGTTTTTCAAAGACTACTGCCGCATGCACCGCAAATATCCTGAAATAGAAACCTTGGAAAATAGTTTTCCTGAATTGTATCCCGACCGGGAGTGGTATTACTGGCCTAACGAGACCCGGACCGTCGCAACTTTTCAATACCCCATGACATTGCCCTTGCCCTCCGCTCCTGGCCATTCAAAGGTCTCCGAATTCGTCCCCGTCATCTACTCTTATGTGGTCCATCATCCCTGCCAGGGCCTGCTTTGATCAGATTGCATATATTCCTGGGGAAGCGCAAATGCCAAATATAAAGCGCATGCAGGTGATTCCAGCAAAGCGCTTTCACTGATGCGAGGCGTTATTTGGGTAAAGGTTGGCGGCCAACGAACAGAGAAATCTCTTTAAAACCCGTATCTGGTAAAGCGAGCCGAAAACGGCTCGCTCGTTGAGGTCATCGGATCGGCTAAACGAATATGGGAAGCACCTGTTGCGCGAACGGAAAAACGCCCGACACGCCCGGATTCATGTCGATACCGGCAAGCGAACGTAAAGCCTGGTGGATATATTCGGGCGACAACTCGATGCCGTTATTGTCCAGTGCTAATGTATTAGGGTTAACCTTAAGCGATCGCTGCAAGTCGTCGGTGGCACCGACAACACGGTCGCCCTGGAAATGGGCGGGCGCACCCCACACCATCATGCTCGTATGCGACCAATGATCCTTGCCGTTATCTGCATTGTATTTGTTGGTGCGGCCAAAGTCCGATGCCATGACGATGATCAGGTTGTCACCGATTCCACGCGCCATCGCATCGTCTATGATGTTGTCGACCGCGGCAAGGTAGTCCATCAGTCGTGGATAGTGCCGTGCGTCGTGATCGTCGTGGGTATCGAAACCACCCAGGTCGATCTGCGCGGTCGCAGCCGCACCTGCCTCGAACGCCGCGAACGCGGTCTGCGCCTGATCAAACAGGTTTCCGGCATTGCTGCGAGAATTGACGTATGCATTGGGCGCAGAGGTTGCGTCTAAATTATTGACGAAGCCCTGTAACGACGAAACGTCGCGATTGCGGGCCGCATCGTGCAGTGCGAGCGCACGCTGTACTCTCAGCAGGCGCTGATCGCCAAGTTGTCGCTGACGACGTGCTGCACTGGCCGATTCGATCAGGTTTCGAACACCGTTCGAATGATACTGGCTAGTTTGGGAAACATTGGTTCTGTTGGGAAACGCAATCTCCCGAATCGCGTTGAGGTCGCCGCCCCGGACGAGCGAGCGTGGCACCAATCCATTGGTTTTGCTGCTTTCTGAACTGCGGTTCGCCACGATAGGCATCGACAGGTCCGGTGCTTCTTCCGCGGCGATGAGCGCGCCGATACTCGGATAATTTCGCGCGCGCGACCCGGTCCAGCTGGCAGTACGTCCAACGTCGTGCGAGTTGGTCCCGTGGTTGAGGCCGTTGATTACGAGCAGGCGCTGGTAATGCGCTTCGAAGAAGTCCTGGTTCCTGAACAGGCTCGTATCGTTGGCGAAGGAATCGGGCGGTGGCGCGTAGCGAATGTTGCCGATCTGACCGATATCGTTCTGATCGTAGTTGTTTATGTCTCCGTTGACGCCGAGTCCAAAACCCTTCGGATCACAGAAACTGGTTGGGTCCCAGCCACCATTGGCTTCAATGAACAACCAGTGTGGGCCGCTAAACGCCGCCTGCGCCAGGGCAAGCCTGGTGTTACCGCAGAGCAGCAATCCGCTCGCCGTCGCGCTTAATCGTAAAAAGTCTCTTCTTTTCATGGTTTATCTCCTGCGCCTACTCATACAAGAAGCGATAGTCGGCAAGCAAGTAGGTAACAACCGCCATCCATGGGATAACGGTCCCATTATTGTCGGTACTAACGCCACCACCGCGGCACTGGCTCTGGATGTTCGTCTCGCCCGCGGCGCGAACGTCGACAAACAACTGGTAGGTATTGTCGATCTCGGTGTCGTTTAGCGAGAGATCTTCGCCGAGGATATGCCGATGCAGGAACTGGATGTTCTGGCGGATTGCATTCTCGCCCGCCCCGCCATCCGGAATATCTGTTTCGTCAGCCAGCGGGAACAACGCACCACCGTTGTACAAGTCGTCAGCCACGCGCTGACAGGAAACCTGGTTGGCAATGCGTTCCTGAATGCCGTCGATCAACGAGGTTGGCTCAGTGATACGCAGGGTGACATCGTCCGAGTCGATACCGCCGTAGAGGAGTCGATGCCTGCCAAGCAACCCGCTGTTGGAGTTCGGGCCGCGCCACTCATAGTTGACTCCGGTGATATCCGAAATCTTGCGGTTTAACTCTTCCGGAGTAATCAGACGACCTGCCCCGATATCGGCATAGTTATTCGGATTTTCGCCAACGGCGAGGTTCCGGGCCATGAAATAGTCGCTGGCAATGATGTCTTTAACCAGCAGTTTGAAGTTAAAGTTGGCCGCGACAAACTGGTTTTTGGTGTCATTCACGAATGCCGTGGTCGAGGCCACGGTCGCATCGATGCCGGTCAGGCCTTTGAACACCGTACGTACCGTGCGTTCCGCGAATCGATCATCCTGCGCCAGTCGGCCCCCCAGCCATTGCAGCGCCGTGTCCTCTTCGGAACCCGGCAACTGATCCGCCTGCAGCAACGAGTATCCGGCCGGCACCATGCGCGGCACGCCGTTGGTGGTGCGCGTGTGCTGGAAAGTGTTGCCCGGATCATACTCGCCGCCGTTGTCACGGTTGGTAAACAGTCCGGCGATAGGGTCCATCACGACGTGGCAGACCGTGCACTGCGGGTCCTCGAAGGTTGGTACGCTGCCGATGACGTTGTCCAGATCCTGACCATCACGAGCTGCCAGGCTTTCGATGTCGAGGCCCAGGAAATAGTCGTATACGTAGCGCGCCCGCGCCCGATTCACGTTGGTGTTGGTCGACGGATAACGTGCCAGGAATGCATGCGTACCGATCACACCAGCCGCCGGCACGAGCGTATTATCCTGCTGCCGAATATTGGTTGCGGGTCGGAAATCGTCGCGATCGTGATTGGCCTGATTCTGGTCGGAGCTGAACGGGAAGTTCGGATCGCCCGCGTTATTATTGTAAATCACCGCTGAATACGGATTGACCATCGTATAATCGGCAGTAACGATCTCGGTGAACGGCCTGTTATTCTGAATAACGTACTTGACCAGCTCAACGGGCGCGCGTGCAAAACCGTAATTCGCGGCTTCGCGCAAATCGGCTGCGCTCGCTGCCGGAGAAATTGTCATCGTAATAGTCCCGGTCGGCGAACGCATCGAGGTCAAAATTATTGTCGACGTTGCCGCGACTGTCTGCATCCCGATCGGTCAGCAGCAGATCGTTATACATTTCCTGAACGCGCGCTATAGAACCCATCCTCGTTCATCAACCCGTCCATGATCGGTCCGAGCGCGGCATCGATGGCCTGTCTGATCGTTGTTTGCCGCATTGATCGTGTTGATTTCATTGACCGTCGGGGTTCGAGCACCCAGCGCGGCGGTGATCCGGTGCAGCTGCTCGTAACCGGTGCCATAATCGATCGTGCTGGTATTCGTTGGCGGATCCAGTTGGCACACGGCGGCGCGGTTGACGAAGTCCGCGAACGTATCATAGTCCGGATCGTTCGGACGATTCGGGAAAAGATTTCCACCGGAATGCCCAATTCCCGTTGCCTTCTCCAGAATCAGCGACTGGCCAGGGAGACCAATCGCTGCGACCACGCGAAACAGGTCAAAATCGACGGCGCCAGGCGGGTTGTTCGGGAATCCCCAGCCGGTCGGCAGGTTTGGCAACGGAGTAGGTCCGACGTGGCAGCCGCTACAGCGTTGCGGGCTGGTACTGGCCATCAACGGGTAGATCGTGTTAGCGAATTCCGCGACCATCGCAGCACACATTTCCGCGGCGAACGCATTAATGGTGACGAGCTGAGTGTCGGTTGCGGAGTTACCGCTGGCGTCCATCGCGGTCCACAGGACCGTCGTATCACCGGTCGGAAAACCGTTTAGCGGTGCATTATTGCTGACGACAGGATTTGGATCAGCCAGATCGCTGAACGTCGGGGTGCCAAGATTGACGTTGGTATTGCCAAGGGCTTGGCCCTGATCGGCGGTCACGTCTGCCGGCGCGGTAATAGAGGGCGCCATGGTATCTGTGATCGTGATCACCTGGGTCGCCGCGGCTGAATCCATGGCGGCATCGACCGCCGTCCAGTTCACCGTGCTCGGGCCTACCGGGAAGCTCGCCGGCGCGTCATTCGAGATTGTATACGGGGCAACGCCACCGCTCGCGACTGCTGCGCCCAATGCCGCTACCGAGGTTAATGGTCCCGTTGCCTCCATCGTTATCGGGGCGGGAGGGGTTAGAGACATTGCTCCATTGATTGTGACCACCTGGGTGGCGGTTGCCGAGTTACCGCTGGCATCTGTGACCGTCCAGACGACGCTGGTAACACCGACCGGAAAACCGTTTACCGGCTCGTCGTTGCTGACCACAGGACTCGGATCGGCCAGGTCGCTGACCACCGGGGTACCAAGATTGACGCTGGTATTGCCAGGCCCCGGGCCTTGATTGGCGGCGACGTTAGCCGGTGCGGTAATCATGGGCGCCATGGTGTCCGTGATCGTAATCGCCTGGGTCGCGTTAGTTGATGCCATGGTGGCATCCACGACCGTCCAGGTTACCGTAGTCGTGCCAACGGGAAATCCGCCAGCCGGCGCATCATTTGTAATCGTAAACGGCGCTGTGCCACCGTTAGCTATCGCCATGCCGAGCGAGACGGCGGTCAATGGGCCCGTAGCCTCCATGGTAATCGCAGCGGGCGGAGTCAGGGTCAGGCCCCCGGGGATCATGGGCAACACCGTAACCATCTGCGTTGCGAATGCGACATTGCCGCTCGAATCCGTTGCCGTCCAGACAACTCTCGTCGTGCCTTGTGGAAAACCAGTTGCCGGGCCGTCGTTAGCAACAACAGGATTTGGATCAACCAGATCCGAACTCGTTGCCGTACCCAGGTTGACCATGGTTGTGGCCGCGGTTGAGGCTACCTGCATGCTGGATGGGACAGTTATATCTGGCGCAGTGGTGTCGGCCATTGTGACCGTTTGCTCAGCGCTCGATTGTGCGCCGGTACCATCGACGACAGTCCAGGTCACTATCGTCGCGCCAAGCGGGAAGCCGTTGGCGGGCGCGTCATGACTGAAAGAATAGGCGCCCACACCACCCGTCGCACTTGCCTGACCCGGAGAAACGACGCTCAAGGCGCCAGTCGCCTCGGATTGCCTGTTGGCCGGAGGGGTTATCGCTAATAAATCCAAAGCTGCTCCCTGGTCGCGGTCGTCTGAACTGCTGCTATCTTCCGGTGCGCAAGCCGCTAAAGCTGCCAGCGTAACGAAAGAAAATATTGCCAATCGCAAACAGTGAATGAATCGCACGATGTCCATCTGCTACCTCTCCGGGTTATGTGTTTTTTATTATTCTGTTAACCATTTCAATGAACATGGAATTAATTCACTTGGCAGATGAAATCCGACAGAATGCAGTTATTTACCGATCAGGCGTATCATTTCCCGGACAAGCTGCAGCGGGAATTTTCAAGACAACGGTTACCGGAGCAGGGTCAAGACTGCTTAGCGGCGGCTATGGCGTCGGCAGGTGTCAGAACAGAGTCAATAAAACTATGCATTGAGGTTTTCTGGGGGCACTATTATGCTAGTAGCTGTTACCGGATATGCCTGATATCGCAACGAGGGAACTGTGGAGAACGAAGGGATCGGGAATATGTTCAGGTGGCATAAGAAGCGAGGTAACAATAGCGCGCGCCTGGTTGCGGAAGGTAATGCAGGCCGTGGTGAAATCCGTAAAATAGCGTGGCAGCAGCGAAACAGTCACATGCGGCCAAGCCCGGCCTAGCCAGGTCTCGGATGCGAACAACAGCGATCATTCATCAAATGCAACAACGAGGAAATTTTAATGTCGAACGAAGGCTATCACGAGCCCATTAACGAACTCTCGGACGAGACCAGAGACATGCACAGAGCGATCACCTCGTTAATGGAGGAACTGGAGGCGGTCGACTGGTATAACCAGCGTGTAGATGCCTGCAAGGATAAAGAACTAAAGGCGATACTTGCCCACAACCGTGATGAAGAAAAAGAACATGCCGCGATGGTGCTTGAATGGATACGTCGCAAAGACCCCGTCTTCGATAACGAATTAAAAGATTTCCTGTTCACCGACAAACCTATTGCGCACGAGTAGACATCGCCGCAGGGACATGGGCAATCGGATAAAGCGCGTATCCGGCGCGCGTTTTGCCGCGCGGCGCATCACCAGGAGCAGAAATGCCTGCAGCTGAACTGGATTCCCTGGTTTACGTCTCTTCTGCCGTGAGGCTTTTAAGTCCTGCGGAAATCAAGCACTTGTTAACCCGGGCTCGAGAACGAAACCAGGAGTACGGTATCACGGGCGTCCTGTTATATATCGGCGGCAATTTCATGCAATATATTGAAGGTCCGGCGGATAACCTCGATGTCATTTACAGGATAATTCGGGAAGACGAACAGCACAGCGGGATAATACTGGTAACCCGGGAAGCGATCGAAGAGCGACAGTTTGGTGACTGGTCAATGGCTTACCAGACCAGGGATGCGCAGGACTATGTCGGCTCGCCCGGAGAAAGAGGCCTGATTGAGAAGCAACTGAAACTCCCGGCAACAAATCCGAGCACGGCTCGCATCGTGCTGCATGGTTTCTGGAACCGAAATACCCCGTAATTCCACACCAGAGCCCCCCAAGCGTTCACTGCCTGTGACTACCAGGGATAGTAACCAGAAACCACCGCGGCCCCGAGACGCCCGACCAGAATCGCATGCCGGGTTAATCGATTAATGATAAAACCTTGCGCCAACCGAAGTATGCTGTCGGGCAAGGCTCCCGGCTGCACGAACTCGGGCGCGCAAACGGACGTCGATACAAAAATCAGTCACCGCTAAGGAGAAGGTCATGCCGCAATTCATTATTGTTTATCTGGGCGGCGATCAGCCATCCAGCCCGGAGGAGGGTCAGCAACATTTTGCCAGGTACATGGAATGGCTGTCCGACCTGGGCGACGCCGCTGTCAGCCCTGCCAATCCACTCAAGAATACAAGCACGGTAAATCCGGATAGTAGCGTTACCAGCGGGGGTAACACGACCATGTCTGGTTATACCCTGGTCGAAGCGGATTCCCTGCAGGCGGCGCTATCGATGGCAAAGACCTGCCCTTTTCTCGAACTCGGCGGCTCGCTCGAGGTGTCGGAGCTGGTAGAGATGCCGGGACAAAAAAAGGCATGATCGACACGACACCGGCGGCATTGCTGCGTAAACGGACCACAGGAGGTCGATAGTGACACACGACATAACCGTAGCGGATCACTATCGGCACGGAGAACTGCTGCAAGCGATTCAAACGGCGCTTGCCAGTCTCGGCAAAACGCTGGATCGCCTGACGATCGAGGACCTCGCGCCAGTCGACGAATTCCACATTGGCGGGCGCACAGCAACCGAGCATTTACTCGATCAGCTCGATATCTCGGCCCAGGATCGACTGCTAGACGTGGGCTGCGGTCTCGGTGGCGCGGCCCGATTTGTCGCAGAACGGTTCGACAACCAGGTTACCGGAATCGATTTAACGCCCGAGTACATCGCCACGGGCAAGGTCCTATGCGAGTGGGTCAACCTGCAAAACAACGTCACCCTGCATCAGGCAAGCGCGCTCTCGATGCCGTTTCAGAATGAATCCTTCGACGGCGGCTACATGCTGCATGTCGGCATGAATATCGAGTCCAAGGCGCAGCTGTTCAGGGAAATCTGTCGAGTATTACGCGCCGACGCATATTTCGGGGTATACGATGTCATGCGTATCGGGCCGGGCGAGCTGGCCTACCCGGTGCCGTGGGCGAACGATAGCAGCATCAGCAAGTTAACCGGTCCCGAGCAATACCGGCAGGCGCTGCTTGGCGCGGGTTTCGAAGTTATCAGGGTGAACGATCGGCATAAATTTGCGCTGGATTATTTCACCCATTTACGCGAAAAAGTCGCCGCCGGCGACAAGCCGCCCGCATTGGGTCTACATACTTTGATGCAAGCGAGCACGCCGCTTAAAATCGGCAACATGTTCGACAATATCAGCGCGGGGTACATTGCCCCGGTCGAAATTATCGTGCATAAAAAATCCGATCCGCCGCCGTTGCCATGATGAAAGCCGAGGTTGAAGCCTGTTTCTCCGCGATTCCTGCCGCCAGGCGAGAAATCGTCGCAACACTGCAGCAGATGATCATGCAACTGCATCCTCTGTCACTCGAAGACCTGAGGGCGGAGGTCAAACACGCGATCGAACATCCAGGGGATAGTCGGGTTCAGATCGGCGTGAGTTTGCACTATCATAGTCACGGTTTGTGACCATTTAACTCGATGAGGAGCTTGACCGGACATGCCTGACGTTAACCTCAAATGCCCATCCTGCGCGACCAATCTCGAGCCTGGTTTTTTATATGTGCGCGGCGTCGGCGGGGCCTTGTTCTGGTCCGAGCACGGCGACACCGGCATGATGTCGCGCAAAAACCTGGAACAAATTCAGCTCGATAAAATCAGCATCACCGGCACCGGCGCCCAGGCCGTGATCGAGGCCGGGCGCTGTCCGGATTGCGATTTTGTCTGTTTTCGGCGACGATAATTGCCGCCATGTCAGCAGCGACGAACGGCATGTCTTACGCTGCTGCCCTACCCTCCCAAACAGGGATAACGTCGGCAACCAGGAGAAAAACCCTTGGACCAGTTGAAAGCACCGTTAACCGATAGCGAAATCAGTCAGGCCGTAAGCGTGGTCTGGCGCGACGGCGGGCTCGATGCGTCGGCCTGGTTCGAAACCATCAGCCTCGATGAATCGCAGCAGTTCCCGGATCAACGCGGCGCCTATGTCTGCTGTTACGAACCTTCCAGCAATCGCACGCTAAGCGGGGTCGTGCTGTTCGCCAGCGATACGCTGCACCACTGGCGCCATCTCGAGGGCGTGCAGGCGCGTATCGTGCCCGACGAATTCGCCATGGCCTGCGAACTGGCACGTAACAACGAGGACTTCCTCGAAGCGCTGAAACTGCGCGGGCTCGACGACGCCTCGAGGGTGCTGATCGAAAGCTGGTCGGCCGGCAACTTTGGTAACCCGGAAGAACAGAACCAGCGCATCGCTTATGGGCACTGCTGGCTGATGAACGATGCCGGCGACAATCCTTATGCGCGGCCGATCGCGAACCTGCACCCGGTGTTCGACCTCGCCGCGCAGGAGATTATCCGCATCGATGACTTCGGCGTGGTACCGATTCCGCCCGACCCGGGCCCGATTCGGCGGCCAGAGCAACGTGACGACCTCAGGGAAATTGCAATCACGCAACCCGAGGGTCCCAGTTTCGAGGTCGACGGCTACCGGGTTAAGTGGCACGACTGGGAACTGCAGATCGGCTTCGCGCAACGCGATGGACTGGTGCTGTACGACATCGGCTTTAACGACAAGGGGCGTCTGCGCCCGATCATGAAACGCGCGGCGATGGCGGAAATGGTGGTGCCCTACGGCGATCCGCGCGGCGCCAATTTCCGCCGTAACGCATTCGACACCGGGGAATACGGTATCGGCGGATCGCTGGATTCGCTGACGCTGGGCTGCGATTGCCTCGGATATATCCGCTATTTCGATGTCTGGACCCATGACTGGCAGGGCACGCCGCGCCTGATCAAAAACGCGGTGTGCATGCACGAAGAGGACTTCGGCATCCAGTGGAAATACTCGGTACCAGCGGCCGGACAAAGCACGGTGACGCGCTCGCGCCGTCTCGTGGTTTCTTCGATCGCCACCATCGGCAACTACGTTTACGGTTTTTTCTGGTACTTCTATATGGACGGTACGATCGGCGTCGAAGTCAAGGCCACCGGAATTCCGTTTCCGTCAGCGCTCGAGGGCGGCAAACCCAGCCCCTACGGCAGAACTATCGGCGACCAGATCGAATCGCATGTGCATCAGCATGTTTTCAGTTTTCGCTTCGATATGGCGCTCGACGGCGAGCGCAACTCGGTCAGCGAAATTAATTTCAGCGCGGCGCCGACCGGCGACGACAATCCTTACGGCAACGCCATCCTGACCGAGGAAACCCGCTTCGAAACCGAACAACAGGCGCAACGCGAAATCAATGCGCGCAGCTCACGCTACTGGCGGGTGCTGAACCCGAACGTGAACAACCGTTATGGCGATCCCGTCGCGTACAAGCTGCTGCCGGGGGCGAACAGTTTCCCGTTTCAACATCCCGATTCTTCCATGGGCCAACGCGCGGCGTTCATGTACAAGCACCTGTGGGTGACCCCTTACGTTGCCGACGAACTCTACCCGGCCGGCTGGTTCCCGAATCAGCACGCGGGCGGCGACGGGCTGCCGAAGTGGACCGAGGCCAACCGCGCCATCGACAATGAATCTATCGTGGTCTGGCACACGCTCAATTATCACCACTGGCCGCGTCCCGAGGACTGGCCGGTACAACCCGTGGTCTACGCCAGTTTTCACTGGATGCCGGACGGTTTCTTCGATGAAAATCCGACCATGGATGTCCCGCGCCGATAACCACGGCCGGTGATTCGCCAAACCCATGAAAAAACTTCGGGTACTGACAATTGTCGGCGCGATGCTGACACTTGGCCTGGGCCTGCTATTCCTGACCTCATCACCGGTACCGCTGCCCGAAGCCAATACCTCGGCGACAACACCTCAACCTGTTGATCGCGTAATCCCGTCGCCCGAGCCAGGCGTCGAAACAGAGCCCGGTTCGAGGCAAGCCCCCGAACCCGCCATCGCCAGCACAAGACAGCCAGCCCCGGCCGAATCCGGAATCAACCTGGCTGGCTGGGTCGGCAATGCCAACGGTACCGGGCTGGGTGGGTTTGAAATCGAAGCGGAGAGCCTTGGATTCGACGGCGAGGAAATTGTCACAATAAGCGCAACCAGCAACGGCAGCGGAGATTTCTTACTCGAAAACATCGTTTCCGGGCGCGAATACAAACTCGAAATAAAGCCTCAGGAGAGCTATGCCGGGCACAGACTGGATGCATTCACGTCAAGCAGCGCCGAAGCTTTAAAAAAAATCATCCTCGATCGAATCGAGCTGGTCGACGTAGAAGGCATGATAGTCGATACCAACCAGGCGCCGGTTGCCGATTTCGAGCTCTCGGTGCGCAGCCTGGCGGTAGAATTTCCCGACCGCGTCATTCGCAGCGATTCGAGCGGCTATTTCAAGCTTTCAGCATTTCCCGCGGGTGAACTCAGAATTGCAACCAACGCCTCCGATTACTATCGGATCAAGGGACTGGAACTGCGACCGGACAAGTATCACAACCTGACGCTGATGATCGACCGCGGCAACTACCATCTGTCAGGCTGGGTCAGCGACGACAACGGTGCACCGCTGGCTGAGGTGCAGGTCACCCTCAAGTCGGCTTTTGCCACCGGCGAATACCACTCGTTTTCCTATCGCTCGACGGTAACCGACGCCAACGGCGGTTTCGAATTCGCCCAGCTAGGTGGGCATCGTCTGTCGCTGGGAATTTACGCCAAGGGATTCGAAACCTACATCCGGCAGCACGAATTCGAATCCTTTGCGGACAGCATCAAAGTCAGGCTTAATCGCCAGGAGTAATTCCCGGTTTGCGGTAACTCTGATGATCCCGCTAGTAACGACCCTGATATCCAAAATGTGTCCGAAGCCCCCACCGGAGACCAATATTTTCGCCCCGACAGTACCGTTTTAAGTTATACTCACGCGCACAAATTAATCCGACGAAGAGCGGAACAGCCAGTCAGCTATCCCGGTTATCTTGGCAATATCCACGAGATGTTCAGCCGCAAGTTACCCCGATTTATCTGCCAGAACTGTTCGGCCAGTATCGAGGTAACGAATGTTTTTTGATGGTTTTTTCGTATTTTCCGTATGGGGTTACGTTGGGGTCGCTTTACTGCTAACCCACGTCACCATCGCCAGCGTCACTATTTTTCTTCACCGCCACCAGGCCCACCACGCGCTCAGCCTGAATCCGGTGATCAGCCATTTTTTCCGTTTCTGGCTGTGGCTAACGACCGGCATCGTCACGCGCGAATGGGTCGCGATTCACCGCAAGCATCACGCCCGTTGCGAAACCGCCGAAGATCCGCACAGCCCCCGTTACAAGGGAATCCTGCAGGTGGTGTTCGGTGGCTACTGGCTGTATCGCGCGGAAGCACGCAACCAGGAAACCTTGCACAAGTTTGGCCAGAGAACGCCCGACGACTGGCTGGAAAACCACGTCTACGGAGTTTATCCCGGGCTCGGCATCACCCTGATGGCGCTGATCGACCTGCTCCTGTTTGGTTGGCCCGGGCTGATTATTTTCGTCGTGCAGATGCTGTGGATACCTTTCTGGGCGGCTGGCGTGATCAACGGGCTCGGACACTTCTGGGGATATCGCGGATTCGAAACCAGCGATGCCTCCACCAATATCCTGCCCTGGGGCATTCTGGTCGGCGGCGAGGAACTGCACAATAACCATCACGCCTATGCCGCGTCCGCGCGGCTGTCCAGCAAGTGGTGGGAAATCGACCTCGGCTGGGTCTATATCCGTTGTCTGGCGATGTGCAAACTGGCGCGCGTGCGACGCCTCGCGCCGCGTGCATTCAGCAAACGCGGCCAGCAGCTAATCGATAGCGATACCGTACGCGCGGTCGTCAGTCAGCGCTTCTATATCCTGAAACGTTACAGCCAGATCGTGCTGCGCCCCGCCCTGCGCGAGGCGAAGCGCAACACCGACCGCATGGGTCGCCGCCTGATCCGGCGCGCGAAAAATATGATGACGCGCGAGGACATCCAGCCCGACGTCAAGTTGACTGAAACCGTCGAACGCGTGCTGCAGCAGGACAAGACGCTGGCGACGATTTACCAGTTCAAGCTGCAGCTGAAAGAAGTCTGGACCCGCGGCGGCAAAGGCCAGCCCGGGCGCGTGGAACGACTGCAGGCTTGGTGCGTCGCTTCGGAACAAAGCGGTATTCGCGCGCTCGAGGAATTCGCGGAATTTTTACGCGGCTACCGCCTGCAAACGACCTGACAGGCTCCAGCGCCAGTAACTACGGCGGGATCTGGCAAGCGACGACAGATCCCATCCGATCGACTACCCGAACCACAGCGAGGCAGCGATGCAAGCCGACAGACCCAATATACTCGTGATCCAGGCCGATCAACTGGCCGCCACTGCCATCGGCGCCTACCACAACCCGATCGCGCAGACGCCGCATATCGACTCGCTGGCGGCCAGTGGCGCCATCTTCGATTCTGCCTACACCAATTTCCCGTTATGCGCACCGTCGAGGTTTTCGATGATGTCTGGCCAATTGGCCTCAACCATTGGCGCTTTCGACAACGGCGCCGAGTTCCCATCGTCGATCCCGACTTTTGCGCACTACCTGCGCAATCTCGATTACCAGACCTGCCTCGTCGGCAAAATGCATTTTGTCGGCGCCGACCAGCTGCACGGTTTCGAGCAGCGCCTGACCACCGATATCTACCCGGGGGATTTCGGCTGGACCGGCGACTGGACCGAGGTGCGGCCTAAATTCGGCAACGACGTGGTTACCTTTACCGACGCCGGGATTTGCCAGCGCAACGTGCAGATCGAGTACGACGACGAAGTCTGCCATCGGGCGCGCCGCAAGATTTACGACCTGGCGCGTCAGCGGGACGATCGTCCGTTTCTGTTATTCACGTCGTTTACCCACCCGCACGATCCGTTTCAATGCCGGCAGCAGCACTGGGATCGTTATGCGCACGACGATATCGGCATGCCGGTCGTCGATACGGCGCAGCAGGATATGGACCCCTACAGCCTGCGCCTGACCGCGCAGTACGGATTGACCGGCAACCCGCCGAGCGAAGCCCAGGCGCGCGTCGCCCGACACGCCTATTACGGCTCGGTCAGTTACGTCGATGACCTGGTGGGCGAATTACTGGCAGTTTTGCGTGAAACCGGCCTGTATGACAACACGGTTATCCTGCTGACCACGGATCATGGGGAAATGCTGGGCGAGCATGGACTCTGGTACAAGAAATCATTTTTCGAGGCCGCCTGCCGGATTCCATTGATCATCAGCCATCCACAGCTGCAGGCGCGCCGGGTCGGCAACAACGTCTCGCTGGTTGACCTGTTGCCGACACTGCTCGACATCGCCGGCGACATCCGCCGGCAAAGCCTGGTAGAACCAGTGGCGGGGCATAGCCTGTGGGATCTGGCCACCGCTTCGAGTTCGGCCTGGGAACATCCGGTGTATGCCGAAAACCTCGCCGAGGGCGCCACTACACCGTTGCTGATGGTCAAGCAAGGCCAGATCAAATATGTTTACAGCGCCGTCGATCCCGAGCAATTGTTCGACCTGGAACAGGATCCGCACGAACAAACCAACCAGATAGATAATCCCGGGTACAGCGCAAAGCGCGAGCAATTATCTAATCTGGCCCAGCACCACTGGGACATTGAAACCCTGTCGCGGGATATCGTCGCCAGCCAGCGACGACGCCTGTTTCTGCGCGCAGCGCTGGCGAAAGGCAAGCCACAGGACTGGGATTTTGCCGCGACCGACGAACTCGAACAGCATTGCCTGCGCGCCGACAAGGTTTACTCGAAATGGGCCTACGAGGGAATCCTCGGTTACCGCTTTCCGGAGGATTGAGCATGGCGGGATTACGCACAATTGCGCAGGCGTTGCGCGCGGGTGAAACCACGGCGAGCAAACTGGTCGAACAGGCGCTGGCGCGCGCGCGTGCATCGAAATCGGTGTTCACCACGATCAATCCCGGGCTGCTAAGCCTGGCGAATTCGATCGATCGGGCACGCGAGAAATCACAGGCCTTACCACCGCTGGCCGGAATTCCGATCGCGCTCAAGGATTTATTCAATATCAGGAACGAAGTCACCCTGGCGGGCTCGGTGGTGCGTAAACACTATGCGCAGCCCGAGGCAGACGACGCCGACGTGGTGGCGCCGTTACGCGCCGCCGGGCTGTTGTTTTTCGGCCGCACCAACATGAGCGAGTTCGCGTTTTCCGGCATCGGCAAGAATCCGCACCATGGCACGCCAATGTCGATCTGGGACCGCGCCACCGGGCGTCTGCCGGGCGGTTCTTCCTCGGGTAGCGCGGTCGCCGTTGCCGAAGGCATCGTGCCAGCGGCGCTCGGCTCCGATACTGCCGGGTCCTGCCGCATTCCCGCCGCGTTCAATGGCATCGTTGGCGTCAAACCGAGCTTTGGCCGCATGTCGCTCAACGGGATTTACCCGCTGTCGCCGACGCTGGACGCGCCGGGCCCGCTGGCGGTCGATGTCGACAGTTGTTTCATCCTCGATCAACTGATGTGCGCACAGGTTAAAGCCGACGCCGACCTGCCGCGGTTGCAGCCGGCCCAGCTCGAAGCGCTGAAATTAGTGATCCCTGACGCGCGCGTCATGACCGACCTCGACGACGCGGTGAAAACCGCCTTCGAGCATTCTATCGAATTACTCGAGTCTGCCGGCGCCAACATCGTACAGGCGCCAATGCCGGTGCTCGACCGCTGCGACGATTTTTTCATCGAGCGCCCGGTGGTGGTTTACGAAGTCTGGCAACAGCATCGCGAAATGCTGGAAAACCACTTCGACGAATACGACCCGTTCGTCAGCCAGCGCATATCGGCCGGGGCCAACATCAGCGCGGCCGAGCAGCAGGAGCGCTATCGCGAAAGAGAAGCAATTGTTGCCGAGTTCGGGCGCCAGTTCGCCCCGCTCGAAGCCGATGCATTACTCTACCCTACTGTCGCCTGCATACCGCCGGCGATTGCCGATACCGAGGACGACGACGCTGCGCGGCGCGTGAACCTGCGCTGTCTGCGCAACACCGCGACGGTCAATTATTTCGACGGCTGTGCGATCAGCCTGCCCTGCCACGCCGCGGGCGAGGCGCCGGTCGGCCTGATGCTGTCGGCCAAAAACGGCGACGATGAACACCTGTACCAGATCGCCGTCGCCATCGAGCGCGCGATCGACCGGCGATAACGCACCAGAACGGTAACCGCTCGCACCACAAACGGGCAGATACTGCACCAATTGAAATCAAATTGTCATGATTAGCGACTAAATTTGCATGGCCAGACAAGCTTACTAGTATTGGCCTCAGGTTTGCCGAACGCAACCCAGTCGGCAGGCCGCTTAAACAAGGAGGACACTGACATGCAATGCTATCAATATCTCGCCGCAATCACCGCGGTCTCGAACAGCCTCGAAACCCTGCCCGCCACCCGGCACAAGTTGCCGCACTGCGTCATTGCCGACTGGATGGAGGAAAACGGCATCGAGCCGGACGACCTACTGCTGGTCGCGGGGGACGAGGTCAGAGCCATCGTCGAAGGTCTGATCGTCGACAGCCAGCCGCAGGTCCCGCACGCGGCCTGAAACGCAACGCGCGATCAGTCAGGCGGCTTTAGCGGCGTACGAGCCCAGATCAGGGCCGTTTCCGCTGGCCGTTGGAAAGGTTTCGAGCTTGCTGTTCAAAGCTGCATCGCCAGGCGCACGGCATCGAGCACTGCTTCCTCGACACTGCGCGGCGCCATCGCGTCGCCGATGCGGGATACCTGCAAGCCTGCGATCGAATCCAGCCAATTACAGTCGCGACTGGCCTGCGGTGCGTAGCAGGTGACGATCGTATCCACTTGTTCGCAGACGATCGCTTCGCCACCGGTCATGTGCTGGAAAAAAGCGCTACCTTCGGACGCCCCATAAAAACCTGCGAAAGGGATCATCTCTACCCCAAGGCCATGCAAAACACCGATCCACTGATCGCGTACGATAGCCTGGATCGATTCGCCAGCAACGCTGCCGCCCGACAGCAGGCGCACGTAATGCCCGTCCCGCGCCAGCAATTCGGCGATCCCGAGACCGGACCAGTCGCAAGACCAGTCGGCGATGACGACGTTTTTACCGACCTGCGCCTCGCGACGGATCACTGACCATGCGTCGACCAGGTCGACCCCGTCAACCTCGACCTCGGGCAGCCTGGTAACGGCGCCGCAAGCGATAACAACCTGTTCGGGCTCAAACTCAGACACGATGGATTCGACGACCGCTGAATTCAGATGCACCACCACCCCGGCGCGCCTGAGCTCCTGCTGCAAATTGGTGGTGACACCGCCGAACTCGGCACGACCGGGCAAGGCCGCGGCCAGATTGACCTGTCCGCCGAGGACCGCGCTTTTTTCGTGTAATTCGACGACATGACCACGCTCGGCAGCAACCACGGCTGCCTTCATCCCGGCCGGCCCCCCGCCAACGACGAGTATCCGCCTGCTGGTTGCCACTGGCGGCGATCGACCCAGCGAAAGTTCGCGACCACTGGACGGATTCTGGATACAGGAAACCGGGTAATGCGCGAGCCGATGGCCGACACAGGCCTGGTTACAGCCGACGCAGGCGCGAATATCCTCGACCTGCCCGCGCGCCATCTTGTTGACAAAATCAGGGTCGGCGATCAGCGCCCGCGCCAGACCAACCATATCCGCCTTGCCCGCGTCGACGATTTCCGCGGCCAGCTGCGGTTGATTGATACGGCCCGCGACGAGCACCGGCTTCGACACCGCCTGTTTGAGCGACGCGGCATCATCGGCGACAAAGCCGGGCGCCACGGCCATCGGTGGGAATACGTGAATCCATCCCTCGGGAGACGATGAAGATCCCGAGATGACGCTGAAGTAATCGACATTGCCGTCCGCTTCAAGCGCCTGGCAAACGGCAATCATTTCCTTCGCTGGCAGGCCCTTTTCGATTTTCTCGTCCAGCGTAACGCGAATTCCCAGGGTCTTATCCGCACCGATGCGTTGGCGACTGCGGTTCATCACTTCTCGCAGGAAACGCATGCGGTTTTCCAGATCGCCGCCAAATTCATCCTCGCGACGATTGGTTTCAGGATTGAGAAACTGCGCAATCAGGTAACCCATGCTGGCCAATATTTCGACACCATCTAGATCCGCATCGACCAGACGCCCCGCGGCATCGACGTAGCTTTCGACCAGTTCCCAAACCATTTCATTGGGCATCGGCACGGGCACCACGCGATAACGTTCATCCGGCACATCAGAGGCGGAGTAGCTCAACGGCCTGGAGCCATCATGACTCAGACGCACCCCACGCCCCGCGTGGAAAAGTTGTCCGAATACCGGGCTACCCTCGGCGCGACAGCTGAGCGCCAGACGATTCAGGCCATCGACGATGCGGTCGCTGCCGGCATACAGGAAGGCCTCCTCGAAACCGTAACTCGGATGCACCGTCATGCTTTCCATGACGATCAGGCCGACGCCCCCGCGCGCGCGCGCCAGATGATAGGCCATCAGATCGTCGGTCACCACACCCTGGTGGCCCAGCGTGGTGCCATGCGGGGGATTGAAAATCCGGTTCCGCAGTCGGGTGGGTCCGAGTGCTAGCGGTTGCAGCAGGCTGTCAAACATAGGGCAATCGTTGCGGCGAGTGATGGCTTATTTAATCGCTTGCAATCGAAAAACACTAGTACTAAATTTCAAATTCTCTCGCTCCCCCGGTGGGTTCGAAATATGTCCCGACTCAGCGCCACGCAACAACAGGTCAGAACCGACTTTCTGCAACAGGTTGGCGATGGGCGGCTCGACAAACCCACGGCGGAGGGTTCCGGCCTGCCCAACCTGAGCTATACCTGCCCCGACTTTTTCCGGCTGGAGCAGCAAACCGTTTTTCGCAACAATTGGGTTTTTGCCGGATTCGCTCACCGGCTTGCCGCGGCGGGCGACATGCATCCGCTCGAAGTCGCCGGGCAACCGATCGTACTGGTCAGGGCCGCGGACGGGATAATCCGCGCCTTTCACAATGTCTGCCGTCATCGCGGCGCCAGGCTGGTCGTCGAATGTCGCAACAGCGGAAAATTCGTCTGCCCGAACCATTCCTGGAGTTACAGCCTCGAGGGCAAACTGATTGCGCGACCGCATTTCCATGGCGGCGAACAGCATGATGTCAACCAATCGGATCGGCACCGCGCCGACCTGGTCGAAATCCGCTGCGTCACCTGGCACGACTGGGTTTTCGTCAACCTCAGCGGCGACGCCGAAGCGTTTGCGACGGCTATCGCGCCGATAAGCGCCAGACTCGACGATTACGACTTCGAGGCCCTGGCTTTCGCCGAAGCGCTGGAATTCGATCTGAACGCCAACTGGAAACTCGCGATCGAAAACTTCATCGAACCCTACCACGTGTTTTCCTGCCACCCGTGGCTGAACAGTTTTGTCGGCATGGATGAACGCACGGCGCCGACCTTCGAGCGCAATGTGCTGACCTGTGGCTATGCGTTCAAGGCGGCCGATCCGGCACGCGGCGGCGAGCTGCCGTGGTTTCCCGACCTGCCGCTCGAGCAGCAGAATCGCGGTGACTGGTTCGTGCTGTTCCCGAACTTCGCCTTCGAAATATTTCCCGATCAGGTCGACGTGTTTATCGCCTGGCCGCAGGCAGCCGATCACTGCCAGGAGACGATCGCGCTGTATTTCGTCGGTGACGGAGCCACCGCTGAAAAATACGCTAGCGCACGGGCCCATGTGGTGCAGAACTGGAATGACCTCAATCATGAGGATATTGGTGTGGTCGAACGCATGCAAAGCGGCCGCAAGTCGGAAGGTTTCGATGGCGGCGTGCTATCGCCCTACTGGGATCCGGTGCTGCAGCAGTTTGCGCGCCTGCTGACAAGTTCCGTCGCGGAGGAAACACTTCCGGGAATTTGATTCAGGTCAATACCAGTCGGCATGTAACGGTTAGGCTATACGCCAATAACTAGTGTTGATGCTGTGATGTCCGGACCGCCCCTACTTCAGGAAGAGCTGATCAATCGTTACGATAAACCGGGGCCGCGCTATACCTCCTACCCTCCCGCAACCGAGTTCCAGGAAAAGATATTAGAATCCGATTTCCGCGCCTGGGCCCGCGCCAGTAACGAGGAGTTGATCCCCAAACCCCTGTCGCTTTATTTCCATATCCCGTTTTGCAGTTCGATTTGCGACTACTGCGCCGCTAACAATGCCATCACCAGGCGCAAGGAAAAAGCCGAACCCTACCTGCAGGACCTGCATCGGGAGATCGAAATCCAGTCGCAGTTGTTCGATCAGGACCGGGAAGTGCGACAGCTGCACTGGGGTGGCGGCACACCGGGCTTTTTGACGCATCGGCAATCGGAAAGACTGATGGATAAAATTGCACAACACTTCAAGCTGAGCCGTGAAAGTGAAGCTGAATATTCGATCGAGATCGATCCGCGGGTGATGGAAAAAGGCGGCGTGGCGCAGCTGCGCAACCTGGGCTTCAACCGTATCAGTATCGGTGTGCCGGACTTTAACCAAAAGATGCAAAAAGCGGCCAATCGCATCCAGAGCCTGGAAACCATTGCGACGGTCATCAAGGACGCGCGTCGCTGCGGGATCCGTTCGATTAATATCGATCTGATTTACGGTTTGCCGCAGCAAAGCGTGAAAGGCTTTGCCAGGACCCTGGACAGAATAATCGACCTCGGCCCCGATCGCATAGCGATCTACAACTATGCGCACCTGCCACACCGGTTTCCTGCATCGCGCCGCATCCAGGCCGAGGATTTTCCCGATGCGTCGGAGAAAATCGCTATGCTGAGCGATGCCATCCAGGTGTTATGCGCCGCGGGTTACGAGTACATCGGCATGGATCATTTTGCCAGGCGCAGTGACGAACTTGCAGTCGCGCAGCGTAACGGCAGCCTGCACCGCCATTTAGAGGGTTATTCCGCGCATGCGCAATGCGACTCGATCGGATTCGGGGTCTCGGCAATCAGCCAGGTGCTCGATAATTTTAGCCAGAACACGAGCAGCCTCGATGACTATCACGATAGTCTCGAGCAGCAGCGGTTGCCTGTGACCAGAGGCTACGAGAGCCACGAAGACGACCTGCTGCGGCGCGACATTATCCAGGGGCTGTCATGCCAATTCCAGCTCGACGGGCGGAAAATCGCCAGCAAGTGGGACATCGACTTTGGCGATTATTTCGCCGATGAACTAAAGCGCCTCGAGGACATGGAAAAAGATGGGCTGATCGAAATGGTCAAAGACAAAATAATCGTAACTGCCCGCGGCCGCTTGCTGGTGCGCAATATCTGCATGGTGTTCGACGTTTACCAGCAACCGGGGCGAGCTGCAGGACTGTTTTCCAGCACTGTTTGAGCACAAGAGGGGTTTACTTGATCTACATCAATTACAGCGGCGGGTGCCATCACTAGAATCTGTTTCCGACTCCTACTCTTAATACATAACAGAGTATTTAGCCGGCATCTCCCCGCCGGCTATTTTTTTGCCTGCCGACAATTTTATCCTCGTCCATCAGGATCCGGTGTGCCGGCCCTTCGAGATCATCGTACTGACCGTCGCGCACGGCCCACAATAAAATCCAGACGATCCCGCCAAGCAGAATCAGCGAGATCGGGATTAACAGGTAAATAATTTCCATAAGCCTGAATATTGTACCAGTATCCCGGAAGCTGTCATGCGGGAAACCGACGCAGGACAGATACGCCTGGACCAGCCGGCACCGGGATAGGGCTCGGGCCGTCGCCAATCTGTATTGCAGGTTTTTCACTTGAAAGCACTGATGTACCCCAACTATTCAATAGGTTATCCGAAGGCCCGAGCCCGGCTGGTGCAATAATCAGGCTAACGCGTCAGCCTCATGGCGTTTAGCACAACAATCAGTGAACTCACCGACATTCCGATAGCGGCAAGCCAGGGCGCGACCAGGCCAAGCGCCGCGGCCGGAATTGCGCCGAAATTATACAATAAGGCCCAGGCCATATTCTGGCGAATTACCGACTGGGTTCTTGCCGACATGCCGATGGCCTGGGCAACTGCCTGCAATCGATTGGCGATCAGCACGATATCGGCGCTGGTTTTGGCCAGCGAACTGGCGCCACCCATTGCGATCGAAACATCGGCGCGCGCTAACACCGGGGCGTCGTTGAGGCCGTCGCCGACCATCAATACGCAGGCACCGTCGGCCTGCAGCGCCTGTACTGACTCCATCTTATCGAGCGGAGACATCTGGGCCCGGTAATCGTCAATGCCGGTTTTTGCCGCGACCTGGGCCGCGCTGGCAGCGCGATCGCCTGTCATCAACACGATCGACTTGCCCATTTGCCGCAGGCTGTCGATCAGCGCGGGGGCATCGTCACGCAAACGATCGGTAAAGGTAAACATCGCCATGACGCAATCGCTGCGCGCCAGCACGACCGCGGTCACGGCGTCCCGGGCGATACCGTCCATCCATTCCCCGGGAACGGCAGCCCCGGTTTGACTAGCGATAAAGTCACTGCTCCCGATAAAATACTCCGCGCCATCGATGTTGGCGGAAATTCCCGCGCCGGCCATGTTAACGATTTTCGACACCTCCCTGGCAACACCCGCGTCCGCCGCTTGCACCAGCACTCTTGCCAGCGGATGCTCGGAGTGCCGCTCCAGGCCTGCCGCCAGCTCGAGGCAGTGAGCCCGGTCAAAATCAGGATTACAGATTACCTGCTCCAGCGTCGGCTTGCCCTCGGTCAGGGTACCGGTCTTGTCGAAGACCACATGGGTGACGTGGTTCATCTTTTCCAGCGCCGCCGCCTGTTTTACCAGCAGTCCGGCGGATTGCATCCGCCCCAGCGTGGCGCTGATGGCAGTGGGCGTGGCCAGCGACAGCGCGCAGGGACAGCTGACGATCAACACCGCGAGCGCAATCTCAAACCAGCGCGCGGGATCATGCCACCACCAGAACAGCGCGACGCAGGCCACGACTAGCAGCACGATACTGATGAAATGGGCCGCCACCCGATCCGCCATCCGCGCCAGCGGTGGCTTGTCGGCCTGCGCGCGTTCGATGGTGCGCTGGATTTCCGCCATCACCGTATCGGCACCAACCGCACTTACCCGCATTTGCAGCGGATTGCCGATGTTGATGCTGCCGCCGAGCAGACGATCGCCCGGCCCCCGCGCAAGCGGCAGGCTTTCACCGCTGAGCAAGGACTCATCGACCGCGGATTGACCGCTCTCGATCTCGCCGTCGGCAGGCACGGTTTCGCCGGGGCGAATCAGTACCCGATCGCCGATAGCTAGCGTGGCCGCCGCAACCGCTTCCCCGACAGCACCCGCCCCGGCCAGGCGAGTCGTCATCAGCGGCATGGACTGCACCAGTTTTTCGACCGATGCGGCGCAGCGTTGGCGCGCCACGCTTTCAAAGTAGCGGCTGGCGGAGAGAAAAAAAACAAACATGACAACCGAATCAAAATAGACTTCACCCTGGCCGTTGAGGGTCGCCAAGGCGCTACTCAGAAAGGCAACCACGATTGCCAGCGAAACGGGCAAATCCATCGCCACCCGCCACCGCTTCAGATCCCGCCAGGCGGCCAGAAAAAACGGTGTCGCCGAATACAGTATCACCGGTAGCGTCAAAGCCAGGCTGAGCCAGCGAAAGAACTGTTCGAAATCGCGCTCCATACCGGACCATGCGCCGGCGTACAGACTGATCGAAAGCATCATGACCTGCATGCCGAAAAGTCCCGCGATTGCCAGCCGGCGCTGCTGCTGGCGACGCTGTCGGCGATGCATTTCCTGTTGCTGATCGGGGTTATAAGGTAGTGCGCGGTAGCCTATTTTCTGGATTGCCTGCAGGATCTCGCTGAGCTTGATACGGGTTTCGTCCCAGCGCACCAGGGCACGCTGGGTTGCGTAGTTGACGCGCACGTCCTTGACCCCGGGTAAAGCGGCAATGTACTGCTCATTGAGCCAGACGCAGGCTGCACAGGTAATACCCTCCAGAATCAGGCTCGCCTCGCGCGTCTCGGCATCGGGGGATTGTACAAACTGGCTTTGAACTTCTGGCAGGTCGTAAACCTCGGTCTCGCGCAGAAAGTCTGGCACCAGATTCTGCCCGCTCGGCGACGCTTCGGTTCGGACCCGGTAAAAATTTTCATGCCCCGCGGCGACGATCGCTGCGGCCACGGCCTGGCAGCCATGGCAGCACATGGCGCGATCTTCACCATCGATGCGGACGGTGGTAACGAAACCCTCGGGAACCGGCAATCCGCAATGAAAACAGCTGCCGCCAGCAGCCAACGCTGGCGCGAAGCCGGATTCATCGGTTTTTTTGTAATTCATGGTTTGAGTAATTGTTGAATCCAAGTAGAATTCCGGCCGGCCCGGGTGATACCGCGTTGAGAATGAAACCGCGAATGATGCAATTTTAAATTAACTGTCCCTTGATCTGAATCAATACCCGGCAAGTCGCTTCAGGAATAATCACGCTAACAAATAACAAGCCAAATCGCCATGTTTATACAGCACATCATCGGTCTCTTCACTGATCCCACGAGCGAGTGGGAAAAAATTCGCGAACAACAAAAATCCAGCGAAAAACGAGGCGTCGGATTTGTTTTCGTGCTGGCGGCAATTCCCGCAATTTCGGGCTACATCGGCACCACGCAGGTGGGTTGGCGCATCGGCGTCGGCGAACCGATCCGCATCACCGGCGAATCCGCGATATCGATTGCGATTATTTACTACCTGGCGTTGATCGTCGGCGTATTCACCATCGGCTGGGTCATTCACCTCCTGGGCAAGGCCTACGAGGTCGTCAAACCGCTACCGCTGTGTATCGCCCTGGCCGCCTATACCGCAACACCCCTGTTTCTGATCGGCATCATGGAAGTCTACCCCGTGCTGTGGCTGAACATGTTGCTCGGGCTGCCGGCGCTGGCCTATACCGTATACCTGCTGTATTCGGGATTGCCCATCATGATGGAAATTTCGGCCGAGCGCGGGTTTCTCTATTCCTCCGCGGTACTCGCGGTCGGGCTGATTTCGCTGGTATCCCTGCTGGGCATGACCGCCCTGTTATGGGGCATGGGCCTGCAGCCAGTTTTTACTCAATAACCCCTTTTATCTCCGAAGATTCATCCGTTTGATGTATATCAGACATCGAGGAAGCACTAGATGACTAGCACTGAAACCTACAACTACAAGGTCGTTCGGCAGTTTGCAATCATGACCATCGTATGGGGTATTGTCGGCATGTCGGTCGGCGTTCTGATAGCCGCGCAGCTGGCCTGGCCGGCGCTCAATTTCGATATCCCGTGGTTGACCTTCGGCCGCCTGCGCCCGCTGCATACCAACGCGGTCATCTTCGCTTTCGGCGGCTGTGCGCTATTTTCCTGCTCCTATTACGTGGTGCAGCATACCTGTCATGCCAAACTGGCGTTTCCGGCGCTGGCGGGATTTACCTTCTGGGGCTGGCAGGCGGTCATCCTGCTGGCAGCGATTACTTTGCCGCTCGGCATCACGACCAGCAAGGAATATGCCGAGCTTGAGTGGCCAATCGACATCCTGATCACGCTGGTCTGGGTCAGCTACGCGCTGGTGTTCTTCGGCACCATCGTCAAGCGCAAAATTCCGCATATCTATGTCGCCAACTGGTTTTTCGGTGCCTTCATCATCACCGTCGCGGTGTTGCATCTGTTCAACAGCGCAGCGCTGCCGGTTAGCTTCCTGAAGTCTTACTCCGCCTATGCCGGCGTGCAGGACGCGATGGTGCAGTGGTGGTACGGGCATAACGCGGTCGGATTCTTTCTCACCGCCGGCTTCCTCGGCATCATGTATTACTTCGTGCCGAAGCAGGCGGGACGCCCGGTTTATTCCTACCGCCTTTCAGTGGTGCACTTCTGGGCGCTGGTGTTCACCTATATCTGGGCCGGGCCGCATCACCTGCACTACACCGCGCTGCCCGACTGGGCGCAATCGCTGGGCATGGTCATGTCACTGATCCTGCTGGCGCCTTCCTGGGGCGGCATGATCAACGGCATCATGACGCTGTCCGGCGCCTGGCACAAGCTGCGCACCGACCCGGTACTGCGGCTGCTGGTCGTGTCGATCTCTTTCTACGGCATGTCGACCTTCGAAGGCCCGATGATGTCGATCAAAACGGTGAACGCCCTGTCGCACTACACCGACTGGACCATCGGTCACGTGCATTCCGGCGCACTCGGCTGGGTTGCGCTGGTATCGATGGGCGCGATGTACTACCTGATACCACGCATGTTCGGTCGTGAGCTCTACAGCCTGAAACTGGTCGAGGTGCACTTCTGGACCTCGACCATCGGCATCGTCTTATACATCGCTTCGATGTGGGTAGCGGGTATCATGCAGGGCCTGATGTGGCGCGCGGTCAACGCCGACGGCACTTTGACCTACAGTTTCGTCGAATCGGTGCAGGCGATGCATCCTTACTACATTGTGCGCGCACTCGGTGGCGCCTTCTTCCTGCTCGGTGCGCTGGTCATGGCTTACAACCTGTGGCGCAGCATCGCCGACGCCAAACCCGTCGAAGTTGAAATTCCAGAACCGGCAAGTGCCCACTAAGTAACGAGATAACACTATGGCTTCAGCACACGATAAAGTTGAAAAAAATATTGGCCTGATGATCGTTCTGGTCATCATTGTGATCTCCATCGGTGGCCTGGTGCAGATCGTTCCGCTGTTCTTTCAGGATTCGTTGACCGAGCCGGTTGCCGGACTCAAACCCTACTCGGCGCTGCGCCTGGAAGGTCGCGATATCTACGTGCGCGAAGGTTGCTATCTGTGCCACTCGCAGATGATCCGGCCATTCCGCGCCGAAACCGAGCGCTACGGCCACTATTCGGTTGCCGGTGAATACGTTTACGACCGCCCTTTCCAGTGGGGATCGAAGCGCACCGGGCCCGATCTGCACCGCGTCGGCGGACGCTACAGCGACGACTGGCACCGTGTTCACCTGATCAACCCGCGCGACGTCGTGCCCGAATCGATCATGCCCGGCTATCCGTGGCTGCAGGAAAACATGCTCGACGGCAGTGACATCAAGACCAAGATGGAAACCCTGCGCACCCTCGGCGCACCCTATACCGACGCGGAAATCGAGGCGGCACCGGCAGCGCTCGAAGGCAAGACCGAAATGGACGCCATGATTGCCTATCTGCAAGGTCTTGGCATCCACGTCAAGTCAAGGAGATAGCCCATGTTTACCTTTTTTCAGTCGATCTGGACCATCGTCGTGATGATTACTTTTCTCGGCATCGTGGTATGGGCTTATAGCAGCAAGCGCAAATCTGCCTTCGACGAAGCAGCGCGCCTGCCGTTTGACGATGACCCGAAAACCCAAAACAACAAACCTGCTTCGGAGTAGATAGATGGCCGATTTTAATAGCGAATTCTGGCACTGGTATATCTCGATTCTTACCGTCATCAGTATTCTCGCCTGTATCTGGCTGATTCGCTGGATGACCGCGGGCGTGAAGAAAACCGATGAAGTCGAAAGCACCGGCCACGTCTGGGACAACGATCTGACCGAACTCAACAATCCACTGCCGCGCTGGTGGCTCGGGCTGTTTTACATCACGATCGCCTTCGGCGGTTTTTACCTGCTGCTTTATCCCGGCCTGGGTCATTTCTCCGGCCTCCTCAACTGGACTTCAAAAGGTCAATACGAGCAGGAAGTAACCATCATGGAGGCCGAGGTCGGTCCGCTGTTCGCACGTTACCAGCAGACTCCGATTCTCGATCTGATCAAGGATGAAGACGCCCTCAAAATCGGCGAGCGCCTGTACATCAACTATTGCTCGACCTGCCACGGTTCCGATGCCCGCGGCGCGCGCGGTTTTCCCAACCTGCGTGACGGCGACTGGCTGTGGGGCGGCGATCCGCAAAGTATCAAAACCACTCTGTTACAGGGACGCCAGGCGGCAATGCCCGCATGGGAAGCTGCGCTCGGCGGTAAAACTGGCGTAGACGAGGTAACCCAGTATGTGCTGAGTCTTTCCGGGCGCTCGACCATCGCCGAGATGGCCGAGAGCGGCAAGGCCAAGTACGACATATTCTGCGTCGCCTGCCACGGGCCAACCGGCACCGGCAACACCGCGCTGGGCGCACCCAACCTGACAGACGATACCTGGCTTTACGGCGGTTCGATCAACCGTATCGCGGAATCACTGACCATCGGCCGTAACGGAAAAATGCCGGCGTTCGGAGAGTTTCTCGGTGAAGCCAAGGTGCACCTGTTGACGGCTTATATTTACGGCCTGTCACAGGGAAACTGATGGCCGCGCCGCTCCCGGAAAAAATCCCGCGTATCCAGCAGGCAATCTCGGTTTTATGGCCTTCATTTGCCGCCGCGATCGTCGCTACGGGGATTTTTTTCTCGGCGTTTCATCCCCGGGATTTAATCCCTTTTAATCTCGATATCGACGTCAGCCCGCTGGCGGCCTATACCATCGGCTTCTTCCTTTTCTGGCTTCTCGGGATCGTATCGAGTTACGGTACGCTCTATTTCACCATCTCCAACTGCCGCTTCCTCAACAAACAGCAGGATAGCTAGCGGTTTAACGCAAGGCATCCGAATGCAGGCGCAACCCACCGAATCTCCCGAAGAAACCCTCTACGCTGCGCATAAGAAAATTTATCCGCGTGATGTCAGCGGCAAGTTTACCCGACTGCGCGTGCTGTCGCTGGTCAGCCTGCTCGGTATTTACTACATCATGCCGCTGCTGCAGTGGGATGGCCGCCAGGCGCTACTGTTCGACCTGCCGGCGCGTAAATTTTATATCTTCGGCCTGACCCTGTGGCCGCAGGATTTCATTTACCTGGCTGCCCTGCTGATTCTGGCGGGCCTGTCGCTATTCTTCTTTACCGCGCTGTTGGGACGTGTCTGGTGCGGCTACGCCTGCCCGCAAACCGTCTGGACCGAAGCCTACCTGTGGATGGAACGCAAGATCGAAGGCAACCGCGGGCGTCGTATGAAGCTCGACAAGGCTCCGAACTCGGCCGCAAAAATCCGCACCAAGGCTATCAAGCATACCGTCTGGATCGCCTTCTCGCTGTGGACCGGATTTACCTTTGTCGGTTACTTCACGCCGATCGATGAGCTCGCCACCAAACTGTTCACCGCCAGCCTGGGGCCCTGGGAAACCTTCTGGATCCTGTTTTACAGCTTCGCTACCTACGGCAATGCCGGCTTCATGCGCGAGCAGGTATGCCTTTACATGTGCCCTTACGCGCGCTTCCAGAGTGCGATGTTCGACTCGGATACGCTAATCGTTGCCTATCATCCGGAGCGCGGCGAACCGCGCGGTTCGCGTCGGCGCGGCTCCGATCCGAAAGAAGCCGGGCTGGGTGACTGCATCGACTGCAATGTCTGCGTGCAGGTTTGCCCGACCGGCATCGATATCCGCGATGGCCTGCAATACGAATGTATCGCCTGCTCGGCCTGTATCGACGGCTGCGATGAAATCATGGACAAAATGAAATATCCACGCGGCCTGATTCGCTACACCACCGAAAACGCGGCGCTCGGCAACCCACAGCACATATTGCGCCCGCGCGTGATGGTTTATGCCGCCATCCTGCTGATACTCTGCGGCACGCTGCTAACCAACCTGCTGCAACGCATTCCACTGGAGCTCGATGTCATCCGCGATCGTAATACGCTCTACCGCGAAACCCGGGATGGCCTGATCGAAAACGTCTACCAGCTGAAAATACTCAACATGGATTCCAGGCCGCATCGGTATATACTGACGGCCGATGGCATCGACGGCATGAAACTGGTGCTCGACGTGCCTGACATCGAGGTCGAGGCAGGTACGGTCGAACAATTTATCGCGCGCATCCAGGCGGATGAATTCAATATGGAAGAACGCAGTGTGACTGTCAGGTTCCACCTGCAGGCCACCGATGCCAACCATTTACTGACCACCGAAGAGGCGCGCTTCGTCGGCCCGGGGAAAAACTGATGGACACGATGCAAGGCGAACGGCGAAGCTGGAAACAGGAACCCCTGGTGTGGTTACTGATCGCCATTCCATTTTCGGCGGTAATCATGGGCGTCGTCATGATCACCCTGGCCATCCAGTCTTACTCGGGGCTGGTCGTCGATGACTACTATAAGAAAGGCAAGCAAATTAACCGTGTTCTGGCGCGGGACAAGTTTGCTCACGAGCTGGGGCTGGCGGCCGGCGTCAGGCTCGGCCAAGATAACAGCATTGAAATCCGCTTCGCACCCGGGGTTCAGTTGGTCCCGGGTGACAAAATCGAATTGAGCCTGATTCACGCGACCAAACCGGGGCTCGATCAAAATCTGCAATTGAACAGGATCGATAGCCACCTGCTGACGGGTAAGCTTGAACTCCAGGGCGAGGGCAGGTGGAACCTGTACCTGCAAACGCCCGACTGGCGGCTCACGGGCTCACTGCAACGCCCGCAGCAGGCCGCCGCTGAATTGCTGCCAAATTATACGCCCGAGTAAACTCGACACCGATGGATCTTAGCTTTGGCGCTGCGATAATTGTTGGGCTGCTGGGCTCCAGTCACTGTATCGGTATGTGTGGCGGCATCGTCGCCGCGTTGAACATGGGCGTCGGCGAAAACGTCAACCAACGCCCCAGATCCCTGTTTGTCTATCATCTCGGCTACAACACCGGGCGCATCATCAGCTATGTGCTGGTCGGTTTGCTGGCGGGCACCCTCGGCGCCGGGCTGGCCCGGCTCGGCGTCAGCCCGGTTGCCGGGAAGCTGCTCGCCGCGGCCTTCATGATTGCGCTCGGGCTGTATCTTGCCAACTGGTGGCGCGGCCTGGTGATGCTCGAAAAGCTGGGTTACAGGTTATGGCGGCATATCCAGCCGCTGGGGCAACGCCTGTTTCCAATTCAGAATCCATGGCAGGCGCTGTTGCTCGGCCTGCTCTGGGGATGGTTGCCCTGCGGGCTGGTGTATTCGGTTGTCGCCTGGTCGCTGACTACCGGGGATGCCTTTGCGGGCGCAAAACTGATGCTGGGTTTCGGCATCGGCACCCTGCCGGCGCTGCTGATCGCGGGTAATGCCCTGAACTATTTTCGCAATTGGGTAAAGTCCCCGCTGCTGCGTACCTCAGCGGGGATCATGGTCATTGCGTTCGGAATTTACAGCGGATATACCGGGCTAACCCAGTTACAGCGCCCTCATCACGCCGAATTAAGCCCGGCGACCTTGCTACAATCCGAGGCGCCGTCGAGGCGAATACCAGCGATTTTACGCAGCGTATCGTGATCGAGGATTTCGACTTCGCGCCGATTTACCTGCAATACGCCACATTCCTGGAAACGCGTCAGGGTGCGGCTCACGGTTTCGACCGCAAGGCCGAGATAACATCCGATATCCTGTCGCGACATGGATAGCAGGAAGGCCGACGCGGAGTAACCGCGCGACCAGTAGCGACAGGCCAGGTCATCGAGAAAGCTTGCAATCCGGCCATCGGCATCCTTACGCGCCAGCATCAGCACCAGGTTATGGTCACGCTGCATCTGCTCGGCGGTAATCCGCAACAGGTTTGTGCCTTGCGCCTTGTCTGCCAGGTAGACGTGAGGGAAGCGACACAGGGAAGTGGTTTCCAGCGTTATCGCGGAAGACATCCGTTGCTGCAATTCAGTGGAATCGAGACCAAAGACATCGCCAGGCAGGTAGAACCCAAGCACCTGCTCCTCGCCGTCTTCGGTCACCAGGTAACTCTTTATCGAACCACTGCGCACGATGTAGAATGCATCGGCATCCTCTCCTTCTCGAAAAACATGCTCGCCCTTGCGACTGATACGCTTGGCCTGCTTCAGATGCTTGCTGACGTCGGGATCATTGAGTAACTGCATCCCGAGACAACCACCACGCGGCTCGCAGACATTGCAATGATGATCGATGTGACTGGTTGACGCTATTTTCATGACTTCCCCCCTTTTAAACTGTTAACTCCTTTATTGCATCTTGTACTTATAACCCGATGGCCGCCATCGGGGTTTTCCTGATGGGCATATCGGGGCTTTCCAGATAACATAGCCGCAAATCACCGAACCCAGACCCGTGTCTCTTGATTCAACGCCAGCCTTTTAACCAGCTTTTTCTAATCATGGCCGTCGCCGCCCTGATGGTCAGCGCGCTTTCGATCGTCAGTCTTTACCACACCGCGATCGAACAACACCGCCTGCGGCTGGTAGAAACTGTAAAAAGCCAGGCGCGCCTGATCGAGGCGATTGCCCAGTTTGACAGCCTCGATAACGCCGACAACGATAACCGCAAAGCGCACGATTCGACGCTGCGAAAGGTCGCAGCCGCGCACAGAGTATTCGAAGGTTTTGGCACAAGCGGTGAATTTGTCCTCGCGCAACGTCAGGACGACCAAATTGTATTTATCTTGAGCCGGCAGCATTTACAGTCAGAAGCACCACGCTCGATTCCCTTCGCCGGCAAATGGGCCGAGCCGATGCGGCGCGCACTGTCGGGAAAATCAGGGATTCTGACTGGCCTCGACTATCGCGGAACCGAGGTACTGGCGGCTTACGAGCCGATATCGATACTCGATCTCGGCCTGGTGGGCAAGATCGACACCCGAGAAATCCGTCAGCCCTTTATCCGAACCGGGTTTATCGCCATCAGCGTGGCGCTGCTGGTTATCTTTTTCGCCAGCCGGATTTTCTTTCGCATCTCGAGACCGATCGAGCAGGCCATCGACCAGCAGGCGGAGACCTTCCAGATCCTGGCCGAAACCTCGCGCGAAGGCATTGTGCTGGCGAGTACCGATGGCATTATCCAGTTCGTCAATCCGGCGCTAGAGCGGCTATTCGGCTACAAACATGGCGAATTGATCGGACAAACCGTGAAACGCCTGATGCCGCAGGAACACAGTGTGGTGCACGACAAGTACATGAAAAACTACCTGCAAACCGGGATTCCCAAAATTATCGGCATTGGCCGGCAGTTGATCGCGATGCGTAAGGACGGCTCGCGTTTTCCGATGTATCTGTCTATCGGTGACATCCACACCAGCCATAGCCGCCTGTTTGCCGGGGTGATCATGGATATGAGCGAACAGCAGCAATTGCAGCGGGAAATACTCGAGATCCCGGTCAGCGAGCAGCGCCGTATCGGTCAGGAACTGCACGATGGGCTGGGCCAGCAGCTGACCGGGCTGGGATTACTGGCGACCAGCCTGGTCAACAAGGCGAGCAAGCCCGAGCATGAGCTGGCCACCAGGCTGGCGGACGGACTGCGCGAAGCCATTTCGCAGGTGCGCGCCCTGTCACGCGGCCTGATGCCGGTTGATATCGATGCCGAGGGATTCATGAATTCGGTGCAAAACCTGATCGCAGATATACGCTCGCAAAGTGATATTTCCATCCTGCTAGACATCCAGGAGCGCGTTAAAATTTCCGATAACACCAGCGCCATGCATCTCTACCGGATTGTTCAGGAAGCGCTTAACAACGCGATCAAACATGCCGGCGCCAGCATAATCGAAGTCGGAATGGGCATTGAAGGCACACGCGGATACCTGCTGGTTCACGATAATGGCAAGGGACTGGAGGTGACACCTGAGAAATCGACCGGACTGGGACTACGTATCATGCAGCACCGCTGCGGCCTGATCGATGCACAACTGCAAATCAATTCTTCGTATACGGAAGGTACCGAGATAAAATGTTATTTTCCCATCGAAAATAACCAGAAATTGAGCCCATGACCCGAATCCTGATAGTCGACGATCATCCGCTGGTGCGTAGCGGTTTTGCGCAATTAATCGGTGACTGCCCGGATATGGAGGTATGCGGAGAGGCCGGGGACATGTCGGAAGCGTTGAAACAGGTCGAAGCCAGCAACCCCGACCTCGCAATCATCGACCTGTCGCTGGCCGGCGGCAGCGGCCTCGACCTGATTGAACATATCAAGTCGCGGAATAAAAAAATCCTGATGCTGGTGGCATCGATGCACGATGAAACCCTGTACGCCGAACGCGTACTGGCGGCCGGCGCACGCGGATACATCAACAAGCAGGAAGCCCAGGAAAGTATCATTCGGGCAATTCGGCAGGTGCTCAGCGGCAAGGTTTACCTGAGCCAACACATGACCGACCGCCTGCTGAGCGGCATGGTCGACGCCAACGGTGAGAAGCGCGACATCGACAGCCTTTCCAACCGAGAACTGCAGGTGTTCGAGTTGATCGGCCAGGGAGTCGCGGCCGGCCAGATGGCCGAGCAATTGAACCTGAGCGTCAAGACCATCGAAACCCACCAGGCGCATATCAAGAAGAAGCTGGGGCTCGGCTCCGCACATGAACTCAACCAGCGCGCAATTCGCTGGGTAATGGAGCAGGATAGCTGATAAAAGCCGTATTTCGCGGGAATTTTGATCCGCGTCAATACCTGGAAAACGGGCCAGGTTAAACTTAATTGGTTAACGACTCATAGAGGAGAAGCTAATGAATAAGCAACTGTGGAATCCATTTCAGGAATTCGAAAACATGCTGGAACGCTACAGTAAGAGCGGCGCCAGCAATCTCGGCAAGCAGTTAGATACCGAGTTGAGTTTTGCCGACTGGGCACCGTCGGTCGATATCGAGGAAGAGGAAGACAAGTACGTAATCAAGGCTGATTTGCCCGGTGTCGAGAAGAAGGATATCGATGTCAAGCTGGAAAACGGCATACTCAGCATTCGCGGCGAAAAGCAGACCGAGACCGAATCCGGCAAAGGTACCAAGCGTCATCGCACCGAGCGTTTTCACGGCACTTTCGCACGTAGCTTCACCCTGCCCGACGCGGTCAAGGCCGACAAGGTGGATGCGTCTTACAAGGATGGCGTGCTGGTGCTTGGCATTCCCAAGGCAGAGAAAGCCAAACCGAAATCGATAGACATCAAGGTTAGCTGAGCCTCCGTTTGGCCACAGAAGCGGCATACCGACGTATGCCGCTTTTTTTACCTCAACCCTCAGGCAGCGCGAAAACCCATCTTTCAGGTTCATTCGAGGCGATTTTCAGCGATTAACAAAGGTAGTGCGCTGCCGTGAATGATAGTTGCACGACCGAATCGGGCATTGACGCATATCAATGCCCGGGAGCACAATCTCACGCATCATAGACTCAATCTTCCAATCGGAGAATAACCGTGGATTTCAAGAACCTACTATTACACCTGGATCACAGCAGCGGTTGTCAAAATCGTCTCGAAACCGCTTTCGCGCTGGCCAAAAAACACGATGCGCTGATTACCGGGCTGTTTGTCGTTCCGGACTATGTGGTGCCATCCTATGTCGAAGCCCAGATCAGCGTCGACCTGATCACCGACGTCACCGAAAAGGCACTGGCTCGCGCCAGCGAGACCCTGTCCGGTTACCAGAAAATGGCCGATGAGGCCGGTGTCAGGTTGGATGCCCATGTCGTTGAAGGCCAGGTTATTCCGATATTGCGCGAGCACACCAAGTATTCGGATCTGCTAATACTGGGTCAGGACCAGCCCGATGATCCCGACAACGCAAGCTACGGACTGGCGGATGCCTTGCTGTTCGAAGGCGCCTGCGCCTGCATGGTGGTGCCGCATAGCGGCAAACTCGCGCTGCCGGGCAAACGCATTTTGCTGACCTGGAACGCTAGCCGCGAATCGGCGCGCGCGCTGCGTGAAGCCATGTCATTAATGAAATCCGCCGAGACCGTGGTGGTATTATCCTCCGAGCCCGACGATAGCGATGTCGATATCGCGCGCGGTCATCCGCATGCCGACGAACTTGCCCGTTTTCTCGAATCCCATGGCATCGAGTCGGTATCCAGTGGCATTAACGACATGGATATCAGCGCCAGCGATGCCATCCTCGGACAGGCCGCAGAAATGAATGCCGATTTGATCGTGATGGGCGCCTATGGGCACGCGCGGCTGCGCGAAATTATCCTGGGTGGAGTTACCCGCGACCTGCTCAAACAGTCACCGGTGCCGCTGTTCCTGGCGCACTAGCCCGCAGACTGCATGAAGAGCTAACCGCCGCCCGCCTGCTGGTTGAAAAAAGAAGCTCCGGTGGGAATCTCCGGGTTTTCCATAGTAAAAGCGAGCGAGCGAATGCGGCCGGGATCCTTGCCATGTACGATGCTGCCAGAGTAGCTGCTGGGAACCGCGCAGGGCACCAGCGGTATGGCGTCCGCGGCGGTCAGGGTCGCGATATAAAGCGTGCGCGGCCTCGCGGTGAGGTTTTCCGACGATGCGTGCAATGCGCGTGTATGCATCAGGCACAGGCTACCCGCCGGCCCCAGGCACTCGATCGCTTCGATCTCGCAGCGCGCCGCCACCTCGCCGGCAACTGCCCCGGTAAAAACGCCTTCATGCCATAACGAGTGCAGCTGGCCGCGATGCGAGCCCGGCACCACCCGCAAGGGTCCGATATCCTGCGTAATCTCATCAAGAAACAGAATCGCAGTTATACAGTCGTCATTGCTGTGCGGATCGAAGGTAAAATCCTGGTGCCATTTCACCACAGTGCCGCTGCCCGGCAGCTTGCTGTTGAGCTTGGCGTGATGGAAACGCAGGTCTGCGCCGAGCAGGTCGGCCACGGCTTCGATCATCGGCCCGCCCTGCAGGATTTCCAGGTAGGCCTGCGACACTTCTTCCGGCGACGCGACGCGCCGCAGCGCTGGACTCTCCTTTCCATGCCCCGGCTCGACGTCGAAGCGCGCACGACCGTCGAGCATCTCACCAAACGGTTCCGCGTGTTGCCGGGATTCATCGATCCAGCGCCGATGCTGCTGTCGCAAGGGCTCCAGCTCGGCGGCCGAGTAGGCCGATTCGACCACGGTCACGCCATTTTCCCAGAATTCAGATTTTTGCGCTGCGCTTAACATAAGCTCACCATTTTATACGTGTTGGTGAAAAATTAGCCAGTGCCGTCCATGGGTGATATTCGTCCCGAAAAGTCATGATCGCGTTTCCTCAAAGACTAATAGGCGCGTTTGCGGCTCGCGCCCTGGTACAGAATACTGGCCCAGTTGTCGTTCGCTTTCTGGCGTTGGTCGACGGCAACCGGATCCATATCGGCTGCCGGTCGCTTTAGTTCGATAAAATCCGGCTGCATGAATTCTCCCCGTATCGGCAGCCAGTAATTTTCGCCCATAACCTGTCGGCTACCGGCGGGCATAAAGGCCTGCATCGCATACCCGACGCGTCGCTGCTGGCTGCGGTTGGGCTGAGAGCCATGGATTATCCTGGCGTGATGCAGCGACATTTGCCCGGGTCTGAGAACCAGGTCGACCGCCGCCGATGCATCGACCCGCTGAATTTCCTGCCCACGGGTGAGAATGTTGTCGTCGTGGAAGGTCTCCAGATGCGGCTGAATGGGATCGCGGTGACTGCCCGGAATCATGCTCATGCAGCCCGTTTCAAGATTACTCGGGGTTAGCGCGAGCCAGGGGGTTACAAAATCATGCGGTATGATACCCATGTAGGTCGCATCCTGGTGCCAGCTGACAAAATGCCTGCTTTGCGGCTCCTTGATAAACAGCACCGAGCCCCATAAACCGAAGTCGGGCCCTACCAGGTCTTCTACTGCATCCAGAATAACCGCATGCTGCGCCAGTTCGTCGAGAAAGCTGAACGCCAGGTGGGGATTGTTGCGATTTTCGGCATTGAGCTCCCGCGGATATTCGCGTTCGGCGTCCAGCAAGCGCCGTGCATAATGCATCGCCTCGTCTTCGGATAGAACGTCAATCGGCGACAGGAACCCCTGCTCCCGGAAATCGTCGACCTGTTGTTGCATTAGTATTTTCGGCACGGAGTCTCTCGTCGATACAGATTGGGAATAGACCGATAGTAGCGTAAACTCGCCGCCGAAAACTATAGAAAATAAACTGCGTTACCACGATGAAAAAAGTACAGAAACAAACCCTGCTCGGCATGCGTGATCAACTCGGCGGTTACACCTGGGAAGATGCCGAAATATCCGAGCTGGTCGCCCCCAGGCTCGGCATCATTACCGGTTTCCAGGATTTGCTCGATCAGCTCGAGCTGTTGCGCAAGATCGACCTGCAGGCAGTTCCCCCGGCGGCCGATATACCGCCACCATGAACGCTCCAGCGGCATTCGCGCCCATCACCGAATTAGCCGGACAACTACGCAACGGGGATATCAGCGCGGCGCAACTGCTCGAGCACTATGCCGATCGCATCGAGCACCTGGCCGACATCAGCAAGGCATTTATTTCGCTCGACCTCGAACGCGCGCACGTAAAGGCTGCGCTCATCGAGGCCGAGCTCGAGTCCGAAAACCTGCTTAACGGGATTCCCTACGCCTGCAAGGATCTGTTCGACGTTCAGGGCATCGCGACCACGGGCGGTTCCAGGGTACTGGCCGATAATTTCGCACAACGGGACGCCGAGGCTGTCCGGCGCATGGACCGGGCCGGCGCGATCTTCATCGGTAAAAACAACCTGCACGAATTTGCCTACGGCGCCACCGGTGAAAACGAAATTTATGGCACGCCGCCAAATCCCTATGACCCGACCCGGCTGGCCGGGGGCTCGAGTAGCGGCTCGGCCGCCGCCGTGAGTTACGGCCTCTGCGCCGCCGCGCTCGGCACCGACACCGGCGGTTCGGTGCGCGCGCCCGCCGCGCTGTGTGGACTAGTCGGATTCAAGCCGACCTTCGGGCGTATCAGCACCGAGGGTGTTATCCCCTACTCCTGGACCCTGGATCATGTCGGCACGCTGACTCGCAGCGCAGCCGATGCTGCTATCCTGTTCGAGGCCCTGGTTCCGGGCTGCCAGAAATCCGCTACGACGGGGCTCGACGGGCTGACGATAGGCATCCCGCAAGCTTTCTTTTTCGAACACTGCGACAGCGAAATTCTCGACAGCGTCGACCGCTTGATGACCTTCCTGCGAAATGCCGGCGCGAAGCTCGAATCGGTGGCAATGCCGTCGATGGAATATACCCGTACGGTATCGCTGACGGTGCAAATGCCGGAAGCGCTGTCGTATCACAATCGTTATCTCGAGCAACGCGGCGAGCTGTACAGCCGGGATTTCCGTGCCGGACTGGCGCTGGGCCAATGCCTGCTGGCCGAGCAATATATCCGCGCCAAACGATTCATCGAATCCTACCGCCGCGACCTGAACGCGGTATTCGACCAGGTCGATACGATCCTGACACCGGCAACGCCCACGATTGCACCGCCGATCGGTGCGGTCGAAGTCATGGTCGACGGATCCGCCGAGCCCGCGGGCAACGCTATTACCCGCTATACCTCGTTTTTTAACATGACCGGCCATCCGGCGATTACCTTGCCCTGCGGCATGCACAGCGCGGGCCTGCCGATTGCCGCGCAGCTGGTCGGGCGTTATCACGCGGACGAAGGCCTGATCGGAACCGCCAGGCTTATCGAACAAGCCTACGATTTCGAATTGCCACTACCAGACCTGCAGTAGCTTCCATATCGGTACCCTTGACACGGCAACCGGTCAGGTCTGCTGCGATCGGTCGTGGGGCGCGTGGAGCTCATTTTTGCGGGGAAAATGTGCTCCACCCACTGTGACGATTGTCGTTACGGCGCTTTTGTCGTGAAGATCGATCGCGGTTGCCTCAGGAATCCTGGGCCCGGAATCATCTCGGCCTGTGCGCCGGGCTGGCCTTGTTGTGGCGGATTCAAGCTGTAAATGCCGTCATACCACGGTTTGAGCCGATGCGTCGGAGCGACGGGATCCAGTTTGGTCGGATGCCTGGCTGGTATCAGATACCAGCGTTCAGCAGGCGCCGGATCAGGGTTTGCATTTCCACTGCGGTGAATCCCTCGACCTCGGTGAGCGAGCTACTGAGGTTGGCGCCAGCGAGCGTCACCGGGGATTTTTCGCGGAACAGCTGCAAGGCTTCGCCCCGTCCATCGATAAGATCACGCATCACCAGCGGGCTGAGCATGCCGGCGTTCTCCATTACCGGGAAACGGACGATGTTGTGCAGTGCGGTGATCAATTTGGGTCCGACAAACTGCGGCGGCATGCCACCCTGGTACAGTCTTAACAGGCGCTCGGCGGTATCGAGGTAAAAATCGAGGCAGGCATTGCCGCGACGGAACATCAGGAAAGCGTTGTGCAACTTGGGGTAAGCCCGTAGCTTTCCCTTGTCATCCTGTTGCACCCAGACTTCTCTCCCGAAGGCGAAATCTGCGGCGGGTATTACAAAATCTTGCGGCTTGAAGATCAAGAAATCGGCATCGCACCAGACTACGCATTCGAAGCCCTCGGCCAGGCCCTGCTGCAAGACCCTGAGCCGCGCCAGATCGGTTGCAACCACGGTTTGTGGGCCGATCTTTTGCAGCAGGTCGGGGCTGACCAGGTCAAACATTTCGTCACCGATAAAGCGGTGCTGGTAGCGATTAACTCGTGACCAGCCGGTGACCGAATCGATACAGGCCTGCAACCAGCCAAAGGGCAACGGCGAGCGATGCGACTGAACAACGAGGGTAGCGGTCATAAAACGCTTGCAGGATTATTCGAGCGCGCCAGCTTAACATGTTATCTTTGCCACGTTTCATAACAGCCCTCAGAAGGAAATTCGATGAGTAATCCAGTTATCGCCAATAACAAACCCGCCAAAATAGCGCTGGAAAAGGGTAAAAAATACTACTTTTGCAACTGCGGCCGCAGCAGTAAACAACCTTTTTGCGATGGCTCGCACCAGGGCAGCGAGTTCACGCCGCTAGCCTTTGAATGCGACGAGAGCAAGGATTATTACCTCTGTCAGTGCAAGCAAAGCGCCAACAAACCCTATTGCGACGGCAGCCACAAGAATTTCACTGATGACCAGGTCGGCAATTCGGTGAGCTAGCGAGAACCGTTACCCGCATAATCGCAGGCTGCCGGCGGTTTATCATTTTGCTCGAAAAACCCGCTTGTGCGGCGAGTGGGCAAGCGCATAAAATACCCGCCTTTCTAACATACATATGGGGTATACCATGAGCGAATGTCCGGTTTGTGCGGCCGAAATCGAAGTGGCCGACGACGCGATGGCGGGTGAGCTGCTGGTCTGTGAAGACTGCGGCGCGGAACTTGAACTGACGGGTATCGATCCGGTCACACTGGCGGAGGCACCGTCGGCGGAAGAGGACTGGGGCCAGTGAGAATCGGCTTACTGCATTCGCTGATCCGCAAGGAAGAAAAACTGCTGATCGAGGCGTTTCGCAACGCCGGCGTCGAGCCGGTCATGCTCGATGATCGCAAGCTGATCATGGATTTTCACAGCGCGCCCGATATCGACATCCTGGTCGAACGTTCGATCAACCACTCACGCGCCCTGCACGCGCTCAGACTGTTCGAAAGCGCCGGCGTGTGCTGCGTCAATTCGCACAAGGTGGCGCAAATCTGCGGCGATAAACTGCTGACCACCGCCGCGCTCTGGGATCACGGCATCGCCCAGCCCGCATGCCGGGTCGCGTTCACCGAAGAATCTGCGCTCGAAGCCATCGAGGAACTCGGCTACCCGGTGGTGTTGAAACCCGCGGTCGGCTCCTGGGGACGCCTGCTGTCCAAAATCAACGACCGCGACGCGGCCGAGACCGTACTCGAGCATAAAACCGTGCTCGGCAGCTATCACCATTCGATCTTTTACATCCAGCAGTACATCGAAAAGCAGGGACGCGATATCCGCAGCTTCGTGGTCGGCGACGACTGCATCGCGGCGATTTACCGCAGCTCTGACCACTGGATCACCAATACCGCGCGCGGCGCGCAGGCGAGCAAGTGCGAAGTCAGCGCCGAAGTTGCCGAGATCTCGCTGGCGGCGGCGAAAGCCGTGGGTGGCGGTATCGTCGCGGTCGATCTGTTCGAAAGCGAGGCCGGCCTGCTGGTCAACGAAGTCAACTACACGATGGAGTTCCGCAACAGTATCGATACCACCGGGGTCGATATTCCGCAGGTGGTCGCCAACTACGTTATCGGACTGGTAAAGCAGTGATCAGTGTCTCTATTGTCGGCGGCTCCGGTTATACCGGAGGCGACTTGCTGCGCATCCTGCTGTTCCATCCCGGGGTCGAAATCCAGCAGGTCACCTCGGAACGCCACGCCGGTAAACTGGTGTCGAGCGTCCACCCCAACTTGCGCAAGATCTGCAAGCATAAATTCGTGTCCATCGCCGAACTCGAGCCCTGCGACGTACTGTTTCTCGGACTGCCGCACGGACAAATGATGAACCGTCTCGGCGAGTTCGAAAAACTCGCCGACACGCTGATCGATCTGTCCGCCGATTTTCGCCTGCATGACAATGCCGCCTATGAAGCCTGGTACGGCAAGAGCCACGCCTGCCCGGACAAGCTCGACGCTTTCGTCTACGGCATCGCCGAGCTGCACCGCGAACAGTTAAAAGGCGCGAAACGAATATCGGGCGCCGGCTGTAACGCCACCGCGACGATTCTTGCGCTGCATCCGCTGTACCAGGCCGGCGTAGTCGAATCTGCCGTGGTCGAAGTCAAGGCCGGATCGAGCCAGGGCGGTAATGCCGTCAGCGAAGGCAGCCATCACCCGGAACGCAGCGGCGCGGTTCGCTCTTACAAGCCGACCGCGCATCGGCATCTTGCTGAAATCCAGCAGGAGCTCGGCGCCGATAATGTTCATTTCTCGGCCACCTCGATCGAAATGGTGCGCGGTATTCTCGCAACCTGCCACGTGTTTCTGAACCAGGACCTGGAAGAAAAAGATATCTGGAAACTGTATCGCGGCGCTTACGGAAACGAACCGTTTATTCGCATCGTCAAGGAACGCAGCGGCATTCACCGCTACCCCGAACCCAAGATCCTCGCCGGCAGCAACTACTGCGACATCGGCTTCGAACGCGACCCGCTCAGCAACCGGCTGGTGGTGATTTCGGCGCTGGACAACCTGATGAAGGGGGCGGCCGGCCAGGCGGTGCAGGCGTTTAACATCGCGCAGGGATTCGACGAAAGCACCGGGCTCGAGTTTCCGGGCCTGCACCCTTAGCTAGTGCTCATTCAATGTGCCGCATCCTCTACGCCCGCGCCGACCGGCCTTTCGCGATTCCCGAATTGCTGGCCCCGTTTGCCGAACTGGCGCGGTATAGCGCCGAGTACCAGGGTCACGGCTGGGGCTGCGCCTGGCGCGACGCCGAGGGCTGGCATCAGTATCACGACATCAGCCCGATCTGGGAAGACGACCTGAGCCAGTTCGGCAGCACGCGCCTGCTGCTGGTGCACGCGCGCAGCGCGTTTCGCGACGAGGGCATCGTTGTCGACAACAACATGCCCTTCTCTGACGGGGAGTCGATTTTCATCTTCAACGGCGAACTGCGCGGCGTGCGCATCAAGTCCGAGGGCCGTATCGGCGCCGAAAAGATTTACAACTACATTCGCCGCTTCGACCAGGGCGACAAGTGCGCCGCCACCGCCAAAGCGATCGACATCATCAGGAAACGCAGCGCTTACGTGCGCGCGATGAACCTCATCCTGTCTGACGGCGAACAATCCATTCTTTCCACCAGCTACAGCGAAAATCCGGACTACTTTCAGATGTATCAGAAACATGACGCGGGCCTGCATCTGGTATGCTCCCAGCCATTCGCCGACGACCAGGGCTGGACCCCAATCGAAAACAATACGACGATAGCCTTATGATGCTGATAAAAATAGGCGGCGGCGAGCAGATCAACCTCGACGCCATCATTACCGACCTGGCAAGCCTCGAGCAGCCGTTTATCATCGTGCACGGCGCCAACGTGTTGCGCGACCAGCTGGCGCAACGCCTGGGGATGGAAAAAACCATACTGACGTCGGTTTCCGGTTACAGCAGCGTGTTTTCCGACCAGGATGCGCTCGACGTCATCATGATGAGTTACTCCGGCCTGCGCAACAAACAGATAGTCGAGCTGTGCCAGCGCAATGGCATCAATGCGCTGGGATTAACCGGGCTCGACGGCCGCCTGGTGCAGGGTGAACGCAACAAGGGTATTCGCGTGCGTGAAAACGGCAAGACCCTGATCAAGCGCGATCTCTCGGGCAAGCCGCGCAGCATCAACGTCGAACTGCTATCGCTGTTGCTGGGACAGGGCTACTGCCCGGTACTGACGATCCCGATCGTCGACGAGAATGGTTTCGCGATCAATTCCGAAAATGACGACATCGTCGCCCAGATCGCCAGCAATCTCGAACTCGATAGCGTCATTCAACTGATCGAAGCGCCCGGTTTTCTCGATGACCCCGAAGACGAGGAATCGTTGATCGGACAGATGAGCATCGACGAATTACATGCTCGCGAAGCCAGCGTCGAAGGCCGCATCAAGCGCAAGCTGCTGGCGCTGACGCGCCTGTGCCAGGGTGGCAAAACGCGCGTCATCATCGCCGACGGCCGCAGTGAACAACCCGTTATCAATGCGCTCGAGGGCGCGGGGACTCATATTTCATGACCGACTACAGAGCACTCGAACACGAATTCGGCCTGCCCTTGCAGCCCAAGCGCGATCTGGTTGCAGTGCGTGGCAAGGGCGCCCTGCTGTACGACGAAAACGGCGAGGAATACATCGACTTTGCCGCCGGCATCGCGGTCGCATCGCTCGGACATTCACACCCGAAACTGGTGGCGGCGATCCAGCAACAGGCCGCAACCCTGATCACCTGCCCCAACATCATGTATAACGACGTGCGCTCGGAACTGCTCAAAAAGCTGGTGGAAGTCACCCCGGCAAGCCTGACGCGCGCCTACCTGTGCAATTCGGGCGCCGAATCGATCGAAGCCGCTTTGAAGTTTGCGCGCCTGCATACCGGCCGCACCAATTTCGTCACCGCGATGCGCGGCTTTCACGGCCGCACCATGGGTGCGGTCAGCGCAACCTATACACCGAAATACCGCGAAGCTTTTCAGCCGCTGATCCCGGGTTTTAGCTACGTGCCCTTCAACAAGATAGAAAAGCTCGATGCCGCGATCGATGACGACACCGCCGCGCTGATGATCGAGCTGGTGCAGGGCGAAGGCGGCGTTAATCCGGCACAGGCTGACTACGTCGCCGCCGCGCGCGAACTTTGCAGCCAGCGCGGCGCGCTGTTGATCATCGATGAAATCCAGACCGGCTTTTGTCGCACCGGCAAATTCTTTGCCTGCGATCATTTCGACCTGCAGCCCGACATGCTGTGCGTGGCCAAGGCGATGGGCGGGGGCGTGCCGATCGGGGCGACCCTGTTAAACGCCGATATCAAGGTGGAGCCGGGGCTGCATGGCACCACTTTTGGCGGCAATCCATTGGCCTGCGCCGCGGCGCTCGCCGCGATCGACGTGTACCAGTCCGACAGGCTGGCGCAGCGCGCAGCCGAGATGGGTGACTATTTCGAGCAACAATTGAACGTCGCGGATCTGTCCCAGGTGCGCGCGCTGCGCCGGCTGGGATTGATGATCGGCATCGAACTCAAGCAAAAAGTGCAGGAAAAACTGGCGCAGTTACTCGAGCATCGCATCATCGCCCTGCCCGCCGGCCCTAACGTGATCCGCATGCTGCCGCCGCTGATCGTCGAAAAAGAGCAAATCGACCAGGTGACCAAAACGCTAAGAGAGTTACTGGCCTGATCACCAACACCGTTGTGGTCATCCCGGCCTCCGAGCCGGGATTTTGTAATGGCGACTCGTTTGTTATTCCTGCGGACTGGCAACCGGTCAGGCTCGATGCGATGCTTCACTGGGAGCGCGGGGCTCTTTTTTGCGGGGAAAATGTGCCCTCACGCACTGGAACCATTGTCGGTACGGGGCCTCCATCGGGATGGCCGATCGCCGGTTGCCTCGAAGCTCGCGCATCTGGAGTCACACCGGCGCCTGCGTTTTTGTCATACCGCGGCTCGACCGCGGTATCCATGAGCCGACTGGATGCTGGGTGGATCCCGCGGTTAAACCGCGGGATGACAGTATTTGACGCCGGATGACAGTATTTGACGCCGGATGGCAGTATTCACCGCTGCACGACAATAATTATATGTTTATAGATAACTGGTGCTTTTTGTGAAATCGGTATTCTTATATACTCGCCGCTTCGCGTAATATCGAGATCTCCAGGCATGGCCGCTCCCGCTGAATCAACGAACAGTAAAATGACAAACACACCAGACCTTAGCCCTTACGGGATCCAGAATACATCTGAAATCATTTATAACCCGGATTACGCAACCCTGTTCGCGGAAGAAACCGCGGACAACCTCGAGGGCTTCGAGGTTGGCAGCTTAACCGAATCGGGCGCCATCGCGGTCGACACGGGGGATTTCACCGGGCGCTCCCCCAAGGACAAGTACCTGGTGCGCGACGATACCACGCGCGACAGCATCTGGTGGGCGGACCAGGGAGAAAATGACAACAAGCCGATCGACAGCGAGACCTGGCTTGCGTTGCGCAAGCTGGTGACCGAGCAGCTGTCCGGCAAAAGGCTGTTTGTCGTCGATACCTTTTGTGGCGCCAATCCTGACACCCGATTGAAGGTGCGATTCGTCACCGAAGTGGCCTGGCAGGCGCATTTCGTAACCAACATGTTCATCCGCCCGAGTGCTGAGGAACTGGCCGGTTACGAGCCCGATTTCGTCGTCCTTAACGGTTCCAAGACCACCAACCCCGATTACCAGGCAATGGGGCTTAACTCGGAAAATTTTGTCGCCTTCAACATGACCGAAGGCATGCAGATCATCGGCGGCACCTGGTACGGCGGTGAAATGAAAAAAGGCATGTTTTCGATGATGAATTACCTGCTGCCACTGAAGGGAATTCCGTCGATGCATTGCTCGGCCAATGTCGGCGACAACGGTGACGTGGCCATTTTTTTTGGCCTCTCGGGCACCGGTAAAACAACCCTCTCCACCGATCCCGAAGCGCCGCCTGATCGGCGACGACGAGCACGGCTGGGACGACGACGGTATCTTCAATTTCGAGGGCGGCTGTTACGCCAAAACCATCAACCTGAGCGCCGCGGACGAACCAGACATTTACCGCGCCATCCGGCGTGACGCACTGCTGGAAAACGTCGTTGTCAACGGCAGCGGCGAAATCGACTATGCCGATGGCTCGAAAACCGAAAACACGCGCGTTTCCTACCCAATTTATCACATCGATAATATCGTCAAACCCGTATCCCGGGCCGGGCATGCCGCGCATGTCATCTTTCTGACCGCGGACGCCTTCGGCGTGCTACCGCCGGTATCACACTTGACGCCGGAACAGGCGGAATACTACTTTCTGTCGGGTTTCACCGCCAAGCTGGCCGGCACCGAACGCGGCATCACCGAGCCAACGCCGACTTTCTCAGCCTGTTTCGGCAAGGCATTCCTGTCGCTGCACCCGACGAAGTATGCCGAAGTGCTGAATGCGCGCATGCAGCAGAATGGTAGCCAGGCTTACCTGGTCAATACCGGTTGGGACGGCAGCGGCAAGCGAATTTCGATCAAGGCGACGCGCACGATTATCGACGCCATTCTCGACGGTTCACTGGATCGTGCCGAAACCGCAACCCTGCCGATTTTTAATCTCAGGATGCCGACCGACCTGCCCGGCGTCGATAACGCAATCCTGGATCCGCGCAACAGCTATACGAATCGGCCGGAGTGGGACGACAAGGCGCAAAAACTCGCATCGCTGTTTATCGACAACTTCGCACAGTACACTGACACGGACAGCGGCAAGAACCTGGTAGCAGCGGGCCCGCTACTCTAGGACTCGGTATAACTTTACCATTGTAATGCTTGCCTGAGCCGGGCTAATTAACCCGGCGACAATATATATCGTATTCAGCCAACGCGAGTCTGTTCGCAGCAAGGCATCAGAACGCAGCTTTAGTCATTCTAATGCAAGTTCTGATAACGCAGTCTGCGGGCAGACTCGCGCTGGCCTAACTTATTACAATCAAAAAGATAGGGGCTTCTGATAAGCGCCAGCTCCGCGTTGCAGCTTTTGCCAATGGAATAACCATTGGCTGCAAGCTGCGCCTTGATCTGCCGCTTATCAGAAGCCCTGAATTCGACATATATTGTCGCCGGGTTAATAGACAGGCAAAATGTCGTTCCCGCACGCAGTGAGTAAAAAATATGAAAAAGGCCGGCTTCAAGGTACTGGAAAACGAATGGATTCCATTAGCCGACGGGCGCCGCCTGTCCGCCCGGATCTGGATGCCGAACAGTGCCAAAAAAACGCCGTTGCCGGCAATTCTCGAATATCTGCCCTACCGCAAGCGCGACGGCACCGCGCAACGCGATGACAGCACCTACCCCAGTTTCGCCGAGGCAGGATACATCGGCGTACGCGTCGATATTTCCGGCACCGGCGAATCCGATGGCGACTGGGACGACGAATACTCGCAGCGGGAACTGACCGATGGCTGCGAAGTAATCGACTGGATTGCACAACAGCCCTGGTGCGATGGCAATCTAGGCATGATGGGCATCTCCTGGGGCGGATTCAACGCGTTGCAGATCGCGGCATTGCAGCCGCCCGCGCTCAAGGCGGTGATTTCGATCGGCACCACGGTCGATCGCTACAACGACGACATTCACTACAAAAACGGCTGCCTGCTTTACTCCAATTTCCAGTGGTCGAGCACGATGCTGTGTTATGCCTCACGGCCACCCGATCCCGAGCTGGTTGGTGATATCTGGCGCGAAACCTGGTTGAATCGCCTCAAAACACAACCCTTCCCGCTGGCCACCTGGCTCGCCAATCAGCGCAAAAACGACTACTGGAAGCATGGATCGATAAGCGAAAACTATGAAAACGTCAAAATTCCGTCACTCGTGATTTCGGGTTGGGCCGATGGATATATCAATGCGCCGCCCGCCGCGGCCGCCAATTTGGCTAATGCCAAGGCAATCAACGGCCCGTGGATTCACCAGTACCCGCATTTTGCAGCGCCGTTACCGCGCATCGATTTTCTCGGCGAAGCCATCAACTGGTGGGATAAATGGCTCAAAGGCGTCGATAATGGCGTCGAAGCGCTACCCGCCTACCGCGCCTACATCCTGGAAGACGCCAAACCCTTGCTGCATCATGCACGAGAACCCGGGCGCTGGGTTGCCGAGCAGACACTGCCGGCGGCCGACACCCGCGATCGTCACTACTACCTGGCGCCGAACCGACAACTACTCGACATCCCCGGACGAACCCGCGAGAAAACCCTGGCTTCACCACAGGACTGCGGTTCCAGCTGCGGTGAATTTTTCACCCTGAAACCCAACGGCGAAATGCCATCCGACCAACGCCGCGACGACTCCGGATCGCTGGTCTTCGACAGCGGCAAGCTGCACCAGCCAATCGAGATTCTCGGCCGTCCCAGACTCCGGCTCAAGCTCTCGATCGACAAACCACTGGGTAATATCGCCGTGCGGCTGAATGACATACATCCCAGTGGAGAAGTGTCGCGGGTAAGCTGGGGCGTATTGAATCTGGCGCATCGCAACGGCAATGAAAACCCCGAAGCGATGGTGCCGGGCAAGGCGGAACCGGTTGAGATTGAACTCAATGAATGCGGTTATCGATTCATGCGTGGCCACAAGATGCGGGTCTCCATCTCGACCAATTACTGGCCCATGATCATGCCCCCACCGGAGATGGTTACCGCGACCATAAAACTCGGCCCGGATGCGGTTATCGCCCTGCCGGTTCGCGCCGGGGTCGATGTCTACGAACTGCCCGAACCCGTTGACGAGAATCCGTTACCGCAGTACAAGATGCACGCGCCGGAACTCAGCCGCCGCTGGATCGAGCGCAATTTTCAAACCGGTGAATCGCACTACCGTGTCATCGACGATAGCGGTGAAATCGAGACTCCCGGGCATGGTATGCATACTCGTCATCGCCACGATGAGCGCTGGAGCATCGCCGCCGACGACCCGCTCAGTTACCGCTCATTGAGTCGCTATAATTGCTGGATGCGACGCGGCGACTGGTCTATCCGGACCGAAGCCGAAAGTGAATTTCGCTGCGACGCGGAAAACTTTTATATCAAGGCAACGCTGCGCGCCTACGAGGGTGACGAACTGGTTCACGAACGTGACTGGGATGAAATTACGATCGCGCGAGATCATATTTAAGGGTCTTTATTTGAAACTTTTGATTGTTTTAAACAATTGGGGGACAGTGAGCAATTATTGATAAAATGAGACTCTTTGGCAGTTAACGAGCATTTACATGGCCAGATTACCCAGATATACAATTTCAAATCAGTGTCAACACATAATTCAGCAAGGAAGCGACTGGCAACAGGTCTTTTTTGAAGAACAGGATTACCAGTACTTTCACGACTGCCTCGATGCAGCCTCCTTTAACTATGAGCTCAAGGTTCACGCCTTTGTACTCATGCCGGACCACGTCCATATTCTGGCAACGCCGAGCGCTCCTGACAGCGTTTCCAGAACGGTACAGTCGGTAGGCCGCAACTATGTACAGTACTTTAACGAATGCTATTCCGGCAGCGGTAGTATATGGGAAGGGCGTTATCGCGCTACCGTGCTCGACGAAAAGCAATACCTGCTGACCTGCAGCAGGTACATCGAGCTGAATCCGGTACGCGGCGGGCTGGTCAAGCATCCGCGGGATTATCGCTGGAGCAGCTACGCGCATAACGCGCGGGGCAAGGTCGACGAAATGATCACCCCGCACCGCGAATACCAGAGCCTCGGTGCAACCGACAAGCAACGCGTCAACGCTTACCGTGCGCTGTTCAAGCAAAAGCTCAGCGCTGAAACCGAAGAGTTGATCACCGATTCCACGCTCAAGGGCTGGGCGCTGGGCGACGTCAAGTTCGCGCGAAAAATCGAAAAACTCAGTGGCCGGCGCGCCACGCAATTACCCAAGGGCCGCCCCAAAGGCAGTTGATCTGGTGTAACATCGGGGCCATGACAACCGAGGATAAGCGCGGACCCGGATTAAAATTTCCACCCCCATTGCTGGTGCTTGCCGCCATTGGTTGCACCTGGCTGATCGACACGATCAGACCATTACCGATTGTCGATGAAGCGGCTCTATGGTGGCCTGGCGCCGCAATTATCACAATTGCATTGCTGATCGCGCTGGTTGCCCTGGTGCATTTTTTCATCGCCAAAACCCACGTCGAACCCTGGCATCCGACGACGGTGATAATCCGTAATGGCGTCTATCGGTTTAGCCGCAATCCCATCTACCTGGCATTTTGCATCGCCACGGTTGGTGCCGGCCTGGTGTTGAACAGCTGGTGGGTAGTCGCCAGCGTTATGCTGCTGAAACCTCTGCTGGAACACCTGGTGATCAGCCGCGAGGAAATTTATCTGGAAAAGAAATTCGGCGACCACTACCTGGAGTACAAGCGCCAGGTCAGGCGCTGGTTGTAACGGGTTCCCCGCGGGCCCAACAGATGCCTTACCGCAGGAAGACCCTGGTAGACCCGGGCTACACCGTCATCCCGTGGCTTGACCCGGTGTGTCGGAGCGACGGGATCCAGGGAATTTGAATGCTGCCAGGAACCTGGATACCGACGTCGAGCCGCGGTATGACAGACCAGGGCATTCGGGCGCCGGGGTTACTCGAGCCCAGGCCAGGCTCTTGATATGGCGGCTAAGATCGGTTTATGGCGCAATAGGTTGCATCCAGCACGGCGTCGGGACGCTCGCCCACGTTGATACGCAGCTGCAGCACGCCCTTGCCGCGCTCGCGGATATCCTGCAAAAATGAGTCGCGATCGCTGCTCTCGGCGCCGGTTTGACAGCGCAGCTCGCCGGTCACGGGCGCGCGATACCTGATTTCAGCCCGTGCCACAACCAGCTCGGCGTCGATTTCAAGCGCTTCCAGGATATGGGTGCACAGCGCCCAGCCGGTCAAAACCGCAACCGAGTAGATACTGCCGGCGAAACCGGTGCCGTGAATATTGATATTGGGCGGCAGCGGCGCGCTCACTTCGATCGCATCCAGGCTGAGTGAATCGATTCCAAACTGCATGGCGTCGCTCAACGGAATCGATTCGCGTATCTTTTGTTGCAGCGCCTCGGCAGCATTCATTTCAATACCCCAGCTCACGGTTAACGGGATTTAACAACGGCTCTCCGTTTTGCAGGCGACGATAGTTCTCGGCGATGTCGGCGATAGCGTCTCCAAGATGATAGCCCGAGATATGCGGGGTTAGCTGCACCGCCGGATGCAACCATAACGGGCTCTCGGCAGGCAGCGGCTCAGTCGACATCACGTCGAGGACCGCGCCGCTCAGCATCCCGTCGTCAAGGGCCATGATCAGTTCCTCTTCGTTGACCAGGTCGCCGCGGCCGACATTGATGAATAATGCCGAGGGCTTGAACTGCGCAAACAGCTCCCGCTTGAACATGCCCCGGGTTGCGGGCGTAGAAGGTAATACCGAAACCACGTAATCCGCGCTTGCGACGACCTGGCGTAATTCTCCATTCCCGGCAAAACAGCTAACTTCTTCAACCTTTTTTGGACTGCGGCTCCAGCCGGATACCCTGAATTCGTTAGCGGCAAAACGCCGCGCTACCAGTTGACCGATGCGCCCGAGCCCGAGCACGGCGACGGTGGTTTCCGAGGCCCGCCGCGGGGCATAGGAAATCCATTCCGAGCGCGCCTGCTGCTGATGATACTGGCGCATGTGACGCTGCTCCTGCAGCACATAGGCCAGTGCGTATTCCGCCATCTCGGCGCCCGAGGTGCTGGTTTGTAAACGCAGGACCTGAATCGCTGCGGGCAGATCGTCGTCGGCGAGAATATTGTTAACCCCGGCGCCGGTTTTCTGAATTACTTTCAGGTTGGGGTAGCTGCGGGCTTCACCTGGATAGTAGGTGCTCACGGTTAACATTTCGATTTCATCGAGATTGCCCGGATCATCACCGATGCGAATATCGGCGTTCGGCGTGTAAGACAACAGCTCGCTGCGCAACTCGTCGTCTTTCATCCATTCCGGATGCTTGATATCGATTAACATTGCCATGTTTTTCTCGCGGCTAACTCTCGAATATATTGCGGGCCAACGTGGCAACAGCCGCCGATAATGCCGGCGCCGGCCGTAAACCAGCCCGCGGACTGCTGCGACCAGTGTTGCAGCTCGCTGTCGCCGTGCCAGTGTTTGCTCCCGGCATCATACTGTTGACCCGAATTCGGGTAAACCACAATCAGCTTGCCGCTATTCGCGGCAGAAATATTGGCAATCATCTCGGCAATCAGGTCAGACGAACAACAATTGACGCCGAGCGCAAACACCTGCTCATGTTGCGCGAACAGCCCCAGCGCCGCAGACAGCTGGTTACCGTCATGCAGCTGCCGCGCATCCCGGCAGCAGAAGCTGACCCAGGCGGGCGTTGCAACCGATTCCAGCAAGCGGCTCAATACCCGCGCTTCCCGCAAGTCCGGGATGGTTTCGCAGGCGATCAGGTCGGCGGCACTGTTATCCAGCCAGTGCAGGCGCTGTTGATGAAACTCGCGCAGGCGATCGTCGCTGATGCCGTAATTGCCACGGTACTCGGAGCCATCCGCCAGGTAGGCGCCATAGGGGCCCACGCTGGCCGCGATCAGCGGACGAAATTCGCAACCGGGATTAGCGCGCAAAAAATCGTCTCGTGCCTCGCAGGCAAGCTCAACCGAGGCCTGGAACAGATTTTCGATTTCAGCCGGTCGCATGCCGCGTGCGCGCAAACCCTCGAGGCTGGCCTGGTAACTGGAAGTGGTAATACACTGCGCGCCAGCTTCGAGATAGTCCCGATGCAGCGCGACGATCGCTTCGGGCTGCCGCAGAATCAGCTCGGCGCTCCAAAGCGGTGACGAAATATCGTAACCGCGCAGTTCGAGCTCACCGCCGAATCCACCGTCGAGCAGCAATGGACGTCCCGATGCAACGATTGACTCGATTTTATCGACTGGTTCCTGCACCAAAACGTCCCGGATTTGAAAACTCCGTATTCTAACCGCGAAAAACATGCAACCTGATAGTTTTTTCGCTACCCTTTTGCGCGATAAGCGTAACACCAAGCGAGGACGACAATGATCGCCAGGGCAAATGTTCCTGACCTATAGCCTGCTAGCCGTGGGATTCGTCTATAGCTGCGCTGTTTCCTACCTGGCTTACCGTGAAACCGGCAAGAAGTGGATGCTGCTCCTGCCGCAATGGATCGATGCCAGCAGCGGCGTTTCGCGCTCGCTGCGTTTGCACGGCATGGCGGCATTTGCGCTACTGTTCATCGCAAGCATTCTGTTTTTTAGCGCGCTGGACTAAGGAGTAACCAGCCCATGTTGACCAAACGCATCGATCACCTGGTATTAACCGTCGCCGATATCGAGCGCACGGTCGAGTTTTATCAGAGCGTCATGGGCATGACCCGGGTCGAATTTGGCGCGGGCCGAAGCGCGCTTTGTTTCGGCCAGCAGAAAATCAACCTGCACCAGACCGGCCGCGAATTCGAACCGAAAGCCGGGCAGGTGCAGGCGGGCAGTGCCGATCTTTGCTTCATCGTTGACGACCCGGTCGAACAGGCAATTACGCAACTCGAGGCGCTCGGCATCGAGATCATCGCCGGGCCGGTTAATCGAACCGGGGCGCGTGGCGAAATCGTTTCGGCCTACTTCCGGGATCCCGACGACAACCTGATCGAGATCTCGAACTACATCGACGAATAAAGGAGCGATTATGCTGATCGACCATATCGGTCTGGCGATTTCGAATTATGACCGCAGCAAGGCATTTTACAGTCAATGCCTGGCGCCTCTCGGCATCGAGTTAATCGTGGAAATCGACGGCTGGGCAGGATTCGGACGCAACCGCAAGGCCGAGCTCTGGTTCGGGCCTGACGCGAGCCCACAGCCACCGATGCACATCGCTTTTGCCGCTGAAAATCGAGATATGGTTGACCAGTTTTACCTGGCGGCGCTGGCGGCAGGCGGCCGCGATAACGGCGCGCCTGGCATCAGGGAGATTTACCATCCCGACTACTACGGCGCTTTCGTAATCGACCCGGACGGACATAACATCGAAGCCGTTTGCCATCAGGCCGGAGTGAATAGCGACGGCTTTCAAATCAAAGCCGGGTATATTCCCGGCCTGGTCGGACGCGCCGCCGAAATGCATGCCGGCTATTATGCCAGGCACTGGAATTTCAGCAGTTTTTTCGAAACCCGCGTGGCAACCGAAATGAGCACCTTCATCAACCGCTACGATGCCGGGCGCGACTGTATCTGGAGCGCGCTGATCGATAATGACATCGTCGCCACGATCACCATCGATGGGGTCGATGCCGACAGCAAGGGCGCACATCTGCGCTGGTTCATCGCCGCGGATGCCGCCCGCGGTAAAGGCATCGGCGGACGCCTGATCGGCCTGGCGATGGACTTCTGCCGGCAAAAGAACTATGACCGCGTTTACCTGCATACCTTCGACGGGCTCGAAGCGGCACAGCACCTCTACGAGTCAGCCGGCTTCAAGTTGAAAGAAACCCGGTCCGGTGACCAATGGGGAACCCGGGTTGACGAACAGCGCTACGAGGCGCGTCTCTAGGCGTGTAAAATTATGCTGATCGCGTTTAGAATCGAAGTTTCGACTGCTTTGCATAGACACTGAGTTTTAGATGGACTTATTACAGCTTACGGTCAACGGTCTTTTCGTCCTGCTACTGGCAAGCATTCTGGCCTGGATAATGATTTATCGCAGGCTTAATCCCGACGACCTGCCGTCCAGCCGCTATTACCGCTGGCACCAGTTGCTGATCGCGCTGATCGCACTATTGGCAATCCTGGTCGCCTTGATCATCGTGCTGTCGAGCGATCCCGGTGATCCCGACGATTATCTTTTCTGGCCCTGAACACAGCCCGGCCGCCAGGCAACCCGCTCGGAAAACCGGCATTTATCTGCGGTCGAAGCATTGCAAGTATCCTTAAATCGTCACTACCAGTTTGCCAAAATGTCCGGCGGTACGCATCGCGTGATAGGCGGAACGCGCATCTTCGAACTCAAATTCCTGGTCAACGACCGGATGCACCCGGTTTTGCGCGAACGCCGCGTTCATATCTTCGAACATGCGCCGGCTGCCAACATAGACGCCCTGCAGTCTAATTGATTTCCGCATCACGGCAGCAGGATTGATTGCGCCGCCGGTCAGAACCCCGATCAGACTGATGGTGCCACCAATTCGGGTAGCTTCAATGGTTTTCTCCAGGGTCCCGCCACCGCCGGTTTCGAGAGTCACATCGACACCGGCGCCGTTGGTCACTTCCAGGACCTGGGCTTCCCAGTCGGGAGTCTCGCGATAGTTGACTAGTTCATCGGCACCGAGACCTTTGGCCCGCTCCAGTTTGGCGTCACTCGATGACGTAATTATCGCCCGCGCGCCCATCATTTTTGCGATCTGCAAACCGAAAATCGAGGCACCGCCCGTACCGAGAAACAAGGCCGTGTTGCCTGCTTTCAGCCTGCCCTGTTCCACCAGGCAATTCCAGGCCGTTACCCCGGCACAGGGCAGTGTCGCGCCTTCTGCAAACGACATATGCGCGGGAACATGTACTGCGCCAGCCTCGCTCAACAAGGCTTGTTCGGCAAGGACGCCGTCGACAGCGCCGCCCATTGCACTCGCCATGGCTGCGGCCGATATTCCACCGTCAGACCAGTTCTGGAAGAAACAGCCTGCAACCCGGTCCCCGGCTTTAAAGCGAGTCACACCGGCGCCGACGGCGATCACCTCGCCGGCGCCGTCAGAGTTCGGGATCCGCGGCAAGGCAATAGCGCGCGCAAGCGGGTCTTCGACGGTCGAAAGATCGCGATAATTGATTGACGACGCGCGCAGGGCGACCAGGATTTCTCCCGGCCCGGGTTGCGGCGATTGCCTCGTGTTCAGGGCAAGCGCATCGATACCGCCGTCCGCTACTATTTCGTAAGCTCGCATTTGAACTCTCCTGAAAAATTCGGTCGCTAGATGATCAGATCGACCCTGGGCCGTCGGTTCCTGATCGGTCGCGGCGAAATGCATGGTAACCAGCTCACGCTGGTTTTGCGGGATACGCTGGTAAAGCCAGTCGTTGGCGTTTCCAGGGTGATCGGGCAGATAGAACTGCGTGGTCAGACGATCTCGATCCCCAAGCAGCACCTTGACGTGGATGTGCGGCGTTCTGCCGGTGTAGGGCACCGGTTTGATCGTGCGAAAAGCATAGCCGCCGTCGGCGCCGGTCAGAGCATGACCAAATCCCTGGAAAGCCCGGTCACGCGAACTCTGGCCGCGGTCGCCACGGTGCAGGTATCGTCCATTGGCATCGCATTGCCAGATCTCGACCCGCGCGGACGGCACCGGATTGCCGCTACTGTCCAGCACCCGGCCGCTGAGGCGGACGACTTCGCCGCCGGCCTGCTCTACTTCACCGCTAACTTTGACCAGGTCGTTGTCGACGTCGTCATAACGCATCCCCCGGGTCGGATAAAAAGGTCCCTCGGTGGCGGGCGGCGTGGGTAGCGCGGCGGCTGCGCGGCCCGCTACCGGTAACGCCACTAATCCGAGTACCAGTTTGCGCCGTGCTTGATCAATCATGGCTATGTCCTCAAGGTTAAACGATTCTGTTAGCATAATGCCTGGCCAGTGGCGCCTCAAGGCCTGATCGAGCGGTGTCTGATCGTCATGCCCGGGGTAAAATTCCGGGTTATTCGATTGATCTCGAGGCCACGATTGAATATAAATGTTGCCTGATATTGATAGCCGGCGGCCTCCAGCGTGTTGCCGACCAGTGCCGAACCGAGTAGAAACCGTATGAGCGACAGCTATAAACCAGCGCGTGATTTTATCGGTTACGCAAACCAGCCGCCCGCCGTAGTCTGGCCCGACGGGGCGCGTATCGCCGTCAATTTTTGCATCAATTACGAGGAAGGCGGTGAACTGTGCATCCTCAATGGCGACGATCGATCCGAAGTACGGCTATCCGACGTCAAGGTCGAGGCGCGTATCGGCGGCCGCGATCTGAATATCGAATCGAGCTACGAATATGGTTCGCGCGTCGGTTATTGGCGACTGCTGAAAGCTTTTACCGATCGTGACCTCAAAGCCACGGTCAACCTGGTCGGCCTTGCCGGCTGGCAAAATCCACAGGCGTTGCAGGCAATGATCGACGCCGGTTTCGACCTGCAACCGCACGGCTGGCGCTGGTTCGATTACTACGGTCTGGATGAATCCCAGGAACGGGAATACATTCGTAACAGTATCGAGCAGGTGCGCGAACTGACCGGGGAGGCGCCGCTAGGCTACTACGCAGGTCTGCCTTCGATGAACACGCGCCGACTGGTGGCCGAAGCTGGCAATTTCCTGTACGACTCCGATGTCTACAACGATGATCTACCCTACTGGTCGCAGGACTATCCCGGGTTATTGCTAATCCCCTATTCGCTCGATACTAACGACTCGAAATTCGGCCGTGGCGAGAGTAACTATCAATTGGCTGACGAGTTTTTCACCTATCTCAGGGATAGCTTCGACATTCTCTACACCGAGGGCGAAACCCGGCCCAAAATGATGACCATTGGCTTACACGCTCGCCTGATCGGGCGCCCGGGGCGTATCGGCAGCCTCTACAATTTCCTCGATTACATTCAGCAGCACGAACGGGTGTGGGTTTGCCGGCGTGACGACCTGGCGCGTTACTGGGCTGAGAATTACCCGAATCAAGCCGCCTGAAGAACGCCCGGATCCTGTCCGCCGGATCGGACCACGTTCAGGTCTGCCAGCGTATTGTCATCCTCAACTCAAACAGTTCGCTGTCATGTCAAATGGTTGCCAAGCGCCCTGATTATGCGACAATATCTCTTTTGTCTGACAATTAAATCCGATGAGCGATTCTGAACTCCTGGCCCAGCTGCAGGCCAATTTTATTGGCCGTGACACCGAGTATCCGACCGTCGACGGCAAGCGAAGCGCACGCATTTACCTGGACTCCGCGGCCTCAACGCTGATGATGTCGCCGGCCTACGACGTGGGTCATGAATTCCTCGAACACTACGCCAGCACTCATTCGGATCTGCACTACGCGGCACGTGGCGCATCGCAGGCCTTCGAATGGGCGCACGAAAAAGTACTCGAATTTGTCGACGCCAGCCCGGATAACTACTGCACATTTTTCGCCGGCAGCGGCGCTACCGCGGGTTTCAACCGCATGGCCGCGAGCCTGGCGCGCGCGCGTCCCGAGCGCGACGTGGTGCTGGTTTCGGAAATGGAACACCATTCCAACGATTTGCCGCATCGCCACCACAGCTCGCAGGTCGTGCATGTCCCCTGTCAGGGTGAATTCGAGCGCTACGGGGCGCTGGATATGGACCGGTTGCAGGCCATCATCGATGAGTACGGCGACCGCATCAACTACATGGCCGTCACCGGCGCGAGTAACGTCTCCGGCGCGATTACGCCGCTGGCCGAGGTGGCGCGCATGCTACACGCGGTGGGTGCCTACCTGATCGTCGACGCATCGCAAATGATTGCGCATGCGCCGGTCAGCATGGATGACGCCGATATCGATGTGCTGGTATTTTCCGGGCACAAGATCTATGCCCCGGGTTCGCCGGGCGCGGTGATCGCTAAAACCGATTTGCTGCACGCGATCAAGCCGGCGGAGCTCGGTGGCGGCATGGTCGATGACGTTTACATCGCCGAATACATGCCCACCGCAACCCTGCCCGACCGCGAGGAAGCAGGCACGCCTAATATCGTTGGCGCAATCACGCTGGGCGCCGTACTCGACCTGCTGACCCGGGTCGGCATGGACAAGGTGCGCGAGAAAGAAATCGATTTGATCGATTATGCCTGGCAGGAATTATCGAAAATCGAAGGCGTCACGCTGTATGGCCCTGATCCGGCCGACATTCCCCGCACCGGCACCATGACCTTCAACATCAAGGGCTTCGACCACGGGCTAACCGCGGCCGCGCTCAATGATTACCACAACATCCAGGTGCGCAACGGCTGCTTTTGCGCCCACCCCTACGTGCGCGAACTGCTCAAACGCGAACTCTGGGAAATGGATATCGACCCGGACGCGCCCAATGCCGAAGCCGATGTCGAACGCAAACGCGGCATGGCGCGCGCCAGCCTCGGCCTCTACACCACCCGCGCCGATCTCGAAGCCCTGGTCGTCGCGGTCAAGGATCTGGTCGCACGGCGCGAGGAAATCCTCGAGTTGTATAAGCCGATCGGCTCGAACGGTTACCGGCACAAGAATTTTCAGCCCCCGGCGGCGGATATTTTCGACCCGGAGCGGATGTTAGAGCAATTTCTGTCCGAACCGACTCAGAATACCGCGGGATAAACAATCCCGATCCACTTGAAAGTATAAATCCCGCTAACCCGGCAACCGGTCAGGTTTTGCGCGACAGGTCATGGGCCGCGTGGAGCACATTTTGCGGGGAAAAATGTGCTCCACCCACTGTAACCATTGTCGGTGCGGGGCTTTGCTCAGGAAGCCCGATCAGCGGTTGCCTTACGGCACTCCAGTATTTAGAGTCATCCCGGCGCCTGCGCGGCTTTAGGCCCCGCGGGTCTCGCCCGAGTCGGGATCTTGTGAATATCTACTCTGAGTAAAATTTTATGGGGGGCGTTTTTGGGGCCCTGGAAGAGCTACAGCTGCTCGTAGATGACATCCGGGCGTTCGCGCGCAGTTTTCCTTTTAAGGTAACTGCTCTCGAATAAAATTAATTATTCAGGATCTTAAATTTTTTCGAGCTTTTTTGCCAAGTAGGCATAACGACACAAGCGGCGCTCTCGGCATAACTCAGCCACCTTGTGCAAATACGCCTGACGCCCACGATACGCAACTTCCCCTTCAGCATCGATTAGGGGATTCTGGAGATCGGTCCTGGCGTCAAACCGACTTTGTGCAATTTTCTCATTGTTTTCTGTTAGGTCTTCACTGTAGGCGACCTCAAAACCAGTTTGTTCGAGAATAGTTTTGTTGTATTCAATCGGTGCAAAAAATGCGGCTCCATTAAAACTTCTTAATTGAAATTCCTCACCGCTTATTTGGCCGTTGACCACACCAGCGTCGGTAAAAAACAACTTTCCCTGATGGGTTAACATTCGCCTTACTTCGATTAGAAAATTTTTACGATGTGGAATATGAAACATACTGTCAATAGCAAAAATTAAATCGAAGCTGGCATCCGGAAAATTAAACGGATTGGTCGCATTGTGAATCTGAAACTGACAGCGATCAGACAAACCTCGTTTGGCCGCTATTGCATTTGCCATCTTGATTCCCTGCTCATCAATATCAAGCCCATTGACATGACAGCCCGTCTGTTGAGCAACAAACATCGCTGGACCACCCACTCCACATCCCACATCCAGGACAACTGATCGCTCGTTCAGTTCACACGCAGATATCATGTTGAGCAACTCCGCTGGCGTTGTCCAACTGTGTTGACCAATGTCATCGTCACCGAATGCACGTGATCGTTCAGATCTGGCTACTTCTGAAGTGATTGTCTTATAGGCAATTTGATACGCGTCAATTTTCATCAGTGTAAGAAGTATAAAGCACATGCTACCTGACAGAAACGCGTCATTAGTGCCCGTACGGTTTTCAAATCGTCGGTTTTTTACCGAATCTGAAGGCCTGTGTCCTCCAAAGCTGACGCTGGGCAATTCGTCTCAGAGACGACCTACAGCCATGAACAGACACCCAGCAAACAACAAAATCCAGCCTGGTGACGGGATCTAACGGTCCGTCTCAAAGGGTGCGTCCCCTTTATTACGTTCTTTGAATTATCCCTGGTTCTTTTGAGAAAGCAGGTAGATGGGTACTGCCAAAATAGTAATAAAAAGAGAATAAAGAATTATTGGTATCGATATGCCCAATACAGTCATCGGTTGCCAGAACTGAGTAAGTAACATTACGGCACAAAACAATGCCCCAAAAAACGGTAATAAAGGAAACCAGCCCAGGTTAAGTGCCAGTGACACCGAAGTGTGTCTCAGATTTTTTGAACCACGGTTTTTGTAGCGATACATCAGCAACATCAAATTCACCATAAAAAAAACCAGGAAAACCCCTACATTGGTCAGGTTTGCAACATCCCCGAGCGAGCCCCCAAAGGTAAATAAAACACAGAAAATGGTTGCCAGTACCACTGCACTCACAGGGGTTTTAGTCGTTGGATTTACTCTGGCGAGAAAATCGGGCAGGCATTTATCTCTGGCGATACCATATAACATTCTCGATGTCACAATGTGTAACACCAATACGGTGTTAGCAGTAGCACATAGGGCTATGACCGTAAATAAATTCCCTCCCATGGGTGAGCGCAAAGCGGTACTGGCGACTAGTGCCAGTGGCCCCTCGCTTGGGTTATCGAGTTTAGAGGCGGCGTAGAGTGAGTCGGCAGGGACCACACTCACAGCGACCACGGCAACGAGGATATAGATTACTGTCGTTATCAATAGCGACAATAGCAGTGCAAGCGGCACCGTTGTCTCGGCAGATTTCGTTTCCTCGGCAATATTCGCTATATCTTCGAATCCCTGAAAAGCGAAAAAGATTAGGGCAGCTGCAGCCATCATCGGTTTCCAGGCAGATGCATCACTTATCGTTGAGCCGGAATCGACTACCAGTAAATTAACATCACCAATGTAGGGTATTCCGATAAAGATAATAAATATTAGCCCAGCAGCCTCCACAAATGTAAGCACCGTGTTTACCCGAGCGCTTTGTTGGATGCCACTAAAATTAAGCGTCGCTACAGCTAGAATGAGAACAATCGCAACCAGTACGGGATCGGTATCGAGGTAAAGTTTAAAATAGGTAGAAAATCC
>CAVYHN010000067.1:0-7929 GCA_963768295.1 uncultured Gammaproteobacteria bacterium | reverse complement strand
ACAAGGACAGCAGCCCCTCCGCGAGCGGCAAAAAGAAGCCCGTGTCGCCCCGATCCTCCGCGGGAGATAGTATGATTGCCGCCGAGAAACTCGATGGCACCCTTTGTAGTAGTACGACCCGGGAACTCGCCGCCGCGCAGAGCACCAGCTCGCGCAGGCTCTCCTTTCGCGGCAGCAACAAGAACAACAAGCAGGCGCGAAAAGCAGCGGCAAAAAGAACAAGTCCTCCCCGCGCTCCCCGTCCAATCGCTTGGGCGCGAGCGTGACGTCTTGGACACTGCGCCGCCGGGGGGCAACGAGGACGACCCCGTCATGGTGCTTTTTCAGTCGCGCATGTCGGCGATGGTTACGTCGCCACCTTGGTTGCCGTGTAAATGGCGCAAATTGGCCATCGAACTGCGATATTTATCGCTAAACAGTCCTATGTTAACGCCCTGCCCGGTTGATATCTAAACGCTGCCAAATATTTGCGTGGTTTCAATTTTCACCGGAATGCTCACGCTGCACGGGAACCAGGGGCAGATTCGACGGCTGACAATCGCTGCCAGGAACAAACACTTTATCGACATTATCTGCTCCAGGTGTTTATGCATGGAATTACTTGGCTCCCTGTTGATTCTGGTCAAGGCAACATAGCGCAAATCGGCAATTCTATAATTATCAGGTTCCTGATGAGAGAGAAGAAGGCCGATTTGGTAACGCAACATTTTATAGTTATCGATAACCCCGCGCGTTTAAGGAGAGCAAACGTGAATAGCACTACCAGCAAAGCAGAGATCGCCGAAGCGGAAACCAAAGCAGAACAACGCAAACTTGCAACTAATGCCTGGCATCTGGCTCGATATCTCATCGAACACGATCATGAAATCCAGTTACCCAAAAGATTCAATCCCGGTCAATTTCTCAACTGGGCGGAACACTATCCGGAATTGACGCGGGAAGAAAAGATAGAGTTCGTCAACCAGTACGCAAAACTCGAGAAAGTGGCAGTAAATGTCACTGCAAGAACCCTGGTAGCGACGCGCATTCACGGCGAGGGATTTTTCCATGCGGCTTTTGCCACTTCAGTGGGTCAGTACCTGCTTTTTTTGGCGCTGGTTACCTTCGGCTTTGTAGCTCTGCTAATCCAGAATATTTTCGACGGTAAAGCTGACGATAATTTCGCGATCGCTTTTTACGCAGCGGGAATGGGCACCTGCGTTTATCTGTTACGGGTCACCCAGCAAAAGCTGAGAAGCCGCGAATTCGATCCGGCTAATATTCCTTCACAACTAATACGTCTGGGGTTGGGCGTGCTGGCGGGCGGTTCGATCGTACTGTTTCCGGGGCTGCTGACGTCCCAGGATGGCAAGCTTCCCACTGGACTCGATGTTGGACAGGGGGCGCTTGCCTTCGTACTCGGATACGCCGTAAATATCTTTTACGCCGTGCTCGATAACATCGGCGGAAAAATTAAAAAAATCTAGCCGATTTCGATCTTAACGATGTTGTGCCTGCTGATCGAAGAACGAGGCAGCCTGCGGCATTTGCGGCAGCGGGATGTCGAACGGGGTGCTGCGAATATGGCCGCTGACCTCGCCGCGCACCACTTCGCCCTGATGCCGGTTAGGCACCGGATTGGGTGCGCAGGGAACCGCATCTTCGGCCGAATAAACCGTGATGAACAGGGTGCGCGGCCGGGTCGACAGGTTAGGCGCCGAACCGTGCAGCAGGCGCGTATGCATCAGGCACAGCGAACCCGCCTTACCGGTACAGGTAACCGCGTTGTCGAGACAGTAGGAGGTCACCGCGTCATCGACCGCGCCGGTAAACAAGCCGTTGTGCCACAGGTCATAAATCTCGCCCTTGTGCGATCCAGGCACGATCTGCAGCGGCCCGTTATCCGCGGTAACTTCGTCGACCATCAACAGCGCGGTAATCAGGTCGTCGTTACTGTGCGGGGTGAACGGAAAATCCTGGTGCCATTTGACCACGGTCGCGGCGCCCGGCAGCTTGGAATTGACCTTGCTGTGGTGGTACCTGATGTTGGGTCCGATCAGTTCGGCAACGCAATCGGTCATCCTGCTGTCGCGCATGACCTGGTAATAATCCTCGGAAATGTCGGTCGGCGCATTGATCCGGCGCAACGCCGGTTTATCGGCGCTGTGTCCGGGCTCGAGGTCGAAGCGTGCGCGCCCGTCGATGGTCTCGCCATAAGCCTCGCCGTGGGCCTTGCTTTCCTCGACCCAGTCGGCGAACTGTCGACGCAAACCTGCCAGCTGCCCTTCGCTTACCGCATTCTCGACCAGCAGGTAACCTTGCGTTTCGAAAAATGCCTTTTGCTCGTCACTCAGAATCATCGCTACGCCATCCCCAAAAAAAAACAATATAGTGGAAAACCGGGCTTTAATATATTTCGACTTTTAGACTCCTTGCTTCAAAATTATGAATTCAAGCCTCGATTGACATTGTTCGACTCTGGCTTTACTAATGTGTTTTCTTCACTGGATCGAGTTCATGACATTAAAATCAACTTCCGATAAAGGCCCGCAGACACTGGCGATCCATGCCGGCGAAGCGCCCGATCCGACAACCGGCGCTTCGGCACCGAGCCTGGTGATGTCGAGTACCTTTGTGGTCGACGAGGAAATCAGCTTTTCGGCGAACAACCTGTCCAGTGAATCCCCGTATGTATACACTCGCTGGGGCAACCCGACCACGCAGCAACTCGAACAGAAGCTGGCCATTCTCGAACAGGCCGAGGCCGGGATCGCCTTCGCCTCCGGCATGGCCGCGAGCGCTGCCGTTTTACTGGCCCATCTAAGCCAGGGCGATCACCTGGTTATGAGTAACACCAATTATCCCGGCACCGCTGAGTTTGCGCGCGACACGCTGACCCGGCTCGGTATCGAGGTGACCCCGGTCGATACCTCGGATCTGGCCGATATCACAAACGCCATGCGCGACAATACGCGCATGATCTGGCTCGAAACACCCTCCAATCCGCTGCTGCGCATATCGGATATCAAGGGCGCCGCCGATATAGCGCATGCGCAAAACGCGCTGCTGGTGGTCGATTCGACCTTCGCCTCGCCGATCGCAACCCGACCGTTGGCCCTGGGCGCCGACCTGGTGCTGCATTCGCTGACCAAGTATATCGGCGGGCACGGCGACGCCATGGGCGGCTCGGTCTGCGGCAAGCAGGCGCTGATCGGACCACTGAGAGGTGAAGCGCTGGTACATTACGGCGGCGTCATCAGCCCGTTCAATGCCTGGCTGATCATGCGCGGCATGGCGACGCTGCCGCTGCGCATGCGCTGCCATCAGGAAAACGCGCTCGCCGTGGCCCGCTTCCTCGAGGCCCACGACCAGGTGGAAAAAGTGCTTTATCCCGGACTCGAATCGCACCCGCAACATTTGCTTGCGAGCAAGCAGATGGATAATTTTTCCGGCATGATCAGCTTTCGCTGCGCCAATCCGAAACAGGTCGCCGAGCGCATGATGCAGCAACTCGAAGTGATCCATTACGCGGTCTCGCTCGGCCATCACCGCAGCCTGATTTACCTGATGCAGACCGACGATTTGATCGGCTCGTCTTACCGGCTCGACGGCGCTGAACTCGACAAGTACCGGGAAGCGGCGGGCGATGGCGTCTTCCGGCTTTCGACCGGGCTCGAAGATAGTGCAGATTTGATCAATGATCTCGCCCAGGTTCTGGGCTGATGGAACGCACAGCCGATATCAGCGCCGAAGCCGAAGCCGTTCTCGCTGGACTGCGCGCCGCCGGCATGCAGATTCCCACGCTGGATAACCTGGCGCAATATCGCGCGAACACGCGCGCCGGCTACGCACCTTATGTCGAGCAAGCGATCGCCGCTTTCGATGGTGAAATAAAAGACATCGAAATTGCCGGTGTGGGCTGCAGGCAATTAACGCCATCCACCTGGTCGCAAAAAGACGGGCCCTGTATTCAATACGCCTACGGCGGTGGTTATGTTAGCGGCAGCACCTACGAAGATACGATTATTACTGCCCCGCTGGCGCAACATAGCAGCGCTCGCGTCGTCATGGTCGACTATCGCCTGTCACCGGAGCATCCTTACCCTGAGCCCCAGCAAGATATGCAGCGGGTCTACCCGGTGCTACTCGATGTTTACGGGGCGCAGCGCCTGGTTGTCAGTGGTGAATCGGCGGGCGGCAACCAGGCCCTTGCACTGCTGCATCACATCCGTGGCAACGGCATGCTAATGCCGGCCTGCGCTGCGTTACTGTCGCCCTGGTGCGATCTCGCCAACGACGGCGACAGCCATCGGTTTAACGATGGCCGCGATCCGACGCTGAATAATGCATGGGTCGACCTTGCCGCCAACTGGCATGCGCGCGGGCATGCGCTCAGCGACCCGGGCATATCACCGCTGCACGGCGAGATGGCCGACCTGCCGCCAACCATTATCACCACCGGCAGCAGCGATCTGTTGCTGAGCCAGTGCCTGCGTCTCGCCCAAAGAATGCGTATCGCCGGGGTCGATTGCGACCTGCGCGTGTGGGAGGGCATGTGGCACGTGTTCGAATTTTACCCGATCCCGGAAGCCGATCGGTCGATCGTTGAAATCGCTGATTTTATCAGGACTCATCTATGAGCGGCGATTTCCCGGTTGACGTTGTAGTAGCCATCGCCCCGGTACTTGACCCGCTGCCCGGTGTGGGCGTGTAGTGCCGGCAAGGCATGGAACGGCACCGATGCCAGATAGTGGTGTTCGGCGTGAAACGGCATGTTCCAGGCGAGGAAACAAATCCACGGCGTGGTATAGGTGGTTCTCGAATTTTCCAGCATGTTTTCGCTGAAGTCACAGCCGCTATGCTCGGCTAGCAGATACAGCCGCAGCAGGGGCTGAGCGACCAATGCCGGCAACACCCAGAACCACCACAGGAAGCCGCTGGAGGCGAACAGGCTGATCAGGAGTAGCATTGCGTAACCGACGAGATGAATGCGCGCCTCGGTTATTATCGTCGCATGGTGGCGTTCCTCGATGTAACTCTCATCGACTATCCCGTTAGCATGGCGCCAGATCGCGGACAGGCTCTGCCACCAGGTGGGCAGGCCAGTCAGGTAGAGCCAGTAACGCTCGCGAATCAGGGGTTTCATATCGATCAGTTCCGGATCGAGTTCCGGGTTCTGGGTATGTCGATGATGCGCATAGTGAAACACGCGAAAATTCTGCCATGGGATCAGCAACAGGAATCCGATCGGCGCCGCTACCAGGTTATTCAGCCAACGGCTTTTGAACGCGGTGAAATGGATAGTTTCGTGCAGTGGTGCGAACAGGAAGATCAGCAATGCACCGTATAACGGTAGCGCGACCAGCAAAAACAGGCTATCACGGCTTAGCTGCAGGCCGATCCCGGCCAGCAGCAGCATGGACAGGTGAGCGCCCAGTTGCACCAGTCCTTTGGCATCCGAACGGCGGGTTAGTTGCTGCATTACTTCGGGCGGCAATTGGAAGGATTCTTTGCGACTCATGACAGCGGATAGGTTTCGATGACCCGGTATTTTACGCCAATGTCGGTTGCTTTGGACTCAATCAGCACAAAATTTTCTACGCGCCACGGTAGCGCCGAGAATTCGGTCTGTTCGGGTACCGATGTCATCTTGCGCGCAACCGTCACATGCGGATTATAGTGCCGGCCCTCGGGCTGGTATTCGCATTGCCGTAAACGCCGGCCTAGCTGCTGATGCAGCCGCTGTAGCGCAGCCGGCACCTCGCTGCAGCCCAGCCATGCAACCCGGGCCTTGCCGAAACAACCCTGGGTGTCGATGACCAGGTCAAAGCCCGTCGCTTTGACGCGCCGCGCCTGCTGCCGCAGGCAGGCTAGCTGATGCAGGTAAACATTGCCGATGAAGTGCAGCGTCAGATGCAGGTTGTAGTCGGGTACGCGCCGCGCCGGAGGCTGCAGCGGAAGGCTTTTGCCAGCGCGACTCAGGGAGTCGCGCAATACCGCATCCGGCCACAGCGCAAAAAATACGCGAATATCCTTCTTTTCTCTCATGCGATAACCCGAGGTCGGCGTTGAAATCTGGCGGCGGGCAGGAATTACCGAGGCCGCTGGTTGACTAAGTCACGGGTATATCGGGAACCCAGACGTAACCATCGGCATCGATGATGTGAACTTCGCGCAGGCCATGGTCGGGCTGGTCGCGGGGACCGTCGAGCAGATCGAACCCATGTTGCTGCGCACGTTCCGCCGCGCCATCCGGAGCGCAACCGTGCAAGCGCAGTTCAACCCCGGCGCCGCGCCGCGCCTGCCTGCACGTATCCGCCAACAGCGGATGATTATCATAGGTATGGTCGGCGTGCACCATCCAGTTGCTGTGGTATCCACGCAGGATCAACAGGTCTTCGTCGTGATGCAGAACTTCGGCCAGCAGCACATCGCGCTGAAAAACCAGGGCCCGCGCCAGGTCGGTGCTCAGCAGGTTAATCGTAAATCCCCCTAGCGACTGGCCGTAATCCGGCGCCGCCATGAATGGAGTCTTCGTGCTTTTTTTCATTGGTAGTTCAGTGTCCCGGCCGGATCCTTGAAATAAAAATCCAGCGCTATGTCGTCGATTTTAACGGTAATTTGTAGCAGGTCCGACAGCTGCAAATGGTAGTAACGTTTCACCAGCTCGAGGCATTCCTGACCGATTGCTTTTTTTATCTCGGCGCTGCGTCCCCTGACGAACTCGACATCGAGATGGACAAAGGCGTTCGCCGGATTACCATCGCCGATATAGTAGTGATCGGCCACGCGCGCCCGGCTTTTACAGTTCTCCAGCCTGATACCGCCAATGCGATTCAGCGCCTGGTGGATATCCTCAAACAGCGCATGAAAACCCGCCAGTTCGGGCAGGTTGGAAGAATATTCAAGCACGATGTGCGGCATGTCTGATGCTCTCCTGGGTGAGGGTTAATAATAAGCGCTAGCTAGCGATTGGACAAACCTGGATCAATCCGCGTGATACTCCAGCCACAGAGCGCCAGGATCAGCAGGAAAACCAGGATCATGCCGTTCCAGCTCAACCCCTCGTAGAGATAACCCGGCAGCCAGGAACCCATGGCACCGCTGAAATAGTAAATCGATACGTAAAGCCCGTTGACCACGCCCTTGTGTTCCAGCGCGAGATGATTCGCGAGACCCGACAACAGGGCATGCATCAAGAAGAAACCGGCCGCCAGAAAAAACATCATGATAACCAGCCCTTCGAAGGCGACAAACAGCAGCATGACGAGGCCGAAGCCGTGAATGACGAGACCGAGAAACAAACCCTTGCGCTCGTCGCCGAGTCGTTTACCGATCGACTCGCTGAGAAAGGATATCGGCGCCCCTGCCAGATAGCCGAGGTAAAGCATCGAAATAATAAAAGGCGTCGTACCCGGGTTGATATCCTGCAGGCGGAAAGGCACGTTATTCAGTATTCCCGAAAAAACAAAAAACACCGAGGCGAGGCTGAGGAACATGTAGCGATAGTTACGGTTGCGTAACACCCGCGAAATGCTTTTCGAGTCCAGGCGCGCGAAGTTGATATCGGCGTCGGCTTCGACCCTGAGCAACAGCAGCAATGGCAGTAACTGCATCAGCCCCATCACCAGGAAAGCGCTGCGCCAGTCGAACGAGCTGGCAAAAACACCGCCCACCAGCCTGCCGATGAAGCCGCCCAGGATGGTTGCGCCGATATAGAAGCCCATCGCGCGTCGCACCATGGCGGCCGGCACCATGCTGGCGCAGTAAGTCATCAGCGCGGTAAATATTGCCGGCAGCAGCAATCCCTGTAGCAGCCGCAGGCCGATCAGATGCCAGAACTCGGTGGCAAAATAAAAGCAGGCCTGGTTGAGCCCGAGCAGGCTGAGCGCCACTACCAGCATCAGTTTTGCGGGCACGGCCTGCAGGAAATAGCCATAGGCAATCGGG
>CAVYHN010000066.1:0-8779 GCA_963768295.1 uncultured Gammaproteobacteria bacterium | reverse complement strand
TAGTGTTGCGATTACAGCCACCGTCATTCTCGGCGTTGTCCAGCAGCCCTGCATAAATGCCGTCCATGTCGTGCTCGACTTTTTTCGCCATCGCGATGGCATCGCGGGCGCGTTCGGCATTCGCGGAATTGAATGCACTGATGGCTTCGCTCAGAATCGACATCGCCTCGGCGCTGACAGTTTCCAGCTCCGCCGACAGATAGCCGCTCGGAACCTCGCCCAGCTGCACGGCCTCGCGGGCGATTGTCACCGCGTAGTCGCCGACTCGTTCGAGAATGATGTTGGCCCGAATGACTGAAGAGATCAGCCGCAAATGCCCTGCGCTCGGCAGGTGCACGGCGATGAAGGCATGACAGAGCTGATCGATCTTGCGCATTTGCCGATTGATCGGCAGATCAGACAGGATCGTGGTGAAGGCAAGTTTTTCCTTGCCGTCGTGCAGGGCGCGAAACGCGTCGTCCAGCGATCGCTCGACGCTGGAGCCCATGTTCGCAATCTGATCGCGGATTTCGTTTAGATCGTGTTCCAGTCTTTCTTCGAGATGAGACATTATTATTTCCGGCAACTTTTCGAATCGGGGAGAAATCCGCGTCCTTGCGGCATCTCTCCTGGTTTAAATAAAACCCCTACATGCAATTGACATCGCGCATTGGGGCGTAACCTTTTTTCTTCAGGATGCATTGGCCCGCATCCGATAAGATCCAGTCCATGTATTCCTTGATTGATCCCTTGGGTTGACCGTTGGTGTACATGAACAAGGGGCGCGCAATCGGGTAGCTACGATCGCTGGCTGTCGCGACGCTTGGGGTGACGCAGCTGGCGCCATCCTCTTTTGCGATACAGGCGAGCTTTAGATGATCGGTCGCGTAAGCCAGTCCGCTGTAGCCTATGGCGCAGGGGGTTTTCTCGACCAGGTCCACCACGTCTTTCGAACCGTGCATGTCCAGGGTTCCCTGGCGGAAACTGCCCTTCGAAATCACACCGGCTTTGGCCGCGGCTTTTAATACCGAGCTTTTGAAATAGGCGTAAGTGCCGGAGTTGTTCTGGCGACTGACGACGACGATTTTATCGCTGCCGCAACCCGGTACTTTGAGTCCGAGATCTGACCACTTGGTGGCACCGCCACCACGCCCGAAGATTTTACCGAGCTGGGTGAAGTTGAATTCCGTGGCCGGGTTGTCCTGGTGAAGGAATACGGCCAGGGCGTCATAACCCACCACGAACTCGACCGGGTCCTGCCCCATTTCCTTGGCTTTTTTCAACTCCTTGTCCTTCATCTTGCGGCTGGCGTTGGCGATATCCACCGTACCGTTGATCATGGCCGCGATGCCGGTTCCGGAACCACCACCCGATACGGCGACCGTGACGCCGGGATTAATGGTCGGATAGGCTTCAGCCCAGGCCTGGGCAACGTTAACCAGGGTATCGGAACCCTTGTTCTGGATCAGGTCATTCGCTGCAAGATGCTGGCTGCTGATAACAGTGGCCGCCGCCACGATAACCATGGCTATTGGTCTGGCTTTCATGTTCTGTATCCTCTGTAAGTTGGCGTCTAATATTCTTTATGTTGTTGAAGCGTAAAGCAGGTTCAGGGATCAGGCTTCTAAACTTACTGAACTTAAGCTTCATTTGAGCAACGCCATTAAATTCGATAGATATTACATTTGTGTTACAGAAAATCCGAAATCCGTTAAATTTTGCATTTGCCTTGAGAATAATGATCCAGATCAATTTCAGGTTGTATGGTCACCGCCACTTTGCCGTCTGCGCGCGGCGTGCAATGCGGAGTTGCCGGGAGTTGATGCTAGTAGTCAGCCAGTTTAATGACCCTGGCGGCCTTTTTTTGCCCGGGTAAACATCGATAACTGGGGAAGGTGACGCTAAAGCAACTGCCTTTATCGAGCTGGCTGTCAATTTTGAAAGTTGCCCCGTGCTTGGTTACTGCATGCTGCACGATTGCGAGGCCAAGTCCCGAACCAGTGGTTTCGGCCCTGCTCCTTGCGCCACGGTAATAGCGCCTGGTGAGTTTAGGGATATCTCGGGGTTCAATGCCGGGACTCTGGTCCTGAACGCTGAACACATACTCGCCGTGGAGGTTTTCCTCCCACTTTATCTGGATGGGGGTGCCCGGGGTGCTGTACTTGAGCCCGTTTTCCACCAGGTTGATACAGATTCCCTCTAGCTCGGTGTTGACGCCAAGTAAAAACAGGTTATGCGGACAGTCGAGGTATACACGATCCTTGTCGGTATACTTTTCCAGCGCGGCCATGACGTCGGCCATGAGTTCGGTAATTGAAATTCGGTCTCCCTCGTCCGGCGCCAGGCGGTAGCTTTCCACCTGCGATAACAACAGCTGCCCGTTTATCAGGTCTTTCATACGCTCCGCCTGCCGCTGTGCAGTCTGTAACGAACGCCTGCCGGTAGCGCTCAGTTTGGCCTCGGCTTCGAGCATTTCGAGGTGTCCCGATATAACCGTCAACGGAGACTTCAGTTCGTGTGAAGCATTGGCGACGAAGTTTTTCAGGCTTTCCTGCAACTGTTTCTGATCACTGATGTTTCTCGCGATCAGGAGTAACTTGTTTCCACCAATCGATACGATTTTGATCTGAATGCTAATATCCTGATCAACCGGGGAATCGAGTTCGATATATTCCTTGTCAGCGGGATTCCCGAGGTACGCCTGCAATGCCGGATCTCGAATCAGGTTGTTGATCCTGTATCCCAGGTCCTGGGGGGAGCGCAGATTGAGCAGATACCTGGCCGGCTCGTTGCACCACTCGATCTGGAATTCGCTGTTGAGCAGGACGGTAGCGTCGGGCAGTGCGGCGATATTCTGATTCAGTTGGCGCAGGATGCGCTTGGAGCGCCGTTTGCGCTGGTTATAAATTTTCTTTTGTTCATAGAGCTGGCGGATGATAATGCCGACGAAGCCGTGATCGTCATAAGCCTCGCTGATTCGGGTGCCTTTCCTGATCCACCGTTCCAGCTTGAGTAAGCGGTGATATAGCCAGGCAATGTACACGCCCAGCGTGAGCGTGGTGGCAATGAACCAGTATCCCGATATCGAACCTATCAGCAGCAGCGCGCATGCGGCGATCGCCATCGCCCAGGCTTCTGTCGTCCAGATGTTTGACATATCCGGATTATGCCCTGACTAGGCTTTTTTTGGGGAAAATCGATAACCGCTTCCGCGTACGGTTGCAATCATGCCGTCGACGCCGTGTGGTTTCAGCAGCTTGCGCAGGCGCAGGATATGCACGTCAACGGTGCGGTCGCCCAGGTAGGCGTTCATGCCCCAGACCGAATCCAGTATCTGTTCACGGCTTAAGACCTTCTTCGGATTCTCGATGAACAGCTTCAATAGTTTGAATTCGGTCTTGGTCAGATCGACCGGCGCGGTGCCGGCAAATACCTCGTGGGTACTGTAATTCAGCGTTATCGGTCCAACCTGAATCTGCTCCATGTCCTCGCTGTAAACCGGCGGGCGACGCAGCAACGCCTTTACCCGCGCATTGAGCTCACGCAACGACATCGGCTTGGTCAGGTAGTCATCGGCGCCGGCTTCCAGCCCGGTAATCATATCGCTCTCCTGGGCGCGCGCGGTCAGCATTAACACCGGAATTTGCCGATAGCGCTTCTTGCGGCGCAACCAGCGAATCAACTCCACGCCAGAGCCGTCAGGCAGCATCCAGTCGATCACCAGGCAGTCAGGCTTGTGTTTCTTGATCGACCGTTTGGCTCGCTCTACGTCGGCGCAGCCAATAGTGCGGTAGTCGTTTTGCGCCAGGGATTGGCATACCATTTCGCGGATGTCGCGGTCATCTTCCACCACCAGAATGTTCATCAACGGGTTCATGTCATTAATCTTAATCGTACCCTATGAATCCTGTGTGACAGTTTCATGACAAAATCATTGGTAGAGAGATAAACTATTGTTTTCCTTGCTGCCGACGGGTACCCGGTAAATATGACCAGGGGCGCCTTGTTTGTGACTTGTGCCAGCATGGACATGGTTCGAACAGCTTCTAAAATACTCGAGGCGATGAATGTTACAGCATGACCAGGCAAGCACAATAAACTGAATTCAGCCGGTATTAAAATCAATTCCATGATGAAGTCATCGAGGAATCCAGCCAGCATGATACGGCGCATCAGGCAGTAACCGCCAGTCTGACCCTTTTCACGCTCTGGCAGTCATTCAAGCAGGGTAATCTGATGTTTCTCGATCGTAATGCGGCGCTGTTTGTATAACTGCCCGAGCGCCTTCTTGTAATTTGCCTTGCTGACCCCGAAAGTCCGGTAAATATCATCGGGCGGGCTCTTGTCGGTTAGCTCCGAAACCCCGTCGTTTTGTTGCAAGTGTTCGATAATTGCAGCGCTGAGCTGGTCACGCTCGAGCTGTGAGGGTAATTGCAATATCAGATCGATCTTGCCGTCCGCGCGCAATTGTTTAATGTAAGCCTTGACGTGTTCGCCGTAATGCAGGTGCTGAAAGGTTTCACCGCTGTAAAACTGGCCCAGGTGCGAGCCGTTGATCACCGCCTTGAAGCCGAGATCGCTCTTGCCATAGATCATGCAGTCAACCGCCTGGCGCGTCTTGAATCCAGCGTTGTCGCTCGACAAATGGTCTTCCAGCCGGGTCGAGGCCGCGATGCGATCGGTGGCTTCGTCGACAAACAGATAGACGCTGTAGGAGTACCCCTTTTGCATCGGTTTTTGCTGCTCGCTGAAGGGGACCAGCAAGTCCTTCGGCAAGCCCCAGTCGAGAAAGGCGCCGAACTTGCTGGTGCTGACGACCTTGAGATAAGCGCACTCGCCGACCTGTGCCCTGGGCCGCTCGGTGGTTGCGATGATCCGATCCTCGGAATCGTTGTAGATAAATACGTCGATCTCCTGGCCAGGCTGCATCGAATCCTGCACGTAGCGGCGCGGCAGCAATATTTCGCCATGCGAATCGCCGTCGAGGAAGAGCCCGATGTCGGTGCGTTTGAGAATGCGCAGGCGGTTATAGCGTCCCAGTTCAGTCATGCGCGGATTGTACTACACGACTTCGTCTGACATCTGCAGATTTCGATGGATTGAATATCAGGTTTCCTGGTTTGACTGATGGCGCAAATCTCCTCTGCCATAGCGCATCCTAGGGCGCCTCGGAATCCGTCTTCGCTCGCCCGCCGGGACGCCGGACCGGTACATCCATGTACGCGGCCGCGGTATCCAACACACTCTGTCATACCGCGGCTTGACCCACTACTGTCCGGTTAAGCATCCATTAATTGTATTAATTGTCACCCCGCGGCTTGGCCGCGGGGTCCAGAGCTTGATTCCATTGGGTTTCTGGATACCGCGGTCAAGCCGCGGTATGACAAGTTTGGAGAGTAAAATTTCACAGTCCCTATATGCAAAAAATGCGAAAGACCCGATACTACGAGGCTCTTATCGCCTCAACAATTTCTAAACCGGACAGTAGTGGGCTTGACCGCGGGATCCAGACTGATAGGGAGATTCGTATGACGCTGGATCCCGCCGGTCCAACCTATCGGGTCAAGCCGCGGTATGACAAGAGTTTAAAATCAAATCGCGCCGAGGTGGGCTTCGATGGCCTGGATTTCGGCGCGCGAGCGATTGAGGAATTCGATTATCTGCCTGATGTCGAGGTCGCCCATGCCGAGCTTGGCGAAAGCGGGCAGGGTCGGCACTGGCGGCAGCTTTTTCATTTCCGGCGTACCGATCATGGCATGATACTGCGCGATCAAAACCAGGTCGCACAGATCGGGTTTGTCCGCGGGATTGCGAAACCAGTCCTCGCATTCCTCACCCACGGTGACGAATTCGGGCCCAAAGTTCCACTGGTTCAGCAGCATGCCGGTAATCTGCGGGCGCAACGATGCAACCGCATGTAACAGCAATTCGGGATTGTCGGACAGTTCGTCGTTTTGCTGGGCGTACTGCAGGATCGCGACTTCGCCGAGATCGTGAATCAGCCCGGCAAGCTGCGCCTGTTCGAGATCGAATCCGGAAAGGTGATTCGCCAGCAGGCGGCACATGCAGGCGACATGCTGACTGTGTTTCCACAGCTTTTGCATATGCAATTTCATATCCGAGGTTTTGCTCTGGAACAGCTCCTTGACGGCATAGGTCATGACCTGCTTGCGCGTGGTTTCGAGACCCAGGCGCACAACTGCCTGCTGCAGCGATTCGATCTGTGCCTGGCCGCGATAAAGTGCGCTGTTGGCGATCATTATGAGTTTGGCCGTAATCGCCGGGTCCGACTGGATGATGGTGCAGATCGATTCGGCGTTCACCGAATCCTCGGCAAAAGCCTGTTGAATGCGCTGGGCGACATGGGGCAGGCTCGGCAGCGACAGGTTGCCCGAAATCAGGTCCTGGAACAGCTGGATCGTCAATTCGTTTTCTTCGTCGCTTTGCTCGATCTCGATGACGTCCATCGAGGGTTCATCGACTTCGAGCCGTTGCGCGAACTCGGTGAGCTGGTCGGAATAGATTTTTATGAACTGCACCGGCCCGGCCGCAACCACGCGATACATGCTCGGTCGAAGTTGCGCAACCGGAAACAGCTCGCCCTCGTTATCACTATCGAAACGGGTTTGATTGCCATCATGGGTGGTCGCCTCGAGGCTGCCGTCGAGCAGGTAAAAACTGTAATTCTCGGCGCACCCGAGTTCGATCAGGCACACGCCTTTGCCGGCCTGCTCGAGCCGTAATTTGCCGGCCAGGCTGGCGAGTTGCTCATCACCAAACTGGCTTAAGCAGCGGATTTTTTTCAAATCTTCGATTGCGGGATGGCTGTTGCCTTCCATCGGTATTTCCTGCTGGTAACGGTTACTGCAACCAAGTCTAGTCGATTTGTGCCATTTTGGAGGGGAAGTCGGTAAAAATTCCGGCGACGCCGCGCCGCTTTAATTCGCGTGCGCGCTCGACGTCGTTGACGGTAAACACCAGGCTCGGAATGCCCTGTTCGCGCAACGCCCGCACCAGCTCGAAATCGAGATACTCGTCGTGGAAATGCCAGGAGTAGGGGGCTATTTGTTCGATTTCGAGTTTGGTCTGTAACGGAATGCCGGTGGTGATCGGGGCCAGTGGCCAGCCGCAATCGCGATCTCTCAATTGCTTTATGGCGGCGTGATCGAAAGACGAGATCAGGTTCCACGGTAAACCGTCGCTGGTATCCGCGGCGGGATAGCGCGCGAGCAGATCGAGCAATAACTCGAGGTGTTCAACCACCTTGATTTCGATGTTCAACGGCAGCTTGCCCCAGGTCAGGTCCAGCACCTGTTGCAGGGTCGGCACCGGTTCACCGTTGAGCAGCTGGATCCGGGTCGGATCGGCCTGCTTTTCGAATAGCCCGGGCTTACCGGTCAGGCGCTCGAGATCGTGATCGTGGAATACCCAGAGCTCGGAAGAGTGCTCGCGGATATCGATTTCGATCATGTCTATATCTAGCGTCAGCGCGTATTCGAAGCCTTCGAGGCTGTTTTCGAACAGCTCCCCGGCCGCGCCGCGGTGGCCAATAATGTAAAAATTTTCACTAAAGTCAGCCATAGGTTAATCCTGTCGGTGGTTACGGCGGCGAAATCTATTGATTCAACTATACTCGCCGTGTTGTATTTGTAGAAACGGCAAAAGTGTGAAACTAGAACCTGATCCTGAAAGCCAGCCAACGCTTGACGATAAGGTAATTGATCGACTCAAACAAGACATGGGTGAAGATGCCGAAATGGTGATCGAATCCTATGTCGAGTCGATCGATGAATTCTTATGTGATATCGAAAACCGAACGGTCAGAACCCCCAGTGATGACCTGCATCGCTGGGCGCATACGATTAAATCATCCGCCGCCAGCATCGGCGCCATGCGGCTGGCGCACCTGGCCGCCCAAATGGAAAATTCCTACCGTGATCGCGTGCAAATCGATCTCGGCGAGCAGCTGCAAAGCATGCAGCAGGAATACCGCCGCTTTAACGCCAGCCTCGAAAAAATAACCGACAGCTGATCACCAGCACCACTGGAAACCTGAACGGTCTGCGTTTAGTCTAAGCGGCTATGGTTTACGTAATTGCCATCGTGTTAATCGTCATTCTGATTTACGGTCCCCAGCTGTGGGTGCAGTGGGTGCTGAATCGACACAACCAGCGTGCCGAGGAAAATTTCCCCGGCACCGGCGGTGAGCTCGCGCGTCATCTGCTCGACCGTTACGATTTGCAGGAAATCAAGGTCGAAATAACCGATAGCGGCGATCACTATGATCCGCGGGCGCGCGCGGTGCGGCTGACGCGGGACAAGCATGACGGAAAAACCCTGACGGCGATTACGGTAGCGGCGCATGAATGCGGCCATGCCTATCAGCATGCCGCCGCCGAACCGATGTTCATGCTGCGCACCCGGCTGGCGGGAATTTCGATAACCGCCCAGCGCATCGGCTCTTTTCTACTGTTTGCGGCGCCATTTAGCGTAATGCTGACGCGCCTGCCGTCGGCGGCGGTATTTAGTATCACGGGCGCCGTCCTGATCATGGGTTTTGCAATCCTGATGCACCTGTTGACCTTGCCGGTTGAAATCGACGCCAGTTTCAAAAAAGCGCTGCCGCTGCTCGAAAGCGGCTACCTGTCAAAACGACAAATGCCGGCGGCCCGCAGCATCCTGCGCGCCGCTGCCCTGACTTATGTCGCGGCCTCGCTCGCAACGCTGCTCAACTTCTGGCGCTGGCTCGCCGTCCTGCGTCGCTAACAGGGCATGATCCTGTAAAAATGGAGGCAGTGCA
>CAVYHN010000065.1:0-11720 GCA_963768295.1 uncultured Gammaproteobacteria bacterium | reverse complement strand
GCTGGTCAAGGTCAAGGATGGCGAAATTGTCGACCGGATGTCGCTGGAGCAATGGCAGCAGGTGATCGATATCAACCTGACCGGCGTGTTTTTGTGCGGACGCGAGGCCGCGACCAGCATGATTCGAAACGGTGAAGGCGGCGTGCTGATCAATATCTCGAGCATCAGCCGCCACGGAAATACGGGGCAGTCGAACTATGCCGCCGCCAAGGCCGGCGTGACCGGACTTAGCGCGACCTGGGCACAGGAGCTGGCGCGTTACGGCATCCGCAGCGCCGCCATCGCACCGGGTGTTTTCGAAACCGAAATGGTGGCCTCGCTAAAACCCGAGGCGCACGAGCGCCTGGCCAACCTGGTCGCGCTCAGGCGTACCGGCGCGGTCGAAGAACTGGCGCACGCGGTGGAATTCATTATTGAAAACGATTACTTCAGCGGTCGAGTTCTCGAACTCGATGGCGGCATGCGCTTTTAGACCACGATTACTCCGAGTGAGATTTACCCGATTACACAGGGCCAATGTTAATTCACGCCCCTGGCGATATCCTTTTCACAGCGGTTATTGCAGTAAAAACGGGATCAACTCCTGGTAAGGCCGGTAGCCCTCGATTTTCTCGCCGTTGCTGGTAAACAACGCCGGGGTTCCGCTTATGCCAACCCGGTTACCGACGCGATAACCGCGATCAACCATGGCCGCGCGGGCGCAATCGGCGGCGGGCAGATCGTCAAACTTGTCGTTCTTGGCATCGGTCATCGCCTGGTTGCGATCCTGCGCACACCACACCGATTTCAGGGTTTGATAACCCGGCCCCGTGGCACCCCCGCGGGGATAAGGCAGGTAGCGCACCCTGATGCCTGCCGCCTGTAGCTCACCGATTTCGCTGTGCAGCTTCTGGCAATACGGGCATGACGTATCGGTGAATACATCGAGCGTGGCCCGGGTCTCGCCCGTGGGCTCAAACACCACCAGGTCTTCGTCGCTAAACGCTGAAAGTGCCGCCACTACGCTGCTGCGCCGAGCGATTTCGGTCAGGTTGTAACCGGTTTCGAGATTGACGAGATCACCCATCAAGGCATATTTTCCGCCCTCGAGCAGGTAAACATAACTATTGCCGATCTGCACCCGCCAGACATCATCGATTTTGGTTTTGCTGACATCATCGATTTTCGCATTACCGATGCGCTGCTGGAGCAGCTTCGTCACCGGCCGATTCGCGGCGACGACGATATCCGACAGTGACGGCAAGTCCGAGGTCGCGAAATTGCCGGCCCACTTCTGGTAAATATCATCGGGCCACTGCGATTGAAAAAATGCAATCACGCTGTCGATTTCCTCGGCGTCGAGTTGCCCTGCAAACGCGGGCATAACCCCTCCCACTGGCTTGCCGCCCTCACGCACGGTGCGGCGTAACAGGTCGAGGTCGTGGTGCCAGGCATGCGCACTGCCGTTCAACGGCGGTGGCGGGAAATTTCCATTTGCATCGCGCCGTTTCCAGTTGGCGGTGGCCTCGGCATTTTGCCCATGGCAGGCCGCGCAATTTTCGCGAAACAACGCTTCTCCACGCTGTACCTGCTCACCGCTGTACCAGCGCTCAGTTTCGGCGGCATGGGAAAAAGTGAAGGTTAAAGTCAGCGCCAGGAAACAGTAAAATCTGCTATTCATTGCCTGATCACCCCGCTAGTAAAGCTGTTTCTGTTGCTGGTAGTAACGGATGAATGGCACGATGCTATCCATTTTTTTCGGCGTCATGCCTGCGACCGGTTTCATATCACCGAAATTCCAGTGGTGCTGCCGGGTGCCCTGCAACGCGGCGCGATAAAACGACTTGTCACCGTGATGCGAGGGTTTGTAAAAGGCATGGATCAGGGGCGGCCCCTGGTCGCTACCATCGAGTTGCGGACCATGGCAGCTGCTGCAGTATTTTTCGTAGAGCAACTGCCCTTTGGCGAGTTCGAATGGAATTTCCACCTCGTTCGCAGCCGCGGCTGAATGAACAAAGCCTAGCGCTAATAGCGCGACCTTGAGTGACAAAAGATTTCTGTATTTCATGAATTCACCTGAATTAAAGATTTTAAGAACGCGTTATGTAAACGCGGCGGCTTTTAATTCAGACGATCGGTGGCCGGTAAATCGAAAATGCAAGATGCGAATGGTAGCGGGCCGCGGACATATCGCGACCGGGCATGTACGCTACTTCGGGGTTCCGCTTCACGACGGGTGCGGAATTCAGCATCGCGCCAAAGCCGAATCCACAGAGTCCCGCGACAGACATACAAATTACTCCGTCACAGGAACCCTGACCTGTGGTATGGCTCATATCACAGTTGTCACAGTTTTCCGACATGAAATCGCTGTGATCAACATACGCGGCGTAGCTACTCGCCAGGGGAAGCAGCCCGACACAAATGATCAACAGGTAGTGAATGACGCGGATTCTCAATGCCATGCTTAAAACGATTGCCGTTTATATTAACTGGATGAACTTCAGACTATATAAATCTAGCACAGTTCCAGGCATTCGGTTAATGCTGATCGAAGCATAGTCTCGGCTAGCGCCTGTCCGCTGCAGACGCCTCGTCCAGGCCTGGTGCGAGCGGCGTCTCCTCTGCTGCAGGTTCATCAGGCACCGGTGCAGCAGGCTTGGCTGCGATCTGCTGCAGCGCCATGAGGTTTGTCGAAGTTTCCTTCATGTAGCGCGACATGGCGGCGAAGTGCTCGGGCGCGCCCACCAGTGAATCGAGTTTTTGCGCCAGCGGAGCGAGGTACTGGCGGTAGACGAACCACATCACCCCGATCAGGGCCAGCGCCAGCGCAACGATCAGGATTATGCTGTAGGTCGATAACTTGATTAGCGCCGAGTCAAGCGTCGAGTTAACCAGTTGTTTTGCGTTATCGGTCGCCTGCGGCAGGGATTCGGTAATCGCGAATATGCCGTCGCGCGCCGATTGCAGCCCGCTGGACAGATCCGCGATCGGCTGGCGCGCATCCCTGATCGCCTGCGGCAAGCGATCGCTCAGGTTTTGCGCGGTCCGCGGCAACTCTTTTGCCAGCTGTGCGAGCGCGAGACTGGCCTGATCGACGCTCTTGACCGCGTTGAGCAGAATTTCCTTTTCCTCGGCGCCAAGCGCGGCGCTATTGGCGGACAGCTGCTGGATCGCGAGCGCGAGCTGGTCGATCGAACTGGCAAGCTGTGCCGAGGCGATGGCCAGCCCCTCGGTATCGATCACCACGCGGTCGATATTAACCCGCACATACTGCGGTGTCTCGCTCGCCTCAGCGACAGCAACACTTTCGGCGCCAATGGCGAAAACACTGTAAGAATTGATCAACAGGATAAGCGGTATCAGAGTCATTGGTTTCATAGTTGGCAGCCCCGTTAACGAAGTGGCAATTTTCTGTTCTGCTGTCTGCTGGCAGGCGTCTGGATGCTTTTCTAAGCGGCGACGCTGGGCGGCGCCATCCGTTCAGGATGGCGCCTTGACGTTCAGTTCAACCCGCCACAGCAGCTTTATGAAGTAAAACGCGATGTAAAAAAAAGCGAGCGGGAACACAATCGTCTTCAGCAGGTAAATCGCGACCAGGTTGATGAAGTTTTCGATACCTGCGCTGATTTTACTTTCCAGTTCTTCGAGGCTCAGGCTCTGCCAGAAGGCGATTGCCGAGTCGCGAATACTGTTGGTATCAAATTTCTCATCGGCTTCGATGCCGATGATGTTCGCCTGGAAATTCTCGATTTCCGCATCGTTGACCTGCAGTTGCCGATCGAGAAACAGGTAGTCGACACCACTGTTGAGCACAACCGCGAGACCCAGCGCAAAACGTATAAAAACAACGACCAGGAAGGCTCTGAACACCGGGCTCTGCGCCCGCGGCGAACCGTAAAACAAGAGTAATAGCGCACTGATACCCAGGACCGCGACCAGGTACAGAAACAGTTCATGCGACGCCAGCAATAGCAGCACTTTTTGCGCCGCGAGCGAGGCCAGAACCCAGGTCATGACGGTAGAAAATCGCTCGATCATGTCGTTGATCGGATCGAGCAGTTCACCGATCGTCATCGATCCGGAGACGATGCCAACTCCGGCCTGAACCTCGCTGCTTTGCATCATCGACACCAGCGCGTTTATGCCCCTGGCCGTAGCGTAAGTCAGTGCAGCATTCTTGATCGAGTTGGTGGTGTAATCGTCGGCATAGTCGTCGAGCAGACGCGTGCTCGACAGCCCCACCATCAGGACGATGACTATGCAGACCAGCGCCTTGCTGCTAATCCCCATAAACCTCGTCCGTGCGCGCCGCCATGATCAGGTCGTTCTTGTGCAGGCCCCTGATCTTGTGGCTCCACCAGGTAACGGTGACCTTGCCCCACTCGGTTAAAATCGCCGGGTGATGTCCTTCGGCCTCGGCGATGTCACCGACGCGATTGGAAAACGCCATCGCCTGTTCGAAATTCCTGAAATCGAATTCACGCTGCAGCTGCATAATACCGTCGACCACGATCACGACCCAGTCTGGAATCTGCGGCATCAGGACTTTCAGGTCCTGGTCACTGATTTTGGGGGCATCGGCGCGACAGGCCTCGCAACTCTGCTGATTGAGGCTATCCATGATTTTTCTCACTATGCAATTGGCTTGACGACATTATATTAAAGACAGCGCAGGCATTAGCAAGAATAATGTCCCGCAACGGGATGAAGTCAACACGCGCTGGCGCCCACAGGAGTATTCCAGGGTTCCCATCGGAGACCCCGCCTGGCATCACTCTCTCGGGCTATTGGTTTAACTGGTGGGCACGGTTTTCGGCAAACCAAAATGCAACAACAGTATTTCGCCGGCCGACTCCCGTTGCACGAAGTCATTCAGCGCGTTTGAAATGGACTTATTTTCGCTTTGTTTCGTCATGCATCCCGATCCCACTAATCATCGCCACACGCGACGCGCCGGTTTTACGCAGGAATGGCTTGTCGGCTTTAAAAGCTATAACCCGTGCGTGCCCGAGTAAGCGCTGCGTTCGGGCGAAGTCCAGCCCTGCAGCGCGCCCGCTGCCGGCTCGTAGATTTCGACCTTGAGCGGATAACAGGGCGTGCTGTCATCGGAATGACTGCTGCCGCAATCGCCGCCGGGACAGGCCGACAAAGCCCCCAGCAAATCGATCTCGGCGAAAAACTCGATGAAATCGCCGGGACGTACCGGGCTCGCTTTCATGAAATACTGGTGCGTGTCGCGCGTGAACCCGGTGCACATGAAGACGTTCATGACATCGTGCACCTGCAGCTCGGCCTCGTTTAACGGCATGTCTTTCGCGGCTGCGAGCGCGCGTGTCAGGTTGGAATGGCAACAATGATGATAGTCGACCCCGTTCAGCATGTAATTAGTGTAAGGATCGCAGCGCGTGCCGATCACGTCGTGCACGCCGCCACCGTCATCGTCCCAGCCGTACCAGTCGAGGCTGTCGTGGGTGATCGTCGCCAGCGGCCGCAAGCCGGGCAGCGTGCTCCACAGGCGGTCGCCGGTGCTGAGGTGAGTAGCCTGCAGTTGACGCGTCTTGCCGCTGAAAAAGCGTTCGCTCAGATCATGCGCATTCCACAGGTTCAGGTCACCGACCTGCGGACCGTCGACGCTGACGATGCGGAAAAAGCATCCGGCCGGCACCTCGAAGGTTTTGCCGTCGCGCGGCGGCACCGTCACTTCCGCGACCTTGTTCATGCCTGAACGCGCCTGTTCATACAGGGCGAGGTTGGATGGCGGCAACCGATCGACCTGGTAACAAACCAGTGGGCTAACGGCCCTGCGTGCAGCCGCGTCCGCGGGTGGATTATTCATATCTGTCTCCGTTAAATGCTGTTTTTCGCAGTCGAAGCGGTTGGCGCATTATTCTACGGTTACTGCAGCAATGCCATCAAGGTTATGCCGGCGTTACTGCCAGGTCCCTGACCCGGGTTTTGCGAAAAAAAACAGGCCTCTGCGACTGGCGAAATTTTGCAGACTCTCTAATCAGGAGTAACATGCCGGCCTGACAACCACAATGACCAGGTCGAGTCCGATGCAGCTGACTGCTCAACAAATCCGTGAATACGAGGAAAACGGATACCTGTTTTTCCCCAACGCCTTCAGTGCCGCCGAGGCCGCGGTGCTCAAGCAGGCCGCCCTCGACGTTTATCAACAGCAGCGCGAAGAAGTCTGGCGCGAGAAATCGGGCGTCGCGCGCACCGCCTTCGCGGCACACACCTACAACGACGCATTCCGCAGGCTGGGGGCACACCCGCGCCTGATCGATCCCGTGATGCAGTTGCTCGACGGCCCGGTTTACATGCACCAGTACAAGGTCAACGCCAAGGCCGCATTCGACGGCGACGTCTGGCAATGGCACCAGGATTACGGCACCTGGGCGCGCGACGACCTGATGCCCGAACCGCGCGCGATGAACATCGCCGTTTTCCTGGACGACGTCACCGCCGCCAACGGACCGCTGATATTCCTGCCCGGCAGCCATCGTCACGGCGTGGTCGAAGCCGGACACGACCTCGAAACCACGAGTTACCCTTTATGGACGCTGGACCGCGAAACCGTGACCCGGCTTTACCAGGAAGGCGGCTGCGTGGCGCCAACCGGTGAGGCCGGCTCGGTACTGATGTTTTCCAGCCTGCTGGTGCACGCCAGTCCGCCCAACATCAGCCCGATGGATCGCACCATCGTTTACCTGTCACTGTGCCATGTCGACAACCATATTCGCCAGTTCAAGCGTCCGGAGTGGGTAGCGCATCGCGACTTCACTCCGATCGCGCCGCTCGAGGACGATACGCTATCCGAGCTGGTCGCCTGAAAGCGGCCCAATTCTCACAGCCGTAAGGGAATCACCATGTATCTCTATTCATCACTGCTGCAACGCGAAAGCGAGCATCAACCGGTTCGAGTCGGGCTGATCGGCGCGGGTAAATTCGGCTCGATGTTCCTCTCGCAGGTGCCGACCACGCCCGGCCTGGTGGTCAGCGCGATCGCGGATCTCGAGCCCGCGGCGGCGCAGGCGCGCTGCCGCGAGGTCGGCTGGGAAGACGAACGGATCGGCCGCTGCCGCTTTACCGATGATGCCGCCACAATGATCGCCGCCGACGATGTGGATGTCGTGGTCGAGGCCACCGGGCATCCGGCAGCGGGCATCAAACACGCCCTGCTGTGCAGCGAACAGGGCAAACACGTCATCATGGTCAACGTCGAGGCCGACGTGCTGGCCGGACCATACCTCGCGCAGCAGGCGCGCCAGGCCGGCGTGGTTTACTCGATGGCCTACGGCGACCAGCCGGCGTTGACCATGGAAATGATCGACTGGGCCCGCAGTTGTGGGTTCAAGGTCGTCGCCGCCGGCAAAGGCACCAAGTATCTGCCGGATTATCACCAGTCGACCCCGGACACGGTTTGGTCGCATTACGGGCTGAGCGCCGAACAGGCCGCGGCCGCGGGCATGCGCAGCCAGATGTTCAATTCATTCCTCGACGGCACCAAGTCATCCATCGAGATGGCGGCGATCGCCAATGCCGCCAACTTGCGCGCGCCGACCGATGGCCTGGCTTTCCCGCCCTGCGGCGCCGACGACCTGGCCCAGGTGTTGCGCCCGGCAAACGCCGGTGGACAGCTCGAGTTCGACGGCCAGGTCGAGGTGGTGTCCAGCCTCGAGCGCGACGGCGGGCCGGTGCCCCGGGATCTGCGTTGGGGGGTTTACTGCGTGTTCGAGGCACCCAACGACTACAGCGCGGCCTGTTTCAGGCAGTACGGTATGAATACCGACGACAGCGGGCGCTACTCGGCAATGTACAAGCCCTTCCACCTGATCGGGCTCGAACTCAATATCTCGATTCTAAGCGCGGCGCTGCGCGGCCAGCCGACCGGGGCGCCGGTATGCTTCAACGGTGACGTGGTCGCCATTGCCAAGCGCGACCTCCAGCCCGGCGAAACACTCGATGGCGAAGGCGGTTTTACCGTCTGGGGAAAATTGATGCCGGCCGCGGCCAGCGTTGCCGCAGGCGCCCTGCCGATCGGGCTCGCCAGCGACCTCCGCGTCAGCCGCGAAATCAGGCAGGGCGAGGTGGTGACGCTCGACGCTATCGACGCCGGCCGTGACAGCCAGGCCTGGCGGGTACGCGAGCGCATGCTCAAGGCCTTCGCACAAGGCTGATTGATCGTATATGACAAAAATTCCTGCGCTTTGGGACTATACTTTGCGAAGCATTAAAAACATAACAATGTCGAGCTGACAAAATATCACCCACCCAGCCAACGATGTCCGCTGGCAATCGCGTCGATGTTTTTCACAGAAGGGATCGGGGGATGCCGAAAAAATCTGCCGGCAGCTTTCACGGGTCAATCCGAATGAACATGAAGTACAGCCTGTTCCTGCTGTTCCTGCTTGCGGGGAATCTGCTCGCCTCCGATGAGGTTATCTTCTCGCCTGAACCCGACTGGGTCGTCAGCACCGGGATTCCCCACAGTGAAGAAATTCCCGTATCGAAAGTCAAGAACGGGGCGCACTACCTGCATTTCGGCAGGCAGGTCAGGGTTCCACCTGATGGCGCCCCCGACTACTACTATCGCTATACCACCAAGATCATCAACCAGACGGGTCTGGACGACCAGTCTCAGATCAATGTCGGTTTCGATCCAGTTTACGAGCAGCTGACCTTCCACAAACTCAACGTCCTGCGCAACGGTGAAACCATAAACAAGCTGGAAAGCGCGCGAATCAGCTACCTGGACCAGGAAAACGAGCTTGAACAACAGCTCTATAACGGCATTAAAACAATGAACCTGCTACTGGAAGACCTGCGGATCGGCGATGTTCTCGATTACACCTACTCGGTAAAAGGCCAAAACCCGGTTTTTCAGAATTATTTCAGCGACAAATTTACCATGCAATGGGGGGTTCCGGTTTCCTCGGTTTACCTGCGTATCCTGTGGCAAAAGAAACCCGCGCTGGTGAGTAAAGTGTTGAATGCCGACTGGGAGGTAAAACAGCGCAATACCGACCAGGGAACCGAGCACATCGTTCAGCTCAAGGACACGGAGACGATGGATCTGGAAGACGATGCGCCATCATGGGTCGATCCCTATGCAGGCGTCTTGTTCAGCGAGCATTCCAGTTGGCAGGACGTGGCTGACTGGGGTCGTAAACTTTTTGCGGGAATTGTCGATGCCGGCGCTGGCGTGCGCGAAATCGCCGGCAAAATTGAACACGACAATCCCGACAGAGACGTCAAAATCGTGCGGGCGCTGCGCTTTGTTCAGGATGAAATCAGGTACGTCGGCATTGAGCTGGGTGTCAATTCGCACCAGGCGGTTGCCGCGGAAACCACCTTGAAACGCCGCTATGGCGATTGCAAGGACAAGACGACGTTAATGATTTCCCTGCTCGAGGCGATGGACATAACCGCGTATCCCGTGCTCGTCAATACCGACGAAATGGGCACACTCTCGCGACGCATACCGTCGATGAATGCGTTTGACCACGTCATTGTCGCGGTGCCGCACGCAGGCTCGATCTACTGGCTGGATCCTACCCGTCAACACCAGGCGGGGGATCTGAACCAGGTTTATCAACCGGACTACGAGCTCGCACTGCTGTTGGACGATAACAGCACGGCACTCACGCCAATGAACACGCGGCCATTGGCCTCGGGCTACGATGTCAGCGAGCACTACTATATCGACGACGATAATCCAGACACGGTCGAGTTGACGGTGAGCACACAGTACTACGGATACAGCGCCGAATCACAAACCAGGAGGCTGCAGAGAAAAGGACTGGATCAGTTAAAGGCTGATTATCTCGAGTTTTACCAGACCTATTACCCATCGATCGCTCAACTCGAAGTTTCAGCGATGGGTGTCGATGCGGAAGATTTTCGTTTTAAACTCAAGGAAGAATACCGGATACGCGACTTCTGGGAGATCGAAGAGGACAGTCAACGCAAAATGGGATGGATATACAGCAATGCGGTTAACTCGGTGCTCGACATACCCGACAAGATCCAGCGCTCGCAGGACTATGCGCTCGATTATCCATGGCAGACAAAACAGACGGTGAAGATTTCTTTGCCCGATAAAGACTGGGATTTCAGCGATAGTAAATTCAGCGAGGTAAACGAATTTTTCGAGTACCACCACGAGAAAAGATACAGCGCTCAAACCAGAACCATGCATCTCGTCTTCAGCTACAAAAACAAAAAAAATCATGTGCCGGCCGCTGAGTTCTCCAACTACCTGGCCGCCCTGCGACGGGCCAACGAACATCTCGATTTCGGTTTTTACCTGAATCGAATAAAACAGGAGCCAGCGGATTACATCGCTGCCTGGATCGCCCTGGTGGCAGTTTACCTGGCGGCGATCTTTGTCGCCCTTTTGCAATGGTACCGGGCGGAAACACAGAACCTGTTTACAGGCAACATGCAGTTTTTCCCGGTAAGCCGCACCAAGTTTCTGTACATGTGGATCGTCACCTGGGGATTGTTTCCGGTTTACTGGTTTTACAGGAACTGGAGGTACGAAAAATCTACCGGCAGCAATCCAAAAATGATGCCGTCGATGCGCGGCCTGTTTTTCCAGTTCTGGTACTACCCGCTGTTCAAACGTCTCAGCGCTATTACCAAAATGCGCGAAATAGACCATGGTTTTCCCGGCAAGCCTGCCGCCATCGGGTTGGCGATTGCATTTTTGATCGCCGCCATTCTTTCCGGCATGATCGACGGCGCCGGCACGCCGCTGGTCGTAGTCAGTGCTTTGCTCGCATTACCGCTGCTGAAAATGATCAATCTCATCAATGATGGCGATCCCGGCGCGATCCGGCACAACTCACGCTGGGCGCTCAGGCACTACCTGCTGGCGGTAATATTCCTGCCGTTGTTCGTTTTCGATATCGGCTCGAACATCGGTCTGATGCCAGCCAACAGCGTGGTGCGCGGCGACAGCCTGCTGGGCCACGACATCAAGTTCATGCAGCGAGCCGGAGTCATCCAGCCAGGTGACAGGGTCGAGTATTTTTACAGCGACGCGCTTTTCCTGATCCGTAACGACGGTAACGGTTTCACCGATCGACACGCTTTTTCCTACTGGATCGACAGCAATGACGAGCTTAACGTCGAAACCGCCGAGTACAAGGACATAGCGGAGGTCAAGGTTTTCTGGTCAGAAGGTTTCGGCGAAAACACGATAGTCGAAATTCACCGCAAAGACCGGAGCAAGATGGTGCTTTACCTGTCCGCGGAAAATAAAAAAGACAGGTTGTTCACTACCGAACTCAAGGCACGCTGGTACCGGCACAAGCAGGACTAATCCGACCGGCAGTGCTTCAGGCGCAACTTCGATGGCAAACAAATCGCCAGCAGGGGTGCTGCTACCCCCTAGGCCAGTCCGCCGGCGTTTAGTCCAGCAGTAGCTGATTGTCGACTGCCGTCTCCTGGGCGCGCCGACACTGCTCCGGCGTCAGCGCCATGCTGTCCGGTCGGGTGCGGCCCTGCATCAGGTTGGCCCCGGTCGCGACATGGGCGCCGTCATTGGCGAGCACATGGTAAAGCTCGTGCGCCAGCGCAACCCCGGGATCGTCGACATCGAGCATCAGCCAGACGCTGTTGGCGAGCCACGGTCGCATGCGGGTATTGGCGATGCCGAATGCCTCGCCGGCGAATTGTGCCTGCATGCGCGTGTCGCGCGCAAACACGACCGTCACGTGTTCGGTTTT
>CAVYHN010000064.1:0-8890 GCA_963768295.1 uncultured Gammaproteobacteria bacterium | reverse complement strand
GTGCCATCGTCCTGGCTGGCATCGACGCTGATGCTACCGGCACCCAGTTTGGAGAAACCGTCACGGTACTGGACAGTAGTGTCGCCCAGCGCATTGAGCGCATTGATCGTAACCGTGGGTGCAGTGCTGTAGCTAAAGTCCTGCCCGATGTAGGTAAAAACACCGCAGGTATCGTCGAACTGACCGTTTGGCGCTGGCGGTATAGTCACTTCAAAGGCGGCCGGGATGAATCGCCCGATCACAATATCATCGCCGACGATGTCGGCGCTGGCCTCGCCGAGAAAATTGTCTGCCGTGGTTTGCAAGGTAAAACTGCCGACCTCGGTGTACTGCAGGTCCGTGACACTGAAAGCGCCGCCACTGAATTCGGCGAGCAGTACCAGGCCGTTGTTGAGCCCGCCCGGAGTACCCGGATCGGGCGTGTAGCTTGCCGCCAGCATCGATACACCAAGCGTGGTATCCCAGGCATAACTGGGGGCAACGGTATTGCCGGCATATACACCCGCGTCGAGCACGCCGTCGTTATTCGCATCATCGGCGGCGCTCCACAATACTCCGGATACGGTGGCTGCGAAATCGCCGCCGGCCACGGTAAAGATCGGATCGGTGGGCGCGGTGCCTGCCGGATTGGGCGTCGGACCCGGAGCGACTTCGATATTCGTCACCGCGATACCGAATGGCCTGACCGTCAAAATATTGCTGCTGCCGACAATCACGCCGACACTGTGAATGTTCGTGTTATCGGTAATAGACAGCCGGTATTGACCGACATCATCGCTGTCCAGGTTGAAACTCGCCTGCCCGGGGACCACGGAAAAATCGAGCGAAATGCCGCCGCTAGCCGGCCCGTCCGGAATGCTGACCGCGGCGATACTCGGATCGTTGGCGCCCGGCAGCACGCCGGCACGATCGATGCTGGCGGCCAGGGCCTGTGGAGCATAGTTGTAGCTGGTATCGTTGAAACAATTACTGCCGTCGTTGGTCCACATCTCGATACGCATCGCCTGCGGTCGCCCCGCAACCTGCACCGGATCTTCGGTGAAAACGAACACGTTATCCGAGAAATTGATCGTGACGCTGGTCGAAGTCACACTGGCGAATGCATCGGACACGCTGACGGTCAGGGTATCGGCCTGGGAATTACTCAGGTCGAGAACAATCTCACCGGCGTCTGACGCCACGAAACTGTAGTCGACGGCGCCGTTATCGTCGTTGTCCGGATTCGGATTGGTGACATTATCGGCGTCATTGACGCTCCAGTTGCCATTGCCCGAACTGGTGCTGATATTGACGGTGGCCGCGTAGCCCGTGACCGGATTGTTCGACGCGTCTTCGGCGATAATAGTAATCGCGTTCGGCAGGCAGGTGCTGGCGTTTGTCGTCGCGGGCGTAATCGCGAAATGATCGATTGGCTGTACCGGCGTACAGGCCTCGATCTGAACATTATCGACGAAGAACCTTTCACCGGCGTTGTCGGCCCTGATAACAAAGGCAATTCGAGTGTTGCTGGCGATATAGGGCGTCAAGTCGACCGAAAATGGCTGAAAGCTGCCACCCTGATCGTCGTTGAATCGCTGGAGCAAGGTCCAGTTCACGCCGCCATCGGCTGAGACATGGACGTCGAATTCGTCATTGGCTTCCCAGTTTCCGGATTCGCGATAGTCGAAGGTGAGCGTGGCACTGGCAAATCCCGTCAGATCGGCTTCGCGTTCTAGGTAGCGTCCGTTAAGCGGTGTCACGGGCACGAGTCCGCCACGGAAGCGTAACGAATTTGAATTGAAGTCTATATTGCCGCCTGTCGGCGAGCCGTCATCGGCGACCTCGTTCCAGTCGGTTGCCCAGCTAAAGCTGCCATTCTGGTTGTTGTAAGCCGAGCTCGAGAATTCATCGCGAAAGGTTCCGCAGACCAGGCTAACCGCCGTCGTTATGACGGCACTGGCGAGCACGAACTCGCTGCTGCTGCCTCCGGTGCAGTCATCCTTGCGGTAGGCCACCAGGTAGACATTGAAGGTTCCAGCGGTCGCCGGCGACGTGATATCAAACGTCTCGGTATAGGTTCCGGAGGCGGTATAGTCCGCGTGATTGAAACAGGTTAGCGGGCCACTGGCGTTGGCGATCAACCAGCCGGTCGCTAGCCAGTCGTTGCTGGCGCCGCCGCCTGATGTTGTTACTGTCACGGATAACGAAATCGTGGCGCCCGTCGCAACGGTGGTAGAAGCGCCACCGTCAACCGTCGCCGAATTGATCACCGTGGCCGCATTCGCCTCGGCCGCACACAAGGTGAAAACCAGTAGCAGAACGTAACGCAACCAGCGCCCGATCCTATGATCTTCAGAACCTTTGTGCATGCATTAGCCGATTGAACAATAATGAAATTAAGTATAAACAGCCTCGCCCGCATCTGCCGAGAACAAATCAAATAATCGCCGACCAGGCGATGAAATCGACACATTTATGGACGGATGGCGCATGATTTAACTGATTTTCGGGCAAATCCACCATTTTATTGGAAATAATCTCAAATAATGCTCGATTCTGTGCTCACTCTATAGCATATTCATGGGCTGCTACCCGTAAATTTTTCGAACAATCAAATAGTTAGAGAGATGTCTAAAAGTAAAGTACAACATATCAGCGCAACCGAAGCCTACGCATTGATACAGAAAGAGCCGAGCACCGCCTTCATCGACGTGCGCTCGGACATGGAATACCTGTTCATTGGTCACCCGGCCGGCGCGGTCAATATTCCGTGGATCGACGAGCCCGACTTCGTCATCAATCCTGATTTCGAGCGCGAAGTACGCAAGCTGATCCTCGGCGGCGTCATCGCCTCCTCGGCGCACGACAGCGTGCCGGTGGTGTTAATCTGCCGCAGCGGCAATCGCTCCGAGGAAGCCGGCAACCTGTTGATCGAGCATGGCTTCAAGCATGTTTACAACATCGCGCATGGTTTCGAGGGCGAACTCGATGAGCAGCACCACCGCAGCACCGTCGGCGGCTGGCGCTTCGACGGCCTCCCCTGGGAACAGTGTTAGTCACAGCATTAAAGTCATCACGCTGATGCAGGAGTCACCCCCGGATTTAAGCGTCATTCCCGCGCAACGCGGCTGAACCCTGACGCGACAACAGGCTTCGACTGTCCGCACGAGCGCCTGAACGCGACCGCGGGATGACAGGTAACAGCGCAGCCTGGTTAGAATGTCATGCGGTTGTAGGCTTCGAGCGCCGCGATCTAGTAGGCCTCGGCCAGCGTCTAGTTGGTTACTGATCGCTAATTATTCGACTCTAGTCGTCGAATTTCCTGCCACAAACCGCCCACGCTGCGCGCCAGTGGCGCGGTATCCCTGAGCACGGCAGGCAGACTGTCGATCGCGTTCAGCGCCAACTTGCGACTGGCAAATTCGCCGTACACCACGCTATAGACTTCCCGCTTACCGAGGTAGGTTTTGAAAACACGCAGGCGCTCGGTATCGACCTGCTTTCGCGCCAGATCGGCGACGTAATTATAGTAATTATCGGGATCGAAGTTGGCGTAGCTGAGCAGCAGTATCTGAATCGTACCGACGCTATCATCGCGCTGCCGAATCCAGTCAAGCGACTGCCTGAGTTCGAGATCGAAGCGTTCCTGACTATTGCGCGGCGGGGCCGTTGGTTCGATCACGCTGTCGCCGCCAGCAATCTGTACGGGCTCGGGCTCAGGCTGCTCGGTGAGCATCACTTCGTCGATCACCGCTTCGCTATCCGACGCGGTTCCCGGCTCGGACTCGGGTAAGCTCGGTTCCTGCACGGTCTCGGCCGCCATCGGCGGCGCCTGCGCTGGCGGCTCGATTACAGCCGGAGTCGTGGATTCAGTCGAGTTTTCCGAGCTAGCGACCTGCGCCACGGAAGATTCCGCATCACCCGTGGATTCACTCGCCAGCGCCGGTTCCGGATCGACCGTGGATTCAATCGCCAGCGCCGGTTCCGGGTCGACCGTGGATTCCAGCACCGGTTCTGGATCGACCGCGGTTAGCTCCGTGACGCCTACCGTTGGCTTGACCGCAGAGTCGCTGTTAGTGTCAACCGTCGCCGCACTCTGCGCCTCGACCGCAACCTCGACTTCGGCGACAGCCACCGGGGCGCTGACGTTATCGGGTTCGCTCGTGGCGAGCGGCGGAATTTCGCTGGTTTCGGATTGACGCAGCAGGTACCAGCCAACGCCGAGAACGAGCACAAACAGGAATAGCACCGCAATGCTCATCCTGCCGCCACGGCGAGACGATTCGGTTGGCGCCGCTGCGGTTGACTGTATCTGGGAACCCTCACGGTCGACGATTTCGATCACCCGACCCACGATTCCCTGGGTCGCGGCAATCTGTTTAGACAGCGCCGAGGGCATCGACAACTTGCCGGGTGGATGATCCGGAAACAGGTAAAATCCCAGGAACGCCTTCACTTCGTCGTTGCTGAAGGGCATCTGCTGGAAACTCTGCATCGGCGTCTGGTACTGCTGCGATAGCTGACGCAGTTCGTCCAAACCCTCGGTGCTGCTGGCAACGATCAGGCTGAGCTGTTTGTCGATACCGTCGGTAGACCAGCTCAGGAACAACTGATGGCGAGTCTTCTTGAGCGCCATTTCGAAGTGGTCGGCGATGATAATGTCGCCTTTACCGGCCGCGGCAAACAGCGCCTCGACCTCGGCGCTGCGATCCAGGCGGGTTTCGTCACTGCTATCTGCCGCGTCCAGGTCGAGCCAGAAGATCGCGCGCTCGGACAAGCGGGACTGGCCCAATTCCTGCAGCAGTCGCGTCTTGCCAACTCCGATTTCGCCATAGAGCAGAAACAACGCCGAGCCCTGGTTTAGCTCACGCGTGAAATCCTCCATCAGGTTTGCAGTTTGACGGGTTAGAAAGAAAGGTTTGCTCACGGTCTTATCATAGTATTTTTTAAGGCAATTTGACTGCTGTCGTTTATACTTCTTAGCAAGATTCGATTCAAATTTAAATTCCCGCAGCCGGAAAACTCATTGCCCGAGAATAGATACAACTTCGACGATCTGCTAGCGATTCAGGAAATTATTCGCGAGGCCGCCGGTCATAGCCTCGCCACCTACTATGCCTGCTCAACCGCGGATTACAAGTCAGACGGGTCTATCGTGACCGAAGCCGACCTGGCGATGCAGCAGGCTTTAACCAGCGCACTGGCCGAGCGCTTTCCCCAGGTGCAGATGCTCGGCGAAGAAGTCAGCGAGGCTGAACAGACCCGGGTGATTAAGGGCGATGCGGATTACTGGTGTCTGGACCCGGTCGACGGCACCACCAATTTCCACGCGACGGTGCCGCTGTTTTCGGTTTCGCTGGGGCTGATCAGCGCTGGCGACATCGTGCTCGGGGTGGTCTACGATCCCAATCGTGACGAGTATTTCGGCGCGATCAGGGGCCAGGGATTCTGGATCAATGGCGCCAGGGTCGAGCGTCCCAGCCAACCAGCCCGGCTCGACAACTGTATCGCGTTTATCGATTTCAAGCGCCTGGGCACCGCGCTCGGAACCAGCCTGGTGCAGGACACTCCCTACAAATCCCAGCGCAACATCGGTACCTGTGCGCTGGAATGGGCCTGGCTGGCCGCCGGCCGGGTCAACCTGCTGCTGCACGGGCGTGAAAGCATCTGGGACTATACCGCCGGCGTATTGCTGACCGAGGAAGCGGGTGGCAAATGCGAAACCTTTGACGCCAGGCCGATCTTCAAGCAAACCCTGAAACCACGTTCGGTAATCGCCGCCAGCAATTCCGAATTGTTCGAGCAATGGGCATCGCGGGTACGTTCCGCCATCTGACTTTCGGCAAGGTCGTTGGCCGGATTCTGATCCTGTCGCTGATGCTGACTGCAACCGGCGTCCAGGCCGAAGCGTTGCGCGTGCTGACGCAGAATCTGAATCGTTTTTTCGACAATATCGACGACGGCAATAACGAAAAGGTTCTGTCCAGAGATCGCTTTCGGCAACGGGTCAGGGCCGCGGCCAGAATATTCGGCGATGATTTCGGCCTGCCGCACATCATCGCGCTGCAGGAAGTCGAGAATCTGAATGCGCTGACGCAAATAGCAGCGGAAATTCTCGATCGCTACGACACGCGCTACCGGCTGATACTGATTCCCGGCCAGGACCTGTCCGGTATCAACCTCGCCTACCTGGTGCGTTACGGGGTGAAGATCCGCAGGGTCGATCAATTGTTTCGTGATAAAACGCTGGGTACCGCCGGCAACCCACTGTTTTCGCGTCCGCCGCTGTACCTCGAAGCCTGTTACATCGAAAATTGCCTGAGCCTGCTGAATCTGCATCTGCGCTCGATGCGCGGCATCGACAGCGGCAAGGATGGCGCACGCGTGCGGCGCAAGCGGCTGGCGCAGGCCGAAACCATCGCCAGCTGGAGCAACCGGCTGCAGCAATCCAGCCCACAGGTATCGTTGCTAATCCTGGGGGATTTGAACGCGCTGACGCCAAGCGATCCGCATGTCGATGTCGCCGGCATCATTCGCGGCAACCCCGATAACCAGGGCAAGCGCCTGCAGGGTCATGACCTGGTGCAGCCTGACCTGGTCGACCTGAGCTTGCTGATTCCGCCGGCGCAACGTTACTCATTCATTTATCGCCAGCAAAAACAGCAGCTCGATTACATGCTGGTCAACCAGGCCTTTGCCGCCGATGTCGCAGGCATTGCCTTCAGCCGCATCAAGCCCCGTTTCTCCGACCATGCGGGCCTGCTCGCCCGGTTCACATGGTGATCGCGCTCACTGCAGCGTGTGGGCGCCACCGAGATACTCGCGGGATTGCATTTCGAGCAGACGGCTAACCGTGCGTTCGAATTCGAAGCCTAACCTGTTACCGCTATAAAGCTGATCGGGCATGACCGCGGCGCTGCAAATCAGTTTGACATGGTGATCGTATAAAATGTCGATCAACAACACGAAGCGGCGCGCAACGTCGTCGTCGACTTTACTCATCTGGCGGATATCGGTCAGAATCAGCGTGCTGAAAAAACGCGCCAGCTCGAGATAATCATTCTGGCTGCGGGTGGTTTCGCACAGTTCGCCGAAACTGAACCAGACCGTATCCTCGGCGCAATACTGGTGTGCCAGAATCCGCCCATTGATCTTCAATTCGGTTTGCTCGGTCTGCACCGGCGTCACATGCTGATCCAGATAGGCGCGCAACGCTGCTTCGGTTGCCGCGCTATGCGGTACCGAGTACAAATCGGTTTGCTGCAGAAAGCGCAAGCGATAATCCTGCTCGCCATCGAGGTTAACAACCTGGCACTTTCGTGAAATCAGATCTATTGCCGGCAGAAAGCGGGCGCGCTGCAATCCGTCCCGATACAGATCCTGCGGCGCCGCGTTCGACGTTGTCACCAGCACCACGTCGGCCGCAAACAGGGCGTCGAGCAGTCCCGCCATGATCATGGCGTCACCAATATCGATAATCACGAATTCATCCAGGCACAGTACCCTCGCCTGCCGAGCAATATCGGCGGCGACGAGTTGCAGCGGATTGGCGCGGTTGCGGTGCCGCTTCAAATCATGGTGAATTCGATTCATGAAACTGTGGAAATGGATGCGTTCGGCGGCGACGTGATCGGGCAATGACTGGTAGAACAAATCCATCAACAGTGTTTTGCCGCGCCCGACCCCGCCCCAGAAATAAATTCCGCTGGCCGGCGACGCCTGGCCTGGCGATGAAAACAGGCCTTGCCACCAGTTGCGCGGCCGGGCATCGACGATGCGCGCAAACAGGTCGTCGAGCAGCGCAACCGCTTGCTGTTGCGCGTTATCGGCGACGAATCCAGCCTGTTGCATTAGCGCCTGGTATTTTTGTGATGGCGTCATTAGTCAGTACCGGTTGCAACCCGGGTTATGATACGAAACGCTGATTGGTTCTTGCCCGGTTAGTTGTGGCAAGTGAAATATACATGTTTTTCAACATCTTATCGTGCATTTTTAATGTTTTTTGCTAATATAGGGACTAAGTGAATTCGACGTGTTGAATTTAATATCAATAAAGATATACTTTTTCAGTCGAATAAAAACGGCGAAATGGATTGATTTCGAGAATTTTTCATACCATAGCAGCTGAATAAAACAGGCTTCACAACGACGATCGGTAGCAATGGCAGTAGATAACAGAGTCATCAACCCTGCCCTGGCGCAACAGTTATTTCGCAAAAGCGAAATGCTCAAGCGAAAGCGTGCCGGTGAGCCAGCCGCAATTGAATCCTTTCCTCGCGTGGTCAAAACCATAACCGGGCTGTGGCGCTATTCCGAAGGTAAAAAATATCTCGAAGAACTAATCCTGGTCGAAGGCGGTAAGCGCCGCGCCGGGTTTCCAATCGAGGCCCAGGACGAGTTGATGTTCCTCTATCAACTGCTGCTGGACCAGCATCGCATCTTAAGCCTGCGCGGGCAAAAGATCACCGCCAACCGCCCACCCGGCACCAAGTTCACCATGGGCACCAAAACTTAAAAAAACCCTGCCCTGCGCGCGGGTCGACTGACTGTCCAAACTCTATTCCCGCGAAAGCCTGCAAGCCATCTGCCATTGTATCGTGCGAAACTGCGCACCTGTCCGCCCACCCTTGTCAGCCCGCGGCCCAGCAAGTGGAATAGTCCAGGCATTGTCATCCCGCGGCTCGACCCACTACTGTCCGGTTTAGAAATTGTTGAGGCGATAAGAGCCTCGTAGTATCGGGTCTTTCGCATTTATTGCATATAGGGACTGTGAAATTTTACTCTCCAAACTTGTCATACCGCGGCTTGACCGCGGTATCCAGAAATCCAATGGCATCAAGCTCTGGACCCCGCGGTCAAGCCGCGGGGTGACAATTAATACAATTAACGGATGCTTAACCGGACAGTAGTG
>CAVYHN010000063.1:0-15714 GCA_963768295.1 uncultured Gammaproteobacteria bacterium | reverse complement strand
GAATGGGCTTTTAAAGCCGCGCTTTTTTGACAATAGCGGTGCTGGCAATGTGCGAAATCGGGGGGCCGCCGAATCCGGCAACTTGCTTTGCTATCCCTGAGAACAAAATAACCCGAAAAAACAGGCTGTTCAGGCTTCACAGGCGGGTTTATTTAGGTACAATACGCGGTCTTCTGATCCCAGGGTCAGCGGTAGACTGCTGCCTGCCGGTATATTGGTGAAATCCGGGGCGAAGTTTAGCCGTTTATATTTTTGGAGTTTTTGTATGGTTTCTATTCGATTGGCACGCGGCGGTTCGAAAAAACGCCCGTTTTATCACGTCGTGGTAAGCGACAGCCGTAGCCCGAGAGATGGCCGCTATATCGAACGCGTCGGTTTCTTCAATCCCCAGGCCCGTGGCCAGGAAGAGGAATTGCGCCTCGATGATGCCCGCATCGATTACTGGATGTCGCAAGGCGCAAAACCCAGCGAGCGCGTAGCCAACCTGATCAAGGGAGTGCGCAAGGCTGCGGCTTGAGGCAAATGAGCCGGCACGATGATGATTTGATCTGTGTTGGACATGTGCTTGGCGCGCAGGGTTTAAAAGGCTGGATTCGGGTATTTTCCAAAACCAGCCCGCGCGAGAACATAGTGAGTTACAGCCCCTGGGTGATAGCGCAGGGAGACGAGCTCAAAGAAATGAAGGTGAAGGGCCGACTGCAGGGCAAGAATGTTGTTGCCAAGCTGCAGGGGATCGATGACCGCGGCCAGGCCGAAGCGCTTATCGGTAGCCAGCTGTTTATAAATTCGCGGCTGTTGCCCGGGCTCGAAGCCGGGGAGTACTACTGGTCCGACTTGATCGGGCTGGCGGTGGAAACGCTGCAGGCCGAGCCCCTCGGGGTAGTGACAGGAATGCTGGAGACCGGGGCGGACGATGTCATGGTGTTGCAGGGCGAACGCGAGCGTTTGATACCTTTCGTCCTGGACGAGATTGTCAGGGAAGTCGATCTGGACAATGGCCGGCTGGTGGTTGACTGGTCGCCCGAGTACTGAAATGCGGATCGATGTCATCACGCTGTTTCCCGAACTGGTAGAACAGGTGATTGCTTACGGAGTAGTTGGCCGGGCCGCCGAGCAAAACCTGCTCGAGCTGCACTGCTGGAACCCGCGTGACTTTACCCGGGACCGGCATCGTACGGTCGATGACAGACCCTACGGCGGTGGCCCCGGCATGTTGATGAAGGTGCAACCGCTGGAGCATGCGATCGCTGCGGTGCGGCAACAGAATCCCGGCGCGAGCCTGGTGTACCTGAGTCCGCAGGGACAGCTGCTCAAGCAGCAGAAACTGGAACGGCAGGTAGCGTCTGGATCGGTGATTTTCTTATGCGGTCGCTACGAAGGTATCGATGAGCGCCTGATCCAGCGGGAAGTGGATGAAGAGTGGTCGCTGGGCGATTACGTCATCAGCGGCGGTGAGCTGGCGGCAATGGTTTGCATCGACGCCATGACGCGCCTGATTCCGGGAGCCCTGGGGCACGATGAATCGGCGCAACAGGATTCGTTTAGCGCGGGATTGCTGGATTGTCCGCACTATACGCGGCCCGAAGAGTACCGGGGAGATCGCGTGCCCGAGGTTCTGATGAACGGTAATCACCGCGACATCGAAACCTGGCGTGACCAGCAGGCGTTGGGGCGCACCTGGCAACGGCGACCGGAATTGCTTGATAATGTCCGGCTGGATGCGAGGCAGCAGGCCTTGCTGGATGAGTATATCGCCGAGTTTGAGAAAACTCGGAAACGGTGATCGTCACCGTGTTCAAACTGAATTAGTTGAGGAATTGAAATGAGTAACATAATTGCGCAACTCGAAGCGGAAGGCATGAAGTCCGATGTGCCGGCATTCTCTCCGGGAGACACCGTCGTGGTGCAGGTGAGAGTCAAGGAAGGTGCCCGCGAGCGTTTGCAGGCTTATGAAGGCGTTGTTATCGCCAAGCGTAACCGGGGTATCAATTCAGCCTTTACTGTACGCAAGATTTCTCATGGCGAAGGCGTCGAGCGCGTATTCCAGACCCACAGCCCGCTGATTGCAGAAATCAAGGTCAAGCGGCGCGGTAAGGTACGTCAGGCCAAGCTCTACTACCTGCGTGGACGCACCGGCAAAGCCGCGCGTATCCGGGAAAAGTTATAGACAAAACCAGGCAATGCTAGATATAAAAGGCGTGTTTGATTCTTCAACACGCCTTTTTTCTGCAAAAATGAAAATAGTCAGAGCGTTTTTAATCCTCGTCCTGGTCGGGGCCTGCACTGCGGCGGCGGCCGACGAACGGCTCGACCTGCTGAAAAAGATTTCCGCCGCCGGCGCTCCGAATCTGACGCTGAAAATGCTCGATGAGGCCCAGCCCAAGGTGGATGAAGACCTGTATGAGTGGATCCTCTGGGAGCAGGAGCGCCTGGCAATACTGACGCAGTGGCGGCAATGGAACGAATTACTGGTGCGAACCGAGAACCTCCCCGCAGACGTTCCCAAACAATTCAAGCGTCAGGCCGCCACCTACCAGGCGCGGGCGTTTGTGCAGCTGGGGCAGGGAGCGACCGCACGTGAAGTATTGCGCCGGCAACTCTGGGAACCCGGCGCCAGCGAGTCGGCTGAATATGAAACCTGGCGACGCCAGGTTGTCGAATCCTACCTCGGCGATGGCAGAATCGAAGATGCGCGCATCGCGCTGCTGCGCTTCGACCAGGATTTTGACAATGACGACCTCGATTGGCTGCTGTTGCGCGCGCGCGTGCTGATCGAAGCGGGCAGGTATGAACAGGCGGCCTTGATTCTGCAGGATCGTGACGCCTGGCAGGCCCAGCTAACCAGCCTCTACGCCCGTTTCCGCCTGAACCAGATAGACCAGGCCGAACTGTGGCAGCAGGTAAAGAAACGCAGCGCGAGCGAAGACATAACTGCCGGGGAACGCGCAACTTTATGGGCCCTGGCTTACCATGCGGCGCAAAAAATGGCGCCGGTCGATCGCGTGGTTGCGCTGGAAGCCTTGTTCCGCAACCCCGAGCAGTCGCCGTTGCAGCTGTTTCAGTTGCCGGTGGATCTGTTATGGCAGGCTTATCTCGATTATGCCGAACTGGTCGGCAATCGCTCTGAACTGCTGCTTGGCGACGATGCCAAATGGCTCGAGCTGGCAAACAAGGCCAGCAAGATTACCCCGGTGAAATCCAGGTCGCTGTTCGCGATGTTGATGCTGCGATCCGCCGATAGCCCGGCCGCAAATCAGGCTGCAAGCGGATACATGCAAACCTTCGCCGAGATCGATGAAGCCGAGCGCATCCTGCTGGATAACCTGTTCAATCGCAGCAAAACATTTTCCAGTGCGCTCAAGATACCGGCTGGAATCCGTTACCAGCTGGTTGATCTGGCGCTGAAATCAGCCGATATCGAAGAAGCCACCCGCCTGATGTCGGGCTTGAATACCATTCCGGAGGGCACCAGCCGTTTCGACTGGCAGTTGCGGCAATCGCGAGTGTTGATTCTGGGCGGTCGCTACGAGGAAGGCAACCTGGTGTTGCAAAACCTGATCAGCGACTACCGCGAACCCAGCGCGGAATCCACCGATCGGATTCTGCAGGTGCTGTTCGACCTGCAAACCGTGAATCTGCATGCCGAGGCCATCACCCATTTTAGTCAGCTGCTGCGGCTCGAGATCGAAGCCAAGCAGCGACGTGAGATTCTGTACTGGATCGCCGATTCCTACCGCGGTCTCGAGAAGCACAACAATGCGGCGCTGCTATACCTGCAATCGGCGATGCTGCCGGCGCCAGACGCGATGGATCCCTGGGCGCAGACGGCTAGATACAATGCCGCCGAAAGTCTGCGCGCATCCGGCCTGGTCGACGATGCGCGCCGCATCTATCTGGAACTGCTCGCCGTCACCGAAGACGCCGCACGGCGCTCGGTGTTGAATCAAAAGATACAGCGCCTGTGGCTAAACCAGGCTGGGCAGTAGAGCGTGACCAGTTGCCGCAACTGGTGATTCCAAAGCTTGAAATTTTAGCCTGATAACCGCATATATGCTTCTTCAATTTTAATTCTTGTTGCCGGAGAAAATTACGAGATGACAACCGCCGCCAATACCGAAACCCGTGGTTTTGAAACCGAAGTCAACCAGTTACTGGATTTGATGATCCATTCGCTGTACTCGAACAAGGAAATCTTTTTACGCGAACTGATTTCCAACGCATCGGATGCCTGCGACCGCCTGCGCTTCAGCGCGGTTTCGGACGCCAGCCTTTACGAAGAAGACATCGAACTGAAAATCAAGGTCAGCTATGACAAGGACAAGCGCAGCATAACCATTATCGACAATGGCATCGGCATGACGCGCGATGAAGTGATCGATCACATCGGCACCATCGCGAAATCGGGCACGCGTTCGTTTCTTGACTCGATGACGGGCGATGAAAAAGACGACGCCAAGCTGATTGGTCAATTCGGCGTGGGTTTCTATTCGTCGTTTATCGTCGCCGAGGAAGTCACCCTGCGTACCCGCAAAGCCGGCGCCCCCGCCGACCAGGGCGTCGAGTGGATATCCGAGGGCAAGGGTGAGTACAAGATCAGCTCGATCGACAAACCCGGCCGCGGTACCGAAATTACGCTGCACCTGCGTGACGGCGAAGACGAGCTTCTCAACGACTGGAAACTGCGCTCGATCATTACCTCCTATTCGGACCATATCGACTTCCCGGTGTTGATGGACAAGACCATAGAGCCGCAGGAAGAAGGCGGCGAGACCAGTATCGAAGAAGAAACCGTCAACCAGGCCTCGGCCCTGTGGACGCGCGCGCGTGCGGAAATCACGGAAGATGAGTACAAGGAGTTCTATAAGCACGTCGCGCATGACTTCGAGGATCCGATCGACTGGAACCACAGCCGTGTCGAAGGCACCAATGAATACACCTCGTTGCTCTACATTCCAGCACGTGCGCCGTTCGACCTCTTCGATCGCGAACCACGCCACGGCATCAAGCTTTATGTGCAGCGGGTTTTTATCATGGAAGATAGCGAGAAGCTGATGCCGCGTTACCTGCGTTTCGTGCGCGGGCTGATCGATTCCAGCGATCTGCCGCTCAACGTGTCGCGCGAAATCCTGCAGGGCAGCAAGGTAATCGACAGTATTCGCAGCGGTTCGACCAAGAAAGTGCTCGGCATGCTCGAGAAAATTGTCAAGAATGATCCCGAGAAGTATCAGAAATTCTGGCAGGAATTCGGCCGGGTGTTGAAAGAGGGACCCGCCGAGGATGTCGCTAATCGGGAAAAAATTGCCAAACTGTTGCGCTTCGCCACTACCCATAGCGACACCGAGGAACAGACTGTGTCGCTGGACGACTACATCGGCCGCATGCAGGAAGGCCAGGAGAAGATATATTTCATCGCGGCCGATTCGCACGCCGCGGCCAAAAACAGCCCACACCTTGAGATCTTCCGCAAAAAAGGTATCGAAGTGCTGCTGCTGTCGGATCGCGTCGACGAATGGCTGACCTCGCATCTGATGGAGTACGACGGCAAGAAGCTGCAGTCGGTGGCCAAGGGCGAGCTCGATCTCGGCGATGACGAGGCCTCGGAAAAGGAACTCGAGAAAAAATCCAAGGCTGCCGAAAAGCTGTTAAAGCGGATGAAGGATGCCCTGCAAGACAAGGTCGAGGATGTGCGCGTGACCAATCGACTGACCGACTCTCCCGCCTGTATCGTGCTCAACGAGCAGGATATGGCGATGCACATGCAGCGTATCCTCAAGGATGCGGGGCACGACTTGCCGAGCAGTAAACCCATTCTTGAAATCAATCCCGACCACCCGATCGTGAAGCAGCTCGGTGGGGAAAAATCGAAGAAGAAGTTTGCCGACTGGTCTGATATATTATTTGATCAGGCCCTGCTGGCCGAAGGTGGTCAACTGGATGATCCCGCCAGCTTCGTGGCGAAACTCAACAAGATGTTGGTAACCATTGCCAGATAATACGACGATACGAAAATTCATCCGCCACCCGGCCGACGTGCCGATCCAGGTTACGCTGGACTGGGTGGATGATGAGGATGACGAGACCGTTGATCAAACCATTACCAATGTCAGCCTCGGCGGTCTCGCATTCATTTCGCAAAAACCACTGGAAGTGCTGCAGCGGGTGCGCATCTCGATCCCGGTTTTACAACAGGAAAATCACCTGGTGGGTAACGTAGTCTGGTGTGAGAAATCGGGCCCGCTTTATGAAATCGGCATCGAGTTCGAGCACTCCAGGGATGTATTTCGCCTGCGCATGATCGAGCAGATCTGCCACATCGAGCACTACCGCAAGGAAGTCGAACAACAGGAGGGACGGAAGCTCAGTTCCCAGGAAGCGGCCAAGGAATGGATTTCGAAGTACGCCGGCGACTTCCCGGCGCTCTAAATCCCAGGTGGACAATCAGCCATCAGTCGCCATCATTGGCGCCGGCCTGGCAGGTTTAACCTGTGGCACGGCACTGCAGGGCCTGGTGCAGAACATCAAGATATTCGAGAAAAGCGTTTTCCCCGGAGGGCGTGTCAGCCGCTTCCGCGTCGGCGAAAACGAGTTCAATCACGGTGCCCAGTTCTTCACCGTAAACAACCCCCTGTTCTGGAATATCGTTTCCGCCTGGCAGACCGATGGCATAGTGCGCCCCTGGGATGGCTGGATCGTCGAGTTGCAAAAGGGCCAGATCATCAACAGCGACCTGGCAACACAGCGTTTTGTCGGGGTGCCGCGCATGCAGATGGTGGCGGAGCATCTGGCCCGGCGTTGCGAGCTGGCGACCTCGGCCAACATTTCGGAACTGGAGCCGCAGCGGGAAGGCGGCTGGCGCCTGTTCAATGAGCGTGGCGACTACCAGGGTGCCTACGATATTGTCATTATCGCGACCGCGGCACACCAGGTAGCGGAATTATGCCGTTCGGTGCCCGCGATCAGCGAGCCGGCCGACGGCGTCGACATGACGGTTTGCTGGAGCGGCATGCTGGCGTTCGAGCAGCGGCTCAATATTCCCTATGACGCCGCTTTCGTGCTCGATTCGCCGCTGTCCTGGATTTCCCGCTATCAAGTTTCCCAGGCCGACAGCGGCCCGGATTGCTGGGTGCTGCACGCGTCACCGGAATGGTCGCAGCAGTATGCCGCCAGTTTCAGGGGCCGGGTCATGCACGCGCTGCTCGATGCATTCTGGGAAGCAACCGATGTGAAACCGCACAAACCCGCCTCGGCCTCGGTGCATTGCTGGAAACATGCGTTACCGATTAACCCGATTAGCGAGGATTCCCTGTTTGTCGAATCGCAGGCAATCGGCGCCTGCGGTGACTGGTGTACCGCGCCGCGGATCGAAGGTGCCGTGTTGAGCGGATTTTCGATGGCTGACCGGGTGATGAAGTACATCCACAAAAATACGGCCTGATGACCGGCGGCGAAGCAAAAGTCCGGCTCGACAAGTGGCTGTGGGCGGCGCGCTTTTTTAAAAACCGGGCGCTCGCCGCCGAGGCGGTAACCGGAGGCAAGGTGCATTTGGGCGGACATCGGATCAAACCGTCGCGAACCGTCAAAATCAATGACTGCTTCGAAGTTCAGCGCGGCTACGAACGCTTCGAGATAATCGTCACCGATATCAGCGATCGCCGCGGCTCTGCCGAGCAGGCGCAAGGCCTGTATCGCGAAACCGAGGCCAGTGTCATAAAGCGCAGCCAGGAGGCAGAAAAACGTAAGCTCGCAATGCTGGCCCGACCGCGCTCCGATTCGCGCCCCGATAAAAAACAACGCCGTAAAATTCGTCAGTTCACCGGTAAATCATGAACCGGGTTTTCGTTTATGGCACTTTAAAACGCGGTCAGCGAAACGAGCGTTTTATGCATGGCGCCGAGTTCCTGGGCCTGCACAGCACCGAAAAGACTTACTCGATGTACGAGTTCGAGGATTACCCGGCGGTATGCCTGCGCGGGTCGCACGCGATCACGGGAGAGGTTTACCACATCAGCGACCGCCAGTTCGGAATGCTCGACGATCTCGAATGGTATCCGCATTTTTACCAGCGCATCGAAATACCCACCACCTGGGGCGATGCCTGGATGTACATCGTCAAATTCAAACGCTGTCTCGGCAAAAAGCAGCTCCCCGGTACCTGGTAATAATTCATCCCAGGGCTAGTGCCAGGGCGGACTTCGCAAGCGGAAGCTGAATTTTCAATAACGAGAGCCTGAGAATGGCCAGCAGCCGCCATCGGCGGATCTCAGACAGTCGAGGATGCTGCTACCTGGTCGCGGTAGGCAATGATTCTGTCTTTCAGTCCCGGGCGACCGGCCGTCGTCACAATTGCGGCGATGTCGTCGTTGCGGCTGTCGTTAGCTGTCAGGTCGAGCATGTGTTTTATCGCTAGTGGCGACAGGGCGGTGGCACGTTGTTTTAATCTGTCGGCGAGAGCGGGCCATTCCTCCTGAGAGGCAAGATCTGTTGCCAGTCCACAAGCCAGGCTTTCCTCGGCCGATAACACTTTCGTATCGATGAGCAGATCGCGCGCCGCATCTTGCCCAATCAAATGCGTCAGCCGCCGGGTGCCGAGTGCCAGTTCGAAATTCCAGCCCGGCATCCTGAATTTTGCATCGGGTGCAGCTACGCGGCGCCAGCAGGCGGCAAATAGATCGGCGCCGGCACCGACCAGCTGCCCGTGGCCGAGCGCGACAAGCGGAAAAGGTGCATGATGTACCGCTTGCAGCAGTGTCTCTATGCGTAGAAAGCGCCACAGTAGATCGCCGTCGCTTAAGTTTTCCAGGTCGGAAAGATCGAATCCCGAGCAAAAGTGGCGGCCGGCACCACGAAGAATGCAGAGGCGGATTTCCTTCGCCTGAGTAATCGTCTGGATAAGCGCTTCGGTCAGGTCAGGACTCAATGCGTTGGCATTGTCCGGGCGGTTCAACGTAAGCTGCAGCAGACCGTCATTTAGTTCAATTTTGAGAATTGTGTTATCAGGGCGGGTCATCAGGCGTTCCGGGAACGAATTGCGGTGGGATATGGTACTACCTTACCGGGCCTGGCGAGAACTGCTTGGCGAAAAAGTGGGTGGAGGGGTTATTTTTTTCTTTCCGTTTACTTTTGTCGATGCAATGTTTGCAATGAGCCGATCTCGGCCCCGAATGTCTTATTATAGGAAACCGACTTCTCCAAATGGAGACACTCGTAAACGTTGCCTGTTCTGTTGAGTTCGGCCAACAGCGGTCGCTCAGCAAAGAATCGATAATGTGTTATTCGATGAAAAACCTTATAGTTCTGCTGTTAGGAACTCGAGCTACCCGGTTTATGGAAAAAATAGTAGTACTAGTTGATGTGCAGAATATTTACTACACCACTAAGCAGTCTTACGAGTGTAATTTTGATTACAATAAGTTTTGGTCGAAAGTCACCTCAAACAGGAAAGTAATAAAAGCGATTGCTTACGCCATAGATCGCGGTGATGAAAAACAAAGACAGTTTCAAAATATACTTAGAGCGATTGGTTTTGAGGTGAAACTTAAACCATTCATCCAAAGGGTGGATGGGTCAGCAAAAGGCGATTGGGATGTGGGAATAACTCTCGATGCTTTAGAATATGCCAAATATGCGGATGTAGTTGTGTTAGCATCCGGTGATGGAGATTTTGATTTGCTGGTCGCTAAGATCCGTAAGGATCTAAATGCGGGAGTAGAGGTCTACGGCGTACCTAAATATACTTCTACTTCACTAATTAGTTCAGCATCTAAATATATCCCGATCAATAAGGAATTTTTATTGGATGCATCGAAAAGATAAAAAGTATTCCTCACAAGCGCATGCGGGCGGACAAAGTGCCCACTACGCGCCTATAATACCGCTGATACGCAGCGTTAACTCTTTACGGGTCACCTATTAATGCAGGATAAAATTATCATCGTAATTGATTACCTTAACAAAGTTAAGACTCGCTGCACCTACAATGCGGCGGCGAAAGCCTTAGGTATTACACCACAGGCTTTAAAGAAACTGCTGGGTGAGCGCAGGCCTGAAATCTCCTGGCTGGTTAACTCGGGAACCGGAGACCCAGCAGGGTACACTGACGACGAAAAACATCCGGAGCTTTATCGCACAAAGCGTATTATTACATCAGCGGAGGTTTTAACACGGAATCTTCATTTGTAAAAAAGTTAACCAGGCGCTCAATGCGACACCATGAAATCGGCGCGCATTAGCTAAATGTTACCTGTCTGAGTTAAACGTCCGCTATCGACCCGGTGGCCTCTCGAGACTTTGATATTGTAAGTGCTATGTAGAGTGCAATCGGTCGGAAAATGCCGTATTTTAACCGCACCAATTCTAGAATTATATAAAAGAGACTACGCATGGCTAAACCCAATTACGCGTTTCAAAAGCGCCAGAAAGAAATCGCCAAAAAGAAAAAGAAGGAAGAGAAGCTCTTGCAGAAAAAAGGAGTAGCTGATGATCAGTCGCAGGAGGTTCAACCTGTATCAGGCGACGTCGATAAAGGGACAACAACCGGCGACACATAATAAAGCGAAGCAACCTGAACATTTTCGTTCGCGCTGCTCATGACAAATATTCAGGTTATTTGTAAGGTTAATGGTCCGCCTCGGAGCGTAAGTTGTCCCTGATAAGGGGATTCTGAGGGCCTCCTTTGGCGAAAATATTGTCGATGACTATGGCTAATTCCAAAGTTTGAGAATCTTTCCCTGCCTGGCCAGGCAATTGCCCCTTAACAGGCACTTAAAAAGTAGAGCCCAGGAGCAATCTGCGGCCAGTTTCGTACACTCGCTCCGATAAAAATTTGACAGGCACATGCGGTTAAACCATCGTGTCTTGAAAAGATCAGAACCCAGGTTAGCAACAGGCGGACAGGTATACTGTCCCGAGAATCCCTGGCCTTGCGGAATACCCATAGCGACTGGGAATTTAGGGCGCGGCCACCTGGCTTTTGTATATCTTGAAAGTTTCGGCGGGACTCGCGGCTTCAAACTGACTCAGGTATACGCCACCGTCAATTGCGTTGAGCGTGGCGCAGGCACCGTTATGGGTTCCTGCCTCCCCGTCAGCCACGGCAACTTCGACCAGCTGCCCGCCACTACGTTGCAGCTGGTTGCTGTTTACATCAACAAATTCGTAAATTCGACAGCCGTTATAACGATTATCGATCGTGGTATCGACGGGCGTCACCATTAAATAGGTCCTGCCATTTTTCGCGACCAGCGCCGGCGCCTGGTAGTGATCGTCACCGGTCTCGGTCTGGGCGTCAGCCGGGGTCAGCAGGCGTCCGAGATAGTCCCAGCTGGCGGCGTCGGTCATATCACAGGGGCTATTGCAGCGAAAATAAACCAGGTACTCGGTCACCGGGTTGGTTGCCGCATCGGCGCAGAAGATAGCCAGATAAAGCGTGCTACTGGTGGCATGCAAGCCCGGTTCGGCAAAGATGCAGAGATTCAGGTCCGCCAGATTCGCCCCGCCCGGCGCGCTGGTCAAATCGCTGTTTAGCTGGATCAAGGGCATACCCGCAATCGGCGAAAATACCGGCGAACCCGTATTGCCGCCCTCGCTTTGCAGCCCCGCGCCACCGAAAAGCTTTACCGGTGTAGCCGCAATTAATCCGACCGGTGTTGACGCCGCTTTCATCGCAATCCAGCTATAGTCGGCAAAATATGAGACCAGGTTAGCATTCAGGTATTGAAACCAGATCAATTTCCAGCGCTCCGCCACAGGTGCACCGGGGTCGTAAATCAGCGTCGAAGTTTCGCTTTGCCAGATGCCCTGGCTATTCGCGAGAATGCTGCCACCAGGATGTGCGGCGGTCATCGGTCCGACCTGTGTCTCGACCCTGGGGGCAACAACCGTGCCGGCATCGGTCCAGTTGACGCCGTTGTCTTCGGAATAGGCCAGTCGAATCGAAACCGCCCAATAGGTAGACGAGGGATAATAAACTGAAGTGTCGATCGACGAGTAACTCATCCATAGGCGGCCCGTAACAGGATCCTGCGTCAGCGCAGGATCGAATATTCCGAGATCGCCCGCACCACTAATCTTGACGGGTTCGACCGCGGGTGGATCTGGATCGTTTGCGGGAGACCCGCCGTGACCACAGGCAGTTATAAATACCAGTAAAAACAGGCAATAGTAAAAAGCTTTCATAAATATTCGTGTCAGTTTAGGTATCAAATGACCCTGCAAAAGTCATTATTTGAAAGTATTTTAGTCGACAGCTAAGACTTAATCCCGGGAGTATAGGAACTATTAACACCCTGCTTTTTCTAGTCCACCGGGTAAAGAAAGAAATTGGCGATGCCGTCCTGCCCTTGAGACATTCGGAATCTGACTGAATCCCATCGACACGCCCAACATTGCCTCTTCGCACCGGCTAATCCAGTCGAATTCCAGCCACCAGGCATGCCGATGACCTGCTGCATCTTTTGCAGGTTCAATGACCTACTAGTACCGGTTCCTGAGCGTTGCAGTGATTTGACTGGGCATCGGTTCAGGGTCGGTAGCCGCCGCTTGGTAAATAATTCTGAGCGGCAGTTTCCTGGTTATCACAACTTTGTATCTATCAGGCTATAGCTGACATTCTGGCGTGCAAACATACACCGATAACAATATGCCAGCGTCACTCCATTTGGGACGACACTCTGTTATTGGGCTGTCGAGCTGACTTGCTACGGGGTGGACTTGATCAGGGACAGGATGCTGCCCCGCACCTCGGTGCTGAGCAGGTTGCGCAGGTCGAGGCTGATGTAGTTGAAATCCTGGGCGAACTCGAGTTGCTCGTTGTCGTTTTTGACCAGGTATTCGTTTTCGAGCATGGTCGCGATGAAATCCCGGAACAGCAGGCGATCGAAAAAGTCCGGCGAGTTGATGCCGTAAATCATCGAGATTTTCTGTGCCAACAGGTGACAGCGGCGCTCCAGTTCGGTTTCCTGCAACGGGGCGCTCGACGATTGCCACAACACGATAAATGTCATGTAGTAGCGTTCGAGTATCGGCTGAACGATATGGGCCAGTCGGACCAGTTGCATGAAGCGATGGTCGCTGCGAGGCGGCCGGCGCAGGGCCCGGTCGACTTTTTCCAGCAGCGATTCACGGATTAGGCTTTTGATACACTCGTCGACAATTTCCTCGAGGCCCGAATCCTGCCACTCGAGCTGGAGTTCGGATTTCAGAAATGGGTACAGCAAAACGATCTTGCGCTGCACGCTGGCGCGGGAGACTCGACGTACGTTGCTGAAACAGCAGGCTATCAATGCCGGAATGATCAGCGAATGCAGGCTGTTATTGCGGTAATAGCCGATAAGTGCCGAGTCCTCGGGTTTGAGGTAAACGATGTCGCCCAATTCGTGTTCGCGGATGTGAATGAGCTTTTGTTTGGCGATGCGCCTGATCTGTTTTTTATCGACCTGGCCTTCGATGCGAATCGACGCCAGGCAGTGGGCGCCACTAATCAGGCGATGGTGCAGTTTTGCCTGGCTAACCAGCTCTTCGATTTCGATACTTTGGCGCGGGGTTGCAAGCAGTATGGTTGCGATCGAATTTACCGGATTGATTACGCAGGCGCGGTTTATGCCGTGCATGATTTTACGGGAAAGGTGCAGCAGGCTGTCGCGATACCAGTTCGGTCTGCTTTCGACTTCCGCGGCCCGCTTTTCCCAGTCGCTGCAGTGCTGCGATAGCAGGGGGCTGAGCGGGATCGGCTCGCCAAAACTAGCGGTTACCTTGCCGAAGTGCCCCTTGAGTCGAAAAATCGCGCTCAATGCGCGCAGCGTGGACTCGCGTTTCTTTTTGCCGCCATAGAGTTCACCGATGTAGGATTTGCCCTCGATCAGCTTTTCGTAACCGATGTAAACCGGCACGAATGCCAGCGGTCGCGCCTGGCTCTTGATATAAGCCTCGACGGTCATACCGAGCATGCCGAGCTTGGGTTTCAGCATTCTGCCGGTGCGGCTACGCCCGCCCTCGATAAAATATTCGAGCGGCACCCCGAGATTGACCAGTTGAAAAAGATAGGCCCGCATCACCGCGGTATACAGCTGGTTATCCTTGAAGCTGCGACGAATGAAAAAGGCGCCGCCGCCGCGCAGAATGCGACCAATAAATGGAATATTGAGATTGTCGCCCGCCGCGATGTAAGGCAGCGCCAGGTTCTCGTTGTAAATAACATAGGACAGCAGCAGGTAATCGACATGGCTGCGATGGCAGGGGACGTAAACCAGCTGGTGGGTAAGCGCCACTTCGCGCACGCGATCGGCATGATAGATTTCGATGCCGGCGTAGTAGCGATTCCAGAAGGCGCGCAACAGGCGCAGCATGACCTCGATGGTGAGCTGGGTGCAGTCGGCAAAAATCTCGCGGCAATAGCGATGCGCGCGGGTATATCGTTGCAGGGTGCTGTCGACCTGCTCGGAGATCAGTTCCTGGACGATACTGTCTTCGATGACTTGCGCGGACAAATGGTTATGACTGGTGATCTGGGGCCCGAAGGTCGCCTCACGCTGCTGGCTCAGGGTGGTGACCAATAGTTCCTGCAGGTCCTGTTCGTGGTTCCCGGTTTCGGCAAGAATGCCGCGAAAATCGAGCGCCTGCGAAAATATAAGCCGCGTGTTGGGCCCGTGGATTAGCAGGGTAAAAAACTTGCGGGTGCGTCCGGCCATCGACCAGGTATCGGCAAACAGAACCTGTAACCAGTTTCTGTGCCGTGCCAGCGGGCGACCCCAGAAAACCGATACCGGAACAATCTGCAAATTCAGGGCGTCGTTTTCGCCAAAGGCCTCGATGAAATCGGTCAGCATCACCGAATGCTTGCGCCGACGCCTGATCCAGTCGATCAGCGGACTGCGCGCGGCAACGCTGTAAACCGAGTGGTGTTGTTCCAGCCCGTCGAGCGCAATCGGCGCTCTCGGGTCGGGCAGAGTATAACGCTGCGTAATTTCGGTCAGCACCAGCAGGTCGGCGAGACCCCGGTCGGCGAGCACGTAAAGAATCGGCCGCTCGGGATCCAGCATGCTGCGCGGATCATCGTTCGGGAAAACCTCTACCTTGACCCAGAGAAACAGTAGCCAGCGTAAAAATCGATTAAACTGCCTTTTCAACAGGAACCTGTGTGCTTGTTGCCAGTCACAGGATAATAACCTTTTGGAGTCACTCGAATGAACAAAATCAAGCTGGAATTTGAAAATTCCACCGGCGATACGCTTGCCGGCCTGCTCGAAATGCCGGAGCGAGCCGATGAAGTGTCCAGTTTCGCGCTGTTTGCACATTGTTTTACCTGCGGCAAGGATATCGCCGCGGCTTCCCGAATCAGCCGTGCCCTCGCGGCGCAGGGGATCGCGGTGCTGAGATTTGACTTTACCGGCCTGGGCAATAGCGACGGCGATTTTGCCAACACTAATTTTTCTTCGAACGTCGAGGATTTGCTGCAGGCGGCAAAAGCGCTGGAACAGCATTACCGCGCACCGCAGATACTGATCGGCCACAGCCTCGGTGGTGCGGCGGTGTTGAGCGCGGCGTCACGGCTCGAGTCGGTCAAAGCCGTGGTCACCATTGGCGCGCCCGCCACCGCGGAGCACGTGGCCCATCTGTTCAAACACCAGTCCGACCAGATCAAGCAACAGGGGCAGGCAACCGTGCTGCTCGGCGGCCGCGAGTTTTCGATCAAGCGCCAGTTTCTCGATGATATCGAGC
>CAVYHN010000062.1:0-30368 GCA_963768295.1 uncultured Gammaproteobacteria bacterium | reverse complement strand
ATGGCGCTGGCGGCATCAGTGTTGTGGCAACTTATCCCTCGCTGAAAGGCCTGAGCGGTGATTATATGCGCAAGAACCTGACCGATTTCCGCAGCGGCGCGCGCAAGAACGCGGTCATGAACGCTATGGCGGCGGGCTTGAGCGATGCAGACATCGAGAATCTGGGCGACTATTTCGACAGCCTCAAGTAGCCGCCCGCATTGGTAGCGTATTAAAACCAGGTATCAGAAAGCCGCTTGTTAGCGGCTTCTTTATGCGCCGCAGACGGCATCACCATCTGCGTCGTCAGATTCCGCGTTGCGCGGGCGGGCGTCATCAGTATCGCCAGCGTTATCAACAAACAGGCCAGCCATTGCATCGGTCCGATAACTTCTCCCAGCATGAACCAGCCGACGAAGAACATGGTCGGTAGTTCAACACTACCGGCCATCGCCGCGCGCGCGGCGCCTATCATCGGCGCAAAGCTGGTGTACAACAGTTGCGGCAGCAATGCCGTGCCCAGCGCAAGTCCGGCAACCAGCCACCAGCCGGTGGACGTTTGCGGCGTGCGTGATGCCGGTCATTACCGTGGTTCGACTCCCGGGCCAGATCGGCTCAGCATAGGTTTGCGGGATTAAAAAGCCAGCTAAATTTTTCGATTGGCTGCCCGAGAAAATTCGATCACGGCGGCAGCCAGCCTGGATTCATTCTTGCGCCATTTGCAGAATATGGGATTCGATATCGAAGACGTGCTGGTCATGTAGCCCGAGTTTGCGCAGCGCCGCCGCCAGTTCCAGCAGGTATTCGTCATTTGGGCCGCTGGGGCCCGCCGCGCCGCAGATATGGCGGGCTATATCGTACTCGCTGGCGGCGCCGAGGTAAGCCTCGTTATCAGGCGTGGCGATGTAGGTCAGGCCGGTGGCCTGCGTACCATCGTCGAAGCTCATCTCGGCAGCCACCCGCAGGTAACCGTTTTTTTCGCGCACGTCGAGTTGCTCGAAAACCGACGCCTCGATCAGGTAGGCGAGTCCGCCGCAGAGAGCGCCCGGTTCCTCGATCAGGGTCACGACACGGCCCGGGTTGTCCTCGGTGCCGCGGTGATCGTGCGAACCCTGCCAGAAGCGCCGGCTCCAGCCGCGGATACTCGCCGACCTGGATTCCAGGTAGGGAAAATCGACCAGGTAGATCAACGAGCCATAGCCAAACAGCCAGACCTGGTCGTTGTCGTCCAGTTGATGGCGGCGCTGATTTTGCTCGAAGGTATTTTTACTCATGAATGCTTCATCCTGCGGCGGTTTTTACCATAACGGCCTCGACCTGGCCACCTGCCGCAACCGGGTAGCTGACCGCGGCCAGAAGGTAGCAGACCATGGCGATCAGGATAACCAGGTTGAATCCGAAATGGATCGCCAGCAGCGAGGCCAGAACCGCGCTGATTACCGAGGCGCAACCGTTGATGCCCCAGGCCCATGGTGTTAAAGCCGGCGCCCCGATACTGATCGACGCCAGCCCCAGCGGGAACGGAATCCCCATGCAAAATCCTAGCGGAGCGATCAGGATGACGCTTAGCAGAATTCTCGCGCTCAGCGGCCAGCCGCCAGCCAGCTGCAGCAGCGGCCCGAGCAGCAGCAGGTAGGCGCTGCCGAGCATGATAATGATCAGTATCGAGTAGGCGGTGATGCGTCGTGCGCGCAGGCTGTTGCTAAACGCCTGCGCGAAGGCGCTACCGAATCCGGCTGCGATCAGGAAGGATGCCAGCACAACCGCCGCGGCATGGAGCGGGTGGTGCAACAGCAGGATGAATTTTTGCAGAAACGATATCTCGATCAACAGAAATCCAAGCCCGAGTGCGCCGAAGTAGGTAAACACCCGGAGTTTGCCGAAGCGGACCGAAGCGGATGCCTGTTTGCGTCTGGGCAGCAACAATGGCAGCAGAATCAGCAGCAGGCTCAGCGCCAGGCTCAATATGAGGGTTATTACCAGGGTCAGGTAGCCGGTTTCGATCAATGCGCTGCCACCGCGATAACGCAATTCGAATAATTCGGCAAGCGTGCGCCATTTGACGAAGTGAAAATGAAACGGGCGGTTGTCGCTGGCCGGTTCCAGGTTGAACTTGTAGTCCCGCAGAAATTGCTCTCGCTCATCTCCGAGCAAGGCCTGTGCCGCGGCGTAAAAATAGTCTGACTGCAGTCGATTGTAGCGGTTGGCCTGACTGGCCGGCATCCCGGGATAGTAGGCCGTGTCGAATGCCCGGGTTTTGCAGAAAGCCTGCAAAGCTTCGATTTCCGCCGCGCTGATCGCAGCGTTTTTGATCAGCAGGGTACTCGTCTGCAAACCGCGGATCAGTATCAGCCGTTGCGCAACATCCTCGACGCCTGCCCGTTTCAGGGCTTCGATCGCGCTGGCAAACAATTTCAGGCTGTCGCGCGGTGGCAGTTTGATCCAGCGCGTGAGCGCGATAAACCCGCCGGGTTCCAGTCTTGACAGGGCCTGCTGCAGGGCTTCGATGGTGTACAGGTAGTTTTCGTTGAGACCGTGCACGCCGCCGGCCGAGCTGGCGAAGGAATCGAGCATAGGCACCTGGATCAGATCGTAGGTTGCAGCGCCACGCTGCAGAAATCCACGCGCCTCCGCCAGCTGCAGGCTGACGCTTTCATGCTCGTAGAGTCCGCCGCTGAACTCGGCGAAGCGGCCAAGCATCAGCTCGGCTACCTGGGGATTGATTTCGACCGCATCGATCTGCCCGGCTTCGTGATAAATAGACTGCAGCAGCTCGGCGCCGCCACCGGCACCCAGCACCAGTACCTTGTCCGGCTGCTGCAGATGGTATGGCAGCGCCGAGGTCAACTCGTCGAGATAGGCCAGTTCCTCGCGTTTGCCGCGATAGCGTGTTATTGCGCTCATACCGCCAGCGTTGATAAAAAGTCCGAGCTGGGGCGGCGGTTCGGTGCGGGCATTCAGGCTTAGTCCGGGGGCATGGCGCAGCGGTAAGGTCGGGCTTTCGATGACATTTAGCACGCCTAGCGGACTGGAGCGGGTTTCGATGATGCGAGTACCGGGGATACGCAGCGCCTGGCTCAATTCCTTGTAGGGCGAAATCCGGGGCTCGCTCCAGTCAGCGGGCAGCTGATACAGAACTAGCGTCGCTATAACGAATGCCGCAAGGGCGCTCCAGGCACGGCCACGGCATTCTATCCAGATAGCCGCCGCGGCGCCAAGGCCGAGCACCGATACGAGAATCAGTGCCTGCGATGGCGACAGCAGGAACAGAGTGCCGATGATGCCCAGCGCGCCAAATCCGGCGCCCAGCAGGTCGGCTGCATAGATTTGCGCCAGACGGTCGCGAAACTCGATCAGGGCCATGCCGATAAGGTTGGCCGCGAAAAAAAACGGCAGGGTCAGTAACAGGATGACCAGCGCCAGGCGTAACCAGTGATGGTGATCCCAGATAAGCTCTTGCGGATTGAAGGAAAGCTGCTGCGCCAGCAAAAAACCCATTAATGCGGATAGCGCAAACAGGCAGGCCTGACTCGTCGCGAAACCACGAAAACGTCCGGCGAGATACGGGGCGGTGAATACGAGCAAGCTGCCGCTGATACCGAAACCGAGCAGCGCGATACTGACTACCAGGTAGGCGAAGTGGTGCCACTGGATCAGTGAAAACAGCGCCATCAGCAAGACTTCGTAAGCCAGTACCGCCGCGGACATCAGGGCGATGGCAATCCGGGGTTGCGAGACTCGATTCACGCCGGCACTAGTGACTGCCGGTGAGCGGCACGAATCTGACCGGCAGGACCTGGCGTGTGACCACTTCCTCGGGACTGATACGCGTGATCAGAATTAATTCCTGTGTCGAAAACCGGCTGCCGACCGGAATGATCATTTTACCGCCGACAGCGAGCTGTTTGACCAGGGGTGGTGGAATGTGGCTCGCAGCGGCGGTGACGATGATCGCATCGAACGGCGCCTGCTCGGCCCATCCGTAGTAGCCGTCGCCGACGCGCAATTCGATGCCGTCATAGCCGAGGCGCGCTAACACCGAGCCGGCCCGCTTACCGAGAGCCTCGATTATTTCGATACTCCACACCCGGGTATCGAGCGCAGCCAGCACCGCCGCCTGGTAACCGGAGCCGGTGCCTATCTCAAGCACTTTTTGCCCCGCTTCGAGCTCGAGCAGATCGGTCATGATGGCGACGATGTAGGGCTGGGAGATGGTTTGACCATGCCCAATCGGTAACGGTCGATTACGGTAAGCCTCATCGACCAGGTCGGCCGGTACGAATTCATGCCGCGGCACGCTGGCCAATGCCTCGAGCACGCGTTCGTCGAGCGCCGCGCGTTTGAGATAGGCGCTGGTAGCGCGTACATCGGTTTCGATCAGGCGAATCATATTTTCGCGCTGGGCTTGAAATCCGTTGTCAGCGTTAGCGGATTTGACCGGCAGGGCTAGAAGCGTGGTAATCAGCAGGACTTCAACAACGGTGGTGATGAAGTTACGATAAGAGAAATGCCCGAACATCGTTAATACCATTGTCTTTAGCCCTGCGCTCAGGAAGCCGATTATAAGCGTGAAACCCTACCTCGCCAATTTTCGTTTTTACGAGGAACTCAACGATTTCCTCGGACCCGAGTGCTACAAAAAAACCATCGATTACCGGTTTGGCGGTCGGCCGGCGATCAAGGACCCTGTCGAGGTGCTCGGGGTGCCGCATAGCGAGATCGATCTGATCCTGGTCAACAACGAGTCGGTCGGCTTCGATTACCGGCTGCAACATGGCGACCGGGTGGCGGTATACCCGGTGTTCGAGAGCCTCGATATCTCGCCGCTGCAGCACCTGCGCGCGCGGCCGCTGCGCGTAACTCGCTTCATGGTCGACGTGAATCTCGGTAAACTCGCGCGCCTGCTGCGCATGCTGGGATTTGACGCGGCTTATGGCAATCGCCTCGAGGATGGCGAAATTGTCGACCTGGCAGTCCGTGAAAAACGCATCATACTGACCCGCGACCGGCGTCTGCTGTTTCGCAAGGCGGTTACCCACGGTTACTGGGTGCGATCGGACGATCCTGAAACTCAGCTGGGTGAAGTCATGCAACGCCTCGACCTGGCCGCGCAGGTTAAACCCCTGCAACGCTGCCTGCGCTGCAACGGCATCATTGAAAGCGTCGACCGCGCGCAGGTCTGGTCCAGTCTGGAGCCCCTGACGCGGCGTTTCTACAGCGAGTTTTACCGCTGCGCGAGCTGCCACAGGGTTTACTGGGAAGGCTCACATGTCGAACACATGAGCGCTGCTATTCGTCAGCTGGTTGAGCCCCGGAGCTGAACAGTTCCTGTTTCAGGTCGCGTTCACACAGGGCGATATTCTCGCGCAACTGTCGCGCGCGCCGTTCGAGTTCCTGCGAGCGGCCGCGCTCGAGTGCATCGGACACGCGGCGCAGTTCATGCTTTAGCGCCGCTATTTCCTGTCGGAGTTGTTGTCGTGCTGACATCTGAGTCGAACCCTGGATTCACCGTGGGCGAGTTTAGCAGCATCGTGCAAGCCGGGCGCATATGGGTTAGTCCAGGTTATCCATTTTGACCAGGCTGAAATCAGGGGCGATATGGTGTAAATTGCCTGCCACTTGCACCCAGGAATTGCCATGACCGATTACCAGATTGCTCCCTCGATCCTGTCCGCCGATTTCGCGCGACTCGGTGAAGAAGTCGATAACGTGCTCGCCGCGGGCGCCGATATCGTGCATTTCGACGTGATGGATAATCACTATGTGCCCAACCTGACCATCGGCCCGCTGGTCTGCGAGGCCTTGCGCAAGCACGGCATCGAAGCGCCGATCGATGTGCATCTGATGGTCAAGCCGGTGGATCGCATTATTCCTGACTTCGCCAGCGCCGGCGCCAGTTACATCACCTTTCATCCCGAAGCCTCGGAACACATCGATCGCAGCCTGTCGCTGATCCGCGACAGCGGTTGCCGCGCGGGCCTGGTATTTAATCCGGCCACGCCGCTGAGTTACCTCGAGCACGTTATGGATAAAGTCGACATGGTGTTGCTGATGTCGGTGAATCCAGGGTTTGGCGGGCAGAGTTTCATTCCGGCGACGCTCGAAAAACTGCGCAGCGCGCGCGCCCTGATCGATGAGTCGGGTTTCGATATCCGCCTTGAAATCGACGGTGGCGTCAAGCTCGACAACATTGCAGAAATCGCTGGCGCCGGTGCCGATACCTTTGTCTCTGGTTCCGGAATCTTCGGCTGCGCCCAGGCCGACGATCCGCATCGCTACGACAGCATCCTGCGCCAAATGCGCGGCGAACTGGAGCGGGCTGCTTCGATCTAGGCAGCCGTAATCATTAACCCGGTACCGGTTTAATAATCGTGGTCATGCCCGGAATGCTGTGATAGATTCTGTCGCCTGACCGTAGTGTTAATCCAGATGACTCGACAACGCTTACAGAAAACCGAGGGTAACCAAAGCTGGCGATGGTGAGCGCAAGCTGCTGTTCCCTTTATTCCGTTTTCTGTTCAACCGTTTAAGAGTCACTCATGAACCTCAAGCAATTCAATCAAATCAGGCGTGATTACAACCGCATCCCGCTGGTGCGTGAAATTCTCGCCGACCTCGATACCCCGCTAAGCGCCTATCTCAAGCTCGCCGACGAGCCTTACAGCTATCTGTTCGAATCGGTGCAGGGGGGTGAGAAATGGGGGCGTTACTCGATCATCGGCATGGCCTGCAGCACCCGCATCAAGGTGTTTGGCAAGCGCGCCCTGCTGGAGGTCGACGGCCAGGTCGTTAGCGAAGAAGAAACCGATGACCCGCTAAAGTTTATCGAAGACTACCTGGACTTTTTCAAGGTCGCCGAGGCGGAATGCCTGCCCAAGTTTCACGGCGGGCTGGTTGGCTATTTCGGTTACGACACGATTCGCTACATCGAGCCAAAACTTGCCGCCTGCCCCAACCCCGATAAACACGAGACGCCCGACATCCTGCTAATGCTCAGCGACAGGCTGGTGGTTTTCGACAATCTGTCGTCGCGCATGTTTTTGATCGTGCACGTCGATCCGGCAGAAAAAGACGCCTGGCAGCAGGGTCAGCGCGAGCTCGATGAACTCGAGATCAAGCTGAAATCGGTGCAGCTGGAAGATAATCCGAGCGCCTCGGAACAGGCAGTCAGCGAGCAGGATTTTACCTCCGAGTTTACCCAGCAGGGATTCGAGGAGGCGGTGGAAAAAGCGCGTCAGTACATTATTGACGGCGACGCGATGCAGATCGTCCTGTCGCAGCGGCTGTCGATTCCCTATCGCGCGGCGCCGATCAATCTATATCGTGCGCTGCGCAGCCTCAACCCGTCGCCCTACCTGTACTATCTCAATCTCGACGACCACCACGTGGTTGGCTCGTCGCCGGAAATCCTGGTGCGGCTCGAGGACGAGGCGGTCACGGTGCGGCCGATCGCGGGGACGCGTCCGCGCGGCAGGACGCCGGACGACGATCTGGAACTCGAGCGGGAACTGCTGAATGATCCCAAGGAGCTGGCCGAGCACCTGATGCTGATCGATCTCGGGCGCAATGATGCTGGCCGGGTCAGCCAGGTGGGCAGCGTCAGGTTGACTGAAAAAATGATTGTCGAGCGTTACTCGCACGTGATGCATATCGTGTCCAACGTCGAGGGCAGGATCAAGCCCGAAATGTCGGCCTTCGACGTGTTGCGCGCGACCTTCCCGGCCGGCACGGTATCGGGTGCGCCCAAGATCAGGGCGATGGAAATTATCGACGAACTGGAACCGGTGAAACGCGGCATATATTCCGGCGCGGTCGGTTATATTTCCTGGAGCGGCAACATGGATACCGCGATCGCGATTCGTACCGCGGTAATCAAGGATGATCAGCTCTACATACAGGCGGGCGCCGGCATCGTTTATGATTCGGTTCCAGCGAACGAGTGGGCGGAAACCATGAACAAGGGGCGCGCGATTTTTCGCGCGGTAGCGCTAGCCGAAGCGGGATTGCCGTCGCGTGATCCCTGTGCCGATTCGGAGGGGGAGTCATGAAAGTCCTGATGATCGATAACTACGATTCCTTCACCTACAACCTGGTGCAGTATCTCGGCGAACTCGAGGCCGAGGTCGAAGTGGTGCGCAACGATCAGATTAGCGTCGATCAAGTGCTGGCGTCGGACGCCAGTCATATTATGGTTTCGCCGGGACCCTGCACCCCGAACGAAGCCGGTATATCGATGGCCGCGATCGAGGCGCTGGCCGGGCAAAAACCGATTCTGGGCGTTTGCCTGGGCCATCAGAGTATCGGGCAGGTGTTTGGCGGGAAAGTCGTGCATGCGCGCAGAATCATGCATGGCAAGACTTCACCGGTGTTGCATACCGGTGTCGGCGTCTTCGAGGGTCTCGACAGTCCCTTTATCGCAACCCGCTACCACTCACTGGTGATTGCCAGGGATTCGTTGCCGGATTGCCTGGAGGTCACCGCCTGGACTGAAAACGACGCTGGCGAGGTCGATGAAATCATGGGCCTGCGGCACAGGGAAATGCAGATCGAGGGCGTGCAGTTTCACCCTGAGTCGATCTTGACCGATAATGGGCACGCGCTGTTGCGTAATTTTCTTCAACAAGACATCAACTAGGGGAGAGCGATGGATATTCAGACAGCAATCAAGTCGATGATCGCCCGGCAGGATCTCAGTGGCGATGATATGACAACGGTGATGCGGCAAATCATGACCGGAGAATGCACCCCTGCGCAAATCGGCGGGTTTCTCGTGGGCCTGCACATGAAGGGCGAAACCGTCGATGAAATCTCCGCCGCCGCCAAAGTCATGCGTGAACTTGCGACCCGGGTAAACGTCAGCGAAGAGCACCTCGTCGATACCGCCGGTACTGGCGGCGACTCGTCCGGCAGTTTTAATATCTCGACCGCCAGCGCGCTGGTGGCCGCGGCCGCCGGTGCAAAGGTCGCAAAGCACGGCAACCGTTCCATGACCAGTAACTCTGGCAGTGCCGACGTGCTCGAGGCGGCTGGCGTCGAGCTGGATATTCCGCCCGCAAGAGTGGCCCAGTGTGTGCAGCGGGTCGGCGTTGGTTTCATGTTTGCCCCGGCGCATCATGGCGCGATGAAGCACGCGATTGGCGCGCGCAAGGAGCTGGCGGTGCGCACGGTGTTTAATGTGCTGGGTCCCCTGACCAATCCTGCCGGCGCGCCCAACCAGGTCATCGGCGTGTTCCACGAAGAGCTCGTCGAGCTGATGGCGAAAGTGTTGCAGCAGCTTGGTAGCCGCCATGTCATGGTCGTGCACGCCGAGGACGGCATGGACGAAATCAGTATCTCGGCGCCGACCCGGGTGGCCGAGCTCAAGGACGGCAAAATCAGCAACTACACCATTGCACCGAGCGATTTTGGCATGGAAACCGCTTCGCTTGAGGAGCTACGGGTTGGCTCGGCAGAAGAAAGCCTGGCGATGATTCGCGGCGTGTTCGCCGATCAGCCCGGGCCGGCGCGCGATATCGTGTGCCTGAATGCGGGTGCCGCTATCTATGTCGCGGGTTGCGCGGATTCGCTGGCGGCCGGGATCGAAGCCGCGCGCGCCGCTATCAGCAGCGGCAAGGCGGCCGAAGTGCTGCAGAACCTGGTGGCCGAGAGCAATGCCTGATGAACGCTGCACGTCCCGATATTCTGAATAAAATCCTGGCGCGCAAGCATCAGGAAATCGAAACGCGCCAGGGGCAGGTTTCGCTGGCCGACCTGCAGCGGCAGGCGGATCTGGCATCGATCCCGCGCGGCTTCGTGGCGGCGCTGCAGTCACGCGTCGATCGTGGGCAGGCGGCAGTTATCGCCGAAATCAAAAAAGCGTCACCGAGCAAGGGCGTTATTCGCGAAAACTTCGACGTGGTCGAGATCGCAAAATCTTACCAGGCGGGCGGCGCGTGCTGCCTGTCGGTGTTGACCGACCAGGACTTTTTTCAGGGCCACGAAGATTACCTGGTGGCGGCGCGCGCGGCCTGCGAATTGCCGGTGATCCGCAAGGACTTTATCGTCGATCCCTACCAGGTGGTCGAAGCGCGCGCGATCGGCGCCGATTGCATCCTGCTAATCGTCGCCGCGCTCGAAGATGAAGCCCTGGCGGAGCTGCATTCCCAGGCGCGATCGTTGGGCATGGACGTACTGGTCGAGGTGCACGATAGAGACGAACTGGAACGAGCGCTGCGGCTCGATCTGGAACTGGTTGGCATCAACAATCGTGATTTGCGCACTTTCGATACCAGCCTCGACACCACGATTCAGTTGCTGCAGCTGATTCCCGCCGGTTGTCTGGTGGTTACCGAAAGCGGAATTCACACTCGCGACGACGTCGCTTTGATGCGCCAACACGACGTGCATGCTTTTCTCGTCGGCGAAGCTTTCATGCGTAGACCCGACCCGGGACAGGGCCTGCAGGAACTTTTCGGTCAATAGATATCATCCCGCAGGTCGACCCGATGCGTCGGACCGGCGGTATCCAGTCTAACTATCGAAACGCGTGGAGTTTTTACTCCGAGTGGGTTCTCTCGTTGAGGCTATCTGGTGCCGAAAACGACGATGGTTTTGCCGTGCGCGGTGATCAGGCCATCTTCTTCGAGCGTTTTCATGACCCGACCGGCCATTTCGCGCGAACAACCCACGATCTTGGCGATTTCCTGGCGCGTGATCTTGATTTGCATGCCGTCAGGATGGGTGATGGCGTCAGGCTCGCGCGCCAGATCCAGCAGGGTGCGCGCCACGCGGCCGGTGACATCCATGAAGGCGAGGTTACTCACCTTGCGGCTGGTGTTGCGCAGGCGGCTTGCCAGCTGTGACGAGAGCTGAAACAGAATCTCCGGGGTTTCCTTGGCCAGTTGCATGAACTGGTTGTAATGGATTTCGGCAACCTCGCAGGCGGTACGGGTATTAACCCAGGCGCTGCGCCTGGTGTGCTCTTCGAATAACCCCATCTCGCCGAAAAAATCACCCGGATTCAGGTAGGCAAGCACGATTTCGTTACAGTCTTCGTCTTCGATGACTACGCTCACCGAACCGTCGATGATATAGTACAGCGTCTCCGACTCGTCTCCCGCATGAATGATCGTACTGCGCGCCGCGTATTTCTTGGCGTGACAGTGATGCAGGAAGTTATCCAGGGCAGCATTTTGCCGAGGTGCGACTTTTGTGATGGGGTTAACTGACATTTCTGAATTAGTTGTTCTCGCTAGATCTAAACATAGCATAAAAACAGCATTTCAACAGCAATAGGTTTTATCAATGAAGTGTAGAGTAAAATGGCTGGACCACATGTCTTTTGTCGGTGAATCCGACAGTGGTCACTCGGTGGTGATGGATGGCGCGCCTGAGGCGGGAGGGCGCGACCTCGGCGTGCGTCCGATGGAAATGCTGTTACTCGGCCTGGGCGGCTGTACCGCCTTCGATGTCGTGTCGATTTTGCACAAATCACGCCAGAAAATTATCGATTGCGAGGCCGAAATCGAGGCCGAGCGAGCCACGGAAATTCCCAAAGTGTTCACAAAAATACACGTGCACTTCATCGTCAGCGGCAGGGACCTCGATCCGGACAAGGTTCGCAAAGCGGTGGCGTTATCGGCGGACAAATACTGTTCGGCTTCCAAAATGCTGGAGAAAGCCGCGGAAATCACCCACGACTTCGAAGTCGTCAATCTCGACTAGCTCGCAGGGCCCGGGAAAGCTTGGGCAATCGGCTATAGACGATAGGCGCCGAAGGTCATGATCTTGCTGACCAGGGTCATCGCCGCCTTAACCGGTTGCGGCAGTTCGGCGGCACCCGCCTGGTCGGCGTTGTTGGCGTGGCGAGCCTCGTCCGCACGCATCGTCTCGAGAATGGCGCGGCTGCGCCGATCCTGTTCGGGAAGGCGCTGCAGATGCTGGTCGAGGTGGGCGCAGACCTGCTGTTCGGTTTCCTTGACGAAACCAAGACTCCACTTGTCGCCGGCGGCGCCGGCGAGCGCGCCGATGGTGAAAGAGCCCCAGTACCAGACGCCGTCGAGCAGGCTGCGGCGGTGATCGAGTTCGGACAGGCGGCGCTGGCACCAGTTGAGGTGCTCGTTTTCTTCTTCTGCCGCTGCGATCATCGCGGCGCTTTGCGCCTGTTTGCGCGCGGTCAGCGCCTGGCCCCGGTAAAGACCCTGGGCGGCGACTTCGCCGGCGTTATTGACGCGCATCAGCCCGGCGACGTGTGCCTGTTCCGGTTCGGATAACTCTCCCGGCTCGGCTGCTTCGGCCGGATAAGCGCGCGCGGCCGCGGGCGGGCGCCGATGACAGGTGCTGAGGCCGTGCTGCAGTTCGTCGAGCAAGCGGTCGGTAAGGCTTAGATGGCGCATCGAGGCTCCTGAAAAGCTGCTGAAATCATGTCTTCGGAAGGCATATTATCGATTAAAAAAGGATATTATGCCAAGCTGCAAAATATCCCTTGAAAACAGGGTTCCGCGGCTTGTAAAGCGCTAGTTTATCCGTTAGTATTCGCGCCCTTTGTTATAGAAGTCAAAGCCTTAACGGCAGCAAGCAGGAATTTTTATGAAAACCTTCAGCGCAAAACCAGAATCGGTGAAACGCGACTGGTACGTTATCGATGCCACCGACAAGGTGCTGGGTCGGTTGTCGACCGAGGTCGCGCTTCGTCTGCGTGGCAAGCACAAGCCCGAGTACACGCCTCATGTCGATACCGGTGATTATATCATCGTGATCAACGCGGAAAAAATCCGTGTTACCGGCAATAAGGAAAACGACAAGATGTACCACCACCACACTGGATACATCGGTAGCCTGAAATCTACCAACCTGGCCAAGCTGCGCCAGGAGCATCCGGAACGTATCATCGAGCACTCGGTCAAGGGTATGTTGCCCAAGAATTCACTGGGTCGCGCGATGTACAAAAAACTCAAGGTTTACGCGGGCGACGCCCACAACCACTCGGCGCAACAGCCACAGCCCCTCGACATCTAACAGGTCAAATCATGGCAGCAGAACAATATTACGGTACCGGTCGGCGCAAGAGTTCATCGGCACGGGTTTATCTGAAATCTGGCAACGGTGCCATTACCATCAACAACCGAAGCATCGACGAATATTTCGGCCGTGAAACCTCGCGCATGGTGGTAAGACAGCCACTGCAGACCGTCGACGTCATGAACCAGTTCGATATTAGCGTCAACGTATCCGGCGGTGGCCCCAGCGGACAGGCCGGCGCCATTCGGCTCGGCATCACCCGTGCGCTGCTGCAGTACGATGAGACTTTGCGCGGTTCGCTACGTAAGGAAGGATTCGTTACCCGCGATGCGCGTGCAGTCGAACGCAAGAAGGTTGGTCTGCGTAAAGCCCGCCGCGGCGTCCAGTTCTCCAAACGCTAATCTGGGCTGCTGCGCTCGCAATTGCGGCGTTATTTTTGCCGGCGAGACGATCGCGTACTTGAAGTACGCTCACGCCTTCGCCGTCAAAAATGCCTGGCACTTGCTTCGCTCGCGACGCCCAGATCGGTCCAGTTTGAGGAAAGCCCGCAATAGCGGGCTTTTTTGTGGACGTCATCCAGGATTGCTAATCTGGGCTGCTGCGCTCGCAATTGCGGCGTTATTTTTGCCGGCGAGACGATCGCGTACTTGAAGTACGCTCACGCCTTCGCCGTCAAAAATGCCTGGCACTTGCTTCGCTCGCGACGCCCAGATCGGTCCAGTTTGAGGAAAGCCCGCAATAGCGGGCTTTTTTGTGGACGTCTTCCCGATGCGTCGGATCGGCGGCATCCAGTTTGGAACGTGATGACTTCGAAGTGCCGTAACGCTGGATACCGCGGCCAAGCCCACTAACTGTCCGGTTGAAAATTTTGAAAAGCAGCAAAACATCCTACAAGCAAATACCTTCGGGAAATTGACGTCGGTCGAGACTGCAAGAGGAAAATAAAAAGATTTGTCATACCGCGGCTCGACCGCGGTATCCAGAAATCAACGGCAATCGGGTTGGACCCCGCGGCCAAGCCGCGGGGTGACAGTTACAATCATCTACTAGATGCTTAACCGGACAGTATCGGGTCGAGTCGCGGGATGACAAATTTTTGCAGCTAGCGCGGTCGCCTGTGAGATGTGCGCGGGCGAGCCAGGCAGGCTGCCCGAGCCAGCCTAAGCTGCGGGATGACAGATTCTGACGCCGTCATCGGTGCCGAGGATAAGGACGTCGGCAGGGCGATGGGCAAACAGCCCCACGCAAACCACCCCGGTGATCTGGTTAATGCGGGTTTCGAGATCGAGCGCATCGTTGATTTCGAGGCCGTGCAGGTCGAGGATCTGGTTGCCGTTGTCGGTGATGCTGCCGTTGCGCAGGCGCGGGTCTCCCCCCAGCGCGCGCAAGGCGCCGGCGACCAGCTCTCGCGCCATCGGGATGACTTCCACCGGCAGTGGGAATGCGCCCAGTACATCTACCAGTTTGCTGTCATCGGCAATACAGACGAATTGATCGCTTGCCGCGGCGACTATTTTTTCCCGCGTCAAGGCGCCGCCACCGCCCTTGATTAGTTGTAGTTGCGCGTTCGCTTCATCGGCGCCGTCGACGTAGAGGTCGAGCTTGCCGATCTCGTTCAGATCGACAACCCTGATACCGTGACCGCGCAGGCGTTCGCTCGATGCTTCGGAGCTGGAAACGGCGGCCTTTACCTGGCCATTCATTTTCGCCGCCAGCGAATCGATAAAATAGTTAACGGTCGAGCCGGTGCCGACACCGATGATCGAATCGGGCTTGACATAATCGATTGCGGCCTCGGCGGCGATTCGCTTCTTATCTTGCGGGTTCATGGATTTACCTGTTGCTTCACGTGCGATCAATTATGATAATCACTTGCAAGCAGCGCAAGACCTTGCGCTGTTTTGCTTTTGGATACAATCTAAACCAGCGAATTAATCGGCCATGCGTAAAGAAAAATTTCTAGAGAAGGTACTAACCGCCAGGGTATATGACGTCGCACGCGAAACGCCGCTCGATTTTATGCCAAAAATTTCGCGCCGTTATGACAGCGAAGTTTTTCTCAAGCGCGAAGACCTGCAGCCGGTGTTTTCGTTCAAATGCAGGGGGGCGTTCAACAAGATTTATCAGGAGCTGCAGGCCAATCCCGACCTCAGGGGCGTGATTACCGCTTCTGCCGGCAACCATGCGCAAGGGGTGGCGCTGGCAGCCAGGAAGCTCCATCTCAAGGCGACTATCGTCATGCCCACCACGACCCCGGATATCAAGGTGTCGGCGGTGCGTGCCTATGGCGCCAAGGTGGTTATCTTTGGAGAGAATTTCGATGCGGCCAAGGACTACTGCCTCAAGCTGGCAAAGAAAGAGAAGCTGGCATTCATCCATCCGTTTGACGATTTTGATGTGATGGCGGGCCAGGGCACCATTGCGCATGAATTGATTCGCCAGCACCCCGACAAGATCGACGCGATTTTTGTCGCCGTCGGTGGCGGCGGGTTGATCGCGGGTATCGCCGGATTCATGAAAGCGGTTAAACCTGAAACCAAAATAATTGCTGTCGAGCCTGACGATGCGGCCTGCTTTTACGAAGCGCGCAAGGCAGGCAAGCGAGTAATCCTGAAAGAAGTCGGCATATTTGCCGATGGCGTGGCGGTCAAACAGATCGGGAAAAATACTTTTTCCATGATCAAGGATCTGGTCGACGATGTGGTTCTGGTATCGACCGATCAGATTTGCGCCGCGATCAAGGACACCTATGAAGATACCCGCGCCATCTGTGAGCCGGCCGGTGCGCTATCGCTGGCTGGTCTGAAGAAATATGTCGAAACCCACGACATCAAGGGACAGACCTTTGTCGCGATCAACTGCGGCGCCAATATGAATTTCGATCGCTTACGGCATGTGTCCGAGCGCGCCGAACTCGGCGAGGATCGCGAGGCCCTGCTTGCTGTCGAAATCCCCGAGCGTCCAGGCAGCTTCAAGAAACTGTGCAAGTTGATCGGGCATCGCTCGATTACTGAATTCAACTATCGGTATGCAGATGACAACAACGCGCGCGTGTTCGCCGGTATTCAGCTGACCCACGGTGCAGACGAAAAAAACAAGCTGATTGCCAAGCTGCAGTCGAGTGGTTACAAGGTTGTCGATATGACCGGAAACGAGGTCGCCAAGTTGCATACCCGTTATATGATCGGCGGTCATCCCGGCAGTAAGGTGGGCAACGAGCGTCTGTATCGTTTCCAGTTTCCGGAAAAACCCGGTGCCTTATTAAATTTTTTGATGAAGGTCGGTAACCGCTGGAATATCAGCCTGTTTCATTATCGCAATCATGGCTCGAATTTTGGCCGAATACTGATGGGTTTCCAGGTCGACAAGAGCGATCATAAGGCGTTCAAGATTTTTCTCAAAAGTCTTGGGATCCCGTACTGGGATGAAACCGAAAACGAAGCCTACAAGTTGTTTCTAAGGTAGTAGTCACCGCTTGAAGCGGCTGGCTCCAGGCTGCGTGAAGTAAGAGGAAAGCAGCAAACAAACGCGAGAGAAGGATACCAACCACGGTGTCGTCGCAAATCTATCAACCTTGAACCAAAGGTTCAGGTGGGGTTATTGGTAACCCATTAGGCTTCCTGACTCGTCAGGCATGCACATCAGTGTTACACGGAAGACCCCGAGATTGATAAATAGGCTCAAGGATTATGATGAATGCTAACGATCACCGTAGTCAGTATGGAATGACTATGGCCTGAAATTAGAGAAAAGTACAATTTAAAATTCTAATGGCCGTGATAGCCTTCAGATTTCTAGTTGCTTTGCCTGCTCGAGTACGCGGGAAATCTTGCTCTCCAGATCCTTCAGGCGCGGCGGCAGTTCCTGGCCGAGCTCCTTGTCGACGTTGCTGGTTCTGAGCAGGTCGTTGGCCATATTCAGCGCGGTGATTACGGCGATACGTTCCGAGCCCATGATATTGCCGGTATCGCGCACTTCGCGCATCTTGCTGTCGAGGAACTTGGCCGACTCCAGCAGCGCCGATTGCTCCCCGGGTGGGCAGGCTACCTTGTAATCCTTGTCGAGTATCGAAATATTGATCGGTTGGGCGTCTGTCATGAGCTTAGTTCGAGTGATCTTAAGCGGGAAATCATCGCCTCAACCCGGCTACGCGCCATTTCGGTCTTTTCGATCAGTTGAGAGCGTTCGCTAACCAGCTTGTCTTTTTGCTGCCGCAGGCTTGTATTTTCGTGTTTGAGGGAACCAACGGTTTCGATGAGTTCGTCGATGCGCTGTTCGAGCTGCCTGAGGTCGTCTTCGGTATATGCGTTTTTGTCTGCGTCCATAGCGTAATCATAGGCCTTAAGTCGCGCAGGTCAACATACAGTTGTTTTTTGCCGACACCTACGGATGTTAGAATGCGTGAATTATACGAATCTATGGTTTTTCTACAATGCTCGATTTCGACAGCGTGCAAACAGCCTTGCAGGACCTGGGCGCGACCGCCGATGCGGCCGAATCCCACGGCACCCTGTGCGCTCTTTTGCTTGAAAATGCGGCGCTCGCAACCTGGTTGGGACATACCCTGGAAGAGTTGCCCGACAAGGGTAACGTGCTGGCGGCAGAACAGCTTGGCGTGCTCGAGCAACTCTATGCGCTGACCCGTGAGCAGCTGACTGACGATGAGCTCGGCCTGGAATTGTTGTTACCCGACGAAAGCGATGATTTTGGCCTGCGCCTGCTGGGATTGGCGGGCTGGTGCCAGGGATTTCTGTATGGCATCGGCGTCACCTCCGTCTCCAGCGATGAAAGGCTCGACGACGAGGGTCGCGAGTGTTTGTCAGACCTGCTCGAAATTAGTAAGCTCAGCCATAATGACGAAAGCAGCGATGAAGCCGAGCTGCAGTTTGCCGAATTAGTCGAACACGTGCGCATGGCGACGCTGTTGTTGCACGAGACCCTGAGCCCGTTGCAAGCTTCGTCGAAGCGTGCATTAATCGCATGAAGTGATCCCCCTGGAAGTGGGGATTTCAATGAGTAATTCGGGGACAGTATACTGTCCCTCGTCCTTCAGGATATTTATGAAACCAGCCGAATTCAAACGCCGCCGCAGTCAACTGATGAAAATGATGGGCAAGGATACGATCGCGATCCTGCCATCGGCCTGCGAAATCATCCGCAATCGCGATGCCCATTTCCCGTTTCGCCAGGACAGCGATTTTCTCTACCTGACCGGATTCAACGAACCCGATGCGGTGATGGTGCTGATCCCCGGGCGCAAGCATGGCGAATACATCCTGTTTTGCCGCGAGAAAGATCCGGAACAGGAAACCTGGAACGGCCGCCGTGCCGGGCAGGAAGGAGCGGTCGAAATTTTCGGCGCCGACGATTCTTTCCCGATTGACGATATCGACGATATCCTGCCGGGACTGCTCGAAGGTACCGACAGTATTTTTTATACCATGGGTGGTTCGGCGGAGTTCGACAAACGCCTCATCGGATGGGTTAATCATATCAAGGCGCAATCGCGCGCCGGTTTGCATGTGCCCTCCGAGTTCGTTTCGCTGGACTATATCCTGCACGATATGCGCCTCTACAAAAGCCGTGAAGAACTGCGCCTGATGCGCAAGGCCGCCGCGATCAACGTAGTCGCGCACAAGCGCGCGATGAAACTGTGCGCGCCGGGCAAGCATGAGTACCAGATTCATGCCGAATTCGATCACGAATATCGCAATCACAATGCCAACCACGCCTATTCGGCAATCGTCGGCGGCGGCGCTAACGGTTGCATTTTGCATTACACCGACAATAACGACGAGTTAAGGGACGGCGATCTGCTGTTGATCGACGCCGGCTGCGAAGTCGAAGGCTACGCCTCTGACGTTACCCGCACCTTTCCGATTAACGGCCAGTATTCGAACGCCCAGCGCGAGGTCTACGATATCGTGCTCGCCGCGCATACGGCCGCGGTCAGGAAGGTCCAGCCCGGTAACCACTGGAACGATCCGCATAATGCCGCGGTGCGGGTGATCACCAAGGGCCTGGTCGAACTCAAGCTGTTAAAAGGCAGCGTGCCAAAGCTGATCAAGGAGCAGGCTTACCGCAGGTTTTATATGCATCGCACCGGCCACTGGCTCGGACTCGATGTGCACGACGTTGGCGATTACAAGGTTGGCGAACAGTGGCGCCTGCTCGAGCCCGGCATGGTGCTGACCATAGAGCCCGGTATTTATATTCCGGCAAAAAGTCGAGCGGTGCATCGTAAATGGTGGGATATCGGCATCCGTATCGAAGACGATGTGCTGGTGACACGCCAGGGATACGAAATTCTGACCGATGCGCTGCCGCGAAAGGCCGGCGAAATCGAAGCCCTGATGGCCAGTTAATTCTCATTGCAAGAGGACGAGATGAGTGATATCGCGATTATCGGAGGTGGCCTGGTCGGCCTGTGCGCGGCCCTGATATTGCAACATCCCGGCCGGCGCGTCGCGGTCATCGAGGCGGCCGATCTCGGCCGGCAACACCCCCGGGGTTTGAACGCGCGTTCGATCGCGCTCGCTGCCAGCAGCGTACAGATTTTCCGCGCGCTTGGGCTGTGGCAGCAGATTGAGGCGCAGGCGGCGCCCATCCGACGGATCCATGTTTCCGCGCGTGGGCGCTGGGGCGTGACTCGGCTCAGGGCCGAGGATTACGCTCTCGATGCGCTCGGTTACGTGGTCGAAAATAATGCCTTGAGCCAGATTTTACTGGCGGCGGTCGAGGCCGCGGACAATATCCAGCTGGAAGATCAGGCCGGGTTTGAATCGATTTCCCAGGGAGCGAAGGTCGAGATTGGCTATCGTAAAAACAAGCGCCTGAAAAAACTGGAAACGGGGCTCGCCCTGATCGCCGACGGCGCCCGCTCGCAGGCGCGCAGCGCGCTCGGTATCGAACACCATAGCGTCGATTATGGCCAGGCCGTCGTCATCAGTAACGTCGAAGTCAGCCAGCCGCAGGACGACACCGCCTATGAGCGTTTCACCACGCAGGGACCGTTGGCGATGCTGCCGTTGGGCGGCAAGACTTATGCCTGCGTCTGGACGCTTAATCTGGACCGGGCGGCCGCGGTCTGCGACCTCGACGAGTCCGAGTTCGGCGCCCGGTTGCAGGATTGTTTCGGTTATCGGCTGGGCCTGATCGAGCGCGTCGGTGAACGCTTCTCGCTAGCGCTCCAACGCACCCGCGCCGAGGCCCTGCAACAGGGGCGCTGCCTGCTGATCGGTAACGCCGCCAATGCCCTGCATCCGGTAGCCGGGCAGAGTTTCAACCTGGGTTTACGCGATCTCGCCTGCCTGTATGAATTGCTCGCCGATCAGGACCTGGTAACTCTGGATGAGGAGGCGATCGGCGCAATTGCCCGTGAATATGAAAGTCTGCGCGAGCGCGAACAACAGCAGGTGATTCGCTACGGCGATGGGCTGGTCACATTATTCTCCAACGAGCTGCCGCTGTTCGACCATCTGCGCGCCGCCGGGCTGGGGCTGCTGGATCTGTTCCCGGCGTTGAAGACCCAGGCCGCATTCACCGGCATGGGTATGACCTTCGGTGGTAATCGCCTGTTGCGGGGTCACCTGTGAATTCTACCGATTTCGACGTTGTCATCGCGGGTGCCGGTATGGTCGGCGCCTGCGCCGCGTTTGCGCTGGCCGGCAACGGTTTCAGGGTGGCGCTGGTCGAGCCGATGCCGGCGCCGGATTTCGATACCTCGGGCGCGGACTTTGATTTGCGCGTTTCGGCAATCAGTCCGCGCTCGCGCGTCATCCTCGAAGATCTCGGTATCTGGCAGCAACTCGCCCAGGATCGTGTCTGCAATTACGAACAAATGTTCATCTGGCATGAGCACGGCGAGGCGAGCGTTGGTTTCGACGCGGTTGACCTGGCGCGCGATAATCTGGGCGCGATCGTGGAAAACAGGTTGCTACAACAGGCCCTGTATCGTGCCTGTGAAAAACAGACGGGAATCGAATGGTTCATGCCTGACAGTGTCGAAGAATTACTCGTCAACCATGCCGCTGGAGTCGAGCTGCGGCTGCGTTCCGGGTCCTACCTCAATGCCGGGTTATTGATCGCCGCCGATGGCCGCAATTCGCCGACGCGCGGCCTCGCGGGAATCGAGGCCCGCAGTGGTCAATACCGGCAAACCGCTATCGTCGCCAATGTCGATACCGAACTGCCGCATCGGCACATCGCCTGGCAACGATTTTTGGCCACTGGCCCGCTTGCTTTTCTGCCGCTTGCCAATGGCCAGAGTTCGATCGTCTGGTCCTGCGACGACGAGTTCGCGCAACAGATAACCGCGGTCGACGATGCCGCTTTCTGCGAGGCGCTCGGGGCGGCCTTCGAATACAAACTCGGCACCGTCAGTGACTGCAGCGCGCGCATGAGTTTTCCGCTCGGCTGGCACAGCTGCGAGCGCTGGCTCGAGGAACGAGTGTTATTGATCGGCGATGCCGCGCACGGCGTGCATCCGCTTGCCGGGCAGGGGGTTAACCTCGGTTTCAGCGATGTCGAATTACTCGCCAGCCTGCTGCACGAAAAATCGCATCTGACCGCGCAGAAACAGCTGCGCCGCTACGAACGCCAGCGCAAAAGCGAAACCTGGCTGGCGACGATGAGCTTCAGCGGCCTCAAATGGATCTATGGACTGGAACAAAAACCGCTCACCGAACTGCGTAACCTCGGAATGCGGGTGCTCGACGAAACCCCATGGTTCAAGCGCGCGATGATGCAAAAAGCCCTGCAAAATCTAACCTAAATGGGTTAAATCTTGCGTTATTAGAACAATTTCGCCTGATTTTATTTGGCAGGGGCTGGCCGGAGAAGGTATTCTTGGCCGCTTATAACGTAAAAAAACTATAAAAATGCGGATAGCAACAGGCATATTTGCCGTGTTGGCGCTGGTAGCAGGGATGATACCGCTGGGAGTTGGCGCTCAGGACACGCTGCAGGAAGTGCGCTTTAGCGTAGAGCGTTTCGAAATCGTTGGTGACAATCCGATTGGAGAACTCGCCGACAGCATTCTGGCCCCGTATACCGGTGAGCAATATGGACTCGAAGGATTATCGGCTGCGCGCGATGCGCTCGAGCAGGCGATCATTAATGCCGGGTTTAATTTTCATCGCGTCTCGCTACCGCCGCAGGACCTTTTCGAAGGCCAGGTGACTCTAAAGATTTCGCGGTTTGCCATTGGCCAGATTATCGTCGAGGGTAACGAGTTTTTCGACGATGAAAATATCAAGGCCGCGGTACCGGGGCTCAGGCAGGGAGAAACTCCGAATACCAAGCTGCTGTCGCGTTCGCTAAAAATCGCCAACACCCACGCTTCCAAGAGCACCCTGTTGCGCTTCCGCGAAGGCGAGGCCGCCGACTCCATCGACGCGGTGCTGGCGGTCAAGGATCGCGACCCCCAGGTGTACTTCGTCAGCCTCGATAACACCGGCCCCGAGGATGGCGAGCTATGGCGCAGCACATTCGGTTATCAAAACGGCAACCTGTTCAATCGCGATCACTCGGTTACCGCGACCTTTACCACCGCGCCTGAAGATACCAGCGCGACTCAACAGTTCGGCATCAATTATCACATTCCCATGTATACCCATGGCGCCAGTCTCGACCTGCTGTTTTCCGATTCCGATTCTGCCGGTGAAACCGGTGGCGAGGACGATGCGGGTCAGAGCATAGCGCCCGGCATCGGCGGTGGCCAGGCGCTCGAGATTACCGGCGAAGGCACGGTCTACGGTTTTATTTACAACCGTCCGCTGTTAACCGATGGTGACTTCAGCCACGAATGGTCGGTTGGGTTGCAGCACAAGAGTTTCGACAACAAGTCGGAGTTCGAGGACGTGCAACTAAGCGGGGCGGAAGTGCTCAGCGTGCCGCTGGAACTCGGGTATTCCTTTAGCCGCCAGGCGCCCGGGTCGAGTTTTTTCGGCAGCGTTACGCTGGTGCAGGAAATCGGCGACGATGATGACGAGTACAGCGATGACCGGCTCGAGGCCGAAAGTGGCTGGTCGGCCCTGCGTTTCAACCTCGCTTATGACCGCCTGATCGGCGAAGACTACCTCTTCCATGCCGGTTTTTCCGGTCAACAAACCAGTGCCCTGCTGATTTCCGGGGAGCAATTCGGCGTTGGCGGCGAGGCCACCCTGCGCGGCTTCGAGGAGCGCTCCGTGACCGGCGACTCGGGTTACCAGTTAAGCCTCGAATTATGGTTTCCCCCGTTGACCTCTTACAACTTGCGATTTCTGGTGTTCACCGATTTTGCCCATACCGAGTTCAACGATGGCGATATAGCGGGTAATGACGGCGTCGATTTCGACCTGTCGTCCGCCGGCGCCGGCATGTTCTGGTCGTGGAAAGAAAACCTCAGCGTGAGCCTGAACTACGGCGTGATCGGGGAGGGCGGTGGTCTCGACACCACGATCAACGAGGACGGTGACAGCAAGCTCCATGTCAGCGCGGTCTACCGGTTTTGAGGCGCGGCATGAAGATTCTCAGACAGTTGATAATCGGATTGCTCGCATCAGTATTAAGTAGCGCCAGCCTGGCGGCAGTCGAGGTCGGCGAAGTGACTTTCGCCCGCGGCGTGGTAACCGGGCAGGTCGATGGTGAACAACCGCGCATCATCGGCAAGGGCGTGGGCCTGCACAATGGCGAAACCCTGAATACCGGCAGCCGCGCCTTCGCGCTGATCAAGCTCATCGACGGCACCAGGATGACCCTGCGTCCCAACACCACTTTTAAAATCGAAAACGTCGATACCCGGCAGGGCAGCGAGAATATTCTGCTCAGCCTGGTCCGCGGCGGTTTGAGGGCGCTGACCGGATTCATCAGCAAGCGCAGGCCGAACGCCTTTAACATCAACACCTCGGTCGCCACCATCGGCATCCGCGGTACCGAGTTCGATGCCCGACTGTGTGAAGCCGATGAGTGCCAGGTGGAAGAAGAAGCGACCGGGCAAAGCGCGCAGCGCGAATCACGCGTCGTCGGGCGTATCGCTTTTTTGCGCGGCAAGGCCAGTGCTGCCGAGGACGATCGAAGCAGCCGGGCGCTGAATGTCGGCGCGGCGGTTTACGAACGCGACCAGATTCAGACCGGGATCAAGTCGTTTGCGGTGATCGCTTTCAACGATGAAACCCGCGTCACTCTGTCCCCACAGAGCGCCTTTCGCATCGAGGAGCACGAATTCAAACCCGAGTTACCGGACGAAAATAATTCCTTCTTCAGTTTTCTGCAGGGTGGCCTGCGCCTGGTCACCGGCGCGATCGGGCGGCTCAACCGCAAGGCTTTCCGCGTGGCGACGCCAACCGCAACCATCGGTATTCGCGGCACCGGCTTCGACCTGGTTTGCCAGGGCGCCTGTGTCAGCAACAATGCGCTGCACGACCCCGCGCGTGACACGTTGCTGGGCAAACTCGTAAACTTTTTCCTGCGGCCGGCTTACGCACAAAGCGTTGACAGTGGTATGTATGCCAAGGTCTGGAGCGGATCGATCGAGCTGCAGCTCGGTAGCGGCACGGTATTGCTGAATAATGGCCGCACCGCGTTTTTACGCAACAGTATTAGTCAGCCGCAAATGGTGCCCGATATTCCGGCGCAGTTGCGCACCATGCAAGGCGCGCCGCGGCCCGACCGGGTCGAGGTGCAGGAAGGGTTATTCAGCGAAGCCGATATGGCCACGATGGATCCCGGCCTGTTTGTGAAGGTCGATAACGGGGACGTCACGCTCAACGGAGCGGATGGCGGTAGCGTTTTTATCGGCGCCGGTGAAGCAGCGCATGCCGGCAGGCTCAGGGCCATTCGCCTGAGTTTTGTGCCCGCTTTCCAGAAGTTTGATACTACGCCGAGGCCGGGGCAGATCACCCCGCAGTCTGAAAGAATGATGAATCTGTTTGGCGAAAGAGGTGCCGGCAAAGAGGTTATGGAGTGTACCGTACAGTGATCGATGAAATGCAAAACCGGAGCTGATTTGATAGTCTGCCGATGATTGATATGTTGCCCAAGCGTATAAATAAGTTTGCCCTGATAGCCCTGGCTGTCTGGAGCGGCTGTGCGCTGGCAAACCCCTCCGGCCCCACGGTAGTCAACGGCGCGGCGACTTTTTCGCAGCCCAACGCCAATACGTTAAACGTTACCAACAGCCGCAACGCGATCATCAACTGGCAAAGTTTTAATATCGGCCAGGGCCAGACCACCAACTTTATCCAGCCCAGCAGTTCCAGCACGGTGATGAACCGCGTCATCAGCAACAACCCGTCGCAGATCTACGGCAATCTCAATTCCAACGGCAGGGTCTTTTTGATCAACCAGCACGGCATGATGATCGGCGCCGGTGCGCGCATCAATACCGCCGGCTTCTACGGCTCGACGCTGAATATTACCAACGAGGATTTCCTCAAGGGCAACCTCAAGTTCGAAGGCGGCGGCTTCGGCGGCATCGTCAACCAGGGCTACATCCACGCTGGTCCCAACGGCAACGTGGTACTGGTGGCGCCGGACATCGAAAACGGCGGCGTCATCGAAGTCGAAAACGGCAACGTCATCCTGGCGGCGGGCGAGTCGATCCGCATCACCAGTCTCAACGACGCGTCGATCGAGTTCGACGTGCAGTCGCCGGATAACGGCATCATCAACCTCGGCGACATCATCGCCAAGCAGGGCGCGGCGCGCCTGTTCGCCGGTAACCTGCAACACAGCGGCTCGATCAACGCCAACGGCATCGTGCAAAACGCCGACGGCAGCATCAGCCTGGTGGCGCAGGCAGATATCGAGGTGACCGCCGGGGCAACGCTGAACGCCGACGGTGATGAAGGTGGTAGTATCCGCGTGCAGAGCCATCACGGCGACCTGCGTTTTGCAGGTACGGCCAGCGCGCGCGGCGAGTCCCATCATGGCGGTAACATCCAGATTCTGGGTGAACGCGTCGGCCTGTTTGGCGAGGCTCGAATCGATGTCTCGGGCAAGACCGGCGGTGGCGAGATTCTCGTAGGTGGCGACTTCCAGGGGCAGGGTGATACGCAGACGGCGCGCCAGACCCAGGTCAGCCGAGGCACCAGCCTGCACGCCGACGCGATCGAGTCCGGCGATGGCGGCAAGATTATCGCCTGGGCCGACGATTTCACGCTGTTTCACGGCGCAGCCAGCGCTACCGGCGGCGAGGTATCTGGCGATGGTGGTTTTATCGAGATCTCGGGCAAGGAAACGCTGAACTTCGACGGCCTGGTCGATACCACGGCCGCCAACGGCGACACCGGCACCGTGCTGTTCGACCCGCGCAACCTGACTGTCGAGAGCCCCAGCGTCATCACACCGCCGGAACTGGCTGACGATCTGTTCGACTTCGGCGAACCAACCAGTTCCACCGACTCGTCCATCGACCCGCAGGCGATCACCGACATCACCGACCTCGGAAACGCGATCGAACTGCGGGTGAACAACAATCTCACCATCAACGATCCGATCCTGACTGACGAGGGCGGCGGCGGCGGCAGTATCACGATGATTGCCGGCAACAGTATCTTCATCAATGCCGATATCACCACTGACGGTGGTTTCCTGTTCCTGACCGCGAACGAGTATGCCGCCAATGGCGTCTTCAACGGCGATCGCGGGTTGGGCGCGGCCGAGATTCGCATGGCCGACGGCGTTACCCTCAGTACCGGCCTTTTCGGCACCGGGCTATGCCCCTGTGGCAATCTCGAAATCACGATGCAGCTCGGCGACGACAAGACTAACGCGGACGTCGGCGATATTACGCTTGCGACGATTGTCGCAAACGATATCCTGATCACGCACAACGGTCAGGATGCGGATAACAGTATTCTGACGACCGCGACCGGCTCGATCACCGCCAATTCGATTTTCATCAACCACGATGACTTCGACCTCGGCGCGGGCGGCGCGCGTAGCATCGGCACCAGCGCCTTACCGTTGAACATCGTGGCGGATTTCATCGCCGCGCACATCCATGGCGCCTCGACCGACGGCATTTATATCGACGTGGTACCGAACCTGCAGCCCGATGTCACCGTCGGCGGCACCTGTTACGGCGACGGTGACGGCGGCGTCAATTGCGGTTTTGGGCACTCGATCAAGGGTATGGATACCGATTTCGGCGACCTGCGCCTGAATGCCAACGGCAGCGGGCTGCTGGTCATCGAGCCCATCGATATCGAGGGCCTCGCCGATATCACCGCGGTGTTCGATATCACCACCGATGCCGACGACAAGGGCAACCCACTGGTAATTCGCGGCGGCACGCTCAACTTGACTTCGACCGTGGGCGATATCCTGGTCAATGCCGGTCTCGGGGCAGGCCTCAGCGTCGCACTGGAATCCACCAGTAACAATCTGAACATTAACGCCAACGACCTTGTCCTGACCGAGGGTGGCACCGACAGCGATGCCATCGTCATCGTCGATAACGGCACCGGCGCATTGCTGTTGAACGGCGCGCCCTGCGCCACCTGCGCGTCGCTGGCTTACGATACCCGTGGCGACGGCGGCACCGACACAGGCGTTATCGCCGCCAATTTCTCGATCGCGGTCACCTGGGACGGCGGCGGTGACGGGTTCAGCTGGACCGACCCGCTGAACTGGGACACCAACAACCTGCCGATCGGTAACGCCGATGTCACCATCGACCCAGTTGGCGCCATCACGATTCAGCTAGGTTCTGGCGTGCACGACGTGTTTACCTTGAGCATGCCGACCGACGACAGTCTGTTGATGGCCGGGGGCGCGCTGGATATCGGCAGCACCTCGTTGATTAATACCGATTTAACCATCAATGGCACCACAGCCTTGCTGAACGCCGGCAATTCGATGACGATCAATGGCGCGCTCAACCTGCAGCAAGGTACGCTCGACGGTGTGGGCGATATTAGCGTCTTCGGCAAAACCACGTGGAATCCACCAGCCGGCTCGACGCCAGAGGCATTTGCGCTAACCGGTGTCGGTATTGTCTTTGCCAACGGCGGCTTCGACCTCGGCGCCAATCTCGATAACGACACGCTGACATTAGACAAGTTTCTGGTGATCGGCGCGGTAATCAACAACTGGAACGATGCAGGCTTCGCCGGAAACACCATTACCGGAGCAGGCGGCATCGTCAACAACGGCCTGATCCAGGCGTTCAACGGCGCGCAGCTCGACATCAATGTTCCGCTGACCAACAACGTGGAAATTTCCAAGAATGCCGGTGGCGGAGTGTTGCAGTTTACCAACGGCCTCATCATGAGTCCCGACAGCGGGTTGACCATTTTCCCTGGAACGGTGGTGAATCCCGGCGCGCCCCTGGTATTGAGCGGTGCCGCGGAACTGTCCGGCGGCGGAACCCTCGACGGCAGCGTCAACAGTTTCGGTGGCATTATCGATATCGAGGACGGTTTGGGGTTGCCGGCGACGCTGACCATTACCGGTTCACTGTTTCTGGACCTTGCGTCAACGCTGGCAATCGATCTTGGCGGCCCCGGGCAAGGCGTCGAATACGATTTCCTCGATGTCGGCGGCAATGTAACCCTGGACGGCACGCTGGCGCTGTTCTGGAGCGATATTTTTGCGCCAGGGTATACCTCGACCAACGGGGAGTTTTTCGATCTGATCCGATCCACCACCGGAATTTCCGGCGCATTCGACACGATTATTGATCCCGCGGGCGTTACCAGCAGCGTTTCCTCTGGTGTTGTAAGTGTTCCCCCCGATGTTTTCAGATACGTCACCGACACTGTCGCGCCTGGTGTCATTTACTGGAACGTCAACGCCGACGGCTTCTGGGATGTCCGGGCGAACTGGTTCTGGGCGGATCGGTGCCACCGGTGCCGGTCGACTACGTCGTCATCAACCAGGACGACGGCGACATCGTCATCACGATCCAGGATGCGCGCACCATTGCCGGCATGGAAGCGCAAAACAATATCACCGTCAGCAGCACCGGCTCCCTGACCATGAACGATGACCTGTTGTTCACCGGGGATAGCCTGGTGCTCGACAGTGCCGGCACGGGGCTGACGATGAACGGCATCGCGACGATCGCGGGCCTGCTCGACTGGAACAGCGGCAGCATCGCGGGCACCGGCAGCATTGATATCTACTACGTTGGGGCGCTCAATATCAATCCCGGCGCGGGCAGCCTCGACAACGACATCTTCAACAATACCATCGCCGGATCGACCTGGGTCGGTGGCGCGGCCACGGGTGCCGGAATCCTGACCAACAACGGGCTGCTCGATATCAACGGCAGCGGTAATTTCAGCAGTGCGATTACGCTGAATAATTCCGCCAGCGGATCCATAACCAAGATCGACGCCAATACCACCACCCTGACCGGCATGGTTACCGCCGGCGGTAATTTCCAGGTGGATGCGGGCACGCTCGAACTGCAGAACCCGGTCGCGATCAACGCCGATTTCAGTATCGCCAGCGGCGCCACCCTGAGTTTTACCGGTGGCGGTAACTACACTTCGGTCGGGTCAATCGCGGGCTCGGGTATCGTCGATGTGACTGGCGCGTCCAGCTTTACCAGTTCCGGTTTCATCGAGCCCGGCGGCGCAACTGCAACCGGAATCCTGACCTTCAACGGTAACCTGATTAATACCGGGTTTATCCAGATCGATATCGAAAGCAACGGCGGTGGTTCGCCGACGCCCGGCGTCGATTACGATCGACTGGTCATCACCGGCAACGCCAATCTGCAGGGTTTCATGAACCTGTTCGCGGTCGGCTCTCCGCCATACACCGTCACGAACGGCGATACCTTCATACCGATTACCTACGCGTCACGCACCGCGAGCCAGTTTACGCTCATCAGTCCGATCGCGGGCGAAACCGTTTTTCCAACCTATGGCGCGACCAGTTTGACCCTGCAGCTGAATGTTGCCCAGTCAACTAACTGGACCGGCCTGGGCGACGGATTCAGCTGGAACGATGTGGCGAACTGGGATAACGGCGTGCCTGGCGCGGTCGACGGTGCGGTGATCCCGGTCGGTAGCAGTTTCAATGTAACAATTGCGGCCGCGGCCAATGCCGGCACCCTGTCGCTCGCGAGTGATGCCACCCTCACGCAGGCCGGCAGTACCTTCGCGCTCGCTTCCGACTCCACCCTGCAGGGCGGCCTGACCCTGGACGCAGGCTCCTTCACCAACGGCGGTGTCCTGACCATGGACGGCGCCAACGGCGTACTGACACTCGACGGTGGACAACTGCAGGGCGGCACTATCGCCACCAGCGGAGGCGGTAGCGTCGTGATGGCGACCAATAGCACTTTGAACGCGGCGACCTTGAACGCCGACCTCGTCATCGGCAATAACCTGTCGCTGACGGTAACCAATGGCCTGACCCTGAACGGCACCATCACGTTGGCCAACACCGGCAGC
>CAVYHN010000061.1:0-9444 GCA_963768295.1 uncultured Gammaproteobacteria bacterium | reverse complement strand
CCACAGTGGGACGATCTGCTAATCGAAGGCGCTACCCCGGCCGAGCGCGACTGCCTGATGCGCCTGCGCGAAGAACTGGAAACCTATGCCTGCCTGCGTCCAGCGCGCGCCTACGACGTACTGCTCGAGCAGACGCCGTTTAAACCCGAGGTTGTCAGCGGCGCCGATATCCTGATATTGCGCGAGCTCTGTGGCGGACTCCCCTACGGCAACCCGCGCGGCATCGACCAGCTCGAAGACGGCAGTTTTCAGGCCAGGGAAGCGCCAATCCGATCGGCAGCATACTCAGCGTTGCGCTAATGTTCGAATGCAGCCTGCAGCGTAAGGATCTGGCGCAACGCATCGAGGACACGGTTGAGCAAAGCCTGCAAGCGGGCATCTTGACCGCCGACCTCGGTGGCAACGCCAGTACCGAGCAGGTCTGCGAAAGAATTCTTTCAGCTTTGAATTAAAGGATAAGCATGACAACCGATAGCGATCTGAACGTAGGTGAAGCGACCATCAAACTGCTCGAGCAATACGGCGTCGACACGCTGTTCGGCATTCCCGGCGTGCATACGCTGGAATTCTGCCGGGGCTTGAACAAGAGCAGCATCCAGCACGTGCAGGCGCGCAACGAACAGGGAGCGGGCTTCATGGCGGACGGTTACGCCCGCGCCTCCGGCAAACCCGGGGTGGCGCTGGTAATCTCGGGGCCCGGAGTCACCAACACGTTGACCGCGATCGGCCAGGCCTATGCCGACAGCATACCGGTGCTGATGCTTTCCAGCGACGCGGCCAGCCACACCCTCGGCAAGGGCTGGGGATGCTTGCACGAAGTGCCCAGCCTGACCGACACGACCGCGCCGTTAACTGCCTTTTCCGCCACCGCGATGCACCCGGAAGAAGTGCCCGGCCTGATCGCGCGTGCGTTCTCGGTTTTTGCCAGCGAGCGCCCTCGACCGGTGCACATCGCCATTCCTATCGACGTGCTGGCGATGCCGGCCGGTGCCGACTGGCAGGCGGTGGAGTTACCCAGCAGGCCGGCGCCGACGGCAAAGAAAATCGAACGCGCCTGCGAACTGTTGCGTGGCGCGCAACAGCCTATGATTTGTGTCGGCGGTGGCGCCTGGCTCGCCAGCGAGGCGATCACCGAGATCGCGGAGCGGCTTGGCGCCGCGGTCATCGGCAGCACCGCGGGCAAGGGCATTATCGACGATTCCCACCCGCTCAGCTTAAGCGCCGGCACGGTGCGCGGCGAAGTGCAGCAGTACCTGAAGAACGCCGACGTAGTGCTTGCGGTCGGCACCGAGCTATCCGAGGTCGACAGCTTCGTCGAAACCCTGGAAATCAATGGCAAAATCATTAGGGTCGATCTCGACCCGCGTAAAATGAGCGATCTTTACCCGTCAGAGGTCGCAATAATCGGTGGCGCCAAAACCACCGCCGAGGCCATCGCCCGGCAGCTCGGCGAGGTCGAGGCGAGGACGGAAACCGCCGCCGAGGTTGCCGCAGTTCGCAGCGAAATCCTCGGCAACCTGAGTGAGAGCGAAGTACGGCATTGCAAGACACTGGAGGTGCTGCGCGCCGCGCTACCCGCCGATACCATCGTCATGGGTGATATCTGCCAGCTGGTTTACACCGGCGCCTTTGCCTTCGACGTCGCCAAACCGAGGCTATGGCATTATCCGGCCGGTTACTGCACGCTGGGCTGCGGTCTGCCCGATGCGATCGGCGCCAAGCTGGCGCTACCCGATAGACCCGTGGTTTCCTTCGCTGGCGACGGCGGATTCATGTTCACGGTGCAGGAGCTGGTGACCGCGGCGGAACTCAAGCTACCGCTGCCGCTGATTCTGTGGAACAACGAGGGTCTGAAGCAAATTCAGGACGATATGAAACTGCGCGAGATCGACCTGGTCGGGGTTAGCGGCATCAACCCGGACTTTATTGCGTTGGCTCATGCCTGCAGGTGCCACGCGCTGCGGGTCGACAGTGCACAGGGGCTGACCGACGCCATCGCCGCGGCATTTAAGGCCGACCGCCCGACGCTGATCGAAGTCAACGAATGGGACCCGTGGCTAAACTGATGCAAAACTCATGAAAACCTGTTTCTGCTGCGCCGACTCCAAAAGACCGGGAAGACATGCGCGACTTTCTGCAACCCAGGAGCGCCTGGCCGACTGCCGCGCGCGAAATCGCCGCGCCCTTCTACGCGGCAACTCAATCCACAGATGAAATTTGGGCCCCATCAAAGCATAAAACGCGTGGCGGCAATTGCGCTGGTGGGTCTGGTAGCCGGACTGATCACCGCTTTCGCCACCATCGGTTTTGTCGAACTGGTGCATTATCTTAACGATGTGCTTTACGTTAGCGCATCGAGTCGCACCGGACTCGACAGCGGCCGGCTGTGGTTGATTACGGCTTCGGTGCTCTCTATCGGCGGACTAGTGGTAGGTTTGACCCTGCGTTACGGCGTCGAAGGCGGCACGCAAACCGGCCCGGCCGAAACCATCTACGCGGTTCAGCTGCACGAAAAACTACCCTCCCCGGTGTCAGGCGTGTCTTCGACCGTGGCCTCGATCCTGTCGCTGGGCTGCGGTGCATCGGTCGGTCAGTACGGGCCGCTGGTCTATCTGGGCACTCTGGTGGGCCAGCTTACCAACCGCCTGCCGTTCGGCATGAGCGATGTGCGCAGCATTGCCATCGCCTGCGGTGTGGCGGCGGCGATATCGACGGCATTCAACGCGCCGATCGCGGCTTTGATCTTTACCCACGAAGTCATTCTGCGCCATTACTCGCTGCGCATGTTTACCGCGGTAACCGTCGCCAGCGCCTGCGGCTACCTCGTCGCCAACGTGATTTTCGAGCATCCACCACTGTTTCTGATCGAATTTAACGGTAGCTTTCGCTGGATCGAATTCTTCCTGTTTGCGCTCGAGGGCATCGCCTGCGGCATGCTCGCGGTGGCCCTCATGAGGCTGCTACATTACACCACCCAACTCGCCGGGCGGGTCAAAGCCCCGACGGCGATGAAGCCCATGATCGCCGGATTTATCTTATCCCTGGTAGCGTTTCAGGTACCCGAGGTTCTGGGCGCGGGCCAGGAGGTATTCAGGCAGGCCACCCAGGGAGGTATTTACACGGCGGATACATTGCTGCTGATCCTGGTTACCAAACTGCTGGTCACGGCGCTATGCATCGGCTTCGGCTTTGCTGGCGGGGTGATTTTTCCGGCGCTGCTGATCGGCGTATTGTTCGGCGCCCTGTTCGCACTGCTGGTGCCCGGGCAATTGCTGAGCGACTACTCCGGGCTTTCGGTCTACGCGGTCTGTGGCATGGTTGCGGTCACGAGCCCGGTTATCGGCGCGCCGATGACGGCCTTGCTGTTGGTATTCGAACTTACCCGCAGCTATGAAATTACCATCGCGGCGATGGTTGCCATCGTGTTTGCCAACCTGATCGCCTACCAGTGGTACGGCCGCTCGCTCTACGATTTTCAGCTGAGCCAGCGCGGCATCGACCTGTCGCTGGGGCGTGAACGCGCCTACCTGATGCATCGCACGATCGCCGAGCTGGTTACCGACGCGCTGCCCGTGGTACAGCAAGGCATCAGCCTGTCCGAACTGCGTCAACGCATGGCGGAAAAGTCGACCGCGTCGGCCGTGATTGTCGACGCCGACAAAAAGTACCTGGGCCTGGTGTTGCAACACCAGTTGCACGACCAGCACGATAGCCGCAGCGTCGCCGCAATCGATATCGAACGCGGGCCAGAGTTTAATGAAAACACCAGTATCTGGGATGCGATGGAAACCATGCGCGACTATCTTGGCGAGGCAATTCCACTGATTGACTCCACCAGCGGCCGCTACCTGGGCGCCATTCCGGAAGCGGTGGTCATCAACGCTTACCTCGACGCGGGCCATGAACTGCGTCGAGAAGAACACGAGGTTTAAGCCATGGATTTGTACCAGCTGATCATCAACCAGGTGGCCAACGCGCTCGACGAGGATGTCGGCAGTGGCGATATCAGCGCGCAGTTGATCGACGAATCGGCGCAGCTCGAAACCGAGCTGCTGGTGCGTGAAGACGCGGTGTTATGCGGCATCGAATGGTTCGATGAAGTCTTCCGCCAGTGCGATCCTGCGATCGTCACGCGCTGGCATGCGCGGGATGGCGACTCGATCAGCGCCAACAGCGTGGTGTGCGAAGTCTCCGGCCCCGCGCGCGGCCTGCTGACCGCGGAGCGCAGCGCGCTGAACTTTCTGCAAACCCTGTCCGGCACTGCGACCCTGACACGCAGCCATGCCGATCTTATCCGGCATACCGACTGCCGCATCCTGGACACGCGCAAAACCATTCCACAGCTGCGGGTCGCGCAAAAATACGCGGTGCTTTGCGGCGGTGGCAGCAACCACCGCATCGGCCTGTTCGATGCGTTTCTGATCAAGGAAAACCATCTTGCCGCCGCCGGCGGAATCGCCGCGACGGTAAGCCGCGCCAGGCAATTACATCCGGACAAGTTGCTCGAAGTCGAAGTAGAAAATCTCGAGCAGTTACAGCAGGCGCTCGACGCCGGCGTCGAGCGCGCCCTGCTGGACAACTTTACGCTGGACGACCTGCGGCGCGCCGTGGAACTGAACGCAGGAGCCATCGAACTCGAAGCCTCCGGCAACGTCGACCAGGACAACCTGGTCGAGATCGCCAATACCGGGGTCGACTATGTATCCATCGGCGCGCTAACCAAGAATCTGCGCGCGATCGACTTTTCGCTGCGCTACCGCTGATTCCAGGGAACCCTGTTGGCAGGCGATAACAGACCGTCCGAGCAACAGCAGGACCAGGCGGTTAAGGGCATCGTCGCCCTGATCCTGGCAACCCTGCTGTTTGCCGCGCAGGACGCCATCACCAAGCACCTCACCGCCACGGTGGCGGTGCCGCAAATGATATTCGTGCGCTATTTTTTCTTTGCCCTGTTCGCCCTGATCTACGCCGCGCGTCGAACCCCAATTCGGGTCGCCCTGCGCTCGCACTGGCCGAAACTGCAGTTACTGCGTGGACTGCTGATCGTCAGCGAAATTGGATTGTTTGCCTATTGCCTGCGCTATCTCGGCATCGCCGAGATGCACAGCATATTCGCCTGCTTCCCGTTAATTATTACGGTCCTGTCGGTGCCATTGCTGGGGGAACAGGTTGGCTGGCGGCGCTGGCTCGCGGTATCGCTCGGTTTTATCGGCACCTTGATTATTATCCAACCAGGCAGTGGCGTGTTCTCACCCTTTGCGATGATGGCGCTCGCCTGCGCGTTTATGTTCGCCCTGTACAACCTGATAACGCGCAAGGTTTCACGCCAGGACAGTTTCGAAACCTCGTTACTCTATTTCGGCCTGGTCGGGTTCCTGGCCACGCTGCTGGTGGTGCCTTTCTACTGGCAGGCTTTAAATACCGAGGAGATCCTGTGGCTACTGGCAATCAGTATCACCTCTATCATGGGCCACCTGTTGCTCATCAAATCGCTGGAACTGGCGCCGGCGGTTATCCTGCAGCCGTTCAATTACTTCATCCTGGTGTGGGCCATGATGATCGGCTTCAGCTTTTACGGTGAAGTCCTCGACACCACTACCTTGATCGGGGCCGCCCTGGTGGTGGGCAGCGGCGTTTACATCGCGCGCCGCGAGTACGCGGTGGCGCGGGCCGAGCGGCGTCGACTGCGCAAGGCGATGTATCCCCCGGAGACCTGAATCCTGGTCAAACCCGCAACGACGCTGATGAAATCACTTTGTTCTCCAAACCTGGAAGTGAGTGGCGACCTGAGGCGGTGGTTTCGACCGATCGAGTGGAATTGAGGGTCTGTTTTCTCCAAGGCGCTCGTTCAATCCCGCTGAGCTTCGTATTTCGGCCAGATGTTTCGGCCCCAGTATTTCGGACCAGTTGATTAAGTCTGAAAGAATACCTGGTCGATAGGTATACTGTCCTCGTAAATTCCGCCACGCCCGCATCCAGGGAGAAACCGGCTATCTTGCCTGCATGCCGAGGTAGCAGCCTTCGCCAGGCCTCAGTTGAATTCCTCAGGATGCTCAGAAAGGTAACGTATCAGGTGTTCCTCTAACGAGACCCCGCATGCAAAAAAGGCGGCATCCAGATCCTCAAGACCGGAAATGTCGGCCCCTTCCAGCCATTGCTCAAAGGCTGCCGACATCGAAAGCCCCTGCGGCACCCTGGACACGGCCTGTGCGAGCAGTTCGGCCTGTTCCCCGGCGCCAACCTGGCGCAGTGCATTAATCACCTGTGACTGATCGCGGTCGTCACTGTCGATAAAATGGCGCCAGTGTCCACCGTTCATGATGGACGCCTCGTAGTGTCTTGCCGTCCATGCGATACGCTGAATCTCGCCAAGCTCGACAGGGTCGAGTACCTGGATCAGTCGCGCCAGCACCTTCCTGGCGTCTGCTTGATTCGCCGAAGTCTCCCGCACCGGCGCGGCTTGATCAACGGGGTCGAAAACACTCGGGTCATTGTTTGCAATGAACTGGCCCAGTCGATTCGTGAGGATGCCGTTGTAACGCTCAAACTCGCCAAATAGTTCCGCCAACTGCCCCAGCTGAGACTCACTCCAGTCGGTGCAGGAATCGTAGGCATCGTCGTCCTGCGGTATTCCCTCTGGAAACGATACTGTCAGCGCGCGCTCGACGATACCGCGTACTTCAGGCAAGCCCAGTTCGTCCAGGTACTGCAGAATCCTGCTGTCGTCGGTGACTCGCACCCATCGAAAATACTGCTCGAAAGACGCGCCGCTGTTGACTTCCTGCGACAGCAATTCGACCTGACAAACCAGGTCCGCCTGGGGCGACACCCAGTGTCCCGAATTCGCCGCGCTGATCAATGCACCATAAACAGCGTTCACGCGCGCGGCATTTTCCTCGGAGCCGATTTCCACAGTCCTTTCCTCTTGCTGAAGCCTGTTCCGACAATTATAGGACGACCAGGCCATAACGGTAGGTAGACAGCGAGCAGAGCATAGGAAGAATTAACTTCCCTTATTCCAGCCGGCCAATCATGCAAAATTTCTGCCATCAGGCCAAGCCGACTACCTGCTGTGTTTATTGCAAATTACGCGAGCCCGAGAGTCTACTTGGGGTCGAAGATCGCCGCTGATTCACCGAGTTTGGGCGTCGGTTTTCTCCAAAGGAGCCCCCCCAAATGGCTGGGCCAGGAGAAAATCTTCGGCCTATTCTGTTGAAAAACTCATATTTTTTCTCATCGAAGAAGTTATTTTCGATGTAACGATTTATAAAAATTAACATACGGGGGGAGAACTATAACTGAAGATCTCGATCAACAGAGCTACTGATGAGCTTACATGCCAAGTGTTGTGTGGAGTTCAAAATGTTTTGGTATTCTGCAGAAAAACAGTCATTCGTTTTTTCCGAGTTTTTCAACAGTATCGGCCAGGAGCTGCCACTGCAAAGCGGATAGGGAGTACGTTATCGAGCGTAGTGAGATATAAATTTTTCTCTAGCCAGCTGAGAATCACAATACTTAAACTTTTCAATTATCGGTAGCTTAAGATATGGACCCCACGATTGTAGTAGCAATAATTACTGCCTTAGGCTCTGTTATTGTTGCAATTATTCACGCAATATCTGCTCATACACGGATAAAGATGAGTCGGATGCAGCAACCAATCCCAAGCCATCCAACGAAACAAAATACTGAATCCCAGCCCCAAAAGCCTCAAATAGATTACGACGGTACTCCCAAAGCTAAATGGCAACAAACGATAGCCTCGGAATGGTTGTATGCTTGTGGCTTTATTGGTTTAAGCGCCATAATAGCACCTCCTCTAATTGGTGATGAAGATGCATCACTTATTTTCCTTTTAATACTGATACCGATCGCAGTCCTCACGTTGTCGTACTTAAAGCCTATCTACTGGGGCGACGTAGCACTGTTTGTAACAGTTCTCGATGCATGTGCACTCCTGGGTACTTTTCTCGCATATCCCAGTTTAAGTCTTTTTGGTAAACCTGAGTTAAGAGTTATAGCAATAGCCTATATCCCGACAGTGCTACTTGGTTCTTCGATAGCATTTTTTCGCATGAGGCAAAGGAATCGTTAGCCAAGACATTTGCTGATTTCAAACGGGTTGATAAAAATAGCACCTGCGACCAGACCGAGACCTTAAAATTTAATGTGTCGATGGCCTTTATTATATGACAGTCTCATTTGGCTCGCTTATCGCCACTGATTCATCGAGATTGAGTGTCAGTTTTCTCCTAAGCAGACTCTCGTCAAACCCTTGCAGGAGGCAATCTCCGGCCATATGCGGCCATTCATCGAATCGTCTCGATTCCTTGCCATTATCCCCATCCAAGGTAAACGGTGGTCAGACTATTGCGTGCAGCGGTTATTAAACCGACTGCGGAAAGGAGCGTGACCCACACCAGCGACAACCTGTAATAGTAACGGTCAAAACGGGGGCTTGACAGTGACGCCCGATTGAAGAGGGGGACCCTCACCTTTTACGGAATATTATATTTCCTTGATTTATATTTTTGCTATTCCTAATTTGGCGCCTGTCCCATACCGGATATCTGTTTGTTGAAATCTTCGGTAAGCTCATTAACGGCCTGTTCAAATTGGGTGCCAAACATCGGAGAGTGCGTATTCACTGCCCTGACTCTCACCCTAAACAGTATTTGCATAGATAAATGTCGTATTGACATCGTTTAATAGACGCCGAAAGCCTTTCTCCACCGGGAAGCCATCAAATTGTAGACTTACTGTAGATGCAGGAAGTTTATCAATGAATTGAATATCGATGCCGGTTTGGCGTGAAACTTCCGTTATCGCCTGGTGCAGCGGCATAGCGTCGAGCGAGACAGATAATTTTCCATGATTGAAATTGATGGTTGACGCTGTCGAGATAGTTGCAGTTTCGCCAACAACCGCGTCGGTGTCAGCATTCACCGCGATGGATGAGTAGGGCCGGGATTTTCCCGACCCTACACCTTGCTCATCACGGGTATCGACGTTGCAGCCTGATATTAGGACGATTCCGATCGCGCCTAGCGGCAACAACCAACGCAGGAATTTCAAGCTGCGTTTTATCGCAAGCTGTCCATCAGCGTGCATGCTCTTCACCTAACCCGTTTTGCATCCATTTATGGAAGAATGTCGAAAAAGTTACGATCTTCCATCAGTAGTCGACCAGTTACCGGGTCCAGAAAGCGACAACTGAGCTCGTAGGTACCCCGCGGAAACGTATTGATAATGGGACCGGGCCCGAATGGCTGATAACCCGGCACCACAGCATCCGTGGGGTGAGGAAACACCCTAACCCCTACTAATGGATTGAGTGAATTGATAATTTCGGTGGGTGATTGCCCGGGTATTCCGACCCATACTCTCCAGTCCAGCGCAATCGCTGCACCGGTCAGGTTTGCAATATTGATATCCGCCGTTACC
>CAVYHN010000060.1:0-31910 GCA_963768295.1 uncultured Gammaproteobacteria bacterium | reverse complement strand
CATCCAGGCTTCTACCTGCAGTCTCGATTCGATAACGCCCAGAAAACGATCATCCCCGTCGGTAAGTTGCTCGAGCGCATGCATGCATCTCGGCTGCGGCATCAGGGCCTGTCGGCCGGTAAGCGGGCAGCTCCAGACCAGTGGATATACCTGGGCCAGCGGGTCGCTAAGCGCCGTTCCCGGAATATCTTCTCCCAGTCGGTAGCGTTGTTCCGCCACCGCGTCGATCACGCGCAGGCCATTATTGCTATTGCCCAGTGCATAGCTCGCTTCAAACGGGCGGCTGGCATAGTGGACCCGAGTGCGCAGGCATAGTTGTCGCGTGGTGGGTGGCAGTTTATCGAAGGCCTGCCGACCACTGGCAAATGCCGTGGATCCGGCATCGCACCACAGCCTGTCTTCGGATTCATCGTCATAGGACAACCAGTGGCCGCTGCCGCCCGGCGCCTCGATACAGCGCATCTGGGTATAGTGGCAGGGCGCATATTGATAAAAAGTGCCGTCGATATGCCATTGTAGCGCGCCACCTCCGAGCACCTGGGAACCGCGATCTTCGCCGTAGGCGCCGCGCTCGCCGCCGAGGGTGACCTTTAACCCGTAGTGGTCTATCTCGCCTTTGCCGAGCACTAGCACGCCCGGTTCTCCGGGGATCTGGTAGGTGCCTGCCTTGTTGCCCTGCTCGACCTTGAAAACTTCCCAGGGATTGCTGGTTTGATCGCGCCAGACGCTGACGCCGTTAATGTCTATCGATCGGTAAAACGCGACTTCCTGCTGCGGCGATAAATGCTGCTGATCGGGAAAAACCAGCAGCTGATGCTGATGCAGTGCCTGGCGAAGTTCGTCTATTGCGGCCTCGCCAGGCGCCGCGCAGTCGAAATCTGCAACGCGAGCGCCGAAGGGTGAATTTTTGATCGCCTCGAGTAACATCACGCGCAATAGTAACGTTTTTTGACGAGTCTGCACGGTTGGTATTGCGCAGCCCGGGGAAGGTCCTGTTTATGCCCGCGGGCGCTTGCTGCCCTGTTTTTGTGTTTTCGCCGACAGGGCCGCCATCACTCGCTGACGCAGTTGCGACCCTTTCCCTTGGCGCGATAAAGCGCCTGGTCAGCTTTTTTAAGCGCATCCCAGGGAGATGAGCCGTTTCCGCCTGATTCGGCAAAGCCGATGGAAGCCGTCACGGTGACTGTATTATTCGTGCTTGGCGTTGCCCCTTTGTCGCTATCTCGCCTGCCTACCCGCCTGATTATGAAAGGCTTATTCGCAATTTCTTCGCGCAGGGCTTCGAGGTGGCGTACGCAGTCTTTTGACTGTTTGCCGGTGAATACGATGGAAAACTCCTCCCCACCGTAGCGGTATGGCAAACCGCCACCGGAAATCTTGCACATTTTTGCCGCAATCATGCGCAGCACCGCATCGCCGGCGTCGTGCCCATAGGTATCGTTAAACTTCTTGAAATGATCGACATCCAGCATTGCAACGGTATAGGTGCTGCCGATCTTCTGGAATTTTTCACGTAGCGCACGCCTGCCCGGGAGCCCGGTTAATTCGTCTATATAAGCCATGCGCCAGGTTTCCTGCATAATGGCGAACAGGCACATTAGCAGGGCCGCGCTGCTAAATACGTTCAGGCTGCGGTCGTGGCCGCCGAAATGTAACTGGACTATCAACATAAACAGCACGCCAAATCCCGCGCAGACGTGCAGCGTGGGGTTTAGAATGCAAAGCGTCAGCATTACATACAGCGCCGCGAAAGAAATTATCAGCACGGTTTGCGGTTGCCGGGTCCAGTCAAAGTATTGCGCCGGTACCCAGTCGGTCAGGATGGCCTGCGTGGCCCAGGTGGGCGAGGTTATTGCTACTATGATCGAGAAGGCGCTGACCAGTGTCAGGGCCGCGTATGCGGGAATTGCCTTGACGCTGAAAATTCCCCGGTCGGGTAACGCGGTCAACACCACTAACAGCAGCGGCAGGAAAGCTGAAAGCAAACCGTAGGCAAGGTCGGTGCCGGCCCAGCCGAAGCGCAGAATCATGTTCGCGATTACGACCAGAAAAACATAGAAAAAAACCGAGCTGCGGCTGAAGCGAATGCTTAAGCCCGCGACTATTAGCGCCAGCATGTGGGTTAAATAGGTAACCCCGATCGTCGCGGAAACAGGTAGCTGGTCGTACTGCTGAAAACCGTAAATAGATACGATTATCAGGATAAAAATCGGAAAAAAACTTTTAAGTACTCTCATGCGACTGCTTTGCAGTTAGCTACACCGGGTGTTGGTAAGATGTGTTGCCTGTCCTATAGCACTGATTGTAGTCGCTATTCGAGCTTTATCCGCGAAACTGCCTTGCGCCGAGGATATCGCCTGACGGCGCCGGGATCGGCTGCTAGTTCAGGGCCTGAATCGAGCCACCGTTATTAAAAAACGAGTTCCGGCAGGTCTTATCTGCTTTGTCCGGAACCTGCAAATTCTGTGCGTCGACAGCTGCTATATCGGCAGATTTCCCGCTTAGTTGAATTTGAGCAGTTTTAGCAATCGATGGCGCAAAGAGGGGGCGGCAGAGGGGGTTGAGGCCTCGTGGCTGAAATATTCGCGCACCAGTTCCTCGCGAATTTTCTCGCTCCGCTGATCATGACGTTTTTGACCAACCGCGCAACTCACGACCTGGGTAAAATCGGTGATGTGGTTATTGCCGGTTGCATCGCTGTGGTCTGATGCGCCGTAGCCAGGAGATGTCATCTTGTCGTTCATTAAATCAGCTCAATTTCTATGCCGTTGTCGTCAACCGCCAATATCCGGTTTCATGCTTCTAAATTAGTCAGTTATATCAATTTAGTACGTTGTTCGGCACTAGTCCGCCAATTCTGTAAACAGTTCGGATAAAAGCGGCGAGTCGGTCGACCAACGGTTGTTTGCTGGCTCCCGAATGCTGAAATATGAGCGACAGGGCAAGTGGCCATAATTATTGCCATTGGCCTTTTACCCTGAATTTAACCCTGTCGGATTGCGCTGCACGGCAGGTCAACCCTGACGGCTGGTTTGTGGTAGTATTTTCCGGCTTCCCGCAGACTTGCGGAGCGCACATAAAATATAAGCAATCGACCAACCATCGAGGAGGCAGTTGTGAACAAATTCAGAAATATTCTCTTGAGTATTACCACCGTGGTGATGCTGGGCATGGGTTCATCCCAGGCGGCTACACCGGCTAACACATTTGTCATGGCGAAGGACATCGCCGACATCATTACCATGGATCCGGCGGAAGTGTTCGAGCTCACCACCGGTGAAATCATCGCCAACATCTACGATCGCGTTATGATGTTCGAACCGGAAGACCTGCAAACCCTGGTCGGCGGTGTGGCCGAAAGCTGGGAAATCAGTAACGGTGGCAAAACCATCACTTTCAAGATTCGCCCGGGCCTCAAGTTCCACTCGGGTAACCCGGTACGCGCCAGCGATGTGGCCTGGTCGCTGCAGCGCGTGGTCAAATTGAACAAGACCCCGGCATTCATCATCACCCAGTTCGGCTGGAACGCGGACAACGTCGACGGTCTGGTCAAGGCGCTCGATGACAGTCGCTTCAGCGTTACCATCACCGAAGAGTTTTCACCCGGCCTGGTGCTCAACGCGCTGTCCGCCGGCGTCGCTTCTGTGGTCGACATGAAGCTGGTGATGAGTCACGAAAAGGATGGCGACCTGGGCTACGACTGGCTCAAGTCGAACAGCGCGGGCTCCGGCGCCTTCAGCCTTAAAACCTGGAAGGCGAATGAAATTGTCACGCTGGACGCCAACGCTGGCTATCGGCACGGCGCGCCGGGCATGCAGCGGGTTATCCTGCGACACGTCGCCGAACCCTCTTCGCAGCGGCTGTTGCTCGAAAAAGCCGATATCGACATGGCGCGTAACCTGACGCCGGACCAGGTCAAGGGTGTGCGGGGCAATTCCGAAATCGCGATCGACGGCTACCCGAAGGGCACCATTGTTTACATGGCCGCCAACGCGGGGCACCCGATACTGGGCAAAACCGATGTCGTGCAGGCGATACGTCACCTGGTCGACTATGAATCCATGGCCAATTCATTCCTGGCGGGACAGTTTGTCGTGCACCAGGCGTTTTGGCCAGCAGGACTCTGGGGTGCGCTCGAAACGACGCCTTACAAGCAGGATATCGCCAGGGCCAAATCCTTGCTCAAAGCAGCCGGTCACGCCGATGGTTTCGAACTCACCATCCATACCCTGACCAATTCGCCGTTTCCGGAAATCGCGCAGGCGGTACAGGCCAATCTGGCCAAGGGCGGCATAAAGGCCAATATCGTGACCCTGGAAGGCAAGACCCTGTGGCCTAAATACCGAGCCCGTGAGCACGACATCATCCTCGCGCGCTGGTCGCCGGATTACGTTGATCCGCATTCCAACGCCGATGCCTTCGCGCACAACCCGGACAATCGCCTGGAAGCAAAATTGACCGGCGTGCTGGCCTGGCGCAACGCCTGGGCGGATGATTCCAGTAACATGCTCGCGGTCAAGGCGCGCAACGAGCTCGACCTGGGCAAGCGTAAGGAGCAATACCTGGAACTGCAGACGATGTTGCAGCAAACAGGACCCTTCGTGATCATGTTTCAGCAGAATGAACAGGTTGCGCGGCGTAACAGCCTGCGGGGTTTCGTCTCCGGCTCCAACTTCGACCTGGTGTTTTACCGCAACGTGAAAAAGCAGTAGCGTAAGCGGCTGGATGGATCAAGCCTCGAGCCCGCATATCGTTGTTCGCAGCACCGGGATGGTGAGATATGCGGGCTAGTACTGGCCAGGCGGCGGTTGGGTCGGGTCTGACGCCGCCGTCGACCCTGGTCAAGATTGTCGGGGTTCTATTCAGCCTGGCATTGACCTTTCTCGGGCTGACCGCGATCACTTTCGTGATCAGCCGGGTAATGCCGGTCGATCCGGTGCTGGCGATCGTCGGCGACCGGGCGTCCAACGAAGTTTATCAGCAGGTCTATCTGCAGCTTGGGCTGGACAAGCCTGTTTACGTCCAGTACCTCAAATACCTGGGGCAACTGGCGCAGGGCGATCTTGGCTCTTCGATCATGACGACGCGGCCGGTGATCGAAGACATCAAGCGCTTCTTCCCGGCAACCCTCGAACTCGCGACTGTCGCTACGCTGCTCGGCATATTTATCGGCGTGCCGATGGGCGTGTTTGCCGCCGTCCACCAGGGTCGCTGGCCGGATCACATCGTGCGCGTGGTGGCCCTGCTCGGTTATTCGGCGCCGATCTTCTGGCTTGGCCTGGTGGCCTTGCTGGTCTTTTATGCCAAGCTGGGCTGGGTCGCCGGCCCGGGTCGGCTAGACGTTTATTATGACGGCATTATCGATCCGGTCACCGGCATTCTGCTGATCGATGCGGCGCTGGTGCGCGACTGGGAAATTTTTCGCAACGCGCTGTCGCATCTCGTACTGCCTGCCTCGATCCTGGGTACCTTCGCGCTCGCCTATATCGCGCGCATGACGCGCAGTTTCATGCTCGATCAGCTGAGTCAGGAATATATCCTGACGGCGCGGGTCAAGGGCATCCCCGAATCCAGGGTCATCTGGGGGCACGCATTTCGCAACGTGCTGGTGCAGTTGATCACCATTATCGGACTGACCTATGCCTCGCTGCTGGAAGGCTCGGTGCTGACTGAAACGGTATTCTCCTGGCCCGGCATCGGTCAGTACATTACCAATTCGCTGTTTAACAATGATATGAACGCGGTGCTCGGCGGCACCATTGTCGTCGGCGTCTGTTTCGTCGGCATCAATTTGCTGTCCGATTTGCTCTATCGGCTGGTCGATCCGAGGGTCCGGTGATGTCGGCCACGGCTAATCTGCGTGGCTGGCTGCTGGCCGAAGTCCCGCGATCGGCATCGCAGGCGCGCTGCCAGCGGTTTTACATCGGCTGGCTCGAGTTCCAGCGCAATCCTATCGCGATGATCGGGCTGGTGATTATCCTCGGCCTGATTTTCGTCGCCGTGTTTGCGCCCTGGATTACCGCGTCGGACGGGCTCGAGCCCGACCTGGCCAATCGCCTGCAGGTGCCCAGCGCCGAACACTGGTTCGGCACCGATCAGCTCGGCCGCGATATTTTCGACCGAATAATCTGGGGTTCGCGCATAACGCTTTACATTGTCGGCCTGGTGACGGTCATCGTGGTGCCCATCGGCCTCGTGATCGGCATCGTCGCCGGATATCTCGGTGGCATTGTGGACACTATACTGATGCGCCTGACCGATATTTTCCTCGCCTTTCCGCGCCTGATTCTGGCGATGGCCTTTGTCGCCGTGCTCGGCCCCGGGCTGGAGAACGCGGTTTTGGCGATCGCTCTGACCACCTGGTCGCCGTTCGCGCGCATCGCGCGCGCCGAGGCGCTCACCATCCGCAACAGCGAGTTTATCCTCGCGGCGCAGGTGCAGGGGGTGAGCACGGTCGGAATATTGACTCGCCATGTCACCCCGCTGTGCGCATCCTCGGTCATCGTACGCCTGACGCTGGACATGGCCGGTATCATATTGACCGCTGCCGGGCTGGGATTTCTCGGCCTCGGCGCACAACCGCCGACGCCTGAATGGGGCGCGATGATTTCGCTCGGCCGACAATACCTGATCGATCAATGGTGGGTGCCGACCGTACCGGGCATCGCCATCCTCGTCGTCAGTCTCGGTTTCAACCTGCTGGGCGACGGCCTGCGCGACGTATTCGATCCCAAGAGTGGAGGTTGATAATGCCTGACTCGTCGCTGCTCAGGGTTGAAGATCTGCACGTGAGTTACAACACGCCCACGGGCCTGGTGCACGCGGTTAGCGGCGTCAGCTTTGAGCTGGGTCGGGAAAAGCTCGGCATTGTCGGCGAATCCGGCTCCGGCAAGTCGCAAACCGGGCGCGCGATCCTCGGTCTGACGGCGCCGGGCGGGCAGGTCCGCGCGCAACGGATGGAGTTCAATGGTATCGATCTGCTGCATGCCGATGCTCGCACCATGCGTCGTGTCCGCGGCGGCGGTATTTCAATGATCATGCAGGATCCGAAGTACTCGCTGAACCCGGTGATGACCATTGGCGCCCAGATCGAAGAAGCCTTCCTGGTACATCGCGATACCACCAGGGCCGAAGCGCGCCAGCGCACCCTCGATATGTTAAGCGCGGTAAAAATACGCGCGCCGGAGCGGGTTTACAAAGCCTATCCACACGAAGTCTCCGGCGGCATGGGGCAGCGCATCATGATCGCGATGATGATGATTCCCGAGCCCGACATCATCATTGCCGACGAACCGACTTCGGCGCTCGACGTCACCGTGCAGCTGCAGGTGCTGGCGGTGCTCGACGATATGCTCAGCGAGCGCGGCATGGGTCTGATCTTCATCAGCCACGATCTCAACCTGGTGGCGTCGTTCTGCGATCGGATCCTGGTGATGTACGGCGGCAAGGTGGTGGAGGAATGTGCGGCAAACAATCTCGATCAGGCCAGCCACCCTTATACCCGAGGCTTGCTTAATTGTTTACCCAGTCTCGATGGTGGGCAGGATGAATTACCGATACTGCGGCGCGATCCGGCCTGGCTGACGGCAGCGGGATTATCGAAGTGATCGATATTCGCGGCATGGATGTGGTCTTCGGCCACGGCAGTCAACTTCATCATGCCGTGCGTGACCTCTCGATGCACATCGAGCGTGGCCAGTCTTACGGTTTGGTCGGTGAGTCCGGTTCGGGTAAAACCACGGTGCTGCGGGCGCTGGTGGGGTTGCTCGAGCGAGTTGCCCGGGTGAGCGGCGAAATGTCCGTCGCCGGGGAGTCGCTGCAGGGGCATAAGCGCTCGCGGGAGTTTCGCCGGCGCGTGCAAATGGTGTTTCAGGATCCCTTCGGATCGCTGCATCCAAGGCACACGGTCGATACCATTATAGGCGAGCCGGCTCGTGTACACCGCCTTGACCGGATCGAGGACCGCGTGGTGCAGGCGCTCGAGGAAGTCGGCCTCGACGCCTCGTTTCGCTTCCGCTACCCACACCAGATATCCGGCGGGCAACGCCAGCGGGTTTCGGTTGCGCGCGCGCTGATTACCGAGCCCGAGATCGTATTGCTGGACGAACCCACCTCGGCGCTCGATGTCTCGGTGCAGGCCGAAGTTCTCAACCTGTTGATGCGGTTGAAGCGCGATCATGGCCTAACCTATGTGCTGGTCAGCCACAACCTGGCGGTGGTCGCGCATATGTGCGAAGCCCTGTCGGTGATGCAAAACGGCAGCGTGGTGGAGACTATGAGCATACAGCAGTTACGCGACCATACCCCGAGCATGCCCTATACGCAGCAGCTGTTGACGGCGAGCCTCGGTTACGACCGGGCCGCGATCGATGCCTTCGAGGAATTCGCCTGAGCGGGTAGAGGGTATGGCAGCAGGCGCAAATTAGCAGACTCAAGTGCTTAACCTCCCGAGATACCGAGGTTCGGATCACAGCCCGGGTTTCCGGTTTCCTGGTTGGAAGCGTTGTTAAACTCCAGCAGGTGTATAGCGACCGGCGCTGAAAAACCCTTTAACTCGACCGTTTTTTTGGTGAAATCCTGGTTCTCGAAATTCAGTGAATTATAGGTCGTATGATCGATGACCAGCTGGTTGGGGCCTGCTACACCCTGTAAACGAGCCGCCAGGTTGACGTGATTCCCGATTACCGTAATCGATTTTCGATGCCGACTACCCAACACGCCAAGAGAGACAGGTCCGGTCGCAATACCGATGCCAACCTGCAGAAGCGCGAGATTCTCCTTGCGACGGGCGCGATTCAATTCATCGATCGCTTGCATTATGCGAATCGAGGCGAGGACAGCATGGTTCGGTCCGTTGGTTCGTCCCGGCAACATTCCGAAAATTGCCATAACCTCGTCACCGATAATTTTATCGATCACGCCGTACTCGTCGATTACGGCCGGAATCATAGCTCTCAGGTAAATATTGAGCGTTTCGAATACCTCCTCGGGTTGCGACTTTTCGCTGAACTTCGTGAATCCCCGAATATCGGCGAACATCATGGTCAGCCGGCGCCGTTCCCCGTTGCTATCGACACTGTCGATCCCAATCTTGAGGCGCCGGGCTACTTCCTCACCCAGGTACTGGTTTAGTATTCGGGATTGACGGTGATGGGTGAGGCTCATGTCGTTAACTTTTTGCTGAACCGTTTTTTGCCGACTGGATTTATCGTCAACACCGATTAGCAATACCCATAACCGATCGTTCTCGGCAAAAATGTGAATGTCGGTCGACATGCCTGACGGCATTTCGATAAAGGGAAGTTCCACAGGCATTGCCGTCGGATTCAGCATACCAGTGAGAAAGTCGAGCTGAGCGTCCGCGGCAACGTCGAGATCAAGATCGCCGATACCAAATGATTTGAGATCCCCGTGCAGGGAGACAGGTTTGCCGCTTAAACTGAGTTCGAGCAGACCGATAGGTCCCTTACCGACTAATTGATCGTAGAGCACTTTCTTTACGGGGGCTGGAAAATTTTCCATTAAGGGCCGGATACTCGGATTTACCGGTCTAAATTGCAGTTCTTCATGGTTTTCGTGTCGGCATGTAAATTAATTGATGCTCAAAACTCGAGTCAGGCGGCCGCCAATGCATTTTTGCCCATCATCATTCTGCTAATAGACTCGAAAGCCTTTTCCACGCCGCTGCCGTCTTTCGAGCTCGTGCACATGGTGAGTACGCCGCCTGCCTTGACCGCGGCGATATCTTCTTCGGTAATTTCCCACTGATGCAATAGATCGTACTTGTTAAACAAAACGATGCAGGGAATCTTGTCACCGATGGCTTCATCGATATGGGATTTGATGTCGAATGCCGTATCAAGCGTGTAACCACGAGTGCCGTCGACAACCAGGATGATGGCTGACGTGCCTTTCACGTAACTCATCGGCACACTGGAAATCGCATCCTCGCCCTGAATATCCCAGAGCAGAAGCTGAATTTTCTCGCCGTCCACATCTACCTCTTTCCGGTCGATTTTAACGCCGACCGTGGTCAGGTATTTTTCGCTAAAAATACTATGCACGTACCGCTGGACCAGGCTGGTTTTGCCAACCGAAAATTCGCCCACCATACATACTTTCTTTTTATACATGCGATTTATCTCGTCAGCAGACACATCCAAAAACCGATTTCGTTGTATTACCGCGTCTCGTTATTTTTGAGTTAGACCTTTAACCTAATTGCCTGGCCTATTATTAAGAGGTTCGAAAATGGTATTGAAAACAGAGTGTTCATTCCGAGACCTGGAACACAGTAAATCTAAACCACCATTTCATTAAATGATCTACTAAACTCGTTCTAGAGCGGTGATTCGCGATTAAGCGTTGATAATGCTGGCATCGGTAGTGGATTTTTCTGAGGTGCTGTACTGGTTCACAGAATTGGTGGCAGCTTTGGGCTATCAAGGGCCATTAACTAACCCCATCTGAGCAACATAACTTATACAAGTCTATGGAAAACAAGAGCAAGAAAAACGTCAGGACTAACTCTGACACAGGTAATGGTGACAATGTCGAGGCAGATAACGTCGACAAGATTCGCGACATTTTATTCGGCAACCAGATGCGGGAAGTCGAACAGCGTTTCGCGAATCTCGAGAAGAGCCTGGCCAACGACCTGAGCGCAATGCGAAATGAGAACGCAATGCAAATCGAGTCGCTAAAAACTTTTATTGAAAGCGAAATCGAAATACTCGGATCAAAGCTCGCCGGCGAGGAGCAATCCCGCATCGAGAACGCCGATGATCTCGATGACAAGGTCAAGCAACAGGTAAAACAGATCGATAAAAAAATTGGAGAAGTGGTGAAGTCACTGGATAAGAATTCCCGCGACATCAACCAGAAGATTCTAAAGCAAAGCCAGGATTTCAGTAGCGAGCTCAGTAGCCAGATCGGCGAGGCGCGTGACCGTATGGATGGCCATCGGCAGGAGTTATCCTCCGCCAAGGTCGATAAGCTGGTGCTTGCCGAAATGCTCAATGCGCTGGCGTTACAGGTCAACCCGGACGATTCGAAGTAGTAACCGGCCGGCTCTGTTGACGGTTAACTGATGAAAGACAACGGTCCCGAAGCTAGCGACGATCTCGAAGAGTTGCGTCGCCTTCTGTTTGGTGACGAGCAGGAAAAAATCGAGCAGTTGCGTGACCGGCTGGAAGTTCCGGAAAATTTTTCCAGCCAGGTCAGCGATGTCCTGCCCCAGGCAATGCTCAAGAGTGCGGAACATGGCGAGGACCTGTCGGAGGCGATGGTTCCTACCGTGGAGGAAATCGTACGGCTTTCGATCAAAAAGGATATCAACAAGTTTGCCGACGCCCTGTTCCCGGTTATCGGGCCGGCAATTCGCAAATCGATTCGCGAAACGATCCGGCAAATGCTGCAGTCGCTCAATCAAACCCTCGAGCAGGGCCTTTCCTGGCGGGGCGTCAAGTGGCGGCTGGAGTCGATGCGCACCGGTATACCTTTTGCGCAAATCGCGCTTTTGCACGGGCTGGTCTACCGGGTTGAACAGGTGTTCCTGATCCACCGCGACACCGGGCTGCTGCTTTGTCACCTCGGGCAAGGCGACGTGCAGAATCAAAATCCGGATCTCGTATCGTCAATGCTGAGTGCGATTAACGACTTCGTAGGCGATTCCTTCGAAGTTGAGGCCGAGCGCAGCCTCAACAGCATCGAAGTTGGCGATATTTCGATCTGGCTGGAAGTAGGGCCAGATACGATACTCGCGGTTGCCATCAGGGGTGAGGCGCCCAATCAGTTGCGCACGACGCTGCAGCAGGAGCTGGAGCAGGTGCAGCAGGAGTTTGGCGATGAGTTGACAAACTTCAAAGGCGATGTCAGTGCGTTTGAAAACCGTCGTGAAATGCTGCGCGATTGCTTGCAGGCACAGTACCGGGCAGAGCGCAAAGGAATATCACCGAAGACTTTGATTATAGCTTTGCTATTGTTGTTGGCGCTGGCTTACTGGCTGGGAACCGCCCTTTACCAAGCGCAGCGATTTAACGAATACGCCGGCAGCCTCAAAAATGAACCGGGTTACGTTGTAACCGAAAGTTACTATGATGACGGTGTTTTTGTCATCATGGGTTTACGCGATCCGTTGTCCCGCCGGGCCGAGACGCTGTTAACGACGGCATCGCTGGATCCCGCCGAGGTAAGTCATCGCTTCGAGCCGTACCAGTCGCTGGATGCCCGCTTTGTCGAGCAACGCGCGCGCAAAATTCTCAATCCGCCCGCGGGCGTAACGCTCGCGTTTAGCGGCAATCATATCCAGGTAACCGGCATCGCCGATCTCGCCTGGCACGAAGCCTTGCAGTCACGCCTGCCGTTGATCGCCGGCATCGAAACTTTCGACGCCACGGCTTTGAAAGTTCGTTTTACCCCGGCCCAGCTGGCGCCACCGCCCGGAGTGTCGCTGCAGCTCGAGGCAGGGGTGCTTTATGTCGAAGGGGCCGCCGATCATGACTGGATACTGTCGCTTGCCGCAGCTCGCGAGCAGTATGCTGAGATTGGCGCAGTCGATACCCGTGCGCTGGTAAATCTGACCGAAGTTGAGCTGGTGAAGGAAATCGCCCAGCTCGAGAGGCAATCGGTGTATTTCGAGGCCGCGAACTCCAATGATTTCGACAGCATCGACGTACCGCTTATCGGCACGCTGTGCAGAAATATTGTCGAGCTGGGAAACAAACTATCCAGATCTGTGCTAATCGTTGTACGAGGATATTCGGATTCGACCGGCAGCTTCGAGGATAACCTGTTTCTCAGCCGCGAACGCGCTGATTTTGTCGCACAGGCAATTTTAAACACCGGTATCAGTCCTCGGTATATAGCGATCAAGGGCATCGAGGCTCCGGCCAGGGTGGAGACTGGCGAGGCCGAAAGGCGATTTAACCGCCGGGTGGGATTCGAGGTGATCGTCGATTGATGCGGGAATGTGAATGAGCAAATTCAAGGTCTGTATGCTGGGCGCCTTTGCGGTGGGTAAAACCTCGCTGGTGCAGCGCTACGTGCATAGCATTTTCAGCGAGCGCTACCAGACCACGCTCGGGGTCAAGATCGACAAGAAAAACCTGCAACTCGACGGGCGTTCAATCGAGTTTATCCTCTGGGACCTGGCCGGCGAAGACGATTTTATCAATGTGCGCAGCTCCTACCTGCGAGGTTCGGCCGGTGGCGTGCTGGTAGCCGACGGTACTCGCGCCGAGACGCTGGATATCGTTTTTGAATTGCGGGACAAGCTCTATCATGAAGTTGGAGAAGTTCCGGTTATCCTGATCGTCAATAAATCCGACTTAAGCGACAACTGGAGCATAGATAGCCAACGGCTGGAGGCGCTGCGCGATTCCGGCTGGCAGGTCATCGAGACCAGCGCCAGGGACAGTAGCAATGTTGACCACGCGTTCGAAACCCTGGCCGCGCAACTGCTCCAGGCCGCATCATGAGCGCATACCCGGAGACCGTGGTCGACAAGATTCTGCAGGTCACGCTGCAGTCAAACAATTTCGCTTACCTTGCGATCGATGAAAAAGGCAGGCTCGTCAGCCAGGGCGGCGAAATTGCGGCCACGGGTTTGCCGCAGTGGGAACCGGGGCAGTCGATACTCGATGAGGCGCTGTTTCTCAGTGGTTATGTTCCGATGTCGCAGGATTATGAATTCATCGATGCATTCCAGGCGGGTAACGGTCCGATTGTCGATATACATCTGTTCAGGGATCATGGGCAGATATGGATTATCCTGGTCGACAAAACCAGCGACATGGAATGGGAATCGGCCGCGCGCCAAAATGCGAACGAGTTACGCCTGTTGCAGCAGCAGGCTCAACGACAGTCTGCCACAGGCGATCAGGACACGGATCCGCATACCCAGTTCGATTTTTTCGAAAGCCTCAACATGATGGCTTTGCGCGCCAATGATGACGGCTCGTTCGAGCGCCTTGAGCCGGTTTCGGACCGCTTTAAACGCTTATACCCCGAATCCGCCGAATCGGCCAGGGCGCTGTATCCACAGCAGAAATTCCCTTTCGTGGAGAATTTTCTGGTCGATGCGACCGAAATCTGGGAAGCAGGGGATAGCGAGCGGCGGATTCGCTCTGGCCCCTGGGTTGAGACGGACGGCGGTTGCGAGGTGGCGCTGGAGGCGATCGCACTTTACTGGAAAGGGAACCGTTTGCTGTTTCTCGAGGTGCTGGACGAGAGTTATCGTCTCAATAAGAGCTTTCTGCAAATGGGCCGCGAGGGCGCGCTGCTCAACCGGGTGCTCGAAGACGAAGTCAGAAAACAGACCCGGGAAATCAGGGTGCGCGAAGAAGAAATAGCGCTGCGCCTGGTGTGCGCTGCCGACAGTCGAGACGATGGCGAAACCGGATCCCATATCCGTCGCCTCGGGCTCTACAGTGAGCTGATCGCGCAGCATCTGGGCTGGAACGATGCCGACGCCGAGGAAATCCGTATCGCCGCGCCGATGCACGATATTGGCAAGATTGGCATTCCGGATCATATTCTGAAGAAACCCGGGCAGCTGACCGAGAGCGAATTCGAAATCATGAAACTGCACCCTGAAATCGGGGGCAGAATCCTGTCCAACTCGGAAACGCCGCTGGTGCAAATGGCACGTGATATCTGCCTCGGTCACCACGAGAAATGGGATGGCAGTGGCTATCCGCATGGCCTTGCGGGTGAAAAGATCCCGATCAGTGCGCGTATTGTCGCGATTGTCGATGTTTTTGATGCATTGATACACAAGCGGGTATACAAGGATGAAATGCCGGTCGACAAGGCGGTTGCGCTAATGCTCGAAGGTCGCGGTTCGCATTTCGATCCGAAATTGCTGGACCTGTTTATCAGGCTCAAGGAACAAATGACCGAAATCGCCTTCGATTACAGCAATCCGATCGGCGACGACCTGTCAAGGGCCGCCAGTATAATTGACGATATTCACCTGTTGCGCCCCGGGGATCAAACGGGTTAGCGGCTGTCCCGCTGCCGTGATGAACTCGGAGATCACCAACTTGAATGCAATTTAGCGTATCATATAGCGGCTTGACCCGGCGTTCGCGCCGGACACAATAAACCACGGCATATGGAGGGTAAGTCAAATGAAGCTAGCTGAGTTGTTACGTGGTAAGAACCAGGATATTGTCAAGATCAAGGCCAGCCAGAATATCGCCGAGGCAGCAGAAGCATTAACCGAGCAAAAAATTGGCGCCTTGCTGGTTGAAGATGAGGCTGGGGAAATCGTCGGCATTTTATCCGAACGCGATATCGTCGGCGGCATGGCTCCGCACGGTGCCGATTTGCACGACGTCGAGGTCGAAGAATTGATGACGCGTAACGTGATTCGTTGTTCACCGGAAGATACGGTGCACGAAGCCATGGCAATGATGACCGATCGCCGCATCCGACACCTGCCTGTTTTCGAAGGCTGACCAACTGGTTGGATTTATCAGCATTGGCGACCTGGTCAAATGCCGCATCATGGAAGTCCAGTCGGAAGCCGAGGCGATGCGCTCCTATATCGCATCCTGATAAAATGGACTCGGAGTGAAAGCCGGCTTGCGCCGGTTTTCACTCCGAATCCTTTATCCTGTCCCGCGGCGTCGCCGCGGGACAGGTTTGGCTATTTCGCCGCGTCGAGCGCCTGCTCGATGTCCGCGATGATATCCTTGACGTTTTCGATACCGATCGACAGTCGCACCAGGTCAGGGGTAACGCCGGCAGCGGCAAGCTCTTCATCTCCCAGCTGGCGATGCGTGGTCGACGCCGGGTGGCAGGCCAGCGACTTGGCGTCGCCGATATTCACCAGGCGCGTAATCAGTTGCAGCGCGTCGATAAACCGGGTGCAGGGTTCGATGCCGCCCTTGACGCCAAACGACAGGATACCGGACGCCTTGCCACCCATGTACTTATCGCACAACGCCTTGTGCGGGCTGCTGTCGAGCCCGGCATAGCGCACCCATTCGACGCCCGAATGCCCTTCCAGATGTTGCGCCACGGTCAGTGCGTTTTCGCAAATCCGATCCATGCGCAACGGCAGGGTTTCGAGTCCCTGTAGCGCCAGGAAAGAATTCATCGGCGCCAGCGCCGCACCCATGTTGCGCAGCGGCACGACCCGCGCCCGCAGGATATACGGCGGTAAACCGGTTTCGGTATAGACCACGCCATGGTAGGACTCATCGGGTTCGTTCAGGCGTTTGAAACGATCCTTGTTGGCGACCCAGTCAAACTTGTTCGAGTCGACGATCATGCCGCCGATGATGGTGCCGTGACCGCCGATATACTTGGTCAACGAATGCACTACGATATCCGCGCCATGCTCGATCGGACGGCACAGGTAGGGCGACGGCACGGTATTGTCGACGATCACCGGCACCCCGTGGGCATGTGCGATTTCGCATACTTTCGCGATGTCGACGACGTTACCCGCCGGGTTGCCGAGCGATTCGCAATACACCGCCCTGGTCTTGTCGTCGATAAGCGACGCCATGTCTTCGAGTTTTTCCGGGTCGGCAAAACGCACGGTGATGCCCATTTGCGGAAAGGTATGTGCGAACAGGTTGTAGGTACCGCCGTAAAGGGTCGACATACTGATGAAATTATCCCCCGCCTCGGCGATGGTCTGAATCGCATAGGTAGTTGCAGCCTGGCCGGAGGCCAGCGCCAGTCCGGCGACGCCGCCTTCCATATCCGCGACGCGTTGTTCGAGCACGTCACTGGTTGGATTCATGATGCGGGTATAGATATTGCCGAGTACGGCCAGGTTAAACAGGTCGGCACCGTGCTGGGTGTCGTCAAACGCGTAGGCGGTAGTCTGGTAAATCGGAACTGCGACCGCTTTGGTTGTGGGGTCGGGGCTGTAACCCGAATGCACTGCTTTGGTTTCGATTTCCATTGTGATGTCCTCTGGTTTTTTGTGATTATGCCGAGCTGCAGGCCATTAAAACGCATGCGCAAAACATCCGCAACCGGCGAAAACCTGTGATTGCGCGGGTTACGGCGTTGTGGTCGCCGCCAATTTCGCTTCGCGGCGGAACACGTATATGCCCGAGCCGACGATAATCGCCACTCCAAGCCAGGTTATCGGGTCCGGAAACTCGTCGAAGATGATCAAACCCAGCGCCGTCGCACCAATAATTTCGACATATTGGAACGGCGCCAGTATGCCGATCGATGCCAGCCGGTAGGCGTAAACCACCAGCAGGTGACAAACGGTCGCGATCAATCCCAGGCAGCCGAGCAGCAACCATTGATCGCGCGATGGCCACAGCGCCATGAGGATACCGATGTCGCTCGCGGTGCCCCAGGTCAGCGCGATACTCATCACCAGGCAGCCGAAAATCCCGGCGAAAAACTGCAGCCGGATCGGATCCTCGTGCCTCACCAGCTTGCGCGTCAACAGGATGTAAAACGAAAAGCAAAAGGCCGCGCCAACCGGGAACAGGACGGCGTAGCCGACTTCGGAAAAAGTAGGCCGGATAATAATCACCGCGCCGATGAAGCCGAGGCTGATTGCCGATATACGCCGCCAGTGAATGGCCTCGCCGAAGAACAGCGCCGACAGCAGGGTCACCAGCAGCGGTTCGATGAAAAATATCGCGATCGCGTCGGCCAGTGGCAAGTAGGCCAGCCCGGTGAAAAAGAACAGAGTCGCAAAAGCGATCAGAGAGCCGCGGGCGGCGTGCAGGAGGAGGGCAGGAGTAAACCAGGGCCCGTGCGTTTTCAGCAACAGCGGCGACATCAATATTATCTGGAAGAAAAACCGGCTCCAGGTTACCTGGCCCGATGAAACCGAGCCGGATAGCCATTTGGCGATGGCGTCGATGCCGGGCAGCATCAGCATCGCGGCGATCATCATCGCCATGGCTCTGGCGGTGTCATTGCTGCCGATCATTGCTGTGGTCGTTACTTCCGCAAAGCGAGGCTCGCAGTCTATTTGAATTGCTGCCATTCGGGAACCTTGCCGGCCTGTATTGGATGCGCCATCGAGTTAGCTTGATCCGACCCCTGGCGACATGCGCGCGCTTTTCGCTTTACCCACGGTTTGCAGGCTTGATATGCTACGCGCCTTAAAATTCGGCACTGCTATGAGCAAATATTCAATATTTTCGCTGCTTCGCAACGCGATCAGCTACCACGAAAACTGGGCCGCCGCCTGGCGCAGCCCGGAGCCGAAGCAGGAGTACGATGCCCTGATCATCGGCGGTGGCGGCCATGGGCTGGCAACCGCTTATTACCTGGCCAAAGAGCACGGCATGACAAACATCGCGGTGCTCGAGAAAGGCTGGATCGGCGGCGGCAACACCGGGCGTAATACCACCATCGTGCGTTCCAACTACCTGTGGGACGAATCGGCGCACCTCTACGAAAAGTCGATGAAGTTGTGGGAAGGCCTGAGCCAGGACCTGAACTACAACGTCATGTTCAGCCAGCGCGGGGTTTATAACCTTGGGCATAACCTGCAGGACATGCGCGACATCCAGCGCCGCGTCAACGCCAACCGCCTGAACGGCATCGACGGGCATGTCGTCACGCCCGAGGAAATCAAGCGCGCGATCCCGGAAATCAATATCGACCAGGGTTGTCGCTACCCGATCCTCGGGGCTTCGTTCCAGCCGCGCGGCGGCGTTGCGCGCCACGACGCGGTGGCCTGGGGATTTGCCCGCGGCGCCGATAAGCACGGCGTCGATATCATCCAGAATTGCGAAGTCACCGCGATCCGCCAGGAAAACGGCGCCGTCACCGGGGTCGAAACCACGCGTGGGCGTATCAATGCGAAAAAAATTGGCGTCGTCGTCGCCGGTCATTGCTCGGTACTCGCCGAAATGGCCGGTTTCCGCATGCCGATCGAAAGCCATCCGCTGCAGGCGCTGGTGTCGGAACCGATCAAACCGATTATCAACACCGTCATCATGTCGAACGCGGTGCATGGTTATATCAGCCAGTCGGACAAGGGTGATCTCGTCATCGGCGCCGGCATCGATAGCTACAACGGCTATGGCCAGCGCGGCAGCTTCCCGACCATCGAGCATACCGTTGCGGCCATTTGCGAAATGTTCCCGATCTTCCGCCGCGTGCGCATGAACCGCCAGTGGGGCGGCATCGTCGATACCGCGCCCGATGCCTGTCCGATTATCGGCAATACCCCGGTCAAGGGGCTCTATTTCAACTGCGGCTGGGGCACCGGCGGATTCAAGGCAACGCCGGGCTCGGGCTGGGTGTTTGCGCACAACGTCGCCACCGGCGAGCCGCATGAACTCAACCGCGCATTTGCACTGGATCGTTTCGTCACCGGGTTTTTGATCGACGAGCACGGCGCGGCCGGCGTGGCGCACTAGGAGGCATGGCAAATGTTTTTGATTGAATGTCCCTGGTGCGGCGAGCGTGACGAAACCGAATTCTCCTGTGTCGGCGAGGCACATATCGCCCGCCCGCTGGAAACCGAAAAACTGAGCGACGAAGCCTGGGCCGACTACCTGTTCATGCGCAAGAATCCAAAAGGCGCGCACCGCGAGCAGTGGCTGCACGCGGCCGGTTGTCGCCGCTATTTCAACGCCGAGCGCGATACCGTCAGCTATAAAATTTCCGCCACCTATAAAATTGGCGAGCCGCCGCCGAGCGAGGGCAAAAAATGAGTCAGCGCTTCAGAACCAGGCAGGGCGGCCGCGTCGATCGCGAACGTGAAATACAGTTCACGTTCAACGGCAAACCCTATACCGGTCTCGCCGGGGATACGCTGTGCTCGGCTTTGCTCGCCAACGGCGTGCACCTGGTCGGTCGCAGCTGGAAGTATCATCGCCCGCGCGGCGTCATGAGCGCCGGCTCGGAAGAGCCCAACGCGTTATTCCAGGTGGAAAAAGGCAACCGCACCATCCCCAATGCGCGCGGTACCCAGGTCGAGTTGTACGATAATCTCGATGCCAGCAGCGTCAATTGCTGGCCGAGCGTCGAGTTCGACTTCCTGTCGATCAACAGCAAGTTCAGCCGCCTGATGCCGGCCGGTTTCTACTACAAGACGTTCATGTGGCCGAAGTCGATGTGGATGAAGTACGAACATTTCATCCGTAAGGCTTCCGGGCTCGGCGAATCCCCGCGCGAAAACGATCCGGATCGCTACGAACATGGGCACGCGCATTGCGACCTGTTGATCGTCGGCGGTGGCGTCGCGGGTTTGAGCGCGGCGCTTGCCGCCGGACGGGCCGGCGCACGCGTGATTATCGCCGACGAACAATCTGAATTCGGTGGCCTGACGCTCGCGAGCAAGACGCAGATCGATGGACTCGATGCGAGCCAGTGGATCGAAAACACGTTGATCGAGTTGCAAGGCATGGCGGAAGTGACGCTGCTGCCGCGCAGCACCGTGTTCGGTTACCATGATTATAATTTCCTGACGATAAACCAGCGGCTGAGCGATCACCTGCCGCTGGCCGAGCGCCCCGCCAGCCGCGAAAAGCTGTGGCAGGTCAGGGCGCGGCAGGTCGTGCTCGCCACCGGCGCCGCGGAACGCCCGCTAATCTTCGCCAATAACGATCGCCCCGGGATAATGCTGGCCTCGGCGGTTTCGACCTACGCCAATCGCTACGCGGTCAAACCCGGCGGTCGCGCGGTTATCTTCACCAATAACGACAGCGCCTACCAGACCGCACTCGATTTAAAGGCGGCTGAGGTCGAAGTGGTTGCCGTGGTCGATGCGCGCGCCAGTTCGGCCAGTGAAATTGCCAATACCGTGCGCAGCGCCGGCATCGAGGTGATCAACGCTAGCGTTGTGGTCGATACCGCGGGGCGCAAACGCCTGCGCTCGGTGCAGGTCATGCGCCTGTCCGCCGATGGTGGTTCGGTCAGCGGTAACCCCAGGTCGATCGGCTGTGACCTGCTGGCGCTTGCCGGCGGCTGGAGCCCGGTGGTGCACCTGAACGCGCAGTCCGGGGCAAGACCGGTATGGGATGAAACCGCGGCGATGTTCCGCCCCGGGGAGCCGACCCAGGCTCAGGCTTCGGCCGGCGCGGCCAACGGTACCCTCGATCTGGCGGGATGCCTGCAGGAGGGCACGACTGTCGGTAACGATGCGGCCAGGGCCTGCGGCTTCGAGTCGGCGATGGCCGCGGCGACTGCCGACCAGGTCGATAGCGAAGCGATATTGCCGTTGTGGCGCCTGCCATCGCCGTATGCCAGGGGGCGTGGGCCCAAGGCCTTCATCGATATGCAAAACGACGTCGGCGCCGCCGATATTGCGCTCGCGGTACGCGAAGGTTTCCAGTCGGTCGAGCATGTAAAACGCTACACCGCGATGGGATTTGGCACCGATCAGGGCAAGCTCGGCAATATCAACGGCATGGCTATCCTGGCTGAAACCATGGGCCAGAGCATTGCCGCTACTGGCACCACGACCTATCGTCCCAACTACACGCCAATCAGCTTCGGCGCGTTCGCCGGACAAAACCTGGGCGAACGCCTGTTCGATCCGGTACGCAAGACCGCGATGCACGGCTGGCACGAAGAAAACGGCGCCCTGTTCGAGGATGTCGGTCAGTGGAAGCGCCCCTGGTATTACCCGAAGGATGGCGAAGACCTGCACGCGGCGGTCAATCGCGAGTGTCTCGCGGTGCGCGAGAGTGTCGGCATTCTCGATGCGTCGACGCTCGGCAAGATCGAAATCAGGGGCAGGGACTCGGCCCGGTTTCTCGAAATGATTTACACCAATAACTGGATGAAGCTCGAAGTCGGCAAGGGTCGATACGGTTTCATGCTGGGTGAAGACGGCATGGTGATGGACGACGGCGTGACTATTCGCCTGGCCGATGAACATTTCTTCATGCATACCACCACCGGCGGCGCCGCCGGCGTGCTCGCATGGATGGAGCGCTGGTTGCAAACCGAGTGGCCCGAACTGGAAGTCTTCCTGACCTCGGTCACCGATCACTGGGCAACCGCCGCCGTGGTGGGTCCGAAAAGCCGTGACGTGGTCGCCGCGGTGTGCGCGGGAATCGATTTTTCCGCGAGCGCTTTCCCGTTCATGGCGTCCAGGAGCGGCAGTATCGGCGATGTCGAATGTCGCGTGAATCGCATCAGCTTTTCCGGTGAACTGGCCTACGAGGTCAATATCCCCGCGAACCATGGTCGCTTCATGTGGGAAAAACTGATGCAGGCCGGCGGACCCTTCAATATCACTCCCTATGGCACCGAAACCATGCACGTGCTGCGCGCCGAAAAGGGTTACGTCATCGTCGGCCAGGATACCGATGGTTCGGTTACGGTTGACGATCTAGGCCTGGGATGGGCGCTGTCCAAAACCAAGGACGACTTCATCGGTAAACGCTCGCTAAGCCGGCCGGACACCATCCGTAAGGACCGCAAGCAGCTGGTTGGATTGCTGACCGATGATCCAAAAACGGTGATTCCCGAGGGCGCGCAACTGGTGAAAGATCCGAGCGCGCCACTGCCGGTGCCGATGGTTGGCCACGTCAGTTCGAGCTACTACAGTGCCTGTTGTGGGCATTCGATCGCAATGGCGCTGGTCAAGGGCGGACGCGATCGCATGGGTGAAACGGTATACGCCCCGTTGGCCAATGGCCGCGTCATCGAGGCGACAATCACCGAGCCGGTGTTCTACGACAAAGAGGGAGCCAAGGCGAATGCGTAACTCGAAAAACTGTCTTTTTGCACGCTTTGCTTCCTCCGCAGGGTACAGGTATCCCGCTTTTCCGAGGTACGCATAATGTCCGATCTGTTTCAACAGGAAAGCCCCCTGGTTCAAATCGAACTGGGCGAGCCGAAAGGCGATGCTCCGCGTATCGAGGAAAAACCATTTCGAGGATATATCAACCTGCGCGGCCGAGCCGATCACACCGGGTTCATCGCCGGGATACTGAAAGTGCTGGGTGTGGAAGCGCCGACGCAGGCAAACACCGTTATCGAGGCAGGAGAAAATCGCATCTACTGGCTCGGGCCGGACGAATGGTTGATCGTTACTCCGGCGGGGCAGCAGGATCGGGTTAAGCAGGAATTGCTGGCCGCACTCGACGCCGTGTTCAGCTCGGTGGTCGATAATTCGAGCGGCCTGACCACGGTTCATATTACCGGCGCCAACGCGGCCGCGCTGATCGCAACCGATTGTCCGCTCGACCTGCATCCCCATGAATTCAAGCCGGGCCAATGCGCGCAAACGCGGCTGGCAAAGGCCGGCATGACGATTGCGCCGCTGGCGGACGGGGCCGGGTTCGAGTTGATTATTCGCCGCAGTTTTGCCGACTACCTGTTGCTGTGGCTGCAGGACGCCGCGATCGCTTTCGAATGAACGTTTACTCAGAGTAAACGTTATTCAGAGCAGGCATTATTTGCAGGCCTTAAATAGTTTATTCTTGAAACTAATCGTGTTTTCACCAAATATGTATGCCCATCATGTATTACGGTGAAAGACTAAACAGTATCAGTCATCTCGTCGGGGCCGCACTCGCCCTCGTTGGTCTCGGAGCATTGCTGACCATTGGCATTCAGACCCGCGATCCCTGGATAATCAGCAGCTTTAGCGTGTTCGGGTTTACCCTGGTGCTGCTCTACACCATGTCGACGCTGTACCACAGTTTGCATCCTCCGCATCTGAAAAAGATTTTCAAGGTGCTCGATCACGTGGCAATTTACCTGCTGATCGCCGGGAGCTATTCGCCCTATATGCTGGTCAGTCTGCGTGACGGTAACGGTTTTTTGATACTGTGCATCATCTGGGCCCTGGCTCTCGCGGGCATCCTGAGCGAGGTCTTCTTATCCGGCCGCGCGGTCAAGGTTGGCCAATTGCTGATTTATCTGGGTATGGGCTGGGCCTGCTCCTTCGATTTTGCCAGTCTCAGGGCAGCGCTCCCCGAGATGGGCCTGTGGTGGCTGACCGCTGGCGGGATTGCCTACACCGCCGGCGTGGTGTTCTACATCCTCGATAAAATGCAGCGCTTGACCCATGCCCACGGGATTTGGCATTTTTTCGTGCTAGCCGGCTCGGCCTGTCATTTCGTCTCGGTGATCGGCTACGTCCGCTAGTTCCGCGCTGCCGGCCGGACTCACTCCACCCCGGTCAGACCCCGTTTTCCCGCAGCTGACAGGCGGACAGCTGTTGCGGGCTTAGAAAAGTATTGTCATGCCAGCGACGAACCAGCGGGTATCGAGTTTTGGATTGGCCTGACCGCTAAACGGACCTTCGGCCTTGAAGCGATCCCTGTAGGCGATTGAAAACTCCATCGGTGCGGCACTTTTTTTGTCGCGATAGGCGGCCAGTGTCGAGTAGCTGAGCTCAAGAATGAAAATGTGCTCGCGCGCATCGGTGTCGGCTTCCAGGCTCGCGTAATTGAAACCCATGTCGCCATCGATATCGTCTTTCTGTTTGAATCCGTAGGTGTACACCGCCATCGCCGCGAATGCGTTGCTGAAGTGGTACTTGGTCGACACTTCGAGGTTGACTATATCTCCCAGTTTACGCTCGACCCGTTCCCGGTTAGTGGTCAGTATCTGCTCGGTTGTAGCGCCGATACGCATGACTTTATCATCCGGCAGCATGTAGTCATAACGGAATGTCAGGTTCAAAACGGTGTCTCCCGCTGCCGGCACCAACTGGTGCAGACTGGAGGTCGGCTGGTGCTTGCGATTGCTGATCAGGTAATCGTAATGCAGGCGCAACAGCAGCGCGTAATTGCCGAAGCTCCAGGCGACATCGTCTAGCTTGTCGGCATCGTCCTCGTAACCGCTGGGGATGCGCAGGCCGCCGGTGATCGCGAAAGCCGAACGCTCCGCGAGGAAAAACTGGTACTTGCCGCCCAGCTCGATATCGCCAATGCCTTCGCCTTGCCAGGTATCGATGCGGCTGAAGCCGAACTGGTCCCTGACCAGGTTTTGAACATCGTCGGTGGTCATGGGTATGCCGCCAGAGGCGATGGGTATAAGTGGAGGGCCGGCACCCGGATTCAATCCCACGGTGGCGTTTGTCGTATCCAGCGCCGCGTCGACGTTGTTCGTAATCCAGTAGTAGGGAATGTGCAGCCCGATCGACAGCCGGTCGCTCAACCCGTAACTGTAGCCGAGGTCAAGCACGTCGATGTCATACTGGTAGTCGATGGCGACGTCGCCGAGGGTTGCGTTGGGGCCGAGCAGGGCCAGAACAGGGAAAACGCTGCTGTCCAGGGGCGCATTGGTGAACGGGTGGGCCAGGTCTTCCTGCTCGCCATCGGCATTGTAACGCTGCGTGGTTGACAGGTAGCGATAGAAATCCCAGTAGCCGCGCGATACGCCTGTCGGCAATACGGCGGCGTTATCGGCCAGGGCCGATTGCGGCAGATTGAGCGCTAGAACGAGGGCGAGGATAGCCGTTCGACTTCCGCGGAAAAAACTCCCGATACGCATGTAACCCAGCCCCCCGTAATGCATGCCTTTAGTGTCGAGTGTACGCCGAATCATTGTTTTATAAACGCAAGGCTCGATGCCAGCCAATCGGTAATGAGGCGCAAGGCTGCACAGTGGAATTGTATTTCGCAACCAGCTAATGCATAGTAGCGAGTGTCGAAACTAAAAGTATTATCTATTGATACTATGTCTCAGACAAAACTCATCGTTGAGACCCTGAAACAGGAATTACGCAAACAGGGCATCAACTATCGCCAGGTTGCACAAACTCTCGGGCTTTCCGAAGCCAGCGTTAAAAGGCTGTTCGCCGAGAATTCATTTTCGCTCGAGCGTATCGGCCAGGTTTGCGAACTGCTCCATTTCGAAATTTCCGATTTGATTCACCAGATGGAAAAAAATGTCGATCTCATCAATCAACTGACGTTGGAGCAGGAAACCGAACTGGTTGCGGATATCAAGTTACTGCTGATGGCGCACTTCCTGATGAACAAGCTCGAGTTTTCCGAAATTATCGATATCTACGATATTTCTGAAACTGAAGGCATCCGTTTACTGGCCCGGCTGGACCGTATGAAGATTATCGAGCTGCAGCCTGGCAATCGTGTCAGGTTGATGATTTCAAAGCATTTCCAGTTAATCCCCGGCGGGCCAATCCAGCGCCTGTATGCACAGAAGCTGCAGTCCGAGTTCTTTAACTCGCCCTTCGATCACGACGGTGAATTTCGCATCTTTGTTTCGGGCATGTTTTCGCGTGACGCGAATGCCGAGGTCATTCGCAAGATAAAACGCCTCGCCGAGGATGCACATGAACTGAGGGATGATTCGGATAACCTGCCGCTGGAGGAGCGCTTCGGTTGCAGCCTGATCATGGCGATTCGGCCCTGGGAACCGAAAATTTTCGACGAGTTGCGCAGACAGCCTAACCCGAAGGCGTTTTAAATTGCTACACGCCGGATTTGCGCGCCAGCAGGATGCCGCTGGCCCATTCCCAGTACTCCACCGTCAATTCCGGGCGAGACATCATGTTTTCGATGAAAACCGGCACTTTCGACGCATGGCCCTCGGGCCAGTTATCCTGCGGCAGCAGGTCGTCGACGACATAAATGCCATCATCGGCCAGCAGCGACAGGGCATCGTCCAGCTCGCTGAACTTTCCGGGCAGGGCGTCGGCAAAAATCAGATCAAACGCCGACTTCGGGGCATGCTGCATGAACGAAACCGCATCATCCTCGACGAAGTTAATGCGTGCATCGTAACCCAGATCGATCTTAGCTAGCTGCTGCACCACGGGATCAATCTCGACCGTCACCAGTCGCCCGCGATCGTCGAGACCATCCAGTAACCAGCAGGTCGCGATGCCGGTGCCGGTGCCGAGCTCGAGAACACTGGCGGCCGGTTTCGATGCCGCCAGCGCGCGCAGCAGTGCGCCGGTCTGTGGAATCGACGGCATATCGAAGCCAAGCGTTTCGGTGGCCGCCTGGATAGCGGCCAGTTGCGCCGGCGGATTCATGTCGAGTCGGTCTCGATCGGGGAACGTGGATTTAGGCATAGGTTGACCTCTGCGGCAGGATGGTAATTTCGCTCGGACAGGCAGTTGCGGCTATCGACGGACTGAATAATACCCTAACCGCTGCCTGTCGTAACCGGTTGGACGACTGTCCGTGCCGCTGCCGAGACGAATAGCGTCACTTGCTGCCGGAGCCGATCAAGGCGGGCATCGGCACCCGATAGCTGCCGGCAGATGATTTGTATTGCGCCATGCCGGCGGTAATTGCCGCAAACACCTGCTGTCGAACGGGATCGGTCTGCGCCAGCAGCAGGCCGCGGGTCGTTACCCCGCCCTCCATGAAACAACTGACCAGGGTGGCAGCTGCATCGAGTTCCCAGGTCTGGCTCACAGGGCTGACATTGATATCCGACAGCCCGCTAACTTCGAGCGCCGCGGCGAGATTGCCACTGGCGCTGAACTGAAAGAAATCGGGGCCGTGCGGCAAGGGTATGCCCAGGTCGGCGTGGGCATTGATCGCATCGGACATCAGCCCGAAACCGTTGTCTTCCCCCGGGGCTTGCCAGACGCTTGCCGCCATGCGGCCGCCGGGTTTCAGCACCCGTTTCATTTCTGACAGGACTTGTGCCGGATCGGGGACGTGGATAATGCCATAGCCGCAGATAACCGCATCGAAACGATTGTCGTCAAACGGAAGCGCCTGCGCATCACCTTCCTGGAATTCGATAGCGGGATAATTGCGGCGGGCAATGCGCACGGCCTCGGCGGAGAAATCGAGCCCGGTTGCGTTTGCGCCACGCTCGGCGGCGGCCGCGGCAATCAATCCGGGGCCGCTGCAAACGTCAAGCAGAGCCATGCCTGGCGCAATCCGGGTTGCATCGAGTAGCGGCACCACCGATTGCTGCGTCAACGGCACGAAGTATTGCTCATACCCGCCGCTCACTGCCTCCCAGCCCAGATGTTCGAAGCTGGCGAAGTTCTCCGGTTCAGTCGATATTTCGATGCTCATATGCTCCCCGCTCGCAGGCTGCTAGCGAGCAGCGCCAGCTTATCCATCGAGATGGTTTTGGAATCCGTCGAGCCCCGCGAGTGCGAACAGCGACCTGATTTCATCCAGCGCTTCGTCGGTATAGGGTAGCGGCGGCTGCTTACCCCAGATCGGGCCCGGCCAGGCGGGATCGGTTTCGTAACGCACTATATGGTGCAGGTGTAACTGCGGCACCTGGTTGCCGAGCGCGGCGACATTGAGTTTTTCGCCTTCAAGTTCATCCATCAAGAATTGCGACAGCAAACAGGATTCGTCCAGTAGCTGCTGGCGATCGGCAGACGTCAGCTGATAAATCTCGCGGATCTCGGCCCGATCCGGCAGCAGGATGTACCAGGGATAATTCCGATCGTTCATCAATAACAGGTGGCATAACCGGAAGCGGCCCAGGTGTATGCAATCGTCAGCAAGTTGAGGATGTATTGTGGCCATGATTTTACCGGTCAGGAAATTCAGGTGATGTGGAAGTATACGGGCAACTGCCGGCAAACTGAAAATTCATGACGTCTGTTCTGCGATTGTCATTCCCCGTTGTTGCCTGAATTAGCTAGTGCTCGTTACTTAATAGACATGACGACTAACTTACTATATGCCTGCTATCGGGCAAGTTAACTGGCATTCTGATAGATCGTATCTACCGTAAACACCTAAACAGTTAATGAGTTTAATTAGCATTGCGAACGGGAAGTCCCTATAGTGCCTGATGGGTGAATAAAACCCGTTTGAAATAAAAACAATTGTAGGAGGAATAAACATGCGATCATTTCGTTCGTTATTTTCATTACTAATGCTAAGTGCTTTCCTGATAGCACCGCCCAGCATTTCTGCGGGACCTAAATCCTGCGATAAAAGGGTTAACAACACGTTTAACAAGCTGCTCGAGTGTGTCACGGTCGACGGCGCGCGCGAACATCAGGCGGCTTTCCAGGCAATCGCGGACGCTAACAATGGAATACGCACATCGGGGACTCCCGGTTACGATGCTTCCGTCGACTATGTCGTCGAACGCATGGAGACAGCCGGCTACGACGTGACGGTCCAACCGTTTCAGTTCAATGCCTTTATCCAGCTTGGGCCGTCTACCCTGGAGCAGACTACGCCCGCTCCGACGACCTATGACGAGGATAGTGATTACACATTAATGAGCCAGACTGACGCGGGAGACGTCAACGGGTCAGTGACAGGCGTAGATCTGGCGCTCGGTGACCCTGCCACGTCGACCAGCGGCTGCGAAGCAACCGATTTCGCAGGATTTCCAGCCGGTGACATCGCTCTCATGCAGCGCGGTGCCTGTTCTTTCCAGTTGAAAGCGGAAAACGCGGCGAACGCCGGGGCCGTAGGAGCAATCATCTTCAACCAGGGCAACAGCCCCGATCGGGAAGGGTTGATTAACGGTACCCTGGGTTCAGGTTATTCGGGCGGTATCCCGGTCGTTTTTGCCACCTTTGCCCGCGGTAGCGAGTGGGCAACCACGCCAGGTCTGGAAATGCACCTGATCGTAGACACCTTCCGTGGTGAAGCGACTTCGTTCAATGTGCTTGGTGAATCCAGGGGCGGCGATCCGGATAATGTCATCATGGCCGGTGCTCATCTCGATTCCGTCAACGAGGGTCCGGGAATTCAGGATAACGGTTCCGGCAGCGCGGCTATTCTCGAGGTGGCGGAGCAAATGGCGAAAGTCAAACCGCGTAACAAGGTTCGCTTTGCCTGGTGGGGCGCCGAAGAATCCGGGCTGGTCGGTTCGACCTTCTATGTCGATAACCTGACCCAGGAAGAGCAGGGCGATATCGCGCTGTATCTGAACTTCGATATGATCGGTTCGCCCAACCATGTTTTCTTCATCTATGACGGTGACGATTCCGATGGCGTCGGCGCTGGCCCGGGACCGGAGGGTTCGGCCCAGATCGAACAGACTTTCGAGTCGTTCTACAGCCAGCGCGGCGAGTCTTTCAAGGGAACGGATTTCTCGGGTCGCTCGGATTATGGTCCTTTCATAGCGGTCGGCATTCCGTCTGGTGGGTTGTTCACCGGAGCCGAGGGCATCAAGACAGACGAGGAAGCCGCAATATGGGGCGGTACCGCCGGCGAACAGTATGATCCCTGCTACCATCTGGCCTGCGATACCTTCGACAATATCAACCTGGGCGCCTTTGACGTCAATGTGGATGCGGTTGCTTATTCGGTACTCCAGTACGGGATGAACACCCAGGCGATTAATGGTAAAAGAGGCAAGGGTAACTTCAAGCCCAGGGATTCAGAGAACCTTGGACCACTGAAGCTGCGCTAATAGCGTTACTTTGTTTTACAAGCACACGCCCGGGCGACCTCTGTCGTCCGGGTGTGTCAACCAGGGAAAACGCGTGAATCTCACGGGTCGCCCGATCGGGTTCCTGGTTCTGCTCCTGCTGTGCGTTGCCGCCCTTGTCCGTGCGGCAGAATCCGACGAGGCGGCTCCAGCCGCGTCAACTATCTCGATCCAGGCAAATAATGGCGCAGTTTCGCTGACTGTGCATGACGCTCCTTTGCACGAAGTTTTATTTGAACTCGGAAAGGTGGCCAGTTTCAAGACGATTCTGGTTGCCGCTGTTGCAGATCTGCCGCGCGTCAACGCAAGCTTTAAAAACCTGTCTGCGCGGGAGATTGTCGAACGACTCGTCGGCGACACTAATCGCATTATTTTCTTCGACATCGAGGCGGGAGGAACCCGGCAGGGCGTAATTTCCCAGGTATGGTTGTTGGGGCCAGGTGACGGCGCTTTCGATGATGCGGAAGAGCGCATCGTGATTGACGCAGATCTGCAGCAGGCTGATGGCAAGCTGCGTAGCGAGGCTGTATTGCGGCTGTCGCTGCTGCCGTCCGGTGACTCGGCACAAGGGCCTGACCTGGAGACGGTTTCAGCGAGTTTAGCGCAAATACTGCTGCAGGATCATGACCCGCTCGTGCGAGTGCGTGCCGCTATCGCGCTCGGGGTTTTGCGCAACGAGCGCTCCGTGCGCGATCTTGAGACAGCCCTGCTCGATGAACATGCTTCGGTTCGAGCCCAGGTCATCAACGCCCTGGGTCAGATCGGGGGTGACGGGGCGACCATGATTCTGGGAAGCGTTCTTCTCGATGAGACTGTGAAAACAATAGAGCGCGTTCTGGCGGCGCATGCCCTGTGGAAACAGGATACCGAAACTGCGGCAGGCTATCTAAGCTCCGGTGCCGAGGATCGCAATGTGCAGGTGCGACTGGCTTCGAGTAAAGCGCCTTCGACTCCCGCGACAGGTCTTAACAAGCTGCAACTCGGCCCGCAGGAGACTGAGTAGCCGCTGAGGTCATGTCTGTGCGCAGCAATCGATGAAGCCGACTTATGTTTTGTTTGCACTTTCGGGAAACCGGCCTTTTGCCGGTGCTTGAAAATCAACCCCGCTGCCCAAACTCTAGTAAACTTACTCGAAGATAGCCGATTCACCGCCCTTATATCGAGTCAGTTCCTATGAAAAATACAATCATTACCGCGAGTATCCTGCTTGGTTTCAGTTTTACTGCGGTTCCACTGCATGCGCAGACGGTAAAAACATGGGTGGACGAGCAAGGCGTTACCCATTACTCGGATCAGGAACCTGTCGGCGGGAAATCCCAGGTCGAGGAGATCGAGGTTCCCGCAGCGGGGGTGAACGAATATGGAACGGAAGAGACCAATATACGCATCCAGAATCAGCTGCAACAGCTGGAGCAGGATCGCAAGGCCCGGGAACAGGCGGCGGAGCAAAAGGAAAAAGCCAGGGCCTTAGAAGAGGCGATGGAACGTGAGCCTATGGTTGTGGAGGAAAAGAAAAAGAAAAAGAAGAAAGGGCGCAGCAACCAGGGCGGACCCTATCCGCGGCCGCTGCCCACCTATCCACAGATACGCCCCGGCCTCCCCAGTCAAGACTAGTAGCCCGGAGCGGGAGAGTTCAATTGGCA
>CAVYHN010000059.1:0-35830 GCA_963768295.1 uncultured Gammaproteobacteria bacterium | reverse complement strand
GGAAGCGTTCTTCTCGATGAGACTGTGAAAACAATAGAGCGCGTTCTGGCGGCGCATGCCCTGTGGAAACAGGATACCGAAACTGCGGCAGGCTATCTAAGCTCCGGTGCCGAGGATCGCAATGTGCAGGTGCGACTGGCTTCGAGTAAAGCGCCTTCGACTCCCGCGACAGGTCTTAACAAGCTGCAACTCGGCCCGCAGGAGACTGAGTAGCCGCTGAGGTCATGTCTGTGCGCAGCAATCGATGAAGCCGACTTATGTTTTGTTTGCACTTTCGGGAAACCGGCCTTTTGCCGGTGCTTGAAAATCAACCCCGCTGCCCAAACTCTAGTAAACTTACTCGAAGATAGCCGATTCACCGCCCTTATATCGAGTCAGTTCCTATGAAAAATACAATCATTACCGCGAGTATCCTGCTTGGTTTCAGTTTTACTGCGGTTCCACTGCATGCGCAGACGGTAAAAACATGGGTGGACGAGCAAGGCGTTACCCATTACTCGGATCAGGAACCTGTCGGCGGGAAATCCCAGGTCGAGGAGATCGAGGTTCCCGCAGCGGGGGTGAACGAATATGGAACGGAAGAGACCAATATACGCATCCAGAATCAGCTGCAACAGCTGGAGCAGGATCGCAAGGCCCGGGAACAGGCGGCGGAGCAAAAGGAAAAAGCCAGGGCCTTAGAAGAGGCGATGGAACGTGAGCCTATGGTTGTGGAGGAAAAGAAAAAGAAAAAGAAGAAAGGGCGCAGCAACCAGGGCGGACCCTATCCGCGGCCGCTGCCCACCTATCCACAGATACGCCCCGGCCTCCCCAGTCAAGACTAGTAGCCCCGAGAACGGGCGGTTTATGGCGTTGCCGGTCAGCCGACAGTTATACCCTTTGTGGCCAGCCACTCGCTGTTGTACAGGCTCGAGCGATACTTGCCGCCGCCGTCGCACAGCATGGTGACGATGGTATGCCCCGGACCGAGCTGCCGGGCGACTTCGATTGCGCCGCAGACATTGATCCCGGCGCTCGAGCCGAAGAACCAGCCTTCCTCGCGCAGTAGCCGGTATACCATGTCGACCATGGCCTGGTCGGAAATCTGCAGCGCCCAGTCGATGTCGGTGCCGGCGAGGTTGTCGGTGATGCGCGCGTTGCCGATGCCTTCGGTGATCGAGCTGCCTTCGCTCAGGATCGTTTCACCGCGGGTGACGAAGTTGTAGAGCGCGCTGCCGATACAGTCGATCAGCACGATTTTGACCCTTTCCTTTTGCTGCCGGAGATACTGCGCAACGCCGGAGATGGTGCCGCCGGTACCGACCGAGCAGACAAAGGCGTCCACCGCGCCCTCGGTCTGTCGCCAGATTTCGGGGCCGGTCGATTCGAAATGCGCAAGCCGGTTGGCGATATTGTCGAACTGGTTGACCCAGACGGCGTAGTCGCGAGTCTGCGCGTAGCGCTCGGCCTGCTTCTGATAATTCATTGCGTTGGCGTAGGGCACGGTGGGCACGACGCGCACTTCGGCGCCGAGCGTTTGCAGGATTTCGACCTTTTCGCGTGACTGGTTATCGGGCATATAGATGACGCAATCGTAACCGCGCGCATTGCAGATATGCGCAATGCCGATTCCGGTGTTGCCGGCGGTGCCTTCGACGATGGTGCCGCCAGGCTTCAGGGATCCATCCTTTTCGGCTTCGCGGATCATCCACCAGGCGGCGCGGTCCTTGATCGAACCGCCAGGATTCATGAACTCGGCCTTGCCGAGAATTTCACAGCCGGTTGCCGCCGACGCGGCCTGCAGTCGGATCAAGGGCGTATTGCCGATGGTTTCGATAAAGCCGTCGAGCACATCCATCCGTCGGTTAGTCCTGCGTGAGTTGGCGTCGCAAATATATCGATTCTATATCGTCGGTGAGCAAAACTTGCGGATATTTCACTGGTATAGGCGCCAGTTAAGGGCGAATCGGGGGTTAGGCGAAGCCGGCATCGACTGATTTGTCGGTCAATGAACCCTTCACGACAGGCATATGTGGAATCTTGAAAAAAACCGTTAAATTAACCCATTCGGGCGATGCCGTGGTCTAAACAGGCTGATATTCTAGGTGGTCGGCTCACCGGGATGAGTCATGCAGGATTTCAATCAGCGGTATTGGAAGCCAATTTACGCGAACTTGCTTAAATGAGCGATGAAACCACATCACCAGACGCGGAGAATAACGACATAGCCGACGTCACCGACAATAGCCTGATCACCGATTTCACCCAGGTGGTTAGCTGCGCGGTCGGCCTGGACCGTGCCGAACGCCAGCGGCAAAAAATCCGCAGGGAACTCGTGCAACAATATTTCTCGGAAGAGCAACAACCCCCCGACAACATGCTCACGCGGATGCGAAAGCTATTCGGTAGCAGCTAGTCGAAAGCGAATGCCCTGGCTGACGGCAGACTGAAATCAAACCCGGCACCTGTCTGCGCCCAGCATAGGTTTTCGGCCGGTTTCCTGATAGTGTTGCCTGCTTCTGAAGCGGCACAAAAATAACTCCTGATGCTTGTCGATTACTGGCGTTTCGCCCGTGCGAATCCGCGTTTCCTGGGATTCGGATTTTTCCTCGCGTTTCTGTCAAGCGCTGGCCAGACCTATTTCATCGGCGTGTTTGGGCCGGAGATTCAGGCTGACTTCGGTCTCGATACCGGCAGCTGGGGACGGATCTACATGTTCGGCACCCTGGCGTCGGCGCTGGTCATCAACTGGAGCGGCACGCTGATCGACCGGCTCGATTTGCGCCTGTTTACCGGACTGATCCTGCTCGGTCTGGCCTGCGCCTGCCTGGTCATGGGCTCGGTCGGTACGCCGATGATGCTGATTATCGCCATATTCATGCTGCGTCAGTTCGGCCAGGGGCTTAGCAGCCATGCCGGCATTACCTCGATGGCGCGCTATTTCGATAACAATCGTGGCAAGGCGATCGCGCTGGCGGCGATTGGTTATTCCTTCGGCGAAGCCCTGCTGCCGGTAGCCGGCCTCTACGTCTCGCAGTTCTGGGGTTGGCGTTATACTTTTTACATCGTGGCAGTTGTCGTGCTGGCCGCGCTGATGCCGGCGCTGTGGTTGCTGCAAGGCCACAGCCTGCGCCACGCGGCGCACACCGTGGCGCTCGACAAAAGGGCTCGCGAGGGCGCGGGCGGCGGCGATTATACGCGCCTGCAAATGCTGGCCGAGCCGCGTTTTTACTACCTGCTGCCGGCGATGATTGCCACGCCGATGATCGGTACCGCGCTGTTCTTTTTCCCGGCCGAGATCGCACGCGCCAAGGGCTGGAGCAGCCTCTGGGTTACCGGCAATTACTGGTTGTATTCGATGGTATCGGTTGCGGTTACGATTTATTCGGGCATCCTGATCGACCGCTTCAGCGCGCGGCGGGTGCTGCCATTTTTCCTGCTGCCGCTCGGGCTTTCGCTGGTGGTGATCAACCTGTCCAGTCATGAGTACCTGGTATGGCCTTTCCTGCTGTTACAGGGGATTACCTCGGGCCTGTATTTTACCGGGCTGAGCGCACTTTGGGCCGAGCTCTACGGCGCCAGGCATCTGGGTGCGATCAAGTCGCTAACCAACGCGGTGATGGTGTTTTCTTCAGCGCTGGGGCCGGCCGCGGTCGGCACCCTGCTCGAATGGCGGGTTTCGTTTCTGGCGATCACGCTGATCCTCGCAGGATTTTGCGTGATATCGACGCTGCTGCTGATTCACGCGTTGCGCATACCTAACCGGTGACGCGCCGCGGCTGAACTCGCCGGGGTCAGGTTTTGTTGCCGTAGTCTGTCAACCAGGCTTTCCACCAGCGCGGTGGTGCTGGCTGCCAACTCGCCATTGGGCAGGTACAGATTATTCTCGAATCCGATGCGGACGTTGCCACCAGCCTCGATCGCGGCCATGACGCATTCCTGTTCCCTGTGGCCGAAGGCGCAGGTGAACCAGTCGAATTCACCCAGGTCATGCTGCAAGAATGGATCCAGATCGGCGGGTTCCGATTGAAAGTTGACGTTATAGCGTCCCAGTACGAACAGCACGCAGCGATGTCCGGCCGGAATAATGCCGCGTTCACGGTAGTCGAGGAAATGTTCGAAGTCTTCGGCCGAGAACAGGATATGCTGAATATGAACTCGTTTTTCGTCGCACCACTCGAAGAACCGCTGCGCGTAATCGGGTCGTTCGAAATTCGAGCTGATTTCACGCAGGCCCATGCTCGCCATTTCCGGATTGACCGCCTGGATGCAGTCGACCTGCTGTTCGGGGGTGTAAATCCCTACTGCCTCGGAGGTAATTTGCAGCAGCATGCCAGGCGCGCGCCTGGAGACTTCCGCGATCAGTTCGCGGTATAGCCCGGCGTCGAGCAGGTGTTCGTCGTTGGCGCCGCGCACATGGGCGTGCAGTGCACTCGCGCCGGCGGCATAACAGGAGGCGGCTTCGCTGGCGGTTTCTTCGATCGATAGCGGCAGACTGGAGTGGTCGGATTTGGTTTTACGGGCGCCGTTCGGCGCCACCATGATAATGACTTCCTCAGGCCGCATATCTAATCATCCCCTGGTTGCGGCCGCCGGCGGGCTGGCCGGTCATAAACTGCGCAGCGTGGCTTTGAGTGCCGTGTCGAATTTGCTCACGATTTCATCGATATGCCCGCTATCGATGATAAAGGGTGGAGCCAGCAACACGTGGTCTCCCTGTTGGCCGTCGATAGTGCCGCCCATCGGGTAACAGATCATGCCGGCGTCAAAGGCGGCTTGTTTGAATTTCTTGTGGAATCCGAGCTGTGACGGAAATGGTGCCCTGGTGTCACGATCGCGCACGAATTCGAGCCCGAAAAACAGGCCACGGCCGCGGATATCGCCGATATTTGGATGTTCGCCGAACTTGTCCAGCAGCGCCTTGTGCAAGCGGACGCCCTGGGATAAAACGCGGTCGAGCATGCGCCGGTCCATGATTTTCTTCACCACCGCGTGTGCAGCCGCGCAGGCGACCGGATGACCGAGATAAGTATGGCCGTGCTGAAAAAATCCCGTTCCGCTTTCGATCGCCCGGTAAATTTTGTCGCTGCAGAGCATCGCGCCTATCGGCTGATAGCCGGCGCCGAGGCCCTTGGCGATGGTCAGGATATCGGGGGCAATGCCATCCTGGTCGCAGGCGTAGAGGCTGCCGGTTCGACCCATGCCGCACATGACTTCGTCGAGGATCAACAAGACGCCATACTGGTCGCAGATTTCGCGGATACGCTTGAAGTAGCCTTCAACCGCGGGCACTGCGCCGAGCGTGGCGCCAACCACCGGTTCGGCGATAAACGCCATCACCTGGTCTTCACCGACACGCAGGATTTCAGCTTCTAGTTCATTGGCGACGCGCTGACCGTAGTCGAACTCGGATTCGTCTTTTTCCTGGCCGCGGTAGGCATAGCAGGGCGAGATATGCGAGGTTTCGATCATCAGCGGGTTGAACTGTTCGCGCCGCCAGAGGTTGCCGCCGGCAGCGAGTGCGCCAAGCGTATTGCCATGATAAGACTGCAGTCTGGAGATGACGCGATGGCGTGAGGCTTGGCCGATCTCGACGAAGTACTGGCGCGCGAGCTTGATCGCCGCCTCGACCGCCTCGGAACCACCCGACACAAAATATACCCGGTCGAGGTCGCCGGGCGCTTCCTTGATCAGCAGTTCGGCGAGCGCTTCGGCCGGCACGCTGCTGAAAAACCCGGTATGCGCAAACTCGAGTCGTTCTACCTGGGACCTGATTGCTTCGATAACCTCATGGTCGCTATGTCCCAGGCACGAGACCGCGGCGCCGCCCGATGCATCGAGGTAATGCTTGCCGGTCCGGTCGATGATGTAAACCCCGTCGCCCTGTACCGCGAGTGGCATGCTGATCTTACAATTACGCGGAAACACATTGCTCATAATTTTACCTGGTTGGCCTGCGCATCAGGGATCCCTCGGGATCGAAGTCGGAATTTAACATTATAGTCCCGGCATTCTGACTTCGCGCAATATCGACGTCAACAATGAAGCCATTTGAAAGATGGTGCAAGCGGCGTATTTACCAGGGCAGTAGCAGCGGCTTTGCCAACCCGGTAAGCGAATGCAGCCGAAATGGTCTTACCGATGATTTAGCCGGCGTGATAAACCGGCTCGTTACCGGGCGGCTGAGCGACGCCCGCGTTAAATACATCGCTGAGCGAATTTGGCAACTCGAATCAGGCCATAATTTATCGAGTCTGATTGACTGCCGAAAAGCCTGTATTAAGCCATCGGACTAAATTTGCCCGCTTCCCAGTCGTAGGCGCTGAGCTCGGGTGCGGCGATATCGATGTACCAGCCATGCAGATGCAATTCCCCGTTGTCGATACGATCGCGTACCCACGGGAAGGTAGTCAGGTTTTCCAGCGAAACCAGCACCGCGTTCTGCTCGCAGGCGCGCGTTCTCTCCTCGTCGCTGGCGCTGGCCATGGTCGCGCGCACGCGCCGGTGGGCCGCGTTCAGCATGGAAACCCAGGCGGGCACGAACTTGAATGAACTATCGTAGGGATCGGGTTCCATCATCAGCTTGATGCCGCCGCAATGCGCGTGACCGAGCACGACGATGTGCTTGACACCGAGTCCGAGAACCGCGAATTCGAGCGCCGCGCTGGTGCCGTGGTAAGTGCCTTCCTCTTCCATCGGCGGTACCAGGTTGGCGACGTTACGCACCATGAACAGATCGCCGGGGTCGGCCTGGAACAGGATCGCCGGATCGACGCGCGAGTCGGAACAGGCCACCACCGCGACCTCGGGGTGCTGGCCACGCGTAACCAGCTCCTCGATCAACGGCTGACTCTTTTTGTAGGCGCCATCGCGATAACGATGGTAACCCTGCATTAATTTATCTACTGCGGTTGTCGACATGCTGCCAGATCCTGTTTTGCTGGTTCACTAAATTGGCTATGGTGACCCGTCTCGCAGGCACCATATGAGGACGATAACCTGTCTGACGGCGAAGGTCGAGTAGCCGCGCGCAAGTCAGGCGTCGGCCAGCCTTTATTGGCAGTTTAAAGAATTAAACGGCGGGAAACACGGGCGCCGGTTTTACCGGCCTGACTTATGTTGTTATTATCGCCGCCGTTGCTGCGGCACGAAGGAATTCAATGAAAACCATGGCCCGAAAACCTGGCCTGCCGGCCCCCGTCGATGCCGTACCCGACCGGAGGCATTCGGCTGTGGTTATCGATAAAACGCAGTCGCCACCGATTAACCGGGAGACATATATAGTCGCCGGGTTAATAAAAAACGCGTGAGTCGATGACAACCCGCCCGCAAGACAAAATCAATCAGGTGTTAGACAGTAGCTCGCGCATGGTGCTGGCGACCTCGGTCGACGGCTGCAGTTCCTGCGCCAGCGTGTTTTATGCGCGCGATGGCGACGACTTGCTGTTCTTCACCTTTAATCCGACCCGCAAGGCGCGCCAGATCCATTTCAATCCCGCGGTGCAGGCGACGATCTGGCCGCAGGGCGAACACGGTATCCGCGGCGTGCGGGTGGAAGGCAATTGCTGCAGAATCAAACAACCCGCAGCGATTAAAGCGGCGCGTGAGAAAATACTCGCGGTGACCAATGCATTTCAGCAATACATGGACGACGAGTTCCTCGATGCCAACGGCGTCACCGGTTATTACCGGATCAAACCGACCCAAATTACGCATATCGATTTTTACGCCGAGTCCCAGTTTGAAAGCCTGCAATTTCCCGAGAATCGCAGGCCGGCGCTGGTGGAGGCCTTAGACGCCAGCAAAAATCGGCTGCTGCTCTGGATACAGGCCGTGCGCGCGCCTTTTTTCAGCGCCACGCTAATCCCGCTATTGCTCGGCGCAACCATCGCCCGCGGCGACCTGACCGAAGCCGGCATGGTCGAAGCCTGGAACTGGAAACTGTTCTGGTTGGTAGTGGTCGGCGCGCTCGCGGCACATGCCGGCACCAACCTGGCTAACGACTACGGCGACCACGTTTCGGGTAACGATGCACTGAATCGGGTGCCCAGCCCATTCAACGGCGGCAGCCGGATGATTCAGGCCGGCTTGCTCGCGCCATGGAAAGTCCTGTTGGCGGCGATAGTTTGTTTTGTCGCGACCATTGCCGTCGGCCTGACTCTGAATCAACAGCTCGCGGGTTCAGCGTTTGCCCCGACACCGCTTTTGTATATCGGTATCGCCGGCTGTTTACTGGGCGCCTCCTATACGCTCGGACCCTGGCGGCTCGGTTATCACGGCCTGGGCGAGGTCGCCATTGCGATCGGCTTTGGTCCGGTCATTGTGCTCGGCGCGCACTACGTGCTGAGCGCGCCCGTTGCTGGCGCATGGAACTGGGTGCCGGCTCTACTGGCTTCAATACCGCTTGCCGCCTTCGTCGTGCTGATCGTCTGGATCAACCAGTTCCAGGATGTGCCCGCCGACCGATTGGTGGACAAGCGCAACTGGGTGGTGCGTTGCGCGGCGATGGAAGATGGCTCGGTGCGCTACGAACGCCCGTTGGAGCTGTACCGATTGCTGGGTTACTTTGGCTTCGGTTGCGTGGTCTTGCTCAGCGTCGCCGGTGTGTTCGATGCCAGTATCGGCACGCTATACGCCCTGCTGGCGCTGATGCCGCTGCCGTTATTGCTGTACGCCAATCGCCTCGGCGAGAATTGGCTGCAGGACTGGAACCAGGCCGACGCCGATCACCAGCGCCTGCCTTACCGGCTGTTGAAGGTCAATGCGCTTACCATCGGCATTCACTTCACTACCGGCCTGCTGCTGGTGCTGGCCTATACCCTGCGCTCGCCCTATTGAATCAGGCCTGCCGGTTCCCCGGGATTTCTGCCCGTTGCGGTGAAAGTTCAGAACGGTAGCGGCAATTTGCTGGTGCGGCCGCCGTCGATGACGACCACTTGCCCGGTGACGAAGGCCGCATCGTCGCTGGCGAGAAACACGGCAAGTTTGCCGACGTCGTCGGGTTCGCCGATGCGCCCGCTCGGGTGCATTTTGTACAGACCTTCCCAGGCCGCGGCGGGATTCGGCTGCGCATTGATGTAGTTATCGCTCAGATCCGAGCGAATCCAGCCCGGCGCGATCGCGTTGACGCGGATACCATCCTTGCCAAGATCGACCGCCATGGCTTTGGTGAGCGCATGCACGCCACCCTTGCTCGCGCAATAGGCCGAGTGTTCGGGGTTTGCCGCCAGGCCCTCGATCGAGCCGATATGGATAATGCTGCCACCGCCGTTGTTACGCAGCAGGGGCAGCAAGGCCTTGCTCAGGAACACCGGCGCCGTCAGATTGACGGCGAGCATCCGGTTCCAGTCGTCCAGTTGCATATCGTCAATGGTTTGTTCGAACATGAATCCGGCATTGTTGATCAGAATATCGATGCCGCCGAAATGCTGCCGCGCGGCCGCGGCGATGGCGGTGTAGCTGTCCGCTAGTGCCAGGTCCGCTTCGATCCAGCTGGCGTCGGCCAGCTCGTCGGGCAGCGGGCTGCGCTGCGCCACCATGATTTGCGCGCCGGCGGCGAGTAGCGCCCGGCTGATACCGAGGCCGATGCCCTGACCGCCGCCGGTGATGACGGCCAGCTTGCCCGCCAGAGTAGTCACAGGCTAACCGTAAACCGGTTTGGCGCCGCTCACTTCGACGGTTTCGCCACAGATGTAACGCGCGTCGTGCGAGGCCAGGAAGGCGATGACGTCGGCGATTTCCTCGGGTTCGGCGATATGCCCCAGCGGTACCGTCTTACCCAGCTCCTCGATTGCATTGTTCGGGTCGATGCCGCGTGCGACAAAACCGCTGCGTAACATCGGGGTATTGACTTCGTTGGGGCAAACCGCGTTGACACGGATACCGTCGGGGGCGTGGTCGCGCCCCAGGTTTTTGGTCAGCGCCGCGAGCGCGGCCTTGCTGGTGCAGTAGGCGACATGACCGGGTCCGGGGTAAATGCCCCAGGTCGACGAGGTGTTGACGATCGCGCCGCCACCGGCTGCCTGCATGTGCGGAATCGCCGCACGGCAGAGAAAGAATGCCGCATTCAGGTTGACGTCGAGCGCGCTGAACCACATGTCGTCGGTGGTCTCCAGAATGTTGCCGCGCGGGATGATGCCGGCGTTGTTGATCAGGATATCGACACTGCCGTAGGTCAAAACCGCCTCGGCGATCAAGGCCTCGCAATAAGTCTTCTGACGCAGATCGCCCGCCAGGTAATGGGTGTCGAGCCCTTTGCGTTTCAGGGTTTCGCTGAGATCGTTGCAGTCTTCTTCGCTGCGATCCGAAAACAGGACGTTGGCGCCCTCGCTGGCAAACAATTTGACCAGTGCCTGGCCGATGCCACCAACGCCTCCCGTGATTACTACGGTCTTATCGTCAAATCTCATTGTTATAAAAATCTTCGTGGACTGAACGGGGTTATATTGTGGCTTGGATCTTCGCCGTTTGCCAGTTCGGCGACAAGTTTGCCGGTTATTCCGGACAGCGTTAGCCCGAGGTGGTGGTGTCCGAAGGCGTAGATTATGTATTCCGACACGGTACTGAATCCGATGACAGGCAGCGCGTCGGGGCAGGTCGGACGAAAACCGAGCCATTCCTGGTCGGGTTTATCGGGCAGTTCCAGCATTTCCTGCGCCTTGCGCGTCAGGTAGCTGATGATGCGGGGATTCATTTCCCTGTTGTAACCGGCGATCTCGACGGTGCCGGCAAAACGCAGGCCCAGGTTCATCGGGGTTGCGTAAAAGCCGGCGTGGTGCCAGCTTACCGGGCGCTCGAGCAAATGCTGCATGTCGCTGAACTGCACGTGGTAGCCGCGTTCGGTATCGAGCTTGAGCAAGCGTGTCGGGATACCTTCGATGCCTTTCGAAAACGCGCCCGCGGCAATGACGACACGCTCCGCGTCGACACTTGCGCCGTTATCGAGCCGGATTTGCACCTCGCCGTCGCCATGAATAACCTCGAGTGCGCGCTGTCGCAGCAGCTGGCCCTGGTTACGCTGGAAGCACTCTGTATAGCGCTGGCAAAGCGCCAACGGATCGAGTACGTGGCTGATGCTGTCGAACAGCAGGCCGCGCTCGAACGGAATTTTCAGATTGGGTTCAAGCGCCTGGATATCGCCCTGGTCGAGCTCGACGAAGTCGGCGCCCTGGGCGCGCCGTGCCTGGTTTGATTTTTTCACCGCGTTGAATTCCTGCTCGTCGCGATAGACGTGCATGAAACCCTTTTGCGCCAGCAGGTCGCGCGCCTGCGCCATGTCGAGCAGCGGATCGAGCCCTTCATAGACTTTTGCCAGTAGCTTGCCGAGCAGGCGGGTAATCCGCGCGACCTTGTGCTCGCGGCAATTGATCAGAAACTCGAGCATCCACGCGGGGTGCGACAATACGTAACCGAGATCCAGGCTCAGCGGACTGTCCTTCGAGAATAGCAGCGACGGCAAACGCCGCAACAGGTCAGGACTGTTAACCGGAATGCAACCGTAAGTGGCTATCGTGCAGGCGTTACCGGAAGAGGTGCCGGAACCCGGTGCATCGGGATCGATCAGCGTGACCCTGAAGCCCTTTTTTTGCAGCCATAGCGCGCAGCTGCAGCCGACGATTCCGGCGCCGATTACGGCGATGTGTCTAGCCCGCATAAGTCACCGATTTCCTGCTGCGGGCGCCGCAAAGCGCACTGTGGCAAGCTGTACTCCGGACGGCCCGCTAAACGTAGCGTACACAGCGTCTGCGCGGACCTCTCCCCCGAGGTGCCTTGGGCACATCGGGTTGTGCAGCCCGCCACGGCGTCTTTGCGACGCCCTTGCGAGGTAAAACGGTAACTTATGCGAGCCAGGCGAGTTCAAGCAGGCTTTTCCAGCGATTAAAACGAGAGCAATAGTGTATTAAAACTGCCCGTGATTCGATACCGGTTATTTGGCTGCGCCGAATTACAGATCGAGGGCCTTGCGCAGTATGGCGCCGAGCTGATCGCGGCTCGATGGTTCCATCAGGTTCAGCGCCGGCAGGCCGGACAGCTTTTTCACCAGCGCTATCGCGGCGTCGGTATTGGCGGCGCCGCCGGCTACCAGGTCAGGCGTGCGCTGGAATGCGGCCTGGATGCCGACCACGGCATAAGGGTCCTGCGCGCACAGTAGCTTGAACTTGACGTTATCGCGGATCATTTCCTTGGCAATCGCGCCGTTGTAGGGTTCGAGCGGCGAGGCGCCGGCCTCCGCTACGACGACGTCGGGTTTGTCTCTGGCGATGAGGGACAGCAGGTAGGGCAGGGCTTCGCGGTAGGCCGCTTCGTCGACGGCGGAGGACGGCAGGCCGGCATCGACAAAATCATAGACTGCGCTCGCGCCGGCGTCGCGAAAACTGAGCATATCCCGATAGCGCGCGGCACCGGTCAGCTTGGTGCCAACCACGTTCAGGCCCATTTGCGCTAACAGATGCACGATGATGCGGCCGGACATGGTCTTGCCGGCGGACATCGACGTGCCGACGATCAGGATGATCGGGATGTCGAAATCGATAATATCCAGCTCCGGCAGGCTGCCGCGCATCGTCATCTTGGTATCGTTGCGCGTGACGTGCCCCTGGTATTGCAGGCGCAATGGCGATCCGATAAACGGCGACAGCGACGTGACCTTGCCGAACAGTCCGGCGGCGGTCAGCGCATCGAACTCGCCCGTATCGTCGATCGACCGCCAGTCGCCGACCGCCTCCAGCGTTGCCGCCCGCCTGCCGAAGGCGCCGACCACGAGGTCGTCCTCCATGACTTCTATCATGCGCCCACGGGGCAGCTCAATGGCTTTCAGGTGGCCGCGCGTGTCGAGCACCTTGCCGACCACGAAGTCACCGGTGTCCCAGTGTTCGCGGGCCAATGCTGTCGTGCTGAAATTATGCGCGGTCAGTTCGGAGATGCGCGTAACGGATGCAAGAAATGGGTTGATCATGACTAGTCTCCTCGAATCAGGTTTTGAGCGGGGGCGCTAGCAGCAGCAGCGTCAGGAGTGCACAGCGCTCCGGTAGCCGATCGATATTGATATGCTCATGATGGGCGTGGGCACCGTCGCCGACCGCGCCCAGGCCGTCGAGCGTGGCGGTATAAAGACTGGTGGTATTACCGTCGGAACCGCCGCCGGCGGTACCCTGTTCGAGCTCCAGGTCAATATCGGCAGCCAGTTGCAGCGCCACGCGCCAGAGTTGTTGATTGTCATCGGTACGCTCCATTGGCGGTCGGCCGATAGTACCTTCGATGGTCAGTATGACGCCCTCGGTCTCGGCCTCCAGGCCGTGGATGGCGTACTCGATGCGCGCTGCGTCGTCCATGTTCAGCACCCTGACGTCGATTATCGCGCGGCTCTGCGGCGCCACCATGTTGGGTCGAATACCGCCATCGATCACGCCGACGTTGACCGAAGTGCCGTGTTCGGGATCATTCAACTGGAACAGTTTCTGAATCACGTGCGACAGCTCGAGAATAGCGCTGGCGCCGGCGCCCGGGTCGAGGCCGGCATGCGCGGCCTTGCCCTGCACGGTCACCTCGAAGCGGCCGACGCCCTTGCGCGCGGTCTTGATCTTGCCGCTGAGGCCGAGCGAAGGCTCGAGCACCATGGCGCGATCGACGTGTTGCGCCAGCGCGCGCACGTAGCGCGTCGATTCGCGGCTGCCGATTTCTTCATCGGAATTGATGAAACACAGCGGTGCGACGCTCGGCCTGAGGCCCATCGATTCGATCGCCCTGAGGGCGTAGATTATTTCCACCAGCCCGGCTTTCATGTCGTAAACCCCGGGTCCGCGCAGTATCCCTGCTTCCAGCTCCAGCGGCATTTCCTCGAGGGTGCCGATCGGCCATACCGTATCGCAATGCCCGAGCATCAGCTGCGCCGGTTGCTGCCTGGTGCGATATTTTGCCGCGGCGTATATATGCCCGCCCGAGTTGCGCCCGGGGATCAGGTTGACGCGGTAATCGATTTCTTCAAACTCCGCTTTCAGGCGCTGCAGAATCTGCGCCTGGGATTCGGCATCCGTGGACGGGGTTTCCATCAGCACCAGGTCCTTGAGTAGCGCCGTCATCGAATCCTGTTGCGCGCGCAGGTGTGCCAGTATTTGGCGTTTGTCATCCATCTGGTTTACCTTTTAAAGCCGGCAGGAAACGGCAACTTGGTTGAATTGGCGATTTCGGCAAAACGACCCGGATACAGGTAGGCTAGCAGCGGCGCCTTGAAAACCAGGTCTTCGTCATCCTGATCCGAGCTGCGTTTCTCATCCTCGGCGATCATGGCCCTGACGATGCGTCCGATAATCAACGAGTTCTCGCCCAGGTTGTCGACCATCTGCTCGAGCTCGCATTCGAGAAACAGGTAGCCATCCTGTACGAATGAGGCATTCACCGACTCGGCCGCAAAAGTAGGCAGGGCCGCGCTAATCGGCTTGCTGCCGTCTTCACAGCGCGGACTCGCGGCGAGGCTCGCCAGCACGGTTTGCGACGGGCGCATATAGGTTACCGCGAACTGCCCGTCACGCAGTATGTTCTGGTAAGTGTTGTGACGCGGGGTGCAGACAAAGCCGAAGTGGTTCTGCCAGCTCATCGGTATCGCCAGGTGCTTGGGCGCGAGGTCGTCGCTGCCGTCGGCTTCGCGGGTGCCAACGATGACAAGCGGGAAAACCGTGAAAAAGCTTTCCCAGATGGATTCGCTGGTATCCAGCTCGATCAGGTTCGCGGTGTCGGCCATGCCATTATCCGGTTGTTGTTATCAGCCTAACGCTAACATCGACCTGTTGCCGGCGCATTGACGCGTATCAATTAAGCTCGGCGGCTTGATCTGGAATTAAAGTAAGCAGACCGCAGCGTTTTTGGTTAGAGTTGGAGATTACCTGCAGAACAACAACGAGGAGCACCCTGTGAACGTATTAAAACCCCGCGAGCCCGTCCCCGCGCTTGAAGTCGAGACGCTGGATGGCGCCTGGTCGCTGGCCGACCATGATCCCGAGAATTTCACCATGGTCGTGTTTTACCGCGGCCTGCATTGCCCGATCTGTAGCAAGTACATCGGCGAGCTGGACAAGCTTGCAGGTGATTTCGCCGAGATCGGGGTTTCTGTGCTGGCGCTGAGCACCGATACGCAGGAACGCGCTGCGCAGGCCAGGCAGGACTGGTCGCTGAACAATCTCAATGTCGGCTACGGCGTTACCGTCGAGCAGTGCCGCGACTGGGGGCTGCATCGTTCCGCGAGCCGCGGCAAGACTTCGGTCGGCATCGAGGAGCCCGCCGAGTTCAACGAACCGGGTATCTTCATCGTGCGCCCCGACAACACGCTTTACTGGGCGCAGGTCAGCACCATGCCGTTCGCGCGCCCGCATTTTCGCGAAATCATCGGCGGCCTCAAGTTTGCGCTGGAAAAAGATTACCCCGCGCGCGGCGAACTCAGCTGATATTGCGACTCCGGTTCCACGATTGTTGATGTCATCCCCGCGCAAGCCTGCGCGGCTTTAGGCCCCGCGGGTCCCGGCCGGGATCTTTAAACCAATCGGGCTAGTTTCATTGAAATAAACCGTTATAAAACAATAACCTGCGGGAGTTTGGGTGTATCCAGAAGCGACTTCAATTCGGTTATACCCAATCCAGGGTAAAAAGGGCTCCATGTGACCTGGAGCACACTAGTAGCATTTCAAAATATTTATTTTTATGCCTGGCTGAATTTTTAAGCTTTATATTAGACATGACCAAAGACTCAAAAATAACGCAAAATGAAGGACTGGGTACCACTGATAGTGTTAAGCGCAGACGGGTTACGGATATTCCCCAACCCCTGGATTATGTGAGCCGAGAGCTGGTGGGTGAGTTTATCGAAAATCATCGGCGCCCGACAGCACCTGTCAAATCCTTCGTGAAAAAACTGCTCAAGGCTGATTAGACAAACTTGATCTTGAGTATATCGGCCGCAGATGCAAGGCTGAAACCCGCTGCCTTGTCCGTCCTAGCTAGTCAGGGACGGATTACGGTAGATCAAATTCGGTTGATAGTTCGGTGATCTCGCGGCGGAATGGAATTTCTGCAACATCCTCACCCAGTTCGCGGGCAAAGCGGTGCCCCTCGTAAACCGCGGCGGCGATGGTCGCAGGGCCAAGGCAATCACCGATCGGCCTGAGCGTTTTTATACCCGCCGCGCGCACCCGTTCGGGATTAGCTGCCAGCTCCTGGTAAAGCGTGTCGTTCGGAATGCGCGATACGACCATGACAACCGCCGCTGCAGCGACGGCCCGGGCTTTACCGGAGAAGACACAGTTCAGCGTGACGCTTTCCCGGGTTATCTCCCGCAAGGCGTGGCTGCTGATGATTTCGACCCCGAGTTCCAGCAGGCGTGCCTGAATGCGGTGCTGTTCCAGGGTGTATTCGGTCCATGACGCGACCACGGATTCGGGTGTGGCCAGCACGACCTCGTGGCCATCCGCAATTAGCTGCTCGGCAACTACCGATCCCATGTAGTAGTGATCATCGTCGTAGACCAGCACCCGGCCTTCGGGACGGAGCCCCGCCATGATGTCATCGGGAGACAGCACGTTGCTGCCGTCGGTGCCGGGAATCGGGAACTGGTGGCTGCGGCCGTAACCGTCGCGCCGCCAGCGTGCGCCGGTAGCGATGGCGACGTGAGTGGCACCGTATTCGAGCACGTCGTTCATGCTTAGCACGCTGGACTTGTAGACCTCGACGTTGGCCATCTGTGAAATCTGGTAGGTTCGATAATCCCGCACCCGCGCCCAGGCGGCCGAGGCCCGGCAGGCGGCATTCCCGCGTGACGCGCCCGCCCAGCTCGGGTCCGCCTTCGGCCAGGATGACGTCGTGGCCGCGGCGGCCGGCGGCGAGCGCGGCCTCGAGCCCGGCCGGCCCGGCGCCGACGATCAACACCGAACCATCGTCGGCTTTGGCCGCGATACGCTCGGGATGCCAGCCGCGACGCCATTCCTCGCCATTGGTCGGGTTCTGGGTACAGCGCATGGGTGCGATCATATTGTCCCAGGCGACGCAGATGTTACAGCCGATACATTCGCGAATGTCCTCGATACGGCCTTGCTCGATTTTTTTCGGCAGAAAGGGGTCGGCGATCGACGGGCGCGCCGCGCCGATCATGTCGACTATTCCCCTGTTGACGAGAGATACCATGCGGTCGGGGCTCGTGTAGCGACCGACCGCGACCACCGGTTTGGTCGTAACTTTTTTGACGAACTCGATAAAAGGTTCCTGGTAACCCTCGTCGGCAAAGCGGCTGGTCATGCTGTCGTTGTGCCATTCGGCGATATTGACGTCCCACAGGTCGGGCAGTTCGGCCAGCATCTCGACGATTTCGCGGCCTTCCTTGTTGGCCTCGAGCCCCTCGGCGCCGCGTAACTCGTCGACTGCGAAACGCACGATGACGCCCATGGTGTCGCCAACGGCTTCCCTGGTGTCTTCGATGATTTCGCGAAACAGGCGTACCCGATTCTCGAGGCTACCGCCGTATTCGTCGCTGCGGAAGTTGTAGCGATCGAGCATGAACATGCCGGCCAGTGACAGGTTGTGCGCGGCGTAGCAGCAGATGATGTCGAATCCGGCCTGTTGCGCACGTTTCGCCGCGTCCAGGTGCCAGCGCCGGTAGGCACGGATATCCGCCTTGTTCATGGCGCGAGCCTGCAGCGGGAAATTGTGGGTCGGCACCGGCATGTGCGTCGGGAACAGCGGAACTTCACGGCTGTAGAGGTTGCCCGCCCATTTGCCGTTGTGCACCAGCTCGGTCGAGGCCAGCGCGCCGTGCTCATGCACCGCGTCGCACATGCGTGCGAGATAGGGGATGTCCTGGTCCGACCAGAGTCGACACTCGGTCGCCGGGGTGAAATCGCTCGACGGGTGGATATCGGTTTGCTCGGTCGATACCACCGCCCAGCCGCCCTCGGCCTTGACCCCGCGCATCGCGGCCATGCTGGAGGGGAAGGTGCGTCCCATGCCGTTGCAGTGCGGCGCCTGGTAGAACCGATTTTTCGCCGTGACCGGCCCGATCTTCACCGGTTCGAACAGAACGTCATAGCGGGGATCACGCGTCATTTTGTCTTCCAGTCAGGGCTATCGAAATCTCTTCGAGTAAACCGAGCCTGTTACAGGCGAACAGGCCAGGCCAGGCCATTCTAAAACACCAACCGATGAGGGGATACCCCCGCTAGAAAACGATGTCTGGGTGAATTGAGATGTCTGAAAACAGTTTGATCGCTAACCTGATCCCGCTGCATGGTTGCGGATCACCCCCTCCCGCTGGCCGCTGCAGAACCCCGTCAGGGCATCGTTGATTGCAGCCAGGGGTCCTACCGAGTTGGCGACATCGTTGGCGCCGTGGGCAAAACTCAACAGGGCGGCGGCAAATATCAGTGGAATCGTAAACAGGGAATTAACGCCCTGTTTGTCATTATTTTTAGCGTTTTTCTGCAATTTACCCTGCCTTTTTTGCCTCCGACTTAACCTGGATCAATTAATTGTTATTAAGTAGCGCAGCTTGCCGGCCATATCCATGGCAAAGCGATAAATTCAATGTATTATTTTCGTAAATCTTTTGCTTCGATCAGGCATTTTCAACATGACTACAAAAAGTATCATGACTTCCGGCTTGTACACCTTAAAGCCGACAGACCGCGTTGCCGATGCCTTGTCGCTGATGCATAACAAACACGTGCGCAATCTGCCGGTGGTAGATGGCAAAGGTAAATTTGTCGGTTTGTTCGGCCTGCGCCGTTTGAGCCACCTTTTGTTGCCGAAAGCTGCGTTGAGCCTGGGGCAACACAGTATCTCCGATCTCCACTTTTTGCCGGACGAGATTCTCCAGATGGGCGATCGCTGGCATGAAATCGCTGACCAGCCGGTAGAGAATTTTCTGGAAAAGAAAAAGAAGCTGCTGTTCTGCACGCCGGATACGGCATTTCCGGAATTGCTCGCGTTGCTCGACGAAACCAAGGATTCGAGTCTGCCGGTCATCGTCGTCGAGGGCGATTCGAAAAAGCTGGTCGGGATGGTGTCGAGCCTGGGATGTAATCGAGGGAATCATAATGGGGCGTCTGATCAACGACAGCCAAACCGACGAGTCCACGACGTAAGGTGGGTAGCTCAAAAAGAAAAGTTCATCTGCAATCTGTAGCAAGTTTCGACACAAGGGGTTTAAATGCACGGTGAAAGCGAACTCGCGTCGCAGGTGATATTTGGCTGGAACCCGCTGTGGGTGTCGTCGATTCTGTTTGTCGCGACCTACGCCCTAATCGTATCCGAGAAGGTCAACCGCGCGATCGTGGCCGGGTTGGGTGCGGGCCTGATGGTTACGCTCGGGTGTCCTCAACCAGCAAACGGCGGTCTCGGGCATCGATTTCAATACGCTGGGACTGTTGACCGGCATGATGGTGATCGTCGCCATCACCCGCGGCAGCGGCGTGTTCCAGTTTGTTGCGGTCTGGTCGGCGAAGAAGGTCAAGGCCAGTCCCTGGGGCATACTGTTGACGCTTTCGCTGGTCACGGCGGTCTTTTCTTCGCTGCTGGATAACGTCACCACCGTTTTGTTGATTGCGCCGGTGACGCTCCTGATTAGCCATGAACTTAAGATCGAGCCCTATCCTTTTTTGTTCGCCGAAATTTTCGCCTCCAATATCGGCGGCACCGCCACCCTGATCGGCGATCCGCCCAACATCATGATTGGTTCGGCGGTAAACCTGTCATTTAACGATTTTCTGTTCAACCTGGCGCCCATTATTCCGCTTATCCTGGCGATAACGCTGGGCATTATTTACCTGATCTGGGGGCGCAGCATGCATGCAACTGATGAGGCACGCGAACGCATAATGCAATTCAAGGAACGCGAGGCAATAACCGATCCTCGGTTGCTGAAGCAGTCGCTGTTTGTACTCAGCCTGGTGATCACGGGCTTCATCCTGGCGCACCCGTTGCACCTCGAACCCGCAACCATCGCCATGTTCGGTGCTGCGCTACTGCTGCTGCTGTCCAACCTGAAGAACAGTGCCGAGGAGCAATCGGAGGAAGTGCACAAGACTTTCGGCGGTGTCGAATGGATTACCATTTTTTTCTTCATTGGCCTGTTCATCGCGGTCAAGGGTATCGAGGAAGCCGGTGTCCTGAGAATTCTTGCCGACCTGGTAATCAACTATACCGGCGGCGACCTTACCGTGATGGCGCTGGCTATTCTGTGGGTGTCTGCAGTCGCGTCGGCGGTCGTGGATAACATTCCCTTTGTGGCAACCATGATCCCGGTGATTAAATCCATGGCGCCCACCTTCGGCGGTGCCGAAAACCTGATGCCTCTGTGGTGGTCGCTGGCGTTGGGTGCCTGTCTGGGCGGCAATGGCTCGTTGGTCGGGGCCAGCGCCAATCTTATTGTCGCCGGATTCGCTGAGCGCGCAGGCCACCGCATCCACTTTCTGAAGTTCATGCTGCTGGCTTTTCCGATGATGTTGCTGAGTATTGCGATTGCCAGTGTTTACGTTTATTTTCGCTATCTCTAACAAACGATGACAGGTGAATCCCCATGTACGTAGAACAGGTGCTGATTCCCACCAGGGTTGCGAGGGCCGGGATGACGGTCCGAGAATTTTTCCACGAGTGTGCGCGGGCGAATACGCCCGGCCTGCCGTTTTGCGACGCCAGTGGCCGTGTAACCGGTCGGGTCACGTTGAAAAATATCCTGAAGAAGTCCTGCCTGCCGGACTACCTGGTGGAAATGGCCAAGATTCTTGGCGACAAGCCGCCCAGCGTGCAGGATATCGAGGCCATAGCGAGCCAGTTACTCGACAGCCCGGTGGATAGCTACGTCCAGAAAACACATCTGTCGATCAACGCGGGTTCCTCCGCCCTCAAGGCGCTGGCAATGATGGAGCAAAGCGATACCAGTTACATCTACGTTTTTGACAAGGGGCGCTACCACGGTGTGGTGACGATTCATAGCCTGGCCGACAAACTCGCCGAATACGATAAATCGCCCGACAATGGTTGAGGGGTCGTTGTCGATCAGTTCCTGAAAATCGCCTTCGTCCGTCTTCGACAGCAGGCGCCTTAATCTGTAAGTATTTGATTTTCTTCTCGAATTCGCGAATTCTGGGTCGCGGAATAGTGTCGTTGCGAATACCGGTAGAATCGCGGGGGTAGGATGTTTATACTTCGGCTTCGTGGACTATCGACACTTTCCGGTCCTCAGAACAATAAAACACAAATAGTTTCAACCAACGCGTAATCAAAACTGCAGGAGGACTACCATGTCTCAATTTTCAAAACCGGCCCAACGTGTCCGGTCAGTAATGCTGGCCGCTGGCCTGTCGGCTGCCGTAAGCTTTTCTTCAGGTGCTTTATCGGCCGATCCCGTTACCGTTGTTTCCTGGGGCGGCAGCTATGGCGAGGCGCAGGATAAAGCGCTATTCATCGATGCATCCAGGAACTCGGGTATCGCGATTAACCGGGAATCCGGGGCCAGTATGTCGAAAACCTGCCTGCAGGTTGAATCCGGCTCGGTTTCCTGGGACCTGGTCGTCACCGGCTCGGGTGGCGCGGCATCGGCCGCCGCCAAGGGTTGCCTGGAAAAGATAGACTACAAGGTTGTCGATGTTTCCAGTTTCTACCCTGGTCTCTACACCGATTACTGCGTCGGATCGGACGTGTTCGCGACCGTGATGTCATGGAATACGGACAAGTACGGTGAACCCGGTAGTCCGGGCGCACCCAAATCATGGGCCGACTTCTGGGATGTCAAAAAATTCCCCGGTACTCGTGCCTACCGTGCCAACAACGTCGATGGCGCGCTTGAACCTGCCCTGATGGCTGACGGTGTTCCGCCGGAGAAGGTATACGAAGTGCTTTCGACCAAGGAAGGCATGATGCGTGCGATCAACAAGATACGCGAGTTGAAACCGCATATCGCCGTATTCTGGGGCTCGGGTGCCCAGCAGGCCCAGCTGATGAAAGACGCCGAAGTCGACATGAGCACTGGCTGGAACGGTCGTTTCGATAATGCCAAAAAAGATGGCGCCAAAGTCGGCTACACCCTGAACCAGGCGCTGCTTGATTACGACTGTTTTGCCATGCCCAAAGGTGCACCTAACAAGGACATGGCGATGAAGTTTCTTAACGAAATTTCAAAAGCGGAATATCAGGCGAACCTGCCTTTCCATATCACCTACGGACCGACTAACAAGAAAGCCTACGAGGTTACCACGGCGCCGAAGGAGTTGATCGAATCCCTGCCTTCACATCCGAAGAACGTCGCGATGATGCTGCCCGTGAGCCTGGACTTTTATGCGAAGCATAGAACCGAGGCGCTCGAGCTTTACATGGAGCTGATGAGCGAGTAACAGCAAACAGCTATTGGCTGCCGGGCGGTAAAACCGCCCGGTTGCCGTAGCCACGGGGGTTTCAGATTTGGCTGACCATTCAGATAGCCAGGCGTCGGCGACAGCTACAGCTTTGCCGATTCATATTCAGGGCCTTACCAAGAGGTATGGCCAGATGCACGCCCTGGATTCGGTGGACCTGGAGGTCAAGAGCGGGGAGTTTCTGACCTTGCTGGGGCCCTCGGGTTCGGGAAAAACAACGCTGTTGATGGCCATCGCCGGGTTCAACCGGCCTGACGCGGGCAGTGTTCGCTTCGGTGACACCGAGATGATTCTGACACCGCCGCATAAACGCAATGTCGGCATGGTGTTTCAGAGCTACGCGCTGTTTCCGCACATGTCGGTCTCGGAAAATGTGGCTTTCCCGCTAAAGCTGCGGGGCGTCAACGATGCCGAGTGTGCCGAACGAGTCAATGCCGCATTGTCGACGGTCCAGTTAGCCGATCTCGGCGATCGGAAAATCGACCAGTTGTCCGGTGGTCAGCGGCAACGGGTGGCGCTGGCCCGCGCTTTTGTGTTTCGCCCGCGCATTCTTTTGATGGACGAACCGCTGTCCGCGCTCGATAAAAAACTACGCGAACAGATGCAAATCGAGCTCAAGCACCTGCATGAACAGCTGGGCGTCACCACGGTTTATGTCACCCACGATCAGCGCGAAGCCCTGACCATGTCTGATCGCATCGCGGTAATCAACGACGGCAAACTGGTCCAGGTCGGCACGCCGCATGCCATTTATAACCAGCCCGCGAATCCGTTCGTCGCCGACTTCATCGGCGAATCGACCATGCTGCCGCTCCGGCATGGCGATTCGGGTCAGCTCCTGTTCGAGGATCTGCTGGTCGCAGCCGACTTTCCGGCAGAATCGGGTGCCGATTATTCACTGGTGATTCGCCCCGAGCGACTGTTTGCCGTCAAGGATGAGGTCGTCGATCCCGAGCAGACGATCGTATTTAGCGGCGCCGTGCGCGAGTTCGTATTTCAGGGGGAAACGGCGTTTGCGTTGACTTCGATCAGCGATCAACACGATCTGTCGTTCCGCTTCGGCACCGATTCTTCATCGACTGAGCATGACATGCGACCAGGGGACCCGATTTCACTGGGCCTGCATCGCCGTGACGCGATTATCATTCCGCAAACCAGCGAATCATGAACGCACCGACGGCAAGCGAGGACGAAACCGGCCTGCTCAACGAGAAAAACCTCAAGACCCAGGGCGTGCGCGAACAGTGGATGCTGCTAAGCCTGGCGACGCCCGCATTCCTCGCGGTTGTGGCGATTGTCCTGATTCCCGTCGGCTGGCTGTTTTACCTGTCTTTCGTCGGCAACGACGGGCAACTGTCGCTCGAGCATTACCAGAAGATGATCCAGTACAAATCCTACGCCCGCGTATTCGTGACTACCTTTCAGGTCAGTATCCTGACCACGCTGATCTGCATTTTGATCGGTTACCCGCTGGCTTACTTCCTCGCAATTCTGCCGGCCAGGATGGCGGGATTTTTCATGCTGGCGGTCTTGCTGCCATTCTGGACTTCACTGCTGGTGCGCACCTACGCCTGGCTGGTTTTACTGCAAAAGAACGGTATTCTGAACGATTTCGCGATCTCGGCGGGCTTATGGGAAAGCCCGATCAAACTGGTTCACAACCTGACCGGCACGCTGATCGGGATGGCCCACATCATGTTGCCTTTCCTGGTGCTTCCGCTGTACGGCTCGATGCGCAAAATCGAACGCGACATGATGCACGCCGCCGCCAACCTGGGCGCGTCGCCGATCCAGGCTTTCTGGAAGGTGTATTTTCCGCTGTCGCTCTCGGGCATGGTTGCCGGCTCGTTGATCGTATTCGTGCTTTGCCTGGGTTTTTATGTCACGCCCGCGGTGCTTGGCGGCGGGCGCGTGGTGATGGTCGCCACCCAGATCACGGCGATACTCGAAAACCAGTTCAACTGGGGCGCGGCCAGCGCACTCGGCGTGGTCCTGCTGGTGGCCACCCTCGTCATTCTTTACGCGGCGTCACGGCTACTCAAACTCGATGCCGTGCTGTTCGGTAAGCACTGATATGTCCTGGTTGAAAAAACCGGCATCGGATACCCAGATTACCCATGGTAATCGGCTGTGGTTGTACGTGGTCGCGGCGATCATCATGCTGCTGCTGGTCATCCCGACTTTCATCGTCATCCCGATGTCGTTTTCGGACTCGCAGTACCTGGAGTTCCCGCCAGAGACCTGGTCTTCGCGCTGGTACACGGTGTATCTCGACTCGTCGAAGTGGATGCGGGCGACGGTCACATCGCTGCAGGTCGGGGTGTTAACGATGCTATTGGCCACCCCGCTCGGGACCATGGCGGCCTATGCCCTGTTCGTCTCGGGGCACCGGGCGGCCCGGGCGATTTTTACGTTCTTGATTACACCGATGATCGTGCCGGTCATTTTGATCGCGATCGGTACCTTTTACGCCTATGGGCGGGTTGGTCTCAACAATACGATTACCGGCCTGGTGCTGGCGCATACGGTGCTGGCCGCGCCGCTGGTCATGATCGTCATCACGGCGGCGCTGCGAACCTACGACCTGAACCAGGAGCGTGTCGCCAGGAGCCTCGGCGCAACGCGGCTAAAAGCGTTTTTCGTCATCACCCTGCCGCAAATCAAGTTTTCGATCGTGACCGCCTCATTGCTGTCGTTTCTGACCTCGTTTGACGAGGTCATCATTGCGATATTTGTTTCCGGGGGATCAAACGCAACGCTGACCAAGCATATGTTCAGCGCGCTGCGTGATTTTATCGATCCAACCATCGCCGCCATATCGACCATCATGATCGTGGTGTCGACAACACTTCTGCTGGCGACCCAGTTTATCGGATCTCGCCAAAAGTAGGCTTGCGGCGCAATCCGGCGACCGCTTTAGGGCAAGTCCTGCCAACAGATAAAAACCGGATTCAAAACCCTGGGGTAGACCCTGTCATGTGCCGCGTCGCTCGGGCCGATATGTTGCAGGATATGCGCGTAGGCGGCATCGGCCTGCTGCCGGTCGCGAAACGACATCACCACGAAATAGCCGTGTTCTCTTGCGTCGTCAGTATCCATCGGCGTATCCGCCTGGCGGCTGCCAATGGGCCCCGTGGTTTCGAGCAGATCGATACGTTTCATCTCGTCGACGAAGGCCCTGTAGGCCAACTGAAAGGCACCTATATTTTCACCGGGTTTGAGATCGAAACAGGAAAGCATGTGAAACATGGATTTAGCCATCGCTGTGGGAAGCTTAAGAAAGGTTGAGTCGCGCCACTTGTTGCCGATTAATCATCCTCGAAAAACAAGCGGTCGTATTTCATGCGATTGTCCGGGTCTACCTCGGTGTCGAGTTCGCGCGCGTAGCGATGGCCCGAGAACACCGCGCCGGCAATGATGGTTGGCGTCAGGCAGTCGCCGATCCGGGTCACCGAGTCGGGCCTATAGTCGCCCCCGGCTGCAATGCTTTGTTGCAGCTGGTGGAACAGATTATCGTTGGGGGCACGGATGGTCACGCTAACCACCGCTTCGGCTTCGATGCGCCTGCGCTCGCCGGTGTAGGTGCATGCGAGTTCGGCGACGTTGCCGTCGAAGGCGGCCAGGGCGTGCTCGGTGACGATATCGACCCCCAGCTCCAGCATACGCCGCTGCACGCGGCCCTGTTCGTTGGTCTTGCTGCCCCAGGAGGAGACGATGGCTTCAGGCGTCACCAGCGTGACCGGGAGGCCCTTCGAGCGCAGCAACTCGGCGATCACGTTGCCCATGTAGTAATGATCGTCGTCGTAAATCAGGGTCGGGCCCTGCGGCAGGCGGCCGGCCATGATGTCGTCCGGGGTAAACACCTGTTCCGCCGGGCCGAGCTCCGCCAGCGGCGCCTTGTTATGCAAGCCGCGGCCATCCGCCAGCCAGCTGGCGCCGGTCGCGATAACGATATGATTTGCCTCGACCGCAAGCACATGCTCGACATCCATCAGGTTGTCGAAGTAAACGTCGACGTTAGGCATGTTCTGAATTTCGTGCACCCGGTAATTGCGCACGCGCGCCCATTCGCCGAGACCCGGCAGTTCCGATTCCCGGCTGACCCGCCCACCGAGGCTATGCTGCGCCTCGGCCAGCATGACGTGGTAACCGCGCCGGCCGAGCGCCCGCGTCGCCTCGAGCCCGGCGGGGCCGCCACCGATGACCAGCAGCGTTCGCGTCCGAGCCCTTGGGCGCAATCTGTTCCGGGTGCCAGCCGCGTCGCCATTCTTCGCTGATGGTCGGATTCTGGGTGCAGCGTATCGGCGTGCCGGTTGCGTCGCCGGTGTAGCAGATGTTGCAGCCGATGCATTCGCGGATTTCGTCGATACGGCCTTGCTCGATTTTCTTCGGCAGGAACGGATCGGCGATCGACGGTCTCGCGGCACCGATGAAATCGACGATGCCGCGATTGACTTGCGACGCCATGGTGTCGGGCGAAGTGAAGCGACCCACGGTCACCACTGGTTTGCTGGTAGTCGATTTGACCCAGGACATGTAGGCTTCGAGCGCGCCTTCCCCGATGAAGCGCGAAACTCCCATTTCACGCGAGTAATCCTGGATATTGATATCCCACAGGTCCGGCAGTTCGGCCAGTATCTCGAGCATTTCGCGGCGCTCGCCGATCACCGGGTCGCCATCCTCGCCGACTGCTGTCGTCGGCTGAAAAGCGCACCGCGACCGCGCATTTGTCGCCAACCGCGTCTTTGGTTTCCTCGATCAGCTCGCGCACCAGTCGCACCCGGTTTTCCAGCGAGCCGCCGTATTCATCGCTGCGTGAATTGGTTTCCGCCGACAGGAAGTGCGACAGCAGGTAATGGTGCGTGGCATAAACGTAGACGATATCGAAGCCGGCGTCGCGGGCGCGTAGCGCGGCGTTGCGGTGCCAGCGCCGCAGTTCGCGAATATCGGACTTGTCCATCGCGCGCGCCTGGTAAGGGATACCAATCGAATTCGGCATGTTCGCCACGTCCATCGCGACTTCATTGCTGAACAGGTTGGTCGAACGCGCGCCGCCGACCCAGAGTTCGGCGCCGGCGAGGGAACCGTGCTCGTGCACCTTTTCGGTCATGATCGAGTGCGCCCTGATGTCGCCCTGATCCCACAGCGACGCGTAAGGATGCGGCAGGTCGTCGGAAGCCGGATGAATCGAGCAGTACTCGGTGCAGACCACGCCCCAGCCGCCTTCGGCTTTCATGCCGCGCAGGGCGGCGACCATGCGCGGCCTGAGCCAGCCGAGCCCGGTGCAATGCGGCACCTGGTAGAAACGGTTCGGCGCCGTGACCGGGCCGATTTTTACCGGCTCGAACAATACGTCGTAGCGTGGGTCTCTGGTCATATACCTGGCTTCCTGGTCTTGTTTAACACGATGCTCGCGATTTTAGCTGAATTGCTTTCTACCCAAGCATTCAGGTTTCACGATATCAAATCTATCGATGTACAAACAGGCTTTGATGGGATTTTTTGGCCGCTGGTTTTGGCGGTTAGAGTTTTCTGGCGCCATGCCGGTTTTCGATGTCGCAAGACGCACGCCCTGTAGTCGCTGACTGGATGCGACGATATAATCCGAGATCTGACCAAAGGGGAAAACGATGACCGACAAACAGTGGCAGTTTGTGCACAGCGTAGCTGCCGATGCGGCCTGGTCCGAGGGGCTGCGGGAAATATTCGAGTACCGTGACCTGGGCATCGAAGCGGGTACCAGTGGTGACTACGTGGCGCAGGTGATTCGGGCCAGGGGCAAGGAAGAGGGCGACCAGATACATCAATGGCACTATCACGAGTGCCGGTTTCAGATGGTCTATATCCTAAACGGCTGGGCGAAGTTTGAATACGAAGGCATCGGCGTCCGGACATTACGCAAGGGCGACTGCATCAATCAGGTTCCGCGGCTCAAACACCGCGAAATCGAATGCTCCGACGATCTCGAGATACTGGAAATCGTATCGCCCGCGGATTTCAAAACCGTAACCCTTGACGACCCGGTCTGAGCAAGCGGATTGCCCCTGACTCACTCTAGTTTAATACGCGGGTGCGCTGCGATCGTGGTTGGATTTCAGATACTCCTTAACCGGGCAGCTACGCGAGTTCCTGCTCGATATCTGGCGGAGTAGTGGAAACAGGGTGTTTACACTTCCGATACCCGTCCTGCCAATATCAAAAATATTCCTGGTCTGTAAAATATAAGGCCTGACCCCTGTTGATGCCCGGAGAGACTATCCATGAACGGCGCTGAGAGTTTGCTCACTACCCTGTTGCGAAATGACGTCAATGTCTGTTTTGCCAACCCGGGCACATCGGAAATGCACTTTGTTGCCGCCCTCGATCAGGTCAGCGAAATGCGTTGCGTGCTTGGTCTGTTCGAAGGCGTCGTGACCGGTGCGGCCGACGGATACGCGCGCATGCTCGATCGTCCGGCGGTAACGCTCCTGCATCTGGGTCCGGGCCTCGCGAACGGCCTGTCGAACCTGCACAATGCGATGCGGGCCAACTCGCCGATCGTGAATGTCATTGGTGATCACGCCACTTATCATCGACAACTTGACGCGCCGCTAACCTCAGACATCGAAGGAACCGCGCGCCCGTATAGCCACTGGGTGCGAACCTCTGCGAACGCCGACTCACTGGCGTCGGATGCCGTCGCGGCCGTCGCCGCCGCGAGGAGTGCTCCCGGCAAAATTGCCTCCCTGATCCTGCCGGCCGACGCGGCGTGGAACGAGGTTAGAAACGCGCAGCCCGCAGTTACCAGCGCCTCGCTGCTATCGCCGCCGGCAAGGCCAACTGATAGCGCTATCGATGCGGCTGCAAAGATCCTTAAGCTTGACGGGACCACGGCCCTTATCCTCGCCGGGCAGGCGACGCGGCAGGCGCCGCTGGAATTTGCCGGAATGATCTCGTCCGCAACCGGTGCGCGCCTTTACTCGCAAACGCTTGCCTCAAGGATCGAGCGCGGCGCGGGTCGCGTCGCCATCGAGCGCATTCCCTACCCGATCGATCAGGCAATCGACTTGCTGAAAGACGTGGAGAACATCATCCTGGTCGGCGCCAGGGCGCCGGTGGGATTTTTTGCCTACCCGGGGAAACCGGGCATTCTGTACCAACCGGGAACTCGAATTCATGAACTGGTCAGCATCGACGGCGACATCCCTTACGCGCTCGAAGCCCTGGCTGGCGCCGTCGGAGCGAAGCAGTCTATGGCAATAAAAGTCGATCTCGACTTGCCAGCTCGTCCGACGGGTTCGATATCTCCCGAAAAGATCGGTCAATTGCTGGCGTCGACGCTTCCAGACGACGCCATTGTGGTCGATGAGAGTATCACCACGGGCCGCTCATTTATCAACGCGACCCGGTCGTCTCGCCCGCATGACTGGATTCTGCCGACCGGCGGGTCGATCGGTTTTGCGCTGCCGGTGGCCGCGGGCGCCGCAATCGCCTGCGCGGAGCGAAAGGTGGTGTGTCTCGAGAGTGATGGCAGCGGCATGTATATGCCGCAGGCGCTGTGGACGCATGCTCGCGAAAGTCTGAATATTCTCACCATCGTGTTCGCCAACCGGAAGTACCAGATCCTGCGCAATGAAATGCAGAACGTGGGTGTAACGGAAATCGGCCCTAAAGCATCGGCATTGCTCGACATTGACAACCCGGAAATCGACTGGGTCTCCCTCGCCAGGTCATTCGGCATCGACGCCGAGCGCGTCGATACGATGGACGCGTTCTCGAGTGCGATCGACGCCGGCTTCGCAACGCAGGGACCTTACCTGATCGAAGTGGCGTTCTGAGCTTGTTCGTAAAACCAGGGGGCAGTATATCTGTTCAAATAAGCGCCCTGGCTTAACAGGTATCATGTCCCTGGAATTTGATGATCCTTGTTCGCTTACAAAATCCGTCTAAGCTTCTTTGTGCAACGGTGTAAACAGGAATGGAATAACGATCATCAAAATAATACCGACGATGTTGAGTGACCATTCGACTGAAGCCGAATCTGCAAACAAGGCCGCTATCATCAGAACCGTACCGGGAAGCATGGCAGCTAACCAGGATGGATAGCGAGGACTTGATGAACTATTGCATGAGTTACAGACGGCTAGAAATCCAGGGCTAAGTATCACCTTACGCAGTGGTGAGATACCTGGCTTGTCACAATGCGGGCAACGGAACATATCAGTGAGACCTTAGTGAGGCTGCTTTCTGCCGCTTACCAAACCCGACTATACCGCTCGGTACTGAAAAAGATTTGAACTGCTGGACGAGCGTGGCTTGCGCTGACGACGTAAACAGAAGTGTTAACGACCAAAGAATAACTCTTGTTTTCATAGTTACGCCTACTTTCCCATGCAAAATTCTAATCTGAATGTAACGGTCATCGAGATTCCACACATCCCCCAAATGGGTTAAATCAAGCGCTTGTATGTTAAGCATTTGACGCAGTTCATAAAACGGATTGCCAGGGTGAGCTCGGAATTATCGATTCTGACACGGGCGAAGACCGGTTAATGGTGGATTCTACAGATCAAACGGATGCACTGTACCCCCTATGGGTTTAACAAGACAGTTTCGTTAAACGTGCTTTTACCGGTGTATTTTAGAGCTTCACGGCGTTGGTTAGGCATGCTCACGGCAGGTTAAAATTACCGCGGCTCAGGGTGCTCAGTTCCCGATAGCGGACGCCAGAAAATTAAGTTAGACGGCAATCTTCGGCTAGCAGCAGAGGCTTGTATGTTCATGTTGTGGATATACGGAATAAGTGGCGTGAATAAAGAATTAGGCTAGTTCAACTCTTCATCTTTCCAGTATTTCGTTCCTTTGATTGTGGCCTGAAGCGCCAGTCCCGACTCGGTAAGTTGATAAATAGTAATGTTACCAATCGTGACCTCGCCAGCCGCCGCCGCGCCTTTATCACTGGCCTTGGCGGCTGCATCAGCCTGAGCCCCAAAGGCCCAACCATTTTCCACAAAATTATTCATACTCTTAGAAGTATGGAATACGAATACCGCACGAAAATCTTTAACACCGAGGCCCAGGCCCAGGCCAACCTCCCCCATTTTCATGTAGGTGTATTTACCACTCTCATTACTCTTTGCCACACCGTAGCCGCCGCCAAAACTAGCAAATACAAGATTTACGTTAGCGTTACTGAATACAGCATAGCCAGGGGCTTTGGAGATTTGAGCTTCGACGTCTGGTTTTAGTTTATAGAGATCGGTCAGCACTTCGTTTTTCATTGACAGAATCGATTGTCGTTTTTCGGTCGGTGTAGTGCCTCCGGTAGTAGCACAACCTCCAATAATTAACGTCAGTGCCATAAAAATTACAGCCGAAAGGGACTTCATATTAAACCTCTGTATTAGTCAGAATTTTTGATAAAGATCAAGGCGCCACTATAGGTCAGGTGTAATTGGATTGTAAATGTTATCTTCCTGTAAACAGGCCCTCATACTCGCAAGTTTAGCGGCGACCAATGGCCAACAGCGGACAGCCGGTCTTTATGAAACAGTCCACTAAATCGATGCAAAACCATCCGCCCAGGACCGGACACTCACACAACTCAAATTCAAAAACTCATCTCTATAATGTAACTTTTTATTAATTACTCTACTGGGCAAGTAATAATGACAATTTCACGTGTTGTATTTTGGTTATTTAATCGACCTATTAACTAAAAGTAACCCAAGGAGTTTAGAATTAGATTTTTAAGAACAATCCAGGCATATGACTACTGAGCAACTTTCTGCAGACACTTCGACTAATCCCCCTCCCGTTCGGCAGCAACATAATGGCTGGCGAACCTTTGGCATTATTGTGATTACTATGGCAGTTACGCTGGCTGTCGGTTATTGGGCCGTGACCACCTGGCTTTTCCCAACTGAGTTCAAGCCGGTAGTGCTTAATCAGGAGCAACAGCAAATACTGGATCGAAAAATTAAGTTGCTCGGCGGAAGCTCGCGGTCAAATGAAGAGGAGCCAATTGAACCCGAAGCCTATAGCGAAGTCGGTGCCAGCCGTGAAGTTGAATTCAGTGAACGAGAACTCAATGCCTTGTTAGCCAAAAACACTGATCTCGCCAACAAACTGGCCATCGATCTCTCGGACAACCTGGTCAGTGCCAAACTGCTTGTAGATGTTGACCCGGATTTCCCAGTCTTCGGAGGTCAGACGATCAAGGTCACTGGCGGTATGGAGCTACGCCTGGTCGAAAGCAGGCCGAGCGCTACACTAAAGGGCATAAGCGTCTGGGGTGTGCCGTTACCCAATGCCTGGCTGGACAATATGAAAAATGTCGATCTCGTGCAGGAATTCGGCAACGCTGGCGGGTTTTGGCAGGCCATTAGCGAGGGGGTGGAGAAGATCGAGGTGAGAGACGGTAGGCTACTTATTAAGCTTAAGGAGTAGATGACGGAAATAATTGAGGACAGACCCAAACCAACTAGCTAAATAGCCGATCCGAATTGTGTCAGTTACAGAAACCTATTGTTACGCTGTGAGAAGATAATTTCTCTTTAGCAGACTCTGAAATGCTTTAATTCAGCTTCGTATTTCGGCCACTTTCTGACCCTCGCAGACATGAAAAAGCCCCGCACAGTGGCGGGGCTTCATATTAAGTTCTTGCCTCAAGCTAAGCTGCTTTTCTTCGCTTACTAAACCCAACCAATCCGATCAGTGCCGTGCCAAATAGCCAGATGGCGGCCGGGACCGGGACGGGGGGGACTCCTGCGGCGACGCTGAGGTCGTCAATATTCCATGCGCGAGTTATGTCATTGGGGGGACCACCGTTTGTACCCATGATCATTGCGCTGAGTATGCTATCGGTCGAGTCCCAAACACCAAAATATTTGGGGGTGAAATTCGGATCACCAATCTCCAGGCCAATGTCGAAAACCCTATCGGGGCCTGAGAGGAAATCCACCGTTACCCTGATAACTTCAGGGCCCGTTTGCGTGAGATCCAGCCCGAAAAAGCCAAAGCCGGTGGTGCCTGGGCTAAAAGTCAGGGTCGCATCCGAAAAGGTTCCGGTGGGCCCCGTCATCGATTGCTCGCCGACTGGTGTGCTCGATGATTCGTATACCGACGCGTCGAAATTTATGCCATCAAAGAGACCGATTGGCGCAAATCCACCAAGGGTACCTCCGTTTGTATCCGCGGGGAAGCCCGAGCTGGTTTCAAAGTCGTAAGTGGTGGCGCTACCAACCGCGCCGAGAAAGGTGGCCTCATCGTTGAAGGTTATGAGAACCGCATGGCTCGCACCCGCCCAAAACAGCAGGGCGATGGAGCAAATGGAGGCGAGGACTGATTTTGTTTTCATGGCGATAATCCCTTATTTTGTGAAATATTTACATAATCAGGAAGCTAGCATATACGCGCCGGATAAACATCACCCAAATGGGTTAAATCAGCATCTACGCGGGTCTCATTTGGGTCGGTTGGAGAAGTTCGCGATTGTAATTTGAATGGCGGCTATTGAGAAAGCAGACTCCCAGATTTTATTTTTCGGTGGCGACATTGGGCTCGATACCCGTGTGGAGGGCCGTCCAATACCATTGAATTTTAGGATAAGGAGTCATTTATTTTTCCTTATGCACCCTGTCTGAACCGTTAGCAAACTCGACGTGCGCCCCACTGCTACCCCTGGCCTTGACCTCGGTCTGAAGGACGGGCATGCTCGCTAACAGTTTTTCGTAGTCACGTTTTTGAGGAGCGGTAATCATGGCCATATTTGCAAAGTATGACGGTGTCGATGGCGAATCTGCCGATGCCAACCACGACAAGTGGATTGATGTATTGTCGATCGATTGGGGATCGAGCAAGCCCGGTGGCGGGGCGACTGGACAGTCGCGGCGGCGCGGTGGCGTAATCGTCGAGGACATGTGGCTGACGATGGAATTTGAAAAGTCCACTCCAAAGTTGCTGGAAAAGTTGAATATGGGCGAGGTGATTCCGAAGCTTGAAATCGAGCAGACTGCCAATTATGGCGGTTCACGCGCGACCTATTTGAAGTACCAGTTAAAGAACGTGCAGGTCAGCGCATTCGATGTCAACGCTTCGGGCAACGACGAATCGCCTCCAACGGTCACGATTGCCAGTAACTTCGAGGAGTACAAGGTGACGTACACTGAGTACGACAGCGAAGGCAACAAAAAGGGTAACGTCGAAACCACCTGGAAGGTCAAAAAAGGCAAAAAAGGCAAAAAGTAGTCGACTACCGCTGGGTGGCTCGGCTGCTTTATCAACTTGGGCGCGAAACACAACAGGGGTGCCTTTCGCGCAGGTGGCTCAATGGTTCTTATGTACCGATTACTGACCACTACAGTGATTCGACTAAGTGTCGATTCAGGGTCGTCTACTGCCGCTGATAGGATAAATTTTAACGTCTGCTTTTTCGATTTTGTGCAAAGGCATTGCATCTGTTGGCGAAAGTCAAGAGCCAGAGGCCAAGAGACAAAGCGCTGATCATGCTCAGAATTTGTTGGTATAAGTGCTGTAATTATTGATTACAAATTACACATTTAATTTTTTATCAATAACTCGAAATCCTTGTTTCATTCCGCCCCTGCGGACGGCACCCCAATCTTCAGGAACAATATTCACGAATGCAGGGTTCCACGACCGCTAGTCACCATGGAATATTGCTGCCGTCGTACTCGATGAACTGCCCGCTTTGTGCAGGCCCCGCAGACTGAAGAATACTTTTTAATCCGGATACACTCTGATCCGTGCTGATTTCCGCGTTGGGCCCACCCATGTCTGTTTGCACCCAGCCCGGGTGCAGGCTTATGACGCTGATGCCACGCTCTGCCAGGTCGATGGAAAGACTTTTGACGACCTGGTTTACTGCCGTTTTGGAGCTGCGGTACATGTAGGCTCCGCCGCTGCTGTTGTCCGCGATGCTGCCGACTTTGCTGCTGATCACCGCCACCAGTTTTTGCTGGCTGGCGGCGACCTGTTCAACGAACGTCTGTACCAGCATGAGCGGGGCAATCGTATTGACCTCGAGCACTTGCCGCCATTCGTCCGCGTTGATTCCACCAAAACTGGCGCTCTTCGAACCAAAAATGCCCGCATTACTTAACAATATATCAATCGGTCGGGCGCCAAGCTGATCTGCCAGGGCTGCCATCTGTGCGTAATTGGTGACATCCAGCGCATGTATTTCAATGGCCAGGCCTCGTTCGGTCAGGTCTAGCAATTGCCCGGCATCGGCGGGGTTTCTACAACAGGCGAGCACCTGCCAGCCATCCTCCGCGAACTGTTTGGTTAAGGTCAGGCCAATGCCGCGATTGGCGCCGGTGATTAAAATGGTCGGGTTCGTCATTGGATCGCCTCTGGTTATTTATGAACTAACGGGAAAATTTCGCCGGCGAACATTAAGCTGCCAACGCTGTAGCCAGGGCCCTGGAGAGCCAGTTCCCCGGTATGTATGACGATGCGTCGAG
>CAVYHN010000058.1:0-53686 GCA_963768295.1 uncultured Gammaproteobacteria bacterium | reverse complement strand
CGGTGTCTTTCTCTTTGTTTACTGCCTGACGATTTCGGTGTTCATGCAACTGAGCATCATGGTCAGTACGGCCTTTGGGCGCAGCTTTGGTAACAAACTCAACCAGGCCTATCCCTGGCTGGCCTTGATGGGGGCGGCCGTGTATCTGGGCCTCTATGTCAAGGCGGGGTCATGAAACAGTGTAAGCTCTGCCAGCGTCCCATAGACGGAACCTTTGATGACGAGGTCTTCTGCTGTCCCGGCTGCCGGGCCGTGGACCAAATCCTCGCTACCCTTGACCTCACAGAAGAAGAACGCTCTGTGCGTCTGACTCAGCTCCTGGATGTAATTTTCTCGGAAGACCAAGGCACTCAGACGAACGTCTCTAGCGCAGACACGCGTCAGGAACACCTGCTCATCTCTGGCATGGTCTGCCCGGCCTGTAGCTGGCTCATCCACCACAGCCTGGAAAAACAGACAGGTGTCACCAATGCAGTGGTCAACTTTGTTTCCGAAACGGCGACCGTGCATTACGATCCCATGCAGATCGGCCTGGACGACAACCTGTCTACCCTTTGATTAAACCAGTTGGCGCCTTACTTGATGGCGCCCATATCTCTCAGCATGGTTTCATGCACGTCACGCTCACGCTTCCAGTAGCTCATCAGCGCGTCACCGGTCAGCAGGTCACCCTGCAGGCTCTTCTTGTTGCGGTAATCCTGCCACTTGGGGGAATTGAACACCTTGGTGAACAGACCCTGGTAGTAGGCAGCTGCGTCTTTGCTCATGCCGGGCGCGCCAACAACGGTGCGCTGCATGTAGTAGACGTAGTCCTTGCCCAGCTCCTTGAAGGTAGGGGCATTCGGAAACAACGGCAGACGCTCGTCGGTAAAAGACGCCAGCGCCTTGGTGGTGCCGGCTTCGTAGAAACCGAGTTGCTCAGACGGGTTGTTTACCGTGGAGTCGGCGTTTTTACCCGCGAGTTCCTTGGCAACCTTGCCGCCGCCCTTGTAAGGCACGTACTTCATGTCCAGGCCGTAAGCCTTGTTGAGGAAGTCGGTCAACAGGTTGTCTTCCGAGTTCTTGCCGGTACCGGCCATGATCCACTTGTTGCCCTTGGCCTTGGCGGCCTTGGCGAAATCGGCGACGCTGTTGATGTCCTTGCGATCGGAATGTACCCATAGCAGGAAGGTATCTTCCGCCATGCGCGCAACCGGGGTAAAGGTAGCGATGTCGATGCCGAGTCCGGGCTGACGCAGCGGCGTGGTGTAAAAGCTGTTCAGGGTGAACATGATCGTGTGGTCGTCGCCCTTCTTGCCTTTCATGTGCACCAGCGCTTCCGCGCCAGAGCCACCAGGCTTGTTAACCGGGGTGAACGGAACCGGCGCCATGTTTTCCGATGCGATAATGCTCTGCAACAGGCGTACCGCCTTGTCCGCGCCACCGCCTTTACCGGCCATAACGACGAACTCGACTGGTTTGCTTGGCTCCCAGGCATGACCGATGACCGGCATACCCGCGAGCATGGCGCTGACGCCAAGCGCACAGACCAATTTCCTTAAAGTGTGTTGTGATTTAAACATTTATAGTGCTCCTCAATTTTAAAGAACCGATTACGGTTCAAACTAAATGCCTTCGAAGATCCGGAAGACACCCATTGCCAGGTTCCTGGGTTGTGGACCTGGTTACCTGCAACTGCTGAACTAGTTGCGGGCCAACTCGTATATCACTTTTTGCTGCAATAACGAATTACTTTCTGATTATTCAGCTCCTGGATTAACCAGGGCTTAATCTATTTTTATCTGGTATACAATATACCAAACGAAACTTTATACCACCTTTGGGATAGCTGTAAAGTTTTTTTTATACCTGCCAAAGTTTTTCTTAGCGCCGCGCTATTTTTGCAGCGCCTCGACCATCAGCTTGCCCATATCCGATGGATTACGGGTCACGCTGACGCCGGCCGCTTCGAGCGCCGCAATTTTTTCGTCCGCCGTGCCCTTGCCACCGGCAATGATCGCGCCCGCATGCCCCATGCGCTTGCCCGGAGGCGCGGTTACGCCGGCAATGAAACCGACCACGGGCTTGTTCATGTTGTCGGCGATCCACGCGGCGCAATCTTCTTCATCGGTACCGCCGATCTCACCGCACATGACCACGCCGTCGGTGGCGGGATCGTCGTTGAACATTTTCATGACGTCGAGATGCTTGAGACCATTAACCGGGTCGCCACCGATACCGACGCAGGTCGATTGCCCAAGCCCGAGCTTGGTCAACTGGTCGACTACTTCATAGGTCAGGGTGCCCGAACGAGAAACCACGCCGATTCTCCCCTTCTTGTGTATATATCCCGGCATGATGCCGATCTTGATTTCTTCCGGGGTAATCACGCCGGGGCAGTTGGGGCCGACCAGTACCGTGCTGGAGCCCTGCATACGGTCGCGGGTGCGAATCATGTCCTTGACCGGGATACCTTCGGTAATGCAGATGACGACTTCCATTCCGGCATCGACCGCTTCGTCGATCGCCGCGGCGGCAAACGGCGGCGGCACGTAGATCACCGAGACGTTGCAGCTGGTGGCGGCCCGGGCTTCGGCAACCGAATCATAGACCGGTACGCCTTCGACGACCTGCCCGCCCTTTTTCGGAGTTACGCCCGCGACATAGCAGTTCTTGCCGTTGGCGTACTCGATCGAATGATGGGTGTGGAACATGCCGGTTTTGCCGGTGATGCCCTGGGTTACTACGCGCGAATCTTTATTGATCAGTATCGACATGATTAAGCTCCTGCTGCGGCTGCAGCCACTTTCTCGGCTGCGTCGGCCATGGTGGTGGCGCTGATAACCGAAATGCCCGAGTCGGCCAGGATCTGCCGTCCCTGCTCGACGTTGGTGCCTTCCAGCCGCACCACCAGCGGCACCGACAGGTCGACCTCGCGCGCCGCGTTGACCAGGCCCTCGGCGATGACGTCGCAACGCATGATACCGCCGAAGATATTGACCAGAATCGCTTTCAGGTTTGAATTCTTGAGCATGATCTTGAACGCCTCGGTGACCTGCTCGGTGGTGGCGCCACCGCCCACGTCGAGGAAGTTGGCGGGAGAGGCCCCATACAGCTTGATGATATCCATGGTCGCCATCGCGAGGCCGGCACCGTTGACCAGGCAGCCGATGGTGCCGTCGAGCGAGATGTAGTTCAGGCCGAACCTGGAGGCTTCGATTTCATCGGCATCCTCCTCGTCGAGATCACGCAGAACTTCCAGCTCGGGGTGGCGATACATGGCGCTTTCATCGAAATTGATCTTGGCGTCGAGTGCAACCACGCGACCGTCGTCGGTCACGATCAGCGGATTGATTTCCGCGAGCGAGGCATCCTTGTCCCAGAACGCCTGGTACAGCGCCTGGATTAGTTTACCGCCTTCGGCGACAAGCTCGGTTGGGATACCGATCTTGCTGGCGAGTCCCTGGGCTTCGTCATCGGTCAATCCGGTCTTCGGGTCAACTGAAACCTTGTGTATCAGTTCCGGGGTTTCCTCGGCGACGGTCTCGATTTCGGTACCGCCTTCGGAACTGGCCATCACGGTGACGCGCTGCGTCGCCCGGTCGACCACCAGGCCGACGTAGAGCTCGTCTTTGATTGGGGCGCCTTCTTCGACCAGCAGGCGCTTGACTTCCTTGCCTTCGGGCCCGGTCTGGTGCGTCACCAGGGTCATACCGAGGATATCCTGGGCATGCCTGCGGACTTCGTCGAGGCTGCTGGCGAGCTTGACGCCACCGCCCTTGCCGCGACCACCGGCATGAATCTGCGCCTTGACCACCCACTTGCTGCCGCCGATGGCCTCGGCGGCGGCAACCGCCTCGTCGACGGAGAAACAGGCTTTGCCGTTAGGCACCGCTACGCCATACTCGCGCAGAATTTCCTTGCCCTGATACTCATGAATCTTCACTATTGTGCCCCCCGCCCTCGGAAAAAATCTGGTATATCGTATACCAGCTAAAAATAAATGCAAAAAAAAACGCGCCGGAACGAGCGCGTTTTAATCATGTCACGTTGGCGCTTACGATCAAAGCACCGATTCAAGGATTTTTTAGCCGAGGGGCTGCCCCACTACCTTAATACCCTCTTCCTGCACGGTCTTGTTCAATAAACTGACCAGCGCGAACACGGTGTTCATCGCCGGCGTTGGCGTATTGGTCTGTTCTCCCAGTTCGATCACGACGCCGAGCATGCCGTCAATTTCGAGCGCCTTGCCGACTTCGAGATCCTGCAGCATCGACGTCTTGTGCTTGCCGACCCCCTCGGCGCCTTCGATACGGCGTTCGAGCGAGACGCGGAAACTGGCGCCGAGCTTTTCCGCGACCTGCTGCGCTTCGGTCATCATTTGCGCCGCGAGTGCCCGGGTTTGCGGAAACTGGCAAATGTCGACCAGGGTCGAATGCGTCAACGCGCTGATCGGATTGAACGACAGGTTACCCCACAGCTTGAGCCAGATTTCGGAGCGGATGTCCGGCAACACGAATGACTTGAAACCGGCGCCGACAAAAGCGTCGCAAATCGCCTTGACGCGCTCGGATTCGGAGCCGTCGAGCTCGCCCACCGGGTAGCGCTGGCCCTCGATGTGCCGGATTACGCCGGGCGCATCGATGGTGGCCGCCGGGAACGCGATACAGCCGATGATGCGATCGGGATCGATCGCGGCGGCGATGGCGCCGTGCGGATCGACAGTACGCACGATGCTGTTTTCATATTCACCCGGCAGCTTCTGGAAATACCACCACGGAATCCCGTTTTGCAGCGTGACGATAACGCCGGTTGCGGACAGCATGCCCATCAGCTTGTCGGCGACTGGCTCGATCTGATGCGCTTTAACGCCGAGCAGCACCAGGTCCTGCCCGGTAACTTCTTCCATCTCGGCCGTCGCGACAATATCGGTGATGACGAGCTCTTCGCCGTCTTCGATGTATTTCAGGCCATTGGTCTGAATCGCATCGAGATGCGCGCCGCGCGCGATAACCGACAGCTCATGACCTGACCGGGCCAGTTTTGCCGCCATCATGCCGCCAATTGCGCCCGCTCCAACCACGCAAACTTTCATGATAAACCTCAAGGATAGTAGGGTGAAAAACCGGCGCATTCTACGCCAAAGGTCGACACGGCGTCCACGCGGCAAGGCAAATAGTTACGATTAAATTTCGTATCCGTGCATTCGAAAAACTTATCATCGCACCCACCCGCTTGCCGCCGTTGTACAATCGAAATTTAAATTTGTCGCATCCTGTGGTAGATTCCGCGCCCTCTTTACAATCCGCCAGACTCTAAGACTATGACAAGCTGGGTACGCTTCAACCGGAACGGCAACACGCACCTGGGCACGCTCGAGGGTGACGATATTGCGATTTGCAGCAATGATTTGTTCGAGGAGCCGGTCATGACCGGCGAGAAAACCACCCTCGCCGAAGTGGAGTTGCTCGCGCCCTTTAAACCGAATTCGATCCTGGCGCTGTGGAATAACTTTCATGAGCGCGCCGAGGCGGAAGGTCAGACGATTCCCGCCACGCCGCTATATTTCATGAAACCGGTGACCAGCGTGATCGGGCCCAATGCAACCATCTTCCGTCCGCGCGGTCACCAGGGCCGCGTCGTCTTCGAAGCGGAGCTGGGCATCGTCATCGGCAAGGAATGCCGCGCGATCTCGAGCGCGCAGGCCGACGCGCACATATTCGGATACACCTGCGTCAACGACGTCACCGCGATCGAGTTCCTGTTCGAAGACAAGGCCTTCCAGCAGTGGACCCGCAGCAAGGGCTTCGACAGCTTTACCCCGATCGGTCCCTGCATCAATACAGATATCGATCCCGCGGGACTCAATATTCTCGCCATCCAGAACGGTGAAGGCCGCCAGGATTACCCGGTCAGCGACATGATTTACAGCCCGCAGCAAATCGTCGCGATGATTTCCGAGTACCAGACGCTGGTGCCCGGCGACCTCATCTGTTGCGGCACCTCGGTCGGCGCGCGCACGATGAAACCGGGCAGCGAAATTCATATTTCGATCCCCGGTATCGGCACGCTGGCCAACCATTTCGATGACTTTCCCGCGTAAAACCCGCGGCGCTTATTGATCATGGCTCTGGCAATCGGCAGCGATCAGGAACAGTTCACCTTCCGCATGGTAGGTGCCAGCAATCGCGAAAATCGAATCCGCATCACCGCCGAATGGGTACTGGCGCAGTTCGACCAGTTTTACGGCGAGTTTCTCGAAGTTCCCTATCGCGCCAAGGTCGCGTTCGAACAGCAGCACCACAGTACTTCGATCTGGCTCAGTCGCCATCGCCTGTCGCTGTATAGCTCCTATATCCACCGCATGGGCGCCTATCTGAAGGCAATACAACCCAATATTTCCGTCGACGCCAATTTCCTGAACCAGCTGGAGGATCATTTCTGGCGCATGATCGAACAGCGTTACGAGTCCGATGTCGCCTACGCCTTCATGCACTCGATCCGGCGCATGGTTTACCGCGACGAGTGGAAGCCGGTGGAGTATTCGACTTTCGGTTTTGCCCAAAGCAGCGACAGGTACCCGGTAGAGCTGCTGCGACACTTCCCGGTGGAGGCAAAGGTAAACCCAGGCCTGATCGAAAAAATTCTGCAGGAGATACCGGAATTCTCGGTAGGCTATCGCGATATTTCCGGCGACAGCGCGGCCATCACCTGGCGCATCAACCGACTCGCGGGCCGGCGCGGCGCGGCTATCGAAACCCTCGAGATGATCGATGCCGGATTCTATCGCAACCGCGGCGCCTACCTGGTCGGCAAAATCGTGTTTGCCAACGGTAGTTACGCGCCGCTGATCATCGCCCTGCTCAACAGCTCAGGCGGCGTCTATTGCGACGCGGTCATCCTCGACCAGCATCTTACGCACAACCTGTTCAGTTCGACGCTGGCGAACTTTCATGTCACCACGCTTTATTACCATGAGCTAAGCACCTATTTGCATTCGTTGATGCCGCAGCGCGCCCTCGGTTTGAACTATTCGACCATCGGCTACAACCATGTCGGCAAGGTTGCGGTTATCAACGAACTCAAGCAGGAAGTCGCAACCACGGGCGAGGTGCTCGATACCGCGGTCGGCGAACCGGGCACGGTTGCGATTGGTTTTGCCGGCCCGCATTCGGCTTACAACCTGAAGGTGATTCGCAACCATCCGACTGCGGGTTACAAGTGGGGTGAATTCGAGGGTATCGATGCGGTCAAGGAAAAGTACAGCCGCGTGCACGAAATCAATCGCACCGGCAGCATGCTCGACAATATCATCTACTTCAACATCGCGCTCGAGCGCGAACTGTTTGCCGAGAGTCTGCTCGACGAACTGCTGGTCGAGGCCAGCGAGACCGTTACCCAGCAGCGCGACATGATTGTATTCAAGTACCTGATCGTACAGCCGCGCATGACCCCGCTGCCGGTGTTCCTGCAGAACGCCGGCGAAAGGGAAGTGCGCATCGTCATCGAAAGCCTGGGCGACTGCATCAAGAACAATGCCGCCGCCAACATTTTCAACAAGGACCTCGATGCGCGTAACTATGGCGTCAGCCATTTTCTCAAGGTTTACCTGTACGACTACGACGCGCTCGAAGTCATGGTCGACGTCAAGATTCGCAGTAACCTCGATCGTTTCGACGGCGAGGAAGACATCCCCGACTGGTATTTCGAGGATGGGGTTATATTTCTGCCCGAGGAAATCGAAGCCGGGCTGTGCATCAACGATCGCGAACAGCGCCAGCTGTTCCGCGAGTATCATGGCGATCTGCTGACCACTCATTACTGGGAAACGCTGCAAAACGAGCTGGTGCAGAACGAGGTGCCCGAGATCAAGGTCTATCCCGACAGCTGCAGGTTGCAACGCGCATGAACGAGGCTATCGAGCAACATGTTTTTTACTCGAGCAAGACGCGCCTGGTCCACATGGCGATCAATATCGCGATCGCTCCGGTCCTGCTTTATCTGCTCGGCGCCTGGGCCTGGCCGCCGATATTGCCGCACTACATCGTGTTCGTGATTACCGGCCTGATGGCGGTGCATTTTGCGCGCCGGCGCTGGAACGAACCGCGGCTGGTGCTCGACGCCAACGGTCTGCTCTGTGGCAAGTTTTATTCCGCCGACAACATCTACAAGGCCGAACCAGCGATGCGCTCGATCAGCCTGACCCTGCTCACCGAGGGTCGGGTCAAAAACAAGATCGTCAGCCTGGGCTGGGCCAGCCGGGAGGACTGCCAGACGATCCAGCAACTGCTGGCCGAACGCTTTCAGCGCGAAGTCCCGCAACAGGATTCCTGAAACCGCATATAGTCGCCTCGATCAGGCCGTCCTGGCGAAACACGGTAACAAGCCGCTGACGACCGCTCCCGCCCGAATCAGTGCAGGGTAGACGTAATCCAGCCCGGGGTTGCGGTCAATCTGCCTGGCGCCGGCCCGACAGCAGGGCGATCAGCAATTCGATCAGGTTGACGAAAGTCTCGGCCAGGCTATTGCCAATGTGACTGTAAAACGCGTAGCCTGGTACGAAGTTACAAATCGAAGGCGGTTTTCTGTAAGAGTTATCGTTGAACATTGTCGCCACTCCCCTGCCCGGGTTGAAAATCGATGCGTTAATTCTGGGCCACATCCGCGAACAGGTAATGACGAACCCGGGAATAGTTGTGATGTTTTCGTGATTTTATTGTGAAATCAGCAACTTCGACGCCATTTTTCCGCGTTTGCGGTGGTCCCGCACTTTTCCTGCAGCGCCGAATCGATCTAGAATGACACAACCGATGGTGCGCATCGCTGCCCTGGAGTCCCACTCACCGAAATGATCTATCAAGGCGAAAATTTCTCGATCGATACCCGGTCTTACACGATCAGGCTTGGCGGAGAGGACCTTTCGGTGGAACCGCAGGTTTTTGACCTGCTGGTCTACCTGATCGAAAATCGCGACCGCGTGGTTACGCGCGACGAATTGCTCGAAAACCTGTGGCCGGGGCGCATCGTCTCGGAAAGCGCCTTGAATGGCCGTCTCAAGACTACGCGCAAATGCGTCGGCGATGACGGCAAGCAGCAGAAAATCATCAGGACGATTCACCGGCGCGGTTACCAGTTTATCGCCGGCGTCGATGTGCTTGCGCAACCGGCCAGCCATGAGAAACCAGCCGCATTCATTCAACCCCGCCCCGCCAGCCGGCCGTCGCTGGCGGTTTTGCGATTTAGCAACCTGTCGGACGATGCCGCGCAAGCCTATTTTTCGGAGGGAATCTCGATGAACATCGCTTCCGGCCTGGGCCGGATCAATCGCGTCATCGTCAAGTCTGCGCTCAGCTACGACCTGACGCAGACTTCCGCGGCCGCCGCGGCGCGCGAACTGGAAGTCGACTACCTGCTGTCAGGTGCGGTCCAGCGCGAAGGCGAACGGGTACGGATATACGCCGAGCTGCTGGCGGGAGCCTCGGGCGAATCGGTGTGGTCGCAGCGCTACGATCGCCGCGGCCGCGACGTGATCGACATACAGGACGAAATTGCCACCGGCATTATATCGACGCTTGTCGGTTACAGGGGCAAGCTGGGAGAGCTGGAGTACGGGCGCGTCGCCTCCGTGCCGACTAGAGAGTTCGACGCCTACGATCTTTTGCTGAAGGGTATCCACCACAAGGAAAATCACAGCAGGAAGGACAACCTGGAAGCGCATCGCTGTTTCGAACAGGCGCTGACGCTGGAGCCTGACAATACCGAGGCCCTGGGCTGGAATGCATTCGTCCACGGCCTGGACGTTTACATGGGCTGGAGCGAAGACCCGCAACAATCCCTGGATGCCGGATTTTCACTGGCGCGCCGCGGTATCTCGATAGACCGCTTGTCGGAGATCAGCCACTGGGCGCTGGCAATGTGCCATGACATCGAAGGCAACACGAAAAAAACGATCGAGGCGCTGGGTCGGGCACGTGAAATCAATCCCAATAACCCGGATTTACAGGTGCACGAAGGCGAAGCCATTGCCCTTGGTGGTGATATCGATCGCGGAATCGCGCTGATCCGCAAGGCGATGCAACTCAGGCCCGATTTTCCCGAGTGGTACTGGTGGCATCTGGGTATCGCCCTGTTTGCCGGCAAACGCTACCTCGAATGCCGTGACGCCTTCAACCACATGAGCGAGCACAACGACGATACACGCCTTTTCCTTGCCGCCTGCAATGCACTGATCGGCGATCTGGACGAGTCCGGTCGGCAATACGGCGAATTGCGCCGCCTGAACCCCGATTTCGAACCCGAACATATCAGGCGCTCGCACGGCGGCTATCCCGCCGAAGTACTGGACCAGCTTCTCAGAGGCATAACGCTGGCCGGCAGCCAGTTATCCGACCATATACGACTGGTGCGATAGCGCTGATGCTTCGTCTCAGGGGCTAGCAGTCTGTCGAACTCAGGGAGAATCTTTTGCGGCGGGGACCATCTTCGGAGTCGTCCCCGCGTAAGCGGGGACCTGAATAACGCGCTTCCTCGCAAGATCCCGGCGCAACCGGTCCGCGTAGGTGCCGGGATGGCGTTTTGGGGAGTCATTCCCGCGCAAGCGCGAGAATGACAACATATAAAAAAATCCCCGGCCGGTGGCTAAACCGGTCGGGGATGACGCCCTCCTCGGGCAAGGCGCTTGCGCGCCGGGGGATCGGATTCAGTTCAATAGAACATGCTTTTCATGCGTTTCAAGAAATGCGCTTACTGGAATGCATAAATAAGGACCGCAGCTCAGGGAAGCCTTTATTTTTATAATTTTCGCTTTTTTTACAGGGGGTTAACGCGAGGGCTCCCCTGGCTGCGATCACAACCTGGATGATCAGGAAAAATAGCAATAGCATGGACATGCTGCCGGCGTGGTGAGTTGAGACGCTGACTTCGCCATACGCGCCGACGTCCGCTTCATCCCAGTAAAGATCTTCGAGCGTTACATCGCGACCGAGATAGTAATAGTCGATCACTTCGCTGGTAACCATGTAGGCATGGTCGAGGCTGTAGATCTCGACCAGCACCGCGTAATAGCCAGGCGCATAGCCATCGACCAGCTCGGTCTCGACCTCGTAGGCATCGGCAACATCGTCAGCGTATATATGAAACAGGTCGGTGGTGAAGTACTGGCTCCAGGGCCCGCCTTCCCTGCTCAGATACAGCTTGGCGTAAACCTCGGCGTCAGCGTAATTGACATCGACATCGAAATAGACGTTGAGCGCGTGGTGAAACCCGTCGCCATCGTAATCGCCGGTCAGTTGCACATCGGCGTCATAAATTTCGAACAGCTGATCGTGCCGATTGGCGATGCCGGCAAGGCGTTGCGCTGCTGCCGATTCCGCGTAATTTTCTGGCGCGGTCGGCATGGGCTTGACCACCAGCTCGCGTTGTTTAAGCACGGCGGACAAATCGATGCTCTGATCCTGTTTCAGCTTGCCCGCCGAGCGGCTCGATTGCTCAACCTCGGCGGCGAAGGCCGATGATTCTGCGCCCAGTAACGCGGCGGTCAAGCAGATGATTCCGATAGTCTTCATCGCCGTTTACCAGTTTCCGTGCTTTTTCCGGCGCGGATTATGGTAACCACCCTGGCTATGGCTATGACGTCGCGGCTTGTGCCCATGATGCCCGCCATGCCCACCATGCCCGTGACGACGGTAATGGTTGTGCTGGTTGTGATGGAACAACGCACTGAAGGCGATGAAGGCGGCTAATGGCGCCACGTAGTTATGCCCCTGATGCGCGTTAGCCGGTGCGCTCGCCAGCGCCAGTACAACCAGGCTGGTGGCCGCCACAACCCGAAATTTATTTACCCCTTGCTTAATCATTTCTGTCTCCAGTCTGCTTTGATGACGGGGCCACTCTAGCGCGCAGAGACTTAATCGAAGCTGAACCAAAAAATGATTCGTGTGAAATAGTTACTGTTTTATAATGGCGCGTCCCTGTGGCACCCCGCAGGAATATTGAATCCGTATCCACGAGGCTGAAAAAGCACACGCCATGTACAGTATAAAAATAGACGGGGATCGTTTTACGCCTTCCAAAATAGTTTGCGTCGGGCGCAATTATCTCGAGCACATCCGCGAACTGGGTAATGAAACCCCCGACGAAATGGTTATTTTCAACAAACCCAATTCATCGATATCGAAAACGCTCCATGCCGCTCGCGATGGCGAGCCGCTGCATTACGAGGGCGAGATCTGTTTCATGCTGCGCAACAATTCCCTGCACGGGGTGGGCTTCGGTCTCGACCTGACGCGGCGCGAGTTACAGTCGAAACTGAAAGCCAGGGGCTTACCCTGGGAGCGCGCCAAGGCTTTCGACGGCGCCGCCTGTTTCAGCGATTTCGTCAGCCTGGGCGACACCGACATCAGCAGCCTGTCGCTGCAACTCGAAGTCGATGGGGATTTACGCCAGGACGGCGGTTACGAGCTGATGATGCATAAACCCGAACAGATTCTGGCCGGTATCGAGGCGTTCATGAGCCTCGAGGACGACGACATCATCATGACCGGCACGCCCAAAGGCGTCGGCCAGGTAGAGCGCGGGGAACGCTTTGTCGGCAGGATACTGGCCGACGGCCGCGAACTGGTCAGCCACGAGTGGCGGGTCGAATAATCAGCATAAAAAAGGCCGGATCAAGTCCGGCCTTTTTCGATTCGATACAAAAGCTGCTTACAGTGCCTTGATCTGAGAATTCAGGCGGGTCTTGTGACGCGCGGCCTTGTTATGGCTGATCAGCCCGTGAGTGGCCGAACTATCGAGTACCGGCACGACCTTTTTATAAGCTTCTTCAGCGGCCTTTTTGTCAGCGGCGTCGATCGCGGCAACGGTGGCCTTGATATGAGTCCGCATCATGGAACGTCGACTGGCATTTTGCTGACGACGCTGTTCGGCCTGGTTTGCGCGCTTGCGCGCCGATGCTGAGTTTGCCAAGGTCTACTCCTGGAACGGGCTTGAAAAAAAGAGGCGCGCATTATCTTAACTGAGCCCGGCGCTGTCAACCTAAAATGACTGCTATACAAGGACTTAAACCTGCATGCACCAGTCGGTCTCGGGCCTCGATCTACCCAGTCGAATTATTGAGGGAAACTAATATTTTTCCGGGTTTACTGAACAAATACTGCTGGTAAACGGCCCGAGCCCTATCCCGGCGCTGACTTGTCCAGATACGCCTGAACTTGGCCTTCCCTCAAGCCATAGCTGCGGCTATGACTTGAGATCCAGGCCGGCGTTCAGCCGCATCTGTTCGGCGCCAGCATCCGGATACTGATACAATTTAAGTGCTAGACTCTCGCGCTTTTATGGACCCCAACGCAAACGGCTTGATTACCTGGTTATGAGCGCGCTGATCAAATCAACGGCCTCGGTAGGCTCGATGACCTTACTGTCGCGCCTGCTCGGGCTCGCGCGCGATATCGTCATCGCGCGCTTTTTCTCGGCCAGCGATGCCGCGGACGCGTTTTTCGTCGCCTTCAAGATCCCTAACTTCCTGCGTCGGCTGTTCGCCGAAGGCGCATTTTCACTGGCTTTTGTCCCGGTGCTGACCGAGTACCGCAATAACTACACGGCGGCACAGACGCGCGACCTGATCGATCGCGTCGCCGGCACGCTGGGGGCCATCCTGCTGCTGCTGAGCCTGTTCGGCGTGGTCGCATCGCCGTTGTTGATCAGTGTGTTCGCCGCCGGCTTCCTCGATCAGCCGGCCAAGTTCGACCTGACCGCGGATATGCTGCGCCTCACCTTCCCCTATATCCTGCTGATTTCGATGACGGCGATGGCCGGGGGCATTCTCAACACCTGGAAGCGCTTCGCGATACCCGCCTTCACCCCGGTGTTGCTCAACCTGAGCATGATCGGCTGCGCGATGTATCTGAGCCCGCGTCTCGACGTTCCCATCACCGCGCTGGCCTGGGGAGTCCTGCTCGCCGGTGTGGCACAGCTGCTGTTTCAGCTACCCTTCCTCTATCGCGCGGGCCTGCTGCCACGACCGAAATGGGGCTGGCGCCATGCAGGCGTGCAGAAAATCGTAAAACTGATGATCCCCGCGCTGTTCGGCTCCTCGGTGGCGCAGATCAACCTGTTGTTCGATACCTTTATCGCCTCCTTCCTGGTGACAGGCAGCGTGGCCTGGCTCTACTATTCCGACCGCCTGCTCGAATTCCCGCTCGGCGTATTCGGCATCGCGCTCGCCACGGTCGTGCTGCCCAACCTGTCAGAGGCGCATTACAAAGAGGGCGCCACCCATTTCAACGACACGCTGCGCTGGGCGATACAGCTGTCGCTGTTGATCGCTGTGCCCGCCACCTTCGGCCTGTTCCTGCTGGCGCAGCCGATTCTCGCCACCCTGTTCGAGTACGGCGCCTTCAGCGCCAACGATTCGATGATGGCGGCCTACAGCCTGATGGCTTACAGCCTTGGCCTGCCCGCCTTCATCTTGATCAAGATCCTGGCCAGCGGCTTTTACGCGCGCCAGGACACCAGGACCCCGGTACGCATCGGCATCCAGGCAATGGTCTTCAACATGGTGCTGAACGTCGTCTTCGTGGTAACGATGCTGCAGACCGATTTTATCGCGCCGCATGTTGGCCTCGCGCTCGCGACCACGGCCTCGGCCTATTTCAACGCGTTTCGGCTCGCGCGCGAACTGCGCCGCGACGCCATCCTCGGCGCCCTCGAAACCTTCAGCCGGCCGCTGCTTAAGATTCTCTGCGCCTGCCTCGCGATGGCTGTGCTGATTCAGGTGATGCTGCCAGAGGTGGACCTGTGGGCCGAGTTGCGCTGGTATGGCCGCCTGCGAGAACTCGCGTGGCTGATCTTGCCCGCGATCTTGTGTTACGGCATCCTGCTTTGGATAATGGGCTTTCGTCGCCAACATATCGTTTCCTGAAACAGCCTGAACAATGAAATTAATCCGTGGACTCTACAACCTGAGGCAACCGCTCGCGGCGAGCGCGGTGACCATCGGCAACTTCGATGGCGTGCACCGCGGGCATCAACTGGTTATCAGTCAACTGCAGCGAGTTGCCGCCGAGGCCTCCCTGGCGACCGTGGTGATCATTTTCGAACCGCAGCCAATCGAGTATTTCGCGCCCGACAAGGCGCCCAAACGCCTGTCCCGCTTTCGCGAGAAAATCGCCTATCTGAAGGCGCAAAAAATCGACTACCTGCTATGCCTGCATTTCGATCACAATCTCGCCCAGCAAAGCGCCGAGGATTTCGTGCAAAAAATCCTGCTCGACAGCCTCGACACCCGACACCTCGTCATCGGCGACGATTTTCACTTTGGCAAAAACCGTCAGGGTAACTTCGACTTTTTACTGCAAAACAGCGCGCGCTTCGGTTTCACCGTCGACGAGACCGAAACCCTGATGCAGGACGGCGAACGCGTCAGCAGCACCCGGGTCCGCCACTGCATCGAACAGGGCGATTTCGAAAAAGCCCGCGAGTTGCTCGGCCGCCCCTATTCACTGTCGGGCCGGGTCGCGCATGGTCAAAAACTGGGACGCCAGCTCGGATACCCGACTATAAACATCAAAATGGGCGATAAAACCCTGATCGTTAAAGGAATATTTGCGGTTCGGGTGAAAGGAATAGATAATCGCGTGCTTGAGGGCGTGGCCAGTATCGGTACCCGCCCAACGGTGGCCGGCGTCGACACTATCCTCGAGGTATATATTCTGGATTTCGATCAGGACGTATATGGATGTAGCGTCGAGGTCGAGTTTTTGCACAAGATACGTGACGAACAGAAATTTGATTCGCTGGAAGAGTTAACCGTCAATATCGGGCGGGACACCGAAAACGCGATCGCTTATTTTAAACGAGACGAATAGCAGTTGGCTGACTACAAATCTACATTAAATTTACCCGACACCGAATTCCCGATGCGCGGCAATCTCGCCAATCGCGAGCCCGAGCGCCTGCAGAAGTGGCAAGATAAGGATCTCTACCAGGTAATCCGCGCCGCCCGCGTCGGCCGCAAGCGTTACGTGCTGCACGATGGCCCGCCCTACGCCAATGGCGACATTCACATCGGTCACGCGGTCAACAAGATTCTGAAGGACATGATCGTCAAGTCGCGCACCCTGAACGGCGAGGACGCGCCCTATGTGCCCGGCTGGGATTGCCACGGCCTGCCGATCGAGCACCAGGTCGAAAAAACTATCGGCAAGGCCGGGGTCAAGGTCGGAGCTGACGAATTTCGCCAGGCCTGCCGTGACTATGCGCTCAAGCAGATCGACCAGCAACGCCTTGATTTCATTCGTCTCGGCGTGCTCGGTGACTGGTACGACCCCTACCTGACGATGAAGTTCGACACCGAGGCCAACATCGTGCGCGCGCTCGGCAAGATTATCGAGAACGGACACGTGACCCGCGGCGACAAGCCGGTGCACTGGTGCACCGATTGCGCTTCCGCGCTGGCCGAGGCCGAAGTCGATTACAAGGACAAGACTTCGCCCGCCATCGACGTGCGCTTCAAAGCCGTCGATGAAGCCGCGATCCTGGCGGCACTGCAGGTCGAGGCCGATGGCCCCGGTGAAGGCCCGATCTCGGTGCTGATCTGGACCACCACGCCGTGGACGCTGCCGGCCAACCTGGCGGTGGCGCTGAATCCAACAGTGGAATACGTACTGCTGCAGGTCGACAGCGAGCTGGGTACGGAGCGCCTGCTGCTGGCGGAGGAACTGGCGGACGCAGCCCTGCAACGATACGGTATCGAAAATCACGTCGTGGTAGCGCGTGGCAAGGGCGCAGCCCTGGACCGACTAACGCTGCGGCACCCGTTTTACGAGCGCGAATCGCTGCTCGTCATCGGCGACCACGTTACCCTCGAAGCCGGCACTGGCGCGGTGCACACCGCTCCCGGCCACGGCCAGGACGACTTCGAAATCGGGCGTAAATACGGGCTCGAAATCTACAACCCGGTCGGCGACAACGGCTGTTTCCTGCCCAGCACCGAACTCTTCGCCGGCGAGCACGTGTTCGCCGCCAACGACCACGTGATCGAGGTATTGAAGCAACACGATGCACTGATTCACGTGGAAAAGTACCAGCATAGCTACCCGCACTGCTGGCGGCACAAGACCCCGATCATTTTCCGCGCCACCCCGCAATGGTTCATCAGCATGGAGCAGGCCGGGCTGCGCGATCTCGCCATGGCGGAGATCAAAAAGGTGCGCTGGGTTCCGTCCTGGGGTCAGGCGCGCATCGAAAGCATGATCGAAAACCGGCCCGACTGGTGTATTTCGCGCCAGCGCTACTGGGGCGTGCCGATACCGCTGTTCATGCATCGCGAAACCAAGGCGCTGCACCCGCGAACTGCCGAGTTGATCGAGGCCGTCGCCAAACGGATCGAAGTCGCCGGCATCCAGGCCTGGTTTTCGCTCGAGGCGAGCGAATTGCTCGGCGACGAGGTCGACGATTACGTCAAACTCAGCGATACGCTCGATGTCTGGTTCGATTCCGGCACCACCCATTTCAGCGTGCTGCAGCAGGATGCAGAACGCTTTCATTTTCCGGCCGACATGTATCTCGAAGGTTCGGATCAGCACCGCGGCTGGTTCCATTCATCGCTGCTGGCGTCCTGCGCGATGCACGGCCAGGCGCCCTATCGCCAGGTTTTGACGCACGGTTTCACGGTCGACGCCAAGGGCATGAAGATGTCGAAATCGGTGGGCAACGTGATCGCGCCGCTCAAGGTCACCAAGACCCTCGGCGCCGACATCCTGCGCCTGTGGGTCGCGGCCACCGACTATTCCGGCGAAATGTCGATTTCCGATGAAATCCTCAAACGCACCGCCGATTCTTACCGTCGCATCCGCAACACCCTGCGTTTCCTGCTGGCCAACACCAATGGCTTCGATCCCGCCGAACATTCGGTCGCGGCCGCGGAAATGCTGGCGCTGGATCAATGGATCGTGGCGGCAACGCTGCAGCTGCAAACCGAGCTGCAGCAACACTACGACGACTATCACTTTCACGTCGCGGTGCAGAAAATCCATAATTTCTGCTCCGAAACGCTGGGCGGATTCTACCTCGACGTAATCAAGGACCGGCAATACACCACCCAGGCCGACTCGCGGGCGCGGCGTTCCTGCCAGACCGCGATGTACCATGTCACCGAGGCGATGACGCGCTGGATCGCACCGATCCTGAGCTTTACCGCCGATGAAGTCTGGGAAAACATGCCGGGTGAGCGCGCAGAACTCGGCGTGTTTACCGCCGAATGGTATGACGGCCTGTCGGCATACTCGAATAGCGACGTCGATGGCGCGGTCTGGGACGCGCTCGAACAGGTGCGCGCCGAAGTCACGCGCAACCTGGAAGTTCTGCGCCAGGACGGCAAGATCGGTTCCAGCCTCGATGCCGATGTCACCATTTTTGCCGACCAGGCGCTGATCGACCAGCTGCAGGTCATCAGCGACGAACTGCGCTTTGTCATGATCACCTCCTCGGCGGAGTTGAAACCGCTCGAGGCCGCGCAGGCCGATGCCGCGCTCGCCTTGCGTGACGGCAGCAAGATCGTGGTTCAGGCCGGGCCGAGCGCGCACGAAAAATGCGTGCGCTGCTGGCATCACCGTGCAGACGTCGGCAGCCACGCCGAACATCCCGAACTCTGCGGGCGCTGTATCGAAAATATCGACGGTAACGGTGAACAGCGGCGCTACGCCTGAGCGCCCCTCGCCCGCAGCCATGACCCGCACTCACCCTCAACTGAAATGGCTATGGATCAGCCTGCTGGTGGTGGCGCTGGACCAGGCTACCAAGCAGATCGCCGAGTCCCAGTTGACCCCGCACCAGACGGTCAACCTGTTGCCTTATTTCGACTGGTACCTGACCTATAACACCGGCGCGGCCTTCAGCTTTCTCGCCAATGCCGGCGGCTGGCAACGCTGGTTGTTTACCGTTATTGCGGTGGTTATCAGCCTGGTCATCGTACAGTGGATTCGCAAGCTGCCGCCCGAGGAAACCCTGACCGCGGTTTCCTTGAGCCTGATCCTGGGCGGCGCCATCGGCAACCTGATCGACCGGGTTTACCTCGGCCACGTCATCGATTACATTCAGATCTGGCTCGGCAGCTACCCCTGGCCGGCCTTCAATATCGCCGACGCCGCGATCTTCGTCGGCGCGGTGATGCTGATCCTGAGCAGCTTTAGCGGAAGCGGCAAAACCCTTACCGAATAGTCGCATGAGCCTGATTGAACGCAACAGCCTGGTCACCCTTTATTACCGCCTTGGACTGCCGAATGGCGATGTCCTGGAGGAAAATTTCGACGACGAACCGATGACCGTGCAGCTCGGCTGCGGGGAAATGGCCGAAGGCCTGGAGCTTGCGCTCATTGGCTTAACGGCAGGCCAGGAAGAAACCATCGACATTGGCCCGGATCTCGCCTTCGGCTATGTAGACGAATCCCTGTTTCGCTCGATCCCGCGAGTCGAGTTCGATAGCGATATCGAACTGGAACCGGGGTTGATCATCGAGTTTGCCACCGCGGACGACGAAACCCTGCCGGGCACGATTCTCGAGATTGACGAGGATGAGGTCCGCGTCGATCTGAATCACCCACTCGCCGGACAAACCGTGCGCTACAGCGTGAAGATTGTCGCCGTCGACGACGCCGCTGAAACCAGTACCAAGACCATACACTGATGGAGATTCTACTCGCCAATCCGCGTGGTTTCTGCGCCGGCGTAGACCGCGCCATCGAAATCGTCGAACGCGCTATATCGCTGTTTGGTACGCCGATCTATGTTCGCCACGAAGTCGTGCACAATCGCTACGTGGTCGATGACCTGAAGCAGAAAGGCGCGATTTTCGTCGATGAACTCGATCAGGTACCCGACGACAGCTACGTCATTTTCAGCGCCCACGGTGTGTCCAGGGCGGTACAGCGCGAGGCCGAGCGGCGTAAGCTCAAGGTATTCGACGCAACCTGCCCATTGGTCACCAAGGTTCATATGGAAGTCAGCCGCTACAGCCGCAAGGGAATCGAAACCATCCTCATCGGCCACCGCGGACATCCCGAGGTCGAGGGCACCATGGGCCAGTATGATCGTTCGGCCGGCGGCGACATTTACCTGGTGGAATCGGCCGACGACGTGCACCAGCTCGAACTGCGCAATCCACAGGAACTGCGCTTCGTCACCCAGACCACGCTCTCCAAGGACGACACCGCGATCGTGATCGATCGTCTCTATGCGACCTTTCCCAAAATCCAGGGACCGAAAAAGGAAGATATCTGCTACGCCACGCAAAATCGCCAGGACGCGGTCAAGCAACTCGCCGAGCGCTGCGACCTGATCCTCGTAGTCGGTTCGAAAAACAGTTCGAACTCGAACCGCCTGCGGGAAATCGCCGAAAATAAAAACATCGAGGGTTACCTGATCGACAGCGAGGCCGACATCAAACCGGAATGGCTACAGGGAAAAACCCGTATCGGGGTGACCGCGGGCGCATCGGCGCCCGAACTACTGGTGCAGAATGTTGTCAATTACCTGCAACAGCATGGTGCGGGTAAGGCCTCATCGCTCGGCTTCACCGAAGACGTCATTTTCCCCTTGCCGAAGCCACTCAGAAACACTGCTCCCTGAGGTAATGGCAGGCCGACGCGCTGCTGCGGCCCAACCTGACATTTACTTGTCAGGCAAATCGATTAAAATTGTGCACAGGCATCAGGTGAATCGATGAAATATCTTCCAGGAATCCTTTTCGCTAGCACCCTCCTGCTCTGGCTTAGCGGCTGCAGCGTCGCCGACCTGGCTTACAACAATGCGCCCCGGTTCGTCGTCGGCGAACTCGAAGACGCCTTTGACCTGAGCGCAGCGCAAAGCAGCCAGCTCGACTCCCGGCTTGATCAGTTTTTCATCTGGCACCGCCAGGAAGAGCTGAGCCGTTACCGGGAGTTTCTCGAGCACGCCGCCCTCGCCGCGACAGACGGCATCACGGCGAGCGAATTTCTAAGCCTGCGAAACGATATCGTTGCCGCCTGGAACCGTTCGCTCGAAAGAGGTATCGACAGTCTCGGCGACCTGTTCACCAATCTGACCCCGGCGCAAATCGAGCAGTATCGGCAGTATCATCACGCAAGTTCCGAGGAGTACCGGGACTACCTCGAAAAGTCAGCGCAACAGCGAGAGATCTACCGCGTAGATCGCAGTTTAGAAAGACTCGAAGACTGGTTCGGTGAGTTCGACTTCCTGGTGGAAGAAAGAATTATGCAACGCCTGCGGCAAGTGCCCGATATTTATCAACCCTGGATCGAGTACCGCGAACGGCGTCACCGAGCGCTGCTCAGTGCGATGAAACAGGGCCTGACCGGGCAACAGTTGAAAGTCATCATGCTGGATCCATCGACCGAACATGCGCGCGCTTTCGAGCCGCTACGCCAGGCTTACTGGCAGGCTTACGCGGCAGCGCTCGAAGACATCAGTTCCTGGCTAAGCGAACGGCAACGACAGCACGCGGTCAACCGCTTACAGAGGTACGCCCGCCTCGTCGAACGCCTGCGCGGCGAAGGTTAGCGCCGCGCTCCGATTGCATTCGCCCTGAGCGCGGATCACAATAGCCGGACTATCCATCCAGCATCCCCAGGTCAGGCCGGAAGATCAATGCGCAATAGAATCTCGGGTGAAAATGTAGAAAAGAGCGCTTCTTTCAAGTCGGCGCAAGACTCGGCGGTCGAATACGCAAAGAACCCCAAAAAACTGAATGAGCTGCTCGACCGGGCGCTAAAAAAGGCCCATGCCAGCAAGGGACGACTGCTCGAGGTATGGGAATCACTACTGGCCAGCTTCAGGCTGCTGCGAGCCTATGCCACCGGCCGCTACCGGGATATTCCCTGGAGCAGCCTGCTGTCGATCGTGGCCGCGGTGATTTACTTTGTCATGCCGCTCGACCTGATTCCTGACTTCATCCTGGCGTTCGGTTTGATCGACGACGCCGCGCTGCTGGGATGGATACTGACTTCCCTGAAGACCGATATCGACAGTTTCATCGCATGGGAAAGGGCACAGGCGTCGGCCGAAGATAATGACGCGAGTAAGTCAGATCCTGCAATGCCATCCGAGCGGAGTCAGGAAACAGATAACTGAACCACGGAAATCTGAAAAGCTCGCCGACCCGGCTTCAAACGAGATCGGACAGCATCAGCAATAGCCCGATTACTGCAATCGCGGCGCCAACAACCGCCAGGCGGGCAACCGGCTCAGAATAGGCAATACGCGCTATCAGTGGGCTCTCTAGCCTGTCCTTGAGCCAGAACAGGCCGATGATCGCCAACACCAGGCTCACGCCGGCGAGAAAAAAATACATGCAACGATTCCCCCCAGGTTTATTCCTTGATGATGGCTTGCGCCCGGCGCAGCGCTTCGATGCGGCTAGCCAGCATGTTTTCCCTGCCCGGCCTTTCCCTGTTGAGATCTGCCTCGATGGCAAATTTATACTCCGGCGGCCGATAAAGGACTATCGATCGCTCGTTGTTGGTAATGCCGATGTACTTGACTGCATGCATAGCCAACCTGCTTACCCCCGCTTGAACTTACCGGTTTGCAGGTAATGAATAACCTGGTCGATGACCTTGTCGTTGCGCATCATGAAGGTATGCGTAACCTCCATTTCGAGGTGGTCGCGCATGCCTTCGAGCTTGGTGTTTTCGACCGAGACCTTGCCGTCATCGACGCCCGGGATCATGCCCGACAGGAACAGGTTGATACTGCGCGTGCCGGCAATGATGCCCAGATCGAAATCGGCGCTGCCGAGCTTGTTGGGCACGCTGGTGGCGCCGGTACCGAGTTCCAGTCCGGCGTCGCCGTGCATAAAGTAAAATCCCGGAAAGTCCCGCAGCTTGTCGATCACTTCGCTGCCCTTGTTGGGTGGCCCCAGCATAACCACCCGCCCGAGATTATCGATCTGGTGATTGCGCAGGTATTGACGCACCAGTATGCCGCCCAGCGAATGGGTGACGAAGTGAACCCTGCCCGTCTCCGCGCAAGCCCCCAGCGCCGGGTCGATCGCCTGCTCGGCGAGCCGGGCAACGTTGTTGCGGGTCGACTCGTAGCTGACGTTCTGCACGCAATAACCCTGCTCCACCAGCGCTTTTTCGAGCTTCTGCATCGAGCGTTCGCTGCGCGCGAGACCGTGCAGCAGGATTACGCTGTCGGCTACGGACGGCATTGGCAGGACGCTTAGTGCTAACGCGCAGGCGAGGAATCTAGCCCTCGATTTCATCCGTGTCGTACTGCCCCGAAAGTTTACGGCGCACGTGCGACCAGGACATACCGACCGCGAGCACAAAGGACAACACGACCAACACGACCCAGGTGATCGCGGTGGGATTGTCGAGACTGATGAGTTCCCAGTGGACGAGTAACCAGATGAAAATGCTGAAAAAGGCAACCGCCAGGATCGTACCGAGCGCACCGAGTGAGTTCCAGGTCGCGCGCAGGAACATAATCCAGCCGATCAGCAACACGATACCGGATGCGGCCAGGTATACCCACTCGACCTCCATTTTAATCAGGCCCACCCAGGAGTAATCGCTGGGATTATAGGTCAAGAATACTAGCAATAGCGCAAACAGCAGGCGCAGGAGGAAACTAACAAAGTCAAAATCGTTACGGGCCATTTTTCGAGCTTCACAAAAAAACGCTATTTTAGCAGACACAAGCGCGCGGATACCAATTCACATGCAGTCGCAATGAATTTAAATCCTACCCACCGCCTGCAGTAGACCCGGACCAGGCGCGGTTTAGCGGTTGAACCGCTTGATCTGTGCGCGTCGATCGACCGCCCAGGCGTATTGCTGGGGCCACATTTGATAATCGGGATCGACCCCGAGCGCCTCGGCCGCATGCAACGGCCAGAACGGATCGTGCATGATTTCCCGCCCCAGCGCGACCAGGTCGGCGCCGCCGCTTTGCAGAATTTCCTCGGCCTGCTGCGGATCGATGATAACCCCAACCGCCATCGACCTGATTCCCGCTTCGTCCCGGATTCGGCGCGCAAACGGCACCTGGAAGCCGGGCGTCCTGGCCGAATCCGCGGTCAGTGGCTTCCCGCTATCGTCGCTGCGAAAGCGCGGCGCGCCGCCAATGCCACCGGAGGAGCAGTCGATAACATCGGCGCCGGCCTCGGCCATGCGCCGGCTGAACAGCACCGAGTCATCCAGCGCCCAGCCGCCTTCCCTGCCATCGATCGCCGAGATGCGCGCGAACAGCGGCAACTCATCGGGTATCGCGGCGCGCACCGCCGCGGTCACTTCCAGCGGAAAGCGCATGCGGCCCTCGAGATCGCCGCCGTAGGCATCATCGCGTTCGTTGCCGAGCGGCGACAGAAAACTGTGCAACAGGTAACCATGCGCCATGTGCAGTTCAAGCACGCGAAAACCGACCTCGACAGCGCGCCGCGCCGCGTCCACGAATGCCTGCTTGACCTGCTGCAAGCCGGCGGCATCCAGTTCGTCCGGGATGTGCCAACCGTCGGCCACCGGCAGCGCCGATGGCGCCACGGTTTGCCAGGGCGCGCCCTCGGTGGCGCTGTCTGCCTGGTCGAGTGGGATCGGCCCCCTGGCGGAGAACGGCGGCCGCGTCGAGGCCTTGCGCCCGGCGTGCGCCAGCTGCATGCCCGGCACGCAGCCCATCGATTCGATAAATTCGGTTATCGGCCGCAAGGCCTCGGCCTGATCATCGCTCCAGATACCGAGACAGGCCGGGGTAATCCGCCCGCGCGCCTCGACCGCGGTTGCCTCGGTGAACACCAGGCCGGCCTTGCCGCGGGCAAAGGTACTGAGGTGGGCAAAATGCCAGGGTTGCGCGAAGCCTTCGACAGCCGAGTACATGCATAGTGGCGACACCACGATGCGGTTGGGTAGCACGGTGCCACGCAGGGCCAGGGGTTCAAACAGCTTTACGGGTTCGCTCATGTCATCTCGATCTGGAATCATAAAAGGCGACATTATTAGGCCTGGCAGCAGAGATTTCAAAACAAACCGCTGCCGGCCTCGACTTTATCTTGCAAGATGAATGTTTTTCCCCTGGCGTGAATTCACCTTCCACGAATGCTATTACTAATGGCGGTGCCTCAAGCTGCTGGCTCGAGCGCGGCGAATCTGACCCTGAATTCGGCGCCCGGCTCGCAGTTGACCAGGTCGACCTCGGCCTGCATCGCGCTCGCCAGCTGCTGCACCAGCGCCAGGCCGATACCGGTGCCGACGGTTTCGCGCGTAAGCTCGTTTTCGCTGCGGTAGAACAGCCTGAAAATCTTCTTCATTTGATCGGGCGCAATGCCGGGACCGAAATCGCGCACCGAGAACTGGAGCCTGCCGTCGCGCAGCCGCCGGCAGCCGATATCGACGCGCCGCGTCGCGGCGTTGGCGGAAAATTTGACCGCGTTATCGACCAGGTTGATAAAGATCTGCAGGAACCAGTCCATGTCTATTTGCACGGACAGCGATTCGACTTCGGCCGCGCCCGAAATCTTCAGCTCGAAGCCCGAAGGCTCCAGCTGCGACTCGAGCCGTGGTTTCAGTTCGGCCAGCGCGTCGCCGACGGTGACGGCGCTTAAGCTCGCCACCTGCTCGTTGCGCGACATGCGCGCCAGCTGCAGCACGTTATTGATCAGCCGCGTCAGGCGTTCGGCCTCGTGAAAGATAAAGTCGTAATAGGTTTTGCGCTTTGCCTCGTCGGCCCAGCCCTCGCGCAGCATTTCGCCATACATGCGGATCGAGGTCAGCGGCGTCTTCAGCTCATGGCTGACCGCGGACACGAAATCCTGTTGCTGGCGCGCCAGCGCCAGCTGGCGCTGGCCCAGGCGCAACAGCATAAAACAGCCCCCGATCAGCACGACCGCGAGCACCAGCGCCGACCAGAGTATAACCTTGCCACCGGCGCCGATCGGCAATCGAGCCAGCGTGTAAATCAGTTCGATATCGCCAAACGGCGCGATCAGGCGCGCCTGGTAGAGCAATTCATTGCTTTCCTGCTCGGCGCCTGGACGGTACAGGCGACCGTAGTCGGCGGCAAAGCTGCGTAAGATCGCGCCTCGGTAGGCGACGATCAATTCACTCATCGACGACAGCTCCGATTCACGAAACGCAGGCGCGATCAGGCGCTCGATGAAGTTGGCCTGGTCGAACAGGATGCCCTGCACATAGCGTTCATCCTGGTGCCAGACGCGGCGAAACAGCACGAAATGACCGCTGTCGAGCAGCGCGAATTCCATCGGCTCGACTTCGCTTTCGAAAGTCTGGATACGGATTGCGCGCTGCTCCACTGCCTGCTCGGCAAGCCCGTCTCGATCGTCGACCGATTCGTCGAGGCTCTGCTCCAGGCTAGCGGCATCTTCAAGTATCGCACGCGGCAGGTTCACCTTTTCCTTGCGCGAGCGTTTGGCCGCGGCCTGCTTTCCGGCTTCCAGTTGCCGCTCGGCGGACGCGGCGCCGGACGCGACCTCGTAACTGTCCTCGAGTTTCAAGTCCTTGACCTGGTCCACGGGGGCCTTGCTTTCGGCCGGGGAGACCAGCGCGCGCGAGGTCAGTTCATCGAAGGCAGACTGGCCCTGTTTGTTGAGTCGCGGCAGCGAGCGATACTGGCTATCGCTTTCGAGTTCGTTGGCAAGCATCGGGCTATCGGCGCGCGCTTCGGCCTGCACGCGGCCGACCGCGGGCGCCGCGGCGACATCGCTTTTGCCCACCAGCCGGTTTTGATCGAGGATACCGCGGATGCGGCCTTCCTGTTGCTCGCGCTGGCGCAATTCAGACGGCGAAATGCCGTAGTTTGGGGCATCGGTCGCTGGCACGAGCGGCGTGCGCAGCTGGCCCGAGGCGTCGACCTGGAAGTACCCGAGCAGGCCGGGAGTCTCGGCCTGCAGCGGATACTCGGACAGCGGCGAGCGCTGTAAAAACGCGCTGTCGTCGGATCCGGTTACATTGAGAAATTCATAGTCGCTGGTCGGCCGCTTTTCCTCGCGCTCGATCAAATCGCGAAATCCGCTATCGACGCGCAGTGACAGTTCACGCGCGAGCCGCTGGTGCTGGTAAAACGCTTCCCACTTCAACTGTCCGTAAGCCTGGTAAACCAGGATCGAGGTGGGAATCGCCAGCGCCAGGAAAAACAAAACCAGCAACAGGGTGAGGCGTCGCTGGCTCATTACTCGGCGAGCATCAAGCGGTAGCCGGCACCGCGCACGGTGACGATCGCCGTCGGACTGGCGGCATCGGCTTCGACCTTGCGGCGCAGCTTGGCGATGTGAATATCGACGGTGCGGGTTTCGATCTCCATGTGGTTGGCGTAGCCCCAGACGCGCGCCAGTAACTCCTCGCGCGCCACCGCTCGGTCAGATTGCTGCGCCAGGTACTGCAATAAATCCATTTCACGACGGGTAAACACCGTCTCGCCCGCCGACAGGTTTGCCGTGTCTATAACCAGGCCGTTGTTCAACCTGATCTCGCGCGCGTCATCCCCCGCAATGCCTGAGCGACGCAACACCGCCTGTACGCGCAACACCAGTTGCGTCACCGAAAAAGGCTTGGCGACATAGTCGTCGGCGCCCAGCGTCAGTCCCTGCACAATGTCCTCGTCGCTCGATTTCGCGGTCAGCATGATAACCGGTTGCTGCCGATCCCGCTGGCGAATGCGATTGCAGATTTCGAATCCATCGACACCGGGCAGCATGACGTCGAGCAGAATCAGGTTGAATTTCCCGCTCAGCGCCAGGCGCAGGCCGTCGTCGCCATTATCCGCGGTTTCGACGTCGTAACCATGGTAGACGAACAGGTCCACCAGGCCGCTGCGAATCGCGGCTTCATCTTCGACCACCAGTAAACGCGCCTTTGGCGTCATCGGCTTTATCCTCTTTATTAACCTCTCAATCCTAGCATTCCAGCCCGCCGGCTTTGTAAATTTTTTGTAAACGCCAAACGCCAGGTTTTACCAAAGCCTGTCTGTTTTAGCGCCTGGCCCTGAACCAGAATAAGTCCACCTTTTAGCAACAATGGAGCAAACGACATGGCATTGATTACACGACTCTCGCGGCTGTTCGAGGCCGATTTTCACGCGGTGCTTGATCGTATCGAGGAACCGGATCTGCAATTGAGGCAGGCGGTGCGCGAAATGCAGTTCGCTCTCGACCAGGACCGGCAACGTATCAAGCTGCTGCAACACGAGGCCGATCAACTGGCCAGGACAACGGCCGCCTTGCTAACCAACCTCAAGAGCTTCGACGATGAACTCGATATTTGCCTGGCCGCCAAAAAGGACGATCTGGCGCGCGACCTGGTGCGGCGCAAGCTCGCCGCTGACAAACAGTTGCAGGCAATGAAACAGCAGTCCGCCAGTATCGACCGGCAGCAACAAAACCTGGTCACGGAAATCGAGGAGCACAGCCAGCAACTGACCAGCATGCAGCAAAAACTGGAACTACTGGTCAGCGACGACGGCTCGCCTGCCGGCGGCGACTGCAGCCACGCCGATGCAATCCGTAACGAAGAAATCGAAATTGCGCTGCTGCGTGAAAAGCAACGGAGGGCAAAGTCATGAAAACTCCCGGAATCATCGATGGACTCATCCTGGCCTTCGTGATCAGCCTCGGTGCCGGCGCGGCAAACCTCGTACTGGGCGGCTTCATCGGCTATGGCACGCTGTTCAACCTGGTGCTGCTGGCGGCGGCCCTGACCTACCTGCTGTACCTGTTCAAACGCAGCAGCGCCCGTGTCGGCCGCGTGGTTATGCTCGCCGCCTGGGCAACGCTGAGCCTGGCCTGCTGGTTTTTCGAGGTTCATTTGTTCGAACAGGTGCTGCTGCAGGCCGGATTTATCTGGCTGGTTCGCGCGCTCTACTTTCACGGCACGCTGTTCGCGGCGGCGCTCGATTTCGGCCTGGTATCCGCCGGCCTCGCGGCGGGCGCCTGGGCCATGCTCAATACCGGCAGCCTGGCCGCCGCTCTGTGGAGCTTCTTCCTGGTCCAGTCGCTGTTCTGCTGGATCCCGGATTTGAGCCGCAAGCAGCGCGGCGAAGTTTACCGCGGCCAGTCTGATCACTCGGCTTTCCAGTCGGCCCACCGCGTCGCGCTCGACGCCGTGCGCAAACTCACCCAACCCTGAAACGGAGAAAACTCATGAACTACAGAACATTCAATCCAAAGATAGTCGCCCTGGTGCTGATCATCGCCACCGCCACCGGCATTGCGCTGTTTCCGATGGTAAAACAGGCGCAGGCGATTAATACCACCAAAACCACGACCGCGACGCCGGGTCAGGGCCACCGAATCGAAGTGGTTTTTATTCTCGATACCACCAGCAGCATGAGCGGTCTGATCCAGGCGGCGAAGGAAAAGATCTGGTCGATCGCGACCACCATGGCCTCGGCCCAGGAAAATCCCGACATCAAGATGGGGCTGGTCGCGTTTCGCGATCGTGGCGATGCCTATATCACGCGCGTTTACGATCTGTCTGAAGACCTCGATTCGATGTATGCCAGCCTGATGGACTTTCGCGCAGAGGGTGGCGGTGACGGCCCGGAGAGCGTCAACCAGGCACTGCATGACGCCATCCACAAGGTTTCGTGGAGCCAGGACAGCAATGTCTACAAGGTGGCTTTCCTGGTCGGCGATGCGCCGCCGCACATGGATTATCACAACGACGTCAAGTACCCGGTGACCCTGGGCGCGGCCAAACGCAAGGGGATCGTGGTCAACACGATCCAGAGCGGCCAGCACCAGTACACGCGGCCCGCGTGGCAGCAGATCGCGGCGCTCGGTCACGGCGATTACTTCCAGGTCGAAGACTCCGGTAATGCGATTGCGGTGACCACACCCTTCGACGAAAAATTGTCAACCCTGGCCGCCGAACTCGAAGATACCCGGCTCTACTACGGCAATGCCGAAACCCGCGAAAAGCAAAAGGCGAAGCTCGATGCGAGCGCAAAACTGCACAAGGAATTGTCGACCGAGGCGCTGGCCAGGCGCTCCGAATACAACGCCACCGACAGTGGCAAGAAAAACTTTCTCGGCGAGAGCGAACTGGTCGATGCGATAACTTCGGGTCGCGTCGCGCTGGAGGAAATCGATGCAGGCAACCTGCCGCACAGCCTGCAGCTAATGGCGCCGGCTGCGCAAATGGAAGTCATTAACGAGCAGGCGCATCGCCGCGATCAGTTGAAGCAGGAAATCAGGCAGCTGTCGGAGTCGCGTAATCGCTTCATCCAGGAAAAGGTTGCGGCCGAGGGCGGCGCCGACGACTCGCTGGATGAAAAGATATACCGCTCGGTGAAGGAGCAAGCGGCGTCGGTCGGGCTTACCTACGACAGCGACAGCGCGAAGTACTAATAATAACAGTCATCCCCGCGCAAGCCTGCGCGGGGATGACTTTGGATTCCGGGGGCGACTTCGGCCGGGGATGATTTCAGCTTCTGACTATTGCTCGGCTCGCGCCCAGCGCGCTTGCGGGCTCAGGTCCGAAGCGCCACTCAAGCCCTCCTGGCCTTGGCTGGAGGTACCGCGCGCGGGCCTTTTTTTATGCCGCCGTCACGCAACAACAGGTAAAGCTCGTGCACCAGCCGCTCGTTGGCCTGGATTTCAAGCCATTTGTCCTTGGGCACCCGGCGTTTGACCAGTTCGCGCACGACCTTGAGCGTAAACGAGTCGCTCTCGAGGTTGGGATCGGGGTGGCCGGCACTGATGTTCTGGATTGTGCGGCTGAGAATGAAAGTAGTCGATTCGTCCGCGTCCTGGTAGAGGCGGGTGCGGATACGGTTGTCGGCAAGCAACTCTTCAGTGGCGCGGCGTTGGTTGCGCATCTGCACAATCAGCACGACCAGCATTCCAAGGGTGAAAATTGATAGTAAGGTTGCGACTAAATTCATGGCTTTTGACTACTATTAATATGTTCGATGAGCTGCGAGTTTAGCAGTAAAAAATCGGCCTGGAACGAATTGTGACCTGTGTCGCATTTTTAACTGCATGCAGATACGCTAACGGACCTATTTTAATCTGCTGTCGAGTCGATTATATTCCCGGTTCGCATGGGTCGGCCCGCTAAGGAGGAACTAGATATGCGTCACATCGGGATTTTTCTGAAAACCATCGGACTGGTCTTATTACTCAACCTGGCGCTACCCGCCGGCGCCGCTGAAACCGCGACGCGCGGCAGCATTACCGGCGGTGTCGCACACCAGGCGCCAACCTGGTTCAAGCAAAGTTTTCTCGAAATCGCCGACGATGTCGACGACGCGACCGAGGCCGGTAAACACGTCCTGCTATTTTTTCAGCTGAACGGCTGCCCCTACTGCGACCGCATGCTGGCAGAAGGTTTCGAGGCCGAGCCGTTACGCGCTTATATCCAGCAGAATTTTGACAGCATTGCGATCAATGTCCGCGGCGACCGCGATATCGCATTTAACGAAGAGATTTCGGTCACCGAAAAAGAACTGTCGGAAATCCTCAAGGTCGCGGCGACTCCGGCAATCCTGTTTCTCGACCAGGACAATAAGACCGTCGTGCGCGTCAACGGCTATCGTGCGCCCGAGCGCTTCAAACAGGTGCTCGAATTCGTCGCCACCAAATCCTATCAGACCAGCAGCCTTGCCGACTACCTGCAGGCTAAACTCGAGAAAAACATTTACCAGTTGCGCGCCAATCCGTTGTTCACCGAGGTCAGGGACCTGTCCAGTATCGAGGGCCCGCTGATGCTGATCTTCGAGGATGGCAGCTGTTACGACTGCGCCGAGTTCCACGATGGAATTCTGGGACACGAACTGGTGCGCAAGGAGATTGAGCCCTTCACCATCGTGCGCCTCGACGCCGATTCCCGGGAAACCATCATCGACGTTTACGGCAATCAAACCACGCCGGCCGAACTGGCGCGCAAACACGAAATGGTATACCGGCCGGGCGTGCTGGCTTTCGATGACGGCAACCTGCTACGGCGCCACGACAGTCTGACCTTCCCCCACCATTTCAAGGAAAGCATGCGTTACGTCGCTGGCGGGTTTTACCGGCAAAGCGATTATCAAACCTACTCGCAGCGGCGCACCGAGGAGCTCCTCGCAGCCGGTGTCGTCATCGACCTCGGCCGCCCGCGCTAGTATCGAGACAGCGCCGGTCTGCATCATCCCCGCGCAAGCCTGCTCGGCCCGCATGGAGCAACTGGCGCGTTGCTCCGATCGGAGTAAAAGATCCTGGTTGCTACTGTCAGCCCGCGGTTTAACCGCGGGATCCAGGATTACCCGAAACTTCCCCGGGATTCTGGATATCGCCGGTGCGACGCATCGAAATAAACCGCGGCATGACAAACGTTGACGATTTCGGAGACCTGCAATTGCGACGTCAGCGCAAGATTTCGGCGCAGGCAGTCTGTTGCGGGACCAGCGGAACCATCGGGTAAAACCAACACTTGACCCAGGACAAATGCAATCGAGGGCATAAGACGTATTCTTATCGATAAATATCAACAGAGGACGACCAGGATGCCGATCACGATCGAATTTAGCGTTAAACATGGCGACCAGACCATCAAGGAAGACAGTGTCTCGCTCGCCTCGCCGATAGAACTGTTCGAATATATTGCGCCCGGGGGCGACTGCGAGAGAATGCCGTCCGATCTCAGCGAAATTCAGCTGATTCTGCAGTCTCCCGAACACCCCAATGTGATCAACCCAATCGCCGACAAACGCGTCACGCTACAGCTCGGGCTGGTGTTGATTACGGGTCCGCTGGCGGAGATTCTGCAGGTCTCGCAGGAGCTCATCGACAAGATGGGCCGCGGCGAACTATCCGAGGCCTTCCTCGCCGCAGCCTGCGTAAAGTACTGAAGCCCGCTCACCCCGCGCCGCATCACTGCTACCTCGCGGCGCATCACTCTCATTCCGCGGCTTGACCCGATGCGTCGGACCGACGGGTTCCAGCCGATAAATCCACCAAACCCCGACCCACATTCAAGCTGGATGAAACCCGATCGGCGACTATACTTAGTGCAATCCCGGTTACTGAGATCCCCATGTCTCGAAAATTCCTGAGCGCCATGCTGGTTCTGACCTTGCTGACGCTGGCATCGTTCAACGGCCAGGCCCAACTGTATAAGTGGGTCGATGAAAATGGAAAAATTCATTACTCCGACAAGGAACCGGGGGAAGAGACCAGTACAAAAGTCATCCCTCGGAATCAAAACAGTGGCGGCCAGTACCAGCAGGCTTCGACGACCTCGGCCAGGCCGATTATCCGGCCTTACGAAAAAACCGCGCGCAAGCTGCACCTGCTCGATACCCGCTACCTGTGGAAGTCGGAATCGCATGTCAACGAAACCACCAAAATCGGGGTTTTCCACAGCGGCAAGGGTTGCACCTCGCGTGGTGCGATGAACACACCGGATATTTTTGTCTATCACAAATCGCTGTTCCCATCCGAAGCCGACCTGACCTACCGCATCAACAAGATTATCAATGGCCTCGACTACGACTCCGAACGCACCGAAAAATATCGCCTGCTGGGACGGCTGAAAAAAACCGGGGGCTTAAGCCTGCACGCGGAAATCGTAGCCATGGATTTCAACACCTGCGCCCCGGGAATTCGCAAGAGCGAACGCCTGAAAAAAATTGCCAGCATCTCCGCGCATCGATTCACCAAGAACCGGGTCAAGCTGCAGGTCAACTGGCAGCTGCGCACCAACCGTGACCAGGACGTGGTCTACGAAACGACCACGTCGGGCAATTACAACGGCTGGAGCCAGTCGACGACTACGAAAACCGCCATCGGCAACGCGCTGGAGTCAGCCGTGTTGACGCTGTTTTCTGACCGGGATTTTATCGCCCGCATCCTGGTCGAGGAAGACGGCAGCGGCCTCGAGGATATCCAGCACACCAGCCTGCAGCCGATCAATACGGATCAGAAAACCAGAACCCGCAAGTTATTCGTGGTTGCCAACGGCAAGGCCTGGATCAAGGACAAACAGCCGCAGGCTGAAATCGGGCAACTGTTGTTCGGCGAAAATTGCGCCGCCAGGAGATCCATGCCGCTCAGCGTCGCGCTGAATCAAAAAAAATGGCTGGCCGCGGATGCCAACCGCGCCAGCGACGCGATTATCAAACAAACCCGGCCGTTGGGGTACTCGATCAGCCCGGCGAGCAGCGACACACTGACAAAACTCGAAAACTCGGGCGGCTACAGCCTCAATGCCAGGCTCGTCAGGCTTACCTACGACGCCTGCGCACCGTCGCAATCGGCGTCGACCAAATACAAACCCATCGACAAAGTCTCATTTAAATACCTGACCCGAAACCGGGTTCAGGTCTGGGTCGAGTGGACGCTGAAAACCGACCGTAACAGCAAATTACTGTATCGAACCAGCACCATGGGCTTTGCCGGCAGCCTGCTGACCGACAAGCGGGGCGAAGAAGCCATGTCGGAAGCCATCGGTATGGCGGCGGAGCAGCTGTTTGCCGATCGCGACTTTATCGGCTTGATTACCCTGAAACCCCGCGATCCGGCGCCGGCGCAAAGCTTTGCCGCAAAAGATAACTCGTCGGTGAAGGGAATTGTCATGGCGGGGCATCAGCAGGCAACGAAACTGATAATCGTTAGCGCAGCCAATCCCTGGAAGTATATTCCCGCGGCTAAATCGGTGGGCTTCTACGCCTATGGCGCGGACTGTACGCCATTCGAAGATCGCAGCTGGCCACAGACCCTGAATGACCATCCGCGTATATTCCCGGATGCGGGCGACATCATCAATGCCGAGTCAAAGGTGGTAAAAAGCCTCGGTTATCCGGCGCAGGTCGCCGACGAATACAGCGTCGTCAGCATGAAGCGCAAGCTCGGTGGTTACAGTCTGCATGCCGATATCGTCGATATTCGCTTCGATTCCTGTGCCCCAGAACTCGCCGAAGACATCGTCTACTCAAAACGCAAAATATCCTCGAGTCAGTTCAAGCGGCACCGCATCATCGTCAGGATTAACTGGAAGCTGGTCGGCGCCAGCGATGACCAGATCCTGTACCAGAAGATGACCGAAGGCGTTGCCGACAGCTGGCTGTTGAACGCAAAGGGCAAAAAGGTGTTCAGCCTGGCGGTGGAAAATGCGACCTCGCAATTGTTTGCGCAATCGGCGTTTGTCGCCAACCTGGTGACGGACGGGCAACAGGAAGAACCGGGGTTCTTCGGCAATCTGCTGTCGTTTCTGAACTCGCAGGACAGCGCCGATTCAGATGCGGGTGCGGGCCTGACCAATCGCTTCGTGTTACAGGCACATGCGGCCCAGGCCTTCTCCGAGATCAGCGCGCTCAAGGTCGGCGCGCTGCAATACTACGTGATGGAAGGCGACTGGCCGGATAGCCTGCCGGCGATGGGCTATTCCGCCTCGACGTTCAACAGTAGCGACACCATCTCGCATGTAAACCTGCAGCCGGACGGCAGTATCGTGGTCGAGCTGAAAGAGATGTTTGGCGCCGGCAAGATCATCACCCTGAGCCCCGAAACCGACAATGGCGCTGTCAGCATGAACCGCTGGCACTGCAGCAGCAATCTCGACTCGGCTTTCCTGCCACAGAACTGCGAAGGCCTGTAAAACTCTCCGCAATTTCACAGGCAGACCATCCCCAGGAAAACCAGAACTGAAATCCTGAACGGCAGCCAGAAGGCTATCTTTTACCTGACGTATGCATGGAGTCTGAGTTGATAAAGCTGACCCTTAAGATCCAGGTGGAGCACTATTTACCATGTTGACGCTGGCGTTTATTCGCAACCCCGGCACGGCTCACCATTTCGAGTCTCGGTCCGTCCAGGTCGATGGCGCCTTTTTGCCCGGAGCGCTGGTAATCGGCCTCTAAAGCCTGCCGCACCGCCTCCGGTCGGAGCTTCATCTGCTCGGTTAACACAATAAACAGCAATGAGAATAACCGGCGCAAAGCAATCTTCCAGGTGCTGCCGGCAAGCTGGTACAGGAAATCGCTGACTTCGAGAAAGTTGTGGAAGGGTCGTTGCCCCAGGATCAGCGGCAGCGTATGCCCGAAGCGGCCCGAATTTCCGATCATGTCCCAGAATCTGGCGAATCGGTTGACGCGTTGCATGCTGGCGAAATCGATGTCGCGCGTGCTCAGGATGTTGTAGGGCGCCAGCGGATTGTAGCGCAACTGGTATGCGTCGCTGTGGCGGTTAATCGGGGCGCCGCGCAGGCGCTTCAGAATTCCGAGCTGTATTTCCTGTGGCTGCAGCGCCACCAGCCGATCGAAACTGTGGGCAAAGTTTTCCAGCGTATCGCCGGGCAAGCCAAAAATGAGATCGGCGTGAATATGGGCGCCGGTGTTTTGCCGCAACCAGCGCAAGTTGTCGCAGGTATTCTGATTGTTTTGCCGGCGACTGATGGTTTGCTGAATTTCGGGATCGAAGGTTTGCACCCCGATTTCGAACTGTAGTACCCCGGGCGGAAAGCGGGCCAGCACCTGTTTGAGTTTCTGCGGCAGGTAATCCGGAATGACCTCGAAGTGCAGGTACAGGTTTTCGTCCATGCGCTGCAGGAAAAATTCCAGGATCGCGACGCTGGTGCTGATCTTTAAATTAAAGGTGCGATCGATGAACTTGAAATTGCGCGCGCCGCGTTGGTACAAATCATCCATTGCGTCGAGAAAGCGCTTTAAGTCGAACGGTTTCGCCGTTTTATCCAGTGACGACAGGCAAAATTCACACTTGAACGGACAGCCGCGCGAGGCCTCGACATAAATCAGGCGATTGCGAATATCCTCGGCATTATAGTGCGCGTAGGGAAGTTCGAGGGCATCGAGACTGCCCGTCTTGCCCGCGATGATGGCCGACGCCACCGGCCGGTTGCCGAGCAGGTCTGCACAGAGTTGGCGAAAGCTGATTTCACCCGGACCCGTGATAATGTAATCCACGCGTTCAGCGAGGTCGGGTAAATCGTCCCGGTAGCTGACTTCGGGGCCACCCACGACAACCAGGGTCTGCGGCGACACCTGTTTTAGCAGCGCGATGACTTCGCTGGTCTCGCTCACGTTCCAGATGTAAACACTGAAGGCGACTATCCTCGGCTCCAGTGCCAGCAGCTGCTCGACGATATCGATCGGGCGTTGCTGTATCGTGAACTCCCGGATTTGCGCCAGCGCCTGCAACTCCCCCAGGTTGGCATACAGGTAACGCAGGCCGAAAGCACAGTGCATATAGCGCGCGTTAAGCGTGGTCAGTAAAATTTTATTACTCATGCCGTGGGTCTTGCTCGTCCGGTAAAGCGCTTACGAAGCGCAATGATACCCGTAATTGCGGCGACAGGAGCGGTAAATCCCGCCGTGATCGCTGCTCGCGGAATAATATTGGGAGTAGCAATATAGAGGAGCATCCGCCCTCTACTCAAAGGCTATTTCGATTTACTGATTTTTTTCGGCGCGGGTTTATCGACCCGCACAGAGAGCGCAATTTCGAGCGCGGTTTCGAGACGAATGACCCTTCCGCTCAAATCCTCGATACGGGATTGCTGATCCTTGACCGTATTGGCAAGGCTTTCCAGCTTGGCATCCATGCGGATGACGCGGCTGATGCCCTCCCACATCTTCTCCGAAATGCCCATCAGGCAACCTTGCGCTTTGCCCTGGCTTCGAGCCGGGCGATTCGCTTGTTGGAATCGGCGACGAACTTGAGCGTCGCGTCGATGGCTTTTTCGGTATTGGCCGTAACGCGGTTCATTTCGTCGATCATCGCCACCAGCGCGGCTTCATCTTTGCTCGGGCTGAAACCCTCCGCCGCACGACGCATATACTCGGCGGTGGTCAATCCCGCTTTCCTGGCGCGCGCCACGATTCGCTTTTTCTCCGCCACGGTCATCAGCACCGGGACTCTCTCTGTCGCTGCCATGGTTTACCTCGAGGATGGACATGTGCTTGTCATGTGCCTATTTTAGTTACCTCCAGCCTGACATGCAAACGGCCCAGTCAAGCGGGCTGGTTTCAGGCTGCCGCGTGGTCTTCCGATTCCCGTGCCTGCTCGCCGTTGGCGACGATGCCGAGCTTGTCGAACAGCTCCAGGTCCTGGTTCTCTTCCGGATTCGGCGTGGTCAGCAGCGTATCGCCGTAGAAGATGGAATTGGCGCCGGCGAGGAAGCACAGCGCCTGCAACTCTTCGCTCATCGCGGTGCGCCCGGCCGACAGCCGCACCACCGACGCCGGCATCATGATGCGTGCGACCGCGATGCTGCGCACGAATTCGATCGGGTCGAGCTCTTCGGTGCCGTAAAGCGGCGTGTTTTCGACCTGCACCAGCAGGTTGATCGGCACGCTTTGCGGGTGTTCGGGCAGGTTGGCGAGCTGTTGCAGCAGCGCGGCGCGATCCCTGTTGGTTTCACCCATGCCGATGATGCCGCCGCAGCAGACGTTGATCTCCTCGGCGCGCAGGTTCTCCAGCGTGTCGAGGCGGTCCTGGTAGTTACGCGTGGTGATGATTTCCCTGTAGTACTCGGGCGAGGTGTCGAGGTTGTGGTTGTAGTAATCGAGCCCGGCCGTTTTCAATTTGCGCGTTTGCGCGCGCGTCAGCATGCCGAGCGTGACGCAGGTTTCCATGCCGAGATCCTTGACCAGGCTGATCATTTCGATGACCTTGTCGAGATTCTTGTCGGTCGGATTACGCCAGGCCGCGCCCATGCAAAAACGGCTGGCGCCATTCTGCTTGGCGTTCAGCGCCGCAGTACGCACCTCTTCGATCGGCAACAGGCGCTCGCGTTCGAGCCCGGTGTCATATTTGGCGCTTTGCGGACAATAGGAGCAGTCTTCCGGGCAGGCGCCGGTCTTGATGCTCAACAGGGTGCTGATCTGCACCGCGTTCGGATCGAAATTGGCGCGGTGCGTGGTCTGGGCCCGGAACAACAAATCGTTGAAAGGCAGTTCGAAAAGCGCTTTAATTTCGTCTAGCGTCCAGTCGTGGCGGATGGATTGCACTGCGTCGGTCATCGGAACGGGCCGTCAAAAATAGAAACGCCAAGTCTATTGCAAGACAGGGAATAGTCAATGTCAGGAAAACGCCTGGTACAAAGCATAGCCGGTTTCATCGATTACCTGTTCGCGCCCGGGCTGTGCCTCGCCTGCGGATGCGAACTCGATAACGCGGAATCGCTGTGCGGTTGCTGCGCCGAACATCTGCAGCGCGTGCCGAATCCATGCCTTTACTGTGGTCAGCCAAATCCGGTCGCAGGCCAGGTATGCCCCGCCTGCCTGCTGAATCCACCGCGTTGGCAACGCATGATCGCGCCGTTGCAATACCGCGGACTAACGCGGGACTACCTGCAGCAACTCAAGTATTCCGAGGCACTGCATCTGTCGAAAACCCTGTGCCGCCAATGCTTCGACCCCTTCCGCCTGAGCGCACCCAAACCCGAAGTATTGCTGCCGGTGCCGCTGCATCGCGAACGCCTGCGCGAGCGCGGTTACAACCAGGCGGATGAAATCGCGAGTCTCTGGTCGCGGGAATTCGGCATCCCGATCGAGCGCCAGGCGCTGACCCGCCTGCGGGCGACTCCGAGCCAGTCGGGCCTGAGCGCAACCCAGCGCGCGCAAAATATGCGCCGGGCGTTTGCCTGGCGCGCCGGGCATGATTATCGCCACGTCGCCATTGTCGACGATATCGTCACCACCGGATCGACCGTCGGCGAGATCACCAGGACGCTGCATCGCGCTGGCGTCGAATACGTTGAAGTCTGGGCCATTGCACGGGTTTACCACCGTTAGAGCCTGTCGTCCCGCGGCGTGACCTGATGCGTCGAACCGGCACATTCCTGTGCGTGACCACGCTATCCAGGGGACCGCTCTAGCTTGTCATACCGTGGCTTGGCCACGGTATCCAGGGGATTGGGATATCCGATTCGATCTGGATCCCGCGGTCAAGCCGCGGGATGACAGTTTGCCGCGGGATGACAGTTTGCCGCGGGATGACAGTTTGCCGCGGGATGGCAGTTTGCTGCGGGATGGCAGTTTGCCGCGGGGTGACAGTTTGCTCCGGGACGACAGCTTGTTCCGGGTTGATAGTTTGCTCCGGGGTGACAGTTTGCTCCGGGACGACAGTTTATTCCGGGACGACAGTTTATTCCGGGTTGATAGTTTGCTCCGGGGTGACAGTTTATATCCGGATGATTGATTATTGCTGCCGGTTGGATATTGGGATCAGGCCGGGCGCTTGACGGACAGGACCTCGCCAAAGCTCGCGTATTCGCTGGCGCCGAGACGCGACAGCGGCTGGACCTTGTCGGCGTGGATCTTGAGGCGGCCCTGGTCATTGATTTCAGCGCAGTCATCGGCGACGTAAATCTCCTTGATTTCGGCAAACAGCAGCGACTGCTGTTTCTTGCTGCCGATCATCTGGATATCGTGGCGTTCGCAAAAATAGGCGATCTTGCAGTCGGCTAGCCGCGGCATGCGAAATCCCGGTACCCGCGTCAATTCCAGGTCACTGGCTTCAACTTCCGATTCCCGCGGCGGCAGCGTGGCCGAGGACTGGTTCAGCGCCGCCAGCTGATCGCAGCTGGCGATATGGATGACGAACTCGTGGCGCTCGCGGATATTACGAATCGAATCCTTGTCGCGGCCATCGTCCTGCTTGCCGATCGACACGATCGCCAGCGGCGGATCGCTGCAGACCGCGTTGAAATAGGAAAACGGCGCCAGGTTGTACCCGGCGTCGTCGTTTTCGGTCAGCAGCCAGGCGATCGGGCGCGGCAGCATGGTCTGAGTCATCGTGAAATAGACCTGTGGCGTGGGTAGTTCTTCCAGTTTGAGTTGCATGATTATTGTCCATTGGTTTAACGCGAATCGGGGACGGACCAGGTTTTTCTTTTTTGAGAAAAACTATGGTCTATTCCCACTTTTATACTTATTACATGAAGTCATACCCGCGCAAGCGGCGGTCCGACGTATCGGTATCTTGAGACAACTGTAGCATTTTCTGCAAGATCCCCGCTTGCGCGGGAATGACTTCTGAGTTGCCTGGCAAGCGTATACTGGCCTGCTCCCCGCTGTCAGGGATGGAAGTTAACCTCCCGCTGGCTGATTTTTTCGGCCCAGATCTTCGGCCCGGTCTGGTGTACCGATTCGCCGGTATGGTCGACGGCGACGGTAACCGGCATATCCTCGAGCGTAAATTCGTAAATCGCTTCCATGCCCAGTTCAGGGAAGGCAACCACCTCCGCGCGCTTGATCGCCTGCGCCACCAGGTAGGCCGCGCCGCCGACCGCCATCAGGTAAATCGACTCGAACTCCCGTATCGCATCGATTGCGGTGGGACCGCGTTCGGCCTTGCCGATCATGCCAAGCAAGCCGGTCTGTTCGAGCATGGTGCGGGTGAACTTGTCCATGCGCGTCGCGGTGGTCGGACCCGCCGGGCCGACGACCTCGTCGCCAATCGGATCGACCGGGCCGACATAGTAAATAAAGCGGCCTTTCAGGTCGACCGGCAAGGCCTCGCCGTTGGCGAGCATGTCGACCATCTTTTTGTGCGCGGCGTCGCGACCGGTCAGCATCTTGCCGGAGAGCAGCAGCGTATCGCCCGGTTTCCAGGTCTTGACCTCGTCATGCGTCACCGTATCGAGATTGACGCGCCTGACGTTGTCGCCGGTTTCGCGCGTCACTTCGGGCCAGTCTTCCAGCTGCGGCGGCTCGAGTTTCGCCGGGCCGCTGCCGTCGAGCGTGAAATGCGTGTGCCGCGTCGCGGCGCAATTCGGAATAATGGCAACCGCCTTGTTGGCCGCGTGCGACGGGTAGTCTTTCACCTTGACGTCCATCACCGTGGTCAGCCCGCCAAGCCCCTGCGCGCCGATGCCGAGCCGGTTGACCCTGTCATAAAGCTCGAGACGCAGCTCTTCGGCGCGGTTGCCGGCGCCCTTTGCCTGCAGGTCATGGATATCGATCGGCTCCAGCAGCGCTTCCTTGGCCAGTATCATCGCCTTTTCGGCGGTCCCGCCGACGCCGATGCCGAGCATGCCGGGCGGGCACCAGCCGGCGCCCATCAGCGGCACCTGGCCAAGCACCCAGTCGACCACCGAGTCGGAGGGATTGAGCATCGCGAACTTGGACTTGGCTTCCGAGCCGCCGCCCTTGGCGGCGACGTGCACCTCGAGCCTGTCTCCCGGCACGATTTCATAATGGATTACGCCCGGGGTATTGTCGCCGGTGTTTTTACGCGCGCCGTCGGGGTCGTCGAGGATCGAGGCGCGTAGCAGGTTGTCCGGGTTTTGATAGGCGCGCCGAATTCCCTCGTTGCACATGTCGCTAACCGACATGTCGGCCTGCCACTGCACATTCATGCCGACGCGCAGAAACACGGTGACGATACCGGTGTCCTGGCAAATCGGACGGTGCCCCAGCGCGCACATGCGCGAGTTGATCAGGATTTGCGCGATCGCGTCGCGCGCTGCCGGGTTTTCCTCGCGTTGGTAGGCTTCGTCCATCGCGCGGATGAAATCCAGCGGATGGTAGTAGGAAATGTATTGCAAGGCATCGGCGATGCTTTCGATCAAATCGTCTTGCTTGATAACGGTCATGATTCGCTGCTTCCTATGGACTGTGGGGTATTTTATCCGCATAACCCTCAAACACCATAATAAGAATGCTCAATGATCGCGCCAGTAAAAATTACTCAGCGTAACTTTCACTGGCGCCCAAAACTGCGAGGTGAATATTTCACAAGTTTTGCGGTATTACTGCATAGCTTGCGCGGTAATAGCGAACTGAAGCTTTGGCGTCATCTCCCTATAGTTTCGACTATCACAAATCAAAAGGGGCTGGCCCATGAAAAAATTAATCACCTGCATCGTTATGTTTACCTATCTCGGCTGGGGCCTACATACCACGGTCAACGCCTCTGCCATGACGCTGGAGCGCTGGCAGATGAACATGATTTACCAGCCGAAAGACATCGTACTGGAGCGTGAGGCAAAGGGTTTCGTGCATATCTATGACAGTTTCGACGAAACCCAGGTCGATCAGATACTCGATGACAAGTTCGAGCGCATGGGTAACATGATGTTTACCCGCGTCAAACTCACCGATTCCAGCGGAGACATCCTGCTGGACCCGGAAACCGGCGAAGAAATGACCGCCGACGATGGTTGCGATTAATCCTCCAGTTACCCCGTCAGAGTGTTTGACATTCCCCGCCTGTAAAACTGGGCGGGATTCTTTTAAGGACTACCCCCCTAAGGACTATACCCCATGAACCTGATTGGAACAGTCACCAAAACTAGTGTAGATTGGACGCCGCATATAACCCTGGATTCCGAATCATCCATGCTGGACTACCTGAGAGAAATTTCGCCATATAACGATCTCAGCGACGACGAACTCGAGTCGTTCGCCGGCATCGCGACCAAACGCAGGTACAGGAAAAATATGGTGCCCATTCAGCAGGGCGACGATACCGGTTCGCTGTATATACTGCTCGAAGGCGAGATGAGAGTTTACATCGAAGACGACCAGGGCAGAGAACTGACCGTCAAGATACTCAAACCGGGCGATTCGTTCGGCGAACTGGCACTGCTGGGCGATTTTCAGCGGATTGCCAACGTCATTGCACTGACCGATTGCGTGGTGTCCACGGTATCGAAGGCCAGCTACCTGGCCATTCTCAAGGAGCACCCGCAGATTTCACTGGCATTGATAAAGTCCCTCGCCAACATGGTGCGCGAGACCACCGAGGAGCTCAGCTGCATCGCGTTGCTGGACGTTTACGGCCGTCTCACTCATATCCTCGACAAGTATGCCGTCGAACGCGACGGACAAAAACAGGTCCCCAAGTTCACCCATAAGGAAATTTCCAACATGATCGGCTCGTCCCGCGAAATGGTCAGCAAGATCATGAAGGAACTGGAAAAGGGTGAGTATATTTCGGTGACCGACGAGCACTACCTGCTCAACAAGAGCCTGCCCGCGCGCTGGTAAACAGCAAACATATAACAGTGAGTCGAATGGCAGTCGTTCGCCATATTCGGAACGATTGACTCTGACCAACTGCAACCATCCATTGAAGCTCTTCCAACGCCGGCAGCGCTGCGGTGTATCGGATTCCACCCCAATTCAACCCGTAAATTCGGTCTCCCTGGCGCGGCCGGAGCGCGCGGGTCTTCGGCATTTTTCGGCCGCGGTGAAAATTCACATCCCCGTGGGTAATATTCCACACCGAACTGGTTAATAGCTAACACGAAATATTGCCCGCCGCGGTTAAAGTTACTTCATGACAAACGAGAGCAAAGATCAGGCCATGACGGGGATCGTCAATTTATTTTCGAATCAGGTCAACGATCACCCATGGCAACAATTTATGCAGGTCACCGCCGCGCTGGCAGGGAAATATACCCCAACGAAAATCAACGGATAAAGGATTCTTCTACGTCAGGATGACGTCGGGGTAGCCGGCGCGGAGGTGCCAGGGATGGCGCCGCAACGGTGGGATCCAGGAATTAGCAACCCTGCTCTTCGACTCTGGATACCGCGCTTAAACCGCGCTATGACATTCGATGCAAGATCCCCGCTTACGCGGGGACAAGGAGAGTTTCGAATTAGATTAAAAACCTCTTTCGTCATTGCGCGGCACGGAGTGCCCAAGCGATCTTTCAAAGATTGCTTCGCTGTGCATTCGGAGTCATGCATTCGAGGTCAGGCCAGTTTTCTGCAGCCACGAAAAAATTACATCGACGTGGTTAATAATTCACACCGACCTGGTTAATAGGTAACACCTCATCCTGCCAGGCAAACCTATAGTTACCTCATAACGACTGAAACTGAGGCAACCATGAACCAAACAGCAATTACACGCACCCGTTCAGCAGCGACAACCAGATCAAATCGATCTGGGTTCGTGCTTATCGACTTCCTGTGGAACATCGTCACGACGCTGGACGCCTGCCGGCAGCGCCACAAGGCAAGGATGCAGGTTACCCAGATCGACCAACGCATACTGCGGGATATCGGCATCAGCGAAGCGCAGCGCTTCATCCTGTTAGAAATTTGATAGGCACATTAACAAATCCAGAATTCGGAGTTTAAAGATGAAATCAAAATGGAAATACCTGGTTTCCGCCACCCTCCTGTTTGGGTTGAGCGGTTTTAACAGTGCGAAGGCGGCAAACACCGTAGAAATTTCCTCTGCAGAGGTTTTCGTTGAATTGCAGCAGTTCGTCGAGCGGGTCAATCAATCGTTTACCCAGGTTGAGCAGGCGCTCTCTGAACTCGAGGCAAGGCTAAGTGAAAACCAGGCCAGAACCACGGCACTGGAGACGGAACCCAAAGCGACCATAGCCTCCACGGCGCCAACCGTTTTCGACGATATCAATGCCGGGTTTACGGCAGGCTCGGTATGGATCGATACCACTCGCGTGCAAGCCAGTATCCTGGTGCATGGCGCGCCCGGCGCGGCCGTCTGGAAACCGATCACGGATCAAACTTTTTACGAGGTCGGCGAGAAAGGGCCGGCTGGCGGCATCGTTTTCTATGTTACGGCTGGCGGCATGCACGGCCTCGAGGCCGCACCGGAAGACCAGGGAACTGCGCCATGGGGTTGCGTTGACAGGGTTTTAGATGGTGCTGACGGGGTTGCTATCGGTACGGGCGCACAAAATACCGCCGCCATACTGGCGGGTTGCCCCTATACCGGGATAGCCGCCAGAGTAGTTAACGATTATTCGTTAAATGGCTACAGCGACTGGTTCCTGCCATCGAAAGACGAATTAATAGAAATGCTTGTGAACAGGGAGAGCATCGGTGGTTTTGCCGATTTTAGTTACTACTGGAGTTCTTCCGACGCCAGCGACCTCCTGTTACCTGGGAAAGCGTGGGGCCTAATTTTCACGAATGTAGAAGTTGATATATCCCCGCGGGACATACCCAGAAGCTTGGAAGCCAGAGTTCGTGCTATCCGCGCATTTTAGAAATTTATTCCTCCGGATATCAGACCCCGCTCCGGCGGGGTTTTTTTTACGATCACGACCAGGGAGACAGTTTACTTGTCTCCGTGTCAGGTAAACTGTCACCATAAATCGTGGTCCCGCAGCCCTTGTTGTCATCCCGCGGCTCGACCGCGGGATCTAGTGGGCCGGATCATAGCTCCGAACTGGAGCCCGCAGGTCCGACGCATCGGGTCGAGCCGCGGAGTGACAGCTCTTTTGACGACGGATGCCAGCCCATTTGGCGACATCGGTGACAGTTAACTTGATTCGGAAATAAGTTAACTGTCACCGTATAGCGATCCCGTCATATCGCGACGAGGTTTTCATAGCATGCACCATTGTCATACCGCGGCTTGACCGCGGTATCCAGGGTAAAGTTGTGTGTCCTGCGAACGCGATTGGTTAACTGGATCCCGCGGTTAAACCGCGGGATGACAGCTAGAACGGCCAGACGATCAGGATCATCGGGATCGAGACGACGATGACGATGACTTCCAGCGGCAGGCCCATGCGCCAGTAGTCGCCGAAGCGGTAGCCGCCCGGTCCCATGATCAACGTGTTGTTCTTGTGCCCGATCGGCGTCAGGAAGGCGCAGGAAGCGGCGATCGCGACCGTCATCAGAAAGGGATCGGGGTTGACGCTCAGGCGGTTGGCGATATCGATCGCGATCGGCGCGGCGATGACCGTGGTCGCGGTGTTGTTGAGCACGTCGGAGAGCGTCATGGTGACGACCATCAACAGCGTCATTACCACTATCGGCCCGTAACCCGAGGCGAAATCGATGATTTGCTGCGCGATCAGCGCGGTGCCGCCGGAGGCTTCGAGCGCCGAACCGATCGGAATCATCGATCCCAGCAGCACGATCACCGGCCACTCTATCGAGGTATAGATTTCCTTCAGCGGCACGATGTTGAATCCGACCATGACGATGCACACCAGCGCCAGCGCTTCGGGCAGATGCATGATGCCGGAGGTCGCCGCGGCGATTGCGAGCGCAAAGCTCAGCACCGCGATCCAGGCCTTGTGGCGCTGCACCACCTGCAGGTCGCGCTCCTGTAACGGCAGACATCCAAGCCAGGCGACGACATCGTCGATGCGTTCGCCTGGCCCCAGCAACAGCAATACATCGCCAGCACGGGTATCCAGCTTGCGCACCCGTTCGCGAAAGGTCTTGCCCTTGCGCGACACCCCGAGCAGCGTCACCCCGTGCCGGTACAGCAGCCGCAGGCTAAACGCGCTACGGCCCTCGATGCGCGCGTTTTCCGGCACCACCGCTTCGATCAACGACAGGCCTTCGGCGGCGTGACCGGCGTATTTTTCGCTGCCGACATAATCGAGCTTGAAGGCGCCGACAAAGGCATCGATATGCTCCGCGTCCGCCTCGATCACCAGCAGGTCACCGCGGCGGATTTCCTCCGCGCGCGCGCGTCCGGGCAGACGCTTGCCTTTGCGCACCAGGCCGACGATGGCAACGTCGGCTTCGTCCGCCTCGGCGTCCAGCTCGCGCACGCGCCGGCCGATAATGCTCGAGCCTTCGGCAACCCGGACTTCGGCAACGTAATCCTCGTGCGGCAGCGGGATATTGGACTTCGCGTCAGCACCCTCCGGCAGTGGAATTAGCCGCCAGCCGACGAAGACGATGAAGATGACACCAGCCAGTGCGGTCACCGCACCCACCGGCGAAAAATCGAACATGCCGAAGGGCTCTCCGAGCGCCTGTTCGCGAAAACTGGCGATGATGATATTGGGCGGGGTACCGATCAGCGTGATCATGCCGCCGAGAATCGACGCGAATGACAGCGGCATCAGGCTCAATGCGACGCTGCGTTTCGCCTTTTTCGCGGCCTGCATGTCGATCGGCATCAGCAGCGCGAGCGCGGCGACGTTGTTCATCACCGCCGACAACACCGCGGCAACGCCCGACATGACGCTGATATGCATGAACAGCGAACGCCCTCCGGAGATGATACGGTTGGCGATCAATTCGATCGCACCCGAGTTCGACAGGCCTCGGCTTACAATCAATACCAGCGCGATGATCACCGTGGCGTGATGGCCGAAGCCGGCGAAGGCCTCCTCCTGCGGCACCACGCCGATGATGATCGCCACCACCAGCGCGCCGAAGGCGACCAGGTCGTAGCGGATCTTACCCCAGATCAGCAGCCCGAAGACGACGCCGAGCAGGCAAAACAGGACAACCTGGTCGGAAACTATTCCCATTGAAAAATCCTTGCGCCGATGATCAACAGGATGACGCTCGAAACGCCGAGCACCAGCAGGTGGTCGGATACCTGCACCAGGCCGGCGCCGTCGATCATGATTTCGCGCGCCGCCGCGGTGACATGCGTCAGCGGCAGCAGTAGCGCGAACTTCTGCATCGCCGGATGCGCGCCCTCGAGCGAAAACCAGACGCCCGGAGAGGAACATCATCGGCCAGCTGAACAAGTTCAGTACCCCGTTCGCTACTTCCTCGCTGGATACGCGCGCGGCCACCAGGAGACCGCAGCAGATCAGGTTGATACTGCCTAGCGTAAATACCAGGAACAGGTTCAGATAGGACCCGTGCATGCGGAAGTCGACGACGAAATCCATGCCGACGAAGATGACGACGTTAACCGCGATCATCAGCCATAGCCGGGACAGGATTTGTGCGGCCAGGAACTCGATCGCGGTCACCGGCGTCGCGCGCAGGCGCTTGAGTACGCCGAACTTGCGGTAGCGTACGATCACGTAGCCGATGCCGAACAGGGCGCCCCACATGATGTTCATGCCGATGACCCCGGGGATGACCCAGTCGACGTAGCGAATTTCGTCACCCTCGACCAGGATCTGCTGCAGCGCCTGCGCGGAATCGGCGTAAGCCGCAATCAGCAGTTTCTCGACGATATAGCCGTTGGGTGAAGTCTGGTTGATCCAGTAACGGTTCGTGTTCGGGTCGAACAACAGATCGATCTGGTGACGCTCGACTTTGGACAGGCTGGGCTCGACTTCGTCGAATTCGATAAACTTGATGAAGCGCGTATTCCCGAATTCCGCCGCGGCTCCCTCGAGCGCGCCGCCAGCGATGATCCCGACCTTGAATTTTTCCGGATTTTCCTCGGTAAACGCGTAGGCGAATACAAAAATAATCAGGATCGGCAGCAGCACGCTCCAGGCCAGCGACGAACGGTCGCGGATGAATTCAAGATTGCGCGCGACGAACAGCGCGTAGATTCGGTTCCACATCAGCCGCGTAATTCCTTGCCGGTCAGTTCCAGGAAAAGGTCCTCGAGATTGCGTGCGCGGATGCGCAGGTGATTCAGCGGGATATCGAAATGCAGCAGGTGCTCGATGGTCCTGTTGACGTCGCCGGTAACGATATGCGCGCTTTCGTTGCGGTAAATCGCCTGGAATTCCCGCTCCCCGATATCGCGCGGGATATCGGCGGCCTGGATCTGCACCACGACGTCATCGAAATGCGCCGCCAGCAAAGCGTCCGGCGCGTCGTGGGCGATAATCCGGCCATGGTCCATGATCGCGATCTCGTCGCAAAGCTCGTAGGCCTCTTCCATGTAATGCGTGGTCAGCAGTACCGTCGCGCCTTCCTCCTTGACCTGCTGCACCTGTCGCCAAAGGTTGCGCCGCGACTGGGGATCGAGCCCGGTTGTGGGTTCGTCGAGGAACATGATTTTCGGCTTGTTGATCAACGCCATCGCCAGCAGCAGGCGTTGCTTCTGGCCGCCGGAGAGCTTGCGCGTGTCCTGGTCCAGGAAATCATGCAGGGCGAACTGCTCGGCGAGTTCGTCGATGCTCGCCGTGTCGGGATAAAAGCGGCTGAACTGAACCATGATTTCGCGCACCGTGATGAATTCCTGCAGCGCGGTATTCTGGAACATAATGCCGGCCTCGTTGCGAAACTGCGTTCCCAGGGCTTCACCCTGGTAGCGAATCGTGCCGGCGTCCGGGGCCTTGATGCCTTCCATCATTTCGATGGTCGTGGTCTTGCCGGCGCCATTCGGCCCGAGCAGGCCGAAACAGGTACCCTGCCGGATCTCGAAACTGACATCGCGTACCGCGGTTAACGAGCCGAACGACTTGACCAGGTTGGATACTTGCAGGATGACGGACATGAGAAGACTCGATCAGCGAGCGCAAAGTATAAACAGCCTTAGGCGTTAAAACTACCTTACACATGGAGGTAGGCAATCCGCGGGTATCTATCTTATACTCGGCCGCTATGGGCGAAGAAATCCACAAAGAACATTTCGAACAGGCCGATTACGACCGCTTCCAGCAGCGACTGGAGCAGGAAACCGAGCTGGTGCGCTCGCTCTTTGCGAAGCGCGCGTTCGACAATGAAAGCCGCATGCTCGGTTACGAGCTCGAACTGTGCCTGGCCGACGCCAGCGGTAACCCGAGCAAAAACAATATCGACATCATCGATGCGACCGGAAATCCGCTGTTCACCTCCGAGCTCGCCAAGTTCAACATGGAGATCAACGGCAATCCCTTTCCCTATACCGGCGATATCTTCAACCGGGTCGAAGCCGACCTGACTACGCTGTTTCAGCAGGCCGATACAGCCGCGCAGCAATTCGACACCCGCATCGGCATGTTCGGCGTGTTCCCCAGCGTCACGCGCGAGCACCTGAATCCCGATGGTTACATGACCGAGCTGCATCGCTACAACCAGCTCAACCGGCAATTGCTGCGCATGCGCGGCAGACCGATCCAGCTGCTGCTCGACGGCGACGAACAGCTCGAGGTCGAAAAACAGGATGTCATGCTCGAGGCGCTCGCGACTTCGCTGCAAATTCATCTGCAGGTGCCCTTCGATGAAATCGTGCCGACCTACCACGCCGGGCTTTGGTCGAGCATGCTGATCCTGGGCGCGACCGCGAACTCGCCGCTGGTGCTCGGCAAATGCTGCTGGCAGGAATCGCGTATCGGCATTTTCAAGCAGGCGGTCGATACCCGCAACGAACAGGAAATCGAGGACCACATCATTCCGCGCGTACACCTGGGCAAGCGTTACATCGATTCGCTGCTCGACCTGTTCGAAGACAATTTTTATTACAGCCCGATCCTGCCCGAAGTGCTCGACCGACCGCTCGAGAGCCTGCATCACCTGGCGCTGCACAACGGCACCATCTGGCGCTGGGTGCGCCCGATTATCGCGCGCAACAAGGATGGATCCTATCACCTGCGCCTGGAGCTGCGCGTGGTGCCTTCGGGGCCGACGCTGATCGACACGCTGGCCAATATCGTGTTTTACGTCGGCCTGACCGAGGGCCTGAAATCGCTCGGCGATACACTGACCAAAGTGCCTTACGAAACGCTGGAAACCGATTTCTACCGCGCCGCGCGCAAAGGCCTCGGCGCCAGCGTGCACTGGCCCGACGGGCAGGAATTACCGCTCAAGCAAGTCCTGCTCGAACAGGCGATTCCACTCGCGCGGGCAAACCTGAAACAGTCGGGAATCGAGGACACCGATCGCTGGCTCGATATCATCGAAGCCCGCGTCAGGCAGGAGGCAACCGGCGCCCACTGGATCGCAAGCCACTGGAAGCGCTTCGGCGATGGCGCGCAACTGGTGCGCGAATACATCGACCAGGCGCAAACCAACCAGCCGGTTCACCGGTGGCGGGCACCCGGCGCATGATCGGGAAATTTGACCGGCTGCACGGTCTGCCCGACGGCTTTTTCGACATAAGCACGGAAAATATCCGTAGCCTGTTTCCCAACCCGACCCTGATCCAGCTCGACGGCAAGGATCCGAGCTTCCTGTTTATTTCGATCCTGCTGCACGGCAACGAATACACCGGGCTCAAGGTCATGCAAAAGGTGCTGGCCGATCACGCCCACGACCTGCCGCGCTCGATCCTGCTGTTTATCGGCAATGTTCGCGCAGCCGAGGCAAATCGCCGCTTTTTACCGGGCCAGGTGGACTATAACCGCTGCTGGCCAGGCACCGAACTCGAACCGAGCCCGACCTCGGCTATGATGCAGCGCGTGGTTGAAATCGCTCACGGCCTGCCGTTGTTCGTGGCCATCGACATCCACAACAACACCGGCAAAAATCCTCATTACGCCTGTATTACCGACCCTGGCCTCGCCAACCAGAACCTGGCGGCGCGTTTCAACCGCGTGGGCATGGTGTTTAACCACCATGGCGTCTGCACCATGGCTTTCAATGGTATCTGCCCGGCGGCTACGCTCGAATGCGGGTTACCCGGCGACCCTGAAGGCATCAAACACGCCTGCCGTTTCGTCGAGGACATGCTGACGCTCGATGCATTGCCGGACAAGCAACCGTCCCGGCACGCGCTGCACCTGGTCGAATCGCACCTGACGTTGAATATCCCCGAGGACGTCAGTTTCGAGTTCGACCCAAGCGCCGATGTCGATCTGTGTTTCGAGCCCGACTTCGAGGACCGTAACTTTACCTTGTTCGACCCACACCAGGTGTTTGGCTATACCCGGGTCGAGCGCCCGCTCTCGATCACCGACACCAATGGCCACGACGTCACCGACGACATCCTGCGCGTCGAAGAGGGCAAGATTTATCTCAACAATACGATGATGCCGGCGATGATCACGCAGGACAAACTGGTGGTGCGTCAGGACTGCCTGTGCCACCTGCTGCAGGATTACCTGCCCTATCACGAGACCGAACTCTGAGCGAAATCGCGGCGCTACCGTGCATTCAACCAGGAAGCCAAATCGAAAGGTTTGTGTAGAATAAGCTTCGACATGAGAGACTTCATCCAGGCTTTACCCAAGATAGAGCTCCACCTGCATATCGAGGGAACCCTCGAGCCCGGGCTGCTGTTCGAGCTGGCGCGGCGCAATAAGGTCAGTATCCCGTTCGAGTCCGAGGCCGCGGTTCGTGCTGCTTACGAGTTTACCGATCTGCAGTCATTTCTGGACATCTACTACCAGGGCGCCAATGTACTGCTACAGGAACAGGATTTTTTCGATCTTACCTGGGCCTATTTGCTGCGCTGCCGGCAGGACAATGTTATTCACACCGAAATATTTTTTGATCCACAAACTCACACCGAACGCGGTATCGAATTTGACACGGTTATAGCCGGTATTAACCGTGCCTTAGTCCAGGCCGAGGTCGAACTCCAGATCACCAGCCGATTGATTTTGTGTTTCTTGCGCCACCTGGATGAAGCCTCTGCTTTTACAACGCTGGAGCAGGCGCTGCCGCACCGGGATAAAATTGTCGCGGTCGGCCTGGATTCGTCTGAAAAGGGGAATCCCCCGGAAAAATTCCAGCGCGTGTTCGAACGCGCCATTGAAGCGGGTTTCCTGACGGTTGCGCATGCCGGGGAAGAGGGTCCTGCCAGCTACATCAGTGACGCGTTGTCATTATTGAAAGTCTCACGCATCGATCATGGCGTTCGCTGTGTCGAAGACCCGGCGCTAGTGCAGCAGTTAATTGCCGAACGCATTCCACTCACCGTATGCCCGTTATCCAATATCAAGTTGTGCGTGTTTGCTTCAATGGCGCAACATAACATCGTGGAATTGCTGCGCCGTGGTCTCTGCGTCACGATAAATTCGGATGACCCCGCTTACTTTGGCGGCTACATGACCGATAATTTCCTGGCGGTAGCCGCGGCGCATTCGATGACAGCCCGGGAAATTGCGCAGTTCACTTTTAATGCGATCGATGCCAGTTTTACCGGCGAGCATGAAAAGCAGGGTCTGCGGACCAGGGTTAGCGACGTGCTAAAACTGCCTGCCGGGGAATGAGATTATCTGTCCGGATATGCCTC
>CAVYHN010000057.1:0-27781 GCA_963768295.1 uncultured Gammaproteobacteria bacterium | reverse complement strand
CCCGAGCTGGTCGAAATTGCGCTCGGCTGTTTCGACGACGAAGTGCCGGTAAAGCCCGACGCGCATATCTATGTCGCCTCGGGGGCGAGCTGGGCACGCCCGCGGGACGGCCTGCCGCAGTACCAGGCCGGCCGCGACAGCAAACGCATCGAGTAACGGCAAGCGGCATGAAAATCTGGGTCGACGCCGACGCCTGTCCGAATCCGATCAAGGAAATCCTGTTCCGCGCCGCGGAGCGCACCGGGATCGCGCTGACGCTGGTTGCCAATCACGAGATCCGCATCAAACCGTCTCGCCACATCAGCTTCCTCAGGGTTGCGAGCGGTTTCGACGTGGCCGACAATGAAATCGTCAGACGCCTCGAAGCCGGCGACCTGGTGATCACCGGCGATATTCCGCTGGCGGCTGAGATAATCGAAAACCACGGTCATGCCTTAAGCCCGCGTGGCGAACTGTTCACTCGGGACAACATCAAGGCGCGCCTGACGATGCGCGACCTGATGGAGTCGCTGCGCGCCAGCGGCGTCGACTCGGGTGGACCGGCGCCGCTCAGCCCAAGCGATCGCAAGGCCTTTGCCGATCAGCTCGACAGGATGCTTGCCCGGCATGTCCCATAACCCGAAGGCGACTCCGGCCGTCAGGTTACAGGTCAAGGTAGTTCCGGGCGCGGCGCAATCCAGCCTTGCCGGCTGGCTCGGCGATCGTTTGAAGTTGCGGGTAAACGCCGCTGCCGAAAAAGGCAGGGCAAACGTCGCGGTCGCAGCGCTGATTGCCGAGACCCTTGGCTTGAGAAAGACTGCGGTGCGTATCGTCGCCGGCCAGACATCACCGCGCAAGACGCTTGAAATCAACGGAATGGCTGCATCGATGGTCGATAAAATACTCGGGAAACCTGAAAAATGAGTACAGGCAACACCACGCCCACCGGCGACTGTTCCTGCGCTATGCGGCGCAACCGGGTAATTCACTAAAGGTAATGAACGATTTTGCGCCAATAGTCTCCACCCGTGAACGCGTTAAGCTGGTTCTGAAGATACTGGCGGTGGCGGCGCCGGTATACCTGCTGGCGCAATTCTGGCTTTTCCCCTGGCTGCAAAACTACGCCAGTTTCGCCAATTGTTATTTTTACGGCGATATTACCGGCGTGCACCTGCTGATGTATGGCGTATTCGTGTTTGCACCGCTGTCCCTGGCGTTACTGATCTGGCTGTTCGAAGGCAGACGCTGCCTCAGCATTCTGCGCGTCGGGCAAAATCCGCTACCCGGGGAGAAAGTTTTGCGTAAAACCCGCTACCGTTACGGCCGGGCTGCAATGATTCAGCCATGCGTGATATTTTTGACGCTCGCTGTACTGATCGGGGCTTCGATCTGGGGTAGTTTTCAGGTGGAAAAATTAACCCGTATAGTTAAACCCTGCAGCAACCAGCAGTTACAACAGATGAAACAACAACCCGACTAGCGGAAGCGCCGATGCAAACCTCGATTCAGACAATGTTGAACCTGCAGCTGCCGATCATCCAGGCGCCGATGGCCGGGGTGCAGGGCAGCGCGCTGGCCATCGCCGTAGCCGACGCCGGCGGGCTCGGATCGCTGCCCTGCGCGATGCTGAGCCTGGACGCGATGCAGGATGAACTGAACACCATTGCGGCAGCTACCGACAGGCCCTACAACGTCAATTTCTTTTGCCATACCGCACCGCTTGTCGACCCGCAGCGTGAAGCCGGCTGGCGTGCAGAACTAGCGCCCTACTACGCCGAGTACGGCATCGACGCCGATTCTATCCCGGCGGGCGCGCGGCGCGACCCGTTCAGCGCCGAGGCGCTCGAGGTTTTGCAGGCGTTCACGCCGGCGGTGGTGAGCTTTCATTTCGGCCTGCCAGCGGCGCACCTGCTGGCCGGCGTCAAATCGATGGGGTCGAGGGTTTTTTGCAGCGCCACCACGGTGGCGGAAGCGGTCTGGCTCGAACAGCAGGGAGTCGACGCGATCATCGCACAGGGCGTCGAAGCCGGTGGGCACCGTGGCATGTTCCTGACCGAGGATATCACCAGCCAGGTGGGGACCTTCGCGCTGTTGCCGCAGATTGTACAGGCGGTGAAACTGCCGGTGATTGCCGCCGGCGGCATCGCCGATGCCGACGGGGTTGCCGCGGTCGTCGGCCTCGGCGCCGCCGCCGCCCAGATCGGCACCGCTTACCTGCTCTGCGACGAAGCCAGCACCAGTGACGTGCATCGCGCGGCATTACAGGACTCGGCTGCGCTCCATACCGCGCTGACCAACCGTTTTTCCGGGCGTCCGGCCCGATCTATCGTCAATCGCGTCATGCGCGAACTCGGCCCGATGGGCGAGGTTTCGCCGTTTCCACTCGCGGCAAGCGCAATCGGCCCATTGCGCAGCGCCGCCGAAGCCAGGGGACTGGGTGACTTTTCACCGCTATGGTCGGGTCAAAACGCCAGCGGTTGCCGCGCCGTTTCGGCCGCGCGAATGACGCGGGCGCTGGCGGCGAAACTGTAAGCAGCGCGAACCTTTAACTGGTAAAATCAGGCCCTATTCAACCCCGGGAGGAGAACAAGATGGCGGTATACAAATGTGAAGTCTGCGGCATGAGCATCGGCAGCATGACCTGCGGCACCTGTGACAAGGAACTCGACCACGGCAGCATTACCACCGACGACGGCGCACAATTGCAGGTTTCCAAGTGCCCCGACGGCCACGGCATGATCAAGTCGCCGATGTGCTGCGGCCAGGATATGACCCGCACCGATTAGGTCTGCTACAGGCAGCTGTCACCTGCTAACGGAGTCATAATCTGGAAACGACCCTGACTCTCGCCAGTATCGGCGCACTACTGGGGTCGATGATCGTACTCGCGATCATCCCGAGCGTCAGCGTGCTCGCGGTATCGGCGCGCGCCGCCGCCTTTGGTTTCAGCCACGGCCTGTTTACCGCGCTCGGCATCGTCGCCGGCGATATTATATTCATCCTGGTCGCGATTTACGGTCTCGTATTCGTCGCCGAGGCCATGGGCGAGCAGTTCGTGCTAATCAAGTACATCGGCGGCGCATACCTGATCTGGCTCGGCATTTCGCTATGGCGCGCGGATGCGAAGATGCGCAAGTCCGACGAGCTGCGGCAATCGTCCTGGGGTTCCAGCTTTCTGACCGGCTTGTTGATCACGCTCGGCGACCAGAAGGCGATCCTGTTTTATCTCGGCTTTTTTCCCGCCTTCATCGATCTCAGCCTGATGACGCCCATCGACACCCTGCTGATCATTCTGATCGCCACCGTCGGCGTCGGCGGCGCCAAGCTGGTCTATGCTTACCTCGCCGATCGTGCCAGCCTGATTTTCAAAAATACGCGCGCAATCCAGGGCCTCAATATTTTTGCCGCCGGCGTCATGATTCTGGTTGGTGTCGTCCTGTTGCTGAAGACCCAGGAGTGGATATGAGCATAGATCTGGAAGATCTCGAATTGCTCGATGCGACACGTAATTTTGCACTCCAACACGAAAACCCGGCAGTCGACAAATTCAAGGCATCGATTCGCGACTGGGGCGATCAATGGATCGATGTAGATCGCATACAGTTACCCGTTGCGAATTCTCTGGATAACGCGCTCGCCAGGGCTATCCCGCAAACCCGCGGCCTGCTCGAAACCTTTGTTCGCCATCGCGGCCGCCTGCGCTGGGAACAAAGTTACAGGAAAGAGGATGGCGTGGTTTCCGACGCCATGCTGGCGGCTTATGGCTTTGCCGAAATTCTCGGCAAGCAGGGACCCTTCGTCAGCGAAACCATTCGCGCCGGTATCGGCATCTATGGCCCCGCTATCGAGTACCCGATACATCGCCATCACCCCGAAGAAATTTACATCGTACTGGCCGGTGCGGCCGATTTCATGATCGCTGAAAAACAGGGCATCCGTAAAACTGCCGGCGACGTCGTGTTCATGCAATCGAACACGCCGCATGGCTTTCGCACCGCCGACGAGGCCCTGGTGGTTTATTACCTGTGGCAGGGTGGCGACCTGCGCGAGATTTCGAGTTTCGATTAGCCGTCATGCCGCGTTCTGGAATCAAGCTGATAGCGGATATGCCTGGCGACGGTGCAGCGGTAGAGCGGCAGCATGTTTACCAGGTCAGGCTGAAGATATGGCTGAACCAGGGTGGGCCGGTGCGCTGGGAACGACCCTGGGGTATGATCGACCGCGCCCGCCTCGAGGATGATGGCGCCACGCTGATCACTGATTTGCGCATCGACCGGGAGAACCTCTTTGCCGGCTTGTTTCAGGGCATCGACGGCATGCGCATCGGCGGCCGGCGCAAACTGAAAATCTCGCCGCACCTGGCTTATGGCGAAACGGGTATTCCCGGCAGGATTCCGCCGGGGGCGGTGATTATCGCCGAGATCGAATTTATTGCAGAGCGAAAAATGGGCCAATCGTTATGACTGAAATCGCAGACAGAATCAGAATAATCGCCTTCGACGTCTTCGGCACCGTGGTCGACTGGCACGGGTCGGTAGCGCGCGCAGTGGCCGCGATGAACCTCGCTGTCGATCCCGGGGCATTTGCACTCGCCTGGCGCGCCGGCTACCAACCGGCGATGGCGGAAGTCATGCAGCGCGGAGAATGGGTAATCCTCGACGACCTGCATCGGCGCATTCTCGACCGCGTTCTTGGCGAATTTGGACTCGACGATCTGCCGGAGGCCGAACGCCAGCACCTGAACCTGGTCTGGCATCGCCTCGACCCGTGGCCGGATTCGGTCGAAGGCCTTACGCGGTTGAAGTCCCGTTACACGATTTGCTCGCTGTCGAACGGCAACATCGGCTTACTCACCGACATGGCGAAAAATGCCGGCCTGCCCTGGGATTGCATCCTCAGCGCGGAAAATTTCCACAAGTACAAACCACACCCGGAGACTTACCTCGGAGTCGCGAAAACATTCGCCGCCGCGCCCGAACAGGTAATGCTCGCGGCCGCGCATCATAGCGACCTCGAACACGCACGCAACTGCGGCCTTGCAACCGCCTACATCGAACGCCCTTTCGAATATGGCCGCAAGCAACCCAAGAATGTTGCACCCTGGGACGCAAACTCGCTGCATTCGACCAGCATCGTCGACCTCGCCCGGCAGCTGGGCTGCTAAGTCAGGATGACTGATGCAGCGCTTGCTTAACATTTGGGATATGACATGAGCCTTATCGCAGACACGCCGGAACCACCTTATTACGCGGTAATCTTTACGTCGCTTAAAACCGGCGATACCGATGGCTATGCCGAAACCGCCGAGCGCATGCTTGAACTTGCCGCCGAGCAACCCGGGTTCCTCGGCGTGGAATCGGTCCGCGAGGATCTGGGCATTACGGTTTCCTACTGGGCCGACCTCGAATCGATTCGCTTATGGAAACAACAGGCCGAGCATCGCCTGGCGCAAAAATCCGGCAGGGAAAAGTGGTACTCAAGCTACAAAACCCGCATCGCGCGGGTCGAACGCGACTATGAAAAGCAGTCCTGACAGCCAATAAATTATTGACATTATTCAAATTACGTATAAAGTTCGATTCAGCTCGAAACTAAGTCTATGTTATTTCCACTTCTCGTTGTGTTTCTGTATTCCCTCGTTCTGTCGTCAATAAGTAATAGTCTTGTTCTAGCACTATCGCCTCTCGCAGGTTTTTGTTTTTTTTTAAATAGGTACACATTATGTCTGACAAGACAACCGGCAAAGTAAAATGGTTTAACGAAGCCAAAGGCTTCGGATTTATCGAACAGGAATCAGGTCCCGATGTATTCGCACATTTCAGCGCAATCCAGGGCACCGGCTTCAAGACCCTGACCGAAGGTCAGCAGGTAGAATTCAAAATCACCCAGGGACAAAAGGGACCCCAGGCGGAAGAAATCACTCCCGTCTGACCCCGAATCGCCGGGTTTCCCGGCTATTCAGTTTTGCAAAGGCCAGGCTTTCGAGTCTGGCCTTTTTTTATCCCGCTGCCATTGACCAGGTCGCGCAAAGCAATCCCTTTGCCGGCGGCCACGGTATCGAAACGGTAAAATTCCCGCACCCAGTTGCTTGACCGATTTCGCTTGATCCGGGGACGAGCTGGCGATATATATCATCGGGTTAAACAAACGCGGGGCTGATGATGAAACCGGAACGCTGGAAGACCGTTAAAAACAAGCTGTTTACCTACCAGGTGGGGTTTACCTCGCCGCCGCATGATTTCGACGCGGCGCCAAGCGATTTCCTGCGCATCAGCGCCGACAATGTCGGCGCGCACGGCCGCATGCTGCACGTCCCGCAATACGAACACGAGTTAATCCAGCGCGTCGATAACTTTCATTTGCTCGAGGAGTTCGTGCACTGCATGTCGAACAACGGCGCCGACGTATGCGGCCAGGTCGGCACCAACTGGGTACACTGCCAGGGCACCACGCCCGACGAAATCAACGACATCTGCCAGCGCATCGGCGATACCTATGAAACGCCATTCCACATGGCCGGTTACTGCGTGGTTGAAGCACTGCGTGCAATGGGCGCCGAGAGAATCGCGCTCAACTCGGTTTACTACTGGCCCGACTGGCGCGACGGCTACGCCCGCTTTCTCAGGGAGGCCGGTTTCGACCTGGCCTATGTCGGCAATTTCGTCGACCAGGGATTCTTCGATACGCAACGGGAATGCAACGACTGCATCTGGATTTTCGACGGTGATCTCGCCGCTAGATCAATGGCCTTCGTTGTTGAACAGGCGCCCGATGTCGATGCGATAGTCGTCAACGGCATGCCCAACTTCCGCCGCGACGACGGCTTGCCGCAGCGCATCGTGTCGCTCGATCATGACCTGGAAGCCGCCGTCGGCAAGCCGATCGTGTCCTCCGACACCGCGCTCTACTGGCGAATTTACAGGTCGCTCGGCACTTCTCCGAGCGGCCGCCACGGACAACTGCTTGCTTCGCTGCAACCGGCAAACTGATGAACAGGATACTGGTACTCTGGGCAACTCCGCGCTCGACTTCGACCGCCTTCGAATGGATGATGCGCATGCGCGGCGATATGAATTGTTTCCACGAACCCTTCGGCGAAGCCTGGTATCAGGGCGAAGACGCGCGCTGGCCGCGAATCAAGCCCGATAGCCCACGCATCAAGGGCCTGACCATCGATGGCGTCTGGCAAACCCTGCGGCAGGCCGCGGCAGAGGGTCCTGTCTTCTCCAAGGATTTCCCGCACTACATCGAGCACATGTGGAGCGACGAGTTTCTCGAACATTTCAATCACAGCTTTCTGATCCGGGATCCGGCCAAGGTCGCGACCTCGATGTACAGGCACTGGCCGGATTTCGTTCTCAAGGAAATCGCCTTCGTCGAACAGCGCTTGCTGTTCGATCGCCTGTGCGACCGGCTCGGTCAAGCGCCGCCGGTGATCGACAGCGACGACCTGCTGGAAGACCCGCACGGCATCGTCGAGGCCTATTGCAATGCGGTCGGCATTCCCTACATCGAGGATGCGCTCAGCTGGGAACCGGGCGAGCGTCACGAAGTGAGCTGGTACGACGGCGGTTCATGGCACGCCAACCTGCGCGATTCCAACGGCCTCAAGGCGCAGCCACGCAGCCACATCGATATCTCCGAGGCGTCCGACCGTGTCAAGGAGATCTACGCGACCGTGCTGCCCCATTACCAGCATCTTTACCAGTATCGCCTCGCACCCTACTAAGGCATCGAGCACGGGCGAGACGAAATCCAGCTGTATCTGTTGCATTTGCTTCACTCGATAACCGCTTGCTCGAATAAATCTTACGCTGACCCGGCACTGCCAGAGTCAAACTGCTGGAACTCGATCACGTAGCCGTTCGGATCCCTGACGAAAAAGCTGTAAATACCGAACTGCTCGAGCCGCCGGGGTGGATTTTCGATAACCAGGCCGCTATCGGTCAGGTGTCGATACCAGGCGTCGACGTCACTGGTAACGATTGAAATCATGCCCCCTTTTGGTTCGACCACCCGCTCGGCGAAGACCTTGCACAGCCCGATGAAGGCCCCGTCGGCGCTTTTGAAAATCCTGGCATCACCTTCGTCGCGACTGCATTCCAGCCCGAGAATCCCGTGATAAAATTCTACTGTCGAATCAAGCTCCCGGGTATAGACCCAGCTGATCTGGGCGTTAATTTTTAGTGCATGGTTTCTCATGTCAAATTCCGAACCGAATCAGGTTTCCTGATTCAAATGATAAATAATCAATGCTTCCCATTATTTTTAATCTGGGGTTTAATAATACGCCAACGGTGTGATCACAAACATCGATAATTATTAGAAAGCCGAGGAGAGCGTGTCAGAAGCCAATATATCCCGCGCAGTCAGCGGGCTTTCATATCGTCAAGCAGTCTGGTTCCGGGAATCACCCCGCAACCGAGCCCGACGGGAAATCACTCGATAAGGTATGAAATGACTACTGCAATTGATATTCGAGGTGTTACCAAGATCTATAATCCGGACTCGAACCAGCCGGTCAAGGCGCTCGACACTGTCTCCCTGACCATCGACGATAACGAGTTTTTCACCCTGCTGGGTCCCTCCGGCTGCGGCAAAACCACCCTGTTGCGCCTGATCGCGGGCTTTGAACAGGTGTCCGGTGGTGAAATCATGCTGTTCGGTGAAGACATCGTGAATCTCGAACCAAGCCGGCGCCCCGTGAATACGGTGTTCCAGCATTACGCCCTGTTCCCGCACATGACGGTCGCCGCAAACGTCGCTTTCGGTCTCGAGCGCCTGAAGCAACCCAAAGCGGAAATCGAAACCACGGTCGAGCGGGTTTTGACCCTGGTCAAGATGAAGCACCTGGGAGATCGGCGCCCCGGCCAGCTTTCCGGCGGCCAGCAGCAGCGCGTCGCCCTGGCCCGCGCCCTGGCGCCAAGCCCCAAGGTACTGTTGCTCGATGAACCACTCTCGGCGCTCGACCTCAAACTCCGCCAGGCGATGCGCGAAGAGCTCAAGCAACTGCAGAAAGAGACCGGTATTACCTTCGTCTTTGTCACCCACGACCAGGAAGAAGCCCTCGCCATGAGTGACCGGATTGCGGTCATGTCCGATGGCGAGGTGCAGCAGATCGGCGGGCCGACGGACATCTACGAGCATCCGGTCAACCGCTTCGTCGCGGATTTCATTGGCGACACGAACTTTCTTGATGGCGAGATTGTGAGCCTCAACGATGACCTGGTGACCTGCAGGATTGGCGCGCAAAGCATGTTCGAAGCCGAAAACAGCGGCGGGCACAAAGTCGGTGACCGGGTAACGCTATTTCTGCGACCGGAAAAAATAAGTTTGTCAGCCCCGGGTGAGGCAAACGGCTCGACCACGCGTCCCGGCAAGGTCGCAAACATGGTCTACCTGGGCAACCAGGCGGCCTATACCGTGGATATGGGCGACGGAATCGAACTAACCGCGCAGGCGCGTCCACGCGAGGACGGTAACCTGCCCTTCGCTATCGGTGATTCGCTCGCGGTCGGGTTCTCAGCGCGGGCCCTCAGGGTTCTGGCACAATGAACAACTGGTTACCAAGAAGTGCCGCCGGCAGGCGCTGGCTGGGGCTCGCACCCAGTTATTTCGTGATCGGCATTTTCATGCTGGTGCCCATGGTCATCATGGGTGTGTTTTCCTTTCTGGAGCCCAATCCCTATGGCGGCGTCAAGCCGGTTGGGTCGCTGGCCGCCTACCTAAAACTCTTTTTTGAATACGACCTGGAAGACCAGCTGGTCTTCAATCCTGGTTATATCAACATCATATTCCGCTCCCTCCAGTTATCGTTCGGCGCTACCCTGCTGTGCCTGGTATTCGGTTTCCCGGTCGCTTACTACATCACGCTACAGCCCGAGAACCGCCGCAATTTTTATATTTATCTGGTCACGATCCCGTTCTGGACCAACCTGCTGATTCGCACCTTTGCCTGGATCATCATCCTGGGCCGCGGCGGCGTAATCGAGACACCTCTGCTCGCGGCGGGCATAATCGAGGATTCGTTACGCATGATGTATACCGACGGCGCCATCGCCATCGGCCTGACTTACAGTTACCTGCCGCTCATGGTGCTGCCCATCTATGCCAGCCTGGAAAAACTTGATTTCCGATTGCTGGAAGCCGCCAGCGACCTATACGCCAGCCGCCTCGAAGTCATGACCAGGGTCGTTATCCCCTTGTGCAAACCCGGCATCATTGCCGGTTGCATCCTGGTATTCATCCCATGCCTGGGCGCGTTCATTGCGCCGAACCTGTTGGGCGGGGGCAAAAAGCTGATGCTGGGCAGCCTGGTTCAGTTTCAGTTTGCATCGGCGCGCAACTGGCCCTTCGGTGCGGCCCTGTCCATGCTGTTGCTGTCCGTCGTGGTAATCATGCTGATTTTCTACGCCAGGTCGGCCAAAAAACGAGCGGACATGGAAGGGGCCTGATCATGAGCAAGTCAATGCAAAAGTCATCATCTCCAGGCGGTGGCAAGAAGATACTCCCGGTGGGTCACTATCGCGGGCTCGGCGCCTGGACGATTGCTTTCTTCATCTTTCTTTATCTGCCCATCGTCGTATTGATCTTTTATTCATTCAACGCCAACCGCATGGTCATGAACTGGGGCGGGTTCGGTTTCGACTGGTATCTGAAGGCCTTCCAGAACGAAGATATTCAGAAGGCGGTCTGGAATTCGCTGATCGTCGCCACGGTGGCGACCGTTTTTGCCACGGCGATTGCCACCATCGGCGCCCTGGTGCTGGCCAGGGGCGGTAACTTTCGCGGCAAGACGATCTCGCTTGGGCTGATTACGCTACCGCTGATGGTACCGGAAATCGTAACCGCGGTGGCCGTGTTAATTTTCTTTTCCGCGATTGGCATGAACTGGGGTTTAGGCAACGTCATCATCGCCCATATCACCTTCTGTATTCCGTTTGCCTTCATGCCGATTCGCGCGCGACTGGAAGGCATGGACACGTCGCTGGAGCAGGCCGCGCGTGATCTTTACGCCTCGGAATGGGAAACCTTCCGTTTTGTTACCGCGCCGTTACTGATGCCGGGCATCGTCGCCGGCGCCATGCTGGCGTTCGTTATTTCGATGGATGATTTCATCATCACGCTGATGGTCGGCGGGGCCGGATCAACCACCCTGCCCGTCTATATCTATTCGATGATTCGCCGGGGCCTGACGCCGGAAATTAATGCAGTCTCCACCGTGCTACTGCTTGTTTCGATCGGTATCGTTACGGCATACTGGATCGTTTCGAAAAAGTCAAAGACCGATATCGTGCACTAATTTTTAACGCTGTTAGCAGCAATTAACATAGCAACCAGAGGAAGATAATATGAAACCTGTATTAACCATTTTCGCCGCAGCTGCCGCGCTGCTGACCCTGGGGTCGGCAAAGGCTGAAGGCGAACTGTTCATTTACAACTGGACGGAATACACCCCGCCGGAACTCATTACCAAGTTCGAAAAGGAAACCGGCATCAAGGTTTCCCTGGATACTTACGATTCCAACGAAACCCTGCTGGCGAAACTGCAGGCCGGTGCTACGGGATACGACATTGTCGTACCCAGCCAGAACTTCGTGCCGATCATGATCAATGAAGGCCTGATCCAGAAGGTCGGTGTGCATTCGCTGCCCAACTTTAAAAACATGAAGGACAAGTGGAAGTTCCCGGAATGGGATCCGCAGCAGGAATATACCGGACCCTGGCAGTGGGGCACCACGTCATTCTCCTTCAACAGCGAACTCTATTCCGGTAAAGGCGAATCCCTGAAGGAATTCTTCGAACCCTCAGACGAAGTCAGGGGACGCCTGAGTGTTTTCCAGACCCCGGATGAGGTCGTCAGCCTGGCCAATATCTACCTCGGCTTTCCGTTTTGTTCTGAAGACGCAAAGCAAATGAAAAAGGTTCAGGATTTACTCGTCAAGCAGAAGGAATACGTCGTCGCTTACAACTCCGAAACCATGAGCGACCTTCTGGCGAGCGGTGAAGCCATGATGACCAATCACTGGAGTGGATTCTCGCGACTGGGTCGCCTGACCGGCGCGCCGATCGTCTATGCCTATCCGAAAGAGGGCGTTATCGGCTGGTTTGACAGCATGGTCGTACCCACCAGCGCCAAGAATGTCGAAAATGCCAAGAAGTTCATGAACTTCATGATGGACCCGGTCAACATGGCAATGCTGACCGAAAACCAGGGCTACGGCGATGCCGTCAAGGGTACCGAGGCCTACTACTCGGACGAACTCAAGTCCGCGCCGGAAATCAACCCGCCGTCCGATTTGAAGGTGGTTTTCGCCCCGACCTGCTCGCCCAAGGCCCAGTCCCTGATCGACAGGGTGTGGACCAAGGTCATGCAGTAAACAGCCTTAGAGCTTAACCTGGCTACCTGGAGCGGCGCATTGAATTGCGCCGCTCTTTTTTTTCGATGAAAAGCCAGCTATTTCCAGGAACGCAAGGGCAAGCGTTTCCTTTTACTCGTTCCGGCATCCCCAAGCCTGGCCAGATACGATTCGGCGGAAGAAACCGCGGACAAAGAGCATATCTCGTCCTGAGTCTTCAGAGTCATATATAATAAAGTCCGCGAGTTACTATTGTGCGGACCGGCCCCAGCGGAGACAGCGATGAAAAGCAGCATTTTATACGTCATCTTAGTGACGCTCACATTGGCGGCGGGGTGCGCGGGTCGCTCTAAACCCATCATCGATCCAGCCGGCGTCGACATGGCCCAATACCAGAATGACCTGGCGCAATGCGAACAGATTGCACAGCAGGTAGAGCAAAAGACCGGCTCGGGCGCGGCCGGCGGTGCCCTCGTCGGCGGCCTGATCGGTGCAATAACCGGCGATAGCGATCGAGCCATGCGCTCGGCTGGCGTTGGTGCGGTTGCCGGCGGCGCCAGGGGGGCCGGCGCGACCGCCCGCGAAAAATCCCAGGTGATAAAAAACTGTCTGCGCAACCGCGGCTACAAGATTCTCAACTAGTAGTTAGTCGTCAGCACTTAGTAGCTGCAGATCCAGGAACAGGACCGGTATCCACCCCGACTTAAACGGATATTGATTCGTGCATATCGTATAATCTCGTGTTCCACAATTTCTGGCAGCGCTTGCAGCAACATGTTTGACCTCTTGCACCTAGCCTGCGACAGCGCCAGCAAAGCTGGCTGCCAGTTCGCCGACGCGCGTTACCTGGCGATTCGCAGGCAGCACGTCGTGTCGCGCGACCACGCCCTGTCGAGCTGCAGCGACGGCGACGACCGCGGTTTCGGCGTACGCGTGCTTTACAGGGGCGCCTGGGGCTTTGCCTCGTCGCCGACCTACACCGCGGACGAAGTCGACAGGGTCGTCGCGCTGGCGATCCGTATCGCCCGGGCCTCGGCGCTGGCCTTGCGCGAGGATGGGGTCCAATGGGCGCCTGAACCCGCACTCAGTCTAGACTTCAAATCCTCGTGCCGGCAGGATCCGTTCGCGGTTGCGCTGGAAGATAAAGCCGATCTGCTGATTTCCGCCAACGAAGTCATGTTGAAACACAAATCGATAATGCGCGCGCAGGGATTCCTCTCGTTCAAGCAGGTGCAGCGCTGGTACGTGAATACCGAGGGTTCCGAACTACACAGTGACGTCACCTCCTCCGATTCTGTGATCGGGGCAATTGCGGTCGGCAACGACGATTTTCAGGAACGTAACTGGAAGGCGCCGGCGAGCAACCAGGGCTTCGAAAGCTATCGCAAGCAGGAATTCATGGAGCAGGCCGAACGCGTCGCCGCGCAGGCCGAGGAGAAACTCTCGGCCAGGCTTACGCCCGAGGGCGACTTCGATATCATTACCGATTCGGAAAACCTGTCGCTGACGATCCACGAATCGGTCGGCCACGCCACCGAGCTCGACCGCGTGATGGGCTACGAGGTATCCCTGGCGGGATCGTCGTTCGTGACGCGCGACAAGCAAGGCGAGTTTCAGTACGGCAGCGACCAGGTCACGCTTATGGCCGACAACACCCTCGAACACGGCCTCGCCACGCAGGGTTTCGACGATGACGGCGTGCCTGGCCAGCGCTGGGAAATCGTCAAGGACGGGGTGTTCCAAACCTACAGCAGCGGCCGCGAATTCGCGCATTATATCGGCGAAGAGCGCAGTCGCGGCTCCTGCCGCGCCGACCACTGGTCGAGCATTCCGATCGTACGCATCCCCAACCTGCTCCTGATGCCGGGCAAGCAGCCGCTGTCGCCCGAGGAGCTGATGGCCGACGTCAGGCACGGACTTTATTTCGAGGGTATGGACAGCTTTTCGATCGACCAGTGGCGCCTCAACTTCCAGTTCGGTGGCAACGCGGTCTGGGAAATCAGGAACGGTAAAAAGGCCGGTATGCTGAAGGCCGCACTCTACCAGAGCCGCACGCCCACCTTCTGGAACGCCTGTGACGCCACCTGCGACGAAACCCACTGGCAGGCGCACGGCGTCACCAATTGCGGCAAGGGCGACCCGATGCAGGTGGCGCAGATGACGCACGGCGCGGCACCGACCCGCTTTCGCAACATCCGCATCTGTCGGGGGCGTGAGGCATGAACCGGCAACAGGCGCAGGAGTTGATCGCCAGCATTCTCGAACTCCCGCACGAGGGCGAACTGCAGGTGCGGCTCAACGGCGTCGAGCGCCTGGGCACGCGTTTCAACGATTGCGCGGTATCGCAAAACGCGCTCAGGCGGCAGACGACGCTGACCTTGACCGCTCGCCTCGAACAGAAGAAAACCTCGCTCAGCATCAACGCGCTGGATGACCGGGAATTGATCCGACGCAGCATCGAGCAGGCGTTTGCCACCTGCCGGCACATGCCCGACGACGAGGAAGTGATGCCGGCGCCAGGCGAAGTGCTGCCGAGCCATGAATATGCCTACAGCCCCGAGTCCGAGGCACTCGAGATCGAAACCATCGGCGCCTGGGTCGCCGAAGCCTGTAGAGCCGGGGCAGCAGCGGGTATCGACCTGGCCGGCCTGCTCGAGCACGGCAGGAAATTTATTGCCTACGGCGACAACGCCGGCGGCTTTGCGCACGAGCGTTATCATCGCAGCGATTTTCACGTCACCGCGACCGGCAACGACGGCAGCGGCTGGGCCGAGCAGCAGGGCGTGTCCATCGCGCATGACGATGTGATGACGGCGACCAGCCGCGCAATCGACAAATGTCTCAGGGCGCAGAACCCGACGGTGTTCGAACCGAAACCGGTTACGGTAATCCTCGAACCGCAGGCCGTGGGCGACCTGATGTCGATGGCGTTCTGGTATGGCTTCGATCAGCGTGCCAAAGACGAAGGACGCTCGGCCTTCTCCGATTACGCAGCGGCGCTCGGCCGACTTTCGTTGTATTCAGACCCGGCCGATGCAGCCTTCCCGACGGTGTCCTTCTCGAGCGATGGTCAGGCCCTCGGTAAATCGATCTGGCTCGATGGCGGTAAACTGCAGCAACTTCTGACCAACCGCTACTGGGCACGGGAAAACGGGCTCGCGGTGAAACCCGCGCCTGGCAACCTTATCCTGAGCGGCGACGGCACTCCGTTGGCAGACCTCGTGCGCGACACCGAGGACGGCATCCTGGTGACACGCTTCTGGTACATTCGCTCCACCGACGCCAAAACCCTCGGCTTCACCGGCATGACCCGTGACGGCACCTACCGTATCGAAAACGGCGAGGTCACGCATCCGCTGGTGGACATGCGCTGGAACGAATCGGCACTGAGGGTGTTGAACCAGGTCGTGGCGAGCGGAAAGCCGGTCGCTACCGGCGAATTCCTGTCGATGGCAATGCCCGCGCTCAAGGTCGAGGACTTCCATTTCACCTCGCTCTCCAACTGAGATCAAATCACAGTATTCTCTAATATTGGAATCAATTTTGTTCCGCCCCCTGTTTTTGGATTGCCCGCTGATACCAGGGTAACGCTCCAAAATTTTTCAATATTTTCCTTCAATATTATTGAAACCTGCTATTGAGCAGTATTAGAATTTCTCGTACCAGTTTTATTTTTGTAAATGCGACTGCGAGTGGTAGTGAATCGGCCACCCGATTATGGGATATATGCATACAAATAAAGAAACCGGCGAAGAGGATTTTTCGACAGATCCGGATCAGCTCGGTCATAGCAATGGCATTCGAGTCGGCCGCGATCTGCTCAAGGCAACCGAGCCCTTCGCGGTAGAAGATGTTGCGCAGAGCTGGTGGCATGTGGGCTTAATTTTCAGCCTTCTGATCGTCACCCTGGTTGGCGCGGGTATCGCGCCATGGTGGCCAGTGCGCTTGACGCTGTCGGTGCTAGGGGCGTTGTTTATGGTGCGTGCCTATATTACCTACCATGACTATATGCACGGCTCGATTCTGCGCACTTCACGCGTCGCCTGGTTACTGTATCGGGTGTACTCGGCCTTCGCTCTCACACCACCTCGTTCCTGGCGAGGAAGTCACAATTATCATCACGGCCATGTCGGTAAAATCAGCGGCTCGAGTATTGGCGCCTTTCCACTAATAACCACCAAAATGTGGCGAGATGCGTCACCGGTGGTCCGCGCGGCTTATCGCCTGCAACGCCATCCTCTAGTGGTACTGGCGGGTTACATCACGATTTTCGCCATCAACATCTGCGTATTACCACTACTGCGTAACCCATTAAAATACTGGGACTCCGCCGTGGTACTGCTTGCCCACGGTGCACTGCTTAGTCTTTTATGGGTAGTCGGCGGTTTTGATGTAGCCTTCTTCGTCATGCTGCTACCCATGACGCTCGCGTCAGCCCTGGGTAGTTATTTGTTTTTCGCCCAGCACAGCTTCAAGCGCATGCACATCATTTCGCCCGAGTCATGGACCTACTACCGGGCCGCACTCGAGTCTTCAAGCTATATGCGACTCAACAAGCTAATGCAATGGTTTACCGGGAACATCGGTTATCACCACATTCATCACCTCAATATCCATATCCCGTTTTATCGTCTGCCCGAAGCCATGGCGGCGATACCCGAACTTCAGTCGCCGGTAACAACATCACTGGCGCCAGGGGAAATCATGGACTGCTTTAACGCGTCTCTGTGGGATGAGGACCTGCAGCGGATGGTATCTTTTCGTGAGGCGAACGACCCCGCCAAAACTGGTTTATGAACAAGGGTTTTTCCAAAACCTCGGGGCGTTACATTCCTGCAGGCATCTAGCCCGGCACGACAAACCCGTTTCGCCGGGTTCAGGGCGACGAGGAAGTTGGGCTCGTAACGATGAGAAGACCAGGTATTGGCCGAAGAACGAAGCCCTGCGCTCGTAACTGAGGGTCTTGTTTAGAGAAATCAGAACCTCGAGCCCGATAAATCAGGGGCGAGAACCGACCCGAAGCAGGTCCCGTTTATATCTACTCCGGGCACAGCACGCCTGTTAGCCAACGAGGATCACATGCAGGTAGCGTGGACCATGCGCGCCGTATTCGACTGTTTGCTCGACATCGGCGGTCTTTGACGGCCCGGAAATGAAATTGACAGTTCTGGGCATCTGCGCAAACGACGTCCGCAGGCTGTCCCAGGCGTCTTCCATGCGCGGTAGCAGCTGCTCGGCGCGCAACACCACGATGTGATAATCCGGCAAAAAGTTAAGACTGGTGGGACTTATGCTCGCCTGATACCAGAAGCAAAGTGCCGGTCTCGGCGATGCCACAGTGCGCCGTCGTCAGCGACACCTTGTCGTCACCTTTCGCAAGCCACGGTCGAAGCTCGATTGACTGCGGCCACTCGAGCGCCTGCAGTAATTCATCGCCGCTGGTGACGAGACGCCTGGGCGCTGCGGACGCGTCGAGGTAGCGTTCGACCTCGGCCGCCACCTCGGCCAGTGTATCGAGCGCAACGAAGCTTGCCTCCGCGGCCTCGAGTTTTTGTTGAAAACGCTGTCGTGGCGGCTCGCTGAAAGCGGGTTCGATCTGCCTTGGGTGCCGAGCGATGCGCTCGCGTAATTCTGTCAACTGCGCCCCGTCCAGTTCGCCACGCCCCAAAGCCCTGCGAATGTGCGCCAGAACCTGCTCGCGGGCGGCGCTCACTTGCGTCCCCGTTGTTGCTGTTGCCAAAGCGCCTGAAAGGTCGAGCCCTGCGGGGCCGGCAGGTCGCGCACGCGGGTCCAGCCCGAGGCGAACGGCATGCGTCGGAAGCCGCCTCTTTTGAACCCCAGTCGCGACAGCAGCGACATCGCCGGCCAGGTCAGCATTTGGTAAAGCCGCGGGCGTAGCGCTACCCAGGTCCATAGCGATAACGCGATCCTCGCCAGGCTCGAATTCTGCCGTTGTAAATGCTGCCGACTGCGCAGACTGCGCAGTAACGTCGGCAAGGGGATCTTCACCGGGCAAACTGTTTCGCAGCGACCGTTGAGCGTACAGGCGTTGGGCAGGTGGCCGGCTTCATCGAGCCCAAGCATGATCGGGGTCAGCACCGAGCCCATCGGGCCCGGGTAAATCCAGCCGTAGGCGTGGCCACCGACGCGCCCGTAAACCGGGCAATGATTCATGCAGGCGCCACAACGAATGCAACGCAACATCGGGCGCAATTCGCTGCCGAGCATTTCGCTACGATGATTATCGATAAGCACGACGTGGTATTCGACCGGGCCGTCCGCGTCATGTTCGCGCCTGGGGCCAGTGGTAAAGGTCGTGTAGGCGGTAATCTCCTGCCCGGTCGCGCTGCGGGCGAGCAAACGCAACAACAGCGAGGCATCCTCGAGCGTCGGCACGACCTTATCAATAGCCGCAGTCACGATCTGCACGCGCGGCAGTGTGCTGGTAAGATCGCCATTACCCTCGTTGGTGACAATCACGTTGCTACCGGTTTCGGCGATGAGGAAATTTGCGCCGGTTATACCGACGTCGGCGGCGAGGAATTTTTCACGCAATACCTGGCGCGCCTCGTTAACCAGTGCACTGCGCTCTGTCTGGCGATTTGTGAATCCAAGGTCGCGGTGATGCTCGAGGAATAAATCGGATATTTCGTCCTTGGTCTTGTGGATGGCGGGGGCGACGATATGGCTCGGTGGTTCCTTGGCCAGCTGCAGGATATATTCGCCAAGATCGGTTTCCGTCACTTCGAACCCGGCCGCCTCGAGCGCGTCGTTGATGCCGATTTCCTCGCCCACCATGGACTTTCCGCGGATCACGGTTCTAGCCTCGGCATCACGACAGATTCGAGTCACGATCTCGCGCCCTTCTTCCGCCGTGCTCGCCCAGTGTAGCTTACCCCCGGATTCGATCACCCGGGCCTCGTACTCGAGCAGGTAAGCATCGAGATTATCGAGGGTATGATCCAGGATATCCTGCGCCCGGTCGCGCAAGGCTTCGAATTCGGGCAGCGCTTCGTAGCAACGTTGTCGGCCGGCGACAAAACCCAGTTCCAGCTGCTGCAACGCGGCCTGCAGGTTGGGCTCGCGCAACGCAGCCTCGGCATTCGCCTTGAAATGTCTCGAATGCGGCTGCATCAGTCGTCACCCTCACCGATAGACTTGCAATCGGCCATGTTCGCGAGCACCTCGGCAATATGGTAAACGCCGGTGGACTTGCCCTCGCGGCGCATCTTGCCGGCCAGGTTGAGCAGGCAGCCCAGGTCGCCGGCTAGCAGCGTATCCGCGCCACTGGCCTCAACCGAGGCCAGCTTGTCCGCGGCCATGCGTCCCGAAATCTCGGGGTACTTGACGCAAAAAGTGCCGCCAAATCCACAACAGATATCGGTGCCCTGCATCTCGTTCAGCTGTAAACCGGAAACCGAGGCCAGCAATTTCCTGGGTTGGGACTTGATCCCCAGCTCGCGTAATGCCGAGCAGGAATCGTGGTAGGTGACGCAGTGATCGAAGCCTGCTTCGACCGCTTCGACGCCGAGTACATCGACCAGGAAACCGACCAGTTCATAGCTTTTTGAGCTGAGCGCCTCGAAGCGCGGCAACAGCCCGGTATCGTCGGCAAACATTTCCGGGTAATGACAACGAATCGTGCCCAGACAGGAAGCCGATGGCCCGACAATATAATCAAATTCCTCGAAAGCATTGAGCACCTGCATAGCCAGCTGCCGGGCATGCCGGTCGTCACCGCTGTTAAACGCCGGCTGTCCACAACAGGTTTGCGCCTGCGGTACCGTCACGCGGCAACCGGCCTGCTCCAGCAGCTTGACCGCGGCAAAGCCTACCGACGGTCGATAGAGGTCGACCAGGCAGGTGACGAAAAGCCCCACGTGGGGCGCATCGGCCGTATTGTTGGTTTGCGGAGTTGTCATCGCCACGACATTCTATAGAACTAAGACCTGCCGTAGCAAAGAAAATACCCTGCCCTGACGATCTGGCTTTCGGAAAAACCTGGCAAAGGCATACAACTGTCCTCGATTCAAAAGCAGGTGTCCCGAGCCGGCGTTAACCCGTATTGCGGCTTTACCCGTGCAACGAGTTTATCGGTTATTCGAGTTCGACAACCTTCAGGTGGCAAGTCCCGATCACGCCCGCGGGCTCTAAGTTGCCTCCGGTATCATCAGAATAGCGCCACAGGGGCACTCGGCCGCACACATGCCGCAGCCTTTGCAATAATCGTACTTGAACTCGAAACGCTTCCCCGGCCCGAGCTTGGTGATGGCATTGTCGGGACAGATGCCGTAACAGTTATCGCACTCGAAGCAGTTACCGCAGGACAGGCAACGACGCGCCTCGAACAAAGCGTTACCGGCATCCAGGCCGGTGTGCACTTCGTCAAACGTGGTGCGGCGGCGAGCCGCATCCAGCACCGGTTGCACCTTTTGCGCCGCGTCAGTGTAGTACCAGGTGTTGAGCGTTTCGAAATTCGCCAGCTCAGGCTTCGGCGGTGGCCGGTAAGTTCCGCCGCGCAGGTAAGCATCGATATTACGCGCAGCTTTCTTGCCATGTCCAACGGCCACCGTGACCGTGCGTTCCGCCGGCACCATGTCGCCACCGGCAAACACGCCATCGAAGGCTGTCGCCATATCGGCACCTACTGCAACGACGCCATCCTGGTTCAACGCCACCCCCGGCAGGTTGGTGAGTATGCTCTGATCCACGTTCTGGCCGAGCGCCAGTACCAGGCTGTCGGCTTCGATGGTCTCGTATTCACCCGTGGGTTGTGGCCAGCCATTCTCGTCCAGGGTCATTTTTTCGATCTTGAATCCATGCTCATCGGCTGCGGTGATGGTGCGCAGCCAGTTGACGACCACGCCTTCCTCCAGCGCCTCGTCGATCTCGAAATCGTGGGCCGGCATTTGCGTGCGGCTGCGCCGGTACACGATCACCGGTTCGGCACCGAGCCGCCTGGCCGTGCGCGCGACGTCGACGGCCGTGTTGCCGCCGCCGTAGACCAGCACGCGTCGGCCGAGCTGCAGCGGCGCGTCGCCGGTTTCCATGTCGCGCAGGAAACTCACGGCATCGACGATGCGCGCCGCATCGGGACCGGGTATATCGACGCGCTTCGCGATATGGGCGCCGATCGCCACGAAGCAGGCATCGAAGCCACCGCTGGCCAGTATTGACGGGATATCGTCGACCCGACTGTCGAGCCGCAATGTCACGCCCATGTCCAGGATGCGCTGCACCTCGCCGTCCACAACTTCGCGTGGCAAGCGGTAACGGGGGATACCGAAGCGCATCATGCCCCCCGGCAGGGGGCCGGCTTCGTGGATCTCCACGTCATGGCCGAGGCGCGCCAGGTGATAGGCGGCTGAGAGGCCGCTGGGCCCCGCGCCGATAACAAGTACGCGCTTGCCGCTCGGGGGTTCGGCGACCTTCGCGGGCCACTTTTCGCTGAGCGCGAGATCACCCAGGAAGCGTTCCACGGCGTGGATATTCACCGCCTGGTCGAGCTGCGCCCGGTTGCAGGCATCCTGGCAGGGGTGGTAGCAGGCCCGCCCCATGATCGCCGGCAGCGGATTATTGGCGACGAGAGACTCCCAGGCAGCACGGTAATCGCCCTCCTCGGCGTGGTAAAGCCAGCCCTGGATATCCTCGCCAGCCGGGCAGGCGTGGTTGCACGGTGGCAACCGGTCGGCGTAAACCGGACGTTCGCTGCGCCAGCTGCCGGTCTTGTTGAGCAGGCTGCCGCCGACGTCGAGTGTGACCGCAAACGGTATTTTTTCGGATTCGTTGCTCACGCCGTATCCTCCCCATCCGCGAGCAGGCCGAAGCGGCGAATGTTGCGCTCCGCGATTGCCCGCAACGCTTCGAGCTGATGCGCATTCTCCGGCAAAAACACGTGCGCGAAGCGACGCTGCAGTCTGAGGTAGTCCTCGACCGGTTGGCGTTCCCGGATCCTGGTGGATGCGCTCAGCTCTCCGAACTCGGCCTCGAACAATGGGAACATCCCGCATTGCGTGGCCAGGCGCGCGACCTTGATGGTATCCGCCGGGCGCGAGCCCCAGCCCAATGGGCAGGGCACAAACACTTCCAGGTAGCGTGCGCCATGAAAGCTCATCGCCCTGGCCACCTTGTGTTCGAGGTCGTGCAGATCATGCACCGATGCGGTCGCGACGTAGGGTATGCCGTGCGCCATCGCGATCAGCGGCACGCTCTTGCCGGTGTTCAGTTCATTACCGGGGTTACTACCGGCGACGGTGGTGGTTGCGGTCCGTGCCGCCGGTGGCGTCTGGCTCGAGCGCTGGACGCCGGTATTCATATAGGCCTGGTTGTTGTAGCAGACGTAGAGCACATCATCGTTACGCTCGAACATACCCGACAGGCAACCCATGCCGATGTCGGTCGTGCCGCCATCGCCACCTTGCGCGAGCACGCGCACATCCTCTCGGCCCCGGGCGCGTAAAGCGGCCGCAATGCCGGTGGCGACCGCAGGCGCGTTGCCGAATAGCGAGTGTATCCATGGCAGGCGCCAGGCAGATTCCGGATAAGGTGTGGTGAATACTTCGAGGCAGCCCGTCGCGTTGGCCGCGATGAGCTGGTCGTTCGCAGCGCGCAATGCCGCGTCGACCACGTAGCGTGCGCCGAGCGCTTCACCGCAACCCTGGCAGGCGCGGTGTCCGGAGTCGAGCGAGTTGGCCCGTTCAACGCTGGCCTGCACGGTACGTTGCGCATCGTCCAGCAGCCGGTTGCCGACCGTGAAGGTGCCGGTCTGGTAGAACTTCACTCGCTGCTCGGAATCCGGGACCTTGCTCATTCGGAACTCCTGGCGACGGCATCGGCGCCGGCTATATCGCGCAAAATGCTTTCGGCACTCGGCCCGGGACGCTGCATATCGCGTAAACGCTCGAGCTCGCGGTGGACGACGGCAACGTCCAGATCGTGGAAATGCGGTTCTTCCAGTTCGTCATGCACGCCCTTGTCCAGCATGCGCCGCAGGTTGTCGCGCGTGATCGGGCGACCGCCGAGGCCACCAATGACCGAGTGCACCGCAATCGGCAGGTTGGCAAGCGCCATGCGTACGTCGGCGGCGAGAATACCGCCCATGCCGACCGCCAGGCTTTTCTCGAATACGATCACCCGTTTTGCGTCCGCCAACGCATCACGCAGCTGTTGCTTTGGAAATGGGCGGTAGCTGCGGATCGACAGCAACCCGATCGAGGCGCCATCCTGCCGCATATCCGCCAGCACCGACTTCATCGTGCCGACCACCGAACCCATGGTCACGACCACGGTGCTCTTGCCCTCGGCGTCAAAGGATTTTAGCAAGCCACCGGAATCGCGGCCGAACAGCGCCTCGAACTCGGTCGCATGGCGTGGAATCAGATCGAGCGCTTCGAGCTGCTTGTAATGCGCCAGAAACCGCACCTCGGCAAAGGCTTCCGGCCCCACCATTGCGCCCATCGTAATCGGCGCCCGGGGATCGAGCGCCTGCTGCGGTTCGAACGCGGGTAGAAAACTATCCACATCGGCCTGGTCCGGCACGTCGACACGGGTATAGGCATGCGTCAGAATGAAGCCATCCATGCACACCATCACCGGCAGGCTCGCCGCTTCCGCCAGCCGGAACGCCTGCACGTGCACGTCCGCTGCCTGTTGATTGTCCTCGACAAACAGCTGGATCCAGGCAGCATCGCGCGCGGCCATCGAATCACTCCAGTCGTTCCAGATATTGATCGGCGGGCCGATGGCGCGGTTGCCCACGGTCATGACGATCGGCAGCCCGAGGCCGGATGCGTTGTACACGGCCTCCATCATGAACAGCATGCCCTGGCTCGAGGTTGCGGTATAGGTGCGCGCCCCGGTGGCGGAGGAACCGATACATACGCTCATCGCGCCGAACTCGGATTCGACGTTCAAGAACTGGCAGCTTCCGACCAGGCCGCGTTTGACCATATCGCCGAGGCCCTCGACGATATGCGTCTGCGGTGTAATCGGATAGGCAGCGATCACCTCCGGGCGGCAAGCCGCCACGGCCTGCGCCACGGCCGCCGAACCCTCAATCTGTTGCAGCATGTGCCTTCCTCCCGCCTCAGTCTGCCTGCGCCGCGTCGTGCGCCGCTCGCGCCACGATGACATTGCGCTGCGCAATATCACCTGAAAACTTGTCGTTGATCGCGGTGATGACCGACTCGAGGTGCAACACCTCGGAAAGTGCCGTAAACGCCCCCAGTAACGCCGTGTTGGGCGTCGGTCTGCCCAGGTGGCGCAGCGCGAGCTCGGTCGCGGCGACCGTGTAGACGTGGTGGTCGGGCAGGCGCGCCAGCGCATCATCGATATGGAGTTCGGGTAATCGGCGAGCTGTGTTGATGAGCAAAAATCCGTCGTCGGCCAGCCCACTGAAAACATCGACCGCATGGAACAGGGTTGGATCCTGAATGACCAGCAGATCGGGTCGCAGAACCGGTTCCGTGAGCTCGATAGGATCGTCATCAATACGCACGTAAGCCACCACCGGGGCGCCCATGCGCTCCGAGCCGAAACTCGGAATTGCCTGCGCATGCCTGCCCTCTTCGAAAGCTGCGATAGACATCATCTCGGCGGCCGTCACGACACCCTGACCACCACGCCCGTGAATGCGAATTTGAAACATGCGTGCCTCGTGCTCTGCTTTTTATTATTCGGTCATCACCCGCTATCGTCAGACGATAGTTATTGGTCGACCATTAGAGCACATCCGGTATCGGGGAAATTGACCTGAGTCATCTTTGAAAACCTTAAGTAATGCGTGAGATTAGAGCGCGGAACTGCAGTACAAAAACAAAGGACCAGGTCTTTGATTTTTGATGCGCCCCTGATGTAGAGACCAAAAGTCAATGACCTGATAAACATAAGGCAACCTCGCCCCACCACCACAGCAAAGCCGTGATGGCGAGGACTACAATGAGAGTTCTCACACACGTCATTGGAGGTTGCCATGGCACTTTATTGCGGAATTGATTTACATTCAAACAATCATGTTATTTGCGTGATCGATGATCACGATAAACGAGTCTTTGAACAGACGCTTGGCAATCACGCTGAGCTTACGATCGAAGCTTTATCCAAGTACAAGAAACAGTTAAAAGGGATTGCTGTTGAATCGACCTTCAACTGGTATTGGTTGGTCGATGCGTTGATGGCAGATGGGTTCCGAGTTGATCTCGTTAACACCGCTAAGGTGGTCCAGTACAGCGGATTAAAACGCACCAACGATCGATACGACGCCTTTCATCTCGCCCATCTCATGCGATTAGGGATTTTGCCCACCGGCTATATTTACCCCAAGGCAGACCGCGGGTTACGCGATCTGCTGCGCAAGCGAATGCAACTGGTACAAGATCGCAGCAGTCATATCATTCGCTACAAATCCCAGTTACAAATGCATACGGGGCAAACCTTACGGGCTGATTTTATCAAGGCCAAGAAATACCAGCCTCCAATCATCGGCGATCAAAACGTTCAACTCGCACTACAAAGTCATATCACTTTGATTCAGGCACTGAGTGCGCAAATCAAAGTGCTGGAGACATCCATCTTGACCCAGGTGACGCCAGAACAGAGCTTTAAGCAACTGAAAACAGCGCCCGGAATCGGTGACATCTTATCGCAAACCATCTTACTCGAAACCGGTGATATCACGCGGTTTAAGGGGCCGGGTAATTTCGCCTCTTATTGCCGTTGTGTGGACAGTCGTCGTGAGAGCAATGGTAAAAAGAAAGGCGAAAATAACCGCAAGAATGGTAACAAGTATCTGGCCTGGGCTTTTATCGAAGCCGCCAACTTCGCCGTCCGTCACAGTGACCGTGCCAATCGTTACTATCACAAAAAATGCCAAGCCACTAATTCGATTGTCGCGAGGAAGGCGCTCGCCCATAAATTGGCTCGTGCCTGTTACTGGGTGATGCGAAAGAAGACTGACTTTAACGAAGACCTCATGTTTCGATAGGTTTGAAAAGGCTGGGAAACCATTATTGGGGTTGGCTAACAACCATCAGACCTGATTGGCCCAGTCTTTTCATTTAATACCGAGTTCACCGCTTTGTGCCTATCTATCGAGCCACTGAAGGTTGGTCGTCACAGGCCCAAGATCTGTCATTCGATTGGACGTTAGATGGAACCGATTTTTTTCTGGGGCGAATAGCCAGGGCTGCTTAATCGCAGCTTGATCCTGATGGGTGACTGGTGCACATTTCATTGTGATACCCACCGAATGAAAATACGGATGCATGACGTTTTGGTACTCGACGACCTAAACCGCTCGTTTCATCGAGGGAATATTCTTGTGCCTTCGTTTGACTTTTTGCCTAATGGGTGACCCCCTTCTTTTCACATCCGAAGCGGACGCTCAGGAATCGGCGGTGGGGGGCAAGAACCGACCCGAAGCGGACTCCAGGCAAAGAATTACGGGTTTGAAACTAACCTGCCTCCAATTTAATCCATTTGGGTGATGACAAAGCCATGTTTTCTGTTTAGGCTGATTTAATCGAAAAATAAATCGATTTTAGTCCGATCCAATGAACCAGCTGTCATACGCAACCGTTTCGATTCTGGCTTTGCTTTTGCTGAGCTTCCAGGCGCGGTCTGGCGACCTCCTTTCCCGCGGAGGCGGAGCGTTTTTGTTTGACCCCGACGCGGATGTCACCTGGGTGAGCGACTGGAATCTCGCGTGGAGTACCAACTACGACAATATTGCTCCCGTGTCGGGCAGCGTGAACGGCGACGGCGCTATGACCTTCCAAGCCGCCAATGACTGGGCGGCCGGCCTGACGCTTGCCGGGAGCAGCAGCTGGAGACTGCCGTCAGTAAGTATCAACTCTTCCTGTTACAACGCCTTTCCCCGCCCCGCCAATGCGATTGCCGACTGCACCAGCGGCGAGTTCACCGATTTGTGGACTTCTACCCTGGGTGGGGATTATGCGGACCGACCCGGAGATCTCGCTAACCAGGACCAGGTCAGGCTGTTCGACGATATGCAGGCGAGCTCGTACTGGACTGCATCGCTCAACGAACAGGATCCCAGCGGCGCCTCGGCCAACACGTTTTCGGTCTTCGGCGGCTATCTGCAGGATGGTCTCGACTCCAAACGTTTTGCCGTTGCCGTTCACGACGGCGACGTGGCCGCAGGGCTCGCCGACCCGTCGATACCGGCACCGGTACTCGAGACACGCCGCGGCGGCCTGTTTCTGTATGATCCGCTGAACGACAAGACCTGGCTGGCCGATGCCAACCAGGCATGGAACTCGGATTATGACGATATCAACGGCGATGCAAGCGCCGTGCGCGGTGACGGTGAAATGACTTACGCGGCTGCGTTGGCGTGGGCCGACCAACTGGTTGTGGACGGTGTCGACGGCTGGCGCCTGCCCGATGTTTCGATGTTCGACGGCTCTTGCCGTTTTGGCGCGAAT
>CAVYHN010000056.1:0-20218 GCA_963768295.1 uncultured Gammaproteobacteria bacterium | reverse complement strand
CGGTCTAGTGACCTGACATCGAAATCGAAGACATGTTCGATACTGCCCTCGGCAAATCGCAGTTTGCACTGCCCCGCCTTGAGCAGCGCATAGGCGGTCGCGGAATCGTCACCGAATAGCGCGGTCAGCTCGTCCACAAACTGGTCGGTTTCGTGGTAATGCATTTCCGCGAGGATGCGCAGGCCATTTTTGATCCACTGGCTCGGGTCGTGGGTTTTACGGATGACGTGGCGAAACTCGCTGGTGCGATCGGCCGTATCCCTGCGGTTAATCAGGAAATTTATCCGCGCCTGTTCGTCGCCACCCGCTAACGCGTGGATACCGGCGCTCATGCCGGCGCTGGGGCGCCCGCCTTTTTCTCGCATAGCGAGCTTGCGCAGCCGGCACTGCCAGGAAATGAAGCTTTGGTATTGTTCGGTAAGTTGCATGGGCTCTATACGTAAACTATCGGGCTATGGACCAGGGAACAGTTTCCTGTCAGGTAAGGGGACAGCTTACTGAATTCCAGTCAGGGTATCCGTATTATCGATGGCAAAAGGGAATTAGGTAAACTGTCCCCGTATTGATCCACCTAGAACAGGCCTTCGACCTGCCCGTCCGCGTTGAGGTGGATATTATCCGCCGACGGCACCCGCGGCAAACCCGGCATGGTCATGATGTCACCGCAAACCGCGACGATAAACTCGGCGCCCGCCGACAGGCGGACTTCGCGAATCGGCACTTCGTGCCCGGTTGGCGCACCCATCAACGCGGGGTCGGTGGAAAAGCTGTACTGGGTTTTCGCCATGCATATCGGGAAATGGCCGTAGCCGTCGGCTTCGAATTTGGCAAACTGATCGCGCACCTTTTTATCGGCGATGATATCGTCCGCGCCGTAAAGCGTGCGCGCGATATGACGCGCCTTGTCCCACAACGGCATATCATCATCGTACAGCGGATGAAACTGCGCCTGCCCGGAGTCGGCGACTTCGGCGACGTGCTTTGCCAGCTCCTGGGTGCCCTTGCTGCCCTCGCCCCAGTGGTTGCAGTCGAAGGCCTTGACGCCGAACTCGTCGCAGAATTCGCGAATCGCGCCAAGCTCGCCCTCGGTATCGGCTGAAAAGCGGTTAATCGCAACCGTCACCGGGACACCGTACTGTTTCAGATTTCGAATATGCCGACCAAGGTTTTCGCAACCCTTCCTGATCGCGTCGACGTTTTCACCGGCGAGCTGATCCCTGGCGACACCGCCGTGCATCTTGAGCGCGCGCGCGGTCGCGACCAGCACCACCGCGTCGGGAGAGAGGCCCGCCTTGCGGCACTTGATGTCGAAAAATTTCTCGGCGCCGAGATCGGCTCCAAACCCGGCCTCGGTAACCACGTAGTCGGCCAGTTTAAGCGCGGTTTTGGTGGCGATTACCGAGTTACAGCCATGCGCGATATTGGCGAAGGGACCGCCATGGATAAACGCCGGGTTATTTTCCAGGGTCTGCACCAGGTTAGGCATGAAGGCGTCCTTCAGCAACACGGTCATTGCGCCCGGGGCGTTGACGTCACGCGCATGCACCGGCTGCATATCGCGCGTATAGCCGACGACGATATTGCCGATGCGACGGGCGAGATCGTCGAGATCGGTGGCGAGGCAGAAAATCGCCATGATTTCAGAGGCCACGGTGATATCGAAACCGCTTTCGCGCGGGGTGCCGTTGCCGGGCCCGCCGAGACCGATGGTGATGTCGCGCAGGGTGCGGTCGTTCATATCAATAACCCGTTTCCAGGTGATACGGCGTGGGTCGAGGCCCGATTTGTTTTCCCACTGGACGTGATTGTCGACCAACGCCGACAGCAGGTTGTGCGCCGCGCCGATGGCGTGGAAATCACCGGTAAAGTGCAGGTTGATATCTTCCATCGGTACGACCTGGGCGTAACCGCCACCGGCCGCGCCGCCCTTCATGCCGAAACAGGGTCCGAGACTCGGTTCGCGCAGGCACATCACCGCTTTCTTGCCGATGCTATTGAGGCCGTCACCCAGCCCGACCGTGGTCGTGGTCTTACCCTCACCTGCCGGCGTCGGCGAGATTGCGGTAACCAGAATTAACTTGCCGTCCGGCTTGCCCTGCAGCGAGTTGATGAATTCGGTCGTCAGCTTCGCCTTGTCATGGCCGTAGGGTTTGAAATCGGCGGGGGTTATACCGAGCTTTTGCGCGATTTCAGTAATCGGTTTCAGGGTTGCTTGACGAGCAATTTCGATGTCGCTTTTTGCCATTATTGTCTCCACAGCGAGGAAATCAACGGATCTATGAGCCGCAAAGCGGCGTTACCTCCGTGCCGCTTCCCGGGGGCCGGCAGGGTACCAGGTCGACGTATCATAGGGTTTGAAGCGGGCTGAAAGTATCTCGAAAGCGACACTTAATTCAGGAATTAAAACAAGGCAAATCGTCAGGCGTCGCGCCACAGGGCGCGGCGAATCGGGGCGTACAAAAATTCGATCAATCCCGCCATTGTGATTAGCGCGATGCCGCTCAGTTCACGCACGCCCAGCGGCTCGTTGGCCCAGATCGCAGCGGTAATACCACCGACGCTGAGCTCGGTCATCATCAGCAGACCGACCACCCCCGGATTTAGATGCGGCGCGCCCCAGAAGGCGGCGTAGGCGCCGGGAATGACGATAATGGCGATCGGTATCGCCCAGGGCAACACGTCGACGATGACGGACCAGTCCGGGATTTCGAGTTCGCCCGCCATCGGCGACAATGCCAGCACGATCGAGGCGATTACCCCGTAAAAGAAATACACCGAACAGATTTCCATGCTGCGGCTGCCGTCGTCCTTGCGCAGCAACACGGCGGCGACTGCCCAGCCACCGGCGCCTATCAGCGCCATCCAGTCGCCAATATTTTTCGGCCAGGGGTAACCCAGGTCGACACCGAACATGACCAGCATGCCGGCCAGCCCGAAAATAATCGCCAGGACCCGGGCCGGGGTGATGGATTCACCCAACAGGATACGCGCCAGCAGCAAGGACCAGACCGGCGTCGTGTAATACAGCACCAGCCCGCGTACGACCTCGGTGTAGAGCATTGCGTTGGAATAAAACGCCAGCGATACCCCGGTCGCGATGCCGATGAAATGCAGCGGCCAGCCACAGCGCGCGATGCGTCGCCAGTTGAGCAGAATCCACGGAGAAAAAATAATCAGCGGTACGCCGTAGAACAGCACCGTGGCCCAGGCGTCGGTGACGCCGGCGCTGTCCATGCCGCGCAGCGGAATCCAGAACAGGCCCCAGGCGATGCCGCTATAGGCGCAGGCCAGGCTGGCCCGCGCCTTGAGGCTTAGATTAGATAACAAGTGTTGGTGTCGAGACAGACATCAGCTAGCAATCGAGCGTATTTTCTCTTTCCCAGCTGCTCAGGTGCGCCGCATAGCTGTCCCAGGCCTGCATCTTGAGCTTGACGTAGGCATCCACCAGTTCGTCGCCGAGACCTTCGCGAATCACCTTGTTCTTGTCCAGCTGGCGAATTGCATCGAGCAGGTTCAACGGCAGCATACGTGCACTCTTGGCGCGATGCCCTTCCTCGTACATATTGAGATGGGTCGGTTCACCCGGATCGCGCTTGTTGGCGATGCCATCGAGTACCGCCGCCAGACACGCCCGCCTGCATCAGGTAGGGATTGGCCGCGCCATCCATCAGGCGCAGTTCGAAGCGCCCGTCTTCCGGCACGCGAATCATGTGGGTGCGGTTATTACCGGCGTAAGTCACCGCGTTCGGTGACCAGGTGGCGCCCGACATGGTGCGCGGCGCGTTGATGCGCTTGTAGCTGTTGACCGTCGGATTGAAGATCGCGGCCAGATCGGAGGCAGAGTGCATAATGCCGCCCAGCGCCTTGTAGGCCAGTGGCGACAGCCCGAGGCCGCGGGGATCTTTGCGACTGGTCTCGAACAGGTTTTTCTTGCCCGCGCGATCCCACAGCGAGACGTGCGCATGACAGCCGTTGCCGGTTAAATGCGTAAACGGCTTCGGCATGAAGGTCGCACGCATACCATGCTCTTCGGCGATCGACTTGACCATGTACTTGAAGAACACGTGCTTGTCGGCAGTTTTCAGCGCATCGTCATAGTCCCAGTTCATCTCGAACTGGCCGTTGGCGTCCTCGTGGTCGTTCTGGTATGGATTCCAGCCGAGCTTGAGCATGCAGTCACAGATTTCGCCGACCACCGGATACTGGCGCATCAGGGCCAGTTGATCGTAACAGGGCTTGGCCTGGGTATCGGCGTCATCGGCGAGTTTGGTGCCGTCGGGCGTAATCAGGTGGTATTCGCATTCCACCCCGGTTTTCATGCGATAACCTTTCCTCAGTGCCTTGGCGAGCTGGCGTTTCAGGGCGACACGCGGCGAGGCTTCGACTTCCTTGCCGTCCATCCACAGGTCGGCCGCAACCCAGCCGATTTCCGGTTTCCACGGCAGCTGGATCAGGCTGTCCGCATCCGGCACCGCAAACATATCGGGATGCGCCGGCGTCATATCGAGCCAGGCCGCGAAGCCGGCAAACCCGGCGCCGTCTTTCTGCATGCCCTTGATGGCGCGCGCGGGCACCAGCTTGGCGCGCAACACGCCGAACAGGTCGACCCAGCTCACCAGGAAATACTTTATCTTTTTTGCTTTTGCGATCGCTTCGAGATCTTTGGCCACTTTTATCCCCCTATGGATTTCTGCTTATGTCATTGCCACTAATTCTATATCCAACTAATGCTGATGCAAACTGCCCGCCATCGGCACGCCCGCAGCCCGGGATACCACCAGCGTGATCGCACGCAAATCTTCGGGTTCGAGATTTTGCACATTGGTTTTACCGGTGCAGCGCGCCATCATCGATGATTCCGCGGTAAACGCCTGCAGCAGGTTGGAACTGCGCTCTTCCCGCTCGGCGGCCTCCAAGTTTGCATTGAAAACCGGTCTGCCGCCAGAGATATCTGCACCCAGCGCGAGTGCCATCGCGGCACCGACGGTCACCGCGATCGTCCCAAGCGCCAGGATCTTGGCCGCGTCGGTACCGGTGCGTAACCCGCCAAAATAAACCAGGTCGACTTCTTCCTCGCGGTCGAGCGCGCGCAGTTTCGTCACGGCCCGGTGCACGATCGAAATATCGGGAGCGCCGGCGAGTTCCGCATCGAGCCCGGGCAGGCCTGCGGTCGGATCGAGCAACAGAAAATCGAGCTTCTGCGCCAGCGCGAAATCGATCGCGGCTTCGACGTTGCCAACATGAACCAGCAAGCCGGCGGGTTGCTCCGCGCGGGCGCGTGAAACCTGTCCGCTGGCCATAGCCTGATCCGCATCGATGACGATGGCATCCGCCACCGGATCGACGTCGCGCGTAACAACCTGGACCCACTTGCAGCCCTCGCCGAGCGACGCGGCCCCGATGTAGGCGGCACCGTGCGCGGCAATCGATTTCGCCACCGATTCCCGAATCTCGGACGGCGCATTGTCAAAGCCCGTTACGGTAAAGGGTATGTCGAGCCCGAGGCTCTGGATAGCGCCGAATTTGGTCGCGGTCACACAGCCTTCACGATACGGGTCGATGACCAGCCGTGACAGGTTGGCGGGCAGAAATACGAGGTCATCCAGGGTTGCGACATGCTCCTCGGTGAACGGGTTCTCGCGATTTGCCAGGCGCGCCTCGAGAATACTGGTCTGCTTGTTCGACGTCCTCCGGTTCGATGCGTGCCATTGCGAAAATGGATTCGCGGCTGCCGACGGTATAATCGGCGGAACCGGTCTCGGCGTCACAGCGGAAGCAGCGCGCGGCCTCCGCTTTTGCCTCGGCCGCGCTATAGGTCGATTCGATTTCAGGAAACTCGATCGGCACCTGGCCGAGGCCATGGAAATGTTGATGCACGCGCGGATTAATTTCCCAGTCCGGGTCATTGCAGATGGCTACCCGCCGGGTTCGATAGGGCGTGCGATAGGGCAGCGGCGACGCGTTACCTTCAAGATAAGCCTTCAGGTAGTAGGCCGCCCGATGCCCCTGGTACATGGCCTCGACGATAGTCGAGCCGCCGAAGGCGCCGTCACCTGCCGCAAAAACTCGCGGATCGGAGGTAGCCATACCGTCAAAACTGGTCTTGACACGGTCCCAGTCCATCAGGCCCGCAGTTTCGAGTTCAGCGCATTCGGTTTTCTGCCCGACCGCGGCGATCACCATACCGCATTCGATGTCATGCTCTGAACCTTCGATATTGATCGGCCGGCGACGTCCATCCGCGTCGGGCTCTCCGAGCTCGGTGCGCACGCAGCGCAAGGCCTTGCCGTCGATGACTGCGACCGGCTGCGTGTTATAGACGATCTCGATGCCCTCATCGATCGCGCCCTGCAGCTCTTCGCGCCGCGCCGGCATCGCCTCGTAGTCACGCCGATAAATAACCTTGACCTGCTTGACCCCGGGCAGCCGTTTGGCCACGCGGCAGGCGTCCATCGCGACGTCACCGCCACCGATGACCAGCACGGTTTCCGGCAGGGCCGGTCTTTCACCGGCATTGACGCGATAGAGGAAGCTGACGCCGTCCTCGACATAAGGCGCGGTTTCACCGGGTATGCCCATCGGCTTGCCGACAAAGGCGCCGAGGGAGAGCAGCACGACCTCGTGTTTCTGCTTCAGTTCATCCAGAGAAACCTGTTCACCGAGCGCGGTGTTCAGATGAATCTTGAGGCCGGGACAATGCCCGGTAATGCGGTCGATATCCTGCTGCACCGCCGACTGCGGCAGGCGAAAACGCGGGATGCCCCAGAACATCATGCCGCCGAGCTGGTCGGTGGCCTCGTACAGGTGTACTTCGTAACCGGCCTCGGCCAGATCATGCGCGGCCGTCATGCCGGCCGGGCCGGCACCGACGATGCCGACGGTTTTGCTCTGCGTGACCGCGACCGGCGGCAAGGCATAGCCCGGCCCCAGGGTTTCGAGCACGTAACGTTTTAGATTGCGGATCGCGATCGCGCCATCGCTGTCGGCGCGCCGACAGGCAGGCTCACAGGGCGCATCGCAGACCCGGCCGCAAATCGCGCTGAAGGGATTGGTGGCATTGATCGCTTCCAGCGCTGCTTCGTTCTTGCCTTCCCAGATGTAGGCAATGTAGGACGGCGCGTCGGTACCGATCGGGCAGGCTACCTGGCAAGGCGCCGGCACGAAGTGTATATCGGCGGTATCGTCCTGCAGGTCGGGTCGCGCGGTAATCGAAAACTCAGTCTTGATGACAGTCATGACTAACCCGCCTTGCGATCGAGCACTTCAAGACCCAGGTCGGGTTTGTGCAGCGCGGGATGTTCGTTGAGCAAAGGCAAACCGGTAATATCGGCGGCTTCAGGCGTCAGCGCGACCAGGTCGTCGCGGCTCACCTTGTGTACGTCATCATAGCCCAGCGCCTTGGTAATCGACGCAATCTGCCAGCGCAGGGATTCGAAGTAGCGATGTATGTTTTGCGACTGCAGGTCGATGTCGTAACGCGCCTCGTGTTCCTTGTCCTGGGTTGCGATACCGACCGGACAGGTGCCGACATGGCACTGCATGCAGGCGATACAGCCACCGGCGATTATCGCCGAAGTACCGACCGAAGTGCAGTCCGCACCGAGCGCGAGCATCTTGACCACATCGACACCGTCCTTGATACCGCCCATCATCACCAGGTCCATATCGTCACCCGCGTCGATTTCCTTTAAACCATCGATCGCTTCCTGCACCGCGGACAGCGTGGGAATACCGACGTTTTCGAGCACTTCGGTGCTGGCGGCGCCGGTAGATCCCTGCAGACCGTCAAGCTCGACAAAGTCGAAACCATCCTTGTAGGCAATCTTGATATCGTCGTTGACGCGCCCCGCCCCCATCTTGATGCCCAGCGGCACCTTGTGCATGGTGGCTTCACGAAATTCTTCAACCTTGATGACCAGGTCGTCGGCGCCGAGCACATCGGGATGACGCGACGGCGATCTCAGGTCGATACCCTGCGGAATACCGCGTATCGCGGCCAGCTCGGGCGTCACCTTTTTCGCCATCAACTGACCGCCGAGGCCCGGCTTGGCGCCCTGCGAGATATAGATTTCGATGGCGTCCGCGCGCTGCATATCCTTGACGTTCCAGCCGAGACGACCCGACAGGCACTGGAAGATTAACTGGTCGGCTTCCGCGCGCTGCTCGTCGAGCATACCGCCTTCGCCGGTGTTTTCGGAAATACCCGACAGGCGCGAGGCGCGCGCCAGCGCAATTTTAACCGAGCGGCTGAGCGCACCGAAACTCATCGGCGCGATCATGACCGGCATCGACAGGCTTAAGGGTTTGGCGCCATAGCGCCCGCCAACCGTGGTTTTCAGGTTTATATCCCTGAGTTCTAGCGGCTCGTAATGCTGCGACGAGACGTCCTTGACGAAGGCGATATCGTTCAAATGCGGGACCGGCTTGGAAGCACCGTAACCACGGATACGGTAGCGCCCTACTTCACCCTTGATCCAGATATCTTCCTGCACCTTGGGATTCCAGTAGTTACTGGAACTCGAAGATACGAAGAAAGGCTGCGGGCGCGCACGTGGCTCCTGGTTGGCGTAACGCAGTTTCTTGCCGGCGTTTATGATCTTGGTGAAATCGCCCTTGTAATTCAGTTTGTAACGTTCGAGGAATTGCATGATTTCATCGCGCTCGGCAGCTTCCATATCGACGATCATGGTGTCGTTGCCGAGGCTTTCGATCTTGCCGCCGACGAATATCTCACCGGCGCTCATATCCTGCCCGACCTTGGCCGCGGCATCGCCGAGAATGATGATGCGCCCACCGTACATCATGTAGCCGGCCATGAACGCCGCCTTGCCACCACAGCATAGCGTACCCGCCTTCATCACCTGCCCGGCACGACTGCCCATGTTGCCACGGACCACGATTTCGGCACCACGTATGGCAACCCCCGCGATCGCACCCGCGTTGCCGCCGACCACAACCGAGCCGGTATAAATATTGTCGCCCACGGCCCAGCCGGCGTTATGTTCGATCTCGTAGTGCGCACCGTCTGACAGGCCGCCACAGAAATATCCGGCGGATCCCCTGACCTTCACGTTTATCGGATCGACCAGGCCGACGCCGATGTTATGCCGGGCATCCGGGTTAATGATTTCGACATCCAGTCCGTCGCGACCGCAGTCTCGAATCCGGGTGTTGGCGGCGGTAATATCGGTTTGGCTTAAATCGATCGTGACCATGTCTGATGCGTCCCCGGGGCTGGTTCGGTGGAATTGATGGATTGTCCCGGAAACAGCCGGTTCAGGCTGACTTCCTCGGAAGCGATGGCAATCATGTCATCGGTTTCGTACAACACCATCGGCTTTGCGGCCAGGTTGTCCTTGGCGTAGCCGATTTCGTCAGGCGTCGATACCAGGAACGAAAAGGTCCCGTCGAGGTCCGCGATCGCGGTTTCGAGCACGCTATCGAGCGCTTCGCCCTGCTGCAGCTTATCGGCAAGGTAGACCGCGACCAGCTCGCTGTCGTTATCGGTATGGAAGGCAAACCCGCGGCGTTCGAGGCGACGGCGCATCTTCCAGTAATTGGTGATCTGGCCATTGTGCACAATGGCGATATCTTCGAATCCAGTCGCCCAGAATGGGTGTGCAGCTTCGGGACGAACCGCCGACTCGGTCGCGAGGCGCACGTGACCGATACCGTGGGTGCCCCTGACTTCGCCGACGTGGTAGATGTCATCGAGTTCGTGCGCAGTGCCGTCGTCCTTGATGATATCGAGCGTGTGGCCCACTGAAACCAGCTTGGCGTGCTCTTCGATATCCTTGGTGAAAGCCAGTAGATCACCCTCGAAGTTAACCGCGATCTGGTAGGAGCAGCCCACCGATTGTTCGCTGTCGATGGTCGCACCGTGACGCGCCAGCAGCGTTGCAATATTGTCGATCGCCGCCTGGCGGGCGTTTTTCTCGGTGGGCACGATAAAGCGCAGCTGCAGCTGATCCTTGTCTTCGCCATATAGCGCGAAACCAGTGCTGTCCGGGCCGCGATGCTGGCAACCGTCGAGCATTTCGATCAGGGTTTTCCCGATTTCATGCGAGCCCTGATGCTTGAACAGAACACCTGCGATTCCGCACATAATAGCTTCTCCCGAGGGATGAATTTCAACCCGACGAGCTTACGTCAAGCCCAACATCGAGTCAACTGGAATGAAATAATGTTTCCCATCAGGAAACATTTTAAGGCGCCGGGGACTCCGAAACGATAATCGACAGGTAACGACAGGGCAGTTTCAGGATTTCATCGGGGCCGTGCGACGCATCGGCATCGAAAAAAAGCGTGTCACCCGGCTCCAGGGTGTAGGTTTTATTGGCATGCCGGTAGGTAACCCGGCCTTCGAGCATATAAATCAGCTCGGTGCCGGCATGTTGAAACACAGGAAACACTTCGGACTGATCGTCGATCGTGATCAGGTAGGGCTCGATGTTATAGGGCTTGCCGATGGTGTGGCCGAGCAACTGATACTGATGCCCGGCGCCGGAACCGCGGCGCTCGATCGGCAAGCCCTCGCCGGCCTTGATGAAGGTCACGTCGCGCTGCTCTTCGTAGCCGCGGAAAAACGAGGTCACCGGCACCTGCAGCGCGTTGGCGAGCGAGGTCAGCGTCGCCAGCGAGGGCGAGGTTTGCCCATTTTCGATCTTGGACAGCATGCCGGTCGACAGCTGCGCCTGCTTGGCCAGCGCCGCCACCGTCAGGTTGAGGCGCTTGCGCGAGGCGCGCACCTGCTTGCCGATGGCAATCTCGAGCGCTTCGACGCTGTGCTGTTGCGTCAGGTCATCTGCCTGGTCCTGCTGGCTAAACTGCTCGGGCATAATCGGTTTCCGCAATGGCTGTGACGATATATCAAACCGCAGCGCGCATCCGATTGCAACTTGGTGACTTGATGGTTATGGTTTAACCGTTTTAGCAAACGCCTGGGTGCATGGCAAAAACCACACAATCACTGGCGGCGAAAGCGGGATCGAGCGGAGACTTCGATCGCCTCGAAACGCTGCTGAAAAACCTGCCCGGTATGGCTTATCGCTGCCTCAACCTGAAGCACTGGCCGATGGATTTCGTCAGCGATGGCTGCTACGCCCTGTGCGGCTATCAGCGCCATGAAATCGAGAGCCAGAAGGTCCTGTGGGGTGATTTCACCCATCCCGACATGATCGACGAAGTCGATCGCAAGGTGCGTAGCGCCGCCGATAAGGGTGAGCCGTTCGAAGTCGAGTATCGCATTATCGCCCGCAACGGCGAGGAAAAATGGGTCTGGGAACGCGGTCGCGTGATCGATCGCCGCGCCGACGGTGTCGCGATTCTGGAAGGCTTTATCACCGATATCACGGACCGTAAACTCGCCGAAGCCGCGTTGATGCGCGCCGAGGCCTACGCCCAGGCTATCGTCGATTCGGCGGTGGACGCGGTCATCACCGTCGATAGCCAGGGCGGTATCGAATCGTTCAACCAGGCCGCCAGCGCAATGTTCGGTTACCGCACGGGTGAAGTTCGCGGACAGCATTGCCGCAGCCTGGTCGCCACCGGTTTTTACCGCGAATTCGATCGCTACTTTCAACGCAATCGCGTGCCGGCGGATAGCGCGGTGCGCAGCGTCGAGCTGAACGGTTGCGATAAACACGATCGCGAGTTTCCGATCGTGCTGTCGATGCGGGAAATCGTCGACCTCGAGGAAAAGAAGTACGTGATCCTGATTCGCGATCTGACCGAACAGCGCCAGGCCGAAAAAGAGGTGCGCGAGCAACGCGATATGTTAGCGCATGTCGACCGGCTCAACACGCTCGGTGAAATGGCTGCCGGCATCGCTCACGAAATCAACCAGCCGCTGACCGCAATATCGATGTATGCGCAATCGAGCCTGCGATTTCTGCAGCGCACGCAACCCGATCTGCAACGCCTGGAGGATGCGCTGGATAAACTCAGCCAGCAGGCGCACCGTGCCGGCGCGGTCATCGAACGCATGCAGGAGATGACGCAACCGCACCAGAGCCGCCAGAGATCGGTTGATGCGGGCCAGCTGCTGCACGAAATTCACGATCTGGCCGAGGTCGAGGCGCAGATCCGCAACTTCATCATCGTGTTGCGCCTCGACGACGACTTGCCGACGGTGCAATGCGACCCGATCCAGATCCAGCAGGTTATCCTGAACCTGTTGCGTAACGGCATGGAATCGATGCGCGCCAACCGCTGCAAGCCCGGCAGCAAGATCGTGCTGCAAGCCAGGGTTAGCGGCAATTGGCTCCGAGTTTCGATTATCGACAGTGGTCTCGGTGTCGCGCGCAAACTCGAAAAACAGCTTTATCAACCGTTCATGTCAACCAAGGAATCGGGCATGGGACTGGGGCTGTCGATCAGCCGTTCGATCATCGCCGCGCATGGCGGGCAGCTCGAATTCAGTAACAATAAAGGCGTCGGGGCGACCTTTTTCTTCGAACTTGCGGTGGCCCGGTGACGAACGTGACGCAAGCGCAACTGGTTTACATCATCGACGACGATGAGGCGGTGCGCGATTCGATCGGCATGCTGCTGGATTCGGCCGACCTGGCACATCACTGCTTTACCAGCGCCGATGATTTCCTGGCTTTACACGATGGCAGCCAGCGCGGCTGCCTGGTGCTCGATATTCGCATGCCGGGTATGACCGGTCTTGAACTACAGCAACGCCTGGCGGAAATCGGTTCCACGCTGCCGATCATCTTCATCACCGGGCATGGCGACGTACCGATGGCGGTCGAAGCGATGCGCCAGGGGGCTTTTGACTTTCTGCGCAAACCGATCGATGAAACAAATTTTATCGACCGCATCCATAACGCGCTGAATCTGGAGTCTGGTAACTGGCATCAGAAGCTGGACCGCGAGCAAAACCGCGGGCGCATAGAATCGCTGACCGATCGCGAGAACGAAGTGTTTCAACTGGTGGCCGAAGGGGTTGCCAACAAGGCGATCGCCAGCGACCTCGGCATCAGCGAGCGCACGGTCGAGGTGCATCGCGCGCAGGTGATGAAAAAACTCGACGTCAAGACCCTGGCGCAGTTGGTGCGCGTGCACCTGCAGTCGGAATGACTTTTACTCAAGTAACAGTTACTCAGAGTAAGATCTATTAACTTTTCTATTAACTTTTACTCCGAGTAAAATCTGACATCCGGGGACAGCTTCCCGCAATGAAACTACGGGAAATCCACAATAGGCAGATGGCTTTCGATTGCTTAACCTTGGCGTATAACAATGAGCATAGTCATAAAAATATTACTTAAAATCAATAATTTGGAGGAAACATGAGCAAGCGTGTTGCAGTCATTGGTGCCGGCCCGAGCGGACTGGCGCAACTCAGAGCATTTCAGTCGGCGAAAGAAAAAGGCGCAGATATCCCCGATATCGTCTGCTTCGAAAAACAGTCTGACTGGGGCGGATTGTGGAACTACACCTGGCGTACCGGACTCGACGAGCATGGCGAACCGGTGCACGGCAGCATGTACCGCTACCTCTGGTCCAACGGCCCGAAGGAAGGCCTGGAGTTCGCCGACTATTCTTTCGAGGAACACTTTGGCCGCCCGATCGCCTCTTACCCGCCACGCGCCGTATTATTCGACTACATCGAGGGCCGCGTGAAAAAGGCCGGCGTGCGCCACTGGATCCGCTTCAATTCCCCGGTGCGCCACGTGAGCTACGATGAACACGAAGGCATGTTTCACGTCACCGTGCAGGATCACGCAAAAGATGTCGAGTACACCGAGGAATTCGATCATGTGATCGTCGCCAGCGGGCACTTCTCGACCCCGAACGTTCCCGAGTATCCCGGTTTCGACAGTTTCAACGGACGCGTGCTGCACGCGCACGACTTCCGCGACGCGGTGGAATTCAAGGACAAGGATATCCTGATCATCGGCACCTCTTACTCAGCCGAGGATATCGGTTCACAGTGCTGGAAATACGGCGCCAAATCGATCACGGTATCGCACCGCACCGCGCCCATGGGTTACAAGTGGCCCGACAACTGGCAGGAAGTGCCGCTGTTGCAGAAGGTCGATAAGAATACCGCGACCTTCAAGGATGGCTCGACCGCCGATGTCGACGCGATCATCCTCTGCACCGGCTACCTGCACCATTTCCCGTTCATGGCCGAAAACCTGAAACTCAAGACCAACAACCGGCTGTACCCGGTCAACCTGTATAACGGCGTGGTCTGGGAGCACAACCCCAGACTGATGTATCTCGGCATGCAGGACCAGTGGTACACCTTCAACATGTTCGATGCCCAGGCCTGGTACGCGCGCGACGTGATCATGGGCCGTATCGACCTGCCGTCACAGGCGGAAATGCACGCCGATATCGACAAGTGGCGCGCAGCCGAAGACAACATTCCGGACGACTATGGCGCGATCGAGTTTCAGGGCAAGTACACCATGGACCTGATGGCAATGACCGATTATCCCGAATTTGACTGTGCCGGCGCCAACCAGGCCTTCTTCCAGTGGAAGAAGCACAAAAAGGAAAATATCATGACCTTCCGCAACCATGGCTACAAGTCGGCTCTGACCGGCACCATGGCGCCCGCGCATCACACGCCGTGGAAGGACGCGCTCGACGATTCACTGGAGAGCTATCTCGCAGATTCCTGACTACCTCTCTCAATAGTAGTCTTTTCAGGGGTGCGCCGGTCGGCGCGCCCTTTTTTTCGCAGCTACGCGGGACGCAGCGGAACTCGGCCAGTCAATCGACACTGACCCCTTCGACGACACTTTTAACGCTGTTGCTGCGGCTGAAAAAAATCACCTTTCCGTCTTCGTACCGCATCAGCAAACCGCCGTCTTGCACTTGCGCCAGAAAACCGAAACTGAAATCGGCGATTCCAATCTGGCCGGCGATGCTATCGCCGAAGCGCCGGGCGTTAAGCGGCAGGGTTTCGCCCCCGGCAAGAAATGCGCCCTCGTATTGACCACTGGCATATCCGGAAATCGAAAGCCGGTAAACTTTTCCATCCAGCGAGCCGGTGAAATCACCGGTAAACAGATCCGCGGCAGCAGAATCAAAAAAGAGCAGGACAAGCAACAGAAATTCGTATCTAAATCTTGACCTTTGCATCCATGCTCTCCGCTTTGCTTGAATCCAGGGGATTAAGTGTGCCATTGTGCACCCGCCAACTATCGAATAACAGCGCACCAGTTCGCCTTATGGATTTATCGAACCGGCGCGTTGCGGCAGGGCCAATCCATCCTGCAGCAGCTCCAGCTGCTGCGACTAAGCGACTGCCTCACGCGAGCTGCCGCGGGGCAGCGGATAATGGATTTTCTCTTTTGCGGGATGTCAGGGGGCCGGGAGCGGGATAACAGCCGGCAAGACGGGTTCCTCAAGCGCCTGGCCAGCGGGGCGGCCAAAAGCGGATTATATGCCGAGATAAGCCTTGCGCACGTGATCGTTGTCCATCAGCGTACTCGCCTCGCCTTCGAGCGCGATATTGCCGGTTTCGAGCACGTACCCATGACGCGCCAGCTCCAGCGCCAGTTCGGCGTTTTGCTCGACCAGCACAACGGCAACCCCGGCGCGGTTGATTTCAACCAGGATGCGGGCGATTTCCTGCACGATCAGCGGCGCCAGGCCGAGCGAGGGTTCATCCAGCAGCAGCATTCGCGGCCGCGACATCAGTGCTCGGCCGATCGCGACCATCTGCTGCTCGCCGCCGCTCATGGTGCGGGCCATTTGATCCTTGCGCTCGCGCAGGCGTGGGAACCGGGTGAAGATCTTTTCCAGGTCCGCCTCGATCTCCTGCTGATCATTGCGGGTAAAAGCACCGAGGCGCAGGTTCTCGGTAACCGTCAGATCCTTGAATACGCGCCGACCTTCCGGCACGTGCGCGATGCCAAGCCTGACGATCCGGTCGGCAGACATTTGCTCGATGGGTTTACCATCGAAGACGATCGCTCCGGCAGTGGGGTGTTCCAGACCGGAAATGGTCCGCAGGGTTGTGCTTTTGCCGGCGCCATTGGAACCGATCAGGGCAACGAAATCGGCCTCGTCGACTTCGAGCGAAATCCCCTTGACCGCTGCTACCTGGCCGTAGTGGACATGGATATCGTCTACCTGCAACAGCATTTAACCGGACCCGCCCAGGTAAGCTTCGATCACCTTGTCATTGTGCCGGATCTCCTCGGGCGTGCCCTCGGCCAGCAACTGGCCGAAGTTAAGCACGGTCAGGTAACCGCAGAGGCCCATGACCGCCTTCATGTCGTGTTCGACAAGCACGATGCTGATGCCTGATTCCTGCACCTTGCGCGTCAATTCCATCATGTGCCGGGTTTCTTCCGGATTCATCCCGGCAAAGGGTTCGTCCATCAGCATCAGCTTCGGTTCCGAGGCCAGCGCAATCGCAATCGCCAGCGCCCGCTGCGAACCCAGCGGCAGCTCGGAGGCTAACTGCTCGCGGCGCTCGGTAAGTCCCATGAATTCCAGCACTTCTTCCACTTTTTCCTCGGCCTCGCGCTGCACAGCCCGATCGAGGCCCAGTAGCGCCGCAAACAGATTACTGCGCGCCCTGATATGGCAACCCACCAGGACATTCTGGAACACGCTCAATTCCTGAAACAGCGTGGTTTCCTGAAAGGTACGTACGATTCCTTTTTCGGCGATGTCATGCGGTTTTTGCGCGGCGATACTCTGCCCCTGGTAGCGAATATCGCCGCTGCTGGGGGCATAAAATCCGGCGATATTCTTGAACATGGTGCTCTTGCCCGCGCCGTTGGGGCCTATCAGACCACGAATCTCCCCGGCCTCGACGCTAAAGCTGACATTGTCGAGTGCGACCAGGCCGCCGAAACGCTTGGTAACATTGCTAATTTCGAGGATAGGCACGATGCTTACTCCTGCCCGTCCGTCATCCGGGGTTCGGCCGAGCGCGGCGCCTTACCCGTCCAGCGTCGAATTCGGGCCGGAATACTTTCCAGGCCGAGCGGCAGAAACAGGATCGACATGATCAGTACCGCGCCGTAAATTGCCGGGCGGAATTCCTCGAAGCTACGGATCGATTCGTCGAACAGAGTCAGCACCACGACGCCGAGAATCGGCCCAAAGAATCGGTTATAGCCGCCGACGATCACCCAGATCAGGATGAAAACCATGAATCCTATGCCGTACTGATTCGGCGTTATGGTGCCGAGATAGTGCACCTTGAGGCCGCCGGCGACGCCAACGAAAAAGGAACCGATAATGAAAGCAAGCGCGCGGTAGCGCCAGGTGTTTACGCCAACCGATTCGGCCAGCGGGGCTTTCCAGTGCACCGAGTGCAGGGTCAGGCCTATGCGCGAATTTTCGATGCGGTACAGGATCAGCAGGCACAGGCAGACCACGGCCAGGCTCAGGTAGTAATAAGGCACCGCTTCGAGAAAATCAATTTCCCCGATTAACGGCGGTTCGACACCACTGAGCCCGCCGGTTCCACCGAAGGGGTTGACGAACTGGATCCAGCACAGGCGGATGGCCTCGCCCGCGGCGAAGGAACCGATCAGGAAGTAGAACTGGGTCATGCGAAACAACGGAAAAGAGAGCGCGGCGGCGATCATCGCGGAGACGATTCCGGCCATCGGCAGGGTAAACCACATGCCGAGCTCGAAGTTTTTGAACAGTAGCGTCGCGGTATAGCCGCCGACACCCATCATCACCGCGTGGATCAGCGACCATTCTCCCGTCAGGGTTACCAGCCGGTAGCTGGTAACGACCAGCACGTTGATGGTCAGAAAAATCAGCAAGTCCTGGTGATGGAACTCGAGCAGGTGCGGCAGCACCAGCAATGCCGCCAGCAGGGCCAGCGCAGCAACCGATTTTTGCAGCTTACGCACGTCCTTACTCACTCACCCGTACGCCCATGATACCGGTAGGCCGCACGATCAGGACCAGGACCATCAGGATCAGGCCGCAGATAGTCGCCACCGTTCCGCCAAAGTAAACGGTGACGAAAGTATGGAACAGGGCATAGATAAAGGCGGCATAAACCGCGCCCGAGAGGCTACCGACGCCACCGACAATGGTGACGATGAAAGCCGTAATAATAACGTTGTGACCCATGTGCGGATTGATATTGGTCAGCGGAGCCATCAGGCCGCCGGCGAGACCGGCCAACGCCGCGCCGACCCCGATCGCGATCATCGAAATTTGGTTGATATTTATCCCCTGCAGCGCCGCTGCGTCGCGGTCGAGTGCGACCGCCCGCAGCGCCCAGCCCAGACGGGTGCGTGTCAGGAAATACCAGAGTGTGCCCAGCGCCAGCGCGGAAATGCCGAATGCGAACAGGCGCTGGTAAGGAATACGCAGAAAATCGAACACAACCAGGGTACCGTGATACGGCGGCGGTACCTGCTTGGACGGGCCCTCGCCGCCGACCAGGGTCGCCGCCACCTGCAGCACAAAGAGGACGCCGATCGAACAGATCAGTCCCGCCAGCGGGTCGTTGCGCGTCGGTCGAAACAGAAACCGTTCCATCAACAAGCCGATAGCCGTCACTAACACGATCGCCAGCAGCAGTGTCGGGATAAACGCCAGGCCATGTTGCGCATGGACCAGCCAGATGGTGTACGCGCCTACCATGACTAGCTCGCCGTGTGCGAAATTGACCACGCCCATAACACCGAAGATCAACACCAGGCCCACCGCGAACAGCGCGAAAAAGCCGCCCTGAATGAGTCCATTGATGATCGACTGGAATACGAGCTCCAACAAATTTCCTCGTGCGTGTGGTTACTGGAGGGATTGAATATCCCTGAAAAGTCGAAGCATCGGGGCGAGGCGCCAGGCCCCGCCCCGATGCTCAGCAAACCTTAGACGGTGCGCAACCCAAGCTCTTTCATATGCTTGATCAGGACCGCCCGGTTTTTTTCCAGCCAGCCGGAGACGCTACGATACTCCTTGATTCGCGCCTTGCCGCCCTCGACCACGACCACCGGCCAACGGCCGACCACGGCATTGTCCTGACCCCACAACTGGCTGCCCCACCACTTGCCTTCACCGAACACAAATTCGGGATTCTTCGCGGATTTCAGCGCTTTCAGCACGGCGGTAGGTTCGACACTGCCGGCGACCTTCGCGCCTTCGATCCAGTTCAGCAGTATCGCCGGGTATTCCCAGGAAACCGCGGACCAGTCATTGGGATGCGCCTTGCGGAACTTGGCGTCGAAATCACCCGGATTTGGAAAATTCACGCCGGCGTCATTGAGCATCGGGTCATCGAAGTCGGGGAACTGGAAGATAGTGCCGTCGACGAACTCCTGGCTGGTCTTGGCGATTATTTCATTGTAATAATCCAGCGTGCAGGAAACAATTTTACCCTTGAAGCCCTGGTGATACAGCTGCTCCATCAGGGGCGTTACGTAGAAACTGGTAGCCATGCAGAAGATATCCGGTTTCTTTGCCAGCACCGAGCTGACGATAGGGGCGAAATCAGAAATATCGAAACCATGCAGGTTGACGTCGATAACATCGATACCGGCAACCTCGAAGGCGGCCTTGTAGGTTGCCGCTGACTGCAGGCCGTACTCGGCGTCATTATTGGTCACGATCGCGGCGGTTTTTGCCTGTGGGAAATTCTCGGCGAGGTACTCGACCCCGGTCACGTTATACAGGGGGTGTGATTCGCAGGTGGCGATCAGGTAATCCGACTTTTCGGTAATGTCGCTGGGCAGCAAGGTGGTCGTCAGCATCTTGCGCCGTTGCGCCCAGGGCAGTACCGAGGCCACGGTCGAGCCGCCGAGCATCATGACCATGCTGACCTTGTCCTGCAGTACCAGCTTCTTGTAACCCTGCACCGCCTTCTCGGTATCGTAGGCATGATCGTAGGCGACCATCTGGCACACCGTCTTTGATTTTGATGTGTTCATGGCCGGGAAAGCGGAGGTGGACGAACCACTCCTTGTAGAGCAACCGTGCGGTCAGCTCCAGCAATTGTATTCGCCGCTGATTGTTTTCGATAAGGTTATCGTAGGCAGAAATAGCATCACCAATGCGTCTTTGAGTGATGATATTAGGCAGCGGTATCATCATTTTTTTCAAATGTGTTGGACCGAAATTTGGCTGCGCTCCACCGATAACGAATCGCTCTACCTGGTTTCGGAAATCGGGTGACCGCAAGAAAGCGTACATATACTTGTTGTTAAGCTTTTCAGGATCCAGGCTGTGAAAACGAATTAGCAATACGTAATGTCTAGTAAGGATA
>CAVYHN010000055.1:0-28800 GCA_963768295.1 uncultured Gammaproteobacteria bacterium | reverse complement strand
TGCTGTGCTGGACTAGAGTACGTATTGCTGGGTCGGCTGGCCCGGATTCGAATCCAGCGCCGATCGCTTTAGCGCGCGTGATGGGCTCGAACTTGCCACCCTCGGCGGCGCCGCGGTGCTGGGGCGTGACGATATCGGCAGCCTCGAACCCGGCAAGGCCGCCGACCTGGTCGCCTACCGCGTCGATGGAATTCGCCATGCCGGTGCCGGCAGTGATCCGGTCGCCGCATTGTTGACCTGCGCACCAGCGAATGCCTGGCTGTCGCTGATCAATGGACGCGCAATCATAGAGCAGGGGGAAATCGTCGATCTCGACATCGATACCCTGGTGCAACAACACAACCAGCAAGCGCAGCGGTTGCTGCAAAAGGCTGCCGCCAAAGGTAATTACCATGACTGAACAGGTTCCCGATTTTATCAACCAGTGGATCGATCTCGCGCAACCCCGGCTCGGTGCCGAAATTGTTTCCTGCAGCGATGATTCCTTCGCCGAATGCAGCCGCATGCTCAAACCCGAGGCGCCGGTATTCATCGACGGTAAATTTGACGATTACGGTAAATGGATGGATGGCTGGGAAACCCGTCGGCGCCGCAACGGCGGTTACGATCACGCCATCGTCAAGCTCGGTCTGCCCGGCGAAATCAAGGGCATCGATATCGATACCACCCATTTCACCGGTAACTATCCCCCGGCGGCATCGCTCGAAGCCTGCAGCAGTGTCAGCCTGCCTGACGATTCGACCGAGTGGACGACGCTGATCGAATCGACCAGCCTGCAGGGCGACAGGCACCATTATTTCGCCATCGACAATGCTGACTGTTTTACCCATCTACGGCTCAATATCTATCCGGATGGCGGTATCGCGCGCCTGCGGGTGCATGGTCGAGTGGTCGGCGATGCCAGGGCGCTCGACAAATCGAAGCGTCACAATCTCGCCGCGGTCGAACTCGGCGCGCGCGCGATTGCCTGGAACGATGCCCACTTCGGAGTCGCCGCCAACCTGCTAAATCCAGGGCGTGGCATCAACATGGGCGACGGTTGGGAAACCCGGCGCCGGCGCGAGCCTGGTAACGACTGGTGCATCATCGAGCTGGGGCAGGTCGGAGAGATTACGGAGGCGCTGATCGATACCGCGCACTTCAAGGGTAACTACCCCGACCGCTGTTCGCTGCAGGCAGCGCTGGTCGGCGCCGGCACGGTCGACTCGATCATCACGCAATGCCAGTTCTGGCAGGAACTGCTGCCGCCGCAAAAGCTGGAGATGGATAGCGAGCACAGTTTCAAGGAGGAGATTCGACAACTGGGCCCGGTCAGTCATGTGCGCATCAACATCTTTCCCGATGGCGGGCTCAGTCGAGTCAGGCTGGTTGGCAAGATAAATGACTAGTCGGCTCGAGATAAGACCACTGACATCCGCGACCTTCGCGACCTTTGGCGATGTGATCGAATTCGAGGGCAACGCATCTTACCCGATCAATAACGGCATGGCCGATCGCTACCATGCGTTGGCTAAGGTCGAACTGGGTGGTGACGATGCGCGTGCCGTGGTGAGCCTGGTCGCTAGCAAAAAGTTCGAGCTGCCGCGCAGGGTCGATCACATGGAGTACCACCCCTACGGTAGCCAGGCGTTTATTCCGCTCGATGACAGTCCCTTCATCGTCGTCGTCAGCGCTGTGGGCTCCGCGCCTGACGTCGCCGATCTGCAGGCCTTCGTCACCAACGGTCAACAGGGCATCAACTATCATGCGGGCACCTGGCATCATGTTTTGCTGACACCCTATGCTGCGATGCGCTTCATCTGTGTCGACCGCGATTCTGCCGACGACAATTGCGTCGATTTCCATATTCCCGAAGCCGATCAACCCCTGCTCGAACTTCCCTGAACACAGATCTGGTCCCTGGGGTTCTCCCGGATGGCAGCCGATGCTGCCTCGGAAACGTTATTCCGGCTGGTAGAAGATCATCAAAAAACAGCACCTTTACGAGTTATCCCCGCCGCATGCGGGAAACTTGGCGGAGGTCTTGTACTGGTAGGCTGTCACCCAGCCACATGGGTCACAGCTACTAGTTAACCGATGTCTATGAATGCTGTCATCCCGCGGCTTGACCCACTAGTGTCCGGTTAAGCATCCATTAATTGTATTTATTGTCACCCCGCGGCCAAGCCGCGGTATGACAAGTTTGGAGAGTAAAATTTCACAGTTCCTATAGGCAAAAAATGCGAAAGATCCGATACTACAGTGCTCTTATTGCCTCAACAATTTCTAAACCGGACAGTAGTGGGCTTGACCGCGGGATCCAGGGTGTCCTTCGGGAATACCGGATCCCGTCGGTCCGACGCATCGACTCAAGCCGCGCTATGACAGAATTCCGGGCGAATCGAAGGAGTCAGTGTCGATTGAAATGACTATGGTTTCAATCCACGCCGACCCTTTTATTTCCTGGCACCTGTTACTCCCGCTGTTCCGGCTCGTTCTGCCCCCGAAGCGAAAACGAGTCGACGTCGCTTTGGCCAACGATTGCCATGTGACGTCGAAGCTGAATTTTACCGACTTCCGCGTAAAACGAACGGGCGTTGGCACCGTCTGTTTCCAGGAACACGTAACCCGCATGCTCGATCTCTGCTGCCGCGATACGGTTGGCTTGCCACTTGCGCTGGAAATCGCCGCTGGTCGAAATGGTAACCAGTATCGCCGCGCTCACGGCAAGCGCTGCGGCAATGTCCCTGGCCCATTTTTCGTCAATTTTCAAACTTTCGAGTTTAAGAATAAGGCCGGCGAGCGCGCTGAAAATCGCCGCGGCGAAGGTGCAACCCCAGTAGGCGCTGCTCCAGCGGCGCGCATTTGCCCTGACTTCGAGGTAACTCGATTTGATCGCTTCGGCGACTTTTGCTTTTCCGGTTTCCGGCTCTGACGCATTTGCGTCGATCAAATATTGTAGTGCATCCGTGAGGGCCTGACCCCGGGTAATCGATTCAAACCAGGTCGCGTATGCCCAGAAAGCGGCTATGGCCACCAGCAGTATAGCCAGCCCATAGACAAGCTGTTTTTTCAATCCGATTTCATGGTTGCTCATAGTGATCTCCTGCCAGTCTGAAACATCCTGCCAAATTCGAAGCTAGATCTCTATAACTTCTTTGATTCTTGCCAGTATCCTGACCTGGCAAAACACCACGACAGCTATCGTCGAATAGCTGCCGCAGCATCGCCGCGGGGAGCAATGCCTCAATCAAAGAGGTCAGGGTTGATCGATATATTCGAGGTTTCAGTCGACACTGACCCCCTTGATTCCTGATCGAGGCAAAAAGCGCCGGCTGAGTTCGCGTCGCTGTTGTTTCACGTCAGCCGCGTGCGCCTTACTACCGGGAGTGCGCGTCGATGTCGTTATCGAGTTTTCCACCGATTGCGGAAAAAAGAGCGACCGCCTCGCGGTGGGACTCGGCAGCGGCGCCATCCAGGTCAATTCCGAGAACGCCTGCAGGATTCTTCAGGGCCGCGATACACGAGCGATGGCCCGCCTGTGCACACACGAGCAGTTTACCGAAAAAATTCTCCCAGTCGTCGATGGCTGTCGCCTTCGATGCCTTCATCATCGCCAGCTCGCTGTCGAAAGCTTCGAAGCTCGCCTGATCGAGTACGGGCGCCTTGAACACGGATTCTGGCGCCGTGACCTGTGGTGACAATCCCGCGGCAGAGACGGTCTGGCGAAACAGCGGCACCTGTTGCCATTGCCAGTTCTTTCCGCTCGGGAGACGCCCCAGCCTGGTGATGTGCAGATCGCTGCCCTCGAGCGCGACCTCGGCGATATCCGCGGCGCCATAGCGGATAACGCTCGCGCCCGAATCGCAGGCGAAAACATCGAATTCGCTCATCGTAACCTTGCCGCGCTCAACGGCTGTCTCCGCGGTGCCACACACAATCAGGCGGACTTCACCTTCGGCGTTCAACTCAAGGACCGGGACATCACCTTCGCTCGAACCTATCCCCGCGAAGCACAGGCAAGACTCGGTCGTGCTTGCCGATTGCGCAGCTGGCGTTCGATCGCTTGCGTCGCAAGCGGCCAACAATACGACGCTGAGCAAGAATGAGCGCAACACCCGTGCTCCTTTCACTCTCGATACTGCGGCAGTTTGGCGCCAATGAAACAAGAACACTCAGGCTTTTCGCAAATACTTTTTCCCGACCCAGCCCGTGAAAGTTACTTCGACGTTGGCCCAGTCGCCACGAACTTTCTTTACTTTGACCGAATAGCCGTTGGGCAGAACGTTCGGGATCTGATCTGCATGTGGGTCGTCCTTACGTCGAATTTTTAAAGAGGACGCTACAACAATCGCATCCTGGCCCGCAGCCAGCACCTCATCGGGAACATCGCTAATCTTGTTCGCACCCGCGTAATCCGGCTGCTCGCCCTTGATTTCAAGACGTAATTCCTTACCGGCCAACTTGAGCAGTTCTCTGACGGTTACACCGGAACTGCTGACGTCCTTGTAGCCATCGCCATTGAGATCGATGAATGCCTTGCCAAGGAGAATGCAGCCACGAATATCGGTGTAATAGTTTCCGGGATGAATCAGGATCCATGCTCTGTCGACGACTTGATTTTTGCCCGGACTCTTGACGTGGTAGCTGTGTTTGTACTTGTTCGACACGCGTTTCGTGGCTTGGTACGTGCCCGTCGGGATACACGAGATGTTGCTTTCGTTGTCCCGCCAGGGAAGTTCCAGTGTTTTGCAAGTGAATACTTTCTTCCGTCCGTCGAACAGTGTCAGTGTGCCGGTAACTTGCTTGTCCGTATATTTTTCGCGCTGAATAATTGCTTTCATGCTCTTTGTCCTTGGTAGTTGCGATTACGCATTGCCCAGGATCATGTCAGAACCTCTGACGATGTCGGGATAAGCATGGGAATTATAGACACCCCATCACACTCAGGCAATCCATCCTGGGTGATCAATACCTTCCGGCTTCATGGGCCTCCATGCCTACCAGTGGACGCATGCTTTGACCCATCGCTCCCTGGCATGCCTTTGTTTACTGGGAAATATTATTCAACGTCAATCGGCCCCGTCACCCCTGGCCTATGCCGGGCGAAGCTACAGGAACTGCCAGTTTTAGTGGGTTATGGGTTTTGCTTTATGTAAACCAGGCGCATGCGGGCGACGCCCGAGTAGCCGACAGCATTTCGGGAGCAGGCGGCAATTTACCCTGTTTCATGAGATGGGCCAAAATCCTGTCGATGACCGGCTGGTCCTCTATACAGGCGATTACCCGGGCTTTGCCGCTTTACTTCGAGCAGATCGATACATCGATATTGAACACCCGCTTCTGGCGTTTCCCCCAGGTCGTAGCGAGGGTCCTCTGTGTGCCGGAAGCTGGCTATATCCTCATGCTTGGGAACGACTGCTTAGGGGGCGTTAGCTCGAAGCAGTGACCTCGAACACTGAACGCGGAAAAAATCCGGTCTTACTGGTCGGGAAATGGCGTATGTGACAGAATTACGGTCTGGTTTTGGGGCAGGGGCTATCGTGGACAAGATTTATATTACGGCGCAGGAATTGCTCGAGGATTCGTTTCGACTCGCGCACCAGATCTATGAAGACGGATTTCATCCGGAATTTATCGTCGGCATCTGGCGCGGCGGCACGCCGGTCGGCATCGCGGTGCAGGAGTATTTCGAGTTCAAGAATATCGAAACCGATCATATTTCGGTGCGCACCTCGTCTTACTATGGCATCAACAAGCAGGCCAAGAAAATCCGGGTACACGGATTGCACTACCTGGTCGAAAACGCCAACGCCAACGATCGCCTGTTAATCGTGGATGACGTGTTCGACTCGGGCCGCAGCGTCGACGCGCTGATCAAGGCCATCAGGAAGCAATCGCGGCTCAATACGCCGGGCGAAATTCGCGTTGCCTGTCCGTGGTACAAGCCATCGAAAAACAGCGTCAAATTCGAGCCAGACTATTTTCTGCATGAAAGCGAGGACTGGCTGGTATTTCCGCACGAGCTGACCGGCCTCGAAGTCAGTGAAATAGGGTCAGGCAAGAAAGACCTCGGGAATATTCTTGACTTATTCGAGTAGTCGGGTTTTCCTATCGCAATGCCGGCTAATAAAAGACTAATAATATGCGCCTTCTGTTTTCTGATTATCCTTGGGCTGGGCGCAATTTGGGCTAATGCAGAGCCCGCTGTTTTAACTGGCGCCCAGCGGTTTGCCATCAGCCTTACTGTCGCGACACTGCTCGCAATTTCCCTGTATTTCCTGCTGCGGCAAAAGGCGATCGTCATTCAGACCGAGCAAACCGTGCATCGCACCGACCTCGCCCGGGATGAGTACGTCGCCAATATCAGCCATGAGGTTCGTACCCCATTGAGTGGCATACTCGGTGTCATGCACCTGCTCAAGCGTACCCAGCTTGACCGCAACCAGCAGCGCTATGTCGATACCGCAACCAACTCCGCGAACATGCTGTTGGCGATCATCAACGATATGCTCGCTTCTTCGCGCACGGATACCGGCAGTTTTTTCATTGAATCTGAAAACCTCGATCTGGCCGAGGTAGTCGAGGATGTAACCAGTATTCTTGCCCCCGAGGCAATTAGCAAGGGACTCGAGTTGGTGTGCGATATCGATCCCAATATTCCCTACCGGGTCAAAGGCGACCCTCTGAGATTGCGCCAGGTATTGCATAACCTGTTGAGCAACGCGATCAAGTACACCGAACGCGGCGTAATCGTTATCTATGTAAGTAGTCAGGACTCCTGCGTGGAAATAGGGGTCAAAGACACGGGCATAGGTATTGACCCGGAAATACAGGAGCGATTACTGCAGCCATCGCGGCAAGAAGATAATAAGAGCGAGCCGCAGACTGGAGGCGCCGGACTGGGATTGAATAGCAGCCAGCGCCTGATCAAGGCGATGGGCAGCGAGTTGCTGCTAGAAAGCAGGCCTGGTAAGGGCAGCCGCTTTTATTTTCAGTTGGCAATCGACAATGATCACAGCGCCAGCTTCGACTGGAAGCCACCGCAAGCCCTGCAGCAATTGAGCATCGGTATCCTGAGTCCGCTGCAGCTGCAGCGCAGGACGATTCGCAACATGCTTTCGCATTGGAAGATAGGCGATATCCGCGAATACGATTTCGATGTGGAAGAAAAATTCGACCTCGCAGAGCTGTCTCCCTGCGGGCTGCTGATAATCGATCAAACCGTATCGGAGCAGGCGGTCAACGATTTAATCGACCGTCTGCGAAATATCAGCGACTGGCGCGAGACGCGCTTCGTGCACCTGGTGCCGCAAAACCGGCAAGGCGAGGATGGCAGCGCCGACGTGCGGCTGCACAAGCCGATATCCCATTCCAGGCTCTACACCATGCTCATGGATATCGTTTATAAGCTTGCTTTCGATTCCGAGTATGACGCCAACCAGAGCGCCATGGACAGCCGGGTTGCGGGCGTGCTTGGTGGCCGCCGCATCCTGCTGGCCGAGGATAACGATATCAACAAGATGATCGTGCTGGAAATGCTTGAAGAAACCGGCGCCGATGTCGATATTGCGGTCAACGGCGCCGATGCCCTGGATCAGCTGGAACGCGAGCATTACGATTTAATCCTGATGGATATCCAGATGCCGATCATGGATGGTTATGAAGCAACCCGGAGAGTTCGCACCATGGGTGGCCATTACCAATCCATCCCCATTATCGCTATGACCGCGCATGCGCTGGAAGGCGATAGCAACAAAAGCCTGGAAGCCGGTATGGACTATCATGTTTCCAAACCTTTCGAACCCGACAAGTTTATCGCGCTGATCGTACGCTTTATCGAGGAAGGCAGTTCGGCCGCGAACTAAAAACTAAGGGGAACGACCACGTTTTCGTCAGGAAAACCTGGTCTGCCCCCATTCTTCCGGCCTAGCTTCTCGCTTCAATAGGTACGTATTGCAAATCGTCGGGGCCCATGTAGTTGGCCGAAGGTCGGATAATTTTGCCATCCTGACGCTGCTCTACCACGTGCGCGCCCCAGCCGGAGGTGCGCGCGATGACGAATAGCGGCGTGAACATTTCGGTGGGAACGCTCATCTGGTTGTAGGACACGGCGGAAAACCAGTCCAGGTTCGGAAACATGTTTTTCAGTTCCCACATCACCGCTTCGAGGCGCGCGGCCACGTCGAACATCAGCATATCGCCGTTTTCCTCGGACAGGCTTTTGGCGACGCGTTTGATGACTTCGTTGCGCGGGTCGCTGACGGTATAGACCGGGTGGCCGAAGCCGATCACGATTTCCTTGTTGGCGACGCGTTCGCGAATATCGGCCTCGGCTTCGTCCGGCGAACCATAGCGCGACTGGATTTCGAAGGCGACTTCGTTGGCGCCGCCATGCTTGGGTCCGCGCAACGCGCCGATGGCGGCGGTCATGCAGGAGTGCATGTCGGAACCGGTGCCGGCAACCACGCGACCGGTAAAGGTCGAAGCGTTGAACTCATGTTCGGCGTAGAGGATTAACGACACGTGCATCGCCTTGACCCAGGATTCGCGCGGCGGCTCACCGTGTAACAGGTGCAGGAAATGGCCGCCGATCGAATCGTCGTCAGTGACCAGTTCGATGCGTTTGCCGCTGTGGCTGTAGTGATACCAGTAAACCAGCATCGAGCCGAAGCAGGCCATCAGGCGATCGATAATGTTGCGCGCGCCCTCGACGTTGTGATCGGCGTCTTCGGGCATCTGGCAGCCCAGCGCCGAGCAGCCGGTGCGCATCACGTCCATCGGGTGGGTGCTGGCGGGCAGTTGCTCGAGCACCGTTTTGACCGCCTGTGGAATATCGCGCATCGATCTCAGTTTTGCCTTGTAAGCATCCAGTTCGGCCTGGGTTGGCAGTTTTTCGTGCACGATCAGGTAGGCGATCTCCTCGAACTCGCACTGCTCGGCGATATCGAGAATGTCATAGCCGCGGTAATGCAGGTCGTTACCGGTCTTGCCGACGGTGCAGATGGCGGTGTTGCCGGCCGCAGTGCCGGACAGCGCAACCGATTTCTTGGGCTTGAAGCCAGGCGTGTCACTCATGATGTCTCCTCGTTGAATAGCTTATCTAACGTTTGTTCGTAATCGTGGTAGTCGAGAAAGTCGTATAGCTCCATGCGCGTTTGCATACTGTCGACGACGTTTTGCTGGCTGCCGTCCTTGAGAATGTGCTGGTACACGTTTAACGCCGCCAGGCTGGCGGCGCGGAAGGCGCTCAGCGGGTAGAGCGCGAGCTTGACCCCGACCGAGGCGAGTTGCCCGGTGCTGAACAGGGGCGTGGCGCCGAACTCGGTAATGTTGGCCAGCACCGGCACCTGTACCGCGTCGACGAATTGCTGGTACTGCTCGAGCTCGGTCATGGCCTCCGGAAAAATCATGTCGGCGCCGGCGGCGACGCAGGCCTGGGCGCGCTCGATCGCGGCTTGCATGCCTTCGACCGCGAGCGCGTCGGTGCGCGCCATGATGACGAAGTTTTCATCGCTGCGCGCGTCGACCGCGGCCTTGACGCGATCGACCATTTCCGCGCTCGACACGATCGCCTTGTTGGGACGATGGCCGCAACGTTTCTGCATCACCTGGTCTTCGATATGCACGCCGGCGACATCGGCGCGAATCATTTCGCGGATGCAACGCGCGATATTGAAGGCGCCACCCCAGCCGACGTCGACGTCGACCAGCAGCGGCAGGCTGCTGGCGTCGGTAATGCGGCGCGCATCTTCGAGTACATCGGCGAGCGTGCTGATGCCGAGATCGGGGGTGCCGAGCGAACAGGCGGCAACGCCGCCGCCCGACAGGTAAATGGCCTGGTGGCCGCATTTCTGCGCCATGATTGCGCTATAGGCGTTGACCGTGCCGACCACCTGCAGCGGGTTATTTGCGGCGACGGCCTGGCGCAGTTTCTGGCCGGGCGAGTTGTTTTCAGTCATGTTGATCCTCGAGTATTTTTTTAACAATTTCCCAGGCGCCACTGATATGGCGGCGCATTAAAATTTCGGCGAGTTCCTCGTCGCGGCGGGCGATGGCCGCGGCAATCTGGCGGTGCTGATCGAGCGCGGTTTGTGCGCGCGTCGGGATCTGCCCCGATTGACGCCGGCACATGCGAATCAGCTGGTAGAGCTCGCCGTTCAGATTTTCCAGGATCCACTGGTTTTTACTTGCGACCGCGATGCGGTAGTGAAAATCGATGTCGCCTTCGTGCTGAAAATAGGCCCTATCTTCGGTTTCGCCGATCGCCGCTTCGTGCTGATCGAGCAGCGCCGACAGCGCCCTGATTTCGTCCTCCGGCATCAGGCGCGCGGCGAGCCGCGCCGCCATGCCCTCGAGCGATTCACGCGCGATATAAATATCTTCCATCATCCTGGTATCGAGCGTAATCACGCGCGAACCCGCGTGCGGAATGCGCACGATCAGCTTGATCTGTTCGAGTCGATGGATCGCTTCGCGCAGGGGTCCGCGGCTGATACCGTATTTCAGTGCCAGGTCGGATTCGACAATTTTGGTCCCCTGCGCGAGCTCACCATTGATGATGTCCGCCTTGATGCTGTCAAAGGTGCGCCGCGCCAGGGTGGTTGCTTCGAACGTTTCGTCCGCGCTGATTGTGGGAGCGGTTTCAGACATGAATTGTCAACAATGTTAGCCAATACCGATTGAATTTGGCCAAAATATGCAGATTTCAAGAGATATTGTCAACAATGGGGATTATTTTATCTCGATAAGCCTGGCCAATAAGCGCCCACAACCAGTGTTTATGCGGGCTTCGAGATTTAATTTTTAAGATAAATAAATTTAATAGTGGTCAAGACTGTTAGCGGGTTTATCCAATAATGGGTATATTGAGCGCTCGCTTCAGTTCAGCCAATCCAGCCTGGGAGCGGATTGGAGCCCGCTGACACAATAATACAACTCCAGTTAGCAGGTCCGACGCAGACACTTTGAGGATAACCTATGAGCAATGAAACCGTTACGATTACCGATAACATCACGGGCAGAGAAGTCACCCTGCCGATTTATACGCCGACCGCCGGACCCAGAGTGATCGATATTGGTAAGCTCTACAAGGAGCTGGGTTATTTCACCTACGACCCCGGATTCATGTCCACTGCCTCCTGCTCCAGCGCGATTACCTTTCTCGATGGCGACAAGGGCGTCCTGCAATATCGTGGCTACCCGATCGATCAGCTCGCCGAGCATAGCTCTTACCTCGAAGTTTGCTTTCTGTTGCTCAACAACCGGTTACCGTCAATTGCCGAGCTCGCAGAATTCGAAACGACCGTCACCAACCACACCATGCTGCACGAAGCGATGATCCGATTCTTTACTGGATTTCGCCGCGATGCGCATCCGATGGCAATCATGGTTGGCGTGGTCGGCGCCCTCGCTGCTTTCTATCACGATCACATGGATATCCATAACCAGGAGCATCGCATGATTACGGCCTATCGACTGGTCGCGAAAATGCCGACCATCGCCGCCATGAGTTATCGCTATGCCAACGGCAAGCCGTTTGTCTACCCGAAAAACCATCTCAGCTATACCGAGAACTTTCTGTACATGATGTTTTCGATGCCGTCAGAGGAATATACTCCCGACCCGCTGCTCGCCAAGGCGCTCGACCTGATCATGATTCTGCATGCCGATCACGAGCAGAACGCATCGACCTCGACAGTGCGCCTCGCCGGTAGCTCGGATGCCAATCCCTTCGCCGCGGTCGCCTCTGGAATCGCCGCGCTGTGGGGTCCGGCCCACGGCGGCGCCAACGAAGCCGTGGTGCGCATGCTGATCGATATCAACGAGTCCGGCAAACCGCTGCAGGCATTCGTTGACCGCGCCAAGGACAAGGACGATTCGTTTCGACTGATGGGCTTCGGCCACCGGGTATACAAGAGTTACGATCCGCGCGCCAAGCTGATTCGCGAAATCTGCCATGAGTTACTGAATGACATGGAGGCCACCGCGGAGCAACAGAAATTGCTCGATACCGCGATGGAGCTGGAAAAGGTCGCGCTACATGACGAATACTTCGTGCAGCGTAATCTTTATCCGAATGTCGATTTTTATTCCGGCATTATCTTCCTTGCCATGGGTATCCCGATGAACATGTTTACCGTCATCTTTGCGATGGCGCGCACCATCGGCTGGATTTCGCAATGGAATGAAATGATGTCGGATTCCGAGGCTAAAATCGGGCGTCCGCGGCAGCTCTACAATGGTGCGATCGACCTGGATTACGTGCCGATTGATAAACGCTGAAACGATGCCACTTATTAGTATCTGCTGACCAAAGAGAATACCGAAATGCTACAGGCCTACCGCGAACACATTGATGAACGTGCCAAAGAGGGGATTCCTCCCGAGCCGCTGGATGCACAGCAAACGGCGGAGCTGGTTGAATTGATCAAGAATCCACCCGCGGGCGAAGAAAATTACCTGCTCGAGTTACTGACTCAGCATGTACCGGCCGGCGTCGATGAAGCGGCTTATGTGAAAGCGGGATTGCTCGCGGCAATTACCCGAGGTGAGGCGTCGACCCCGTTAATCGATAAGGTCAGGGCGGTCGAAATACTCGGTACCATGCTTGGTGGCTATAACATCGAACCGCTGATCACCTGTCTCGATGACGCTGAAACCGCCCCCGCCGCGGTGAAAGCCCTGGCGCATACCCTGCTGGTGTTCGATGCCTTCCACGATGTTGTCGAGAAAGCCGAGGCTGGCAACAGCTTCGCCAAACAGGTGCTCGAATCCTGGGCCAATGCGGAATGGTTTACTTCGAGGCCTGAGCTCGCCGACAAGATCACCGTTTCGGTATTCAAGGTTCCCGGTGAAACCAACACCGACGATCTTTCCCCGGCACAGGATGCCTGGTCGCGACCCGATATTCCGCTGCACGCCAACGCGATGCTGAAAAACCCGCGTGAAGGTCTGACCGACAAGCCGCTCGAAAAAATTACCGAGCTTAAAGCCCTGGGTCATCCGATCGCCTATGTCGGTGATGTCGTCGGTACCGGTTCGTCGCGCAAATCGGCGACCAACTCGGTGCTATGGCACATGGGTGACGATATTCCGTTCATCCCGAACAAGCGCAATGGCGGCTATTGCTTCGGTAGCAAAATCGCGCCGATTTTCTTCAATACCATGGAAGATGCTGGCGCGTTACCGATCGAAATGGATGTCAGCCAGATGGAAATGGGCGACGTGATCGATATCTATCCTTTCGCGGGCAAGGCCACCCGCCACGACAGCGACGAAGTGATTGCTAATTTCGAGCTCAGCACCAACGTGCTGCAGGATGAAGTGCAGGCCGGTGGACGTATTCCGTTGATTATCGGACGTGGTTTGACCGAGCGCGCACGCAAGGCGCTGGGCCTCGGTGAAAGCGATTTATTTGAAAAACCGCAGGTGCCCGAAGAGAGCAGCAAAGGCTATACGCTGGCGCAGAAGATGGTAGGCAAGGCCTGTGGTTTACCCGGGGTGCGCGCGGGCATGTATTGCGAACCGAAGATGACCACGGTCGGCTCGCAGGACACCACCGGTCCGATGACGCGTGATGAATTGAAAGACCTGGCCTGCCTCGGCTTTTCTGCCGATTTGGTGATGCAGTCTTTTTGCCATACCGCGCCTTACCCGAAGCCGGTTGACGTCGTTACCCATCACACGCTACCCGACTTCATGCAAAACCGCGGCGGTATTTCGCTACGCCCGGGAGATGGTGTTATCCATTCGTGGATGAACCGTATGCTGTTGCCCGATACGGTTGGTACTGGCGGTGATTCGCATACAAGGTTTCCAATTGGCATTTCGTTTCCGGCGGGTTCCGGGCTGGTGGCCTTCGCCGCCGCCACTGGCGTCATGCCGCTCGACATGCCGGAGTCGGTGCTGGTGCGTTTCAAGGGCGAAATGCAACCGGGTATCACCCTGCGTGACCTGGTTAATGCGATTCCTTACGCCGCGATTCAGCGGGGGCTGTTGACGGTCGAGAAAAAAGGCAAGAAGAACGTCTTTTCCGGCCGCGTGCTCGAAATCGAAGGCTTGCCGCAGTTGAAAGTTGAACAGGCTTTTGAGCTGTCTGACGCCTCGGCCGAACGCTCGGCCTCGGGTTGTACCGTCAAGCTCGACAAGGAACCGATCATCGAGTACATGAATTCGAACATCACCATGTTCAAATGGATGGTTAACGAAGGTTATGGCGACGTGCGCACGATTACGCGGCGCGTCGAAGAAATGGAAGCATGGCTCGCCAATCCCGAGTTGCTGGAAGCCGATGCCGATGCCGAGTATGCCGAGATTATTGAAATCGATCTCGCTGAAATTACCGAGCCACTGCTGGCCTGTCCCAATGACCCGGACGATATCAAGCCTCTTTCCGAGGTAGCCGGCGATAAAATTGACGAAGTGTTTATCGGCTCCTGCATGACCAACATCGGCCACTTCCGTGCCGCCGGCAAGCTGCTCGACAAGCTCACCGAACCGGTTGTCACCCGCCTGTGGATTGCGCCACCGACCAAGATGGACGAGGCACAGCTGACTGCCGAGGGTTACTACAATATCTTTGGTCGCTCCGGTGCGCGCACCGAAATGCCGGGCTGCTCGTTGTGCATGGGTAACCAGGCGCGCGTGGCGGAAAATTCGACCGTGGTTTCGACCTCGACGCGCAACTTCCCGAACCGACTCGGCAAGGGTGCCAATGTTTACCTGGCCTCGGCGGAACTCGCGGCAGTTGCCGCGATTCTCGGCAAGATCCCGACCATGGACGAGTACCTGCAGTATGCCAACGACATCAACACCATGGCTGACGATGTCTACCGCTACCTCAACTTCAACGAAATGGAAAACTACACCGCCGCGGCCAACACCGCCTTCCCGGTCAAGGTCGCCTAAGTAACCAGCTGTCAGCCTGGATATTGAGCAGGCTTACGCGGGATTCACGCTTAATCTGTCATCCCGCGACTTGATCGCGGGATCCAGGTTTTTAAGAACTTCATACGACTCGCTGGATACCGAGGTCAAGTCGCGGGATGACAGATTTACCGCGGGCGGCCCGCGCCGCAGTGTTACCAGGGCAACGAGAAAGTCTTGACGTTGGTATAGGAGTTCATCGCTTCGATGACGCCTTCCTTGTAGCCGAGGCCGGAATCCTTGATGCCGCCGAAGGGTGACATCTCGATGCGGTAACCCGGTACTTCCCAGATGTTGACGGTGCCGGTTTCGAGTTCCTTGATGAAGCGGATGATGTCGTCCATGCGGTTGGTGCAAACTCCCGAGGACAATCCGAATGCGGTCGAATTAGCGACTTCGATGGCGTGATCGATATCGCGCACGCGGATGATCGGAATCGGCGGGCCGAAGGTTTCCTCGCGCACCAGTTCGCAATCGTAAGGCACGTGATCGAGCACCGTCGGTGAATACACCGCGCCCTGGCGGTCGTTGCCGTAAAGCAGGGTCGCGCCTTTTTCGATTGCATCGTTAACCCGGCTCTGGAACAGGATGGCCGAGGCTTCGTTGATGACGGTGCCGACATCGGTAGCCGGGTCCATCGGATCGCCGTACTTCAGTTTGGCCGCTTTTTCGGCGACCAGCGCGGCAAACTCGTCCGCGACCGAATCGATGCAGAGCACGCGCTTGACCGCGGTACAGCGCTGGCCCGAGTTCTTGGTGCCGCCGGCAACGGCGAGTTCGGCCGCCTTGTCGAGGTCGGCGTCGTCCATCACGATCAGCGGCGAGTTGCCGCCGAGTTCGAGCACGGTGCGGCGATAGCCGGCAGTCTCGGCGATATACTTGCCCACCGGCACGCTACCGGTGAACGATATCAGGTCGATATGCTTGTTGGTCAGCATTTCGTCGCCCATGTCTTCGGGCAGGCCGGTAACGACCGACAGCATTTGTGGCGGCAGCCCGGCCTCGTAAATAATGTCGGCCAGGATCAGCGCGGTCAGCGGGGTCTGTTCGGTCGGTTTCGCGACCATGCAGTTATTGGTCGCGATCGCCGGCGCGATCTTGTGCGAAATCATGTTGAGCGGATGATTGAACGGCGTGATTGCCGAAATCGCACCCAGCAGCGGATCGCGCTGGGTGAAAATCTTGCGCTGCTTGCCATGCGGGGTCAGGTCACAGGAAAACACCTGGCTGTCGTCGTTGATGCACAGCTGGCCCGCAAGGCTGTAAACGTCGAAGGCGCGTCCGACTTCGTAGAGGCTGTCTTTTTTGCTAAGGCCGCACTCGGCGGTTATCAGGTCGGAAATCTCGTCCTTGCGCTCGACGATGATTTCGGCGATGCGCAGCAGGATTCTTTGCCGCTCATAGCGCGTCAGGCTCGCCTTGTAGCTGGCCGCGATTTCGAATGCACCGGCGATCTGCGCCCGGCTGGCGCGCGGCACGGTGCCGACCACTGCGCCATTGTAGGGATTGAGAACCTCGATATTGTTACCGGTATCGCCATCGACCAGTTCGCCGGCGATGCGCATTTTTTCGTGTCTGATAGTCATAGCTGATTTCCGAGTTAGTTGACTTGCTCAGTGGCGAGCGTAATTGAGCGCGACGTTGAAGGCGTCATAGTTGTGCAACTGGTGCCCCTGGTCAAGCCCGCTCACCGGTCGACTGACGATCAGGGGAACCACCTGTTCGGTAACGCCGCCATGCGAACGCAACGGCACTTCGAGGCCCGACAGGTCGTGGCGTGCGGCGGTGGTGCCGATGACGACGTGTTTGCTCGACACCAGGATCAGGTCGCCCATGCGGTCCGGCGCCAGCTCGAAGCGCTCGCAACCCTCACGGTTGCCATAGACGGCATCGATGCCGTCGATGTCCGCCAGCTGCATTTTCAATTGATCGACGTCGGCATCGTCGGGCAGGTAGACGGTGGCATAGGAACCGAGCGCGCCGTGATGCACCACGTAAGGATCGGTAATCGGCAGGATCACGCGTGCCGCAGCTGGCGACAGCAGGCGGTCCATTTCATCCTGCAGGTAAATGATATTGGGCTCGCCCGCGGCGTTGTGCTTGGCGTTCATGCCGTGATCGGCGGTCAGCGCGATCACCGCACCGAGCGCGTCTAGCTGTGCCCAGTAGCCGTCCATCATCGCGTAAAACGAATTGGCGCCCTCGCTGCCGGGGGCAAACTTGTGCTGGATATAGTCGGTGGTCGACAGGTACATCAGGTCGGGGCGCACCGATTCCATCAGCTTGACCCCGGCGGCGAAGATGAATTCGGACAGCTCGGCGCTGTACACCGACGGCACTTCCATGCCAACCATGTCGAGCACGTTGTCGATGCCGTTTTCCTCGAGGCTGACCTGGTCCGATTTCTCCGATGAAAAACAGATCGCGCCGCCGTCGTCGAAGCTCAGCTCGTTGCCGAGCAGGCGGCGCAGCTTGTCCTTGGCGGTAATGATCGCAATTTTCGCACCCGCGTCCTGGAATGCCTTGAAGATAGTCGGCGTGCGCAACAGCTCGGGTTCGTTCATCATGACTTCGCGGTCGTTCGCCTTGTCGTAATAGAAATTCCCGCAGATACCGTGCACCACCGGTGGCACGCCGGTGACGATCGAAATATTGTTCGGGTTGGTGAAGCTCGGCACCACGCAGTTGGCGCGCAGGTCGCTGCCCTGGCTGGAGATCACTTTTTGCATCCACGGCATCACCCCGGCCGCAACCGCCTGCTCGATGTAATCCGGCTCCGATCCGTCGATGCAAACCACCACGACCGGCTTGCTGGGCCATTGATAGTCGCGTCCATTGACGCGAACGCTAGTTTTTTGCGAGTTCATATCCAGTCCGTAATGTTTGCATCGGGAGGCTCAATATACAGTTTACTGACTAAAGGTTAAATCGATATTACGTATGATATCTATCGATCTGACCTATAGGTAAAGCGGATACTAGCTCGCGTCTTTCTGGCTCGCGCTGACCATCTCGAGAAACGCGTCGTTGACGCGCAGGCTGCGCATTTCCTGCAGGCAGACGACAAATTCGGCATGCGCCAGTTCGGCGTTGCTGACCGGTAGCGCGCGCAGTCTGGAGTCGGCGACCAATTCATTCTCGGCTACGATGCCAACCCCGAAGCCGGCCGCGACCGCTTCGCGCACGCCTTCGCGCCCGCTGATCTCCATGACGTTGGTTAACAGGTGCCCGGCGTCCGCAACCGCTTCCTCGAATATCGAGCGGGTACGCGAGCCCTTTTCGCGCAGCACGATACGCTGCGTGACCAGCTCCTCGATCGTCACCGAACGACGCTCGGCCCAGTCGTGATCCTGGTTGACGAACACCACCAGCCGTCCCGGCGGCAGCGGGATCGAGTAGAGGCGTTGCGTCTTCCTGCGGTACGTTGGGCATGAAAGCCACGTCACAGCTGCGCGATACGATCCAGGCCATCAGCTGCTCGGAGTTGCCGTACTGGATCGAAATCTGGATGCCCGGGTACAGTCGCTGGAACTGGGCCAGCAGCGGGGTGACGATATAGGGCGAATCGGCGCCGACGCGCAGTAGTCCGGAGGTCAGCGCACGCGCCGATTGCAGTAAATGTTCGACTTCTTCTTCATGGCGAAACAGCAGGCGCGTAATACTGAACGCGGATTTGCCGATATCGGTCAGCTCGACGTGACGGCCGTGGCGCACGAACAGCCTGGTGCCGTAACGTTCCTCGAGTTCCTTGACCTGGCCGGAAAGTGTCGGCTGGGTGACGTGCAGCATCTCCGCGGCGCGGGTGAAACTGCCGTGGGTGGCGACCGCGTGGAAAGAACGTAAATGGGCATGAGATATTGGCATAATCTATCTGAAGCATCAGTTATATCGATTTGATGAATAGTATTGATCGGCGGTATAAATGGCAACCAGGCAATACTATACTCACAAGGGCTAAATATCAATGACCGAAACTACCAAAGACGCCGTCAGTTCACCCAGCGGCGATCCCTGGCTGCTGACCCCGGGTCCGCTGACCACGTCGCTCAGCGTCAAACAGGCGATGCTGCATGACTATGGTTCGCGCGACGCGACCTTCATCGATTTGAACGCGCGTATGCTCGAGCGCCTGGTCGCAATCGTGCACGGCGAGGGCAGCTATGTCAGCGTGCCCCTGCAGGGCAGCGGCACCTTCGTCGTCGAAGCCATGATCGGTAACTTCGTGCCGGCCGACGGCAAGCTGCTGATTCTGGTCAACGGCGCCTACGGACAGCGAATCGCCAAAATCTGCGACTATTACAAACGCGATTACCTGGTGCAGGAATCGGCCGAAGACGTGCCGGTGAATATCGTCGAGCTCGACGCGACCCTCGATAACGATACCAGTATCACCCATGTCGCGGTCGTGCATTGCGAAACCACGTCGGGCATCCTGAACCCGCTGCACGAGGTCGCCGAGGTCGTCGCGCGCCATCGGCGCAGCCTGCTGATCGACTCGATGAGCGCCTTCGGCGCGCTGCCGCTCGACGCGCGTGAAATCGAGTTCGACGCGGTCGTCGCCTCGAGCAACAAGTGTCTCGAAGGTGCGCCCGGGATGGGTTTTTGCGTCGCGCGTGAAAGCGCCCTGGCGCAGACCGAGGGCAATTCGCCGTCGCTGGTACTCGACCTTTACGATCAGTGGCGCGCGATGCAGAAGAATCGTCAGTGGCGTTTCACCCCGCCGACGCATGTGTTACTCGCCTTCGACCAGGCGCTGACCGAGTACGAGGCCGAGGGCGGCGTCGTCGGGCGTGGCGGCCGCTACCGCGAGAACTGCGATTTGCTGATCGCGGGAATGCGCGCCATGGGCTTCAAAACCCTGCTGCCGGACGAGCTGCAGGCGCCGATCATCATCACCTTCCATATGCCGACCAATCCGGGGTTCGATTTCAATGCGTTTTATGACGGCCTCAAGGACCAGGGGTATGTCATCTACCCGGGCAAGCTGACGGTCGCGGACAGCTTTCGCATGGGCTGCATCGGTCGCCTCGGCAGCGAGCAGATTCAGGGCGCGCTCGATGCGGTCGCGGGCTTGTTGACCCGCTTTGGAATCGATCGAATCGAAGCCTGAATCAAACCAGGGCGATGAGCTTAACAAAATCGATTTGAGTTCAAATCGAACTTTCGCAAAGCGGCTGCAGGCTTTATTATCGGCACTGTTCATCCGGGATTGGCCCGGGTTGATTTTTTGAGGGTCTGAAGCCATGTCAGTCGAAATTCCTGAACGCGCCAGCGCCGTTATCATCGGTGGCGGCGTCATCGGTTCCAGCGTCGCCTACCACCTCGCCAAACTCGGCTGGAGCGACGTGGTACTGCTCGAGCGCAACCAGTTCAGTTGCGGCACCACCTGGCATGCGGCCGGGCTGGTCGGCACCATGCGCGCCAACGAATCGCAGGCGCGTTTGTGCGAATACTCGATGGCCGTGTTGGCCGAGCTCGAGGCCGAGACCGGGCAGTCGACCGGCTTTAAACAGGTCGGTTCGCTGTCGATCGCGCATAGCGAGGCACGCTTCGAAGAATTGAAACGAGTCGCGGCGATGAATAACGCCTTCGGCGTGACCCAGGTGGATATCATCACCGCCGAGGAAGCGAAGGCGATTTACCCCTATCTCGAAACCGGCGACCTGCTCGGCGCCAGCTGGGTCGCGCAGGACGGCACCGCGAGCCCGGTCGACGTCACCCAGGCGTTTGTCAAGGGCGCGCGCGGGCGCGGCGCGCTCTGCCTGGAAGGGGTGCGCGTTACCGCTATCAGCAAAGCCGATGGCCGCGTTACCGGGGTGATTACCGACCAGGGCGAAATCCGGGCTGACTACGTGGTCAACTGCGGCGGCCTGTGGGGCCGCGAAATCGGTCGCATGGCCGGCGTCAACGTACCGCTGCACGCCTGCGAACACTACTATGCGCATACCGAAAAACTCGACGACCTGCCGGGTAACCTGCCGGTGATGCGCGATCACGATAACTGCGCCTATTACCGCGAGGATGCCGGCAGCTTACTGATCGGCGCGTTCGAGCCGAACGCCGTTCCCTGGGGCCAGAACGGGGTGCCGCTCGATTTTGCCTTCGAGGAACTCGAGGGGCATCTCGACGAGCAATTTATGCCGGTGCTCGAACAGGCGATGTACCGCGTGCCGATGCTGCAGGAATGCGGCTGGCGCAGTTTCTTTTGCGGGCCGGAGAGTTTTACCCCCGACGACCAGTTTCACCTGGGCGAGGCGCCCGAACTGAAGAACTTTTACGTTGCCTGCGGGCTCAACTCGGTCGGCATCCAGACTTCGGGCGGGCTCGGTCGTGCGCTTGCCGACTGGATGCACCTGGGCTACGCGCCGATGGATTTATGGGGTAACGATATCCGGCGCATGTTTCCGTTTCAGTCGACCCAGGCGTATATCGAAAACCGCGTCACCGAAACCCTGGGGCTGTTGTACGAGCATCACTATCCCTACAAGCAGATGGAAACCGCGCGCGACCTGCGTCATTCACCGCTGCACGAACGGCTGCTCGAGCGCAACGCCTGTTTCGGCGAGGCCGCCGGCTGGGAGCGTCCCAACTGGTTCGCGCCCGAGGGCGTCGAGCCGAAATACGAATACAGCTTTGGCAAGCAGAACTGGTTCGAGCATAGCGCCGCCGAGCACCGGGCCGCGCGCGAGAATGTCGTGCTGTTCGATCAGAGTTCGTTTTCCAAGTACCTGGTGCAGGGCCGCGATGCGGTCAAGCTGCTGCAGCGTATTTCCAGCGCCAATATCGACGTCGAGCCGGGGCGCATGGTTTACACCCACTGGCTCAACGAGCGCGGCGGCATCGAAGCCGATCTGACGGTCACGCGCATCGCCGAAGACGAATTCTGGGTGATCAGCGGCGCCGCGCAGACGATCAAGGACCTGCACTGGTTGAAAAGCCATATCGCTGCGGACGAGTTCTGCTGCGTCAGCGATATCACCAACGCCTGGGCGATGCTCGGGGTCATGGGCCCCGCCAGCCGGGCGCTGCTCGGCGACGCTGTCGATCACGATTTCACGACCGAGAATTTCCCGTTTGGCGATTTCCAGGCAGTCGAGCTCGGCATGTCGCGCGCCTATGCCGGGCGGGTATCCTACGTCGGTGAGCTCGGCTGGGAATTTTATGTTCCGGTAGACCAGGCGCGCCACGCCTTCGATTACCTGTGGGAAAAGGGTCAGAACCACGGCCTGCGGCTGGCCGGCATGCACGCGCTGAACTCCTGTCGCATGGAAAAGAAATTCGTGCACTACGGGCACGACGTGGCCGATCACGACACCCCGCTAGAATGCGGCATGGGTTTCGTCTGCAACTTCGACAAGGAGATTCCGTTTATCGGCCGCGATGCGATCCTGAAGCAGAAGGAAACCGGCGGGCACATGTACAAGCGACTGGTCCAGTTCCTGCTGCAGGATCCCGACACGGTGCTCTATCACCACGAGCCGATTCTGCGCGACGGTCTCATCGTCGGGCATTTGACCTCGGGCGATTACGGCCACACGCTCGGTGGTGCGGTCGGGCTCGGGTATGTCGAGGTGGAGGAAGAAGTCACCCGGGATTACCTCGAGTCGGGTAATTTCACGATCGATGTCGGCGGTTACCACGTGCCGGCAACAGCTTCCTTAAGCGCGATGTACGACCCCAAAGCCGAACGCATGCGTGGCTGAGACTAGCGTCGCCTGCGTCATTGCGGATATACCGCATACATGCCCGCAAGCGGGTGACAATTGAGAACAGCCTATGCCGAAACCGATTGCGCAATCTCCGGAACGTTCTGAAGGCGACGTCAACCTGTCGCCGCGCCGCAGGGCCTGGGCCGAGCGGCATCTCGACCAGAAAGCCGAAGCCATGCTCGCCGAGGACGCCCGTTATTTCCTGCACCAGTCGCTGTCGACGCCCTGCCTCAACGCGATTCAGGCGAGCGAGGGCATTTACCTCGAAGACGTCCAGGGCCGAAAAATCATGGATTTCCACGGCAACAGCGTGCACCAGGTCGGGCATGGCCACCCGAAGGTGATCGCAGCCGTCAAGGCCCAGCTCGATACGCTGCCGTTTTGCCCGCGGCGCTACACCAACCAGGTCGCGATCGACCTCGCGCGGCGACTGGTCGAACTGGCGCCGAATGGGCTCGACAAGGTGCTGTTCGCGCCCGGCGGCACTTCGGCGATCGGCATGGCGTTGAAGCTGGCGCGCTACGCCACCGGGCGGCATAAAACCGTATCCATGTGGGACAGTTTTCACGGCGCCTCGCTGGACGCGATCTCGATCGGCGGCGAAGCGCTGTTTCGCAAGGACGTCGGTCCGCTGTTGCCGGGGACCGAGCATATCCCGCCGCCGACGCGCGGCAAATGCCTGTTCAACTGTAGCGACGAGCGGCATGACGGCTGTATCGAGTACCTCGATTACGTGCTCGGCATGCAGGGCGACGTGGCCGCGTTGATTGCCGAGCCGATGCGTTGGACCACGGTCGAGCCACCGCCGCCCGGCTACTGGAAAAAGGTCAGGTCGCTGTGCGACCGCCACGGCGTGCTGCTGATTTTCGACGAAATCCCCTCCGCGCTCGGGCGCACCGGCAAGATGTTCGTCTGCGAGCATTTCGACGTCGTGCCCGACATGCTGGTTATCGGCAAGGGATTGGGCGGCGGCGTATTTCCCCTGGCCGCGCTGATTGTCCAGCGCCGAACTCGATATCGTCGGCGACCGCGCGCTCGGGCACTACACGCATGAAAAGAGCTCGGTCGGCTGCGCCGCCGCGCTGGCCACGCTGGACTGCCTGCTGGAAGATCGCCTGATTGAAAATGCCGTCGAACTCGGAGATTACGCGCTCGAGAGGCTGCAGGCCATGCAGGACAGGCTACCGATCATTCACGAAGTCCGCGGGCTCGGGCTGCAGCTCGGCATCGAGTTACGCCGCAATGGCGAACCCGCCAGCGATGAAGCCGATACGGTGCTCTATCACTCGCTCGAGCGCGGCCTCAGTTACAAGGTCGGTGGCGGCTGCGTGCTGACCCTGTGCCCGCCGATGACAATTTCAAAATCCGAACTGGACCAGGCGCTGAATATCGTCGAAGAGGGAATCGCGTCGCTGGATTAAAGGGGGAGCGTTTGGCCTGAAATCAGGTGACGCGCCAGGCCTGGGTGCGGCGCACCAGATTGCGCGACACGAACTGGTGGATCAGGCGCGCGCCGACGTTGGTATAAAAAATCATCATGCCCATTGCCGCCGCCGGCGCGATATCGCCGGCGTCGTCCATGTTGAGTACCGCCACCGAGGCCAGCGTGGTGTCCGGCGAATAGAGAAAGATAACAGCCGACACGGTCGTCATCGCATTGACAAACAGGTAGATCGATATATCGAGGATCGCCGGCAGGCAGACCGGCACCGTGACGCGTGAAAACAAACGATAGAAGGGTTGCTTCAGCGAAGCCGAAACCGCCTCGAATTCGCGGTCCATCTGCTTCAGCGCGGTGACTGCGGTCAGGTGTGAAACCGTGTAAAAATGCGTCACCGTGCAGATCACGAGGATTCCCATGGTGGCGTAAATTGAGTTCAAAGGATTGGCTGGATCGTTGAAGAAGAAAATATAGGCCAGCCCCAGTACCATGCCCGGGATCGCCATCGGCATCATCGCGAGAAACTGGAAGGCCGAGCGCGTGGTGGCGAAGCCGTTGATTTTTTCGACCATGTAAGCGCCGATGAAAACCACCAGGGTACCCGCCACTGCGGTATATAGCCCGAGCTGAATCGAGTTGATATACGAATCCCAGCCGCCGCCGTCCATGACCTCGAAGTTGTAGTTGGCGAGGCTTAAGGAAAGGTTGTAGGGCCAGAACTTGATCAGTGCGGCGTACTGGCAAACCGCGATCAGGCCGACGATGAAGATCGCTACCAGCGAGCAATAAACGAGACAGATCCAGTCGAACTGCCGGTGCGGTTTCGCTTCGTAGGGCACCGAGCGCGCCGACAGCTGCGCCACCTGTTTTTTCTGCACGATGCGATCGATCGTGAACGCGAACAGCGCCGGGATCAGCAATACCACCGAAACCACGGCCCCCATCTCGAAGTTTTGCTGGCCGATGACCTGCTTGTAGATGTCGACCGCGAGCATGTTGTAGCCTCCGCCGATGACCTTGGGCAGACCGAAGTCGGTGATCACGAGGTTGAACACGACAAACGCGGCCGATATCAGCCCGTAACGTGCGCCCGGTAGCGTCACGGTCCAGAAGGTCTTCCAGCGGCTCGCACGCAGTGCGATCGCAGCCTCGTAAAGCCGGGCGTCGGAAATCGCGAGCGCCGTGGCGATTATGATCAGCGCGTGCGGAAAGGTGAAAAATACGGAACCGATTACGATACCGATCGGACCGTATATCGATTCCCCGAGCAGCAGGCCCTTGATCATGCCCTGGTTGCCGAACAGGTAAACCAGCGCGATGCCGGGCAGCAACGACGGCACCAGGATCGGGATCATCGCGATCAGACGGAAGATACCCTTGAAGCGCATCGTGCTGCGGCTAAGCGCGTAGGCGAAGCCGAATGCGAGGCTGACGGTGATGATGGTGCTGAGGGTCGCGATCCACAGTGAGTTTTCGATTGAGCGAAACAGCGACGGCGTGGAGAAATAGGTGCGGTAGTTTTCCAGCCCGATCGAAGCCGATGGCCGCAGTACGATGCGGCGGAAATCGTTTGAACTGTATTCGTGCCAGTCGGTGTCGGCAACGCGTTCGCTGCCGAACAGGAACGAACTTTGCAGGTTGACCTGGCGGATTCGATACATCGTCGGGCTGCGGAAACTGAAGTCCGGGAACAAATCGACGACGCCGAGGCGGCCGTCCGAACTGGTCGCAAGCTCGGCTGGGCTGAACTTGTTCAGCCGCTGGTTCAGCGTCTCGGCGCTGAGCGGTTCGCTCCAGCCGTCGCCGGCGTCGACCTGGAACTCGAAATTGGCGAGATCGAAGGCGAAGGTGGAGAAGGATTTCGACAGCATCGCGTAGAGTGGCAGCGCGAGCGTGATCAGCAGGTACAGGCAGATCACGAGGATAAAGCCCAGCATGATGCGATCATCCTTGCTGGTTTTCGGGCGGATCAGCGGCGCCGCGGAACGGTTTGTCAGGTTTGCCGCGGGCGCACTCATGCCGACGTTTTGGCCGGAAAGACCCACAACCGATCGGCAGGCAATTCGACCTCGATACTCGAACCGATCTCGACATCCATGTGGCGTACGGCGTTGATAGACATGTCCGCCAGCAGGCGTGTGTCGCCTAGCGCCGGGTTATGCAACGAGACCCGCCAGAAGGATCCGAGAAACTCCATGTCCCCGATTTCGACGGTAATCCGGTTCGCGCTGCTGCCGTTGGCCACGGTCTCGCCCTCGGCGCCACGCGGCACGATATCTTCGGGACGGATCGCGGCCACGATCGACGCACCCTCGGCGAGCCCGTGGTCGCGCGCAGCGAAGCTCAACTCCCCGATGGTGATGCCTGCGCCCTCGATCCGGCCCTCAGCCTGGTTCATCGCACCGATGAAATCGGCGACGAACAGCGTATCCGGCTCGCGGTAGATCTCGGTCGGTGTCCCGACCTGCTCGATCACCCCCTGGTTCATGACGACGATGCGGTCCGCCATGGTCAGGGCTTCCTCCTGGTCATGCGTAACCATCACCGTGGTCACCCCGAGACGTCTTTGTAATAGTTTCATTTCGTGGCGCAGGTGGCCGCGTACCTTGGCGTCGAGCGCGGACAGGGGCTCGTCGAGTAACAGCAGTCCCGGCGAGGTCGCCAGCGCCCGTGCCAGCGCGATGCGTTGCTGCTGCCCGCCGGATAACTGCGCGGGATACTTGTTGCCCTGTTCGGGTAGTCCGACCAGCTCCAGCAACTCGGTCACGCGCGCCGCGATCCGGGACTTGTCGAGTTTCTGGTTTTCGAGCCCGAAGGCGACGTTTTTCCACGAGGTCAGGTTTGGGAACAGCGCGTAGGACTGGAACACGATGCCGAAATCGCGTTCCGACGGCGGCAATGCGGATATATCGACACCATCCTGGTAAACCAGGCCCGAGGTCTGGATATCGAGACCCGCGATGGCGCGCAGGAATGTAGTCTTGCCGCAGCCCGAGGGTCCGAGGAAACAGATAAACTCGCCTTCGTAGACTTCGAGCGAGACGTCGTCCAGCGCGGTGAAATTACCGAACTTCTTGGTCAGGCGGTCTATCTTCAGGTAGACCTGCGCCGGGCTGGTCCCGGCTGTGGTCGGTTCAGTCATGGTTCAACGCTTTCCGGTAAGACGATGCAGCGACTGTCGCTCCCGCCGAATGACGACCCGGCCCTTCGGGGCCGGGTCGTATCCTGACGGCACAGCGTTTACTTGGCTTCAGACTTGGAGTCGTAGCGGCGCTGCCATTCGGCCAGAATCGCCTTGCGGTTGTTGGCCGCCCACTCGAAATCGTTGTCGATCATTTTTTCCAGCAGGTTGCTCGGGAAATGCTCCACCGGCTTGGCGACGCCCGGCATCGCGACCACCGCGTAACCGGTGTTGTACATCTCGTTGGCTTTGCGCGTTATCGACCAGTCGACCAGGGTCTTCGCCGCGTCGAGCTTGGAGGTGCCGGCCACGATCGCGGTCGCTTCCATGTCCCAGCCTACGCCCTCGGCGGGTACGATGATTTCTATCGGTGCGCCCTGGGCCTTGGATTTGGCGCCGCGGAATGCGAAGGAAATTCCGATCGGAATTTCACCGGCCGCCGCAAGCTTGCACGGCTTGGAACCGGAGTGGGTGTAGCGCGCGATATTTTCGTGCAACGCGGTCCATGAAATCCCAGCCGCCCTGTTTCTTGCCGAACATCTGCAACCAGCTGGAAACGTCGAGGAAACCGGTGCCGGACGAGTTCGGGTTCGGCATGATCACGTGCCCCTTGTACATCGGCTTCAGCAGATCGCTCCAGGTTTTCGGCGGTTCCAGGTTGTGCTTCGCGGCTTCGACGGTGTTGTAGCATACCGCGGCCACCCAGGCGTCCATCCCGACCCAGGTCGGAACGGCGCCCTTGTCGACGAACTTCTTGTCCAGTTTTTCGACGCCTTTCGGCTTGTAGGGCTCGAGCATGCCCTCGCTCTTCAGCAGTAGCAGCGAGGTCGCGGCCAGGCCCCAGATGACGTCGGCCTGCGGGTTGTTTTTCTCGGCCAGCAGCTTGGCGGTAACGATACCGGTCGAATCCCGAACCCATTTGATCTTGATATCCGGATGGTCCTGGTTGAAGGTTTCGGCGTAACGCGCCAGGTCTTCCGCTTCTACAGCAGTGTAGACGGTCAGATCGACCGCGACTGCCGACTGGCTCATCGCCAGCATCGATACAGCCGCCATGCAGGCGATAGCCGAGCTTTTCCTGATCAGGTTTTTTATCATGTCGTATCTCCTCAGAAGTTGTTTTTGTAGAGCCTAATTTGCCCTGGAATTGTTGTTTTAGGTACCGACGACTTCGGTATTCCGGATTTATGCCCGTTTGTGACCGGAGATGTCGAGTGCATACTTTACCCTAAACCCTGTCGGTTAAAAACAGGTTAAGAACGATATGAAATATAGACCGCACCGACTTTCGAGCATGTTTTTGCCTGTTTTACGCATCCTGGGCGTAAATTGGCAGTATATCGGCCAGGATGAAACCGGGTACAAAAACCGTTGAATTCAGGCGTTACAGGTAATTCCGGATAGCGAACAGGGCGAGGACTTTCAATGGAGTTTACAACCACCGCGCCGGGCCCGATACCGCCGACCTGCCAGATGCCGGCTAGCCGGGCGTAATTACTTCGTGGCCGATTGGCATTCCTGGGGCGGTTCGAGTTGTGCAGCCAGGTAATCGCTAAATTCAG
>CAVYHN010000054.1:0-42313 GCA_963768295.1 uncultured Gammaproteobacteria bacterium | reverse complement strand
GAATTGGCGCACCTGGATTGGTTGCACAATCACCACCGGAATGCTGTGATCGATAGCAGCTTCGACCAGAGCGCGTTCGTACCCGCCCGTGGCCTCGACCAGTAACCGGGTAACGTGATATCGGCTCAGGCGTTTCATAAGACGTCTGATGCCAATTTCGGTGTTACTCTCCTGCCAATCGATATCCTGTTCATAGAGACAGATATCGAAGCTGTCCTTACCAACGTCGATACCGACATTGTCGCCTTCAGTTTTGGTGCTTGCATACTTGGTTGTTTTCATATCTCACCCTTGCTACATTCGGGCTCGAGGCCCATTCGACTGTTCGAGTTAAATAGTTGATTCAGCATGACGCTCTGGCTTGTTAACGGGCTCTCGACAGAGGCGCCAGGCATACATCGAGCTGTCATGCTGAATACCTGGTGGTGCAGGTATGGGCCTCACTATAACTTCAGGACAAAACCAATGAAAAGAAGGATATTTCAATCATACAAGCGCATGCAGTCGGACCGTTCCACTCGCTACGCGAGTGAAACGGCCGCTGATGCGAGGCGTTATGTGTTTTTTTGAATCGAGCAACATGGTTAGGAGAATTATACTTTTACTTATTGGGCTGTTTGCCGCTCCTTCCGCTTGTCTCGCTTCTGATTTTACACCTCTCTTTGTACTGTTCGTTGAAATACCAATTTTCGGAATTAGCGTATTGTTTTTGCTAATTTGTCTTGGTGCCCCTAAGGTAGGACTTGTGCTAAGTACATTACTGCTTTTTGGCAGCCTATTTGTGGTTGCCTGGGCATCAGGTGGTTATATGGACGATGCCGGTGGATTTCTTCTCTCATCCCTTCTAGTTGATATCGCAGGAATATTAGTAGCTATAAAAAAGATAAATACGGCCAAGGCGCTTGAGGTCGAGTGAAAACACATAAAAAGCGCATGCAGTCGGACAAATTAAATCGTTGCACTTGCACGTGGATTCTCCAAAGCTGACGCTCAGATGAGGTGGCTGGGCTTCTCGAATCCCTCGGCCACTTTCGGACGCTCAGCAAAAATAAAAAACCCCGCACGGTGGCGGGGCTTCATTTGAGTTGTTACTTAAAGCTAAACTGCTCTTCTTCGCCTATTAAATCCAACTAATCCGATCAGTGCTGTACCGAATAGCCAGAAGGCGGCGGGAATCGGTACCGGACTAAAGCTCAGGTTATCGATACTTTCCGCGGCAGAGCCGAGTTCGATACTTCCAGTGGCCACTAGCGCGTATAGTGCGCTGGTGATCGCTGTACCACTATAAGAAATGACCTGGTTGAATAAGTTATCTGAATCCAGCGCAACCCTCGATTCCGAAACCAGCGTGGCGCCATCGAAAACCCGAAGCCAACCATCGGCCTGCAAGCCTGATGGGTGTCCGATGTCAAACGACAGTGACGTCACCGGAGTGAAAAACTCCATCAGGATTTCATCGGGTGCACCCCCTCCGAGACTGGTGTCGAGGACATTCGTCGTTGATTGATTGGGATTGATTCCGATTGAACCCACTGCACCCGATCCAACTTCACTGAACTGTACAAGCGCCGAATCTGCGCTGGTGAAGGGATTCGTGTATGTGCCAGGTGCATCGTTATCAAATGTAATTAATGCAGCCTGCGACTCGGTGAAAAACAGACTGCTCACACAAATAACGAAGTAAACAATGATAGAGCGACGTTTTAACATTGAACTGATCCTTCTAATAAAAGCGTCTAATAACTATAAAGGCATGTAGCTAGTACCCACATCACCCAAACAGGGTATATCCACATATAACTCATGGTTTAATTGACCCTGGTCAATAACATGTTGAGTAGCCCATTAATGCAATGTTCAAATGTTGCATCTGGATCGAACTCGGAAGCTCATTTCCACCTAACGAGGGTCTGTTTCCTCCAAAGCTGACGCTTAGATGATCTTGCTGGGCTTCTCGAAACGGCCAATAACGGTCACTGCTGATCCTATTGGGAGAAAACTACTAACCGTACTCTTTGTAAATTGATTTGCATCAAAAGCCGCACGAGATACTGAAGTCAAAATTATTAAACGAAGCAATACAAAGCTATGAAATTGCTAGGGGTTAAGACATGTTTCAGATCACCCACTTCAGATTCCTAAGGTTATCAGCAATAACGCTTACGATTCTTCTTTCAATAGGGTGCGCAAAGACTCTTAGAATCTATGGAGCTGACTTAAAGCAAGAGAAAGGACATCAAGTTACAGAAATAATGGACATGGGTAGCAGAGAGGAAATTCTAGGTATAAAAGAGCTTCATGATGCATTGTCTGCCGCTGGCGTTACTAGTGAGGATATTAAAGATGGCAGTGTGGCGGTGGGCAGAAATTTTTGTTGTGGTGGGGAAGGAACGGTCGAAACTGAGGCACCTGCATGGATATATGTCCCTCCAAGCATGTCGGTTGAAAGGGGTGATATTGTTGAATTTGTAGTAGGTGCAGGTCCAAATGGTCCAGCGAATCAGAGGTTGAATACTGCTATAAGGGTTCGTCATAAAAATGGCATTAATACCAATGAGTGCAGATGGGAACCTGATAATCCTGCGCTCTGGATGCGAGTAATTTACTGCCCTTGGATGGAAGATGAGGGATGGATAAAAGGAAGTGGCTTAAACCCCGTTTGGTACAAAGAAGCAAATTAGCCTATCCGGTTAATACTCGAAATCAGCCACTTGTAGTAATACAGCGAAATTCCGAGAACGGCCAACAAGAGGTGCTCAAGAAAATTAATAAGCTCCGCAGAAGGGAAAAGTAGTTAAAGAGATAATTGGCTAAAAAGCCCGAACAGCCGGGACAGATGCGGCATTAAATTCCTTATCCTCGCCAGCCACCCCGCTATCGCCGTCACATGTGATTGCAACGAGTCTTCGAAGAGACTAATCAGAAATCCATCGGTTATCTTAATTCGGCATGATAACTAGTAAGTATTGCCTCACCAGTCTCTAAAGTCCTCGTAGAGACCGAAAAAAAAGCCAACGCTGCTGGCATCGAAAGAATCGTCGTTTACTTCGTACTCCATGTCGGTATATCTCAAACCTACGCTAAATCCTCGCATAAGCTCGAAACTGTACTGCAGGATTAAGCCCGTTGAATCGTCAAAATCGAGCCCGTTACTGGAGACTCCTCTGAATTCGCCATTGACCTCAGGTTCGATATGGTAGGCTGCTCCAATGCCAAAGCGATGAGAATTAACCTGATAGCAATAGATCGCGTCAAAGGTTGTGGTTTTGAATTCGGCATCCCTGTTTTCCGAAGAAAGATAACCGAGTGACAGCGATAGAGAGTTCCTGGCTTCTTCGCCCATCGACATATAGTAACCGCCGCCCATCTTGAAGCCCCCACCCAAATTTACGTCACTGCCGTAGATGGAATATTCAGAAACCGACGAGACTTTATCGCCGCCTTCCTCCAGGCTGATTTCGAAATATAATCCTGCCATCGCGAAATTCGAGAAGAGCAGCAATAAAAGAGTTAATACACTCTGTTTCATTTTTTGATTATCGTCTCCGGGTGAAGCGCAGCAGTTGATTCGAATCAATAAATCTTTACAGCGTCCGGGTTGGGTCGTTAGTCGCCGCCTAGAATCTCATCCTGAGGGTCTGTTTTCTCGAAAGCTGACGCTGGCGTAAATAATCCCAGAGACGATCTACGGCCAGGAGCGGACGCTCATAAGTGAAGCGATAATTTGTTATCAGGCCGAAAACCTTATAATTCAGCTGTTAGCTCTGTATACCGAGAGATAATGTGCGGTTAGGAAAAAGCCCAGCAATTTACTACATCCTCTTAATGGGGATTCACGTATTACAGATTTCCATGTTTGGATGCACTGCTACAAATGCGTCCGATTTGAGTCAACAGCAACGCATAGAAGAAAGCCCGCAATGGAATGGTGAAGCATTCCAAAACCCGGAAAGGGTTCCAGGTGCAGAATGGGGTCCAAGTCTGAAGATGTTCAGGAATTACTTCTTCGATAAACCAGAAGGATTTCTACCTGATCCCCCACTGACTGCAGAACCGTTTGATATTGCCCAATGGAATGGACAGCGAGACTTGCAGTTCGCCTGGCTGGGGCACACAACCTTCCTTATTAAAGTTGATGACAAAGTGATCCTGACCGATCCCATATTCTCGCAACGAGCGGGCTCCTTTGGATGGGTGAGTCCGAAGCGATATTCTAAAACGCTTGCCACAACAGACATCCTTCCAGAGCTCGATGTTGTATTAATTACGCATAATCATCCCGACCATCTGGACGAGGATTCAATTAAGGTACTTATTTCCAAGACCAGGCACTTCGTCGCGCCCCTGGCCGTGGGGAAATTATTGGAAGACTGGGGTGTGCCCCATGAAAAAATATACGAACTTGATTGGTGGCAGACAACTTCCATTGATGGTTTAACGATTACTGCGGCTCCGTCGAAGCACACTTCTGAGCGGGGATTATTTGATAAAAACCTGACGCTTTGGGCCTCCTATGGGATACGGGGAAAGAAACAGAATCTATATCTTAGTGGGGACTCTGGCTGGTTTAAGGGTCTCTACGAGATCGGGGAGCGACTAGGTCCTTTCGATGTGACCTTCTTTGAGATTGGTGCTTACAGTAATCTCAAAGGTCAGATGGAGGTCCATTACACCCCAGAACAGGCGGTACAAGCACATCAAGCTGTCAGGGGTAAACTGATGGTTCCTAGTGGCTGGGGCACCTTTGATCTGGGACTGTTTCCTTGGTACGAGCCGATTGAGCGATTTTTGATTGCAGCTGATCATACTGGTATCGAATATCTAACACCTAAAATTGGAGAAATAGTTAACCCAGAGCAGATGGGAGGCCGCGATGCATGGTGGAAACCATTTATCTATAAATAAATCGTAAACGGATACTCGTAAGTGATTACCGGGCTTCATTCTTCGGCCAGGAACGGACACTTAAGTTTTTATAACGATAACGATTTTCCCTTTGTGGTTTCCTTCTCCAAAGTAACGCAACGCTTCAGGCACCTCACTCAACGGATAGCTGCTGTCGATAACAGGAACGAGCTTACCAGCATCGATTAGCTCTCTCAGATCTGTCAGCCCTTTATTTGGCCCCTCCGCCACTAAGCAAAGTTTTCTGTCGTCACGGGTCAGCCGTCCGATGGCGCTGAGTAGCCAAAGTTGATAGACACGAGGAATTGAACCGCCGACCATGGCATAGGTGCCCCCTGGATTTAATGCTCGTTTATGGTCAAACATGGATCGGAAATTCTGACAATCAACAACCAGATCATAGCGCTCTCCAGTCTTCGTGAAATCATCCTGAGTGAAATCAATTACGTGGTCTGCGCCAACCGACCGAATGATATCCAGCTTGTGCGAGGTATCTACCCCCGTCACTTCTGCCCCCCAGTGCTTAGCGATTTGAACTGCAAATGTACCAACACCGCCGCCTGCTCCGTTAATCAAAACCTTTTGCCCTGGTTTTAGCTGCCCGGCTTTGAGTAATCCCTGCAAGGCCAGGACACCAGCCTGGGGTACGGAGGCTGCTTCTGCGAAAGTTGAGTGTAGGGGTTTGAGTTCAAGGGCGGTTTCTTTCGCACAGGCATATTCGGCAAAACCACCCCAGTTATCCCAGAGATCGCCAAAAACCTCATCCCCGGGTTGAAATCGTTTGACGGCCTTGCCGATTGTCTCAACGGTTCCTGAAACGTCAGAGCCAAGTATCTGCTTGCCTGGCCTTGGCTTAAGAAGACCGTAAAAGAGACGGTTAATAAACGGCTTTCCGTTCAGGAACTCCCAGTCCCAGGAATTGATGGAGGACGCGTGAACGCGTATCAGTAACTCATCGTCCCTCGGCGTAGGTTTTGGCACCTCTTTCAATTCAAGGCCATTCGGCAACCCATATTGAGTAAATACGATCGCTTTCATGAATATCCCCCGTGACAGCAATCATAACTTGAGACGTAATGCAGGAGTCGATATTTTGGCTGGATTAATAACTTTCGGTCAGTTAACCGATAATTTCTGCAGGACTAATTACTCCAAAGCAGTCCCTCAACACCTTAACATTAGAGGCTCAGAACGGCCAACAGGAGACGCTCGGGGCGTCTGCGGCGAATTGCTTCGCCCAACCTGTTCCGGCGAATGCCGGGGATCGCAACGACACTTGAGCACGAACTGGGGGATGACGATAAATGAAGCTAATTCGCGGCCGTCACCGGCTCATTTTTATTTGCCGTTGCATCGCTCAAGGCGGAACAAGGCAGGGAAAACCACAACGAAGTGCCCTTGCCCAATCCTTCCGACTCGACCCAGACTTTTCCGCCGTGCACTTCGACTATACGCTTAACCAACGCCAGCCCGATGCCTGTGCCGCTAATATCATTGCTTAGCCTTGCAAATAGACCGAATATCTGGTCCTGGAATTTGTCTTCGATGCCGACGCCGTTATCCGATACAAAGCAGTGCAGCATATCGTCTTTTACCTCGGCGCCGACTCTTATCCTTGGAGCCTGCTGCTCGCCCATGAACTTGATTGCGTTCTCGATCAGGTTTTGATAGACCTCGCGCATCCGCGTTGTATTTACTCGCGCCGACGGCATGTCGTCGATCTCCAGCTCGATCCCGCCTGCATCGATTTTTCCGGCCAGGGCATCCGCGGCCTGTTGCGCGATATCGGAAAGCCTGCAATCACTCAAATCACCGATTAACTGTCCGGCGCGGCCGAGCTCGAGCAAATCGTCCAGCAACTGTTTCATGGTGTCGGCTGCATCGCTGATCTTATCAAGGTCGTCGTTGATGCGCTCCCCGTGCTGATCGGCGATATCCTGGCGCAGCAGACCCACAAATCCCTCGATGGTTACCAGCGGCGACTTGAGGTCATGAGATACCGTGTAAGAGAAACGCTCCAGTTCGGCATTCTTTTTTACGAGCTCGGCGGAAATGCACTCGCGTTCCACGACTTCGTGCCGTAGTTGATCTACGGTCTCGGCAAGTTCTCTAGTGCGCAACTTCACCCGGTTTTCGAGTTCTAAGTTGGCGGATTGCAGTTCGGCGCGAGACACGGACAGATCAGCGGCCATTTTATTGAGCGCGTCTCCAATCGAATTCCACTCCTCGACCTGGCCAGGCTCGATGCGATTATCCAGATTGCCCCGGCTAAATGAATCTATGCCCGACAGGATCGACTGTATAGGCTGGGTGATTCTGAAGCGCACCAGGTTCAGGGTCAAAAGGAAAATTTTGCTAACGATGGCGATCGAGACGACAAGAATGGCGGTGGTAGAAAACAAAAATATTCTGTCCACGCTCTCGGCAGCCAACTGTGAACCAGCAGCGATCCGACTGTCGATATCGTCCAACGTGGCAAGCAGGGAAGCCCTGGTGCGACTCATCGCCGACCTTTCCGCATTCAATTGATCTATCTCTTCAAAGACTCCTAAAACAGCATCTTTGTACCTTGTAACACTGGTCAAGATGCCCCTCCCCTGTTCCGACACCTCCGGTGTTGAGGCGGTAATTGTCTGCAGGCGCAGGGCTAGATCGTCGATAGCGTCCAAAACGCTCAATTTCGAGGCACGGGAAGCTACATCATGCGCATTGCGGTCAAATTCCGCGTACAGCTTGCCGATTATGAGAAAGCTTTCGTTATAGCCAAGAACCAGTGTAAGCAACTGGGTGATATAGGCCGTGTCCTCGCCAGCCAGGGTGGCATTAATCAGTAATCTGGAAATCAAGTTTTCGAGTTTCTCGAGCTGTTGGGCAATTTCGAGATCAACCTCGTTCCGCGCCTGCAAGGAAGCATTGACACCGGTGCAGCGGGCGAGGAATCTGTCCAGCTGATCCGCTAATGACTGTATTGATTCATGCAGGCGCGAATTTACGCTCAGCTTTGAGATCTCGTCGGTATGCCTGAGTAGTCTCTCACCTTCAACACTCAGATATTCATCGTTCCCGTAAAAGGCGCGATTGAGTACATCGATTTCTCCAAATAAAGTGGTAATCTCGCGTACGACACCTGAATTGTTTACGACACGGTCCATGTCATTATTAATCACTCCGATAGACCGCTTTTCGACGACTATGTAGGTCGCGACGATAATGGCCACCAGCAACAAAAACGCCAACGCAGTCAAAGCGTTGGCGAAATAGAGATGCCTGGTTAACTTGAGGTTAGGAGATTTCTTACCTAACATGTGCATGCCCTGGAAGTGACTACTCGGCCTTGATCAAAGACGCACCCAACAGGACAGCGGGCCTTGGCTCGATACCCAGGGTCCTCATGGCTGTCACGTTAATCACCCGTTTGCCCTTGTAGTTGCGGGTCACGGGAATATCGCTGACTGGCCTCCCGCGCATGGCCTGCAGCAGCATCTGCGCCGCGGTTTCGCCCTGCTCCTGACCGGTTTTTACCACCGCGCTGAGTGCCCCTTGCGCGACATGGTACTGGTTGGCTCCGATGATAGGCTTTTGGTACATCGACGTCAGTCTTTGAATAGCCTCCCGATTAGACATTGGTGCGCCCGACTCATCCTCTATACCCTGGAGGCTGTCTATGTAGATTGCATCATATTGTTTCTTGATGATCTCATGTATTGCGGTGAAATCAGCGACGCTCCTGATCAACCAGAATTGTGTCTTGCCGGTTAAAAAGTTGCCCGATTCCTTTTCATACTGCCGTAACAGGGCCTGACCGGATGGACTGTCCTTGGCGAAAAACGCTATGTTCCTGATGGCAGGAGCCAGTTGCATCGAAAACGCGATGGATTCGCGGATATGCCCGCGTTCCAGGATCCCCGAAATGTGCGAGTTCGGAAAACCATACTTTTCCGCCTCGGCGTTGACACCGGAAAACATGATGGGCGTTTTGGTCTTGTCCTTCAGGTAAGGCAGCACAAACATTTTTTGTGCGTTGTCATCCACCGTGATCACGCCATCCGGCTGCAGCTGTTGATAGAGGGCATAGGCCTCTTTGGCCTTCTGGTCACCGCCCTTCAGGTTGATCTTGGTGTCCATGTAAAAATAGGTGATCTGGCTCGACCCGGACAGTACGGAATCTATTCCGTCCTTGATTTCCCCGCACCAGGGATTGTCCTGCTCGTAGCTCATAACCACCAATACTTTATGCTCGGCGGCATGTGATCCGGTGACAATAATCGCGCACAGGCAGAAGATAGTGAAGCTCAGTGTGAATAGCGGTTTCATTGCATTACCCTGTTTGTCGTTATCGGGATATTCTTGGCAATAGTCCTTTGAAAAGCGGGATTCGCCCTATCTTGGCAATCATGTAAGTGGACTGAACCGACATCGCGATAAGCAAAATGGTTGCAATGAATCAGTCTACCAATTGTTAGAGTATAGACAGGATTCGTGAATCACGGAAGATCACAACCCATGGGCGTCCAATTTGGGTCGTGAGTTCAACTAATTGACGCAACACATCGAATTTTCTGAGTGTCCGGAGTGGGTCGGTTTTTGCCGCCCGCCGTAATTTAACGGGCGTCTGCTTTGTGGTTTGACCCCGGTTTTACGGACCACCTAACTTAGCGCGATAAAGCCCAAGGAGTGTGTCATGGGAAGAAGAAAACGTTACAGCGCAGAGTTCAAACGACAGGCTCGAAATTTTTAGAAAGACGCATTCGAAACCGCCTGAAATGTTTGTTGGCCTGTTACCGGCGTGACGGCTCGGTTACACTCGCCCACGTTTGCCCAATACCTGGAACTACTTGATGTTGTCGACTCTACGTCGTCCCACCGTTTTCGATGTCGCGCGACTGGTTTTCGTCGGGGCTATCTGGGGTGGCGCCTTCCTGTTTATCTCGATCGCGCTACGGGACTTCGAGCCGATCAGCATTGCGACCTGGCGGGTAACGCTGGGCGCCGCGGTGTTGATCGTAATCGCTGTAATCATCGGTCAGAAACTGCCCACGGGATTTCGCAACTGGCGCTTTATCTTTATCGTCGGTTTCCTCAACAGCGCGGTGCCTTTCTTCCTGATCAGCTGGGGCCAGCAGTTCATCAGCAGCGCCGAATCCGCGCTGCTGGTGGCGATGGGCACGTTCGTTTCGCTGCTGCTATCGCACTTTACCAGCGAAGACGAACGCATTAACGCCCCCCGCGTGATCGGCGTCAGCATCGGCTTCGTCGGGGTTATGGTGCTGGTGCTGTGGGAACTGATCGAATCGGGCACCGGAAACCTGCCGGGTCAACTCGCGGTCATGGCGGCTGGCTGCAGTTACGCGACTTCATCGGTCATTTCCCGTCGCCTGACGCATTTGCCGATGATATCGACCTCGGCCGTCACCATGGCAAGCGCTTGCCTGTACATGATTCCGCTGGCATTTTTGCTTGAAAACCCGTTGCCGACGAATGTCAGCGGCGCCTCCATCGTCGCGCTCGTATACCTGGGTGTAATCGCAACTGCGCTGGCGTTCACGCTACGCTTCTTCATTATTCGCGCGAATGGCGCCGTATTCATGTCGCAGGTGGGCTACCTGGTGCCGCTGTTCGGCGTGATCTGGAGCGGGCTTTACTTCGCCGACGCGATCAACCTGCAAACGCTGCTATCGCTGGGCATGATCCTGCTCGGCATTGCGGTAACCCGCAAGGGCAGTTAAACCTTCGCGTTACGGATAAGTCGAAGCAACAAAAAGGCGGCGGTGGCATCCTCATAACTTTTGATCCCGCGGCTCGACCCGATGCGTCGGACCGGTGGGATCCAGTCTCTTCTGATTTCCCTTTTTACCTGGATACCGCGGTCGCGCCGCGGTATGACAGTGCCTGCCGGACATCTGAGCCTGCACAGGGATGTACCAATGCCTCGGACCGGTGGAATCCAGTATCTCCTGATTTCCCTTTTTACCTGGATACCGCGGTCGCGCCGCGGTATGACAGTGCCTGCCGGACATCTGAGCCTGCACAGGGATGTACCAATGCCTCGGACCGGTGGAATCCAGTATCTCCTGATTTCCCTTTTTACCTGGATACCGCGGTCGCGCCGCGGTATGACAGTGCCTGCCGGACATCTGAGCCTGCACAGGGATGTACCGATGCGTCGGACCGGTGGGATCCAGTATCTCCTGATTTCCCTTTTTACCTGGATACCGCGGTCGCGCCGCGGTATGACAGTGCCTGCCGGACATCTGAGCCTGCACAGGGATGTACCGATGCCTCGGTATGACAGCGCCGATTGAATAACTGGGTCGTGTACGGGGATCTACTGGTCCGGCGCCCCGGTGGGCGAGCGAAGCAGGATGCCGGAACCGTCCTGGGTCACGGGATGACAGATTTCTGGAATTCGTCCGCGGCTGTTTTCCTTCTGTGCGCCGAAGCTATTTCGATGCTCTGAACGCTACTTCAGGAACTTTGCGTGGTAGTCGAAGTGGTCTTCGATGAAGCTCGCGATGAAGTGGTAACTGTGATCGTAACCCGGCTGCAGGCGAATCGTGCAGGACTGGTCCGCGGCGTCGCAGGCCGCCTGAAAATTATCCGGCAGTAGCTGACCGTCGTGCAGGAATTCGTCGGCATCACCCTGATCGATCAGGATATCGCCAACCCGGGCGCCGCCCTGCACCAGGCAGGTCGCGTCGTAAGGCTCCCAGGTCGAGGTGTCGGCGCCGAGATAGGCGCCGAAACAGCCCTGGCCCCAGCCGCAGTTCAGCGGATTCGCAATCGGCGAAAATGCCGACACCGAACGGAAGGCGTCAGGCAGTTTCAGCGCACAGATCAGGGCGCCGTGCCCACCCATCGAATGCCCGCTAATCGACTTGACCCCGGGCAATAGCGGCAAGTTGGCTTCGATCAGGGATGGCAGCTCACAGGTGACATAGTCGAACATCTGGTAGTGTGGCCGCCACGGCTCCTGCGTGGCGTTGACATAAAAACCGGCTGCCTGGCCGAGGTCGTAACGCTCCGGCTCATCGGCCACATCGTCGCCGCGCGGGCTGGTGTCAGGGAATACGATGGCGATGCCGTGTTTGGCGGCAAAGCGCTGAAAGCCGCCCTTGGTGCGCGCATTATCGTCGGTACAGGTCAAACCGGACAGCCAGTACAACGCCGGCACCTTTTCATCCCGGGCCTGCGGCGGCAGGTACACCGAGAAAGTCATCTCGCAGTTACAGCTGCTCGACGCATGGCTATAGCGGTTAAGATAACCGCCGCTTTCCTTGATGCTTTCGATTTCTTTCATCATTGTTATCAGAAAAGAATGACCGACTTGATGCTCTTACCCTCGTGCATCAGGTCGAAGGCGGTGTTAATTTCTTCCAGCGGCATGGTGTGCGTAACCAGCTTGTCGAGCTCGATCGTCCCGTCCATATACTGATCGACCATGCCCGGCAGTTCGGTACGTCCCTTGACGCCACCGAAGGCGGTGCCGATCCAGCGCCGTCCTACCACCAGGTTGAAGGGCCGCGTCTTGATTTCCTGACCGGCGCCGGCGACACCGATGATGGTCGAGGTGCCCCAACCCATGTGCGTGCATTCGAGCGCGTCGCGCATGACGTCGACGTTACCGATACACTCGAAGGAATAATCGACGCCGCCATCGGTCATTTCCTGGATATATTCCGGAACCGAGCCATTGACATCCCTGGGGTTGACGAAATCTGTGGCGCCGAGCGCCTGCGCCATTTCCCATTTGTCCGGGTTGATGTCGACCGCGAGAATTCTCTCGGCACCGGCCATCACCGCGCCCTGGACCGCCGACAGGCCAACCGTGCCCAGCCCGAAAACCGCCACCGAGGAGCCGGGCTCGACCCTGGCGGTGTTGGTTACCGCTCCGATGCCGGTGGTTACACCACAGCCTAACAGGCAAGCCTTGTCCAGCGGTGCGGCTTTATTGATTTTGGCGAGCGCGATTTCGGGCACCACGGTGTACTCGGCAAAGGTCGAGCAGCCCATGTAGTGATAAAGCTCTTTACCCTTATGTGAAAAACGGCGCGTGCCGTCCGGCATGAACCCGGTCCATACGGTTCCGGCGATCGACTGGCACAGGTTGGTTTTGCTGGAGCTGCAATAGGGACAGGTCGATTCACCGCATTCCGGTATATACAGGGGAATCACGTGATCACCGGGTTGCAGGGTCTTGACGCCGGGTCCGCACTCGAGCACTTCACAGCCGCCTTCATGCCCGAGAATCGCTGGAAACGCACCCTCGGGATCTTCCCCTGACAGGGTAAACGCGTCGGTGTGACAGACGCCCGTCGCGTGCACTTTTAACAGGACCTCGCCTGCCTTCGGACCGGCTACCTCGACTTCTTCGATTTCAAGGGGTTTTTTGGGTTCCCAGGCGACTGCGGCTCTCGCTTTCATGGTGGCTCCTAAGGCTTTTATTGAATTATTGGATGGCCGCAGATTAAATAGATTAGGTATACGAGTCAAGCCGTGAGGAATGCCTGTTAAACAAATTAAATATTGAATTTATTAGCCAATTTTCACTCAAACCACTTATCACGGGATTGGGAGGTCAAAATGCGCTTCATACCGTCAAAAAAGACCCGGATACTGGCGCTGTCAGGTTTGTTTGCCGGGCTCCTGGTGTACAAGTTCGCCGCATCGGCGGGACCCTCGAACGGATTCGATCTGTCGAACTCGACTCTGCCGCGCGAACAGATTTTGCATGGCGGCCCGCCACGTGACGGCATTCCCGCCCTGTCCGATCCGAAGTTGATCAAAGCGGCCGACGCCGATTACCTGAAACCCACCGATCGGGTGGTGGGTATTACCCTAAAAGGTCAGTCGCGGGCCTACCCGATTGCGATCCTGAACTGGCATGAAATCGTCAACGACGCAATCGATGACCAGCGCTTTGCGATCACCTATTGCCCATTGTGCGGCACCGCGGTCGCCTTCGATGCGACCATCGAAGGCAAGGCCACCGATTTCGGCGTATCGGGATTGTTGTACAACAGCGATGTGCTGCTCTACGACCGTGACACCGAGTCGCTATGGTCGCAAATCCTGAACAAATCGGTTGCCGGGAAAAGAGTCGGTAAAACACTGACCGCAATACCGGTTAGTCATACCACCTGGCGCGACTGGATCGGCAAACACCCCGCTACCCTGGTGTTATCCGATGACACCGGGTACTCGCGCGATTATCGGCGCGACCCCTATGCCGGTTACGAGCAATCCCGGCACACATATTTCGCGGTGAACAACCAGGCGCCGGATAGCTACCATCCCAAGGAAGTTGTGCTCGGACTCGGTATCGACGGCGTTTACAAGGCTTACCCCTTCATCGAACTCGACAAACAGGGCAAAGCGCGGTTCAGCGATACGATAAACGGCAGCGCATTCAATTTCGAATGGGATTCTGCAAACCGCAGCATCAGCATCACCGATTCCGCCGGTAACAGGGTGGCCGGCATCCAGGGTTTCTGGTTTGCCTGGTTTGCCTTCCATCCCGATACCCTGGTGTTCACGGCGGGCGAATCCTAGTTCAGGGTTCGCCTCGAAGTGGCCCAGGAGCCCACAAATACAGGCCTGGCAGCCATCCCCGGAGAACAAATCCCGATTTGTTGTTAAGCCGGGATTAACCGGGACGCGATAATGTGACAAAATCAGTTTATTTTCTGGATCGTCTTGCTGCGCCTAAGATATTTTCTGCTTGCGGTTACCCTAGCTTCAGCCTACTCGACTGCAGGCCTGGCCGCGGAGGACTGGAGCCTGTGCCGGGTGCCGTCCTTCACCTTTGTCGCGGCCGACGATGTCGCCGCCGCCGAGACCAGGATCGAAGCGCAACGCATCGCCAGCGAAGATCGCGCAGCAGTGCACTTGATCGGTAATGTCAGCCTCACCCGTCAGCAACAGAAAATCATCGCCGACGAAATTGTCATCAATAAAACCACCGAGCAAACAAAGGCCAGTGGTAACGTCCGCTTCGAGGACCCGAGTTATCGCATTTCGAGTCCCGCCATCGAAATCGACAATCGCAACAATGCCGCAGTCATCGAAAAACCCGAATTTGAACTGCCCGGCAACCATGCGCGCGGGCAGGCCGACGAAATCCGCAGGCTCGATCAGTACCGCAGCCGTTATCGGGACCTGCTGTATACCACCTGCGATCCTGACGACCGGGACTGGCATCTGCGCGCCGCGGAAATGGAAATCGATGACGCCAGCGGGCGCGGCAGCGCCAAACATACCCGGCTATATTTTAAAGGCGTGCCATTTCTGTACCTGCCCTACTTCCAGTTCCCGATAGACGATCGGCGCTTGTCCGGCTTGCTGGCTCCGAGCGTTGGCTACAGCGATACCAGCGGCAGCAACATCGTACTTCCGGTCTACTGGAATATCGCAACCAACTATGACATGACGCTCACACCGTCCTGGTTCAGCGATCGCGGTACCCAGCTAAATACCGAAAATCGCTACCTGTTCGACTCAAACCAGGGGCAACTGGAGCTGTCTTACCTCGATGACGAGGAACTGGACGATTCCCGCTGGTTTCAGCAATGGCGACATCGAACAGACTTCAGCCATGATATCCAGGGCGACCTGTTGCTGGTCGAGGTTTCGGATGGCGACATTTTTGACGATTTCGCAAACATGGCGTCGCAGTACAACAATACCCGGCACCTGGAACGTCGCGTACGCCTGCAGCGCAGCGGTGAAATCTGGAGCAGTCAGCTGTTTTGGCAGGATTATCAGACGCTCGATAGCAGCACCGCGATTGAAGACCGACCTTACAACCGGCTACCTCGCCTGACTCTGGATGTCGATCCGAAGCCGTGGCGGGGGAACCTGGAAACCCCCCTGCGAATGGAACTGGTCGAGTTTGAGCGCGATGACAGCGTCACCGGCACCCGCAGCAATGTGCTGGCCTCGCTCAACTGGAAGTCTTCCAATAGCTGGTACTTTTTCGAACCCGGGCTACAGTTCAGTTTTACCGACTATCAACTGGATAACAATTCGGGGGATAACTCGATTGATCGCAGCCTGCCGACCCTGAGCATTGACTCCGGGCTCATCTTCGAACGCCTCGCGGGTTCGCAGCAACAATGGTTGCAGACCTTCGAGCCGCGGCTCTATTTCCTGCATACGCCGTTCGAAGATCAGGACGATATCCCTGACTTCGATACTTCGCTGAATGCCAGGACCTATAGCAACCTGTTCAAAAACAACCGATTTACCGGCGTCGATCGAATCGGTGATGCCAGCCAGGTCACCCTGGGTCTCGCCACCCGTATTTACGACAATGACAGCGGCGATGAATTGCTGCAGCTGCGTGCGGGCCAGATATTCTACTTCGAGGATCGTCGGGTCAGTCTCGACGGCAGCCGCGACGACGCAACGAAATCCGATGTGATCACCGAACTCGATATCTGGCCCAACGCCAGAACAAAAATCGCGGCGCGCCTGGTTTACGAACCGGAAAACAGTGAAATCAATGACCGCGATTTATCGATAAACTATGCCGACGACGGTTTTGCCGCAAACCTCGGTTACTATTTCAAGGAAGACGAACTGGAACAAGCCTTGATTTCAATGGTCTACCCGCTTAACGAGCGCTGGACCGTGGTGGCGAAATATCACCACTCGCTGAGATTCGAAAAAACGGTCGAGAATTTGTTAGGGATTAACTATGAATCCTGTTGTTGGGGCCTTAAAATACTGGCCGGTCAAAGCGGCGACGAGCTCGATGATTTTGCCGAAACCGACAATAGCATTTACTTCGAGCTTACCCTCAAGGGACTGAGCAATGTAGGCAGGGATATTGATGCGCAATTGCGCGACGCCATACCCGGTTACGGCCCGGTATTCTAATAATCATTGGTAACCTATGAAATTAACTGTATTAACTGGAATTATTCTCGGCGGCCTGCTGATACTGACGCCGGCGGCAGCGGTGCAGACTTCTCTCGACACTATTGTTGCAGTCGTCGATGAAAGCGTCATCACCCGACGCGAGTTGGGGAATCGAGTCAAGCTGATAACGATTGACTTCAGCAAATCGCAGCGCAAGCTGCCGACCAGCGATGTGCTCGAGCGCCAGGTGCTCGAAGCCCTGATCAACGATTCCCTGCTATTACAGGAAGCGAATCGTCGCGGCATCAAGATTTCCGACAGCCAGCTCAACCAGACCATGCAGCGACTGGCGCGCCAGAACAACATGACCTTGTCGGATTTTCGCAAGGCGCTGATCGCCGACGGACTCGACTACGACAAGTATCGGCAAACCGTGCGCCGCGAAATGATCATCTCAACCTTGCAGCGCCAGTATAGCCAGCGCAATGCGACCGTCAGCGATGCCGAGGTCGAAGAGTTCCTAAAGCTAAGCGGTAACGATGCGACCAACTTCGAATATCGCCTGTCGCATATATTGATCGCCTTACCTGATGCCGCCACCCCCGAACAGGTAAACCTGGCGCAACAGACCGCCAAAGAAATTATATCCAGGCTCGGGCAGGGCGAGGAATTCGATCAGCTGGCCAATACTTTTTCTGCGGGTGATACCGCACTGCAGGGCGGCGACCTCGGCTGGCGCAAGAAGGCCGAGATTCCGAGCCTGTTTACCAGCCAGGTATTATCGATGGAACCCGGTGGTCACGCCGGACCGATTCGAAGCCCCAGCGGCTTCCATGTCGTTCATCTGAAGGAGCGCCGTGACCTGGAACAGGTGCTCAGCGAGCAGATTCGCAGTCGCCACATCCTGATCAAACCGAATGAACTGGTTTCCGAGGAAGATGCGCAAAAACGGCTGTTGGAATTTCGCCAGCGGATACTTTCCGGTGAAGATTTCGGCCGCCTGGCCCGGCTATACTCGGTCGATTACACCTCGGGATCAGAGGGCGGAGATATCGGCTGGATGGATCCGGGGGCGACGGTCAAGGAGTATGAAGACATGACCAACCAGCTTAAGGAAGGCGAGATCAGCGAGCCTTTTCGCAGCCAGTTCGGCTGGCACCTGGTGGAGGTAACCGGGCGCCGGACAGTCGATGAAACCGCGCAAAACAAACGTCAGAAAATTTACTCGCAGTTGCTGCAGCAAAAGAAACGCGAAGTTTTCGATCTCTGGAAACGTCGCCTGAGGGATGAAGCCTACGTCGTTTTCCCCGATAAACCAGATGCCTGACGTCGGCATCGTCATTACTTCCGGTGAACCTGCAGGCATAGGCCCGGACATTATCTCAGCTATTGACCCATCCGCCTTCGACGCGCGCCTGGTTGTAATCGGCGATCGTCAACTGCTCGCCACGCGCGCCCAGGCACTGGACTCAAAAATCGAATTCGCCGAGTACGATAAAAACAAGCCAGCGCCGGGCAATGCGATCGAAATCATCCATCAGCCGCTGACGCGGCCATGCCTGCCCGGACAGCTGGACGTCGCCAATGCCGGCTACGTACTGAAGCTGCTGGAGCGGGCCTGCACCGCCTGTCTCGACGGAGAGTTCGATGCGATGGTCACGGCGCCAGTTCAAAAAGAGATCATCAATCGCGCCGGTATCAATTTTTCGGGACATACCGAATACCTGGCTGAAATCTGCCAGGTCTCTAAGCCGGTGATGTTGCTGGTTGCGGCGCAACTAAGAGTTGCCCTGGTTACCACGCACCTGCCATTACGCAGCGTAGCCGACGCCATTAGCGAACAGGCGATTACCGAGGTCATCGAAATTCTCGATCGCGACCTGCGCAGTCGCTTTGCCATTCAGAATCCGCTGATCAAGGTATGCGGCCTCAACCCTCACGCCGGCGAAAACGGTTACCTGGGACGCGAAGAAATCGAGATCATTATTCCGACCCTTGAGCGGCTCAAGCGCGCCGGGATAAATCTAAGCGGCCCCTTCCCTGCCGACACCCTGTTCACGGCGAATATGCTGCAGGACGCAGATGCCGTGGTTGCGATGTACCATGACCAGGGACTACCGGTGCTGAAACATGTCGGTTTCCATAACGCGGTTAACACCACGCTTGGCCTGCCAATCATCAGAACCTCGGTCGACCATGGCACCGCGCTCGACCTTGCCGGCAGTAAGCATGCCAGGCCGGATAGTTTGTTTGCGGCAATCGACTCGGCGATTCTGCAGGCGCACAATCAACAAGCGAATGCATCGGGCGCGTAAACGTTTCGGGCAGCATTTTTTGCATGATCGCAATGTTATCGATCGCATTCTGCGCGTCATCGACCCGCAGCCCGGACAGAATCTGCTCGAGATCGGCCCTGGCCAGGGCGCGCTCACCTACCCGCTGTTGCAGCGCTGCGACAGACTGATCGCGATAGAGCTCGACCGCGACCTGGTGCCCATCCTGGAACAGCATGCCGCTGGCCTGGGCCAACTCGAAGTAATCAACGCGGATATTCTCAAGTTCGAGCTCGAGAGTATCGCGAGCCATGAAAAATTTCGGCTAGTGGGCAATTTACCGTACAACATCTCGACGCCGCTGATGTTCCACCTGCTCGAGTCATCACGGCTTATCGAGGACATGCATTTCATGGTGCAAAAAGAAGTAGCACAGCGAATCGTCGCAAGCGCCGGCGATGCAAGTTACGGCCGACTTTCGGTAATGCTGCAATTTCATTGCAATTGCCAGTATCTGTTCGACGTCGCGCCAGGCTGTTTCAAGCCGCCACCTAAAGTGGATTCGGCGGTAATACGCCTGATTCCACGGGAAAACCCGGCACAGAATATCGATGACTATGCGCGGTTTTCGAGCATCGTGCAGACGGCGTTCAGCCAGCGCCGAAAAACTATTTCCAATTCACTGAAATCGATACTGGATCGTGAAACAATAAAAGCTTGCGGAATCGATCCGGGATTGCGCGCTGAAAACCTCGACATTGCCGATTTCGCCAAACTGAGTAGAGCCCAGAATCAATGAGCAAGCTTTCCCTGATCGCTGCCATGGACGAAAACAGATTAATCGGCAGCAATAACGGTCTGCCATGGCACTTGCCGGCGGACCTCGCTTTTTTCAAACGCTGCACGATGGGTAAGCCGATCGTCATGGGTCGCAAGACCTTCGAGTCCATCGGTAAGCCCTTACCCGGCAGGCGCAACATCGTGGTCACCAGGGATCCGAATTTTGACGCCACGGGCTGCGAAGTCGCCAACAGCATCGACGCCGCCATAGAACTGTGCCAGAACGATGCCGAGATAATGCTGATTGGGGGTGCCAGTCTGTACCAGCAAGCATTCGACCGCGCGACCGATTTGTACATCACCCGCATCCATCATCGCTTCACCGGCGACACCTGGTTTCCTGACTTCGACGAAAGCCAGTGGACAATCGAAAACCGGGAATACTTTGATGCAGATCACAGCAATCCCCACGCCTATTCCTTTATAAAATTTGTACGGGAAATTTGACTTTATTTGGGGTAGACTGAATCGCCCCGTTTAGGAGGTTTGTTGTTGATGGACAATGATATGAGCGAGGACGTCAAGCACATGGAAAGCAGGACTTATATTATTGGTCGCGAGGGTCACATTTACATTAATGATCCGACCGTGAGCAAGCAGCATGCGGAAATTCAGGTGATCAATGGTGAAGTGTACCTGCGCGATCTCGACTCAACCAATGGCACTTTCCTCATAAAAAACAACCGCCTGGTACCTTTTCACGAAGGCTATGTGCAACTGCATCAACCCATAGTGCTGGGAAATCGACAGTACACGATTCAAAGCCTGCTGGAAATCGCCGGCGCTTTCGCCGCTCAACTCGACGCTAGCGACGAATCTTAACTCGCCCTGGTTTTAAGTCGCTGATTGATAAATTCCGCGGCGCCGTGTTAACCGCTTCCGCAACGTTGCCCTGCATCTCGACAGCTTCCCCTGGATCCAGATAAAAAGCAAAATCGATGTCGCGCCGAATGTCGCCTGCCGGCTATCGGCAGCAAAGCGCAAACCCCGGGTCCGAGCGGGAGTGTACCCGCAATTTGGCCCTCGGTTTACAGCCCTATGGCGAGTAACAACACACCGAGAATCCAGGGCCAGGCCTTGGCGGATTTTTCTTCTTTGGCTTCCATTTTCTGGGGAACGGTGACATTAAACTGCTGCGTTTCTTCCTGATTCAGAAAACCGACCGGAACCGGCGTTTCTTCCTCGATGACCAGGGTTTCAGTAGTCGCGGTGCCATACTCGCCCATCGCCATAAGGATTTGCACTTCTTCTTCCGTTGTCAGCGTGATCGCGCCCTGCAACACGACCGCGTGTAATTTGGCTTCCGGATCATTGCGGCTCACCGTTTGCGTGCAGTCGTCCTGTTTGCATAATTTGATGACGTAGTCGGTACCGCGAATACCGATGGTCGCAAGCCCGGTCTGAAGCTGGTAGTTGGCCAATGCGCTAGCGCCAATCGAGCCGGTGATCTTGCGCAAACCACCGCGCAGCAGGTCGAGAATACTGCTGCTCTTCTCGCCATAACCGGCGGTGATGACATACTCACTGATCTTCAGCACCGAATCTTCCTTGAGGAACACTTCGGCACCGTCGTCCATCAGGATTTTAACGCGGGAAGCCAGCTCGGTCTCGATCCGGTCGCCCTCGAAGATCTGCGAATTAATCTGTAATTGCTGCACCCGGTTATTGACATCCCGGGCTATCGCATCGCCTTCAAGCTTTGCGACAAAGCCGACCTTGATCTTCGCTTCCAGTTGTTCCTGGTCATAAATACGCCTGATATCCACCAGCTTCAACCGCGTTCCGGGGACTAATCGATCCGAATACTGGACAAACGAGTTGGGATTGGTTTCGATCAGTTTGGTCTTTATCTGAGGCCAGAGATCTTTGTCCTTCGGGTAGACACGCTGGATGATCTGATCAACCGTCATACCTGAAGTAATCTTCAAAATAACCCTTGAGGAGGGCACTAGTTCCACACTGGCCGCCGCTGAAACCGGTTGATAAACAGCAAACGACAGGAGCGTCAAAATCACGGTAATAAGCAGGTTTTTCTTCAAAATTTCTCACCTTCCAACAGGGTAATATCTTCGGCTTCCCGTAACGCCCGGCCTGTAAATCGCGCGCTCAGGCGTAATATTGCCAGGTCATTTTCATCAAACTCGTTACTGGACATATTATCTACTACCTCGATAGCCCCGTATGTTTCTGTATTGTTGAACAACGGCGCGCACCTCAGTGCGCTGGAGTTGAACCCGAGTCCCCGGTCGACTTGCGCAGACCACCGGAAAGAATTATGCACCTCAGCTTACCAGCATCGCTTTATGGGTCTCGAGCACATGTTCGACGTCCCGTGTCGATTTCGATGCGATGTTTGAGCAGATGCTCCCTGGTTTCGCCAACTACCTCGACAAACACCAGTTCGCCGGTATCGTCATCGACCAGAATCATCGAGCCGTTTTCTGCGTCGCAGGCCTGCAGGGCAAGAGCCAGCTAGTCATTAATCAGCCTGCTTTAATCTGAGCTGGAACGCATCACCCGCATGGTTTTATCCATGCGATTTCACGCGCGAACGGCTTGCTGGTGTCGGATCAATCGTGCGTTGAGCTTCTGATTGCGAGCCTTGAGCAACTCATTCTCGCGTCTCAGCATCTGTACGATGTCGCGACGATCAATTGCCATGATAACGCTGCGGACATTAAGTAAGTTATAGCTGTAAACTGACCAAAGATAGCGAAAAACATCGCATTTAATCGTCAACCCCCCGCCAAAAGTGACTTAGTTATCCTTATTATTCAGCAGTAATTATCGGTTTCTTGGTGTGAGAATCGACAAAAAACCAGTCCTCGGCTTCATCGTCGACCCGCAAGGCTACCAGGTGGCCGCCCCAGACGCAGCCACCGTCAAGCGCAAAATAACGCCCATAACAGCCGACCGGCAGGGTCGACCAGTGTCCGAACAACACGCGTACATCCTCTCGCATGCTGGCTTCCACTTGAAACCAGGGGGTAAGGCCCCTGCGCAGATAACGTCGTTCGACGCGATTGACGGTGAAGTTGAGATCTCCTTCCGGGTCGATGTAGCGCATTCGGGTAAAGACATTGGTGATGAAGCGCAGGCGCTTGGCGCCCGTAAGCTCCTCCGACCATTGGCCCGGCTTGTCGCCATACATTTTGCTGAAAAACCACGTGGCATCGCCCCCGCGCAAGACCGATTCCACCTCCCCGGCCAGTTTCCTCGCCTTGCTCAGACCCCATGCCGGATGGATGCCGGCATGCACGACCACAGCCTTGTGATTCATGTCGTAATGCAGCAGGGGTTGTGTCTGTAACCAGTCCATCAGTTCAGCGCGATCGGGACTACTGAGTATCCTTTGCAGATCGAGGGTGACGCGAACCTTTTTCACGCCGTGATGTAGCGCCAGCAAATGCAGATCGTGATTCCCGAGCACGGTTTGCGCGCTATCGCCCAGCGACCTGACGAAACGCAGGGTCTGCAACGACTCCGGGCCACGGTTGACCAGGTCGCCACAAAACCACAGGGTATCGGCAGCAGGATCGAAATTTATCTTTTCGAGGAGTCGGCAGAGTTCGGTGTAGCAACCCTGGACATCACCTATTGCATAAATTGCCACCGCCAGTTAGGACTAGTGAAGTACACGCGGGGTAGAAAGCACGAATTCATCGATCTCCGCATCGAACTGCGACCCATCGTCGGCCAGCATCTGGTAACTGCCTTTCATCGTGCCTACCGCGGTCTCGAGCCTGGTGCCCGAGGTGTAAACAAACTGTTCTCCGGGTTTTAGCAGGGGCTGCTCCCCGACAACACCGTCGCCGCGGACTTCCTGCACTTTCTGGTTGGAGTCGGTAATTACCCAATGGCGAGTCAGCAATTGCGCCGCCTGCTGGCCCCTGTTCTGAATCGTTATGGTGTAGGCAAAAACATAATAATTCTGCTCGGGATTTGACTGTTCCTCGATATAGCGGGTTTCGACGTCGACTTCGATATTGTTTAGACCTGCTTCATTCATCTGATCTTGATATCCGGTGGTGATATGGGGAGATTATACCGCGACCGCCGCCTTGATGTGCTCGTGGTACTGGTAGTCTTTTAGCTCAAAATCCTCGAAACAAAATCCAGACAGGTCATTCACCGCCGGATTGAGTTTCATCGTTGGCAAGGCGAATGGCTCACGCTCGAGCTGCAACCGCGCCTGCGGCAAATGATTCGTATACAGGTGCGCATCGCCCAGCGTATGCACAAAATCGCCCGCCTCGAGGTCAGTAACCTGTGCCACCATCATCAACAGCAAAGCATAGGATGCAATATTGAACGGCACGCCCAGAAATACATCGGCGCTGCGTTGGTAAAGCTGGCAGGAGAGACGCCCATCGGCAACATAGAACTGGAAAAACGCGTGGCATGGAGGCAATGCCATATTTTCGATTTCACCGACATTCCAGGCGCTGACGATCAGGCGGCGCGAATCAGGAGTGGTTTTTATACTGTCGACGAGTTGCTGGATCTGATCGACGACATGACCATCGGCCGCGCGCCAGGAACGCCATTGTGCGCCGTAAACCGGGCCCAGGTCGCCGTTTTCGTCGGCCCATTCATCCCATATCCGAACCTTGTTTTGCTTCAGGTAGGCGATATTGGTATCGCCCTGCAGGAACCAGAGCAACTCGTGGATAATCGAGTGCAAATGCAGTTTCTTGGTGGTTATCAGCGGAAATCCCTGCGCCAGATCGAAGCGCATCTGGTAGCCGAATACCGACAGGGTGCCGGTACCGGTGCGATCCGTTTTCTCGCTGCCGTGATCGAGCACATGCCGCATCAGGTCAAGATATTGCCGCATCGTTGTTCCTTTTCGCCAGTATCAACAGGGTGAAGCCAACTATAATCATTGGCACCGATAATACAATGCCCCTGGTCAGCCAATCGGTATTCAGCAGATAACCGACATGGGCATCCGGTAATCGAATAAACTCAACGCCGCTGCGGGCAAGCCCGTACAGCAGCAGGAAACATCCGGTAATCGTCATCGTCGGCCGGGGTTTAGCCGATAGCAGCCATATCACGCAGAACAGGATTAAGCCTTCGAAAAGCATTTCGTAGAGCTGCGTCGGGTGGCGTGCGCTGAAGCATAACGGCCCCGCGAAGTCGACGAACCGATCAGGCGGAAATTGCTCGCAGGACAGCTTTATCGCCCAGGGCACATTAGAGGGTGCGCCCCAGAGCTCGGCATTGATGAAGTTGCCGAATCGCCCGGCAGCGAGTCCCAGCGGCACCAGCGGCGCGATAAAATCGGTGAGCTCGAAATAGCGACAGCCGAGCTTGCGCCGATATAGCTCCATCGCCAGCGCGACGCCGATAAAGCCGCCGTGAAACGACATTCCGCCTTCCCAGATTTTGAACAGATACAGCGGATTTTGCAGAAAACTGTCGAAATTATAAAAAATGACCGAGCCGACACGCCCACCCAGCACCGCGCCCAGCGCCCCGTAGAAAATAATATCGTCGATCTGTTCCGCCTTCACCGGGCTCCACGCCAGACGCGCGCGGCGTTTACCCAGCCACCAGGCGCTGCCAAAGGCGAACAGGTACATCAGTCCGTACCAGTGAACCTTCACCGGGCCGAGGGAGACTGCGACGGGATCTATCGATGGGAAAGCTATCATTGCGAAACTATCTGATTCAAACTCATGAGTATGCCTGACCAGGGTGTTATTATCGCACGGACTTAAACCAAATGCAGATTTATGCCAAACGCACTTGCCCATGAGTCCAGCCCCTATCTGCGTCAGCACGCCGACAACCCGGTGGACTGGATGCCCTGGTCGCAACAGGCACTGGAGCTGGCGCGCGCGCAGAAAAAACCGATCCTGCTGTCGATCGGTTATTCAGCCTGTCACTGGTGCCACGTGATGGCGCACGAATCCTTCGAGAACGAGGCTACCGCGGCGTTGATGAATCAGCACTTTGTCAACATCAAGGTCGATCGTGAAGAACGTCCCGATATCGACCGCATCTACCAGACCGCGCATCAACTGATCGCGCGTCGACCCGGCGGCTGGCCGCTGACGATGTTCCTTTCGCCGGAAGATCAACTGCCATTTTTTGGCGGCACCTATTTCCCCGATAAACCGAAGCACGGCATGATTGCCTTCGCCGAGCTGCTGCAGCGGCTGGTCGAGATTTTCCAGCAGGAGCCTGAAAAAATCAGGCAGCAGGGAGCAGCCATCGAGCAGGCCCTGATCGAAATCGATTTGCGCGAAAGCCAGAATCAGCACGGCGCCGATGTCGGCGCCGTAGCCACCTTCGAGACGCAACTGCAAACGGCCTACGATCCGGAATTCGGGGGGTTCGGGCGCGCTCCCAAATTCCCGCAGCCCGCGATCCTGCTGCAGGCGTTGCAGCGCGCCTTCGACAAGCGACCCGCTGATCCGCTTTACCAGGCCATCGACTTCAGCCTGCAACGCATAGCGTTGGGCGGTATTCAGGACCATCTCGGTGGCGGTTTTTATCGCTACTCGGTGGACGATAAATGGATGATTCCGCACTTCGAAAAAATGCTGTATGACAACGGCCAGTTGTTGCAGCTTTTTGCCCAGGCTTTTCGCCTGACCGGCAACCGGTTGTTTGCCGACGCGGTCGACGGCATCGTCAGCTGGCTCGAGCGGGATATGCGCAGTCCAACGGGCGCATTTCACGCCGCGCTCGATGCCGATTCAGAGGGTGTGGAAGGCAAGTACTACCTGTGGAGCCCGGCGGAAGTAAAACAGGTTATCGGCGAGCAGGCCTGCCCGGCTTTCGCTTACCGTTTCGGGCTCGACCAGGCGCCCAATTTCGAAGGCAAATGGCATCTGCACGGATATCACGACGCGCAGCAGGTGATCGACAAATTTGCGCTGGATGCGGCCGCCTACCGACAGCAACACGAGCAACTGCGTCAACAACTGCTCGAAGTTCGGGCCAGGCGAATACCCCCGGGCCTCGACGACAAGCTGCTGACGAGCTGGAATGCGCTGACCATACGCGGCCTCGCTAACGCCGCGCGCGTATTCATGCGCCAGGATTACTTCGATATCGCCAGGCGCTGCCTGCGCGCGGTGCAGGATGAATGCTGGCAGGAGGGGCGCCTGCTGGCGCTCGCCAAGAGTTCGGGCAAACAACTGCCGGGGTATCTCGATGACTACGCCCACCTGTTGCAGGCGACGCTGGACTGCCTGCAGTTCGAATGGGATGACGAGGACCTGACATTTGCGATCGAACTTGCCGATCAATTGCTCGAACTGTTTGCCGATGATGCCCATGGCGGATTCTATTTCACCGCGGTCGATCATGAGAAACTGATCCAGCGACCCAAGTCATGGCAGGACGAAGCGATGCCTTGTGGTAATGCGGTCGCGGCATTGGCGCTGCACCGCCTCGGGCTGTTAATCGGACGCCCGGCGTATACGCAAAGCGCCGACAAAGCGCTGCAGTCGGTAGCCGACAATCTCCGGCAAACGCCGTTCCATGCGGCTGGTTTTGTCGCCCTGCTCGAAGCGCTGCACCGGCCCCCGCAACAAATTATCGTGCGCGGCGACCTGCCGAGCCTGCATCAGTGGCGCCAGCAGATACTGCCGCGGCTAAGGCCGGACCAGTCGGCTTATTTTATTGCCGCCGACGCCAGAAATCTGCCAGACGAAATCGCACAAAAATCGGCTGGCGGCGCTACCAGTGCCTGGATATGCGAGGGGTTCGGCTGTCGCGCACCGATTGACGACCTCGAGAAAGTATTATCAGCCCTGCAGGAAACAGCTCCTTAGCCTGCTTCCCCGATAAATCAGTTCAGTCCTTACCTGGACAGGGAGCTGGAAAAGGTGGCCACATTGACAGATTCCCGCCGGGCCGCGCGGGCTTGTGCGGGAATGACCCCAGGCACCTGTTTACCCCTGTCTTATCTGCGCCAACCAGACAGAAACCAGAATCTGGATGTCATCCCGATGCGTCGGACCGCCGCGAAAGCGTGGATCTTTGAAAGGCGGATGTTTATTCAATTGACACGGCTTACTCCGGGTACCGGAGCCATCACTAAAAGAACAGAACCAGGGTCCAGACCAGGACCATCAAGGTAATTGCGATCGCAACTGCCGCGGAGCCCATGTCCTTGGCGCGGCCCGATAGCTCATGCTGCTCGCCGCCGAAGCGGTCCACCACCGCCTCCAGCGCCGAGTTGAGGATTTCCACCAGCGGCAGCAGTATCACGCTCGACACCAGCAGCGCTTTTTCGACGCCGCCGTCACCCAGATATAGTCCCAGTGGAAGCATCACCATACACAGCCAGATTTCCTGGCGGAAGGCTGCCTCGTGACGGTAAGCGGCGCGCAATCCCTGCCAGGAATAGCCCGTCGCCTTGATGATTCTTACTATACCCTTGTTACCGCTGTCTGCCATGGTTTAGACGTCGCGCACTTTGGCGAACTGCGAGATGGATAACAGCATGTCGCCAGAAACAGCGGATAGCGAGCTTATTCTTCGTCGGCAATGGTTACCGAGTAGGCAGCGGCGTCGAGCAAATCACTGACTTCTTCCGCATCTTCCATCGCAATCTTGTACATCCAGCCATCGCCGTAGGGATCGTCATTAATACGTTCGGGTGCGCCCTCGAGTTCTTCGTTGATTTCGATCACTTCACCGCTAACCGGGGCATAGGTGTCGGATGCCGCCTTGACCGATTCGATGACGCCAACCGAGTCACCCGCGGCTACCGCACTGCCCTGCTCGGGTAATTCGACATACACCAGGTCGCCCAGCAATTCCTGGGCATGATCGGATACACCAACCGTCGCTATATTGCCTTCAATCAGGACCCACTCGTGTGAAGATAAAAACTTCAGTTCTGATGGCACTTCGCTCATTTATTATTACCCCCGTCGTTTAACATGGATTTTCCCTCGCGCACAAAGGGAAGTTTAACAATTTCAGCTTTCAGCATCTTATTGCGCACTTCAACCTCGACCTGCCCTGCTGCGCCTGCCGGCACGCGTGCCATGGCGATTGACCGCTGCAGGGTCGGCGAGTAACTGCCCGAGGTGATTTCACCATCGCCTTGCGGGGTAAGCACCCGCAAATGATTACGCAAAACACCTTTGTCTAATAATAACAGACCGACAAAACTTTGCTGAATCCCCGCGCCCTGCTGCTCCTCCAGGGCCTGTTTGCCGATGAAATCACGCGCGTCGTCCATGGCCACGGTCCAGCCAAGACCGGACACCAGCGGGCTCGTGGTTTCATCCATATCCGCACCATATAAATTCATGCCCGCTTCCAGGCGCAGCGTATCGCGCGCGCCGAGACCGCAGGGCGCAATACCCGCCGCCAGCAAACGACCCCAGAGATCCGGCATCTGCTCTGCCAGCAGCATGATTTCAAAACCGTCTTCCCCGGTATAGCCGGTGCGCCCGACGAAGCAGTCGTCAAACTCGGCAGCCTGAAACCTGAGCAACTGCCGCAGGCTTTGTTGCTGATAATCGGCAAACAAACTGGTGGCCTTGTCGCGGGCATTCGGTCCCTGCACCGCCAGCAGCGCGACATCGTCGCGGAACTTGACGCCGAGATCGTCGAACCCCTGCGCCTGTCGGTCGAGCCAGGCCAGATCTTTTTCACGGGTCGCCGAATTGATGACGACGCGATAAAAGTTATCCCGCAGGTAATAAACGATCAGGTCGTCTATCACGCCACCCTGATCGTTTAGCATGCAGCTGTACAAAGCCTTGCCGGGGATTTTCAACTTGTCGACATCGTTGGCGAGCAGGTACTGCAGATAGGATTTTGCCGCGGCGCCGCTGACGTCGACCACGGTCATATGCGAAACATCGAACATGCCCGCGTCGCTGCGCACCGCCTCGTGTTCGGCAATTTGCGAACCGTAGTTGATCGGCATATCCCAGCCGGCGAAATCGACCATCTTGGCACCGGCGTCGAGATGACACTGGTAGAGCGGCGTTTTGTTTCCCATCGGTAATTGACCTCTCGGGCGAGGTATCACCCGTAATTCGTGGATAGCGCAGAGAATAGAGCCAGTCAGGCGTGATTTAAAGCATTAATTGCAGACCAGGCTGCCCTCTTCCTGAACTTCCTTGCTGAGCAGTGCGTCCATCATCGCTTCAGCTTCGGAGCGGTTGCTGGCAACTTTCTCGGCGAACTTCTCGCTGTTTTTGACAAAACTGATCAGGTCTTCGATGACGGCATCCGGAATCTTCGGCGAAGCCCCGAGTACCGTGAACACACCCGCGTTGAAATTGATAAATAGAATGTTGCCGCCCGCATCGAACACCCGCGTGAAGTTACCACTGACAGTGCCAGACACGACCGGGGTGAAGTTAGACGTCACGAGTCCCAGGGAGTTGGTCTTGAATCCAATGACCAATGCGCCGCCATTCAGGGTAGTAGCACCCGACACGATCAGCTGATCCGATTGTGTGCTGAAACCATTATTGAACACTTCGACCACCAGCGCCGATCCGGCACCCTGAGAGTAATTACCGACGATCGTCAAAGTATCCGGGTTGGCCGCACCGCCTGCAACCACCACACCGCTGGTATTGTTGACGTCACCGGTCACAGTACCCACGCCACTGAGCGTGGCATTATTACTCAACTGCAATAGGTTGCCGTTCAGGTCCAGGTTGGTGCCAGCGGGATTATTCAATGCGACGTTGCCGTTGATATTCGATACCGCCGGCAAGGTTGCATTCAATCCGGATATCGACATCGTGCTGCCCGGGGCCGTGGTCAGCGCGGCGCTCGCCAGCGTGCCACCACCCCACTGGAATCCCTGTAGCACCGTGACCGGATCGCCCGCGAGCGTCGCCGCGGGTCCCACGACTAGGTTGTTGGTGACAAATTGCCCGGATAAAAGGTTCATCGTCGCGGTCGCGGTTCCGCTAACGTTCACCGTGCCTGACGAATTGATCACACCACCAGTCGCACCATCACCGAATGTACGGTCAGCATCGACCTGCAGGATGCCGGCGTTGCCAATTTGATAGGTCGCCAGATCGCCGGCATCAGTATCCTGCATCACCAGCGTACCGCCCTGAACGCCCACGAGACTGGCATTATCGTTGATAAAATTAACATTTGGCCCGATCACCGTCTGGCCCGACAGGTTCGAGAACCGGCCGCCAGTATTGATGAAGGTGCCAGTGCCAAGAATGTCGCCGCTGCCATTGTGAATAAAGCTCTGGCCGTTGGTGTTGTCGATGGTCGCACCATTGACGAGGACGATATTGCCACTGCCGTCGACTGTAATATCGTTGAGATTCATGTCGAGCGTAATCGTATCGAGGGTCTTGTCGGCCGCTCCACTCAGGGCCAACGTGGTAGCCCCCGGGATTCCGCCGAGCACCAAAGACGCCGCGCCGCTAATGGCGCCGCCGCGCCAGTTGTTGTTGAGATTGAGCAGGGTACCACCGGCATTGAGCTGCAGCGCGCCGCTGTTCAGGTTAAGGGCACCGTCGATCTGCACCACGCCGTTGGTCACCAGCGTGCCGCCTGCAATCGTCAGGTTCGAACTCGCGTTACCGGTAAAATTATTAACTGTCATGTCGCCGCCGACAAGGATGGACAGGGTTCCATCGATAATTAGATTGTTTGCTTGCGCATTGGCGGCATCAACCACGACGTTGATATTAGGCAATGTCACGTCGATCGTATTATCGGGTTGCACATCGAGACTCCAGTTGAAGTCATCGGTCCAGCTGATGCCGTCGCCACCGCCGTCCCAGGCAAAGGCCACTGAGGCCACATCTAGTGTAAGGTCGTTCGCATTGGTGGTCTGACCATAAACTATGCCGGCCGGCGAGGTGATGTTGGCGAAACTACCGCTGCAGGCGACAGCACAAACAATCACTGGCTGCTGCAGTGCTACCGTCGGGATAAATCCTAACAGCGAAACATCGATGTTACCGCCGGTGAAAGTGCCATTGCTTACAGCAAGTTGGTCGAATACCGCTGCCGCAGATGTCTCGATTTCCAGGGTTCCGGCGTTGTGAGTAAAATCCCCGGTTACCGTCAGAGTACCAACGGGGGTGACCAGGGTACCGGGGCGGACGATACCGCCATTGTTGGTCACATCGCCAATGTAAGTACCCGCACCCGAAAATACATCGCCGGGACCAAGATTCAGCAACGCCAGAAACAGATCCAGCGTGCCGGTCCTGACATCGACGCTGCCCGCGTGGGTGCTGGTGACGGTGCTGTCCACCGCCGAGTTAACACCGGCCGATTTGACGATGGTGGCGCCGTTGAAACTGTTGAACGACGAGGTTGCGCCGCCGCCATCGACGATACCGACGTCACCGGCAAAATCGAAGATGCCGTTGACATTCAGCGCCGAGCCATTGGCCAGCGTCAGGTTGCCGACAATGTAGTTGGTGTTACCGGCTACGTTGGCGGTAATGTTGTCGAGCGTATTGGCGGCGCCGCCCGAAATATTGAACTGGGCAGCCGCCAGCAGGTTCAGCGTGCCATTGGAAATCGTCGAGGTATCGCTCCAGTTCAAAACATTGCTTAGCGTCAACGTCGAGCCGCTCAGAGCCAGTGCCCCGGTCGCCAAGTTTACGCTTCCATCCAGCGACGAGTCGTTGGCAAGGGTCAGCGTGCCGCCGAACAGGCTCAGCGAGGCATCCGCACCCAGCGACAACGTGCGGGCATTGGCGGCAGCGACGATGTCGACGCTAAAGCCGGAGCCATTCGGAATCAATGCATCGTTACCGATACCCGGCACGCCCTGGTCCCAGTTGGCCGCGGTATTCCAGAAATCATCGGCACCGCCGCCGATCCAGGTGAACAGGCCCGAGAGACCCAGCACAAGAGTAAGATCGTTCGCGTTATAGGCAGGGCTGACATTTTCGCCGCCGATCGGAACGATGGTGCCGAACTGGTTACCGCCGAAGGTCGCGAAGGTAATCGGGCTGAAGATATCGTTGTTCGCCACCGTGTAGCCAAACATCGCGTTAAGCACCAGGGTATCGCCAAAGTCGGCCTGGCCGGTGACGCTGAGCAGGTCGTAGTCAGTACCTGCCACCGGTGCGACACCGCTCTGAATATCAATGATGACCGACCCCAGCGTGTTGGTGAAATCGCCGTCGATGGTCAACGCACCGACATTCGTGAGGCCGCCCGGCAACACCGTGCCGCCATTGTTGATGACGTCGTTGCCGAGGGTACCGGTACCACCCAGTGTGCTGCCACTGTCGAGCGTGACCGGGCCGGGACCCAGTACGAGCGTGCCGGAGAACACATCGATGCCAGCCGCGGTGTTGGTGAAGCTTATGCCCGAGCCGATCGTCGAGCTGCCCGCGCCGCCGGATTTACTCAGGTTGCCGCCATTGTTGTTAAACGTGCCCGGAGACCCGCTGTCGTCGAAAATGTTCGAATCGTTGACGAAATCGAACGATCCCGAGTTATTGAAGGTGGCACCGTCCTCGAGCTGGAAATCGTCCGGCGCGGCGCTGTTCAGCGCAAATATGAAGCTGCTGTTGACAATAACCGAACTCAGGGTATGGATGCCGGCACCTGAGACCGACGTGATTCCGGGAAGGTTCAGGATTCCGCTGCCATCGCTTTGAATCGTCGCGCCACCGCTCCAGGTGAAGCCGCCCGCCAGGGTCAGCGCCATGCCGGTCAAATCGAGGGTACCGCCATTCATGACAAACGCACCATTCAGCGTCGAGTCACTGGCGATAGACAGATTGCCGTTGGTCAGGGTCAAGCTAGCGCCAGCGGCCAGCGTCAGCGTGTTCGCATTGGCATCGTTGGCAATCGTGACATTGAAAGTACCGCCGATGGAGGCGTCGTTGACAAAGCCCGGAACGCCGAAATTCCAGTTGGCGGGATCGTTCCACAGGCCGTTGCCGGCGCCATCGTTCCAGACGAACAGACCGCTGAATGTCAGCAGCAGATCGAGATCGTTTGCATTGTAGGTCGGGGTAATCGTTTCACCACCGATTGCGGTAAACAGGAGGCTGTTGGTAATGCTGGAGCCGTAGCTGAGCGGCGTCAGCAAATCGTTGTTCAACGGGCTGTAGGTATTGATCGCGAGCAGGGTCAGGGTACCGCCGAGGTCGGCCTGATTACCGCCGTTGATCACCAGTTCGTCATACCCGGAACCGGGACCGCCGGCGATATTATCGATTTCGATTTCAATATTGCCGGCATTGGTGAATGCGCCGTTGATCGAGAGTGTGGCGACATTGAGCAAACCACCCGGGCGGATGGTGCCGTTATTGGTCAGAGCGCCGATGTAAGTGCCGCCCCCTTCGAGTACGCTGCCGGCATCCAGCGTCAACAGGGCGCCGCCATTGACCGTGAGACTGCCGCTTTGAATATTGATCGTCGCGGCCGTATTGCTGTAGGTAATCGATGCGACGATAGTCCCGGCACCGGTGCCACCGGACTTAAGCAGCTCACCGCCTGCCAGGTTGTTAAAGTTGCCGACGCCGGAAATGTTGCCAACCAGCAGATTATCCTGCATATCGAACAGGCCGCTGTTGTTGAAGGTGGCATTGTCGTTCAGGCGCAGCGCGGTCGAGCCGCCGGTTGCCAGATAAGTGGTAGTACCCGAATTATTAACCGTAATGCCGCTGAAACTATGGAAGTTATTACCGAGCACATTGAGATTGCCGAGCACGTCGAGGACGCCGGTACCGCCGCCGGCGATGGTCGAATTCGCCACCGAGGTCCAGTCGAGATTGGCGTTGATCGTCAGGGTGCCGCCCAGGTTCAGGGTACCGCCGGCCACGATCAAATCCCCGTTGAACGTTGAATTACCAGCAATCGTCAGCGAGCCGCTGCTCAGCGTCAGCGAGCCGCTGGCCGCCAGCGAGAGGGTATTGGCGTCGGCGGCGCCGGCGATGTCGACGTTGAATACACCGATGCTGACGTCATCGCCCGAACCCGGTACAACATTGCCAGACCAGTTGGTCGCCGTAAACCAGTTGCCGTCGGCCCCTTCATCGTCCCAGGTGACGAGCCCGCCCAGGCTGAGCAACAGGTCGAGCGCATTCGCGTTATAGCTCGGAATAACGGCTTCGGCCCCGATCGGGTTGATTACGGCAAAGGTATTGATCGAAGTGCCATAAGTAATCGGGGCAAAACTGTCGTTATCCGAAACCGTGTAACCACCGAATGGCAGCAAGGTCAGGGTATCGTTCAGGTCGGCCAGGATACTGACAGCGATCAAATCGTGCGAGACGGTGGATTGAACTTCGATCTCGATTACGCCCGCGGCGTTAGTCAGGTTGCCGGAAATGATAAGCGTGCCGATCGCACCCGACCCGCCGGGCTGCAGGGTGCCGCCGTTGTTGATCACATCACCGACGATGGTTCCAGCGCCGCTGAGGTTGCCGCCATTGATAACCAGATCTACCGGTATCGTCAGAATAGAGTCGTTTAGATTTATCTGGCCCGCGCTTTGTTGAAACACACCGCTAGTGGCGATCGATATATTGTTAAACAGGCTAAAGACATTCTGATTATCAAACGTAGTGCCGGCACTGAGTGACAGCGTGGCCGACGCATTGGCATTGAAGACACCCGCGTTGCTCAGCGTGACGCTATTGTTAAGGACGAAATTACCCAGCTGCCAGTTGATAATACCGCTTGCCGCATTGTTCCAGTTGCGAGACAGGGTCAAACCAGCGCCATTGAGCAAGCTGGAGCCGTTGGTCGTCAGTAAGCCCGAGCCGGTGATCGAGCCCCCCGTCCAGTTAAATGCACCGTCAATCACGATCGCCTGGGCGCCCGTCAGCGTGCCGCCGGACAGGTTGACGTCCAATCCAACCGGCAGCGTCAATGCTGCCGCGGTATTCACGTCCAGCGTGCCGCCGCTGATAGTCAGCGAACCACCGGCGCTGGTGACACTAAAAGCAGCTCCCAGGGTGCGCGCGCCGCCGATTATCGCCACCGCACTGGTCGGATCCAGTATCCAGTTGCCGCTGTCCGTTCCCGCTCCAGTTCCGATCGACAGGGTTGACATCACGTTGATATCGCCACTGTTGGTGAAGGTGCCGCCGCTGCCGATGCTGGTGCCGCTGTTAACGTTCAGCACATTCTGGTTATCGAAGATCGTGCCGCTATTGAGGAACAGTCCGGCCGACGCATTGGCATTGAAGATGCCGGTATTGGTCAGTGTCACACCGTTGTTCAGACTGAAGTTGCCCGCCTGCCAGTTCAGCGTTCCGGTGTTGGCCCAGTTGCGTGACAGGGTCAGGCCACCGCTCGATACGCTGCTGGTGTTGTTGGTGGTCAGCAATCCGGCGCCGGTGATCGAGCCCGCGGTCCAGGCAAACACGCCATCGACGATCAGCGACTGCGCGCCCGTCAGCGCGCCGGCCGATACATTGACGTCCAATCCGACCGGCAGCGTCAGCGCGGCAGCGGTGTTGATATTCAGCGTGCCGCCGCTGACAGTCAGCGAACCGCCGGTACTGGTGACACTGAATCCACCGTTGAGCGTGTGCGTTCCGCTCGTAATCGCCACCGTACTGGTCGAATCCAGCGTCCAGCTGCCGGTATCCGTTCCCGTCGTGACACCGATCGACAGGGTCGATGCCGTCAGGTTGATCGCGCCGGTGTTGGTGAAGGTGCCGCCGCTGCTGATACTGCTGTTGCTGTTGATCGCCAGCACCGCCTGGTTATCGAAGGTCGTGCCGCCGTTGAGGAACAGTCCGGCCGACGCATTGGCATTGAAGATGCCGGTATTGGTCAGTGTCACACTATTGTTCAGACTGAAGTTGCCCGCCTGCCAGTTCAGCGTTCCGGTGTTGGCCCAGTTGCGTGACAGGGTCAGGCCACCGCTCGATACGCTGCTGGTGTTGTTGGTGGTCAGCAATCCGGCGCCGGTGATCGAGCCCGCGGTCCAGGCAAACACGCCATCGACGATCAGCGACTGCGCGCCCGTCAGCGCGCCGGCCGATACATTGACGTCCAATCCGACCGGCAGCGTCAGCGCGGCAGCGGTGTTGATATTCAGCGTGCCGCCGCTGACAGTCAGCGAACCGCCGGTACTGGTGACACTGAATCCACCGTTGAGCGTGTGCGTTCCGCTCGTAATCGCCACCGTACTGGTCGAATCCAGCGTCCAGCTGCCGGTATCCGTTCCCGTCGTGACGCCGATCGACAGGGTCGATGCCGTCAGGTTGATCGCGCCGGTGTTGGTGAAGGTGCCGCCGCTGCTGATACTGCTGTTGCTGTTGATCGCCAGCACCGCCTGGTTATCGAAGGTCGTGCCGCCGTTGAGGAACAGTCCGGCCGACGCATTGGCATTGAAGGTGCCGGTATTGGTCAGCGTCGCGCCGTTGTTCAGGCTGAAGTTGCCCGCCTGCCAGTTTAGCGTCGCCGTATTCGTCCAGCTACGCCCCAGGGTCAGGCCACCGGTCGATACGCTGCTGGTGTTATTAGTGGTCAGCAACCCGGTACCGGTGATCGAGCCCGCCGTCCAGGCAAACACGCCATCGACGATCAGCGACTGGTTGCCCGTCAGCGCGCCAGCCGATACATTGACGTCCAATCCGACCGGCAGCGTCAGCGTGGCTGCAGTGTTGACGTCCAGCGTGCCGCCGCTGACAGTCAGCGAACCGCCGGTACTGGTGACGCTGAATCCAGCGTTGAGCGTGCGCGTTCCGCCGGAAATCGCGACCGCGCCGGCGGCATCGATGGACCAGGATCCGGTATCCACGCCAGCGGTGGTGGCAATGGATAAAATCGTGGCCGAGGCGACATCGATGTTGCCGCTGTTGGTGAAGGTGCCGCCGCTACTTATTGTTGTCGTGGTGCCGTTGTTTACATTTAGCGTGGCCTGGTTATCGAACTGGGTACCGCTGGCGAGGAATAGACCGCGGTTCGCGGGATTGGCATTGAAGATCCCGCTATTGGTCAAGGTCGCGTTGCTATTCAGGCTGATATTTCCATCCTGCCAGGTCAGCGTACCGCTATTGGTCCAGTCGCGAGACAGGGTCAGCCCGCCTGCATTATTGATCGTACTTAGCGCGTTGGTAGTGGTGAGCAAGCCGGTACCGGTGATCGCGCCGCCGCTCCAGCTGAATACTCCGTTTACCGTAATCGCACCGTTGCCGGTCAGGGTGCCGCCACTAACGCTGAGATCGCCATCGAACTGCGCACTGGTCGCAATCGTGAGGCTACCGCTATTGACATTAAGCGTGTAGCCGCTAGCGAGACTCAGCGTGTTGGCGTCGGCCGCGCCACCAATATTGATAACGAGATCGGCACCGTTGATGGTGACATCGTCGGCGCTGGTCGGAACCAGGTCGGCGGACCAGTTCAGCGGATCGAACCAGTTGCCGGCGGCGCCGCCGTCATCCCAGAAAATGCTGCCGGGACCAAAGGTCGTCTCGGCAAAGGTGGCGTTGTACGATACTCCCGAGAAGCCGACCACCAGGCTTTCGAGGCCAAATGTGCCGCTCAGCGTGCCACCGCCGGTAACGTCAATGAAACGATAAGTGCCGGCAACGGGATTTCCACCCAGCAGGGATTGCGTCAACGAACCATCCAGCGTCGCGGTGACCGCCGCGCCAGTAACCACCAGTTGATCGAAATCGGCACCGGCAACCACGCCGGTGTCGTTGAATTCGATCTGAAGGTCACTGGTGCTGCCCATGGTGAAATTACCCAGGATAGTCAGCACGCCGGTCGCCAGGTTACCACCGGGTTGAATGATACCGTCGTTCGAAAGGGTGCCGGTGCCAACGTCGATAGTGCCGGAGCCGCGGATCACCGCGCCCGGAATATTGCTCAGGTTGCCATTGCCGGTGGTCAGGCTGGAACCCGAACCTAGATCGATCAGGCCGCTGTTATTATTGGTGGCACCGACGTAGGTTAATACGCCACCACCGGTGGCCGTCAGCGTGCCGAAATTGGCGAAATCCGTGAGGAAGAGGGTTTCACCGGCATTGGCGATTAGCGTGCCATTATTGGTGATAGCAGTGCCGACGACAGAGGTACCAACCGTGCCGCCCCCGGAAACCGTTATGCCGCTGTCGAAGGTCAGCGTACCCGTGGTGCCTTCGATAAAGTTGCCGCTGCTGACGGTGTTGTCGAGAAATATGTTACCGCTGCCGGTGATGGTCTGGGTGCCGACGTGGGTCAGTCGGGTAGAACTGCCGGTGCTGGCCAGGGTCAGGGTCCTGCCTGCGTTTATGACCAGCCCATTGATAATCCGCAAGGTTCTGCCGTTATCGATAGTCAAGTCCATATCGAGGTCTATGTTATCGAAGTTGTTGGTACCGGTACCGATCACCAGCGCCGCCGTTCCGGAACGGGTGAGAGTACCGTTTTCGATGGTGCCGCCCTGGATCAGGATATCGCCGATCGCGTCGGTCAGGTCAAAAGACCCGGTAACCGTCATCGTGCCGACGAGCGTGGTCGTGCCGCTGCCGTCGCTGGTATAGCGTCCACCGCCTATCGCGCTGCTCGGGAAGCTTCCGCCGGTCGCACCGAGGGTAAACGAGCCACCGTTGCTGAGCGCCATCGAGCCTGCTCCGCCCAGGTTGTCCCAGTCGAAGTTCATGATGATGTCGCCGCCGTCGGCAATCAGGCTGCCGTTGACCGTGTTGGTCAGCAAATCGGTATTGATCACGTCGCCCGCGGCCGCGGTTATGATGCCGTTGTTAAACGTCAGGAATCCGGCCGAGTTGGTGCCGATCGTGCCGCTGCCCGAAATATCGATGCCGGCACCGATGGTCAGCGTACCCGCGGCGCCAATACTATCGATGAAATTGAGCGCACTGCTGCCGCCCAGGACAATCGAACCGTTGCCGAGAATACTCTGTGGCTGCGAAGCCTGTAGCGTAGTGGCAGTGCCGGTGCTCGCCAGCGTCAGGGTGCGTCCTATATTGATCCTAAGATCATTCAGGATGCGCAGCGTACCGCCGTTACCGACGTTGAGATCCATGCCAAGCGCAACATTGTTGAGCTGGGCAAACGGGCTGGTCGGTGTAATCAGCAGGGTCGCGGCGCCGGACTGCAGCAGCGTGCCGTTGGCTATTTCGCCGCCGAGGATCATTTGCAAATTGCCGGTGCCGGTGCCCGCATCGGTGATCGTGAAATTGCCGCCGCCGATATCCATACTGCCGCTGATGGTCGTGGTGCTGGCGCCGTCTAGATTGACATAGGCGCCAGCCGAAATCGCGCTGCCTGGGAAGGTGCCGCCGAGGTCGAAGGCGCCGCCGTTATCGACGGTCATCGTGCCGAGATTATCCCAGGCAAAGGCCATGGTCATGCTGCCGCCGTCGACAATCAAACTGCCACCCGGGCCGTTGGTCAGCAAGTCGTTCTGGATCGTATCGCCCGCGTTCGCGGTGATGGTGCCGAGGTTCAGCGTCAGGTAACCCGCCGAGTTGGTGCCGACCGTGCCCGTACCCGAAATATTGATGCCGGAGCCGATTGTCAGGGTTCCGGTTGCGCCACTGCTGTCGACAAAATTATTGGGCCCTGAGGTTCCGTCCATAATAATGGCGCCGCTACCCGCGAGGGTTTGCGCATTGTTGAATATGAGTCTGGCAAAGCTGCCGGTATTGGCCAACGTGATCGTGCCATTCAGGGTCAGACCATTGTTTATCGTCAGCGAAAGGTTGTTGCCGATGACGATGTCGGCATTCAAGGTCGCCGCGTTCAACGTGCTATTGGTCGCCATTACGACGCTACCGCCCCCAGAGGTGGCGATCGTGCCGCCCAGTACCTGTCCACCGTCCAGTGTCAGCACAGCGCTGGGACCATTCATGGTCAGGACGCCGCTGTTGGAGAAGGTGCCTGCGTCCAGGCTAAGGCCGCCCTGCAGGGTAGAGTCGAAAGTTAGCGCGAAGGTACTGCCGGTCTGCGTGAGTGTGGCATCACTCGCCAGCGATAACGTGCCGGCATTGGCCGCGGCGGCAATGGTGACGTTGTAAACACTGCCGCCGGGGATAACCGCATCGTCGAGCGGACCCGGAACCGATCCCGTAATCCAGTTGACCGGATCGGTCCAGCTAACGCCGTCGCCGCCACCGTTCCAGGTGACTATTTGCGGCGTTCCCAGCAACAGGCTGAGATCCGACGCATTATAGGTCGGCAGGATCGCTTCGCCGCCGATCGGGACGAAGGTCAGGCTATTGCTGAGACTCCCCTCGTGCACCACCGGGACGAACGTCTCGCCGTTAGCCACGGTGTACTCGTTGATGGCGAGCAAGGTCAGGGAACCCTGCAGATCGACGATGCCGCTGATCTGCAGCCGATCGTAGTCGACCCCAGCCTGCGGTGAGCCACCGCCGCTCTGGATCTCGATGTTGATATTGCCGGTGATCAGCGGGTTGCCGGTAATCGCCAAGATGCCGATGGCGTCGGTACCCCCGGGATTTATACTGCCGGCTAAGGTCAGCGCGGCGGAGATCATATCGACGTTACCGCTGCCCTGCAGCGCGCCAAAAAGCGTATGCGTACCGCCGAAACTCAACGTGGCGCCGCTGGCGACTTCGAATATTCCACCATGGACCGCCGACGCACCCAGGTTCAGAATACCCTGGTCGACCCGGACAGTGCCGTTGTTGATGACGGTGCCGGTCAGGTTGGTGGCACCGGCACCGCTCTTGATCAGGGTGCCGAAGGGAGCGTTGTCGATCGCGATCGCCGAGGCCGTGAGGCCGTTGATATCCAACACTCCGTTATTGGTCAGCAGGCCGGCGCCATCAGCCATGCCGCCGTTCCAGCTGGAGCCGGCTACGGAATTGTGCGTCAGCGACGCGTTCAGGTCGTCGGCGCCGTTGGCGATCACGAGGCTGCTCAGCTCGTGCAACACGATCGGGTTGGTACCCGACAGGAAACCGTCGTTCCAGCTGGTCTGGCTAACCAGCAACAGGTCGGCATCGGCCACCAGCACATCTACGGCATCCTCGCCATTGAGCGTAAACAGATCCGAATAAATCACCGATGCAAACCCGATACCGAGATCGTCGATGATCAGCTGGCCGTCCGTAGTAACGCCGTCATCGTCAATCGTGAGATCGTTACCAATCTGCACGCCGGCGACGTCGACCGGGGTTCGGATGGTGACGGTTATGAGTTCGTCACGATCGATGACCGCGTACTGCCCGGTGGTCGGCGCGATGTTGCCGACCCAGTTGGTGCCGACGTCCCAGAATCCGCTAACCGTGTTTTCCCAGAAAACCACGTTACCGGTGTCGACCGTGTCGGTCTGCCATTGGTAGATTGTGCCGAGGTCATTGAAACTGCTGGCGACGACGCCGGCCGGCGCGTAGACCTGGTCAAAAACACCGCTGAAGGTGGCGCCGTTGATAATATCGAAGGTCATGCCGTCGGAAGCGACGAACTGGGTCCCACTATCCCAGAAACCGACCAGGTTGCCGGCAAGAGTCACGTTTCCGGTAACGTTCAGAACGTCGTAGTCGCTGCCA
>CAVYHN010000053.1:0-81299 GCA_963768295.1 uncultured Gammaproteobacteria bacterium | reverse complement strand
AAGCCGCGCGACCACTGGCAAACTCGGTTTCACCGGCCTCGGGGGGCACTTCGTAGGCGCAGAGGATCGAGTACATCGCTGGTATTTCGCGAAACGAACTGTCCGAGTGCCACATCTCGTTGCCGGTCGAGGCCTTGATCTGGCGCGCCGACACCTTGTTGCCCTCGGCATCGATATTGCCGACTCGCCCGATGTAGGTGATTTCACCCCGGCTATAGTAACTGACGTGCTCCTCTTCCAGTTGACCGAAACGCCGGGTAAATTCAAGCTGCGCGGCGTCGTTCATCTGCTGATTTTCAAACAACAGGAGCGAATAACGATTGATCGCTTGATCAATCTGGGCGAATGCGGAAGCGTCGAGCGGTTGCGCAAGATCGACCTTCGAGATGAGGGCACCAAACTCCGGATGGACAGGTTCGATTTTCATACTGCAACTGCCGGCAATAAGGAAATAACGTCTAGAGAATCAGTTACCGTGGGCCGCGCTCAGTTCTTCCGAGAAGTGACAGGCAACGTGGTGCCCGCTGCTCATTTCACGCCATTCGGGCACTTCGCTGCGGCAACGTTCCTGGGCATGCGGGCAGCGCGTATTAAAACGGCATCCTGGCGGCGGATTGATCGGGCTCGGAATTTCACCTTCGAGCTTTTGCGCATGGCCGCGAACGTCGGGATCAAGCGAGGGAATCGCCGACAGCAGCGCCCGCGTGTAAGGGTGAGCGGTCTCGGAAAACAGCTTGCGCGTTGGCGCAGACTCGACGATTTGCCCAAGGTACATGACCGCGACGAAGTCACAGGTGTGCGCGATAACGCTCAGGTCATGGCTGATAAACAGGAAGGTAATACCGCTTTCAGCCTGGATCGAGTTCAGCAGGTTGAGAACATCGGCCTGGATCGACACGTCCAGCGCGGCAACGCTTTCGTCGGCGACAATAAATTTAGGGTCTGACACCAGTGCGCGCGCAATCGAGATGCGCTGGCGCTGGCCTCCGGAAAACGCATGCGGAAAACGCCGCAGGTGCTCGAGATTGAGCCGACACTTGGCCGCGATTGCACGCACCCTGTCATCGGTCTCATCCCGGCTCGAAGTCAAACCCATGACTTCCAGCGGTTCGGCAATGATGTCGCGCACCGTCATCCGCGGGCTGAGCGCCGCGTAAGGATCCTGGAAGATCAATTGCGCGCGCTTACGGTATTCCTTGAGTTCCGCCCCTTTCAGCGTACCGAGATCATAGGTGACATCGGCGTCGGAATAAACGATTTCGCCATGGCTGATCGGCGCCGCTTTTAACATGGCCCGGCCCAGCGTGGTTTTACCCGAACCCGATTCTCCCACCAGTCCAAAGAAACTGCCTTTTTCGATTTCGATGTTGATTCCCTCGCAGGCGCGCACCACGGGGCGTTCACCGAACGCCAGGCCGCGCAGCGGGAAGTGGACCGACAGGTCTCGCGCCGCAATCAACACATCTTTACTCATGACTGCTCCCTTGCGTCGCCAGGTGGCAGGCCACCTGGTGATTGGCGCTATCCGTCGTATAACCGGGTATCTCGGTACGGCATTTTTCGGCAATGGCACCCGATTCCACGCAGCGCGTATGAAACACGCAGCCCGAGGGGCGATCCAGCGGTGAGGGGATGTCACCCGGCACCGGGGTCAGCGGCGCCTCGAGATCATCGAGCTTCGGTAGTGAGTTCAGCAAGCCACGCGTATAGGGATGAGCCGGCGAATTAATGACTTGCCGAACGGTTCCGGTTTCCACCAGGTTGCCGAGATACATGACCGCGACCCGGTCAGCGGTTTGCGCGATGACGCCGAGGTCGTGGGTGATAAACAGGATCGACATATGGAACTCTTCGACCAGGTCTTTCATCAATTCGATGACCTGGGCCTGGATGGTGACATCGAGCGCGGTCGTCGGTTCATCGGCGATTAACAGTCGAGGCTTGGTCGACAGCGCCATCGCGATCATCGCGCGCTGGCGCATGCCGCCGGAAAACTCGAAGGCGTACTGGCCGAAGCGCTCCGCCGGTTCCGGGATTCCGACGCGGGTCAGCATTTCGATCGAAACTTCCTTGGCCTGGACCGCGGTCATATCCGAATGGATCAGCAATTGCTCGACCATTTGCTCACCGATGGTAATCGCCGGGGCGAAACTGGCCATCGGTTCCTGGAAAATCATCGAGATCGCACCGCCGCGAACAATCATCTGCTCCTGCGGGCGTTTTAGCGACAGCACCTCAATTTCCTCGTCGTCGACGCGCAGGGTAATATGGCTCGAGTCATCGTACACCGAATTCTCGGCGTTGAGCATCATCAGGGCCTTGGCGGTCACCGATTTGCCGGAGCCGCTTTCGCCGACCAGCCCGAGCACTTCGCCCGGGGCGATATCGAAAGACACGTTGTTGACCGCGGTCACCAGGCCCTCATCGGTCTTGAAGCGCAGCGTCAGATCTTTTACGGAAATCAGCGGACTCGTCATTTTTTGGTATCCGCATAAGGGTCGGCGGCATCTCGCAGCCCGTCGCCGACAAATACGAAGGCGAGCACCAGCGTGATAAAGAATATGACCGGAATAAAATTCCACTGGTAATTGAGCAGCACATCGGCCTTGGTGACGTTTTGCAGCATAACGCCGAGCGAATTGACCGGTTCCTTCAAACCCAGACCGATAAAGCTCAGCGCCGTTTCAGAAAGCACCATGTATGGGAAGGAAATGATCAAATCGACGATGATGTAACTGGTGAAACTGGGCAGCAGATGGCGACCGATAATATGGCTCGGTGAAGCACCGCACAACTGTGCCGCCAGCACATATTCCTGGTTACGCTCGGTCAACAAATGCGTGCGCACCCGCCTTGCCAATGTCGGCCAGCCGATAAAGCCAAGAATGATCGAGATGATAAAAAATCGGCCTTCGGAACTTATCTCCGCCGGGATAAATGCCGCGATGGCCATGAATAGCGGAATGGCGGGAATCGTTCGCACCGCATCGGTAATCATCTGCAGGATAGAATCGATCCAGCCACCGTAATAGCCGGCAATACCGCCGATGATTAACGCCAGCACAAACGCAATGAGCACACCAATCGTGCCGACCGCCAGCGACGTGTTGATTGAATGAAAGGTCCTGGAGTAGATATCTTTACCCGTTCCATCGGTGCCAAACAGGTGAATCTTGCCCTTATCGACGCCAAACAAATGCGTGCTAAAGGTCATACCGGCCAGCGTGTACTTGTCACCTTCGGGAAACAGTACTAGGTAACGGCGCGCGTCGCGGTTGACCTCGGTCACCCAGCGGAAATTAGTCTCGATCGAGCGGGTCCGTTCAAAACTGTAAATAAAGGGTCGGGCCGAAAAACCGTTTTCATCCCAGAATTTCGGGATATTCGGCGCGCCGTTCGGATAATCCACATTGCGACCCGCGATGGTCGGATCATAGGGTGTCAGGAAAGGTGCAAACATTCCCGACAGGATTAAAATAATCAACACCGCGGCACCGACCATGGCCGCGCGCTGCTTCTTGAAACGGGTCCAGATCAACTGCCCCTGTCCGGCGGTAAAATAGGCTTCCTTGCGGCTCTGGTCTACATTGACGTCAGTTTCTTCGATGGTGGCGGTATCAGTCATCGCGCTTATCCCAGGATACTGCGGCGAACCCGCGGGTCGGTTATCGCCAGTATGATATCGGTGACGAAGTTAATGCCGACGATACTGGCGGTTAACATAAAGATGATGGCCCCGGCCAATTGCTGGTCGTTGGAACGCGCCAGCGCCTCGATCAACAGCGCTCCCGCCTCGGTCAGCGTCAGGATCAGTGCGACGATCGGCAATTCATTGAAAATACGGTTCAGATCGAAACCGAGCGAATTGATGATCGGCCCGAGTGAATGGCGTGCTGGATAGCGCCACAGCAGGCGGCGCCCGGTAACCCCACGTGCAGCGGCAGCCAACACATACAATTTGCCGACTTCGTCGGACATGAGCGCGCGTACCGTTTGTATCGCAAATGCAGTCGCGGACCAGCCGAGAATAAATACCGGCAACCAGGCGCGAGAGAGGAAATCCATGACCTTATCGTAGTTCCATACGGCGTCACGATATTCCTTGGAAAACAGGCCGGTCAGGCTGTCGCCAAACATCACCGTAGAAAACAGCATGATCATCAGCGCCAGCAGGAAATTCGGCATCGCCAGGCCCAGGTAGCTGACGAAACGCAAGCTGTTGTTGACGATCGGGCTCTTCGAAGTGGCCGATATAATCCCGACGGGAATTGCTATCAGATAAGCGACCAGCAGCGAAGTCAGACAGATGCCGAGACTGATCCAGAATTTATCGCCCAGCAATTGGGCGATATTGACGCGCAGAATACAGCTGTCGCCAAACTCTCCCCGAAAGGCGTTTACGATCCACTTGCCCCAGCGCACGACATAGGGTTTATCCAGCCCGAGCCGGACACGCTCGGCATCGATATCGGCAATCGATATCTGACTACCCTGGGTGTTTTTAAAGGCGAGATAGCGCTCGGCGCAATCGCCCGGCACCAATTCCATCAGGCTGAACACGATGAAGGACACCATGATTAGAGTGATGACTGCGAGCATGGCACGCGTCGCGGCAAACTGGAGAAATTGGAACATTGGTGTTTCTAGTGTCCCCTCTTGACTACGATTTCCAGCGCCTGGCGCCGGGTCCTATTATTATTCTGGCTGCGGGCCAAGCATAGCCCGCAGCCATTTTTACTGTTAACTAAACGAGCTTACTCGTCCAGCCACCACTGCGTGGGCCGATACGGATAGGACCGATAGTATTCGAACGAATGCGTTTTGTAAGTGACGAAATTTTTCAGCACGTTGCGATGGTAAATCGGCGCCGGCACCTGAACCGTGCCGATAAACAGCAGGTTCTCGACCAGGTTCTTGACCATGCGCGCACCGATCTTGTCCGATTCCGGAGTACCCACAGGGGTGGACTGGAACGCGTTGATGTCTTCCATCATCTGTTTCGCATAATCCGGCGGTTCTACGCCGCTGGCGCCTTTCGAATCGACCCATTCAGCCCACAGCATGTTGGTGCGCACGGTGAAATAATCGTGATACGGCGGTACCCAGATCTGATTGGTGCCGAGCACGATCGCGAGCGGCTGGCCATTACGCCAGTTGGCGACATCGAGCTTGTTGGCGGATTGTGCGCTGCGGTATTCATCCGGAGTGACTTCCTTGACGGTAGTCAGGACGCCGGCGGCAGCCCAGTGCTGTCCGATCAGTTCGACCATCGCGGCCGGTGCGCCCTGCACCGAGAACTGTATGTTAACCACCAGTTTTTCGCCGTTTAACAAATCGCGAAATCCATCACCGTCAACGTCTTTCAGACCCATCTCATCCAGCAGCTTGTTGGCAAGCGCCGGGTCGTACTGGGCATAATGCTGCTTCCATTTCTCCTCGACGAACGGGGGTGAATCGGTAAAACCAACATATTGCTTGCCTTCACCCATGCCGAAGAAGGCGACCTCGTTTATTTCCTCGCGATTCATCGCAACGGACATCGCCTGACGGAAGCGCAGGTCACTGAAGACCTTGCGTTTTTCCAGATCTTCATGGGTCATGTTAAAGCCAAAGCTCGCGATGGTGACTTCGGGGCGCAGTTCAACGGTGTAATCGCCTTTCTCCTGGTTTTCCAGCAGCAGTGGCGCAGTCGACAACTGCAAGGATTGCGCCTTGAAATCAACCTCGGCGTTGACCAGTTTAAGTAGGCGAACCTCGTCTTCGTTGACGTAAATCTCGTCCTGTTCGCTGATGTAAGGCAGCTGGTTACCGGCGGTATCTACCTGGTGAAAATACGGGTTTGCCACCAGGTGACGGCCTTCTGTGGACTCCGAGATCAGGATGTGCGACTCGAGGGTCGGCATGGTATCGGCAGGCAGATTCTTGGCCTTTTCCGGGCTGCGCAGCATCGGCGACGGGGTATCGGTCCAGTCCGAGTTGCCGAAATAGTTTGACAACACTTCGAGACCGTTCTCAAAACCCGCGGCTTTGGCCATCTTGTCGGCATCTGGATTTAAATCCGGATCCCATTTACCGAGGAAGTGCATGGGCTGAAAGCCCTGCGCGAAGGTGTTGGCGAAGTGCACCAACAGCCCCGGCTTCGGCGCCGGCAGGTTGAAACGCACGGTATGGGCATCGATGACATCGACCGTCATGGGCTTCCCGGCTACCAGCACGTAGTCTTTCGGATTTTCGATTACCTTGGAGTTCAAGGAAAGATTGTCGTACCAGTACTTGACGTCTCGCGCGCCAAACGGTGCACCGTCGGACCACTTGTGGCCCTTGCGCAGGAAGAAGGTCAGTTGGGTGAAATCGTCGTTCCACTCCCAGTCCTTGGCGATGTTCGGCACGATGGTTTGCAGATCGTCCGAGTAACGCACCAGGTTGACGTGGCGAATCGCGAGGAAGTCGGAGGTACCGGCCTCGGTTGCGTTCGACATGACGTCAAAGGTGCCGCCGTATTTACCGATGCTGTGGTAGGGTGCAACTACCAGCGCATCCTCGGGAAGGCGCTCGGCCACCGGAGGTAATTCCGGGTTGGCGCGAATCTTGCCGTTGAGCTTGGCGATATCCGGATTCTCCGAAAATTTCATCGTACAGTTGGCGAGCTTTTCAAACTCAGCCTTGTCGTATTGTTGCGGGTACTTGCCGGCCCCGACGCCTTGCATATCGGCGACGGTTACCGCGGGGCAATTGGCACCCAGCGCACTGCCAGCCACGGCCAGAAGGCCGATACTGATCAAATATCGTAGTTTATTCATTGGATGTGTCCTCAAAGAGCGATAAATTTATTGGTATCTGCTCGTTTTATTAGTATTTACTCGCCCTTATACTGCGGGCGAACCGCATTAAACTAACCTACCTCAAGCCAATAATCAATCAATCAAGGCGGCGGCAAAATTATGGCGCGCTGATTTTACACTTTGGTGACAATTCGAAGCGCCGGTGCCCGAACCCGATTGTTGCGGATAACCTGTTGGACTTGCGCGTTTTTTACAGCAATTCTATCCAGTGTACGACCGCCACCTGGTTGCCCTGGGCAAGCTGTAGCTGGCAGCCAATATTCGCGGTCGCGATCAGTTCCGGTGCATCCACGCCAAGGGCTCTTATCTTGTTGTCACGCAGTTGCGCGGACAGGGCGGGCTGCAGCATCGAATAGGTGCCGGCCGAGCCGCAGCATAGATGCGCCTCCTCGACCCGGCAGATGTCATAACCCAGCCTCGCCAGCAATCGCTCCACGCGGTTATTGAGACCCAGGCCATGCTGCATGGTGCAGGGCGTGTGCACCGCGACGCGCGTGGCCGGTTTTTGCTGTATTTCGATGGTTTCGATTTCGGCTTCGACGATCTCGATCAGGTCGCGATAGAGCGCGCTTACCCTGGCCGCCCTGTCGGCATAAGCCGCATCTGCGGCCAGCAGGCGCCCGTAGTCCTTGACGCTGACGCCGCAGCCAGTCGCGGTCACGACGATCGCCTCGGCTCCGGCCTCGATATGCGGCCACCAGGCGTCGATCAGCTGTTTTACCTGGCGCAACCCGTACTCGGCGTCCGAGGTATGCATCGCCGCGGCGCCGCAGCACAGCGTCTGCGGTAACTCGACGACTTCGATTCCCATGCGGTCGAACAGGTTGACCGCGCAGTTGTTGGTATTCGGCGTCAGCGCGGGCTGCACGCAACCCGCAAGCATCAGGACCTTACGTTCATGCCGCGCCGCGCCGCGCGCTATCGGCTGCTGTCGGGGCGGTACCGCTTGCCTGAGCTTGCCCGGCAGCAGCGGCGCGAACGTCTGTCCGATTCGAATCGAAAGGGCGAACAGCCAGCCCGAATTGATAAAGCGTACGATGCCCCAGCGGCGCAGCCGATCCCAGGCCGGTCGCGGCAGTTCCTGTTCGATCGCATGCTTGCCGATTTCAAGCAGGTGGCTGTAGTTGACGCCCGACGGACAGGTGGTTTCGCAGGCGCGGCAGGTCAGGCAACGATCGAGGTGCTTCAGCATTTCCACGTTGGCGGGTTCGCCCTCGAAATACTGCTTCATCTGGTAGATCCGCCCGCGCGGGCCGTCGAGCTCGTCGCCCAGCAACTGGTAGGTCGGACAGGTTGCATTACAGAATCCGCAGTGCACGCACTTGCGCAGGATCGCTTCCGCCGTTGCGGCATGCGGACCCTGCTGGAATTTTGGCGCGAAATTGGTTTGCATCTAGAGACCCGGATAAATCTTGCCGGGATTGAAGATACCGGCAGGATCGAAGCTCGATTTGATATTACGCTGCAGTTTCAGCATCGCCGCCGGCAACGGGTGGAATATCGGCACCTCGGCGGGGTGACCACGAAACGCGCACAGGCCGCCGCCAGCGCTTGCGACCTGTTCGCGCAGGGCGAGGACGTCGATGTCACCGCGGCACCAGCGCTGCGCGCCGCCCCATTCGATCAATTGCGCTGTATCGGGCAGTATGTCAGGGCTCGCCGGCGGCAGCGAGATTCGGCTAAGCGGCCGCTTGGGATCGAAAAAATCCAGCTGCTGCTCTTTCAGGGCCTGCCAGCCGGGTTCAATCGAATCGCCGCCAAGCAAGTTTGCCGCATGCGACACGCCCTGCTCGCTACCCGAGAGCCGCAGTTGACTGCGCCCGGCCTGCCACTGCGAAGCCGAAATCGGGTAAGGTTCGGAACCGAGGCCGTTGATCCAGCGGATATGTTCGTCGGCACTGGCATGCTCGTAGCCGAGCGTCAACTCGGTTTCATAGACCGGGACGACTCGAATCGAAACCTCGAGAATAATGCCGAGGGTGCCAAGCGCGCCGACCATCAGGCGCGAAGCGTCGAAGCCCGCCACATTTTTGATCACGCGCCCGCCGAACTGCAGCACTTCGCCGCGGCCGTCGAGCATTTTAATCCCGAGCACAAAATCCCTGATGCTACCGGCAAAGGCGCGCCGTGGACCCGCCAGGCCGGTCGCCAGCATGCCGCCGATGGTTGCATCCACGCCGAAACAGGGCGGCTCGAAGCCGAACATCTGCCGGTTTTGCGCCAGCAATGCCTCTACTTCAAGCAGCTTGCAGCCGGCGCGCAGCGTAATGACGAGTTCCGCCGGATCGTAGTCGATGATGCCGCTATGCGCGGAAACGTCGATCGGCAGGGCCTCGATGGCCTGGCCGTAAAAACGTTTGCTGCCGCCGCCGATAATTTCGATTTCGGCGCCGTTGGCGGCGACCGCTCGAATCTGGGTACGCAGTTCGTCCTCGATGCTGACGTCGTCAATTTCAGTCTGCATATCTCGGCACCGTCCTCGGCGCCCTCCTGCGTCGCCCTGATGCGGGCCGGCCTGGCGTTTTACAGGTCATTAAAAACGTTCCAGTTCGGGGAACGGCAGCTTGCCGTCGTGCACGTGCATCGCATTGTGCTCGGCGCAGCGCGCCAGGGTGGGTATCGCCTTGCCCGGATTCAGTATTTTCAGCGGATCGAAACATTCCCGGATTGCGTGAAACTGGTTGCGTTCGGGCTCGCTGAACTGGATACACATTTCGCCAAGTTTTTCGACGCCGACGCCATGCTCGCCGGTAATCGTGCCGCCATGGTGGATACACAGCTGCAGGATCTTGCTGCCCAGTTCCTCGGTCTTTTCGAGCTCACCTGCGTTATTGGCGTCGTACAGAATCAGCGGGTGCAGGTTACCGTCGCCCGCATGAAACACGTTGGCCACGCGCAAGCCGTATTGCTCCGAGAGCTGGCGCACCCCGGCGAGTACCGCCGCCAGCGACTTGCGCGGGATGGTGCCGTCGATGCAGTAATAATCGGGGGAAATCCTGCCGACCGCGGGAAACGCGGCCTTGCGCCCGGACCAGAACAGCAGGCGCTCGGCTTCGTCTTTGGCGAGGCGGGTTTCGACAGCGCCACCCGCCTTCAGCACCTGCTCCACCCGTTCGATCTGCGCGCTCACTTCCTGCTCGGTGCCATCGAGTTCGCAAATCAGTATCGCTTCGGCATCGACCGGATAGTTGGCATGCACGAAATCCTCGGCGGCGCGAATCGCCGGGTTATCCATCATTTCGATGCCGGCCGGAATAATGCCCTCGGCGATAATCGCGGCGACGCTGGCGCCGGCCGCTTCCACCGAGTCGAATACGCCCATGACCACGCGCGCGCAACGTGGTATCGGCAGCAGTTTGACCGTGACCTCGACGACGATGCCGAGCATCCCCTCGGAACCCACCAGCAACGGCATCAGGTCGTAGCCATCGCCATGCAACGCGCGTTGATCGATTTCGAACAGCTCGCCGTCGGCGCCGACGACCTTGAGCGCAAGTATATTGTGCAGGGTAAGGCCGTATTTCAGGCAGTGCACCCCGCCGGCGTTTTCGGCGACATTGCCGCCGATAGAACAGGCGATCTGGGACGAGGGATCGGGGGCGTAATAAAGCCCTTTATCCTTGACCGCTTCGGATATCGCCAGGTTGCGCACGCCCGGCTCGACCACAGCGCTGCGCGCTAACTCGTCGACCTGCAATATACGATTCATCCTGGCCAGGCTCAGCACCACGCCCTCGGCATGCGGCAGCGCGCCACCCGACAGGCTGGTGCCGGCGCCACGGCTCACCACCGGCAGTCGCTGTTCATGACAAACCTGCATGATTTGCTGCACCTGCCCGGTGTTTTCCGGCAATAGCACCAGCAGCGGCTGCTCGCGGTAGGCGCTCAGGCCATCGCATTCGTAGGCGGTTAGCGAAGTCGGTTGATCGATTACGCTCTCAAAGGGCAGGAATTTGCGAAAGCGGGCGGCAAGTTGTTGGCGACGCGTCAGTGACATGCGATGTATGCTAGCATTTTGCCCGATTATTGAAAGGTGTTAAGCGAATGAGCCGTATTGTATTTCTAAATGGCGACTACCTGCCGGCCGAGCAGGCCAAAATCTCCATTTTTGACCGATCGGTCAATTTCGGCGACGCGATTTACGAGGTCGCTGGCGTGCTCGACGGCAAGCTGGTCGATTTCGAGCATCATATGCAGCGCTATTTCAACTCGCTGGCAAAGCTGGAGATCGCATCGCCGCTCAGCCAGCAGCAGATCCTCGAAGCCTTTCGCAAACTGGTCGAACTCAATCGGCTCGACGAAGGCCTGGTGTACATGCAGGTAACCCGCGGCGTTGCCGAGCGCGATTTCGTCTGGCCCGAGGACATCGAGCCTAACGTTTTCATGTTTACCCAGCCCAAGGCTTCGATCGAAAATCAGGCCGCCGAAACCGGCGTCCAGCTTGCGAGCACCGCCGATATCCGCTGGGCGCGGCGCGATATCAAATCAGTCAATCTGCTGGCCCAGGTGCTGGCGAAAAAAGCGGCCGCCGATGCCGGCGCCTACGAAGCCCTGATGGTCGATGCCGACGGTTACGTCACGGAATGCGGCAGCACCAGCTTTTTCATCGTCAAGGGTGATTCGATACTGACGCGTCCGCTGAGTAACGACATCCTGCCGGGCGTGACGCGTCGCGCGGTCGTAGCGCTGTGCAGCAAGCACGGCCTGCGCCTGGTGGAAAACAGGTTTACGCTGGAAGAGGCGCTGAGCGCGGACGAAGCCTTTATCAGCGGTGCTTCCAGTTACGTGTTACCGGTGGTCAAAATCGACAATCAGGAAATCAGCGGCGGCAAACCCGGCGACCTCTATCGTCATCTGCGCCAGATATACATCGAATACGCCCGCGCCAGCCTGGTCTGATCCCTCCGTTAAAGTCCCTTCGACGGCGCAGCCATTGGCAATGCCTCCTAACAGTCAATTCGTTAATGTCATTCGCTTCGGTTGGTTCTGATGAGCAGATGCTGCTCAATAGTGTTTCGCAGAATAGCAAGGTGTTTGCAGGTAACCGCTGAAAGGATTTCGCAAAAGTGTCGCGAGGCAAGGATGCCGCGGTCCGACGCGTCGGGCGCCAGGCGTCATCAGGGATGTGCCGACAGGGGCGTCGCGCTGGCTCCGAGCGCCTCGCAATTGATGGGCTATTTCGAGTAGTTGTAGTCTTTGGCTGCCTGCTCTGGGTCGATATATTCGCGGCTCAAATCCTGCTCGATCAGAGTTTTATCGCGTTTCGTCGGGTCGCCGTAGCCACCCCCACCCGGCAGGTTCAAGACCAGGTGCCGATCGTCCGGAATCCACTGCTTGCCCTTGGACTGCATTGCGCTGCCGTCGTCGAGACCGACGCCGCCCGCGGCCCCGGCCAGACCACCCTCACGCCCTCGCGCCGGGTTCTGACAGCGATCGAACATCGCGTTGATATAGATGCGGTGCCCCTGGTTGGCCGAAATTTCGATCACCTGGCCGAGGCCACCGCGCTGCGCGCCGGCGCCGCCCGAACCCTCGCGCAATTCCTTGCGCCAGATCGTAATTGGCCCTACATGCTCGGTTACCTCGGAAGACATGGTATGCACGCCCGACGGAAACGCGGTGGCACTCAGCCCATCCAGGGTCGGGCGCGCGCCGGTGCCGCCGGAATTGAACATCAGGATTTGCGAACTGCGCAGGGATTCACCGGCGGCTGCCTGCTTGCCCTCGATCGGACGCGCCCCCAGTTGCACATTCCACAGGGCGCTCGAGCCCTCGGCCGGAACCGTGTCGGGCAACATTTTATGCAGCGCGCCGAGCACCACGTCGGGCAGAAATTGCCCCAACACGTGACGAATCGCTACCGGCGCCGGGTGTACGGCGTTGAGAATACAGTTTTCAGGTGCGGTGACCTTAAATGGGGCCAGTGACGCATGATTATTCGGGATCTGCGGGGCCAGTGTGCACTTCATCGCATAACAGGCGTAGGCCGTGGTATACACCAGCGGCACGTTGATACCTTTCCTGCTCAAGCCGCTGGTGCCGGCGAAGTCGGCAAGCACTCCGTCAGCGGAAACATCGAGACGCAGTTTCATCGTGACCGGCTCATCATAACCATCTACCTTGAGTTCGTTTTCATAGGAACCGGCCGGCAAATCCCTGAGGTGTTGTAACGTGGCGGTAAGGCTGTTGTCGAAAATAAAATCACGCAGCGCCTGCAGATCATCCAGCTGAAATTCGTCCATCATATCCATCAGCCTGCGGTGCCCGGTATCGTTGCAGGAAGAGAGTGAAAACAGATCGCCGATAACCTGATCGGCTTCGCGCACATTGTTGCGAATTATGTGTATCAGGCGTTGATCGACCTCGCCACGCTCGGCGAATTTCATGATCGGAATGAAGATACCTTCCTCGTAAACCTCGTTGGCATCCGGCCCGAAACCGCGACCGCCGACATCGACCACGTGCGCGGTACAGGCAAAATACCCCACCAGTTTAGCGTTACGAAACGACGGATTGACAAAGGTAAAATCATGCAGGTGCCCGGTACCCTTCCACGGATCGTTGGTGATGTATGAATCACCCTCGAAGATATTGTCTTGACCGATATCCTCGATGAAATGCCCCACCGCCTCGGCCATCGCGTTGACATGCCCCGGGGTGCCGGTAACCGCCTGGGCGATCATGTGCCCCTGCTCGTCGAAGACCCCTGCCGACAGGTCGCCGGCTTCACGCACCGAGGTCGAGAACGCGGTGCGCAACAGCGTCAGCGCCTGCTCCTCGACCACCGAGATCAGGCGATTCCACATCACCTGCATATGCACATTGGAAATTCCTGCGGCCATTAGCCTTTCCCCTTGAGTCTGATCAGTAAACAGCCATCGGATTGCCTGACCGCCTGGAAACGGTTGGTGACGACCGTACTGGTTTCACTTTCGATAATAACCGCGGGACCCGAGACCAGATCGCCGACCTGCAATTCATCGCGTTGATAGACCGCGGCATCGACAAAACACTGCTCGCGCGCATCGAATATGCGGCGCTTTTCGTCGCTGTAACGGGGCGTTTCTGCGCTGACCGCCGCCACTTCCGCCACTTCCGCCAGCAGACTGCGCACCTGCACCGACCAGTTCATGATTTCGATATCGAGCCCTTCGAGCGCGCGCCCGAACAGGCGAATATACTCGGCTTCGAAAAGCTTGCGGATTTCGACCTCGTCAGCGGCGACGAAATCCCGGTTCGGTAACATGACGACGATTTCCCAGCCCTGGCCCTGGTAGCGCATGTAAGCCTTGATTTCGCGCAGCAGTTCGGCGTCAGCGGCGCCGGCGCGGGCAAAACGCTCGGCTTCGTCGCTGAGTTCGGCAATCAAACGGTTAGTCCAGTCGGCGTCGAATTCGCTGAGGCGCAGAAAGGCGCCGCGCACCGCCTCGAAGCCAAACGGGGCACGTAAAAAACCGATCGCCGAACCGACCCCGGCCCCGGGCGGAATCAACAGCTCGTCGATATCGAGCTTTTCACACAAACGGCTGGCATGCAGCGGCGCGGCACCGCCGAAAGCAATCATCGAATATTCCGCCAGCTCCTTGCCGCTTTCAACCGCGTGCACTCGCGCCGCGTTGGCCATATTTTCATCGACTACCTCGCAGATGCCGATGGCCGCGGTTTCCGCGTCCATGTCGAGATGCTGGCCGATTGCCCGCTGCATCGCGGCAACCGATTTTTCGGTTTCGAGACGGATATCCCCGCCGGCAAAACGATCGGGGGCGAGCCGACCCAGCAGTAAATCCGCATCGGTCACTGCGGGATTTTCCCCGCCGCGCGCGTAACAGGCCGGCCCTGGTTCCGAACCGGCGCTTTCGGGACCCACCCGAATCTGTTTCATTTCATCGACCCAGCCGAGCGAGCCGCCGCCGGCGCCGATTTCAACCATTTCGATGACCGGAATCGAAATTGGCATACCGGAACCCTTCTTGAAACGATAGGTACGCGCCACTTCGAAGCTACGTGCGGTTTTGGGCACGCGGTTTTCGATCAGGCAAATCTTGGCGGTAGTGCCGCCCATGTCGTAGGACAAAACCTTGTCGAGCCCATAGCCAGCGGCATAGTCGGCCGCGTAGATCGCGCCACCCGCGGGACCGGACTCGAGCAGTCGCACTGGAAACTCGATCGCACTTTCCACCGAAATCAAGCCGCCACCGGAATGCATCAGGAACAACGGGCAGTCTCCACCCTCGGCGCGAAAGCGCTCGACCAGGCGCTGCAGGTAGGAGGCCATCAGGGGTTTGACGAATGCATTTGCGCACACCGTGTTGAAGCGTTCGAATTCGCGCATTTGCGGCGAGACTTCGCTCGATATCGAGATGCTGATGCCAGGCAGTTCGGCGGCCAGAATTTCACGCGCACGTTGTTCGTGTTCGGCATTGGCATAGGAGTGGATAAAACCGATCGCCAGACTTTCGTAATTACCGCTGCGGATTCGTTTTGCGGTTGCAAACAGGCCCGCTTCGTCCAACGGGATCAGCTCGCGCCCAGTCGCGGCAATGCGGCCGCCGACCACATAGCGGTGCTCACGCGATATCAGCGGCGGCGGCAGGCTCAGGTTCAGATCATATTGCTCGAAGCGCCCCTCGGTGCGCATTTCGATAACGTCGCGAAAGCCTTTGCTGGTGACAAACGCAGTACTGGCGCCACGGCGCTCGATCAGAGAATTGGTCGCCAGCGTGGTGCCGTGGATCAACTGATCGATATGCTCGAGGCCGATTTCGGCAATTTGCGTCACCTTGATCAGGCCGTCAATGATCGCCTGGCCCGGCTCGCTGTAGTTGGTCAGTACCTTGGCGCTGAATTGCCGAGGGCCGATTTCAAGCACGACATCGGTAAAAGTCCCGCCTATATCGGCACCGACGCGAACGCTTTGATTGTTGTAAGCCATGGGTAGATTCCGCTCTGATTCGCTAGCCCGGATATTGCACCAGTATCCCGGATGCTGAGGCAGGACAGATGCGGATGGACGCCGGGCTGGACCGAAAGCCGTAGCTGTAGCTATGGCTTGAGGGAAACCCAAGTCCAGGCGTATCTGGACAAGTCAGCGCCGGGATAGGGCTCTGGCCGGTAGCAAACTGTACCTTTAAAATTCACTTGAAAATACAGTTTTTCCGAATTATTCAATATTTTATATCAAGGTCCGAGCCCGACTAGCGCAATATTCGGGCTACCTGCCGGGCGCAGGTAAGGCTGAATTTTACCGGATATCCGCGGGCTTTTTCAGTTAATTTTAAATTGAACGTTTACGCACAACCCGCCCAGGTCAGACTCGCTTAACACCACCCGGGCATCGTGAATCTGCGCGATCGTATTGACGATCGATAGCCCCAGCCCGGCGCCGGCGTTGTTGGTATCGCCGGCGCGATAAAACCGCCCCAGGACTTTTTCGCGTTGCTCCGCATCGAGTCCCGCAGCGGAATCGTCGACCGCGAGCACCAGGCTTTTGGCGGCATGATAACAGCTGATTCTTATCCTGCATCCGGGATCGCTATACTTGATGGCATTGTCGACCAGGTTGGACACCAGGCTGTTGAGCAGGGATTCCGCCCCTAGTAAATTACAGTTGTCGTCGGATAGCAAAAGCTCGATCTGCAGATCCTTGGCCTCGGCCTGTGGTTTCAGGGAGTCAATTACCCGCCGACAGACCTCGCCCAGGTCAACCTGCTCGAACTCCCTGATCGCCTGCGGGTGCTCGAAATGACTCAGTTTCAGTAGCTGCGACACCATGTGCGAAAGCCGCTTGATACTGGTTTTCATACTTTCCAGCGAGTCCAGCGTTTCCCTGCCCTGGTTTTCTTCGAGCGCGTTTTCGACGTTGATCAAGAGTGCAGCCAGCGGGTTACGCAATTCGTGCGAAGCATCGCTGACGAAACGGCGCTCGCGTGCGTAGGCCGCATCAAGGTCAGTGATCATCTGGTTCAACGCGGTCACCAGTGGGCTGATCTCCTGCGGAACCCCGACGACGTCGATCGGCTTCAAATCCTTGAGGTCCTGTTGCCGAACCTGGTCGGTGACGGCCTGCAACGGTTTCAACGCGACCCCGACTATCTGCCACAGCAGCCACAGGATTAGCGGTAGCAGCAGGATCAAGGGTAAAAGCAGGCCACCGCCGATATACTCGGTGATCTCCTGTCGGATCTCGCTGCGTTCGCCGACGATGATGAGCAAGTCATCATGACTGGAAGCAAGCGCGAAAGTCAGCCATTTCTTGTCCTTGTACCTGAACTCGGAAAACCCGCTATTGATTATTTCGTGGGGCATCTCGGGTGCCTGGCGAGACTGCAGCAGGACCTTTTCCGCCGGATCCACGATGGCGAAAAACAACTTGCGCTCATACTCGTGGGCTTCCGGCGCGCGCTCCAGGGCAAGCGCCAGCTGCTCCCTGTTGGACTCGATGTTCGCGCGCGTGATCATGCCGTCCAGGATGCGCGCCGTTTGTACCAGCGAAGCGCTGAATATTTCGTCGGCCTCCTGCAAGGTACCCCGGTAGATAACCGTGCCCGACGCGGTGGTTATCACCAACAGGATGACAATCACGTACCAGGTCAGGCGCCGGCGCAGAGATACGCCATCAGTCACTGCCGACATCCAGCTTGTAGCCAACACCCCTGACGGTTTTGATCAGTTTGTCGTCGAGCTTTTTACGTAAATGGTGGATATGCACCTCGAGCGCGTTGCTTTCGACACCCTCGTTCCAGCCATAGAGCACGTCTTCCAGATGACTGCGCGCCAGCACCTGGCCGGGTTTGTTGGCGAATTCCGAGAGGACGACAAATTCACGCCGATTCAATTCGACTTCCTCGCCGCGATACCAGACCTGCTGGTTGGCGCTGTTGATGCGCAGTTCCCCAAGGCTGATCTCGGGCGCCGCAAAGCCATGGCTGCGCCGACTCAGGGCCCGTACTCGCGAACGCAATTCCTTGAGCTCGACCGGCTTTACCACGTAATCATCGGCGCCGCTGTCGAGTCCGAGTACGCGTTCGTCCACCGTATCGCGCGCGGTCATGATGAGAACCGGGGTGTTGATGGATTCCTTGCGCATGGTCTGCAGCACCGAGATTCCGTCCTTTCCGGGCAGCTGCAGGTCCAGAATAATCAGTTCGAAATTATCCGAGCGGATCGCGGCAAGCGCCTGGGCGCCGTCGGTCAACCAGTCGACGTGATCCCCATCGCGCATCAGGGCCTTGCGGATTCCGCTACCCAATTGCGCGTCATCTTCTACCAGCAGTAATCTCATGCAAAGTCTCTTGACCCGGGGGTCACAATTAAAAAAATCGCGGGCCGACAGTATAAACCCTCGGCCCGCGATCCTGGCAATGCCTAGGAGCCGATCAAAAACTCTTTCAGCTTCTGTGCCTGTTGGCGCCGACCCTTGTCGGCCAGCGGGCGCTCTGCCATGGCCGGCGCATGCAACGCCTTTTCGACGTATTCCAGCGCCAGCTGATCCTTGCCATTATCGGCCAGGTACTCGGCAAAAAAGTAGTTGATATCCAGGCCTTGCGGATTTATCGCAAGCGCCTTCTGGAAATACTTTTGCGCCTTTTTATCGCTACCGAAACCGATTGGCCAGCCCGGCACCTTGGAGTAAAGCGAACCCAGGCTAGCATAAACCGATCCACCCAGAACCGTGGGATCGATCGCTTCAGCCTGCTCCAGTTTCAGCTTGGCCTCCTTGACCAGGCTCAAGGCACCGATGCCGCCTTTCTTTTCCGCCAGGGTGCTGAGTACGATAGCGTCCCACACCAGCGCCTCGGCACTTTGCGGGTTATCGTGAGACACACGGTTCGCCTTGCGTGCCAGCGCCTGCAGCTCACGGTAGTTATTGTTAAGAAACTCGTCCAGGTAATAAAGCTGGGCCCATTCGGACTGGATTTCCCTGACCTCCGGCATCTGCGCCGAATCGGACATGCCGGCTATTGCCGGTTGGGCGGTTATGAGCGCCAGCGAAATTAAAGCCATTTTTGCAAATTTATTCATGTTGCACCTCGTTTAAATATTGAAATACTTGAAACCACTCAAGCGGCGTATTGCTTGATCAGTGGCAGTTTTTTAGAAATCGCATTACCGACCAGCGCCGGGAACACGGAATTGATTCGAACCAGCAGTTTCTCGGGCCAGCCCAGCGCCAGTTCGCCCCGCTTGCTGCCGACAAAGCGCACAACCGCAGCGGCCACCTTCTCCGGCGGGTCCATCGCAACCTTGAGCTTGCGATTCATTTCGACCACGCGCTCGCTGTTGATCGCAGTCCGCGTCGCGCGCGGTAAAATGCAGCCGACGCGAACCCCGGTATCGGAAAGTTCACGGTTTAGCGCCTGCGAAAAACCGCGGATCGCATATTTGCTCGCCGAGTAGGCGGCGTAGCCGGGAAATCCGATCGCGCCGAAGGTCGAGGCGATATTGACAACGCGGGCCTCGGGCTGACGTTTCATCACGGACAACAGTTTTCGGGTCAGTTTCATCGGCACGATGCTGTTGAGATTCATGATTTGCTCGATATCCCGGTCGGTGAGCCGCTCGAACATTTCGAACTTGCAAATACCGGCATTGTTGATCAGCACGTTGACGGGGTGATTAACCGGGTCGAATGATCGCAGCCATTGGTCGGTTTCCTCGTCATCGGTCAAATCGACTACCTGTGCTTCGATAAACTGATTAGCACGCGCATTCACGCGCAGCTCCTGCTGCAGACTCGCCAGGGTAGCGCCATCGCGACCGCATAAGTAAAGGCTTGCACCCGACGCCGCGAGCTGGCGCGCCAGTATCTGGCCAATGCCGCCACAGGCTCCGGTTAACACCACGTTCATTTGTTCAGGCTGCATAACTGCTCTCCTCGCGGTTATCCGCGGTAAGCGGCAGTGCCGCAAAAATATTGGTATAGAGTTCGTAAAAAACGACCGCCGAGTGCAGCACCGCGGCCTTGTCCTGCTCATCCTCGAGCCGGTTCATCAATTGCTCGAAATGCTGCATATGCTCGATATCGAGGCTGCCGTGAGAAACCATGTAGGACATGGTGTCCGGTTTCAGATCCAGCGCGGAGACGATCTGGCCCGCGGCGTAGGTCGCTATCGTCGAGCTGGTTTTTTCGAGCGCGTAAACCATGCCGAACAGCCCCACCGGGTTGCCGCGGGCGACCGTATCGTAGGCATAGCTGACCATCAATTCCGTGGGCAGCGAGGGCTTTCCCTGCCGGACTGATTCCCTGTCACCGCCCAAATTTTGTATATCGTTCAGAATCCATTCCTGGTGCCCGACCTCTTCTTCGATGTAGTGCACGATCGCCTCGCGCAACCACTCGAGCCTTTCCGGCAAGCGGCTGCCGCAGGCCATCAACAGGGGCACGGTGTGTTTTACATGGTGATAGGCCTCGGTCAAAAACGCCTGGTAAGTCTGCATTTCGACCTGACCGTCGAGACAGCGCTTGATTGCCGGACTGTGCTCAAGCCGCTGCCTGGCAGCGGCGGTGACCGCTTCGATTTCGTTGAAAAATGGCTGGGTTAACATGGATGGATCTCCTTGACTGAATTCTGTGGTGAATCACCGCAGATACGCGGCGTAAAAGTTCTCGAACTCGCCAGTAGCGTCGGCAATAGCTGCATGATTTGCAGGCGCCTGAGACGTCCATTGACGGTGAGCATTTGGTTATCCTGTGAAAACGGGTACGGCATCCGGTGCCATTTTTTTATCCGGGCATAGGCTGGCAAGGCGCGGTTGATGCCCTCGATTTCGGCCTCGAGATCGCTATCCGCGATGCCCGCGCCGGGGGTAACCAGCAGGGCGGAGAGCGCCGCACCGGTTTTGCTGAAGACGAAACTCCGGGCAACCAGCGAGGAGCCGTTAAGCTCGGTTTCGACCCATTCGGGCGCCACGTTGCGTCCGCTGGCCAACACGATCAGGCTCGATTTCCGGCCTTGCACGTAAACAAATCCATCGCTGTCGATGCTGCCAAGATCGCCGGTCTCGACAGTGATGCTCTGTTGATGCTCGAAACCGGCGTTATCGATCCGGGTCAAAACGGTGCTCAGACAAATCTCACCGTCCGCTGCAATCTTGGCCGACACTCCCGCCAAGGGCTTGCCGACGCTGCCGATACGATCGTTTTGCGGCGTGTTCAGGAGGGCAACCGAAGCAAACTCGGTTAGTCCGTAACCTTCGTAGGCTGGAATTCCAGCGCGCCGCGCCCGGCGCATCAGTGACTCGCCCACGCGGGCGCCGCCCACGGCGACGAACTCCAGGCAGCCGGGGTCGATCGCATTGTTTTCACTAAGCAGGCAAAAAAGCTCCAGCAGTTGCGGGGTCAGGATCAGGCTGTCTGGCCGAATCTGGTTGAAGGTCTGCTGCAGCCTTAGCGGATCGAGATGGAGCTCAGCCGACAGGCCGACTCGCGCCGCGGATTCCGCGTATACGGTTTTGCCCAGCATCAGCGGGACATAAACCCCGGCAATGTTTTCCAGCAGGGTCGCGTAAGGCAAAATGCTTAAATGATTTTCGATATCGAGACCCGATATGACCGCGCCAATCGAGTCACAGGTCTGGTCGATGAAGTCATAAGACAGGTCGATGCCCCTGGGACTGCCGGTGGTGCCGGAGGTGTAACTCAGCTTGCCGGCAGTCGGCGAACTTCCCGCGGTAACATTTGCCCGCGGGCCGAGCGACTGTAACCAGCTGTTGCCGTAAGCCTTTACCGGGGCGCCGGTACCACGGATTCCGGAGGGCAAATCGTCGGCATAAGCGATGCAGTCGACGGCGCCGTTTGTCACCGCGTGCCCGATTTGCGCGTCGCTGAAAAACCACGGCAAAGGCACTACGCGGATACCCGCGGTCATCGCCGCCAGATCGACGACAATCCATTCGATACCGTTGTCGAGATAAATACCCAGTGAGTTAACCCGACAGGCGCGCAGGCAAATCGCGGCCTGCTTTATCGCGGCGCTCAACTGCGCATAACTCAGGCTGTCATCGCCGGATCGAATCGCGAGCGATTGCGGATTTACCCGCGCCTCGCGTTCGAGTGCTGTCAGCAGTCGGTTCATGCCACGGCCCTCGGTGCTGGCAGGCCGGGAATATTTTCGAAGGCGTTGCAACCACCGCTAACCTTACCGGCGACAACCCTCGGGCTATCCTCGTAATAGCTGCCCCAGGTTTGCTCATCGGTCGGGAGTTGCGACTGCAGCGCCCGCCCAAGGTACAGGGTTTCGATACCCAGGGTCTTGAACATGCGGTGCAGCGAAGTGCAGCCGGTGAATACAGCCCATTCGAATTTCCGGGCATGCAGCAGGCCGGCCAGCAGGGTGAACAATTCGCGGCTGGCACGGCGATCGATCGAGGCCAGGTTCCCGATTTCGACAATCCGGTCGCGTTGCGGCAGCGTCAGCGGACGATCGGCGTTGTTTAAAATCGCCTGTTCGACCGGAGCATCCAGGTAATGTTCGAGAAACAGGGAATCGCTGGACGCGCCGCGTATACCAACCGCAGCCAGAATTTCACCATTATCGTTGAACAGGGCGATCAGTTCCGGCATGAAGCCTGAAATGCGCGCGCCATGAACCTCGAGGAAGCGTTGCGCGATAAACTGTTCAACTTGACGGCGGCGCGGATGCTCGCTGTCGATCAGCTGCTGCCGGGGCGAGCCGAGTAATTCGGCTGCGTTGGGTAAGCGCGATTCCCGGGCTAAGGTACTGCTTGCCAAATTCATTTTTCTTGCCTCAAAAACTAATGGAGGCAAGTATCGGCTTGTATCCTTAAGGGAATCTTAAATGTAAATAATTGGCAAAATCCGGCGTTTCAGGCGCCCAATTCAGCTGCCCGCGGCGAAACCCTCGAGCCTGTCGATTAATTCCAGCGCCACTTCGACACCCTGCGTCTCGGCCCTTAGTCTGGCTTCATGCCGGCGTGAACCCGGCAGGCGCACGCCCGGCTCAGCCGCGAGCGCGCTGAGCATGGTTTCGAGCCGGTCGGCATAGGCATGATCGCCTCCGGGGGTGAGACCGCCCGGCGAAATAGCGATAAAAAATTGACCTACCCTGGGTTCGCCACCGGTATTGTTCTTGAACACCGGGGCCTGGAACGAGCAATTTGGCCCACTCAGCACTCCGGCCAGTAAATCGACCAGCAATCCCAGCAGCATACCCTTGTAACCGCCAGCCGGTGCCAACGCGCCACCGTCGATCACCGCGGCGGCATCGGTGGTATCGTTGCCATTCTTGTCATAGCCCCATCCGGGCGGGATCGAACGGCCTTCCGCGGCCGCTTTCTTTATCGTCACCAGCGCCACCTGACTGGTCGCCATGTCGGCGATGATCGGGTCTTTTTCACCCCTGGGAATCGCAAACGCCATCGGGTTGGTACCGAAGAAAGGACTCGCGCCCGGCGCCGGCGCCACCGCCGAGGGCGAATTGGCAAAGCCAATCCCGATCAAACCGGCAGCGGCTATGCGTTGCGCGAACCAGCCGACCACACCGGCCGAGTAGGAATCGACGATCGACAGCGCGGCAATGCCCTGTTGCCGGGCTAACTGGTAAAACGCCTGCTCGGCCTCGGCAAAGGCCGCGTGCGCGAAGCCACTGTCAGCCATCGAACGCAGGGCCGAGGGCGCGATTCGGGCATGTTCGGGCCGGGCGTCACGATTGATCTTGCCAACCTGCAGGTGGCCACAATAGAGCGGCAAGTAACCCAGGCCAACGGTACGAATGCCATCGCACTCGGCATCGACCACCGATTGCACCGCAAGTTCCAGTTGTTGTCCGTGCGCACCGCAGGCGGCGAGCGCACGCCGCGTCAGGTCTTCCACCTGGGTCAGACTTAGAATTTTACTGGCTTCGGTCATATCCTCATCCTTCATTTTCATTTGCGCATCCGGATAAACTCGTCCCGCTGCGGCGGGCCGCCGTTTGGGTCCGGAGCTTTAAATAGCGGCGCCAAAAAATATCGATTCCACTGGGTTGTAATCAGCCACCGATTCCCTTCGCCATCAACGACGCGCATATCAGAATAGCGCCGATCAGGACCAGTTCCCAGTGGATGATTTTCTTTAGGCGTCCGAGCATGTCGCTCTCGAGCTCGGGTGCGATGCCCTGCTTCAGTTCGCTGCTCCAGCGCCGGTACACCGCGCTCGGATAAAGCGAGATGATCCCGGCAATGACAAACAAGGCGAGCTTGATCTGAAAAAAGGTATTGCCGAAATAATAGTCGCCGCCCTTTTCGAAATAGATGACGCGCAAAAAACCGAACAGCAGCAGCAACACCGCCGCAACACCCAGCACCAGGTTGGCGCGCTGGATTCGACGCGCGGTCTCGACGCTGAGAGATTCCGCGAGTAACGCCAGTTGCAGCACCAGCGCGGCGGACAGCGAGAAAAATGCCAGAAAGTGGCCAAAAGCAATTAGCGCCGCCGCCAGCATCAGGGTGAAATCCGCGTCATTCCCCAGCCACCCTCGAGCGGAGCGTAGACGATACGATCGTGCAGCCGGTTATCCTGCCCCTGCCAGAACTCGAAATAATCAGGCGTCAGGCGGTAACCAATCCAGGCCTCGGGGCGTGGCACGTCGCCGTCGGGGTAGGCGGCGCGCAAACGCAGCACTTCATCCTCCAGATGGGAGCGGCTCTCGATTGCGCTGGACTGATGTGAAGCGGCAGCGCTGAAACGACTGCCTTCGGGGCGCATCAGGAAATACTTCTCGGCGTCCTCGCTCGGCATGGCCTGAACGCGGCCATGCACGCGCACCTGGCGGCTCAGATCACGCCAGTGAAACAGCAGTGCGGCGTTCGGGTTTTCCGCGAGATGCCGGCCCTTCTGGCTGCGCGAATCGGTGTACCAGCAAAATCCGGTGGCGTCGAAATGCTTGAGCAGCACGACACGGGCCGAGGGCCGGCCCGCGGAATCCGCCGTGGCCAGCGTCATCGCCGTGGCGTCGAGCAGCTCCAGGTCGCGCGCACGCTGCAGCCACTGCCCGAATTGCACGAACGGATCCGGGTCCATGTCCTTGCGCGTAATTCCATGCGCTTCATAGTCGCGGCGCACATCGCTCAGGTCCATTTCGATCGTCATCAGAATACCCGCTTGAACAGGGCCTGCATGGCGGCCCAGGATTTTTCGTCGGCCTGCTGCTGGTAACCCAGATCGATGCCGTATTTTTCGGCGTTGACGTCGGCCTGCGGATTGCTGAAACCATGTTTGGCCCCATCGAGGAGCAGCACTTCGTAATCGGCCTGCGCGGCATCCATTTCCTGCTTGAATCCCTCGAGTTCGTCCAGGCTTACCATCGAGTCGGCGGCGCCGTGACAAACCAGGATTTTGGCATGAATACTGCCGGGATCGGCACTATGGAAAGATCCCAAGGCGCCATGAAAACTGGCGACCGCGGACAAGGGTATGCCAACACGCGCCATGTGCAGCGCCATCGCGCCGCCGAAACAGTAACCGATTGCGCCGCTGCGGGTGCGATCGACGCCGGCCTGGTCGAGCAGCAGGTCGTAACCCGTCCTGAGCGCCGCCGTAGCGGCTTCCATGTCGTTCAAAACGCCGTTCATCAATTCTCCGGCCTGCCCCGGGTCGGCCGCGATCTGGCCTGCGCCGTACATATCCAGCGCGAGTGCGACATACCCCAGTTCGGCGAGCATGTGCGCGCGGCGTACGATATATTCGTTAAGCCCCCACCACTCGTGGACGATCAGAATTCCGGGTTGCGCCTCGCTGATTTCGTCATCGTAAGCCAGGTAACCCTGGTGATTGGTATCGCCCACCGCGTATTCGATCCGATTGGTCAGAATGTTCATCGCTGTCACCTCGCTGCTGCTTCGAATAGCGAAATTCTACTCTGTAATACTGTCAACAGGTAGCGCCGTGATTTAACATGCTGTCATGAATCAACTCGATCACATCGTCGTCGCTGCCGAATCCCTGCAACAGGGAGTCGACTACCTGCGCACTAGCCTGGGGGTCGATGTTCCCGAGGGTGGATTCCATCAAACCATGGGCACTCACAATCATCTGATGCAGCTGGCAAACGACGCCTACCTCGAAGTCATCGCGATCGATCCAGCGGCCCGGGCGCCGAGACATCCGCGCTGGTTCGGGCTCGACGATGCGTTGCTACGGGCCGCGCTAAAACAGCGGCCACGGTTGCTCACCTGGGTGATGAATACCAGCGACATTCGTCACCTGGTTGCCAGCACCGGCTTCGATATCGGCACCCCGACCGCGCTCAGCCGCGATAACCTGAAATGGGAAATTGCGCTGACCGACGATGGGCGCCTGCTTGGGGGCGGCATGCTGCCCTACTGCATTCAATGGCATAGCTCGCCACACCCATCGCGCGGCATGGCCGATCTCGGCTGCATACTGCACGCGCTGACGATATATCACAATCGCCCGCACTGGGTCGCCGAACGGCTCGACGCGATGGGCGCCAGCCACCTGGTGCAGGTCGAAGCCCTGGCGGATGATCAAGCTCCCTACCTGTCGGCGATGATCGAGACGCCAAAGGGCCTGCTGTACTTAAGCTGAAATTTTCGTTTTAACGGATGCTGGAACGATGATCTTTCAGGGATTATTGAGCCACTCGTAAGGACCAAAAGGATCCGGCCGGAAGTAACAGATCATGCGGCCATCATCGCCGGCGACGGCACCCTCGCGCCACGGCGCCATGCCGTGCAGCAGCAGCCGGTGGGCAATAAAGGCTTCACCGGGTCGGGCATGCACCTCCACCCGCTCGCATTCGGCAAAAGCCTGCCGGCGGGCCGCGTGATAAACGTCGGTAATATCCTGCTCGCCCCACAGCTCGGGCGCCAGCCCGGCAAATCGCCGGCTGAAGGCGGCGCGCACGATTTCCTGGGAACCTTCCCAGACTACAAAAGGCGAGGCAGCGGCATCGAATTCGACCATTGGAATACCGAGAATAAACCCGTGATACTCGCGCAGATGACGCCGCCGGTCAGGGCCTTCGGGCAGCAGGCCATCGACATGCGCGGCGTCGGATTCGCGTCGGTAGCGCGCCCTGCCAGGGCTTTCGCCCACCATAGGCAGAGGATAGCCCGGATAGCAGACCGAAATCTGAGCCGCATCCCAGGCAAAATCGCGCAAGCCAAGTTCAGCAGCGATAAAATCGAGTGCCGCGCCGCGCAGCGGGCCGCTGCCATCAACCTCGCCGAGGGCATCGTTGGGCAGGGCATTGACGCCGGCGAACCAGGTGCCCTGGTAGCGCAGCCACTTCTTCTGCCGGGGATCGCTGAGGCTTGCGCGCGCGGCCGCGAGCGTCGCCCGAACCCAGCTATAGAGCCGTGAATCGAAGTCGAACCGGCACCAGCCCCGGTCAAAGAAAAGTTCCGCGTGATTGCGCATGGTGGCGTCGATGCTATCATGCCTCGATCGAAATCCAGAACCAGCAAAGCATGACCGATTCAGCTGAAAAACGCATCGCCAGGCTGCCCTGTTGGCGGGGCGAGGTCAAAATCGAACCCCTGAGTGGCGGCATGACCAACCTCAACTTCAAGGTCTGCGACGCCGCTGCAAACTACGTCGTGCGCCTGGGCGAGGATGATCCGGTGCACCTGATTTCGCGGCGCAATGAAGTTGCCTGCTGCCAGGCCGCCTGCGAAATCGGCGTCAGTCCGGAACTGGTTTACCATGAAGACGGCATCCTGGTCGTCAGATTCGTCGACGGCAAGGTGTTCGACGAAGCCGATGTGCGGATCGAAACCAATCTGCATCGCATCGTCGAACTGCTGCAGCGCTTTCATCACCAACTGCCACAGCGCTTTAACCAGGTTGCTGTCATGTTCTGGGTGTTCCAGGTACTGCGCCACTACCACAACCTGTTAGACCGCGGTGATAGCGCGCATGCCGCGCGGCTGCCGCAACTGGCCAGGATCGCCAGCGATCTCGAAGCCGCGGTCGGCCCGGTGGAAATCGTATTCGGTCACAACGATTTGCTGCCGGCCAATTTTATCGACGATGGCGACAAAATCTGGCTCATCGATTTTGATTACGCCGGCTTTAACAGCCCGCTGTTCGACCTGTCCAACCTGGCTTCGAACAATGAGCTCAGCGCGGCGCAGGAGCTTGGCATGCTGCAACAGTACTTCGGCGCGAGCCCCGGCCGCTCACGGCTCGCCAGCTACCACGCGATGAAATGCGCCTCGCTGCTGCGCGAAACCATGTGGTCGATGGTGTCGGAACTGTATTCACGCGTGCAGATGGATTTTGCCGACTACACGCAAAAAAACCTGGCGCGCTTCGAAACGGTTTATGCCGAGTTTAAAAACAACTACCATTGAGTCAAACTCAGGGAGCAATCTATGAAACTCGACATCGACTTTGTCAGGTCGCAATTCGGTCAACTGGCCGACGACCCCGAATTCGTATTCGCCTGCAACGCCGGCGGCAGCTATGTCTGCAACCAGGCCAACCAGGTGCTGGAACACTACAACCATCACACGCGCGTGCAACCCTATTCGCGCTACCAACCCTCGGCCGAGGCGGGCAAGGCCATGGACCGCGCTTATCAGGGCTGGGCCGATGCCCTCAACATCGATCGCGGCGAACTCACCATCGGGCCTTCCACGTCGATTAATACCTACGTCATGGCGCAGGCCATCGGCGACCTGTGGATGCCCGGCGACGAAATCATCGTCACCAACCAGGACCACGAAGCCAACAGCGGCGTCTGGCGCCGCAAGGCGCACGAAAAAGGCGCCACCATCCGCCAGTGGGAGGTCGAATCCGAAACCGGCCTGCTGAATATAGAAACCCTGTTTCCGCTGCTGCGTGACAATACCCGCTGGGTATTTTTCACGCATTGCTCGAATATCGTCGGCAGCGTGAATCCAGTTACCGAAATCGTCAAAACCATCAAGGCGGGCAGCAATGCCCGGGTTTTCGTCGACGCGGTCGCCTACGCGCCGCATCATATTTCGGATATGAAGGCGCTGGGCGTCGATGGTTACGCCTTCAGCCTGTACAAGGTGTTCGGACCGCACCAGGGCCTGATGTATGTCAACCGCGATATCCACGGCGACATGACATCCCAGGCGCACTACTTCAACAGCGGCAATCCCGCCAAGGATTTCAACCCCGCCGGACCGCAGCATGCGCAGGTCGCCGGCTGCGCCGGCGTGCTGGATTACTTCGATGCGCTGCATCAGCATCATTTCGGCGACAGCGACAGCAGCCGCAATGCGCGCCTGGACGATATCCATCGGCTAATCCTGCAGCACGAAAATGAGCTGGCGGCACCGATCCTCGACTTTCTGCAGCAGCGCGCGGATGTACGCCTGCTCGGCAAATCCCACGCCCGCGACAACGACCGTGCGCCGACAATCGCGTTCAGGCCGCTCAAGCAAAGCGCCGAGTCGCTGACGCACAAGCTGCAGGATGCCGGTATCGGCAGCGAGCATGGCAACTTTTATGCGCATCGACTGATCTCCGATCTCGGCATCGATCCGGACGACGGCGTCGTGCGCCTGTCGCTGGTGCACTATGGCAACCAGGAAGACGTCAACCGGATTTTGCGCGCGCTGGACTCGGCGCTCGGATAAAACGGCGCGCGGGCTGGCATTGTTTCATAATCGCCGCTTCTGCCCACTGGCCGTGCTTCTGGCAAGCCTTGCCTGGCCGTCGATCGGTCCGGCACAAACTCCGCCCAATGACGCCGAGTTAGCCAGTTACCAGGGTCTGTTCCGCGCCGTGGTGCAACAGGATGCGGTCGCTCTCGAGCGGCACCTGAGGTCAGCAGCCGATGTCGACCGTCGAGATAGTTACGGCCGCAGCGCCCTGCATGTCGCGGCCTACCTTGGAAACCACGCGGCGATGCGCAAGTTGGTCGCTGCCGGCGCCGATGCGAATGCACTCGAACGGGATTATTACGATATCGTCACCATTGCCGCGGTCGCAAACGACCTTGAAACCATGCGCCTGGCGTTGCAGCTGGGTTGCAAACCCGGCAACGTCACCAGCCGCTACCAGGGTACCGCGCTGATCGCCGCGGCTCATCTCGGACACGTGGAAATCGTACAGGCCCTGATAACAGCGGGCGCGCCGCTGAATCATGTCAACAACCTGAACTGGACGGCGCTGATCGAATCCATCGTGCTCGGCGATGGCGGGGCACGGCATACCGCGACCCTGAAAACGCTGGTCGATGGTGCTGCCGACGTCAATCTGCCGGATGGGCGCGGCACGACGCCCCTGCAGCTGGCGCGCAACCATGGCTACCGGGAAATGGTGGAAATCCTGCTGGCCGCGGGGGCAAAATAACAACGGCCTGGCCAGCGCAACTTAACCCGGCGCCGAAGCTGCGGCCTGGATCTTGTCGCGGCGCACCGCCATCGCTTCGCGGTGGGCGAGATAACTGACGGCGACGACAATCATCGACGCACCGATAACGACCCAGGTATCCGGCACCTCGTCAAACAACCAGTAGCCGAACAAAATTGCCCACACCAGCTGCAGGAATGACAGCGGCTGCGTCACGGTCAGCGGTGCATAAGAGATTGCGCGCGTAATCGCATAGTGCCCGGTGGTGGCAAAAACCGCGACCAGCGCAAGCCAGCCGACTTCGACCAGCGTCGGTTGGTGCCAGTAATAAATCGCGCCGGGCAGCAACGCCAGGGTGCAGAAAATAGTCAGCATCACCAGGATATCGCCCGAGCTCTCGCGCTGGGTCATCTTTTTGGCCAGCAGGAAAGAACCGGCAAAAAAGAAGGCCGCAACCAGCTGCGCCAGCGAGCCGGGTTCGATCGTTTGAAAGCCCGGCCTTAAGATAACCAGGGTGCCGATAAAACCCGCCGCGATGGCCAGCATGCGTCGTGTCTTGACCTGCTCCCGAAATATCAGGATGGCCCCGAGCGCGGTAAAGACCGGGGTTGAAAAGCCGATCGCGGTCACCTCCGCCAGCGAAATTCGAGCCATCGCGTAGAACCACAGCATCACCGCGACACCATGCAGCAGGCCGCGGACCAAATAAAGCTTGAAACTGCCTGGCCTGATGCCGCGCCAGCGCATGCGCCAGATCAACGGCAGCACCAGCACGACGCCGATCAAATAGCGAATGAATGCCGCCTCGATCGCCGGCAGGTCCGAACCCAGATGACGCACCAGCACGGTGACGGCGACAAACAGCAGGCCTCCGGCCAGCATCCACAGGCAGCCCAGTAAATTTGATTGTTGCGGCATGACTTCGATTGGAACATCTTCGCCCCGGACAATGCAACAACGGCATTGAAATTCCGCCATGCACGCACCGCTGCCATTGCGCTGCCGCGATTTACGCCCGTGAGTGCAACCGCAATCCGTATTTCCAGTGCACTGCGCGTGCGCTTAACTCGCCGGCTCGAGCCTGAAACAGGCGGCGCATAAAGCCGAGCCAAAGGCGATGACTGCGGCGATGATCATCGCCAGTTCGTAATCCGCGCGCAGGTCGTAAATCAGGCCCGCACTCCAGGGCGCTACCAGCCCGGCAAAACCCCAGGCCGTAAACACCTGGCCGTACGCCTGCGGTCCGCGGGCGCCAAAATAACTTGCGATCGCAACCGGGTAAACGGCGATGATCGAGCCGTATGAAAATCCCACCAGCGACAGCAGACCAACGACGATCGTCGCGGTTGGCGTAAGGCTGATCACCAGCAACGCAAGCGCCGCGAGCAGCGGTAACCCGACCAGCAGCCGGGTAACCGGCCAGCGGTCGACCAGCCAGCCGGCGAGAAATCCGCCCAGCGCGCTGCCGATTCCAATTGTGATCGCCGCCAGCGTTGCGAGTTCGGGGCCTGCATCTTTAGACAGGGCAATACCGGCGGCATGACCAATCGCCATCAATCCGGCAAACACGCTTGCCATGTAGGCCAGCCAGAACTGCGCGACCTTGATGCGATCAATCCTGCTAGCCGACCGATGGTCTTCATCCGCTGGCCGGCCGTAGCTTGCCCCGGAGATCCAAAGCATCAGCGCGGCCAGCAGTCCGCAACAGGCGAGAACCATGGCAACGGTTAACAGCGCCGACTGCAGCGAGGCGGCCGCGATGCGCCAGGCGAAGATTTTGGCGAACACGATCGAGCCAACCGCGTAGGCCGCGGTTACGGCGCCCATCGCCAATCCCCTGCTTTGCGGCATCACCCGTCCGACCAGCTGCAGGCTGTAACCGTAGCCGATGCCGTTGCAGAAACCGAAGGCAAGACTGTAACCCAGGAACAACATCCACCAGTTTACCGCCAGCGCGGCCAGCGCCAGCCCGGCCGCCGCCAGCAGGCAGGTGCACAGCACCAGCAACCATGACGGCAACAGGTCGTATATCCGGTAGCCAAGCAGCACCGCCAGCGTCAGCGCAACCAGGGCAAACGAGTAAATCAGGCTGATTTCGGAGCGCGGCTGTTGCAACAGGGTTTCTAGCGGCACCAGAAAAACCGAAAACGCGTGTACCGAGCCGAGCACGAAGGTGACCAGCATCGACCCCAGCAGCGTTAAGCGCGGGTTACTCAATGACGAGGCTCTGCCGGCTTGTCCAATTTCATCGACTTTTGCCGACGCCGAAAGATAAACATGCCGCTGCCGGCAATAACCACGGCGCCAACCCAGGTGGTCAATACCGGGATTTCACCCCAGAAAACAAAGCCGACGATCGCGGCGAATACCATCGCCAGGTACTCGAAAGGCGCCAGCAGGCTGGCTTCTGCGTAACGAAAGGATATCGTTAACAGCCATTGCTGCAATCCACAGCCCAGTCCGAAACCGAGAAACAATAGCAAATCGCCGCCGCGTGGCGTCAACCAGGCGGACATCAGCACCCAGGCCAGGCAAACCAGGCTGCCGAGGTTGTTATAAAAAATGCCGATCGCAACCGGGTTTTCGCTACTGCTGAGCTTGCGCAACCAGATCGCCACCAGTGCCCCGGTGAAGGCTGACGCGGCCGCGGCGATAACCCCGATATCCCAGCTGCCGGCTTCAGGCCTGGCAATCAGCAACACGCCCACGAATCCGGTAAAAACCGCCAGCCAGCGGCGCAGGCCAATCATCTCGCCGAGCAGAAAAATCGACAACAGGGTAATGAATATCGGTGCGGCGTAGGCCAGCGCGGTGGCGTCGGCGAGCGGGATACGGGTGATCGCGAAATACAACAGCCCGAGGCTGACGAGACCGCTAACGCTGCGGATCGCATGATCGAGCGGACGACGCGTAGCGAGTCCCGTCAGGCCGGTCGTCGAAAACAGGATAATCCAGAAAAACAGGCTCGCGAACAGGTAACGCAACAGCAGCACCTCGCTCAACGGATACTGACGATTGACCAGCTCGCGCACGGCCGCGCTGAGCAGCGCCATCAGCAGCAGGTTGCCGACGAATGTCGTTATCCCGAGCACGGGATGGTCGCGATGCCCGCCGAGCAGGCTGGAAGATACGCTCATCTGTCACTCAACCCGGTTGGCTTGCGGCTGGAACCCAGGCTGCCATTTTCAGCCCTGTGCCGCAGCGATTCGCGGTGGATAACATAGAGTCCACAGGAGATAATTATTGCCGCTCCAATCCAGACCTCGGTTGAAGGTATCTCCCGCCAGATGACGTAGCCGATTATTGTCGCCCAGACCAGCGCCGTATACTCAAACGGCGCCAACGCCGACACATCGGCCCGCGCAAACGCGGCGGCGAAAGCATAGTGCGCGATCAGCGCGATAGCCGACATCAGGAATAGCTGCCCCAGCGCCGAGGGCTCGAGCGGAACCCAGACCCAGGGTAGCGCGACGGTCGCCGCGACCCCCATGCCCAGCTGCAGAGAAAATACCAGTAGAATCACCGAGTCCCGTTTCGACAGCTGCTTGCCGTAGATAAAAATCATCGAGTAGATACAGGCCGCGCAAAGCACCAGCAGATAAGAACCGTACGGACCTCCTCCCTGCGGGTTCATCGCAACGACGACGCCCGCAAATCCGATCACGACGGCGCTCCAGCGATGTATGCCGACCCGCTCCTTGAGGAAGATTGCCGAAGCCGCGGTAAGAATAAAGGTTGCGCTAAAAAATACCACGGTCGCATCGGCCAGGGGCAGGGTTTTAAGCGAAGTGAAAAAAGCGAAAGGCGCAAAAAATCCGATCAACCCGCGCACCGCGTGCTGCAGGGGTTGCCGGGTAACCAGTTCCGACAGTTCGCCACGAAATCCGAGAATCAGCGGAATCAGGATCACGAGTATCCAGCTGCGCACCGCGATCACCTGGATCGCCGACATCTCCGCGCTGACCAGCCACTTGGCGACCGCGTCCATGGCTTCGAACAGCAACATCGCCAGCATCATCAGGCCGATGCCGAGCAGGTTATTTTTTTTATAGCGCGACACGTCGGCGTCACTCCGGGCAAGCTTCAGATGACGAGCTTAAACGCTGTTAACGCTAACTTCGAGTAATTTTATCGAGCCCGCTCGGCGGTTGCACTTTATCCAGGAACCCGGGGCAGATCAGTCCTGCTGCGGGTTGGCCGGGGTTACGAAACCAAAGCCGTTTTTACCCTGGTGCTTGATTTGGTACATCGCCTTGTCGGCGGCGCGTATCAATTCTTCGGCGGTGGTGCCGTTTTCGGGATACACCGAAATACCGATACTGGCGCTGATCACAACCCGGGCATTTTCGATATGAATCGGCTGCGCGATCTGCCGAATCAGGCTGGCCGCGATACGTTCGGCGATCTTGACCTCGGGCAGGCTCGACGAGATTATTACGAACTCGTCGCCACCGATGCGAGCCACGGTATCAGTTTCGCGAATCTCGGCCTTGATCCGGTCGGCGGTCGCTTTCAGCACCAGGTCACCGAATTCATGCCCATGCTCATCGTTGACCTCCTTGAATCCATCGAGATCGAGAAACATGACTGCCGACATTTGCCGGTTACGCCGCGCCTCGGCCAGCGAGTGATCGAGGCGGTCCTTGCACAGCCGCAGGCTGGGCAAGCCGGTCAAAGCATCATGGTTGGCCAGGAAATCGAGCTCGGCGGCAATTTTTTCTCGCTCCCTGACTTCGCCTTCGAGTTGTTTCACCGTGGCCGCCAGCTTGCGGGTTCGGCTCTTCACCATCGCCTCGAGGGAATCTCGCGCTTCACGTAAACTTTGCTCGATATTGGTTTGCTCGGTTATATCCTGCAGCACCCCGATCGACTGCAGCACTTCACCACTTGCCGAGCGCAAGGTCGTACTCTGTTCCCTGATCCAGCGTAACTCGCCGTCCGATCGATAGATTCGATACTTGATATTAAAGTCATCGCCATTTTTGCGGTGCCGTTCGTAAATCCTGGTCACATCGGCGTAATCATCGGGGTGCACATCTTCGATATCGTCTGCGCTCGAATTGACCATACTGACGTACTCGTCGACGCTGACGCCGTGAATCCGGGCAAAACCCTGGCTGATGTAGATATAGGTTTCGCCGATCAGGTCGAAAATAAAATGCCCGATATCGGTGATAGCTTCGACCTGCTGGGTAAGGGCATCGCGGTTTTCGAGGTCCTGCTGGTGGATCTTGCGCTCGGTAATATCCTGCAACAAACCGAAGGCGGCGATAACCTTGCCTGCCTCATCGAACTCGACGGCCCCGGTCTCGTAGATGTACTGGATCGCAGTATCGCCCTGAGCGAGGCGATACTCAACTTCATGTGAGCCCGACTCCAGTTGCGAAAAGTAAGAGCGCGCGTAAAGCTCCCGGTCTTCCGGATGTATCGCAGCAAGCACCTGCTCCCAGCTGCTATGCGCCTCGATGACTTCGTCGACAGTCTGATTGAAAATACGCGCGTAACCGTCGGAACAGGATTTTATCCGGTTGTTTTCAAAGTCCCATTCGCAATGTCCGATATGCGCTATCTGCTCGGTTACGTCGAGTAACAGTTCACGATGGCGCAGCCGATCGAGTTCGGCTTCCAGGGCGGCTGCTTTCGACAGTTTTTTATTTTTTGCCGGCACGCGCAGACCGTTGCGGTTTCAAAGTCGTCGACTCGCTGCGCATCAGGCTAAAATTTCGCCGAGCTGACGAAGCCGAAATCATTCTTGCCGGCGCGCTTTACACGGTACATAGCCTTGTCGGCGGTGCGGATCAACTCTTCGGCGGTAGTACCATTCTCGGGATAGAGCGATATTCCGATGCTGGCGCTAATCCCTACCTCTACCTGCTCGATAATAATCGGATTGGCGAGCTGGGCATTGAGGTTTGTGGCGATGCGCTGCGCAATTCCGTTCTCGGGCAGGCTCGATAATATAATCACGAATTCATCACCGCCGATGCGTGCGACCGTATCGGTTTCCCGGATTTCGGCCTTGATACGATCCGCGGTAACCTTCAACACCAGGTCGCCGAACTCGTGACCGTATTGATCGTTGACCGCCTTGAAACCGTCGAGATCGAGAAACATCACCGCCGAGGTTTGCCGATTGCGGCGCGCCTCGGCCAGGGATTGATCCAGCCGGTCTTTGCACAGGCGCAAACTGGGCAAACCCGTGAGCGCGTCGTGGTTGGCGAGAAAATCGAGTTCGGCAGCAATTTTTTCTCGCTCTTCGATTTCTTCCTGTAGCTGCTTAACCGTATTGGCAAGCTCACGGGTGCGTTCGATCACCTGCTGCTCGAGCGTTTCCTTGGCGCGGATGATTGCCTGCTCGGCGTTTTTCTGTTCGGTAATATCCTGCAACACGCCGATAGTCTGTTCCGAAATGCCGTGGTTGATCACGTAGGCCTTGCCCATTTCGCGAATCCAGCGAACTTCTCCATCTTTGCGCATCAGACGATAATCGACCTGCCAGTCGCCGCCTTCGGCAAGGAATTTATCGTAGGAGCGGCGCACGTTTTCCCGATCTTCGGGATGAATCACATCCAGGCCTCCCTCCCAGGAGACGATGCGGGTAACGACTTCGTCGTCACCCATACCATGGATGCGCGCCAGTCCAGGGCTCACGTAGAGATATTTCTGTTTTATTTCGTCGTAGATGAAGTGACCGATATCGGTGATGGCTTCGGCCTGGTTGGCGAGCGCGTCCTTGTATAGTAATTCCTGCTCGATGCTTTTTTGTTCGGTGATATCCTGGATAACACCGATGGTCTGAATCACACCATCGGCATCCCGGCTGTGCTCACGGCCGATTTCACGTACCCAGCGTAACTCGCCATCCGCACGCTCAACCCGGTACTCAACCGCCCAGCCGCCTTCGCGTTCGAGGACATCGTGATAGCAATTCCAGAGCAGGTCCCGATCTTCCGCGTAAACCAGCTTTAGATAATCCTCGTTTGTTTTGACGCGGTGGTTGTACTCCTCGACACTCATGCCGACGATACGCGCCTGACCAGGACTGACAAACAGATGATGATTCTGGCGCTCATCGAACAGGAAATAACCGATATCGGTAATCGCTTCGGCCTGGCTCGCCATCACATCCTTGAACATCAGATCCTGCTCGCGCTTCACGCGCTCGGTAACGTCCTGCACCACGCCAAGCGTCTGCACGATGCGGCCATCCTTTTTGAGTTTCGCCCGCGTCAGCTCGCGCAGCCATCGAATCGCGCCGTCGGCGCGGACGATGCGATACTCGATGGCACAGTCCTGCCCCGTGCTCAGATAGTTGGCGTACTCTTCCGCAACCCGCTGCCGGTCCTCGGCCACGATATCGGCAAGATCCTCCTCGACGCTAACTATTTTCTGCAGGTATTCTTCAGCCGAGGTGCCGTAAATACGAGCGCAACCATCACTTATATAAACATAACGCTCATTGCTTTCGTCGTAGATGAAATGCCCGATATCGGTAATCGCCTCGGTTTGCCGCGCCAGTTCGTCGCGGTACTCGAGATCGCGTTCATGCTTAATGCTTTCGCTGATATCCTGCAAGATGCCGAAGCTACCGATCTCGGCACCGGTTGCGTCGGTCACTTCGATAGCAAACTCACGAATATGCCTGATTTCGCCGCTTTTCAGAACTAACCTGAACTCGATATCGATCGATTTGTCACGGCGTAAGGCTTGTTCTGACTTTTCGACAATATCCCGGTCATCGGGATGAACCTGTTGCAAAACTTTTCCCCAGCTGCTGTGTGCAGCCAGGATTTCGTCGACGCTCATGTCGTGCATGCGCGCGTACTCTTCCGAGCAGGACAGCAGGCGATCGAGTTCGTAACTCCATTCGAAATGCCCGATATGTGCGACCAGTTCCGTCCTGTCAAGCAATGCCTGGTGTTGGCGGAATTTTGCCAGCTCCGTCTCCAGCGCGGAGTCGAGCGGTAATATCGGATCAGGATGAGTCACGCTTTATGTATGCCCTGCCGCCAGCATTTCATTGAGGAGTATCGTTTTTTTGGTCTTATCGATGGATACTTTTTCGGTCAACTCTGAGTATATACCCGATCCGGGCTTTGTCCATGTTGGCGGCATAGCGCAGATAGCCGTGATAACAGGCGGGCGATGTAGCATAATTGACGCCATACCAATCTACCCCGGGGCGACCGATCATGAACCGACCTGCAGCTGAAGTTTCCACGCGCGAAATCCTGCTTGGACAATTACGCGAAATGCTGGGACAGCGTTTCAGCACCAACGCCTCGGTGCGAGAACAGCATGGTCATGGCGAATCCTGGCACCCGGTGCAGGCGCCTGACGCGGTTTGTTTTGTGCAGAGTAACGCCGAAGTCTCCGCGGTGGTGAAACTCTGCGCCGCCAGCGCCACCCCGGTAATCGCGTTTGGCACCGGCACTTCGCTGGAGGGCCAGGTGCAGGCCGTCAACGGCGGCATCTGCATCGATCTCAGCCAGATGAATCAAATCCTCGAAGTCAACAACGAGGATATGGACTGCCGCGTGCAAGCCGGGGTTACACGGCGTGAGCTAAACCAGTATCTGCACGATACCGGCCTGTTTTTCCCGATCGATCCGGGCGCCGATACCTCGATCGGCGGCATGACGGCAACCCGCGCCTCCGGTACCAATGCCGTGCGCTACGGCACCATGCGCGAAAACGTGCTGGGCTTGACCGTGGTGACCGCCAATGGAGACATCATCAAGACCGGTACTCGCGCGCGCAAGTCTGCCGCCGGATACGATCTCACCCGCCTGTTCGTCGGTTCGGAAGGCACTCTGGGTGTCATTACCGAAATTTGCCTCAGGCTGCATGGTTTATGCGAATCGATCTCAGCCGCGATCGTCAACTTTCCCGATGTGCGCTCGGCCGCGGAAGCCACCATCATGACGATCCAGATGGGCATTCCGATGGCGCGCATCGAGATTATCGACCGCGACTATATCAAGGCTATCAACGCCTATAGCAAAACCGACTATCCCGAACTCGCCACCCTGTTTCTGGAGTTTCACGGCACCAGCGCGGGCGTCGCCGAGCAGGTGCAGATGTTCGATGAAATCTCGCAGGAATTCGGCGCAACCGGTTTTCAATGGGCGGACAAGGAGGAAGATCGGCAAAAACTCTGGCGCGCACGGCATGACGCTTACTACGCCGGTCTCGCGGTGCACCCGGGTTATCACGGTTACGTCACCGACGTCTGCGTACCGATTTCGCGGCTGGCGGACTGCATCGTCGAGACCCAGGCGGACATTGCGGCCTCGGGTTTGTTCGCACCGGTGCTGGGCCACGTCGGTGACGGAAATTTTCATGCCACGATGTTTATCGACCCCGACGACGAGGCGATGTTCACAAAAGCACTCGAAGTCGATAAACGCATGGTGCAGCGCGCGCTCGACATGGGTGGCACCTGCACCGGCGAACACGGTATCGGTCTCGGTAAGCTCAAGCATATGCGCAACGAGCATGGCGATGGCGCGGTGGAGGCGATGCAGGCAATCAAGCGGGCGCTGGATCCACAAAACATCATGAACCCGGGCAAGGTCGTCGACTGCTAGCCCGTTTCGAGCGCCAGCTCCGCCACGTGCTGCTGCAGCTGCGGGTAGAACTCGAGGAAGCCCTCGTAAATCATGTCGTGATTACGCAGTAAATCCTCGATCGCATTATCGAAACGGTTGGCGAACCTGATGCGTCTGGCGACGCGATCCAGCGATTCGGCGACCGCTTCGATATCGCGATAAGATCCAAACCAGTCGTATTCGACCATGCGTCGCGTAACCTGGCGCATATTTTCATCCGGCATTATTTCGCGGCCCTCCGCCAGGCGCTGATAGAACTCGCCAATCAGGGTTTCGAGATGGCGATGTTCGAACTGCTGCCAGTGCTTGATCAGTAAATGATCGAAGTAAATATCGAGCGCAATCCCGGCAAAGCGCCTGCGTTCAGGGTTGAAGCCGCTTTTCATTTCCTGCACCAGCGGATGCGCATCGGTAAAACGATCCACCGCGCGATGATTCTCTAATCCGGCCATCACCGCCTGCGGCAAGCTGCTCTGGTCAAGGCCGCGCGCGAAATCGCCGAGCAGGTTACCCACGGTCGACTCCAGCGTGGGCTGCGACAGCACCAGGTGCGCGAAGTGGTTCATGTGCCTTACTATAAATCAAATATACCTGTCGGCGCGATCGAGAAAATTGTATTTGCCCATCCCGCGCTACTGCGTTTTAATTCCCGGTCAAGCGAACTAACAGGAATTCAAAATGTCGATTTCAGTCGTCGATACCAGCGATAATTCATTCGCTACGGACCCCTATTACGAAGACCGACTTAACCTCGCGGCCGCTTTTCGCATGACCGCAAGGCTCAACATGGACGAAGCGGTCGCCAATCATTTCAGCTACGCGGTCGACGAAGACGGCAAGCGGTTCCTGGTGAATCCCTTCGGGCGTCATTTTTCAAACATGCGCGCCAGCGATTTGCTGCTGCTCGACGCCAACAGCGAGACCGCCGAAAAAGCAGATCCGACCGCCTGGGCGATTCATGGAGCCATGCATCGCAACGCGCCGCAGGCCCGCTGCGTCATGCACGTGCATTCGAAATACGCCACGGCGCTGGCCTCGCTCGCGGATTCCGCGTTACCGCCGATCGACCAGAACACGATGCGTTACTTCAACCGCGTCGCGATCGACGATGGTTTCGATGGCATGGGGCTTGGCAATGAAGCCGAGCGACTGACCACGACGCTGGCTAATAAACGGGTTCTGATCATGGGCAATCATGGCGTCATGGTGGTCGGCAACAGCATTGCGCGCGCCTTCGACGAATTGTTTTATTTCGAACGCGCCTGTCAAAACTACATCCTGGCCCTGACCACGCAGAAACCACTGCGTATCGCCAGCGACGAAGTTGCCGAGAAAACCGCGCGCCAGTGGGAGGAGTACATGGACAAGGTCGGCTTCTGCGATGCGCACCTGCACGAAGTGCGTGAAATTCTCGATCGTGAAGAGCCCGACTACAAGCTTTAACCAGCCGCGCGCAGCGGCAAGGCGCTCGGCGCTCCGGTCTGCATCGACCTGCAAACCTTCGCGGTGCAAATCCACGACGGCGACATCTATATCCAGATACCGGATTGAGTTCGGACTACCTTCGAGCGCTCCGCGAAAGCTATTGCCAATTGGACAATTCGTCGAAACTATCCTTGAAGTTTTGATTGTCGGGATCGAGCTCGAGGGCGCGCCGGATCGCGTCCATCGAAGCTTCGTGTCGGCCCAGCTGCGCCAGCGTGTAGGCGAGATTGTTCCAGACTTCGCCCTTGCCCGGTGCCAGCTCCAGGGCCACACGGTAAGCCGATTCCGCGCTGGTGAATTTTCCCATCGCGTAAGCCGTGTTCGCGAATCCACTGTGCGCCAGCAGGTTATCGGGCCAGCGCCGCCTGGCCGTGGCATAGGCGCTATGCGCAGTCTCGACCCGGCCAACCTGTTCCATACCGATGACCGCGTCAACAAAGGCCGCGGCGCTGGCGCTGGCCGGGATTTCATCGGTGGCGACAATCGCGAGCGCCCAGTAACCGGCGCGCTGCCAGGTTTTCTCGAACAGGGCGAAGCTGCGCGTAATGCGGCGGTGCACCCCGGAACGCAGAATCATCTGCCGCTCATTTAAGTCGTAACCAATCAGAATTTCGTAATGCCAGACCGGATATATATCCAGGCCGAGGTTTTGCAGCACGAAAACCGGGTTGCCAGCATCGACTTCGTGCAGCAAGGATTCGAGCCTGCCATCCAGCTTTACCGGCAGCAGATCGAATTGCCTGGCCGCGGCTTCGACCTCGACCTGCAGGCTGCCTTTTAGCTCCGGCACGTAGACCAGCTCGGCAATTTTCTCGGGCAACACTTCGAGGCCGCGATAGTTCAGGATTCCTGCCAGCGCGGCGGGGCCACAGTGATATTCCAGCTGTGGAAAGAATGGAACCTCGTCGAGCTCTACTCGCGGCGGGATATCGGGTGGATGATCCAGCAGCTGGCGTGTCTGCGGCGAGGTCGCGCAGCCAGCGAGGTACAGCGATAAAAACAACGCGCAGGCCAGCAGGCCTGCGCGCCGGTTAACGAGTTTCAATTACTCGGCAGGCCAGTTGGGAATAATATCGGTGTACCCCGTTATTTCGGTGATAACCAGAATAAGTGCGATAATAATTATTACCTCACCAGCACCAGCACCCGCGGGCATTTCGTCGATGCGCTGGTGGATGCTGCCGACCTGGGCATCGGTCATCGACGCCACGCGTTTAACGGCATCGGCCTGACTGACACCGCCCTGCACCAGGTGTTGCCTGATCCAGTCACGTTGCTGCGCCATGTTGCCCAGTTCGACCGCGCTCAGGTTAGATTGTATTTGCGCGGTTCCCACCATCGCTGCCTGGCTCGGCAGGCTCAACGTCAGCGCCGTCACTGCAAACAACAGGCACCGCAGAATATTTTTCATAGTCATTTTTATCTCCTCAATATTTATCAGGGTTTAATCGCAACCTAAGTATAGCCTAACTACTTCACGCGAGTTTAACGCCGTTCGGCAGCACGCTGTCGGGACTCACCAGCACAATTGCGCCATCCTCACGCGCAAACCCGGTGACCAGGCATTCGGAACGCACCGGCCCGATTTGCTTGGGCGGGAAATTGACGACGGCGACGACTTGCCGCCCGACCAGTTCCTCCCTTTTATAAAGATCGGTTATCTGCGCGCTCGATTTGCGCTGGCCGATCTCGGCGCCGAAATCGATGCGCAACTTGTACGCAGGTTTACGTGCCTCGGGAAACTCCTCGGCCTGGATGATGGTGCCGACGCGTAATTCGACTTTTTCGAAGTCGTCCCATTCGATGGTTTGCATAATGCCTCCTCAGGAAAATTCTTCGCGGATTTTTTTACTGTGCTCACCAATCCGAGGCACCTTGCGCAATACCTCTTGCGCATCGGAGCGCAGCGCCGCCACCGCGACTACCTCGGCCGCGCCACTCGGGGTATCGATGGTCTCGCGGCGCAACTGCGGATGGGTGGACAGGCCGGCTATATCATTGAGGCGACCATAGGCGATGCCGGCCTGCTGCAGGCGCTGGACCGCCTGCTCCTGGTCGAGCCGGGAAAATACCCCGTCGATAAGCGCATCGACATACTCGCGATTCTCGACCCGGGCCTGGTTGGATTCTAGCCGCTCGTCCAGAGCCAGGGATTCATCGCCAAGCACCAGCGCGCAAAATTTTACCCACTCGCGCTCGTTCTGAATGGCGATCACGATATCGAGACCGTCCTGACAGCGGTAGGCGCCATAGGGCGAGATGGTCGCATGATTGATGCCTACGCGCGGCTGGATTTTGCCGGCATAGTCATAGTGCAGCAACGGCACCGCCAGCCACTCGGCCATGGCGTCGAACAACGACACTTTAATAATGGCGCCACTGCCGCTTTTTTCGCGCCCGATCAAGGCTTCGAGAATCGCGGCATAGGCCTGCTGCCCGCAGTTGATGTCGCAGGCCGACACCCCGATGCGACCAGGCGCATCCGGGGTACCGGTGATCGACGCCATGCCGGATTCGCACTGCACCAGCAGGTCGTAGGCTTTCATCTTGCTGTATTCGCCGCTGTCGCCGTAACCCGATATGTCACAACAGATCAGGCGCGGGTAGCGCCGCCGTAATTGCTCGCTGCCGAAGCCCGCGCGCGCGGCCGCGCCCGGGGCCAGGTTCTGGATAAACACGTCCGCGCGCTCGAGTATCCGCTGCAACAGGGCCGCGTCGGTTGCATCTTTAATGTCCATCACCAGGGATTCCTTACCCTGGTTGAGCCAGATGAAATAGGCCGATTCACCATGCACCGCGCTGTCGTAGCCGCGTGCAAAATCGCCCTCCTCGCGCTCGACCTTGATCACGCGCGCACCGGCGTGCGCGAGCCGGTTGGAGCAGAAAGGCGCCGCCACCGCCTGCTCCAGCGAAACCACCAGAATATTTTCAGCTCCAGCATTAGAAGGATTTCGGCATGCCGAGCACGTGAGTTGCGATATTGGACAGGATCAGGTTGGTCGATATCGGCGCCACCTGGTAGAGCCGGGTTTCGCGAAACTTGCGCTCGATATCGTACTCGACGGTAAAGCCGTATCCGCCATGGGTTTGCAGGCAGGTATCGGCCGCGGCCCAGGAAGCATCGGCCGCCAGCAGTTTCGCCATATTGGCTTCCGAACCGCAGGCTTCGCCCGCGTCAAACATGCGGCAAGCCTTGTCGACCATCAATGCCGCCGCCTCGGTTTGCACATGCGCGCGCGCAATCGGGAACTGGATGCCCTGGTTCTTGCCGATTGGCGCGCCAAACACTTCGCGCTCACGCGCATAATTGCTGGCACGATCGATAAACCAGCGCGCGTCGCCGATACATTCTGCCGCGATCAGTATGCGTTCGGCATTCATGCCGTCGAGTATGTAACCGAAGCCCTTGCCTTCTTCGCCAATCAGGTTCTCCGCCGGCACCCGTAGCTGATCGAAAAACAGTTCGGTGGTGGCGTGATTGAGCATGGTTTCCAATGGCCTTATGGTCAGGCCATTGCCGACCGCCGCGCGCAGATCGACCAGCAACACCGACATGCCCTGGGTCGGTTTGTCGACGTCATCGCGCGGCGTCGTGCGCACCAGTAACAACAGCAGGTCGGAATGCTCGGCGCGCGAGATAAAAACCTTTTGCCCACTGACCACGTAGTCATCGCCATCACGAACCGCGCGCGTTTTGATACGCGTGGTATCGGTGCCGCTGCTCGGTTCGGTCACGCCGAAAGCCTGCAGGCGTAACGCGCCCGAAGCGATATCGGGCAGGTATTTCTGTTTCTGCGCCTCACTGCCATGCCGCAGCAGGCTGCCCATGATGTACATCTGCGCGTGACAGGCGGCGCCATTGGCGCCGCTGCGCTGGATTTCCTCGAGTACGGCGCAGGCCGCGGCCAGGTCCATGCCGGCACCGCCATATTCCTCCGGAATCAGTACCGAGAGATAGCCGGCGTCGGTGAGGGCCTGCACGAACTCGCGCGGATACGCCTTGTCGCGATCCTTGTCGCGCCAGTATTCATCGGGGTAATCGCCGCACAGGCGCGCGACCGCGTCTCTGACTTCCGGGTGTGAACGATCTTCAGGCATACGGGAATCCCCCAGTATCTAAATGTCATCCCCGCCAGTGCGGAACACTTAGCGGGGATCTAAAAACACCGGGCATATTCATAAAGATCCCCGCTTGTCCGCCCCGACGGATGACCCGGGGCTAGGCCGCAATAATATTGTGCTCGGGGCCGTAGGGGAAGCCGGTAATGTTTGCGGCGTCGTCTTCACCGATGACCAGGATATCGTGCTCGCGGTAACCGCCGGCGCCGGGCAGGCCCAGCGGAATGGTCAGCATCGGCTCCATCGACACGACCATGCCCGGCTCCAGCACGGTATCGATATCTTCGCGCAATTCGAGCCCGGCCTCGCGTCCGTAGTAATGCGAAAGCAAGCCGAATGAGTGACCGTAACCGAAGGTACGGTACTGCAACAGGTCAAGGTCGGCAAAGTAGCGGTTGATCTCCGCGCAGATTCCGGAACAGGTCGCGCCCGGCTTGATCAGGGATAACCCCAGCTCGTGCGCGCCCACGTTGGCTTGCCAGATTTTCAACGAGTCGGCATCCGGCTCACCGACAAACAGCGTGCGCTCGAGCGCGGTGTAGTAACCTGAGATCATCGGGAAAGTGTTCAGGCTCAGGATATCGCCATCTTCAAGGGCACGCGTGGTAACCGGGTTATGCGCGCCATCGGTGTTGATACCCGACTGGAACCAGACCCAGGAATCGCGAAGCTCGCTATGCGGATAGGCGCGCGCAATTTCCAGCTCCATCGCATCGCGGCCGGCCATGGCGACATCGATCTCGCGCGTGCCGACGCGGATCGCGTCGCGAATCGCCTCACCGCCGATATCCGCGGTGCGCGCACCGCCCTTGATCAGCTGGATTTCTTCAGCCGACTTGATCATGCGCAAAGCCATGACCTCGCGATTCAGATCGCAGGTTTCGGCGCCACTGATAAATTCGGCCATCAGTTCGCGCGCGGCCAGGGTCATATGATCGCCCTCGATGCCGATACGGGTCGCTCGCGGGATAATCGAGCTGAGCGCGCGCCAGTAGTTATTGCGCTGCCAGTCGGTGTAAATCAGGTTATCGCCGTAGCCGCGCCGCCAGGGCTGGCCGAGATCGATGTTTGCCGACACGGTAACGCAGCGATCGGCGGTGACCACGCAGGCGTAAGGGCGGCCAAAAGAGCAGTAGAGAAAGCCTGAATAATAGGCGATATTATGCATCGAGGTCAGCAGCATCGCATCGATGTCGCTGCTGCTCATTAACGCGCGCAGCTTGCCCAGCCGGCCTTCATACTCGGCGTCTGAAAAGGGTAGCTGGGCTTTGGAACCGTTATGCAGTTCGAAGAAGTCGGGACGTTGAACCTGGGACATGATAATCACTCCGAAAAATACCGGGTGACGGATTCACCCGGGTAACAATCCGGGCGTACAGGATAGATATTAAGCCGGCGACAAGTCGCCTGGTTAATGATATCTGCTTTTCACACAGCGACGCCATCGCTGTCAGCGGGCTGCGATTTTATCGATGACGCGAATTTCAGGCAAGTTATAATTGCCGCCTTCCAATCGTTCACGGGCAAGCATCGAATGACGTCGACACAATACATAATCAGGTCAGCCAGTGACAAAGACCGCGCGCAATGGAAGCCGCTCTGGCAGGGCTACCTCGAATTTTACGCAGCGAGCCTGGCGGATGAAGTCACCGACCTGCTGTGGCAACGCATCATCGATCCCGCACACGAAATACAGTGCCGCCTGGCCGCGGCTGACGACGGCAACCTGGTCGGCCTGGTGCATTTTTTCCCGCACGCCCATACCTGGTATGCCAGCCCGGTGTGTTACCTGAACGACCTGTTCGTGCTGCCCGGCATCCGTGGAGGAGGTATCGGAAAAATGCTGGTCGACGCGGTTGTCGATGAAGCCAGGCGGCAGAACTGGAGCGAAGTCTACTGGCATACCCAGCAGCACAATTCGGTCGCGCGGGGCTTATACGACAAGATTACCGGCGGCACCGATGGCTTCGTCAACTACACCATCGAAGTGGCCGCCTACGACTCCTGAGAAGCGGGGCGTTACTGCCCTCTACCAGTTTACCGACTGGCTGGCATCGGCCGGGATTGTAAACCAGAAGGTTGCGCCGCAGCCCTCGCCTGCCGATTCGACCCAGATTCGACCGCCATGGACTTCGATGATGCGCTTGACCAGCGCCAGTCCGATACCGGTACCATCGACCTTGAGATCGAGCCGATCGAACAAATCGAAAATCCGCTGATGGTAATCGGACAGAACGCCGATGCCATTGTCGCGTACGTAGCAACGAATATTCTCACCATCGGTATAGGCGCCAATTTCGATTTTTGGCAGCGGCTGATTGCCCATAAACTTGATCGCGTTGTCGATCAGGTTCTGGAACACTTCGCAGAGCCGGCCCGGGTCGCCGTAGACCGTCGGCATGTTGTCGGCTATGTCGATCTCGATATCCCGCTCGTCGAGCTGGATTGCCACCCGCTCCGCGGCGTCGCGGGCGAGCCTGGTCAGGCTCAGGTCTTCGGGTGAGTTCATCAACCGGCCGATGCGGCTCAACTCGAGCAATTCGCTCAGGAGTTGCGCCATTTTATCGGTGGCGCTGCCGATCTGCTTCAAATCGCCCGCGATCGCCGTCTTGTCCTGCGCCTCGATATCCTTTTGCAACAGGCCAAGAAAGCCGCTAATGGTAACCAGCGGCGCCTTTAAATCGTGTGACACCGTATAGGTAAAACGCTCCAGCTCGGCATTCTGGTTCTCGAGCACGAGGTTCTTGGATTCGATATCGGCATTGCGCTCTTCCAGTTCGACATTCTTGGCTTCGATTTCGGACAGCAGCAAGTCCTGTTGTTGTCGCGATGCCTGCAACTCGGCCATGGCATTGAGCAGGCTGTATGCCATACCGACGTAAAGCGAATAACCGATGATCAGCGTATTCAACATTGGCTGAGCCGATTCGCTATAGGACTTCAGCGCAAAAACCATGGCGCCTACCGGTTTTTGCTCGAGCTTCAGGGGCACGCTAATCAAGGCCGTCGGCTGCTCCTTGAGCAACCACCGATTCAACTCGTCGCGGTCGGCGGAATACTGCTGCAGGTCAGTGATCCACTGCACCCCCTGGTTCGCGAGTAACCTCCCGGTTAGATCTGCCCCACTATCGAAGCTGGTGGCAAAACAATCGAGCATCTGGCCGGCCTCGATACGCGCGGCAACGCTGCATTCCCGGGCACCGCTGCTACCGAGTAACACCGCCATCCGTTCGCAAGGAACAATCCAGCGCGCGTTGCGGCAGACGCTAGTCCATAAATCACCGAGGCTTCGCTGGCGGCTGAAGGAGGAAACCGCTTCGTGCAGAATACGCAGTACCAGGTGCGTGCCCTGACCAAGCTCCGCGTCATTAGCCGCTTCATTTTTTGAAACTTCGTCGGGAGATATCGCCACGAGAATTCAGCCGTTCATGCTCGCCGGAACTTCGGCCCGGATGACAAGGCAATCGATAAACGAAGCCAGCATGACGGCCTGCCGCATCTGTTTCTCGCTTGCATGCTAAAAGTCACGAAATACCAGTTGCATCCGTTTCAGTAAACCGCATGGTGTGGCCTCGGTTAACGCTCTGCCGCGGGCAAGGTGAAATGAAAGCAGCTGCCATGGCCCTGACCGTCAGATTCGACCCAGATGCGGCCTCCATGTACTTCGACGATGCGCTTGACCAGCGCCAGACCCACGCCGGTGCCGTCCACCCTGGTATCGAGGCGCTCAAACAGATCGAACACCCGGCCGTGGTATTCAGCCGCGATGCCGATACCGTTATCGCGCACGAAACAGTGAACTTCGCCATTTTCTCGCTTAGCCCCGATTTCGACGCAGGGCGATTCCTGATCGCCCATAAATTTGACCGCGTTGTCGATCAGGTTCTGCAACAGCTCGAGCAGTCGGCCTGGGTCGCCGCGCACCCCGGGCATATCGGTCGCAATTTGCAGGTCGACTCCCTTTTCTTCGAGCTGGATCGAAATCCGCTCGACCGCCTCTGTCACCAGTTCATCGAGAGCACAATCTTGCGCAGCGTTCATTTGCCGGCCGACCCGGCTCAGTTCGAGCAACTCGTCGAGCAACTGCGCCATCTGGTCGGCTGCTTCACCAATCTGCTCGACGTCCCTGGCCATCGCGTCCTGATTCCGGGCATTGATATCCTTCTGCAACAGGCCGAGGAACCCCTTGATCGTGACCAACGGAGCTTTCAAATCGTGTGACACGGTGTAATTAAACCGCTCCAGCTCTGCATTCTGGTTCTGCAATTCGCTGTTCTTGGCCTCGATTTCATTGGCGCGCTGTTCCAGCTCCCGGTTTTTAGACTCGATTTGCACCAACAACTGACGCTGACGCGCAAAAAACAACGCGGTAACCGCGATCAGCAGGGTTGCCAGCACGGCTATGGAGTAATGATTCAAATTCGCAGCCGCGACGGAACTCTGGAAGTCTTCCACCGACAGGCCGATGGCAACGATAAGCGGGTAATCCGGAACCTTGCGATAGGCATAGTAACGGGTAATGTTGTCAACCACGCTGAGTTGGCGGTATAGGCCGGTCGGGCTATTTTCGAGTTCCTTCCAGATTCGCGAGCCGCTGATGTTCTGATCATACCCCTCGGGCCCATAGGTAGACCTGGAACGCAGATACTTGTCCGTACCGACGAGCGTGGCCGAGCTTCTAGGGCCAATTTTCATGGTATTGAAAAACTCGGTGATATGCCTGGCTTCGAGCGCGAGAAAAATAACCCCGCCGAAGTCGCCGTTGGGCTTGGTGTAACGCCGCACCAGCCTGACAATCAGCTTGCCGCTGTTGCGCCCCATGTGCGGCCTGGAGACCAGCAGTTGATCGCCACTAGCATTCTGCTGGAATTTAAAATAGTCACGATCATTTGCCCTGACACTGGGATTGATTTCGTGTCCGGAAACCAGCAGCGGCTTGCCGTTTTCATCCATTATGGTGATATGCGACGCTATCGATTTATTGAGTGGGACTTCTGCCATCAAATCCCTGATTTTATCGATACTGTAGTCTTTGATGTATTCCCGGCGCACCAGTTTCAGGTACGAGTCCCCATACTGAAAAATGCCGACGACGTGGCGTTCGAAGAAAACCGCAATTTGGTGAGCCCTGGCCGCTGTATCTTCGAAATCCCGCTTTTCATCGCGACTGGCAAAATTGTAGGAAACCAGCCAGACAAATATCGACAGGAGCACGCCAGCAATCAGGTACTGGTTGCCAGACCATCTGGAAATACTATTGTTGCTAGCCCCGGTCACGCCGTTGAATGTGTATGCTGTAGTTTATTGTGGATATGCGCCGGCATATACAGCCATGATGACATAACCGGCCTCGAGTTAACTACAAATATAGCTTGGCTTAGCGCATTTGCGCCGCATTTATTGAATGATTCCAACAATCTCGGCAAATCCCCGGATGTCGTTTATGTGCTCTGGCGAGTCGTTTATCGGTTGACTGTCGTAGCCGCATTCTGTTTAAACTTGACGCACACTCGTGGTATCGAAATTTACCGGCGCGAACGGTCGGCGGCCGGTGTCGAACACCGGGGTATCACATCGCTGACCCAACCGAATCGACGCTTATGCATTATTCAGCTTTAAGCCTGGTAAAACAGGCGCTTACCGGCAACCGCGGCTGGACCCGGGCCTGGCGTAATCCGGAGCCCAAAAAACAGTATGATGTTGTCATCATCGGCGGTGGTGGTCATGGCCTTGCGACAGCTTACTACCTCGCCAGGCTGCACGGCATTACCAATGTCGCGGTGCTCGAAAAAGGCTATATCGGTGGCGGCAATACGGGACGCAACACCACCATCGTACGCTCCAACTACATGCTCAATCCGAATTCCCAGTTTTACGAGCACTCGATGAAGCTGTGGGAAGGATTGAGCCAGGATCTGAACTACAACGTCATGTTCAGCCAGCGCGGCGTGCTCAACCTGATCCATAACGATGCGCAGCGCGATGCCTTCGCGCGACGCGGCAACACGATGCGCCTGAACGGTGTCGATGCCGTCATGCATGATCTCGAAGGGGTCAGGAAGCTGATGCCGCACCTGGATTTTTCGAAAAACACGCGCTTCCCGGTGCAGGGGGGGCTGGCGCAACCGCGTGGCGGCACCGCGCGGCACGACGCGGTAGCCTGGGGCTACGCCCGCGGCGCCGACCGGCTGGGTGTCGATATCATCCAGAAATGCGAAGTCACCGGGATCAAGCGTGACGGTGACAGGCTGCTCGGGGTCGAGACTTCGCGCGGCTTCATCGGCGCCGGCCAGGTTGGCGTTGCCGTTGCCGGTAACTCGAGTCGCGTATTCGATATGGTCGGCATGAAACTGCCGATCGAATCGCACGTACTGCAGGCCTTTGTCACCGAGGGCATCAAACCACTGGTAGATACGGTGTGTACTTTTGGCGCGGGTCATTTTTACATTAGCCAGTCGGACAAGGGCGGCCTCGTATTTGGTGGCGATATCGACGGCTGGAATACCTACGCCCAGCGCGGCAACCTGCCGACTTTCAACCACGTCGTCGCCGGCGGCGTGACGATGATGCCCTGTCTCGCGCGCCTGCGCGTGCTGCGTCAGTGGGGTGGGGTCATGGACATGTCGATGGACGGCAGCCCGATTATCAGCAAGACCCCGATCGACAATCTCTATATGAACGGCGGCTGGTGCTATGGCGGTTTCAAGGCGACGCCGGCATCGGGCTGGGTGTTTGCACACACTATCGCGCATGACAAAGCGCACCATCTGAACGCCGAGTTTACGCTGGAGCGCTTCCGCGAAGGCAATATGATCGATGAAAAAGGCGTTGGCGCCTCACCCAAAGAACACTAGGAGGACGAGATGCTGAGAATAGACTGCCCCTGGTGCGGGCTGCGCAACGAAGACGAATTTTCCTACGGTGGTGACGCCACCGTCGAACGTCCCGCCGACGACGCTTCACAGGTTGACTGGTACCACTATGTCTACACCCGCGATAATCCGGCCGGGCGGCACCGCGAGTTCTGGCATCATATCAACGGTTGCCGCGCCTGGATCGTGGTCGAACGCGATACCCGGACCCATGAAATTTTCAGCACCGCGCCGGCATCGCCCAACCTGCCCGCCGGCAACCGGGAGGGCTGATCGAGATGGCGCAACAATTCCGTACCACTAGCGGCGGTCATATCGATCGCGGACGTACGCTCAGCTTCACCTTCGACGGCAAATCTTACCAGGGCTACGAGGGCGATACGCTCGCCTCGGCGTTGCTCGCCAATGGCGTTCACCTGCTTGGTCGCAGCTTCAAGTACCATCGTCCGCGCGGCATTCAGACCGCCGGCTCCGAGGAGCCCAATGCGATCGTCGAATTGCGCAGCGGGCCGCGCAAGGAGCCCAACACGCGCGCAACCACGATCGAACTGTTCGATGGACTGGTCGCCAATAGCCAGAATCGCTGGCCCTCGCTCGCATTCGACGTCATGGCGGTGAATAACCTGTTTTCACCGTTACTGTCGGCTGGTTTTTACTACAAGACTTTCATGTGGCCGGCCTCGTTCTGGACCAATGTTTACGAGCATGTCATCCGCCGTGCGGCCGGTCTCGGCACCGCGCCCACGGAAGCCGATCCGGATCACTACGAGCAATGCCATGCGCATTGCGACGTGCTGGTCGTCGGCGCCGGCCCCGCCGGTTTATCGGCGGCGCTCGCCGCCGCCCAGACCGACGCCCGCGTTATCCTGGTCGATGAGCATCCGCTGCTGGGCGGCTCGCTCACCTCGGAAAACTTCGCCATCGACGGCAAGCCCGGCAGCGAATGGGCCGCGCAGACAGTGGCAAAACTTGCGGCCATGGATAATGTTCGTATTTTTAACCGCACCACCGTTTTCGGTTACTACGATCACAACGTGATTGGCGCGGTGGAAAAAGTCAGCGACCACCTGCCAGTGCCGCCGCCGGGGCATCCGCGCCAACGCATGTGGCTGTTTTATCCGCAGCGCGTCATTCTCGCCACCGGCGCCACCGAACGGCCGCTGGTTTTCGGTAACAATGACAAACCCGGCATCATGCTGGCATCGGCGGCGCGCAGTTATGTCAATGCCTATGGTGTCAAACCAGGCAAGCGGGTAATCGTTGCAACCAACAATAACGACGCTTACCGCACTGCGATCGATTTACACCGTGCCGGCGTGTACGTCACCGCGGTCGTCGATTCGCGTGCGCATCCTGAAGCACCCCTGGCCGACGAGCTGAGGAAATTGTCGATCCGCTTGATGACCGGCAGCACCGTCGGCGCCGCCGAAGGCCGGCAACGCGTAAAACGCGCGCAGATTGTTACAACGCTTGGAGACACCCTCGATCCCGAGGCTATCGATTGCGACCTGATCGCCTGCTCCGGCGGCTGGAATCCCAACCTGCACTTGCATAGCCAGTCGGGCGCGAAACCGGCATACGACGATTCGATTCTATCCTTCGTGCCTGGCGAATCGCGCCAGGCAGAGGCTTCCGCGGGCGCCGCCGCGGGTAGTTTCGCGCTGCAGGACTGCCTCGACCAGGGCCACGCCGCCGGTAACGATGCCGCCAGCCTGGCCGGTTTCAAGGGCAAAAAAGGCAAACCGGCGAAGGCCGACGATGAAGGTGTTTACGCGCTCGAGGCCCTGTGGATTTCACCCACGCCTTACAACAAGTCATATAAGCAGTTCGTCGATCAGCAAAACGACGTCAAGGCGAGCGATATCGAACTCGCGTCGCAGGAAGGCTACGACTCGGTTGAATTGCTGAAGCGTTATACCACCCAGGGCATGGCCACCGACCAGGGCAAGACCAGCAACGTCAACGCGCTCGCGATCCTGGCCTGCCAACGCGGCGAACCGCTACCCGATGTCGGCATTACGACTTTTCGCCCGCCCTATGTGCCGGTGGCGCTGGGCGTGTTTGCCGGGCATACCGTTGGCAATGATTTCATGCCGGTGCGGCGCACCGCGATCCACGACTGGAACGAAAAACAGGGCGCGGTGTTGATCGAAGCCGGCCTGTGGTTGCGGGCGCGCTATTACCCGCAAAAGCCCGGCGACACGATGTACGATTGCTACCTGCGTGAAACCGAAGCCACGCGTAGCAACGTCGCGCTGGTCGACGTCACCACGCTCGGCAAGATCGATATCCAGGGCCCCGATACGCCCGAGTTTCTCAACCGCCTGTACATCAACAACTGGCTGAAACTGCCGGTGGGCAAGGCGCGCTACGGTATCATGCTGCGCGAAGACGGCATGGTTTACGATGACGGCACGACCTCGCGCCTCGGCGAAAATCACTTCTTCATGACCACGACCACCGCCAACGCGGCTGGCGTACTCGCGCACATGGAGCGTTACCACCAGACCGAATGGCCCGAGCTCGACGTCGTCTTCTGCTCGGTGACCGAGCAGTGGACCGGCATCGCGGTGGCGGGTCCCAACAGCCGCAAGCTGCTGGAAATGGTGATCGATATCGACATCAGCAACGAGGCCTTTCCATTCATGGGGGTCGGCGAATGCATGTTGAATAACATCCCGGCGCGCTTGTTCCGCATCTCTTTTTCCGGGGAGCTCGCCTACGAAGTCAACGTGCCGGCCGATTACGGCGAGCAGGCCTGGCTCGAGCTGCTGGAGGCCGGTAAGGATATGGGCGTCAGCGTTTACGGTACCGAGGCGCTGGGCACGATGCGGATCGAGAAGGGCCACGTCGCCGGCTCCGAACTGGACGGCCGCACCACCGCCAAAGACCTCGGCCTCGAGGGCATGGCAAACCGGGGCAAGCATTTTATCGGCAAGCAGTGTTCCGAGCGCCCGGCACTGGTCGGCGAAGGCCGGCTGCAGGTGGTTGGATTGAAATCGCTGGAACCCGGCCGCAACCTGCGTATCGGCGCCCAACTGGTCGATGCGAGAATCCGTCTGGACAGCGTCAACCAGTCGCAGGGCCACGTCACGGCAACGACTTACAGCCCCCAACTCAAATGCGGCATTGCGCTGGGGCTGCTGCGCGACGGGGCTTCACGCCATGGCGAGCGACTTGAAGCCCTGTTTCCGCTAGATGACGAAAGGCTCAATGTAGAAGTCTGTCATCCCGTCTTCATCGATCCCGAAGGAGAACTCGTCCGTGCCTGATCAATCCACTCTGCCCCAACGGGTATCACCCTTACTGCCGCGCAGCGGCGGACACATCGTCAATTATACGAACCTGCGCCTCAGCGAGCGCAGGGCGCTCACGGCCATCCAGGTGCTGAGCTTCAAGGGCAAGCACGAAGCGGCGGCGGCAGCGATCGGCAAGGCGCTGGGGATAGAGTGCCCGACCCGGGCGGGGATCAGCAATGCCGACGAGCATACGCAGCTGAGCTGGAACGGCCCCAACAGCTGGATGATCGTGTGCAGCGATGAAGCGACCGGCCGCGTGCCGGGAGAATTACTGCAGATACTGCAAACTGCGGTTGGCGATCTCGCCGCCGTGGTGGATCAGAGCCATGGTCGCTGCTGCCTGCGCCTGAGCGGCTCGCGCGCACGCCAGGTGATGGCCAAGAACACCGCGATCGACCTGCACCCGCGTGCTTTTGGTCCCGGGCGCTGCGCACTGACGTCGGTCGCGCATATGAACGCCACCATCGTCCAGGTCGACGACGCACCGACCTACGATTTATTCGTTATCCGCAGCATGGCGCGCTCCTTCGCGCATGCGATCGAACAGTCCTGCTACGAATTTGCCAACGATTAACGCAGCGCCATCAGGTTGGCGATCAGGGCCTGCTTCTTGCGCTCGACTTCTTCTTCAATCTTGTGCGCAAGGTCCGCTTCGGGCCCGCAACAGAAAACCGTGGCCTGATTATGAGTTTCGGTAGTTTCCTCGACGGTTCGCAGCAGCGATTTACCAATGATTTTCAAAATTTCAGATTTTTCCTGATCTGATAAATTGTGCTGGTCTAGTGCCTTGTCTATTTTTCGTACCGCTTTCTGGGCTGTTTTTGATAACGCCATAATGACTCCTTAGTTTTGATTAACCCGATCCAGGCTCTGCTCGAGATCGTCTATTAATTCCTGACAATTTTCAATCCCAATTGACAGGCGCAACAGGTTTTGCGGCACCGCGCTATGCGGACCTTCGACCGCTGCGCGGTGTTCGATCAGGCTTTCGACGCCTCCCAGTGAGGTCGCGCGTAGAAATAATTTAGTCTTGGCGGCGATCGCCCGCGCCTCGTCAGCGCCACCCTTGACCAACAATGACAACATACCCCCGAAGCCGTTGGTCATTTGCCGCCGGGCAATGTCATGACCGGGATGACTTTCGAGTCCCGGGTACAAAACCCGTTCCAGGCGCGCATGATTTTCGAAATGCCGCGCAATCTGCAGCGCGTTTTGCGAGGCCTTTTCGAAACGCAGGAACAGGGTGCGCATACCGCGCAACAGCAACCAGGCTTCGAAGGGTCCGAGCACGCCACCGGTAAGCGTGCGCACCCACTTGATATCATCCCAGCGTTCGTCCTGTCGCGCGCTTACCAGTATCCCGCCGACCACGTCGCTATGACCGTTGAGGTATTTTGTCGCCGAGTGAAAAACGATGTCGGCGCCATAGTCGAGCGCACGCGTGGTGACCGGCGAAGACACCGTTGCGTCGACCACCAGGATGGCGCCGGCCTGATGCGCAATATCGGCCGCGGCGCTGATGTCGATCACGTCCCAGGTCGGGTTGACCGGGGTTTCGATCCAGACGATCGATGTCTTGCCAGGGTTTACCGCCTCGCGCAGTGCATCGAGATCGCTGGCCTCGAACAGGCTCAATCCGATCGAGCGCCTTTCCGAGATGCGGCGCAGCCAGTCCTGCGATCCGTGATACATGATACGCGGCGCAACGACGTGCTCACCCGAGTTGACGGTTTCGAAAACAGCGCAGACCGCGGCCATACCCGAGGCGAAGCATTTCGCCTCGACCCCGCCATCGAGATCGGCGCAGACTTTCTCCAGCACCTGCCAGGATGGGTTATTGGAGCGGCTGTAGCTGTAGTCGCTGATGTACTCGTAATCGGCGTCCCTGGAATAGGTCGTCGACATCTGCAGCGGTGGACTGATGCCGCCGGTCGCCTCGTCGATATAATGACAGGCCTGGGCCAGGCGGGTCTCTATCGATGTTTCACTATTATCAGTCATTGGGTTTTGCGTTCACAGGGATTTAAAAAAATCATCTAAAAAGAACTTATCTTAACACCAGTCATACCGTATTCTTGCACTTGTTTCACTCCATTACCGAGATCCGTCACATGGCTGCGAATCCTTATTCCGTCGATACTGCAAGTCGAAAAATCGATCCCACGCGTAACCCCGACGCCGCGCTCAAGCCGGATGGCAGTCCCGACGATAACGATCGGGTGGAAATTGGCCCAACCGCGCTCGCCTTCGAGGAATGGGCGGCGCTTGGGCTCGAAGCCCCGCAACTCGCCAGCATGCGCGAGTTTCGACTGCAGCGGCTGGTACAGGAACTGCAGCGCAACGATTACGGCGGCATCGTTTTATTCGATCCACTCAATATTCGTTACGCCACCGACTCCACCAACATGCAACTGTGGATCACGCATAATCCGGCGCGCGCCTGTTTTGTCTCGGCCGACGGTTATCTCGTGTTGTTCGATTTTCATAGCTGCGATCATCTGTCCGACCACCTGCCGCTGGTAAAAGAGCTGCGCAGCGGGGCGTCCTTCTTTTACTTCGAATCAGCCAGTCGTGGCGACGAACACGCGTCGAAATTTGCCGCGCAGATCGACGAGTTGATGCGCGCCCATGCCGGCAGCAATCGGCGCCTGGCGGTCGATAAAATCGAAATTGCAGGCTTACGCGCACTCGAAAAAATTGGCCTGGAGGTGTTCGAAGGCCAGGCGGTCACCGAAATCGCGCGCGTCATCAAGGGCCCGGATGAAATCAAGGCGATGCGCTGCGCGGTCGCTTCCTGCGAAGCCGCGATGTACGAAATGCAGGCTTCGATCGAAGCTGGCAAGAGCGAAAATGAAATCTGGTCAGTATTGCACGCCGGCAATATCAAACGCGGCGGCGAATGGCTCGAAACGCGCATCTTTTCGTCGGGACCGCGCACCAACCCATGGTTCCAGGAATCCGGCCCCAGGGTAATCAGCGATGGCGAACTGCTGGCGCTCGATACCGACATGATCGGCGTCTACGGCATGTGTTGCGATATTTCGCGCACCTGGCTGTGCGGCGACGTCGAGCCCACCGCCGAGCAAAAGCGGCTTTACCAGATATCGCACGAGCACATCATGACCAACATGGAGTTACTCAAACCCGGGGTTCATTTCAGTGAAATCACGGCAAAGGCCCATCGCCTGCCCGACAACTGCATTCCCAATCGCTACGGCGTGGTCATGCACGGGGTCGGCCTGTGCGACGAGTACCCGGCGATCCGCTACCGGGAAGATTATGACGCCCATGGTTACGATGGCGTATTCGAGCCCGGCATGATGATTTGCGTCGAGGTATATCTCGGTGAGAAAGGCGGTCGCGAAGGCGTCAAGCTCGAAGACCAGGTGTTGATCACCGAGGACGGTTACGAAAATCTAATCAGATATCCCTTCGAGGAAAAACTCCTGGGATAACGCGGCCTCCCAGGACGCGATCTACCGCTCTGGCGTATTGGCTGTCATCCCGCAGCTTGCTGTCATCCCGCAGCTTGCTGTCATCCCGCGGCTTGCTGTCATCCCGCGGCTCGACCGCGGGATCCAGCTTTTAACGAGCCATCCCATCGAACTGGATACCGTCGGTCCGACGCATCGGGATAAATCACGGTATGACAGCCATGGGATTCACCAAAATCCCTCGACTTCTTCCGCGCGACCGCTAGGGCGTTGGTTCGAGTATCGGTTCCTCGCCGCCGAGCGCTTCTTTACGCTGTGCCATGTAAGCCTGCAGCGCCTCTTCGATTGCGGGGTCGACCGGTGGCGGAGTGAAATCTTCGAGAATCTTCGGCCATAGTTCGGTCGCGCGCATGGTCGCGTTCTTGCTACCGGCCAGGGCCCAGTTTTCGCTGTTTTGCCAGTCGCTGATAAAGGGTTCGTAGAACGCGGTCTTATAGCGCTGCATGGTATGGTCACAGCCGAAGAAGTGACCACCCGGGCCAACCTCGTGCATTGCTTCAAGGCCAGTTTCCTCGAGATCGATCTTGATCGGTTCGAGCATCTTGCTCATATGTTGCAGCATTTCACAGTCGATAACGAGTTTCTCGAAGGACGCCACCAGCCCGCCTTCGAGCCAGCCGGCGGTGTGGTAAATCAGGTTGCCATGACCCATAACCGAACTCCATAACGCCATCTGGGTTTCGTAGATTGCCTGCGCATCGACCGCGTTCGAGGCGTTGCAGGCGCTGCTGCGATAGGGCAAATTGTAGCGCCGCGCGAGCTGGCCGCCGGCAATATTGGCGAGTGCATTTTCCGGCGTACCGAAGGCCGGCGAGCCCGAGCGCATATCGACATTGGAAGTGAAGCCGCCGTAGACCGACGGTGTGCCCGGATTAGTTAACTGCAATAGTGCGATACCGACCAGCGCCTCCGCATTTTGCTGCGCCAGCGCGCCCGCCATTGTCGATGGCGTCATCGCGCCCATCAGCGTAAACGGCGTCACCGTCACAGGTTGCCCGAATAGCGCCATCTGCATCGCGCCGTAAGCCATCGCATCGTCCAGCTTGCGTGGTGAATTGACGTTAATATTGGTCATTACACCCGGTCTGGATTTCATTTCCTCCATGCTCAGGCCGCAGGCTATCGCACTCATTTCAATCGCATCGCGGGCGCGTCCGCCGCCGATACCGGTGGCGAAAAAAGGCTTGTCCGACAATGTCAGGTTAACGAAGGTGGTGTCGAGGTGACGTGAATTGGCGGGCATATCGGTGGGCGCGGTGGCCTGGTTGCCGAAGAATGTCAAAACATTGAAGTACTGTCCAAAACTGATCAGCTTCTTGTAGTCTGCGTAATTTCCAGCACGCCGGCCGTTGATCTCATCGTGTACGTTTGGCGTGCCCGAAACCAATCCAAAGTTGATGACATTACCACCCACCTGCATGGTCTGGGCCGGATTGCGCGGCACCACGTCGAACCGTTGCGGTGCACTGGCAACGGTTTCCAGCACCAGGGCGCGGTCCATCCGCACCACGCCATCCTCGTCTACCGAGGCACCGGCTCCGCGAAACAGATCCAGCGCCTGATCGCCGATCACCTCGATACCCTCTTCCTCGATAATCCGCAGGGAGACATTGTGGATAAATTCGAGCTGCTCCTCGTCAAGCGCCTCCAGTGGTGCGAATCGGTTACGCAGCACCTTGGGCTCGAGCTGGCGAATCGCTACCGGTTTTTCAGGTGGCGGATTACGCCGTCGACGGCGATTGACTCGGGTCATGTTCCTGATTCCACTAATTAACTGGATGCAAGCGGCTAGCTTATCTTATATGATCGACCGGGTATAACAGATAATAATGATTCCATAGACCGGGGAGATGCAGTATGGCCAGAAGCGCCAAAGTACGCGGATTATCCGACATTCTGACTTATTTTCGTCGCAACGAAACACCGATTTTTTTCGTTTCACCCACCTCTTTCAACCTGCTGGGCCTGGAAAAATTCGTCAACCGTTTTTATCACATCAACTTCTTCGATTCATTTGACGGTCAACACCCGCGCGTGTTCGTGCCTTCAGAAAAAAGTCATGCGGAGTTCGAGTCGATGGAAGACGTGTGTAATTACATGCTGATGCACAAGGAGGTAATCGACCGTATCAAGAAAGCCGGCAAGGGTCCGGCGCACCTGCTGTTCGTAATGCTCGACGAAAAAACCGAGCAAATATGTGATGAACTGGGAGTCAAGATCGCCTTACCCCCGGTCGATATGCGCAAGCGGCTGGATTCCAAAATCGAGCTGACGCGGCTGGCCAGCGAAGCCGGCATCGACAGTGCACCCAACGTGCTGGTGAAAAAGGCAGATAGTTTTGTCGAATTGATGAACTATGCAAACAAGGCCAAACTGGGCAAGGATCTCGTAGTGCAGACGCCTTATGGGGATTCCGGGCGCACCACGTTTTTCATCAAGTCGGAGGCCGACTATAACAAGTACGCCGAGGACATGAAGGGCGAACAGCTCAAGATCATGAAGCGTATCAACCACATGCCCGGCACGATGGAAGTCTGCGTGACCCGGCACGGTACGCTATCGGGTCCAATACAAACCGACATTACCGGCTTCGAGGAAATTACGCCCTACAAGGGTGGCTGGTGCGGCAACGACGTCTGGCCGAAAATTTTCAACGCCAAAATCCGCCGCGACCTGCGCAACATGGCATCCTCGCTCGGCGACCGGCTCTACAAGGAAGGCTACAAGGGCGTATTTTGTATGGACTTTCTGCTCGACACCGATGACGGCACGCCCTACCTCGGTGAAGTCAACCCGCGCATCAGTGGCGCCAGCCCCTTGACCAACCTGATTACCGCCCACTACGGCGGCGTGCCGTTGTTTCTATTTCACCTGCTTGAATTTCTCGACGTCGACTATGAAATCGATCTGCGCAAGGTGCAGAATCGATGGAATGAATACGACTTCTGGAGTCAGCTGGTATTAAAACAAACCGAGGACAAGGTGAAACTGTTGACCCATGCCCCACGCAGCGGGGTCTGGAGTATGGATAATCACGGCGGTATCAGCTTCGATCGACTCGATCTCGACTGGACCAACGTGATCGATAACGACGAAGCCTACTACCTGCGGGTTTATCGCGAGGGCGATTACACCTACAAGGGTGCCGACCTGGGTATCATCGTTTCGCGCGGGCGGATGCAGACCGAGCAGCGCGAACTGCGTGAACGCGCCAAGCTCTGGACTGCGGCAATCAACGCCGAATTTCACGGCGAAGAACCGAAGGCCGTCCCGGATATTTACCAGGATCCATACCGCTCGAAACTGTTCTAGCCTGCATAGTGCATGCCGGGAACCTGGCTCAGCGAGAGCCTGGCAAAAAATCGCCAGCGACGACACTTTTTCCGGTTGCACCCAAAAAGCTAAGGCGCAGGGATGGGTCGAGCAAACCAGGCCTCGACGGCTAAGAACGCCGAACGCTGCCTCGCGCAATAAGCCGGCTAGGCAGTTTGCCCGAGAGAGCCGCCTGTGGGCGTTACAATCGAATTATCCCAGGCCAGCAACTTTTCGATCTCTTCAGCGACGCGCAGTACGTCATAGTCGCTACCAACCGGGCCCAGGATTTGCAGCGATAGCGGCAAACCCTCGTCGCCCAGCCCCATGGGAATCGCGCAGGCGGGCATACCGGTCAGATTGGCATCATAGAGAAAACTGGCCCAGTCCAGCCACGGCATCTGTATGTGGGTATCATCGATTTTGTGCGGATGTATCGTACCATGCGGAAACGCTTCGCAGCCCAGGGTCGGAGTAATCAGGATGCGCGCATTATTGCGGGCGAACATTTGATCGTAGTGCTCACGGATCACCTTGCGCCGAGCCTGGGCCTGCTCGAAGTCCTCGGCGCTGAACTGCTCACCGAAATCGATAAATCCTTTGGCAACTTCGCCGAGGTAATCGATGTTATACGCGCTTCCGCGGGCGTTTTCGGCCGCATCGTAGCAGGCGGTGACTGCCCAGGTCCTGACCGACGAGGTCAGCCCCGGGTTATCATCGATCATCTGAAAATCCGCCACGCGCATCTTTTCCACCACGCCGCGGAAAGCCTCGCGCACATCGTTGTTGACCGGTGCAAAGCCAAGATCCTCGGAAAAGACAATCCCGCGTTTATTCAACCTTGGAGTGGCGTTACCCTGGAAGTTTTCGCCGATGATATCGAAAAACAGGCGCGCATCGGCAACGCTTCGAGTCATCGGCCCGTAGGATACGATGGACTGCCAGGAGGGAAAACAGGGTTCGCGCGGAACCACCCCGAAACTGGGCTTGAAACCGACGATTCCACAGAATCCACCCGGTATGCGGATCGATCCACCGCCGTCTCCGCCGAGCGAAAAAGCACCCATCCCGGACGCAACCGCAACCGCGGCACCCCCGGATGATCCGCCGCAGGTGCGACCGATGTTCCAGGGGTTCGAGGTCAGCCCGTATATTTCCGAGTGAGTCACCCCGCTGAGGCTGAACTCAGGGCAGGTCGTCTTGGCAAAAATGATGGCACCTTGCTGTTCCAGCAACTCGATAGCGCGGCAGGTCTCGGTCGGAACGAAATCGCTTAAAAGCTGCGAACCGTTGGCGCAAGGATATCCCGCCAGAAACTGGGAATCCTTGATCGTAATCGGTAATCCGCACAGACTGCCGCCATTGCCGGCGGCGAGCTTCCTGTCCGCTTCCTCGGCCGCTTGCCGGGCGCGGGCATAGAGTTTCAGGGCAATTGGATTGAGTATCGGGCCGAGTTCTTCTGCGCGGGAAATAGTTTGTTCGAGCAGGTCGGCGGCACTGATCTGCCCGGATTTGAGGGCGGCTAATTGTTCTGATGCGGTCAGCGAAAATTCTTGCATACGGGCAGACGTATAAGTAACGGGCCGGGAGTTGCCCCGGCCCTTCCTGTTTGAAACGAATGACCGTAGCTTAGACAGCAACGTAATCGTCTGCAAGCGTTTCCTGAGTGATCATGAACTCGACCGGCATTTCGCTTTCAGGCGCGGTCTCGATCTCGGCTGAGTACCATGCCCGCGCGCGACGCGCGATCTCGTCCTGGGACAGGTTTTCGACCTTGCTGGCGAGTGACCACAGGTGGCCATTGCCGTCGACCAGGATTCCGGTGCGATCGCCCCAGTAGGCGTCATACAACGCGGTGTGAGTCATGGCGCCGGCTTCGAGCGCGCGCTCCCAGCTGGTATCGACATTATCGACATACAGGTGGATTTGACCGACACTGGCGCCGAGGCTGGCTGGCGACAGAATGCCCATTTCGGGGGCTTCTCGATTTAAGGCTATAATGCTGTTGCCAATTTTCATGGTTGCATGGATAGCCACCGATTCGTCGGCGCCAGCACAACGGCTCAACAGTTCGGCGCCAAAAGCGGCCTGGTAGAAAGCGACAGCGCTATCGATATCGAAAACAGTCAGGCAAGGGGTCGCGGTACGGTAGCCGCGTGGGATTGGGGATACTTTCTTACTCACAATATGCTCCATAGTGTGGTTAGATAAAAAATGAATCAAAAATTACATTGATTTCGAGAATGCAGCCATGACCAATTGCCATTGGCTACACCATGAACCATAATGTAGTCAACTAATCAATAAATGTCAACATCATGAATCAAGATGTAGAACTAGGAATAACCGGATCGGTCACCCAGGCCGATCTAGCCCCTTTGCGTGACGGCGCCAGGCTCGGTGAATTCGCCGTGGTTTATCGCGTCGAGAGAATGCACCAGGGCGGTGGTTACGGTGATTCCGGCAAACATCCACTGGCCTGGGCAGTAGCGGTTTATGTCGATAGCCAGCTGTGCCGGGTATACAACGCGCGGGGCGCCGGCCGTGAATGGAACAGCATCGACAAGCTAGGTGCCTGGTTGCGCGAGCAGGGTTTCTGGTACTGGTGGACGCGCAACGATCTCGAGCCGGTCGGTGACGCCGTTGCCGAAGAAGAAGACGGCGCCGAAACGACGACACCGCCGGCATTCGTCGATCCCCCGTTTTCACCCTTCTAATGACATCGTCCACGCAAATGAATTTCACCTTCCGCGCCTTCGCGGAGGATGCGCCCGGAGCCAACTGGCAGCGAGAGTTCAGGTCATTGTGGCCGGCTTATAAACGCTGGTTCCTGCGCTACGGAGAACGCGACCGGCCGACTTATCACGAGTCCGCGCAGGCCCTCAGGCGGTATATGCCCGAGTTTGTACCGGTGTACGATACGATGGTCGAGCTCGCCGGTGGCGGCGATCATGCGGCGCGCTTCCTGGCGCAGTACTGCCCGCCGCCATTGTTTCGCGGCTGTTCGCAGGCGATCTACGATGCCGACGAATCGGTGCTGGTGCGCAGCTACGATTACTCGCCCTACGTGTTCGATGGCTTGTTGATGCGCTCAAAATTCGGCGCACGCCAGGTAATCGCCATGCTCGATTGCATGTCCGGCGTGCTGGACGGGATTAATGACGACGGGTTGGCGGTGTCCATGTCCTTTGGCGGCCGCGAAGAATTCGGTCAGGGTTTCGGTATATCCATTTTATTGCGTTACCTGCTCGAATTTGCCGGCGATGTCAGGGAAGCCTGTGAGCTGATTCGACGCATCCCGGTACAGGGTGCCTACAACATCATGTTACTCGACCGCGAGGCTAACCACGAGACGATTGAAATCGCCGCTGGCAGCGAGCCACGATTTGTCGGTGGCCGCGTCGCCACCAATCATCAGGCGGACAGCCATTGGCCGCTATACGAAGAGAAAGTGTTTACCCATGCGCGCTTTCAACACCTGCATAATGTCATCGCCGACCGCGAACACACGGCCTGGTCCTTTACCCGCGAATTCCTGCAGTTTCCGCTTTATCACACCCGGTTTGCACGCGGATTCGGTACCCTTTACGACGCCGCCTTTTATCCGCAGCGCGGTGCCTGCGAATACTTCTGGCCACATAACCAGTGGCAGTTCGACTTCGCAAATTTCAGCGACAGCGAATATCACATTGCTTTCAACGACCCGGATGGCTATTCCGAAAACAGTGAGGCCTACGGCGAGGTTTACACCAGCAAACCGCTGCCGGTGCTGCAGTTTTGACGACATGAATACCTGTCGACTTCCGCGCAGCACCAAAAAGACGATATCAGGTGAGAGGGAGTTTCAGCGGCCTGGTTCTATCGTGTTGCTAATCAGGATTAAAATTTGAGGTAGCTTTTAATCCCTGGACATTAAAATAATTCCTGCTGAAGCTAATCGGTACTCCAGACATAGGACAGGGTAATAAAATCCATTTCCAGATCAAATTCAAGCACGCCTATACCAGGACCAAAATCGATAGTTTCTACGTCATCTCGCGTTGGGTATAACATGTACTCAAACTCGACGGCGCCATTTTTACCTACCTTAACCCCGCCCCCGACGCCAACTGCCAAACCATAGATGTTTTTTGTTCCTTCAAGCTCAGGGATACTGGAATCAGCGCCAAATTCCTGCGCTACCCGGGTATAGCCCACCCTCCCCTTGAAATATACTTTGCCTGGGGTTTTGGCAGCCAGATATAGTCCTAAAGTATCAACGGATGCACTAGACCCGTCGCCCAGGTAATCGTCGTCTTCGCTTACGGTTGTGGTATATTCAAACTCGGCCGACAAAATATCATTTATACCCTTGCCGAACACGAAACCTAAATTTCTGATATCAGATCCATTTTCCGGAACATCCTCAGCAATCGTAATTTCACCATACTTGGCAGCAAAATAAACCTGGCCGAAAAAATCGGCTGGATTGCGACCATAGTCCCGGGCGGCATGGCTCACCGCAGGCAATAAGAAGGTTAGAGATAGAAAACCTATAGCCAGATTTTTCCTCATAACTGCTAGCTCCTGATCAAAAACATTAAAAATGAACCGATCGACACCGGTTCACATCACAAATTTTGGCACAACTTAACATAGACTCTCAACATAGTGTAGTACATCATTGATTACTAATAGTATTTATTTTTACTTCCATGGCAATTAATGAGGGTCTATGCCCACCGATCAGAAAAACCGGCAGGATTTGGGCCTTTCGGGAGGCCTTGAGCAGGCCAGGACTTTTAATCGTTTCGTCAAAAACTCACCGAGTATGCACCGCCAGTGACTGGAGTATAGCCACATTTATCGAATGTTCAGGTGCTATGCGCTACGCGAGTATGGAGCCAATCTCCTTGCAGCGACCTGAAAGGCCTTAATCCTGCAGTTTCTGCAGGGCTTCCTCGGTGAACAGCTGCAGTCCGATTTCGGGTTCGTAGCCGTGAATTTCCTTAACGTCCAGCGCGCGGATGAAGGCAAGAATCCCCTCGCTGATGACCTGTCCCGGCATCAGCACCGGAAAACCCGGCGGATAAGGCGTGACAAAGGATGCCGAGACCAGTTCACGGCCGGATTTCATCGCCGCGCCGATGGTTGCTTCATCGATAGTCATGTACTCGCAATTTTCGTCGTCGTAGGCCAGGAAAAAAGCGCTGCGAATATCACCCTCACTGGTCTTGATTTTATTCGCGGCCCCGGGCGAGAAGGCAGCGTGGAAATAGCTGAAATCGGGCAAAGGCGGTAATTCTTCGGACAGGGACTTGATGCGTTTTTCGATTAGCTTGAGCTCGACCCGACTCGCATCCTCGCGTTCCTGCTCGAGATCGGTGGCAATCTTCACCAGCACCTCGATCAAAAAGGCAACCGAGCTGCGCGTGGTGCCGATATTGGTCATAAACAGTACGGTATTGCGTGAAGTCTTGTTGATCTGGATACCGTACTTGTCCATCAGGTAGGCATTTTTGAAAGTATCGCCATCGATTCCGGTAAGTCCGAGATAAAGCGTCAGGCGCGACAGGTCGATGACGAAGTCGTCGGTGGCCCAGGCCTCCTCCATGCGGGTGTTGCGCCAGCCTTTTTCCGGATCGAAGTAACTGCCGATGCCCGATGGGCGATACTCCTCGGGAATCATGTCCTTCGCCGACAGGAACTGGAAGTAACGGCTCAGCAACGGATGCGAGGCAACGCGCTCGCGGATCGCCATTGCCAGCTCGACCTGCTTTTGCACCATTTCGAAACCTTCCAGCTCGACCTGGCGGCGACCGATATCGAGCGAAGCCAGGATCTGGTAATTCGGCGAGGTCGAGGTATGCGTCATGAAAGCTTCGTCGAAAGGCTCCTGCGATTTATGATGAAAATCCTGATCGTAAATATGTATCATCGAACCCTGGCGCAGCGAGGTCAGCGATTTATGCGTCGACTGGGTAGCGTAGGCGCGGATGCGCACTTTTGCCGGATCGGGCAACAAGCGCTCGCCCAGCAGCTGCTCGTCGGTCAGCTTGGCGATGCGTTTTAAGTAGACGTCATACTCCTGGCGGTATTCTTCGCTGCGATAACGGGCCTGCAGGCGTTTTGCGGTCGCCATCGCGGTGCGGCGCCGATAGGTCGGCGTGAATCCGGCGAAGGCGAACCAGGCTTCGTCCCACAGAAATATCAGGTCGGGTTTGATCGCCAGGCATTCCTCCATGACACGCTCGACGTTGTAAACCACGCCGTCGAAGGTGCAGTTGGTCAGTAGCAGCATCTTAACCTTGTGCAGCAGGCCCGCCTTTTTGTACTCGAGCAGCTTGTGTTTGATTTCCTTGAGCGGTACCGCACCGTACATCGAATAATCATTCAGTGGATAAGAATCGAGATAGCAAACCAGCGCCCCGGCCAGCACCATGCCGTAGTGATGCGACTTGTGGCAATCACGGTCGACCAGGACGATATCGCCCGGCTTGATCAGCGCCTGCACCACGATCTTGTTCGCGGTCGAGGTGCCGTTGGTGACGAAATAGGTGCGCTTGGCGCCGAACGCGCGCGCCGCCAGCTCCTGCGCCTTCTTGATCGGGCCATGCGGTTGCAGCAGCGAATCGAGCCCGCCCGACGTGGCCGAAGTTTCGGCGAGAAAAATATTCATGCCGTAAAACTGCAGCATATCCTTGATCCAGTGCGACTTGGTTATCGACTTGCCGCGCGAAATAGGCATCGCGTGGAATACGCCGGTGGGCTGCTGGCTGTACTTGCGCAACGCGGTAAAAAACGGCGTCTGATAGCGCTCCTGGATACCGCGCAGAATATTCAGATGCAGATCGAGGTAATCCTCCTGCTGGTAAAAAATTCGGGTGAATTTCTGCGTGACGTTGCCGGCGATATCTTCCACCGCGGTATCGGTCACCAGGTAGAGATCGAGTTCGGGCCGCATTTCAGACAGCAGATTGCCGAGCAAGGGTCCGCGTTCGATATCCAGCGCATCCTCGTACTCGGATTCGTCGATCTTGGAGAGGTAACGCTGCAGAATTTCCAGATGATTGACCGAGCGCAGCGGAAAACCGTAGCGAATCACCGCGACCTGGATATTGTAATTGAACAGTATCGCGATCAACGCATCCTCGAAGCTCGGCACGGCAACGATGTCGTAAACAAACTGATCTTCCGGGCGCCGCAGCGCGCGCAGACTATCGCGCAGGCGTCGAACGTCCTCCTCGGCGCTTTCATCGACGAACAGAACCTCGAAATAGGGCCGCTGCTGATGTGACTCATGGTCGTGATGCTCCTCGCCCTTGTCTTCCAGCTCGGTGGGCACGCGCAGGTTGATATGCCGCGATCGATAGGTGCCACCCGTGAGCGAGCGTACGATCCTGGTGACAATACGCGATAGCAATTCGAAATCTTCCTGTTCGAACAATTGCCACAGCAGCTTGAAATCTTCCTGCGACGGGAAGGCGCTATAGTTTTCGATCGTATTCAACAGTGAAATCGCGTCGTGGGTTTTTTTGGTCAGCGCGGCGACATCGGCCTTGCGCATGTGTTTTTCGCTCAGGCGGCTGGTATATTCCTCCAGCCGATTCCAGGTATCGAAACGCAATTGCGTGGCACTATGGTAAAAATCCAGCGTAGTGCGTGATTTCTTCTTGGCAGGGGTTTTCGTATCGGGCATGTCGCCTCCTCAACATAGGCTAGTGGCATTCTAACAGAGGTTTAGACGCCGCCTTACCATTCTTTGTCACGCCAGGCGCAAACTCATTGTCGCCATCTACCTAAATCGTTATGCTTCTCGCCTTTACGGCAACAACCATGGGAATACGTACATGAGCATTCAACTATCCGACCAGGCCCTGCTCAAGACACAGGCCTACATCAACGGTCAATGGGTCGACGCGGATAGCGGCGCCACCGTTGCGGTTACCAATCCGGCCAATGGCGAAGTCATCGCCGAAGTTGCCAGGTGCAGCACCGCGGAAACGCGGCGCGCGATCGAAGCCGCCGGGGAAGCCTTCGTTGAATGGCGCAAGCGCACCGCCAAGGAACGCGCTGCCTGCCTGCGCAAGTGGTTCAACCTGATGATGGCGGCGCAGGAAGACCTGGCGCTGATCATGACCCTGGAACAGGGCAAACCACTGGCCGAGGCACGCGGCGAAATTGCCTATGGCGCCAATTACATCGAATGGTTCGCCGAGGAAGGCAAACGCATTTACGGCGATACCATTCCGCAACCATCGAATGACAAGCGCATTGTCTGTATCAAGCAACCGGTTGGCGTGGTTGCCTGCATTACCCCGTGGAATTTTCCGAACGCGATGCTAACCCGTAAAATCGCGCCGGCGCTGGCGGCCGGCTGCACCGTGGTCTGTAAACCGGCTAACGCCACCCCGCTATCGGCCTATGCCTTCGTCGAGCTCGCGGAGCGCGCCGGCATTCCGCCCGGGGTCATCAACATGGTTACCGGCGAAACCGCCGCTATCGGCAAGGAAATGACTTCCAACAAGATCGTGCGCAAGCTCACCTTTACCGGCTCCACCCCGGTCGGCAAACAGCTGATGGCCGAATGCGCGCAAACCGTAAAGCGCACCTCGATGGAACTCGGCGGCAATGCGCCTTTCATCGTGTTTGACGATGCCGACCTCGAGGCCGCGGTTGCCGGCGCCATGGTCAGCAAGTATCGCAACGCCGGGCAGACCTGCGTCTGCGCCAATCGCATCCTGGTGCAGGAAGGTTGCTACGATGCCTTTGCGGCAAAACTGGCCGAAGCCGTGGGCGGCCTCAAAATGGGCGACGGCACCGAAGATGGTGTCAACGTCGGTCCGCTGATCACCGAGCAAGCGGCCAACGATATGCAAGCCTTCGTCGAGGACGCGGTCGCCAAAGGCGCGACCAAGGTGGTCGGCGGCAATCGCTCGGATCTTGGCAGCCAGTTTTTCGAACCCACCATCCTGACTAACGTCAACGGCGAAATGCGCGTCTTCCGCGAAGAGATTTTTGGGCCGATTGCGCCCCTGTTCAAATTCAGCACCGAGGACGAAGCGATACAAATGGCTAACGACACCGAATTCGGGCTGGCCTGCTATTTCTATTCGCGCGACATCGGGCGAATCTGGCGGGTTGCCGAGGCGCTCGAGTACGGCATCGTCGGCATCAACGAGGGTATTATCTCGAACGAAATGGCGCCCTTCGGCGGCGTCAAGGAATCGGGTCAGGGTCGCGAAGGCTCCAAGTATGGCCTCGACGACTATCTCGAAATCAAGTACATGTGTGTCGGAGGTATAGACAAATGAGTAACGCAGAATTAAAAATACCCGAGTCCCAGGGGCTCTCTAATCAGGACTGGCAGGCGCGCAAGAACGAAGCCATGGCGCGTGGCGAGGGCAACATCGCCCCGGTTTATGTCGAGCGCGCGCTGGGTTCCGAGATCTGGGATGTCGAAGGCAAGCGCTATATCGACTTTGGTACCGGCATCGCCGTAACCTCGGCTGGTCACAGTCATCCGAAAATCGTTGCCGCCGTGGCCGAGCAACTCGAGCGTTTCAGTCATACCTGCGTGATGGTTACTCCTTACGACAGCGCGGTTCGACTGGCGGAAAAACTGAATGAACTGGTGCCCGGCAGCTCGAAGAAAAAATCAATCTTCGTGACTACCGGTGCCGAAGCGGTCGAAAATGCTGTGAAAATTGCGCGCGCCCATACCGGCCGACGCGGCGTAATCGCGTTTAACGGCGGTTATCACGGCAGAACCAATATGACCATGGGCCTGACGGGCAAGATCACGCCATACAAGAACCTGTTCGGCCCCTTCCCGGCCGATATTTATCACGCTCGATTCCCGATCGAGTATCACGGTATTTCCGTCGAGGATTCGCTTAAGGCGGTAAACGACCTGTTCCTGGCCGATATCGCCCCCACCGATGTCGCTGCTATCATCATCGAGCCGGTACAGGGCGAGGGCGGCTTTTACCCGGCGCCAGTGGAGTTTTTACAGGCGCTCAGGAAACTGTGCGACGAGCATGGGATCCTGCTAATTGTCGACGAAATCCAGACCGGATTTGCGCGCACCGGAAAGATGTTCTGCAGCGAATACGCTGGCGTCGAGGCCGACCTGATGACGCTCGCCAAGGGCATGGCCAACGGCTTCCCGATCGCGGCAGTCGTCGGCAAGGCCGAAATCATGGATGCGCCGCTGCCCGGCGGCCTGGGCGGCACTTATGCCGGTTCACCATTGGGTTGTGTGGCCGGGCTGGCGATGATGGACGTGATCGAGGCAGAAGACCTGGTAGCAGCCGCTAATCACGTAAGTGAGGTTTTCACCCGCCGTCTCGAAGCCTTACAGGCAAAATTCCCGGCGAATATCGGCCACCTGCGCACCAGCCACGGCGCGATGATGGCGATGGAACTGGTCATAAACGGAGATGCCGAGCAACCCGACCCGGATCTGACCAAGGCGCTGGTCGGGCGCGCCTACGAAAACGGCCTCGCGCTGCTCAGTTGCGGCGCGCGCGGTAACGTAATTCGTTTCCTGCCCGCACTGAATATCAGCACGGAGTTGATGAACGAGGGCCTCGACATTCTCGAACAATGCCTCGCCGAGCTGACCTAGCGCATTAAACCGTAATCCCCGCGGCGAACGACCAAAGGGGCGGAATTCTTTCCGTCCCTTTTTCTGTCTTACTAATAATTCCTTTTAATCCCTTCGACGGCGCGGCCGTCGTTGATCCGTTTAGGGAACGCCGTACCGATGCGTCGGACCGATACGTCCCTGCAGGCTCGTGCGCCGGGTGCGGATCACGACGTCCCTGTCGCGCAACGTCCCGCAACGGATCAACACCGAGTAAGTATTTAAGATTTTTCAGATCACAAAGGCAATAAATCCAAATATCGTGCAGTAGCAGGAACAGGCACGGTAGATTCAAAAGAATATGGCACCAAATCCAACGAGAAAGCGTCATTCCCGGCGTGTGATTAAATCAATTCTAATCCACCACAACCATACAACGAAAAGCCCCACGGATCCTCCGCTCACCTTCTCAATCAGTCCGAGTTGCATATCGTGATATCTGCGCAAAACGGACGCTCAGAGTTTTGCGATGAGCGGCAAAAACCGACCCAACTGAGACACCCGACACCGTCATGCCGGCTCCCGAGCCGGCATCCATTCCGAGGGCTAGAAGATAAATCCCGGGCTATGCCCGCCTGATTTCTATCGTGTATTGGTGATGGATTCCGCGGTCCGACGTATCGGCTTTCGCCGGAATGACAGGAAGTGGTCGATTTTCGTCTCCTGGCCTCGAATTATCGGCGTCTCTTGTCGGGAAAGCTGACGCATGAAAGGATTAGATAGGCTGCTATGGTCGACCCAAGACGGCAGCTTGCTCTAAATCATATCTGTAAAGAGTAAGGTCTGACCCTTTTAAGCTGTTGCCTTGATCAATTTTTAAAGTCTTTTCTAAATCCAATAGAGAACACAGATTCACCGTGATCATCTTATTATAGAGGTCACTGCTTACTACCACCGCCGGAATTGTTTCCACTTTTACCCTTACTATTACCATTATCGCTCGAATCGTTGCCTTTGCCGCTCGAATTGTTGCCACCGTGTCCAGGCGTGGATTTGTTACCGGGCCCGGAGTTTTTATGCTCGCTGCTTACTTTTGCACCTTTCGGCAGATCATCAGGCAATAGCAGTACCTTCGCAGGTTTGTTTTCATCCATGTAACTGATCCTGAAAATCACGGGTTTGGACTGGCCAGAAATCTTCTTCAAACCTTCACTACCTTTCCAGGTCGACGTGTATGATGCAGGGAACCCCTGAACGATCCAGGCGGAAACGCCCTTAAAGCTCGCCACTCTGTCCGGGAAAGCCCGAGTGACATTTATGTTACCTTCCGCCAGGGTGCCTTCAATTTTCAATTGATCGTTTTCGGGCTGCGGCTGATCCTGAAAGGCAAGATCGAAGCCGTGCATTTTCAAACCGCTTTGCGAGCGATCCAGTTGGCCCCGAACGAGTACGTTACCGGGTTCGGCATCTGCAATATGGCTAGCATGAATTCGCCCATCACCATCCCGGAAACCGGAAACTGCCAAAAAGGCCCCGGGCTCGATATTCGCGGGCAAATCCCTGGCCAGCACATTCTGATTCAAAATGGTGAATCTATTCCGCGCGCGATCGATTTCGGAAACCGGGCCAATTACTTCATGCCTGACATTGATCAGAACGGCATTGGTCAATGCCTGTTCGTCGCGGGTCAGAATTTCGACAACTTCGCCGATTTCGAATTCGTGAGTCTGTACTTTTCTGCCATTGATGCTGATTATAGTCGAGTCATCACTCTCGGCTTCAATTCCATTTACAAAAATCGAACCAAACCCGGTAATTTCACCAATGACCCCAATTCCCTCGCTGACAATATTTTGTGCCACGATGCCGGTGCCTCCGATTCCGTAGTCTTCGTCATCATCCGCCGCCAGGTAAGTCCCGCTGCCACCGGCACAGCCGCTCAGGGCTAAAAGTATCGGTATCAAAATAGCCAGTTTTAAGATTTTCATGATGTGACTTCCTGCTGATGCCAGTAGCAGCCCAGCCTGAAACGACAGGTGGCCTGTTTACTGGATTTGTCCTTGTTGTGTAACGACATCGCCTTTTTATTAATATCGGTGAGCATTTTCATCGCCTGGGCGTTAGCCGCCTGATGCAATTTCTCTACCGACGCTGGTGTCAGCCTGGCATAGTAAACGCTACGTTCCAGCATCGGCTCGCCATGGTGCAGTAAGTTGTCGGTTGTGGTGGCGATGTGATCATGTAAGTTGTGCCCGAGGTAGTAACACAATTGCTCGAAATTCTTCGCCGGCACAAAGGCGGATTGATTCAGAACCACCAGGTCATCCTCAAGTGAAACGATTTTCTGACGTATCCATTCATCCAGCACGGCACGAGGGCGAATATCCTTGCTCACCGCGGTTACCAGCTGTTCGAATCCGGGTTCCTGTTCACTACCCGATTTTTTAAGCCGGCGAGGCAATCCGTCCCTGGTTAGATACTCGGGAAGCGCGGTCCATCTGGAAATCAGGGCGCCGCCCAGGGACAGGTTTGTAGTGGCGGAAGATTGATCAACGTCCGTTTCCCGTAACCGTTTGATGTCCTTGCGATGAACGCCGGTCAGAAGATAGATTCGGCTGTAATTTACTTCCTGACCATCGGCTTCGATGATATCTCCAGCCGCTTCAATGTAGATGTCTTTTAACAATTCACGCAGTTGGGGAAAGGTAACGTGGTGATGGATAAGTAACTTTACCAGTGGGTGTAATAAAAGCTTCACGGCCTTAACCAGGGCCCCCTGCATTTTCTGACTAGTGACTTTTTTCATATTTCAGAGTTGCCTGCGACTGACTGAATTTCAATTAAGTTTCTGAAACCTAAGCAAAAACATTTTCAGTTGCGCTTTTGCGGGACTCCCAGATCATGATGATTTGCACAATTTTAGATTGACGTGGGAATAATTACCACATATATTTATCGTATGTGGGAATTTATCCCACGATACTTAAAGGAGATGTAACTATGAAAATTGCAAAATTTGTGGCCACAGCAGCCATTGGTTCCCTGTTAGCGACCCCGGTCATGGCGAGTGATGATGGAATGGAATCAAACTACGAGATTCAGAATACCTATCAACACGAGTTTTCGGAGAACAAGGTCCCGGATTGGGCCGACCAGGAGCGGGTGCGCCACACCGAAAGGCACCGTTTACAGGAACACCTGGCTGTCGATGCTGATGACGGTTTCAAACTTGAAGCACAAAAACGTTACCAGCATCAGGAACGGCATCAGGTAGTACGTGGTGACGGTGACTTCGGTCGTTCTGGTTCGGCCGGTTTCGGTGGCTTTGGTGGTTCTGGTTCTTCGGGGCATGGTGCCGCTGGTGCTTCATCGGGTTCAGGTAAGGGATCCAACGGCAGGCATTAAAGTCCAACGCGCAGATGGCACAGGGAAGTGCCTTTGAGCGCTAGCCGGCGAATCGCCCGGTATAAAAAATGAACGAGAAACCAGAAATGTTCAATACAGCCTTTTACACGATGAAACGCTGCAAGGGCGGCGTGATTGTCGTTTGCCTGTTGTTGCTGTCGGCCTGTGGCGGCAGCGGCAGCGGCAACGATAGTGACCCTGAAGATATTAACGATTCGAATACAGCCAGCATAGAAGATGCTTTGCCGGCAACTGCCCATGATGCCAGTTTCAGCTCTACCCATTTCGCCGGCTCGGCCGTTTGCGCCAACTGTCACAATGACTTGACCGATGCGTCGGCAGCGAACGTATCCATCGAAGCCGACTGGAGTACATCGATGATGGCGCTGTCCGCGCGTGATCCGTTTTACCGCGCCAAGGTGGCCAGCGAAATACAGCGCAACCCCCAGCTCAAGGACGTTCTCGATGCTACCTGCTCGCGTTGCCACATGCCCATGGCGAATGTCGAGGCCGGTTTCGAAGGCTCGGTCGTCGAATTATTTGGCGACGGATTTTTTAATCCACAAAATCCTTATTACGACCAGGCCATGGATGGGGTCAGTTGCACCAGCTGTCACCAGATTGCCGATGACGGCAACCTGGGTACCCTTGACGGTTTCTCGGGTCGGCTCAGTATCGTCGACCTTGGCACCAGCGCCGAGCGTACCGCCTTTGGTCAGTATGACGATGCACTTACGAACCCCATGTTACGCGAAAGCAATTTTCGCCCGACCCACGCATCGCATATCTCCGATTCGGCGGTTTGCGCGACTTGCCACAATCTAAAAACGCAATTCGTCGACGCCAGCGGTGCCATTGCAAGCACGACACCCGAATCCGAATTCCCGGAACAAATGGTTTACACGGAATGGGAAAACAGCGATTACGCCTCCGGGCCGACGAAACGCAGCTGTCAGGACTGCCACATGCCTGATACGGACGGCGTCAGGATAGCCAACCGCCCCGGGAGCCTGAGACCCAGAGACGACTTCGCCACCCACGACATGGCGGGCGCGAATACCATGATGCTGGACATCATGTCGCAAAACAGGAGCGAGCTGGGTATTACCACGGCCGGATTCGATGTCGCGATCGCTCGCGCGCGCAGCATGCTTGAATCTTCCGCGGACTTCGAGATCCTGAGCCAGGTAAGGGCCGCCAACGAGTTGATCGTGCAGCTTCGCATTACCAACCGCTCCGGTCACAAGCTGCCGACCAGCTATCCCTCGCGTCGCCTGTATATTCATTTCGTGGTTCGTGACGATGCGGGTAACGTCATTTTCGAATCCGGCAGGACCCGCCCCGACGGCAGCATCGTCGGCGTGGACGCCGACGCGAACCTCGATCGCTTCGAGCCGCACTACGACGAAGTCACGCGCGCGGACCAGGTGCAGGTTTACGAGCCCATCATGGTAGATACGGACAACCGCGTTAACTACACGCTGTTGCGCGCGGCCTCCTACGTGAAGGACAACCGGATTACGCCGGCCGGTTTCGACAAGAATCTGGTGCCTGGCGATATCCGCGTTGCGGGCGCCGCGCAAACCGACGCCAATTTCAATGGCGGCAGCGACATTATCACCTACCGTATCGACGTCGGTATGGCGGGCCGTGTCAGTTTCGAGGCGGAGTTGAAATATCAGACCCTGGGGTATGCCTTCGTCAATGATCTATTGCGCGACATCGACAATCCCGAAGTGGCGAGATTCGCCGCGCTTTACGACAACGCCCGCATTCGTTCCGAGACGATTGCGTCGATTAATGGAATCCAGCCCTGAAGCTACTTATTGAGACTGGCTGACGGGTACAGATTAGGTGCTCTCCCTATTTGGTCCGGATTTTACGTGACCGCTTTACAGGGTTCCCGCACCGGGTATCTGCTGAACCCAGCGTAGCACGAATTTTCTACTCGCGCTCAATTCGCGCCATTGCACCTTTGCGCCGCCGGATATCGCGAAACCGCGAGAGATCACGATATCCGGCAGCTGCAATGAGTGAAACTGTTTCCTGACTCGTGCCAGCGCAGAACCGCTCTAACTGCCCAGCTATTCGACCTCGGTCCACAACCGTTCCCTTTGCTGCAGCATCTCATACTGCTGGGTCATGAGCTGGAGGAGTTCGTCGACCTGACCAAAGCGCTGATCGGCAAGGCCTATGAAAACGGCCTGGCGCTGCTCAGCTGTGGATCTCGAGGCAATGTCATCCGCTTCCTGCCGGCGCTCAACATCAGCGACGTTCTGATCAACGAGGGCATTGATATTCTCGAGAGCTGCCTCGAGGAACTTGTTTAAAGCAATAGAATTCATACGCCGGGATGACGGACACCCCGTCATCCCGGCGTATGATTAAATCAATTCTAGTCGACCACAGCCATACATCGAAAAGTCCCACGGATTATCCGTTCACCGTCTCAATCAGCCTGAGTTGCAAATCGTGATATCGGCACAAAACGGACGCTCAGAGTTTTGCGATGAGCGGCAAAAACCGACCCAAAAAGGACTCTGGATGATGTAATTTCAACGCCTGAGAATGTTCAGATGCATCGGCCATATAAGGACGTGACTTCGGTATGCCGCATGTCGAAGTTGATCAGGATCAATTAATCGGAAAATTTTTGAAATAGGGGAAGAATTTAAACTACGTATATTAGAAGTTACTAATATACTTGGATTTATTTTTCTATGGAGTTAGATCATGATTGGATTATCAAGATTACACCTTTTGGCAATTTATGTACTAGCTACGCAGCTTGCGATGTTTTCAATGTTAGCTCAGGCTGGCAATAAAAATAGCGGTGGTTCCATGGGTCAGGGACAAAAGGATGATTCACAAATGTGGCTTAAACAGCAAGGAATGTCGAATCCGGGTAAAAAGCAAAAGAACAACGTTCAAAAACAAAATCAGATTCAAAACCAGACGCAGTCCAGGAAAACGATCCGGCAGCTTTTGCGTGACGACGAGATTTACGGCCACCAGATGATGACGGCGCGTGAAATGGAACGCTATCGATCCCGCTTGAACGCCGCGGCGAACGATCGCGAATGGGCGCGATTGCGAGCCGAACATCAACGGCAAATGCAGCAGCGCGCCCTCGAACGCGGTGTAAGGATGGACCCTCCGGTTTATGGGCAGCACATGCTGACCCGGGAGGAGCACTATCGGTACAACCATAGAATGATGATGGCAACGTCGGATACCGAGCGAAATCGAATTCGCAATGAGCATCGACTGATGATCGAAAGACGGTCGCGCGAACTTGGTATAAAAGTACCTCCGGGCGAGGATATCTAGCTGAAAATATCCTGTGGCGCAGTTTCAATCGTACCTTTCGTGGCAGAGCCTGTCGTGATTCGTGTGCGAGCACAAGTATTTGTTACAGCCTTACAATTCTGCTTAATTTTTAACTTATGACGAACGTCCGCTTCTGGTTGCCAGTTCAACCGGTCGATGCAACACATGCATTAAATCGCTCCGATGGTGTGGTACCCTAGTGTTTTGTGGGGTCGACTGGCGGGAAGGAGTAATACTGGGCATGACGGCGGAAATCAGTCAGATTCCGTATGCGCTTAGGGCCGAACAGATTCGCGAATTTACCTTCCTTAATTGCTGGATTCATGGCAACAGGGTTTTAATGTTTCCTATACGGGGACAACGCTTGCCGCCTGTGTATCACGCAACCGCCGCGGCCAAGGGTCTTGCAGGATGATATGCGTGCCGGCGATGAAGCCGAACGGCGGCCCACGTCTGGAGTTATGCAGGGAGGCTTGATTCGACCGACGGTAGGCGTGCTCTGCCGCCCTTTTAGGCTTTGCTTATCGCAGCATATGAAAACGCCCCTGGTATCAAAGCCAGGGGCGCATCTTGTTACGTATGAAAGTTAAAGATTATTGATCGATTGCGTTATCGTGGACGTACTCGAGAACCTGTACCGAGTCATCTGCAGCCTGGGTAAAGGTATCGATGCCGTTGCCGTCATTCACAATCGGTTCGATGGTGTTGAATTCAACTACCTCGTTGATCTGGACTTCCTTCGGGTAATAGACATCGAATATGTCGTCGCCGTCAGTGTCGACACCTTCGAGAATCCATACGGTGACGTCATCGGTATAGACATCATCGCGCTCATAGTTCCACGAAGTCACGAAACTTGACAGCTCCGGACTGAGAGCGAAGAAATCGGCGATGTACATCACTTCATCTGTAGTCAGAGTACCCGTCTTATCGGACGCGGCGGCAATCGCGGCAGCGGCAACAAGACCGGCCTGCTCGACGCTAATGTCGAAGCTATAGGTAACATCCTGACCGTCTACCGAACCGGTAGCGGTTATAGTGATTACGCCATCCACCGGCGGGGTAGACACAATAGCCTTGAACAATGCCAGGTTTTCCAGCGGGGAGTCGATGGTGACACCGTCCGCCACCAGCCGCCCCGAGGGATCAAGCGAGACTTCGGTCGCGGTTGCCAGTTTCGAGAGCGCTTCGATCAGCGAATGGTCGAGTACTTTTTCAGGCGCACGCGCCACGTTCAGACGTCCCAATTCGACCTCAACGGTGAGGCTTTCGTCAATGGCGTGTCCTTCCTCGTCCAGTGGAATCGGGTTACCGTCGGCATCGAGCGGCTGCACATACCAGCCATCGGTGCTGCCACCGGTGTAGACCACTTGTTCACCGTCGACCCACTTCACCAGAATCGGCACGCCGTTGTCATCCCGCAAAATAACGTACAAGTCGCCAAACAGGGATCCTTTCTTTGTATCGCCACCCTCGCTGCCGCCACCTGGTTTGGGTTCGGTCGCATCGGGTCCCGCCCAGGCCGGTCGATCGGAATCGTCGGCATCATCCTCAACCGCTTCCAGGAAGCTTTCGATGCTTTTGTTACCGCTACCGCGCTGAAAATAACCCTCACCTTTTTTGCCTTTGCCCTCGCCTTTCTTGGATTTGCTCTCATCCGATGCGGCGGT
>CAVYHN010000052.1:0-19387 GCA_963768295.1 uncultured Gammaproteobacteria bacterium | reverse complement strand
CGAAATTACGATCGAGGCCGATGACGCCAGTGTCGCGCGCGGCGCAGCATTTATCGCCGAAGGTCGGTTCGATGGGGTAGTGTCGGTCGGCGGCGGGTCGGTCATGGATACGGCCAAGGCGTCAATGCTTTACGCACTGCATCCGCCCGATGATTTTCTTGATTACTTCGCGCCACCGCTAGGTGCGGGTCGCGCCATGCCACGCAAACTATTGCCGCACCTGGCCTGCGCCACGACCTCGGGTACCGGTTCAGAATGTACTTCGATTTCGGTGTTGCGCATCAACCGGCTGGCCACCAAGTTCGTGCTCGCCAACCCGGTGCTGTTACCCCAGGAGGCGCTGGTCGATGCGGCCTGCAGCGATACCCTGCCGGCGATGGTGGTCGCCTCCACCGGCTTCGATCTGCTGTGTCATGCGCTCGAATGTTATACCGCGAAGGCTTACACCCGCTGGGACAAACAGGCGGATCCGTTGAAACGGCCGTTGATCCAGGGCGCCAATCCGTGGAGCGACCTGGCGGCGCGCAAGGCGCTGGAAATCGCCGGCGAATATCTCGAGCGCGGGGTCAACAGCGCCGACGACCACGAGGCACGCGATCAATTGATGTGGGGCGCGTCGCTCGCCGGCATGGCCTTCGGTAACAGCGGCACCCATCTCGGGCATGCCTTATCCTATGGCGTCACCCACCTGATGCACGATGTCACCACTGAGGGATACCCGGTTAAATCGCCGTTTGTGCCGCACGGCATCAGCGTTATCCTGACGGCGCCGTCTATTTTCCGCTACACCGCGGAAGCCGCGCCCGAACGCCATTTCGAGGCGGCAGGCTGGTTGCGGTGTGATTTAAATGGCGCCGGGGTCGATGATTCCGGCGAGGCGCTGGCCAGCCGCCTTATCGAATTGATGCGTAAAACCGGAGCTCCGAACGGACTTGGTGGCGTTGGATTTGGTCCCGCTGATGTTCCGGCATTGGCCGCATCTTCGGCGCGGCAGGTACGCGCAATTGCGAACTCACCGCGTGCAACCAATCTCGTAGATATCGAGAATATTTACTCGGCTGCGATAAGTTACTAGTCGACGCCCTCAGTTCCGCGACCAGCGGCACCAGGAACACCAGGCAAGCCAGCAGGAATAGCGCGCCGCCGATCAGGCTGATCGGATCTTCGGCGCGGATACTCGCTGCCATGAAAAACAGTGCTGAAAAGATAAAAATGATCCAGCCCCAGAGTTGAAAGCGGTGGTTCAATGGTTGTGACATGTCTCTCGCCGGGTAAGGTTGTGAATACGCGAATAATAATTCCTTATCCATAATCGCGTGAATCGATATAATTTTAGGCTAATAGATAAGTAAAGCTTATCCAATCATTGATGATTTCGTCCTCTGCTAGCGCGAAATATCACGTTACTTTTTATTCCTTCTGGTGCTAGCATTCCACAGCTTGTAGTCGATAACCATGGTCCGGGAGCACCGATGTTTGAAACCAGTTTAATGAACCAGATTCGTGATCGTTTCTGCCACGTGGATACCTGTCCCTACCAGGGGCCACGCATCTTTTTTGAGAACGCCGGTGGCGCGCTGACGCTGAAATCGGTGGTCGAGGTTAATACCGAGCTCGCCGGAATTCCCGACAACCAGGGGCGCGATAATCCGGCTTCGCACGAACTGGTGCGCATCATCGCCGAGGCGCGCGACAATATGCGTATCTTCCTCGGCGTAGAAGAGGGTCCGGTATTTGTCGGTGAAAGCGGTACCGAACTGATTTTCCGCATGGTGCGCGCCGCCGCGCTGGGATCGCCCGCCGGCGGTAACATGATCGGCAGCACGCTGGAGCATCCGGCTACCGTCAGCGCGAGCAAGCGTTGGTCCAAAATTGCCGGCAAGGAGTACCGCGCGGCGGTGCATAGCAACGAAGCCGCGACCATCACCGCCGCGGACTATGCCCTGGTGGTCGACGCCGACACCCGGATCGCGACCATCATTCACACCAGCCCGGTAACCGGCATGACGGTCGACATTCCGGCCGTGGTGAAGACTATTCGCGCGGCCTCGCCGGATTGCATCATCATCCTCGACGGCATCCAGCATGCCGCGCACGGCGGGCTCGCGGTCGACGATTATGACATCGACGGTTACGCGGTCTCTGCCTACAAGGTGTTTTCGCGCCACAACTACGGTTTCGCCTGGCTGTCGCCGCGGCTCGCGACCCTGCCGCACGATCACCTCGACGGCACCCCGGACGATTTCTGGGAAATGGGAACGCGCGATACCTCTGCGTTTGCCTGTACCTCGAAGGTGGTCGAGTATTTCGACTGGCTGGGCTCGCATTTTACCGGCTCCGAGGATCGGCGTACGCGCATCCTGGCCGCGGGCAAGGCGATCGCCGAGCAGGAACACGACCTGGCCGAGTTGATGATCAACGGTAACGCTGAACAAAAAGGCCTGCGCGCCATGCCGCAAGTCTTCGTCATCGGCGGTCACGATAATCCGGCGCGCGAAGGCATGATGTCGATCATCGTCGAGGGCAAACCCTGCGCCGAAGTGGTCGCCGACCTGAACGCAAAAGGCATCCGCACCCACGTGCGCAAGGCGGACTATTTTTCCGGCAACATTCTCGAACCGCTGGGCCGACCCACCTGTATCCGCGTGTCCATGTGTCACTACAACACCGACCGGGAAGTGCTGACCTTCCTGCGCGAACTCGAAGCCATCGTCAAGGCCCATGTTGAGGCGAACGCCAGCGCAGCCTGAACATGCCAGGCTGTTGGTCATCTCCTGATATTGTCATCCCTGCAAAAGCGGGGAGCCTGGAACGGTGGCGTCGTTGAAAGATTCCGGCTTGCGCGGAAATGAAAGCCTGTTACAGGTCATCGGCGCCGGGCCCGCGGGTATGGGCCTGGTGTTAGCCCTGTGTAACCGCATCGCCGCGGGTGGCGCCGCGAGCGGAACGGCACGGCGGCTGCTCGACTCGCTGGTCATGTTCGAGGCCAGTGCAGCTCCGGGCGGCAACATGGCCCACTACCGCATCAACGCCAACACCAGTTCGCCCGACGTGGTGCAGGGCATCGGCGACGGCACGCCTTTCGTCGCCATACGCGACCACTACCTCGAGCATCCCGACACCCGGTCCGACCTGATGCCATTGCCGCGTATCGGCGAGTTGATGGTCGAACCGCTGGCGCGGGCGATGGTCGATTTTCTCGGCGAACGCCTGCATTGCGGCGTTGAAATAAGTCGTGTCGAAATTAAGCCGCACGGATTTTCGAGCTACGACGGCGCCAACCGGCCGTGCGCGTCCAGCGCCGCGCTGATGTTTTGCTGCGGCGCTGCCGATACGCCGTTAGCCGAATTAAAGGCCTATCGCGATCGCTGGGAAGGTTCGGCCCGATTTCTGGCGCGCGAAAATCTCGACGGATTAGCGCCCGGTAAAAATCCAATCGTCATCATCGGTGCCTCGCATAGCGCGTTTTCCTGCGCCTGGCGCCTGTTACACGATCCGTTATTTAGCGATTTTGCAGCCGCGCGCGAAATCGTGATTTTACATCGACGCGAGCGCTTCAAGCTGCGCGGCACGCCCGAGTTCGCCACCCATCATCAGATCGAATACGATCCTGAAAACGATGTCTGTCCGAGCACGGGCCTGGTGTTTTTTCACGCCGGGTTGCGCAAGGACGCCAAGTTTCTCTATCTGGATATTCGAGATGGCCGCGAACAACGGGTCAGGCTGTTGCCGATGACCGGGCTCGCCGAGCAGCGGGAATTACTCGCCGGCGCCGGGCTGATTCTGCAGGCCACCGGTTTTACCCATAAAATGCCGCGAATCGAGTGCGAGGGCCGGGCGCTGCGCGTCGGCAACCCGACCCGAAGCGGTGAACTGCGGGATCTCGACAGCGGTGAAATAATTCCGGGTTGTTACGGTATGGGCCTTGGCTTTAACTTCCTGCCCGCCAGGGAACCGCGCGGCGAGCCCAGTTTCAGCGGTGGCATCCACGGCTTTCAGTCTTATCCGCTAGCCGTGGCGCCGCCGATAATCGATTGTTTGATCGCAAACTTGCCAATGGAGGTAAACCATTGAAAACGCATGCACAGGCCGTGGTTATCGGCGGTGGACTCGTCGGCTGCTCGATTCTCTACCATCTGACCAAGCTCGGCTGGAGCGATGTGGTGTTGCTCGAGCGCGACGAGCTAACCTCGGGTTCTACCTGGCACGCGGCAGCCGGCATCCACGGATTGCATGACCATAACAATATCTCGAAGCTGCAGTACTACACGATGCAGCTTTATGCCGACCTGGAAAAAGAAACCGGGCAGAGCTGCGGCATTTTCCAGCCGGGTTCGCTCTACCTGGCGCAAACCGCGGATCGCGAGCATCAGCTGCGCATGCAGGCTGCCAAGGCGAAGTACTTCCAGGTCGAGTTTCACGAGCTATCACGCGATGAAGCCGAACGCATGCATCCGCTCGCCAACTTTGATGGCATCCGCTGCATCATGTATGAGCCCGATGGCGGCAACGTCGATCCGTCGGGCGTGACCTATGCCTACGCCAAGGGCGCGCGCCAGCGCGGTGCCGAGGTGCATCGCTTCACCCCGGTAATCGCCACCCGCCAGCGGCCCGACGGCAGCTGGGATGTCGACACCGACAAGGGCACGATCCATGCCGATGTCGTGGTCAACGCGGCCGGCCTGTGGGCGCGCGAAGTGGCCGCGATGGCCGGCATCGAACTGCCGTTGATGCCGCTCGAGCATCAGTACTTCGTCACCGAGGCCATCCCTGAAATCGAGGCGCTCGATTTTCGCCTGCCGCTGATTGCCGATCGTGATGGCGAGTATTACCTGCGCCAGGAAGGGCAGGGACTGCTGGTCGGCGCCTATGAAAAAGACGGTCGCTACTGGTCCGAAAACGGTACGCCGATGGATTTTGGCCACGAATTACTCGACGAAGACCTCGAGCGCATCGAGGAAAACGTCATGCGGGCCTGCGGGCGTATCCCGGTGCTAGCCGAGGCCGGCGTCAAGCGCGTGATCAATGGCCCGATGATCTGGGCGCCGGACAGCTCGGCCCTGATCGGGCCGGTGCCCGAGCTGCAAAACTACTTTTGCTGCTGCGGCATTATCCCGGGATTCTCGCAGTCTGGCGGACTCGGCCTGACCCTGGCGCAGTGGATCGTCGAGCAGGAACCCGAGATGGATCTGTTTGCCTGGGACCTGGCGCGTTTCGGCGACTGGGCCGACAAGGCCTTTACCCGCGCGCGCACGCTCGATCAGTATGCACACCGCTTCAAGATACATTTCCCCTACGAAGAGCGAGAGGCGGGCCGGCCGATCAAGACGCGTCCGGTTTATGATATGCAAAAGCAGTTGGGCGCTGTTTTCGGCCTCAGCTACGGCTATGAACATCCGCTGTGGTATGCGCCCGAGGGCAAGGACGCGGTTGAAACCTATGGTTTCGAACGTCAGAACTGGTTCGCGCCGGTGGCGGCCGAATGCCGCGCCCTGCGTGAGGCGGTCGGTATTATCGATATCTCCAACTTTGCCAAGTACCGCATCCGGGGCGCGGACTCGGCCGATTACCTCGAGCGGCTGGTGGCCAACCACGTGCCGAGCGAGGTCGGTCGCTCCTGCCTGACGCCGATGATAGGTCTGCGCGGCGGCATTGCCGGTGACTTCACGATTACCAAACTCGATAACGACGATTTCCTGATGATCGGTTCGGGCATTGCCGAACGCTACCATCAGCGTTACTTCAACATGGTGGAAAAAGCCGATAGCGTCAGTTTCGACTCGTGCACCGAGGCCTGGGGCGGATTCAACGTCGCGGGGCCGAATGCGCGCCGGTTACTCGAGCGTCTGACCGACGCGGATTTGTCCAACGAAAGCTTCAAATTCATGCGCAACCGCAAGATACAGGTCGCTGGCATCGACGCGGTCGCGATCCGGGTTTCGTTCAGCGGCGATCTGGGCTGGGAAATCTATGTGCCGCTGGAATTCCAGCTCGCGCTGTACCAGGCTTTGCTGGAGCAGGGCAGCGAGCTTGGCGCGCGGCCGGTAGGCGGGCGCGCTCTGCTGTCGCTGCGCGTCGAAAAAGGTTACGGCAGCTGGAGCCGGGAGTATTCGCCGGAATACTGGCCGCAGGAAGTCGGGCTCGAGCGTTTGATCAAGCTGGACAAACCCGAATTCCTCGGGCGCGATGCTTACCTCGCGATCAAGGATAATCCGCCGCGCGAAAAGCTGGTCGTGGTCCAGGTCGAGACGACAAACGCCGACGCCAACGGTGGCGAGCCGGTGTTTCTGACCGATGGCACCCCGGTCGGACGCGTCAGTTCGGGCGCATTCGGGCATAGCGTCGGTGCCTCGATTGCGCTATGTTTTATCAAAACCGAACATGCGGTTGCCGACACCGAACTCGACATCGCGATTCTGGGAATCCCGCATCGCGCCGTAATACTGGAGAAACCGCCTTTCGATCCGCAAGGCGAACGTTTGAGAGCATAACCATGGCCACTAATCCCTATTCGATTCCCAATCCCAAGGTCGATCCCGGGCGCAAGCCGGCGCTGCGCCCGGACAATACCCCGGACGACAATGACCGCATCGAAATCGGCCCGACGCCGTTGGCTTATGCCGAATGGGAAGCGGCGGGACTGCAATGCCCGGACCTGCCGGCGATGCGCCAGTTTCGTCTCGAGCGTATCGTCGCCGGTTTGATCGAACGCGAGCTCGACGCCGTGCTGCTGTTCGATCCGCTGTCGATACGCTACGCCACCGACACCACGCACATGCAATTATGGAATTCGCACAATCCGTTCCGCGCCTGCATGGTGACCGCCGACGGTCATATGGTGCTGTGGGAATACGGCGGTTATGCCTACATGTCCGAATACAATCCGCTGGTGCGCGAAGTGCGCGCCGGGGCCTCGTTTTTCTATTTCGCTACCGGCCAGCGCACCGAGGAAAAAGCCGGGCTGTTTGCCGGCCAGATCGTCGATCTGCTACAGGAACGCGTGGGTTCAGGCCGTCGGGTCGCGGTCGACAAGATCCAGATCGCCGGTCTGCGCGCACTCGACGAGGCTGGCGTCGAGGTCATGGACGGCGAGGAACTGATGGAGCGCACGCGCGCAATCAAGGGGCCTGACGAAATCCTGGCGATGCGCTGCGCGATCCATGCCTGCGAGGCGTCGATTGCGGAAATGCGTGAGCTGACCGAGCCCGGCATGACCGAAAACGACGTCTGGGCCGAACTGCACAAGAGCAACATCCGCCGCGGTGGCGAATGGATCGAAACGCGCATCCTGTCAACCGGGCAGCGCACCAATCCCTGGTTTCAGGAGTGCGGGCCGCGTATCCTCGGCAACAATGAAATACTGGCCTTCGATACCGACCTGATCGGTTGCTACGGCATGTGCACCGACATTTCGCGCACCTGGTTTATCGGCGATGGGCAACCGACGCCGCGCCAGCGGGATCTGCACAAGCTCGCGCATGAGCACATCATGACCAATGCCGATATCGTCAAACCCGGCATGAGTTTCCAGGAATTGACCGAGCAGGGTCACCATTTGCCGGAACAATATATTCCGCAGCGCTATGGCTCCAAATTTCACGGCGTCGGCCTGTGTGACGAGTGGCCCGCGATCAAGTACCCGATAGACTGGGAAGAGCGCGGTTATGGCGGGGTGCTCGAGCCTGGCATGATGCTGTGCGTCGAAGCCTATATCGGCGAGGTCGGCGGCGCGGACGGAATCAAGCTGGAAGACCAGGTCCTGGTGACCGAAGACGGCTACGAAAACATGGTGGTGTGCCCCTTCGATCCGCTATTGATGAGTTGAACTTACGTCGTCCTCCAAATTAAAAGGGGGACAAATTCGGGGGACACAATACTTAATTCCCCTGGAATTGAGTATTGTGTCCCCGGAATACGGCAGATTTTGAGATAGATCGAGATGAACATACTTTTTATCACGGCAGACCAGTGGCGCGGCGAATGCCTGTCGGCGCTGGGACACGCTTTCGCCAAAACGCCAAACCTCGATGCGCTGGCGCGTGAAGGGCTGCTGTTCGCCAGACACTATGCCCAGGCGACGCCCTGTGCGCCGAGCCGTAGCTCGCTGCATACCAGTCTCTACATGCAAAATAACCGCTGCGTGGTCAACGGCGCGCCGCTCGACAGTCGCTTTACCAACTGGGCGCTGGAAATGAAGGCTGCTGGCTACGAGCCCTCGCTGTTCGGCTATACCGACTCGGCGATCGACCCGCGTGGTCTCGATCGCGAGGATCCGCGGCTGCGGCATTACAGTGAACCCCTGCCGGGCATCGATACCTACACCCCAATGATCGACGAGGTGGCGGCCGAATGGGTCGAATACCTGCGCGATAAAGGGCATCCGATGCCCGATCGTCCCTGGAGTCTGTATTCGACACTGGTCGACGGGGTCGACTGGGGGGATGGCGGAGACAGGGTTTTACCGCTGGCGATGAGCCGCGAGGATCACGAAACCCATTACATGGTCGAGCGTTGCATCGACTGGATCGAAAATCAGAATGAGTCCTGGATTACGCATTTGTCGTTGCTGCGGCCACATCCACCGTTTGCCGCGCCCGAGCCCTACAACAGCATGTACGACCCCGAGAAAATGCCGCAGCCTTTGCGGCGTGAGTCTCCGCACGACGAAGCTCTGCAGCATCCGCTACTGGATTACTTTATCAACCACAGCCGCTTCCGCGCGCCGGACTCGGAGCGTCAGACCCAGCAGGATATGGCCAATTACTTCGGTCTGATGCATGAAGTCGATGAAAATCTGGGGCGGCTTTTCCAGGCATTGAAAGATCGCGGGCAATGGGAATCGACCCTGATCATTTTTACCTCCGATCATGGCGAGCAGCTCGGTGACCACTGGCTGATGTCCAAACTCGGCTACTTCGACCAGTCATATCATATCCCGCTGATAATCCGCGATCCCCGCAGCGAGGCCGATTCCAGCCGGGGCCTGCAGGTCACCGAGTTTACCGAAAGCGTCGACTTGATGCCGACCATGCTCGACTGGTTGGGGCTCGATACCCCGAGCCAGTGCGACGGTTTCTCGTTACTGCCGGTGCTGCAAAACGGCGCGATGCCCTCGGGCTGGCGCCAGGAAGTCTTCTGGGAATGCGATTTTCGCAACGTGCGTGACGATTCGCTGGAACGGCATCTCGGCCTGACCCTGCACCAGTGCAACCTGTCGGTAATGCGCGATCATGACTTCAAGTACGTGCACTTCGGCATGCTGCCGCCGCTGTTTTTCGATCTGCGGCGGGATCCGGGCGAATTCGTCAACCAGGCGCGGAATCCGGAATACGAGTCAGTGGTGCTCGAATACGCGCAAAAGCTGTTATCGCTGAAGATGAACCATGCCGAGCGCGGCCTGACCGAAATCATGCTCGGCGAGGGCGGCGCCGTCACGCGGCGCGCGCCGTTGCGTAAACTGGCGTCCTGACAGGAGAACAGAATATGGCTTCGATTCCCGCACTTACGCTGATCGAACATCCCGGCGCCTGGTGTGCGCGTGACGTAGACAAGACCAGCTTCACCGTCCAGCTCGAGGCGCGGCATCTCGAGGCGCTGGATATGGCGCTGCAGGCGGCAAAGCGCAAAACCGAGCACGCCGAACAGATTACTCGCGCCGATTTCAACTTAAGCGCGATCGAAACTGACCTCGGGCATTGGCGCGAGCAGGTGATGTTTCAATCCGGCATCATTATTCTGCAGGGATTTCCGCTCGGGTCGTACAGCAAGGATGAAATGGGGATGATTCATTTCGGTCTCGGCACGCACTTCGGCAGCGCGATGTCGCAGAGCGTGATGGGCGATCGGCTCGGCCACGTCGTCAACGTTGGCGGCAAGGACCCCAAGGAGCGAGCCTATCGCAACAGTACCGAACTCGATATGCACACCGACGCCTGCGATATCGTCGCCATGATGTGCCTGCAGAAAGCTAAAGCCGGCGGTTACAGCGGTTATGTCAGCGCGATCAGCATTTATAACGAAATCCTGCGGCGCGCGCCCGACCTGATGCCGCTGCTGATGGAAGGATTTCACTATCATCGATTCGGCGAAGAAGCCCCCGGGCAAGCGCCGGTGACCGAGGAAAAAATCCCGGTGTTTAGTTTCAAGGACGATTATTTGAGCGTCAATTACCTGCGCTCCTATATCGAAATGGCGGCCGCAGAGATGCAGGTGCCGTTAAGCGCGCCGCAAATCGAGGCCCTCGACCTGGTCGATGAAATTGCGCTCGATGACGATTTTGCGCTGAAGTTTATCACCCAGCCAGGCGAGGCGGTGTTTTTCAACAACCTGACCGTGTTGCATAACCGCACCGCCTTCGAAGACTCCGATCTACCCGCGGAAAAACGCCACCTGATGCGATTGTGGCTGGTCGCGCACGAACCGCGCCGGCCGGTTATCGATTCGCTGCGCATCTACGAGGGGCGGGGTATCGAAAAACAGGCAGGCAAGTCGACCTACTTCGACGGCGATCTGGACTACAGTCGTTTCGATACGGAAGATGCGCGCATGTAGCGCTTCCGCCGCGCGTTAGTTTAGCGCCGAAAATTCACCCGCGTACTTGCTGACCCATTCGCGCGCGGCCTGCTCGCCGCTCAGTTTGCGGCCATTCTGTTGTTCCCGGTCGCTGCGGTAATTCTCGATCTGGCGAATCTGGTCGATCATCTTCAGGCGTTCGACTGCGGCGGGATCGTTGAACTCGAGTCCGACCTCGTAACCCTTCGCGGTCTTGTTGCACCAGACCACCTTGCCGTAGATCAGGGTTTCCTCGTCGAGTACCGGAAAACGCACCTGGATCGCTTCATTGATTTCCAGCCGATCGCTGGCGACAAAGCACAATCCGCCGAGGCTGACGTTGGTGATGCTGTCTTCCGCGGCCTGGTAATTTTGCTGATACTCGAGATTCACTTCTATCGGAATGCCGGTGACATGGCGTACATGTCTTCTTATCGCGGTGTTATCTTCCTGCATGTTGTTCTTACCCCCGCAGTTTTAATGGCCCGGCAGCATTTTTCGCCGCGATCGGTCGTGTGGGCACGGTTGACCGTCAAAAAATCGACGGTTTCCGGGGAGGATATATAGCAGAGTTAAACGGTTTTTGAACCGAAGTCAGGCGTCGAGGCCCTTTTTCACGGTGGCAACCACCTCGTTGCCGTCACCGATGTATTCGAGATTATCGAAGCTGGATAGTCGTGCCACCGCGATGCCGCGACCGTGCGGATCGAAAGCGCGATCCGGGTCGAAGTCCATGTACGGGGTCCAGTCGAAGCCCTGGCCCTGGTCGCGGATGCGAATCTGCACCGTGTCGGCATAAACGTTAAACTCGAGCTCGATAAAACCGCCGATATTCTCACGGGATTTGAGGCGTCTTTCGACCTCGATCTGCCACATGCCGCGGCGCATCAGGTTGCTTTTTTCCTGGTAACCGATCCTGAGATTGCCGTGCTCGAGCGCGTTGATCAGTAACTCCGAAATTCCGGTGACCACACGATGCGGCTCGGGGCATAGATGCGCGACCTGCGACGCCACCAGGTTGCACTGATGCAGGTTATGTATCCGGAAACGTCCGAAAGTCATGAGGTCGAATATCTGGCGCCCTTCGCGCAATGACTCGTGCAGGGATTTTTCGTGGAAACGGTCATTGACCGCGCTGCGGACGATGGTTTTGAGGACATCGCCATCGTAAGGCTTGGTCAGGTAATAGTAGGCGCCGGCCTTGAGGCCTTCGACCACGTCCTGGTTTTCAGCCTTCGCGGTCTGCATCACGACCGGGATGTGCTCCATCAATTCGTTGTCCTTGATGTTGGCGAGCACCTGCATGCCGTCGAGCACCGGCATCATGCGGTCGAGTATTATGGTATCGAAACGTAGCGGATTGGATTCCAGCAGGTTCCAGGCCTCCTGTCCGTCGCTCGCGGTGACCAGTTCGTAGTTATCGTTTTCCAGGTGAGCGCAGATAATGTCGAGATTGATTGGCTCGTCATCGACAATCAGTATGCTAGCTTTCGAATTATCCAATCTCAGTTTCCCGATGCCCATATCGCAAAGGTTGCGAACTATTTTGTGCCTGTTGGTTATTATTTAAATCGTGTGTTATTTCTAAATCAACTGCTGTAAATTCTACAGCACAATACACAATCCTATGAGCAAGTATAGCCAAGGTGCGGAAAATATTAATGAATTTTCAGGGTTCCAGTGAAATTTCACTATGGCCCGAATTTTTCTCGCTCCGGATCGAAGACACGAAATCATGAACCATTACTCCTTTTGCAGTCCGGATTTCAAGGCCGAGCCTTACTGGTGGGATTTGACTCCCATGCCGCAATCGCAAGCGTCAGCGTTACCCGAAAAGGTCGACGTATTGATCATTGGTTCGGGATACACCGGTTTGCATTGCGCCCTGCAAACCGCGCGCGCCGGCAGAAATACCCTCGTCATCGACGCCGAGAACGCGGGCTGGGGTTGTAGCACGCGTAACGGCGGCCAGATAAGCGGCGAGATCAAACCGGGGTATGACGAACTGTCGCGTCGCTACGGCAGCGCTGACGCCCTGGCGTTGATCGGCGAGGCACGCACCGCGCTCGACTGGCTGGGAGAGTTTGTCGCAGAGCAGGGCATCGACTGCGATTATCGACAATGCGGACGCTACCTCGCGGCCCATAATCCGCGGCAGTTCCGCAAGCTGGTGGCGCGCGCGCAGCAGCAAATCCCGGGGCTGGAGCAAAATCTGCAAGTCGTCGAAAAACGCGATCAGGCCAGCGAAATCGACAGCGACTACTATCACGGCGGGCTCGTGATCGAGCGCCACTGCGGACTCGATCCGGCCAGGTACCACCAGGGGCTGTTGCGGCTGGCGCAGGCCAGCGGGGCGCAGGTCCTCGGGCATTGCGCCGCCCTTGGAGTCGAACGCGAAAGCGACGGTTTCAAGGTCCGGACCAGCCGCGGACGCATCAGGGCGCGCGACCTGGTGGTGGCGACTAACGGTTACACCGGAGCCGTGACCCCGTGGCAGCAGCGCCGCATTATTCCGATCGGCAGTTACATGCTGGCCACCGAGCCAATGAGCCAGGAGCGCGCCGACCGGCTCATGCCCTCGGGCCGCGTTTTCAGCGACACGCGCAGGATCGTGGTTTACTTTCGCCGTTCTCCCGACGGCCGGCGCCTGCTGTTTGGCGGCCGGGTGTCGGTGTTCGAATCCGATCCGGTGCGTAGCCTGCCGGCCTTGCGGCAGGAAATGTTGCGCGTTTTTCCGCAGCTGGCAGATGTCAGAATCAGCCACAGCTGGATGGGTTTCGTCGGTTACACGTTTGACACGCTGCCGCACCTCGGCGTGCAGGATGGCATCCATTACGCGATGGGTTATTGCGGCTCGGGCATTTGCCTGGCGAGTTACCTCGGTAACCGTATCGGCTCGCAGCTGCTGGGTAAGGCGGAAGGTAACAGCGCCTTCGATCAACCCCGGTTTCAAACCCGTCCGCTATACAGCGGCAAACCCTGGTTTCTGGCGAGCGCGGTGCGTTACTATCAGCTGCTGGATCGGTTCATGTAATGTGACAGGGCAGTCGGGTCGGGCACCGTATGGGTAACCGAAATGGACCCGGCTACGCCGGTCGTCGGGCAGACGCCGTTCGAGTCGATTTTCTATCTTTGAAATACCAGCGGAAACTCTGCCGCGTCCATCGGATCTCCCGGCTTGAGACGTTGGTCGAGCCCGGGGAAGGGCGGTGAGGTTTCACCTGCGCGCCGGGCGTAAATCGCATCGTCCCCCAGCCAGCGCGCGGCGAATCCACGCCGGCGCTGTTTGGCGGAAAGGTTGGATGGCGCGCCGTGGATCGTTAAAAAATGAAATGCGATTGCGTCACCCGGCTGCAGCGACCAGCTGCGGATATCGTATTCTTCGCGGTGATTATCGATGTCGGGCATCGATTCGAGCCTGTCGTCAGCGTGATCGTAATCGATGCCGCTGAATTTTCGCGGTTGGAACCAGCGCCCCCAGTCCTGCGAGCCGGCGATGAACTCGGGGCAGGTTTCGACCCCGACCGGGTCCAGCGGAATCCACATGCTGCAGACCTGCCGGCCATCGACGCAGTAGTAAGGCTGGTCGTGATGCCATGGCGTAATCTTGTCGGTGCCCGGTTCCTTGACCAGTACATGCTCGTGGAAAATACGTGCGCTGTCGGATTGCATCAGGTCGGCGGCGATTTCGGCGGCCGGCGACTCGAACATGAATTGCCGATATTCCTCGATGCGGTTCCAGTTGCAGTAGTCCCCGAAAAAACGACCGGACTGATTTTCATCGAGATATTCGCGACCCCAGGGACCGGGGCTTTGCATATTGGTGTCGACGCCCAGGCGCAAGCGTTCTATCCAGTCGGCGAAAACACCACGCAACAGGACAACGCCATCGCGCTTGAAATCCTCGGTCTGTTGTGCGGATAACATTGTATGGCCGCGTTGGTTGTCAGTTGCCTTCGACGATGCAAAGATCGCGTTCGGCTGCGACACGGGCAAACGAAAGCGCCTCCTGGTAGGCCGCCGAACGGTAGCAGGCCTCGGCGTCCTCGAAGCTGGGGAAGCGCACGACCACATTGCGTTCACGCTCCTTGCCCTCGAGCCAGACGGTGCGGCTAGCGCGCGCCAGGAATTCGCCGCCATGCGCTTCGATCGCGGCAGTAGCGCGTTTGGCATATTCGCCGTAGGCATCGGGGTCGGTAACGTGAACGTGGGCAATCCAGTAAGCAGCCATGTTTGCTCCTCTTAAAATTTAGCCGTTAACAGGATGAATATACTAGAGCGGATGATTTAAGAAGAAAACCGATTTGTGCTTGCCGCTCGGCGAGGATGGCAATACGATCGAAGCGGCTCTCTGAAGCGATAAACTCCAAGGCCCATGGATCAAGCAAAAATAAAACGACATCTGGATGCGCTGGCGCTGATGGATCCCGATGTAAAAACAGGGCTGCAGTTGGTGCGCTATCCGCCGCCGCGCATCCGGGAGGAGGGTTTTGCAACCTTTCTGTCGACCATCGTCTCGCAGCAAATTTCGACCGAAGCCGCGGCCGCGATCATGCAGCGCGTACGGGCGCTGCTGCCGGGTATGGAGGCCGCCGAAGTGCTGCAGCTGCCGACAGGGTCGCTGCGCGCGGCCGGCCTGTCGGCGCGCAAGGTCGAGTATGTCGAGGAGCTGGCGCGGGCGATGCTCAGCAAGCAGTTCGATCCCGCGAAACTGGCGCAGATGGAGGACCAGGCGGTCATCGAGACGATAACTTCGCTCAAAGGCTTCGGTCCATGGAGTGCCGAAATTTACCTGATGTTTTCGCTACAGCGCAGCGATATTTTCCCGGCCGGGGATCTGGCGTTGCGCATCGCGCTGCAAAAGCTCAAGGGTATCGATGAGGCGCTGAACGAAAAGCAGGCGCGGGCGGTGGTCGAATCCTGGGCGCCGTATCGTTCCGCCGGCAGCCTGTTTTTGTGGCACTATTATCGCGGAGCGCCCACCTGAAACTGTTGACTAAATACCGCTTGTCCTCGACGCGCTTGAAATTTATATTGGCCGCCTATGAAAAACCTGATTGATCTCGAACGTTATCCGCTGGATCGACTCGATTCCGCTGCCGGTAAAAAACTGGTCGCGGGCTGTATCGACGATCTCGCGCGCAAGGGCATGTTCACCCTGGAGGGTTTCATGCGCCGCGAAGTCATCGAGGCGATTTTGCCTGATTTACTCGAGCGGATTGAGCGGGAATCCTTCACCCACGCGCGTGAGCACAACATATATTTTGATGACAATATTACCGATCTGCCGGTAGATCACCCGGCGCTAGCCAGGGTGAAAACCATCAACCATACCCTGTGCGGCGATCAGATCGCCGAACAGCTGCGCCAGATCTATCTGTGGCCCGCGGTGACGGAGTTTCTTGCGCTCGTAATGCAACAGCCTGCGCTTTACCCGATGGGCGATCCGCTGGCCTGCGCCAACGTGATAGGTTACTACGAGGGCGAAGGCCTGAACTGGCATTTCGATCGTTCCGAGTTCACTACCACGTTGTTGCTGCAGGCGCCGGAAAAAGGCGGCGATTTCCAGTATCGCCATGCGCTGCGCAGCGCTTTCGATCCGAACTACGATGGCATTGCCAAACTGTTGCGAGGAGAGGATTCGGAGATTTCGACCCTGAAACTCGGCGCTGGCGACCTCAACGTCTTCAAGGGCGTGGACACGGCGCACCGGGTTACGCCACCGATCGGCGATCTGGCGCGCGTTATCACCATCTTTACCTATTACGAAACCCCTGGCCGCATGTTCTCCGACGAAGAAAACCTCGGCTTTTACGGCCGCACCAACTAAGTCCGGCTTAATACTGCAGTTAAGCGACCTCGAACTATTTCTCTATGCTGTCTGCCATGGCGCCCTGAGCAGACCTGCAAAACATGTACGTAAATGGCAAATTTCGGCCAGAAGCCGTCATTCTGGCGAAAGCCTGCGTGGCCCGGCCGGAATCCAGTCTATAAACTAACGCAAGACTAGCTCTTAATAACTGGATCCCGCGGTCAAGCCGCGGGATGACAGGTTCTGGAATTAGTTCTTATTTCACATCTGGAGTGTCGGTTGTGGGTCGGTTATTGCCTCTTACCACGGTTTTATGAGTGTCCGCAGCCGATTGCTGCCATCCGTCAGGAATAGCAAATGATCACCAGACGCACGGAAAAATAAAGCCGTAAAGATCCGGTATCAAAATTCCGGAATAGAACGCTTAACAAGTTTTTGCAGCTAACCCGACTAAAACTGGACCACAGAAGAAAGGATTATCGCAGCGGGCAATAAGATTACTATCAATAATCAGGAGCGTTCTGGCCGTGGCAGGCCGGTTTGCGCTCCCGGCGCAACCGGCACTCCGGGGCGCCGGACCGGTACATCCTTGTCCTCGAGCAGCGCAAATCCCAACGCGGCAGAAGCAAGCGCAGCTGGCCAGAAAAAAAAGCCGCGGTTTTTGGGCCGCGGCAAACTTGGGATGGGAGTCCCTATGGAGGTAAAGCAGAAATCTAGCAGGTGGAGCCGAACCAGGTCTGGGTCTTGTCAGGATCATTCTGGTCACAGGTTTGCGCTCCCACCAGGCCGGCGTAAGTGGCCGGGTTCAGGTAAACCATGTAGTTCGCGGGATTCAGGGTTTCCTTGTACATCGCGGGATCGATGAGGTGCGTGTACGCGCCCGGATTCATCCAGTAATTCATGGTTTGCGGATCCATCAGAACCTGGTATGACGCGGGATTCATCCACGCCATCATGTTTTCCGGCTGCATGAATTCCATGTAGAACTGGGGTTTCATGAACTGGGTGTAGCTCGCGGGGTTCATGAATGTCATGTGCGTCGGCATATGCGTTTTTGGATCGATCCATTGCATCCAGCCGGCGGGGTGAGCCGCATTGAAGGTCACTTCGCCGGAAATCGCAGGTTGCTGCATCGGCGCGGTAAACGCGGCCATCCAGTAATTCGGATCAAACAGGTTGCCTGAAGCTGCCGCCGTCGCCGTGGTAGCGGCTGCTTCAGGCTGGGTGTCCGCCTGGTTTGCATTCGACGCAACGCTGATCGTGAGCAGGGCGGTTGCGGCGAGTGCCAGTAATTTAATTTTCATTGAATTTCCTCTTCCAGATTATTCGATTTATTAAGACTGCGGGCGAGTATCGAGTATATAAGAAAAAACTAATATAGTAATGAGGGGTTAGTCCCATATCCCCATTGGAGGGGCAGGGGCCTGTCCCGGATTCAAATGTTCAGCTAATACGCGGCAGGGTAAAGCGGTGGAAGCGCCAGGTTAGCAGGCAGGCGGCTACCGCGAGTCCCGCGGTTAGGCCCCACCATAGCCCGGCGCCGTCCATTTGATAGTAAAACGCCAGGAGCGAGCCGCCGCCGATGCCGAGAATCCAGTAGCCGAATCCGGCGATCCACAGCGGCACCAGGTTGTCTTTCATGCCGCGCAGCGCACGCGCGGCGGCAGCCTGCAGGCCGTCGAACACCATGAATACGGCGGCGATAGCAAGAAATTGGGTCGCCATCGCCGAGACTTCGGCGTAACCGGGATCTTGTGGCGAAATGAATATCCGGATGATCGGTTGCGCGAAGGCGATTGGCACCACGATCATAGTCGAGGTAATCATGATGACCAGCGACATGCCCAGGAAACCAGCCATGCGTGCATGCCGCAGGTTGGCGGCGCCAACTGCATGTGCGACCCGGATCATCGTTGCTTCGGCCAGGCCGAAGGCGATGACGAAGGGGATGCCGGCCCATGCCATGACGATTTCATAGGCGGCCAGGGTCTTGGCGCCGATAATGCCCGACAGGATCGAGGTGGCGACGAATAGTCCGGCTTCGAGAAAGGCGAGGCCGGCTACCGGGATGCCGAGGAGGGTGATCTCCTGGCATAGCGGCCATACCAGGCGCCATTTTCCCTGGAAAATCCCAAAGCCGCGGAACAGCGGTTTGCGATAAACATGCAGCGCTAGCGCCAGGAACATGAACCAGGAAACAAGGGTGGTAGCCAGCCCGGCGCCGAACAGTCCCAGCGGCTCAAGCCCGAAGCCGCCGTAAACGAACCACAGGGTCAGCAGGTAGTTCAGCGCCACCGCAAGCACGGAGATCACGAGGACCGAGACGGTTTGCGACAGCACCGCGACAAAGTTGCGGAATACCGAAAACCATAACACCGGTAATACCGCACCACTGATGCCTTGCAAATAGCCGCGCGCGAGTTCGATGACCCGCGGATCCTGATTGGTCGCGACCAGGGCGAGGTCAAGGTTCCAAACGGCGATCATGGCCGGCACGCCGAAACCGGTGGCCACGTAGAAACCCTGCCGGACCGACTGGCCGAGCTCGTGCTTCTTTCCAGCCCCCAGGGCCTGGGCGGCCAGTACGCCGACGACCGACAGCAGCGCCATCAGGACTATCAGGATTTCGAAGGTCAGATCGCCGGCGATACCGACCGCGGCGAGTGACAGATAGCCGAGCTTGCCCACCACCATCTTGGTGGTAAGGAACATCGAAAACTCGGCCAGGTAGGCCGCCGCCAGCGGAATCGCAATGATAAAAAATTGCTTTAGCTCATCTTTAAGCCCGGATTGGATCGTGATCATTAAGGTATCGCCCCTGGAGGCGGTAATGTAGTGGAATCGACCATAAAACGGTAGCTTGCCGTCACTTTCTTTGTGGGCATGACAAGCCGTTTTGCGGTAAGATTACGTTTTTTGACCCGACCAAGTGACTTACAAATCATAAGTCGAGTCTAAAAATAAGAGACGACGGTACCGACCAGGCCGAATCTGGTGCCGTACGAAAACAATAATTCGGCATTC
>CAVYHN010000051.1:0-27003 GCA_963768295.1 uncultured Gammaproteobacteria bacterium | reverse complement strand
AAGATAGAGCAAAGCCATTATCCAGACATAAACGCGCACAAATTCAACGATCTGCATGCGTGCCCGTTCCCGGTTCGAGGTCAGCCCCGACATGGAAACCGGCCCCTGAACCTGGGTTACCGCGTCATTGAAGATGTAGAGGATGTAGGCAAACTGGTAGGCGATTGAATAGAGTCCGACTTCATCCAGCCTGCCGTAGTAACTCAAAATCAACCGGTCCGAATATCCTGCAATCCATCCGGCGGCGACATTTGGAATCAACGGCACCGCATACAGTAACCCCTGCCGCAGCGCATCACGATCAAACTGGAAACCGATCCAGCCCGCACGCATTGCCACCGACAGCAGGATTAGTGTCTGCACAGTCATGCCCAGAAGTGCCGCATAAATCTGGGACATCCAGCCCTGTTCGTACGGAATCAAAAGCAGCAGTGTCACTGAAGCGACAACGATCGTATTGCCGACAGTCACCATGGCGACCTGTTTCGCCTTCAGGTCAGCCCGCAGAATGCCCAGAACCATGGCTGAGAGCTGTGTCAACAGCTGGGTGCAAATTACCAGGACAACCGGCAGCAGGGATATTCCCAGCAACTCCTCCATCAGCAGTGGCCCGAGGTACATCAGCATTCCCGCCGAAATCGAACCCCATGCAACGATAAACCAGAAATAGGTGCTATAGAGTTTTTTCACCGCCGCCCTGGATATCGTGCGTTCCTGGTAATAGAAACGAATAAAGGCTGTATCCATGTAGAGCGAAAGCGCAATGGCAGCTAACATGCCGAAAGACTGGAGCGTCGCCAGAATTCCGTAATCGGATGGCGCGAGGTAGCTGGTGTATATTGGCAGCAGAACAAGCCCGAGCGCCTTCGAAAGCAGGCTGGAAAGCATGTACCACGGCGTGTGCTTCAGAATTCTCCTGAACTGGCTGCCTTCATGGATGGCTTCTGGCTGGTCGCTCATAATGCCTCTAACGCATGCAGGCTTTGACTATCCATGCCTTGTGACTCGTAGAACTCAGCCTGCATTCGACTTAGATCTTCATTGAAGTCAGCGAGCTCCTTGTCACTCCATCGGCTTCGTCTCTTTTCCCAGAAATTGGCAAACCGCTGATTGAAAAAGCGAAGAAAAGGGCTTCCAGACCATAGAATAGTTTGTGCCAGTCGCAGCTTTTGACTGACTTTCCGTTTAAACACTCTATCTGCTGGTTTCAACTTTCCATCCAGGTAATCGAGAATGATATTCCCGATCCGCGCGTGGTTAAAACCGTCATCCCACTGCATTACATCCCGGATGATCTGTTCTCTGACACTGGACAGTTCGGTGAATCCCGGCACCTCGTCATTTTCGTAAAACTCATCGAGAGCAGCGGAGAGTTCATCCGCCGATGTGAAACAGGGTTGGCCCCGGTAGACATCCGAACGCAGGGAGAAATCTGTGCCGGAAGGATTTAGCAATGCTGTCTGAACTCCCATCGCCCACGCCTCCATTGCAGTGGTCGATTCATAGGAGAGCCAGACATCCGCGAGCGCAATGCACTGCGCAATCGAGATTTCGTTTTTCAGAATGACGACATTTTCATAAGCATCACAGCCTTCTATGCCGGAGGCAAAATGCCCCAGCTGATTGGCGGGATGCTCTTTCAAAATGAAAAGGCTGTCTGAATTGGAGGCGACGAGTTCAAGCATCTCCCGATTGAACTTATCTCTATCGTTCCTGAAAAACTCAATTTCCTCACTGCTCAGGAAAGATTTATAATAGCTGGAAAAACGATAATCATCCTCATAGACCAGTCCAAAATCCCAGCAACCAAGCCCTACGACTTTTCTATACTTCGATTTATCGACGCAGGCATCTAGCCAACTATCGTCCTGCTTGATTATCTTATACTTGTCGAAACCAGGTGATCCCACCACCCGAATATCGTTTTCCAGTTCCGGGTATCGCCTGAGCGTCATTGCCTTTGAGAATTCACTCCAAAGCAGAAGCACATCTTCAATAATTTTCTTGTCCCGGTTATTACCCCAGACGAATTCGTCAATCTCGCTTTCGCGAAAGTTGCCTTCCGCCACGCCGGTTACACAGATGATTCCTCTGGACTTGGCATACCGCATCAACTCAAGGTTGATCGATGCGCCATTGATACAGTTGATATAGAGCAGCCGCGGCTTGAGCTTATCTATCAACCTGAAACCATTGAATACACAGCCTTCGAAAACGGATAGCCCCATGTAGCGGAGGTAGTTGCATACCAGCGATGCCGCCTCACGATCACGCGATGGAAATGAGCTCCATTCGAGATTAAGTACCTCAATCTGGCGCATCTTACCGGACCGCACTATTGCGTACGGGAATACCTTTTTCAGCCAGGTGTTTCTTTGCTCCCAGAGGTGTTGATTCTGTAAACAGGTAGATACTCGAGGCCGACACCGCAGACGCCTTACCTTGCGAGATCGCCTGTTCGATATCTTCGTAGCTTCCGGCCCCGCCGGAAGCGATTACGGGGATAGAGACCTCGGATGCGACCTTGCGGATCAGATCGATATCAAACCCTTCCATGGTCCCATCGCGGTCGATCGAAGTCAGAAGAATCTCGCCCGCACCCAGGGATTCCAGCTCACGGGCCCAGGCAACCACCTCTCTGCCGGTGGCAACGGTGCCGCAATGACTGTAACACTCATGCGAGCCGTCTTCGTTCCTTTTGCAGTCGATGGATGCCACCACGCACTGAACACCAAACAGTTTAGCCGACTCGGTGATGACCGAGGGGTTGTCGTAGGCCGCGGTATTGATGGAGACCTTGTCTGCGCCCGCCAGTAACAGTCGACGCACCATCTCTGAATCGAGCACACCACCGCCCACGGTCAGCGGTACCATGCACTCCTCGCCCAGCGACTCCACCAGGTCGTAGTCTGGCTCCTGATCGTTTCTGATCGCCCCGATATCGAGCAGCACCAATTCATCCACATCTCGCATGTTGAAGACCTTGACTGCCTGCATGGGCGCACCGACCCTGCGCCAGCTGTCGAAGGCCACGCCTTTTACCAGGCCCACGTCACGAAACAGGAGCGTCGGAATGATCCGCGTCTTAAGCATCATTAAAGCTCGATAAAGTTACGTATCAAGGTCATGCCCGCTTTCGAGCTCTTCTCGGGATGGAACTGCACACCGTGAATATTCTCTTGCGACACGGCTGAAACAAATTCACCGCAGTAGGGCGTCACCGCAGCAGCGTCTGCTGCATGTGCCGGATTGAAGTGATAACTGTGGACGAAATAGAAGTCGGTACCTGGTGCAATATCAAGAAAAAGAGGTGACTCTTCCACCGGATAGACCTCGTTCCAGCCAACATGGGGTATACGCTCATTGGCATCCGATGCTTCCAGCCGGACCACGCGGCCTTCAATCAGGCCCAGGCCTTGAGTCAGCCCGCTCTCTTCTCCGGTCGCGCTCAGCAACTGCATGCCGAGGCAGATTCCGAGTATCGGGATCTTTTCCTCAAGGGCAGCACGCCGCAACGCTACATCCCAACCGGCCTGCGTAATGCGCAACATCGCTTCGGCGTAGTCACCCACACCCGGGATGACGATGTGATCAGCCTCTTCCACACTTTCAGGTCGCTCATCCACGAAAACGTCCGCGCCGCACTTTTCGAATGTGCGGCTAACAGAACCCAGGTTGCCCAGGCCATAATCAACGATCAAGACGCTCATTCGTTATCGTCATTTATCTTTTTCAGATTTCCATGCCTGTCCCTGGCCAGTTTCCCCCGACTGTCGGTGACAAACAGCTTCTTATTGGTAAAGCGGTCACAGGTGCGGGTAAACTCATCCACGGTCAGGTCCAGCGGTTCGAGAATCGCTTCCAGCGACTTACCCAGGCAGGTCCAGGGAAACTTCCCGTCATGCTTCTTGACAAGGTTTACAGCCTCGTCCCGGGTGATGCGGCCACGACGGGCATGCAGGGATGCAATATCGCTCGCCCGACCAAAGCCAAACTTCAGAAACTTGAAGTAGTCGTGGATACCCGTCTGATGGTTGTCGAGGTTCTCGTAATTGACGATCGAACCCTCGACCACCTGCGGCAGGGTGGTGAAGCCGTGGGCCTGTGCCAGCAAGGCGTTGGAATAGCCGTCCCAGGGCAGGTAGTAACCGAGAAAAATGCCTGTACAGCCCACCCTTTGCAACTCTTCGTCGGATGGGTAGGTATAGGGAATCAAATAGCGCTCCTCGATCTCGTTGAACTCGGCGACGTCGCTGACGCGCAGCCCCAGCAGGCCTCCGAACTCTTCCAGCCAGCGGCGTGTCAGCACGTTGTCTTCGGCTGCCGCTGCGGGACCACCGTATTCGTTCTGGGAGTTCTCACCCCAGATAATGAGGGGTACGTTGTAGTGAATCGCCGCCCTCACCGGAATGGTGAAGATACCCACGTGTTCGGGCCAGGAGATGTCGCCAACCTCGAGCAGGCCGATACGGTTCAGCTTGCTGCGAATGACGGGATTGGGAGAGAACTCGACGTAATCCACGCCCAATGACTTGATGTTCTGGATATTCTTGCGCCCGATTGCGGACAGGTCACAGGTGGTTGCCGTGACACAGAGGGGATTCAGTCCCAGTTCGAGCACCTTGATGACCTGGAAGGTACTGTCCTTGCCGCCGCTGACAGGGATGATGCAATCCCAGTTGGAACCATCCTTTGAGCGATAGCGTTCGGTGATCTCATGCAGTTCCCGGGCCCGTTGCTCCCAATCGATGTCAATCCGGTTTTCATAACTGCGGCACGCGTTGCAAACCCCTTTATCATCCAGCTTCAGATCGGGCTTGGTGTGGGGCATGACGCACTTTTTGCAGTATTGAATCAGCATAGTTTACCCCGAGGAGATTCGAAACCAAAAAAACATAATTTAATCATACACTTAAGTCCAACCCCAGGTAATACTGTGGATTATTCGACATGCTCCTGCCTGAGCGCAGTCCCGCGCTTAAGATCCAGAGCAGCCCGTTTGTCCAATACCGCCTCGAAATATTTAGGTTCAAGACCGAAACCCGGCCTTATACGACGGATATTTTCCCGGGTCAACCGCTCGCCTTTTTTAATATCCCTGACGACATAAATCGATCGCCGAAATTTAATATTCGCCTCCTCGACAGCCTTACGCTCGTAACCGACTGCGCCCAGGGCACTCCATGCCTCCCGGACCCCCTGGCAAAGCTGTTTCAGCTCATCCGGCTCCAGTGAGAACGAGCTATCGGGTCCTTTGTTGCGTCGGCTGAGGGTCACATGTTTTTCGATAACGGATGCTCCCATCGCTACGCTGGCGATCGCAACGTTGGTACCCAGGGTGTGATCGGAGAGTCCCATCACCGTACCAAACTTTTCCGCCAGATCGGGGATGGTGCGCAGGTTATACTGTTCTGGCGGGGTTGGGTAGCCGCTCACACAGTGCAACAGAACCAGTTCACGACAGCCCGCCTCCCGCGCCACGGCCACGGCCTCACCGATCTCATCCAGATTGGCCATGCCAGTGGATATAATCATCGGCTTGCCAGTGGAGGCGGCATATTTGATCAGGGGCAGATCCGTCGCTTCAAAGGAGGCGATCTTGTACACAGGAGCATTCAGGTCTTCCAGGAGGTCGACTGCGGTCTCGTCAAACGGGCTGCTAAAGATCGTGATGCCCAGCTTGCGCGCATGAGCAAACAGTTCTCCGTGCCATTCGTATGGTGTCTGCGCCTCTTCGTAGAGTTTGAAGAGACTGTAGCCATCCCATAATCCCCCGGATATCTGAAACTCGTCGCTGTCGCAATCGATGGTCATGGTATCCGCGGAGTAGGTCTGCATCTTCAACGCATCGGCGCCCATTTGCCTGGCCATTTCTATCGTCTTCAGCGCGGCTTCGAGCTGACCATTATGGTTGGCCGACATCTCCGCGATAACGTAAGGCGGCTCCGAGGCTCCGATCTTTCTGCCATTTATGGAAATCAACTGACTCATGCTCTACCTCTGACTGGTCGCGGCATATACATACCGTTCCTGCGCAATCTGCTTGAAACCAACACTGCTAAACAGGTGCTGTGAAGCAGTATTTTTTGACAGTACATCTGCAACCAGATCCGCATGTGGAAACAGACCAATCGCATACTCAAGCGCAGATCGCGCCAATCCCTGACGGTAGTGACCGGGTGCCGTGTAAATGGAGATCAGTAATTGCGCTTGATCCGATTCAATCCAGTCCAGCCTCAACACACCGGCATCGACTCCACCATGCATAATAATGAAAAAATAGCCGTTCGGATCATTCAGCTTCGCAAGGTACCATTGGCTGTGTTCTTCCAGTGTCGGCGTCTGGCGGTTATGCGAAAAACGGCGCGTATTCTTGTGATTCTGCCAGGCATGGAGCAGCTCCATATCGCTGGCTGCCGCTGGGCGAAGCACCACCGCACAACCATCCTTTGCATGCTTTGGGAGAAGTCTCGAGGCTATCAATTCAGCACCTAAACCCCGAGTGACTTTTGCCGCGGCAACGCTCATGGTGTAAAGCTGTTCGGGCTCTTTCAAACATTCAGTCACATGCTTCATCACAGATTCACTCAGCCCCTCGTCTACTTGTAGTCTCCTGATCGCACCCGCTGCCAACAGGTTTGAGATGACGGCGGACTGATTTTCGGCCGACTGTAGCGTCAACGCAGGCAGGCCAAGACAGCATCGTTCCCAGGATGTCACCCCGCCAGCACCAATAGCGAGGTCTGCGTTTTGCATATACTCGGCCATATTGGAGACATTTTCTGCGATGTTGATATAAGCCACATGATCTTCTGCAATTCGACCTACCTCGTCACGATGTCGGAAACCCGGACCAAGAATCAGATCTACCTGTGGCGGGTCTGCCCAATCGACCCGATTCAACCCCTGCAGAACTCGGCTGCACAGGTTGTCCGGATCAGAACCACCCATGCTGACAAGAATACGCTCCATTCCATATCGACCGTGGCGCTGCTTGAGCGCACCGAACCTGAGCTGTGCAAACTCAGGCCGGAGCAATGCATATTCCGAACCCAACAACAATTCACAGTGATCAGGTACCCGTCTTACATAATCTTCATCGGTACGTCCGTATGTCTGATCCAGCAACAGGTCGCAATCGTAATCCCGATTAGCCAGATCATCGATTACCATGATCCCGCCAACACGGTCGCGCATCAGCTGGTGCCAGCCCGCATCGATGCCATAGTGATCCACAATCAGCCAGTCAATTTCTATATCACCGATAAGCGCTTTGCATTTAGCGGCATCCTGTTCGACAGGGATTTCAAAACACTTTGTTTCACCAGGATCGGTAATCCCGACTTGTTCACGGCCTACATCGATCCATAGAACCTTGTAGCCTCGCTGTTGAATCATACTGCCAGCATGTCCCGGCCAATTACGGCAGGCAAACCAGACTCCGCATCCCTTCTCACGAAGCTTGTCTGCCAGACTCAGACAGCGCATGACATGGCCGTTACCAATCCGTGCGGAAGCATCTGTCCGAAAAAGGATATGCACGATGCTTTACCGGTCGCTGAACAAAGCTTTGTACATCAATTCGGCCCTGATCCAATCCTCTTCGGTATCGATGTCCTGAACCAGGTGACGAGGGATCACCACGGGAACCGAACAATTCGAGAAAAGCTCATGCTCATCCAGAAAAGCTTGCGCCGTGCCCCAGTAAAACTGCCCGGCATCATGACAGGCCTCTTCCAGATCCTGAGAGCGCACCTGACGCATCTCCGGATACATCGCCTCAATCTCATTCTGGGCATTGATTCTGAGTGCCCGCTGGACAGGATAGGGGAAACTCGTTACCGAGAATACATACGATTTTCCTCGATGCAGAAGCAGCTCGAAGCCAGCCTTGAGATTTTCAATTTGTATAAAAGGGGCCGTAGCGTAGATGCAACAAACCTGCGATATTTGTACACCTTGGCCAATGAACCACTCTATGGCATGCCGTACAACTGCATTGGTACCGGTATGGTCGTCGGAAATCGATGCTGGCCTTATAAAAGGCACCGTCGCACCATACTCTATCGCAGTTTCCCTGATCTTCTCATCGTCAGTGGATACGATGACATGATCAAACAAGCCGCTTGTCAGGGCGGCTTCAATCGAATAGGCAATAATCGGCTTGCCGGAAAATTCCCGGATATTCTTGCCGGGGATACGCTTGCTGCCACCGCGAGCAGGAATAACGGCTAGCCTCACGACAATGCCTCTGCTACCAGTGTGCACACCTGCCTGACCTGATCATCAGTAAGGTCCGGGTACATCGGCAGGCTGATTGCCTCACGATAATATTGCTCCGCTGCCGGATAATCACCTTCGGAAAAACCAAACTGCCGATAATAGGGCTGAGTATGGACAGGTATATAGTGCAGGTTAACTCCAATGCCGCTGCCGCGCAGAAAGTCAAAGGCATGTTTATGCTTTTCGGCTGCGACACGAACCACATAGAGATGAAGCCCGGAGTATAGCTGTTGCGAACGATAGGGACGTTTGACGGGCAACGGCGCGAGTAACTCGTCGTACAGGTCAGCAATCTCATGGCGACGGGAAACAAAACCGTCAATCCGCTTTAATTGAGAGATCCCAAGCGCGGCCTGAATATCGGTCATACGGTAGTTAAACCCGAGTGACAACTGCTGGTAGTACCAATCACCATCTGCCTGACGGTCCATCAATGCAGGATTGCGTGTGATACCGTGACTGCGATGCAACGCCATATGCTCCGCCAGTTCCGGAGTGTTGGTAACAGCCATGCCACCCTCACCGGTGGTAATGATTTTAACCGGGTGAAAACTGAAAACCGTGATATCACTATACTTGCTGTTGCCTATGGGAGAGTTCCCGATGCTGCCGCCAATCGCATGAGAGGCATCTTCAATTACATTGAATCCGTACTGTCTGGAAAGGCGAGAAATTTCAGCCATGTCGCCCGGCAAACCGCAAAGATGAACGACCACCACGACTTTCGGCAGACGTCCCTCTCGTTCAGCCTGGATCAGTTTTTTTTCTAATGCAGCGGGGTCCAGATTCCATGTCCGTGGATCAATATCGACGAAATCGACTTTTGCGCCACAGTAGCGCCCGCAGTTTGCGGAGGCGACAAAGGTAATTGGCGTTGTCCATAACCAGTCACCCTCACCTACCCCGAGGGCAAGGCAGGCCAGGTGGAGGGCAGACGTAGCGCTATTCACCGCTACCCCGTGTCGAGCAGTGGTGTATTTACACACCGCTCGCTCAAAGGCGGGAACCGCCTTTCCCTGGGTCAGATAATCGGATTTCAGGACATCAACAACAGCCTGAATATCATCCTCAGTTATCTGCTGACGACCGTAAGGAATCATTAACTGTTACTGTCAGGGCTTCTGCAACAAAAACCAGGTAATGTCATCCTGGGGAAAATTAGCATCACGATGATAGGCAAAGCCATAATCAACCAACCTCAGGTCTGGATATCTGTCGAGCATCTCACCGGCAAAGTCACGTTTGAAGAGACGTTCGCTATGGCCGCGGTAATTTACCGTAACCGGCGCCGGATTGTAGTACTCGGAGATGCATATATATCGAGATGATGCCTCATAGAGGCGAGTGTACACCTTATCCAGTTCTTCCGGGTTTATGTGAATCAGCACTCCTTTGATCAGCGTCATGTCGTACTGGGTATCGAGTTCGATATCGAGAATCGAGTGCTTGATGACTTCTGCGTCACCCCACTCGCGCAACATCTCGACAGCCTTTTCATTAATTTCTATACCGGTCAACTTGCACTTCGGCCGCAACTGTCGGATAGCCCTGAGGTTGAGGCCGATATTGCAACCAAACTCGATTACTGAGTTTAAATTATCAGTGTTAGCAAGAACCCTGGCAAACAGTGCGGTGTTGCTGGCAATCACCGAGTCACCCTGGTTGCGGCCCGAATATTCATTACCGAACTCGCCTGCCCAAAACTCTTCTTGAGGGGTCGAAAACATTTTCAGCTCCTGTTAGTGGTCAGAGATCCGCTCACTCCTGCTCGGCGACATGATTGAATTCGCGGATCTGTTCAATTTCAAGAAAAACCTCGTTTGTTCCCGAGTTGTACTCGAAGCCACGCTCAATCTCGCTGCCCTTTTCGCCGATACCATTAATAGTGTAATCCATCTCGACATCGACGAAGCGAATGCCAGGCTTGATCACATAATGGTCATCGAATTCCAAAGTCAGGTGGGAATCATCCTTGGGGCACATAATCTCATGTAATTTTTCACCTGGTCGGATACCGATAATTTTCTGTTTCAGGCCGGGCGCCATGGCATTTGCAAGGTCAACAATACGCACCGAAGGGATCTTGGGCACATAGATCTCACCACCATACATACGCCCAAAATTATTAAGCACAAAATTAACGCCTTGTTGCAGTGTAATCCAGAAACGTGTCATTTCAGGATCTGTAATGGGCAAATGGTCACTACCATCGGCAATTAGTTTATTGAAAAAAGGAACTACAGATCCTCTTGAACCAACAACGTTTCCGTAACGGACCACCGAAAAGCGTGTCTGTTTATCACCCGCGATATTGTTGGCCGCTACAAACAATTTATCAGAAGCCAACTTGCTGGCACCATATAGGTTGATCGGATTGGCTGCCTTGTCAGTGGAGAGAGCGATCACTTTATTCACGTTATTAAGCAGCGCTGCCTGAATGACATTCTCCGCACCGTGGACATTAGTTTTGATACACTCCATGGGATTATATTCAGCCGCCGGCACCTGTTTCAGGGCTGCCGCATGAATTACGTAATCAACACCATTCATCGCCTGCTTTAAACGTTCCTGGTCACGCACATCACCGATGAAATAACGCATGCACTCATCGTTATATGTCTGCTCCATCTCAAACTGTTTCAGTTCATCTCGAGAGTAGATAATGACACGCTTCGGCTCATAACGCTGGAGGATGGTTTTAACGTACTGCCTGCCAAACGAGCCGGTACCACCAGTGATGAGTATAGATTTGTTGTTAAACATTCATGATTACCGAGTTAAATAAATCTAGTACGTAGTGTTCACTACAGTCCTACTATATCGCCTAAACCACGATATCCGCCAGGACATCGATGATTCGTTTGGCCGCATTCCCGTCCCACTTCTCTGGAATACCGCCTTTCTTCCACTCACCAGCCAATAGCCTTTCCAGCGCGTGAACCAGCTTTTCTGGATTGGTTCCAATTAATTCGTTGGTGCCAATTGTTATTGTCTCTGGACGTTCCGTGCTATCCCTCAAGGTTATACATGGCACGCCCATTACTGTGGTTTCCTCGGTCACTCCGCCTGAGTCAGTAATTACACCCATGGCGTGTTTAACCAGATAATTAAATTCCAGGTAACTTAGCGGCTCAACATAATGCAGTTGCTGAATATCGGCCCCTAACTGGCGCAGAACCTTCTCTGTACGAGGATGCACAGGAAATATCACTGGCAACCCTGCCGTGCTTGCGGAAATACTTTGAAGAATCCTTCGTAGTTGCCCCCCTTCGTCAACATTATTGGGGCGGTGCAATGTAACAACAAAATAGTTGCCAGCTGAAAGTTTCAATTCATTCCAAAATGCTGGTGGTTGTAGACGTGGCATTTGTTTTAACAGCGTATCAATCATGGTATTACCGACAAAGAAAATATTCTCCTCACTAACACCAGATTTTTTTAGATTTTCGTTTGCTGTTTCACTGGTAGTAAAAAACCAGTTAGTTATTGAATCAGTCACAATCCGATTGATTTCCTCGGGCATCTCCAGGTCTCCTGAACGAATGCCGCCTTCAACATGCGCTACAGGGATACCTAACTTACGTGCGGCAATTGAACATGCCATTGTCGACGTTACATCTCCAACTACCAAACACAAATCACATTTTTCCTTGAGCAAAAGCGCCTCATAGCGAAGCATGATTTTCGACGTTTGCTCAGCCTGCGTCCCGGAACCAACTTCGAGATTAATATGCGGCTCTGGAATCCCTAGCTGCTCAAAAAATCGGGTGGACATCGCATCGTCATAGTGCTGTCCAGTATGTACCAACCGGTAATCAAGGCTACCCCCGTTCGATCGATGAGATTGTAATGCATCAATAATAGGCGCAATCTTCATAAAATTCGGGCGCGCGCCCGCTATAAGGTCGATTAGTTTATTTTCCATGAATACAGTCTAATTGTGCGAATATAGAATTACTGACACTAATTCACATCTATCCTTGTACAACAACCATTTATCAGGCGATATGTTACATTCGTATGAGGGCATACGGCCTCCGCATCCCCTTCGAGCGGAAGTGCCAGGCGCTCGCCGAATTCGCTCATCCAGCCGATCTGCTTCGTCGGCACGCCGGCCATCAGGGCATAATCCGGCACATCGCGATTGACCACGGCACCGGCGGCTACAAACGCGAAGCAGCCGATCTCAACCCCGCAGATGATCGTGCAGTTGGCACCTAAAGTGGCACCCTTGCGCACCCGCGTTTCGCGGTATTCATCCTTGCGTTCGATCAACGAGCGGGGGTTGTACACATTGGTGAACACCATGCTGGGTCCGCAGAATACGCCTTCCTCGAGATAAACGTTGTCATAAACCGAAACGTTGTTCTGAATCTTGCACCGATCCCCGATCTCGACGCGGTTACCGACAAATACATTTTGCCCCAACGACACGCCCTTGCCGATTTTGGCGCCACCGCAAACGTGCACCCAGTGCCAGATACGCGAACCCTCGCCGATGGTGGCGCCATCGTCGATGATCGCGGTCTCGTGAGCAAAATAATCGGTCATTTCAATATTCGAGCGGCAGCGACACGGTATTCCCGTCACGCGCCGACAGGTACGCCGCGATCAATACTTCCAGCGACCGCAACCCTTCGCGGCCATCGGTTTCCTGCTCGGCTTTGCCGCGGAACACGTCAATCACGTTCCTGTAATAAAGCGGGTGACCGAAACCGTAAACTGACGTGGTTTCATAATTGGCATCTTTAATTTCGTCGTCGTAGTCCTTTTTATCGGCAAATTCCCAGTGCTGGATTTCGTTGACGGCAACGCCGCCCACCCTGACAGTTCCGCTTTCACCCAGGATCGTAATCGAACCCTCGAAATTCTGCGGATAGGTGAGCATGGTGACACTCATCGAGCCCATTGCGCCATTGCGCCATTTTATATTGAGCACGCCGGTATCTTCGACTTCGATATCGCGCGCCAGCGTCCCGGTCATTGCCTGGATTTTCTCGACCGGACCAATTAACCAATCGATCAGGTCGACATAGTGGCTCGCCTGGTTCATGAAAGCGCCGCCGTCTAGTTCCCAGGTGCCACGCCATTTGGCGGAATCGTAATACTCCTGCGGCCGGGTCCAGAAGACATTGAGGCTGACCATGTAGATCTTGCCGAAGCGTCCCTCGTCCATTGCGCGTTTCAATAGCTGCAGCGTCGTATTTCGCCTATTTTGTTTAACGATGAACAGGCGCACGCCAGCCCGGTCGCAGGCCTTGACCATGTCGACACCGTCACTCCAGCGAGTCGCCATCGGTTTTTCACTGATCACGTGTCTACCGGCTGCCGCAATTTCTATCGTTTGCGCGGAATGCAACCCGGATGGCGTACACAGGACGACAGCGTCCAGTTCCACCTGCGCCAGCATTTCAGTAAGAGAACGAAAACCATCGACCTGGTGCTCGGCGATTGCTGACTCCAGGACTGCGCGATTGTTATCACATACCGCTACCAGCTCAAGGTCATCCGGGTACTTCTGGATGGAGGCGAAATGATTGGCCGATATTCTGCCGCAGCCGACGATTGCCAGGCGAATTTTCCGATCCTTTATTTCTTCAAACATAAATCTAGATACCTGTGTAATCAGGCCCTGCGGCCAATACCTCGATAGAGTACATTCTGTGCCTGCAGCCTTTCGCCATCAAGCGCATTTCGGCCATCGATGACGACCTCGACACCCATTCCGGACAGATCTGCCGCATCGAGTTTCTCAATCACGTCAGAATGCTCGGTGACGATGACGATCGCCTTCGCGCCATCGAGGCATTCATCGATCGAGCCAACCGTATTTTCGCTGGTCACCCAGCTATCGAAGATGTTGAGCTGTGCGCCTTTTTTCAGCAATAGATTACGCAGATCGTAAAATGGCGACTCGCGCGGATCGTCGACATCCTTCTTGTAGGCAACGCCGAACACAGCAATTTTAGTTCCCTTCAGGGGATAGCCGCACTCATTGAGCAAATCCTGCAGCAAGGATACCGTATAGGCGGGCATACCATTATTGGTCATGCGCGCCAGTTGAATGATCTCGGGCATATACCCGGCCTTTTTCGAAGCAGCTTTGAGCCACTCCGGGTCGACCGCGATACAATGACCACCGACGCCAACGCCGGGATAAAACGGTCCCTTGCCGAAAGGCTTGGTCGCCATGCCATCGATAATGTCGACCACGTCGAGCTCGAGTACATCGCTGATTTTTGCCAGCTCGTTAACAAAGGCGATATTAACGTCCCGGACCGTGTTTTCCATTGCCTTCACCGCCTCGGCGTCGCGAATCGAGCGCATCTTGGTGACACTGCCCAGGGGTACCTGGGCAATATGCAGGCCATATTCGGTTTCGCGAAACTTGGGATTCAGGCTTTTCTTGACATCCCTGACGTCAAATATCTCCCCACCCAGTATCGATGCATAGAATTCTGCCGCCAGGTCTACACCCTTAACCGAAGTCGCACCAACAACACGTGGAATATTCTCCGAACTCCAGAAGTGGATCCCCGGGATTTACCCGTTCGGGGCAATGGGCCAGATGAAAATCCTTGCTTACAGTCAGTTCGGACAGCGAATCAAGTAAAGGCGCAACCACCTGTTCGCAGGTGCCGGGAAAGACCGTGGACTCGACCACGACAAGATCGTTCGCTTTAAGATACGGGGCGATGACTCGGCAGGCGCTTTCAAGCGGACCGAGGTCGGGTTCATTGTTGGAATCGACTGGGGTCGGCACGCAGATCAGGTAAATCTCGCAATCCGCCAGTTCTCCAGGATCTGTCGTTGAACCAAGATTGCTTGATGCCACTGCGTCGGCAAAGAGCTTTTCGACCGCATGGTCTCGGATCGAGCACTTGCCGGCCTGCAACCTGGTGACAATACTCGCATTCGTCTCGAGTCCGATTACTCGATATCCTTTTTTCGCACAAAGCGCTGCCAGCGGTAAACCCACGTAACCCAAACCTATAACTGCAATCCTCTTAGCCATTAGATTCATGCTTTAACCGATCGAGTGATGTAATCAAAGACTTCGCTGGTACAGTCGTCAAGTTGACTTTCGGTATCGACCGTCAGCTCGGCGAATTCCGGTTCCTCGTAAGGTGAACTGATCCCGGTAAAATCGGGGATCTCACCTGCGCGGGCGCGTTTGTACAGCCCCTTGACGTCACGATCCTCACAAACCTCGAGGCTGCACTTGCAGTAGATTTCGTGAAAATCCGAGCCGGCAATTTTACGCACATTTTCTCGATCGGCCCGAAACGGCGAGATGAAAGCGGTCAGCACGACGATTCCAGCCTCGACGTACAGCATCGACATATGCCCGATACGGCGGATATTTTCCTTGCGATCGTCGTCCGAAAACGACAGGTCGGCGCACAGGCCGTGACGCACGTTATCGCCGTCGAGCACGAAAGTTCGATACCCGTTCTGGTACAGCTTTTCTTCGACCGAGTGCGCCAGCGTCGACTTGCCCGCACCCGACAACCCGGTAAACCAGAACAATCCGCCGCGATGCCCGTTTAGCTGTTTCGCGCCGCTCCCGCGTTACCGTCGCGCTATGCCAGACGACATTGCTGCTCTTTTCGTGTTCACTCATTTATCTTCACCAAACTGTAAATTAAATTGATCGATAAATTGTGGCAGCCAATTCCTGCGCCAGCGCATTGATGCCAGCCGCCGCCTTGCGCCCACCGCCCGATGGAAACTGCCGGCACAGCTCGTCGGCGCCATCCTTGCGGTTATAGGGCGCGCGTACGCTAACGCGGTAATGACCATCGCCCATATCGACCAGCAGCGCATGCGCGCGGTCGGGAAACTGCTTGGCGAGATCGTTGCCCATAACCCCGACGATGCGCCGCGCCCAGCCCTCATTGGGCAGCAGGTAAACCGCCCCGGCTGCCGATTCGGAATCCGCAGGCGCATTTTGGGCACGCGACATATCATCCTGGTACTGCGCCAGCAATTCTGCATAACCGGTCTCATTTTCGATAAAATCGAGCGGATCGGCATATGGATGTAACCACGCCGAACAAGCTCGACCGGGATGAAACAGTAAATCGTCGAGCTCGAAACCGTAACCATTATAGTTCAGGCAAATGCCGAGTTGTTGCAGCGTCAGCGAGATCGCTCGCACTCAGGCCAAGCCGACTGGCCCGAGTTCGCGTTGCCGGCTGATCGAAATTATCGCCGAATGCGCCGACCACGGCCCAGCGCGCCTGCGCACCATCGAGCAGGTCGTTGACGATCAGGCTGGTGCAGGTATCGGCGGCGACGTCGATATGGCAATCGAGCAGACTCGTGCTCTGGAATTTCGCCGGCGAAATGATGGTCGGCGTAAAATACGCTGGCACCTGCCGCGAGCGCCGTCGACCAGGGCATCGCGGTTCTTGTCCAGCGAAACGTCGAGCACGGTGATTTCGTCGCCGGCCGCCGCAGCAACTCGTTGCAACAGGTCGATATCGCGCTTCAGCCCGCTGATACGCTGTGCTTCGCGTGGAAACTGCAGGCGCAGTTGCTGCAGCGCGCAGATACCGTCGGCGTCGCCATTGAATACGTCGTAACAGGTCATGCGTATCGAGCCTGGTCAATAATGGATCCCGCGGTCAAGCCGCGGGATGACAGCAAACATTGCGCTACCTTGCCTCTAGAACGGGATATCGTCGAAACCGTCGTCCATCGGCGCGGTTTCCGCGGGCGCCGGTTTGGACTGTGACTGCGATTGCGACTGCACCGCCGCCGGATTCCATCGGCGCCCCGCCGCCACCGCCGCGGCCACCGAGCATTTGCATCTCGTTGGCGACGATTTCGGTGGAGTAGCGGTCGTTACCGCTCTGATCCTGCCATTTGCGGGTCTGAATGCGCCCTTCGAAATAAGCCTGCGAGCCTTTCTTCAGGTACTGCTGCGCGATTTCGGCGAGCTTGCCGAACATGACGATGCGGTGCCACTCGGTGCGTTCCTGGGCTTCGCCGGTCGCCTTGTCTTTCCAGGTTTCGTTGGTCGCAACGCTGATATTGGCCACGGCACCGCCGTTCGCGGTATACCTCACTTCGGGATCCTGCCCCAATGTTCCAACGATAATTGCTTTGTTTACACCTCTGGCCATGCCTCGCTCCGCTAGTAAAGTAATGGGTCCGATTGGAAAGCCGGTATTTTACTTGCACCCAACCCAATAAGCGAGTTGGAATTTCGTTCAGGTAGCCTGTTCCGACCGTCGACCCAGCATCTGCATTTCGTTGGCGACGATTTCGGTGGTGTAGCGATCGTTACCGCTCTGATCCTGCCATTTACTGGTCTTGATCTTGCCTTCGAAATACGCCTGCGAGCCCTTCTTCAGGTACTGCGATGCGATTTCGCCGAGCTTGCCGAAGATGACGATACGATGCCACTCGGTACGTTCCTGTGCTTCACCGGTTTCGCGATCTTTCCAGGATTCATTGGTGGCCACACTGATGTTGACCACCGCTTTGCCATTTGACGAGTACCTGATTTCCGGGTCCCTGCCCAGCGTGCCGACAATAACGGCCTTGTTGATTCCTTTGCCCATGATTATGCTCCCTGCTTGAAAACTCGGAATTTTAGAATCGGCGTCCCTGCCGAACATTCATCCCTGATGACTATTTACTTAACAAGAATGTCGCTCCTGTTCTTTTCAAAAGTCGATTCTCCAATACCGCGTACAAACACGATTTCATCGGCCCGGCTGAACTCGCCATAGGCTTCGCGATATTTGACGATTGCCTGCGCCTTGCTCAAACCGATACCATTGAGCGCTTCGGCTATTTCCGAGGCGCTGGCGGTATTGATATTGACCGGAGCGGCCGAGGTGACAGATGAGATGCAAAATGCAGCGAGTGCTGCGAACAGTGTGATGGTTTTCATGGTTACTCCTTGTAACTATTTCGTTCCAGTGGAACGGTTTCCTTTGCCTAAATTCCCTTAGGCTCCTACAGACCGTCGGTCTGTAGGACAAAATAATACGCATTCAGTTTCGAAAAGCAACTCTTTTTTTAAAAAACTTTAATTGGGGCTGTCATACCGGGGTTTAATCAATACTGCGGTCGTCCCGCAGTTTAGGCGTGGGTGCCGGTCTGGACTGGATCCCGGTAATTTCTGGATACCGCGCTCAAGCCGCGGTATGACAAAGAATACAGCCATGTGTCGGTCCGGCATTCCGGATGAGGCCGGATGCCCGAGTTACCCGAAGTCGAGGAACGACAGTCGCGTTCGATTGATTCCGTACCAGAGATAATATTTATTGTAATACCGCGGCTCCGACCGCGGTATCCAGCCTAATCGGGAACTTACCTGTACCCCTGGATCCCGCCGGTCCGACGCCTCGGGTTTAACCGCGGGATGACTATGAGTAAGACCTAGCGAGAAACCAGTGCCTGCAACTCGCTGTCGTCGAAGTTCTTTTCAACCTTGAGGTAAGCCACCCGATCGGTTTCGTAGATCGAGACTTCATGCACGCCCTGGATATTTCTCGCCTGTTCGACAAAACGTTCCAGCCCCTGCGCGTCGAGATCCCTGAGCGAGACGATTTTCGACGCCAGGTAGCGCGGGGTTTTCATGCTCAGCGCGACCAGGAACCAGACTCCCAGGATGCCGCTAAGCCACAGAAACGTAGTCGTATAGTCGCCTGCCCCGAGCAGAATTCCACCCAGCAGTCCGCCGGCAAACGCGCCGATAAACTGCGCGCTGGAGAACAATCCCATCGCGGTGCCTTTCATGTCTGCCGGTGCGATACGCGAAACGGTTGCCGGCATGATCGCTTCGAGAAAATTGAAGGCGCCGAAAAACAGGACCAGCATCGAAAAAACCGCGAGGTAAGTATGACTAAAGGCGAGACCGAGTTCCGCCAACGCCAGCATCACGACTGCACAGCTAAATACCAGCCGCGATTTGCGGTACTTTTCAGCCACGATGATCATCGGTACCAGGAATAATATCGACAGCACGAACACCGGCAGGTAGGTACGCCAGTGCAGTGCTTCGTCGACCTGCAGGTTTTGCTGCAACACCAGCGGGAAAACGACGAAGGTTGCCGCCAGCACCAGGTGCAGCACGAAGACCCCGAATCCCAGCTTCAACAATTCGATATCGCCGGCAACCCCGCCGATATCCCGCAGCGAAACCTGCGCATCGCGATGAAAGCTCTGGCGTGACGGATTCGGCGTAACAAAAATAATTACCAGGATCCCCAGTACCGCAAGCCCCGCGGTAATCCAGAACAGCAGGCGTAAACCGTAAGCCGCCGCGATGATCGGACCGATCACCATCGACAGCATGAAACTGGCACCGATCGACATGCCGATGACCGCCATGATGCGCAGACGCACCTCTTCACGCGTCAAATCGGCGGCTAGCGCCATCACCGCCGCCGCGATAGCGCCGAGGCCCTGCAGCGCGCGCCCGGCAATTACCTGCGTGATCGACTCCGCCTCGGCCGCGACCATGCTGCCAACACAGAAAATCAGCAACCCGCCGACGATAACGGTCTTGCGTCCGAAACGGTCCGAAAGGAAGCCGAACGGCAGTTGAAACAGGCCCTGGGTAAGCCCGTAAATACCGATAGCAAGCCCGATCAGGATCGGTGTTGCGCCCGCGTACTCATGCGCATGCAGGCTGAACACGGGCAGGATCATGAATAACCCGAGCATGCGCAGGGCATAAACCAGCGCGAGGGATAAGGCGGCCCTGTTTTCGGTTTTAAGCATCAGCGCGGGGCGAGTGGCCCAACCTGAAAATTACACCCGTATCCAGCATGGGGCTCGGGCAGGTAGCAAACGGCATTTCTGGTTTTTCTAATGAAAACAAACTTTTATTCCAACTGGTCAAGGTATTATTCAAAGGCCCGAGCCCGCCTGGTGCAATATACAGGCGCAGGCAAGGGCGAGATTCTAGCGATTCAGCCCGAGGATGGGAAACGATACTAACTAAATCTGATTAAAGCGCGAAATATTGAATCCAAGGCGTTATAATTTCCGGTTCGGCCCCACTGATCGGCTACCCATGAAATCAATCACAATTCGCGGTGCACGCACCCATAATCTGAAAAATATCGACCTGACGCTGCCGCGCGACAAGCTCATCGTGTTCACCGGGCTGTCCGGCTCGGGCAAGTCCTCGCTCGCCTTCGACACGATTTTCGCCGAGGGCCAACGGCGCTACGTCGAGTCGCTCTCGACCTATGCGCGCCAGTTCCTGTCGGTCATGGAAAAGCCCGATATCGACCATATCGAAGGCCTGTCGCCGGCTATTTCGATCGAGCAAAAGACCACCTCGCACAACCCGCGTTCCACGGTCGGCACGATTACCGAAATTTACGACTACCTGCGCCTGTTGTTCGCCCGTGTCGGCACGCCGCTCTGCCCGACTCACGAGCTGCCGCTCGAAGCCAGCACCGTCAGCCAGATGGTCGACCAGGTACTGGCGCTGCCCGAGGACGAGCGCCTGATGTTGCTGGCGCCCGTGGTCAGCAATCGCAAGGGCGAGCATGTGCAACTGTTCGAAAGTCTGCAAAAGCAGGGCTTCATCCGCGCCCGCGTCAACGGCGAAATCTGCGAGCTCGACGACCCACCGAAACTGGAGCTGCGCAAGAAACACAATATCGACGTCATCGTCGATCGCTTCAAGGTGCGCCCCGATCTCAAGCTGCGCCTGGCCGAATCGATCGAAACCGCGCTGCATCTGTCCGATGGCATCGTCAAGGTCGCTGCCATCGACGCCAATTCAGGCTTCGACGAGATGCGCTTTTCGGCCGTGTTCGCCTGCCCCGAGTGCGGCTATTCGATCAGCGAACTGGAACCGCGCCTGTTTTCATTCAATAGCCCGGTCGGCGCCTGCCCCGAATGCGACGGTATCGGCACGATGCAGTTTTTCGATCCCAAACTGGTGGTCAAGTCGCCCGAACTGAGTCTCGCCGGCGGCGCGATTCGCGGCTGGGATCGACGCAACGGCTATTATTTCCAGATGCTGCAGTCGCTGGCGGCGCATTTCGATTTCGACGTCGAAATGCCATTCGGCAAACTCGACCCCCGAATTCAGGACGTGATTCTCAACGGTTCGGCCGAAGCGGTGAAGTTCAGCTACCGCAACGAACGCGGCGATCAGCGCGTGCAAAAGCATCCCTTCGAAGGCATCTTACCGAACCTGAAACGGCGTTATCGCGACACCGAATCCAGCGTGGTACGCGAGGAACTTGCCAAATTCCTGTCCGACCAGCCCTGTCAGTTATGCCATGGCGAAAGGCTCAACGAGGCCGCGCGGCACGTCTTCGTTGCCGGGCGCAGCCTCGCCAGCCTGACCAGGCTGCCGATCGAGGAGGCTCTGAGTTTTTTCAATACGCTCGAGCTCAGCGGACAAAAAGGTGAAATCGCCGACAAGATAACCAAGGAAATTCGCGAACGCCTGAGTTTCCTGGTCAATGTCGGCCTGGAGTACCTTTCGCTGAGCCGTAGCGCGGAAACCCTGTCGGGTGGCGAGGCCCAGCGCATCCGGCTCGCCAGCCAGATCGGCGCCGGGCTGGTCGGCGTCATGTATATCCTCGACGAACCGTCCATCGGCCTGCACCAGCGTGACAATGAGCGCCTGCTCAAAACCCTGAACTACCTGCGCGACCTGGGTAATACGGTAATTGTGGTCGAGCACGATGAGGACGCGATCGAGGCGGCCGACTTCATCGTCGACATCGGTCCCGGCGCCGGTGTGCACGGCGGTGAGATCGTCGCCACCGGCACCGCGCGCGAGATCGCCCGCGCCGAACATTCGATCACCGGTCAGTACCTCAGCGGCAAACGCGGTATCGAGATACCTCGCAAACGCACCCCGGCCAACAAGAAAAAGTTCGTCCGTATCGAAGGGGCCTCGAGCAACAATCTGAAATCGGTTGCGCTGGAGTTGCCGGTCGGACTGTTCACCTGCATCACCGGCGTATCGGGCTCGGGTAAATCAACCCTGATCAATGAAACCCTGTACAAACTCGCCGCCATCGAAATCAATGGCAGCAGTCTCAACGCCGGCAGTTATCGGAAATTTTCCGGGTTTGACCATTTCGACAAGGTCATCGATATCAACCAGAGCCCGATCGGGCGCACCCCGCGCTCTAATCCGGCTACCTATACCGGGCTGTTCACCCCGATTCGCGAAATCTTTGCCGGTACCCAGGAAGCGCGCTCGCGCGGCTACAAACCCGGACGCTTCAGTTTCAACGTCAAGGGCGGCCGCTGCGAAGCCTGCCAGGGCGATGGTGTGACCAAGGTCGAAATGCACTTCCTGCCCGACGTGTACGTAACCTGCGACATCTGCAAGGGCAAGCGCTACAACCGCGAAACGCTGGATATCACCTACAAGGGCAAGACCATCCACCAGGTGCTGGCAATGACGGTGGAAGACGCGACCGCGTTTTTCAGCGCGATCCCGGTGGTCAAGCGCAAACTGGACACGCTGATGGATGTCGGCCTTTCCTATATCACGCTGGGCCAGAACGCGACCACGCTTTCCGGCGGCGAGGCGCAACGCATCAAGCTGTCGCGCGAGCTGTCCAAGCGCGATACCGGCCGTACGTTGTACATCCTCGACGAACCCACCACCGGCCTGCATTTTCACGACATCGAGCAGTTGCTCGGCGTGTTGCATCGACTGCGCGACCACGGCAATACCATCGCCGTGATCGAGCATAATATGCACGTTATCAAGACCGCCGACTGGATCATCGATCTCGGCCCCGAGGGCGGCGACAAGGGAGGTGAAATCATCGCCAGCGGCCCGCCCGAACAGGTCGCCATGGTCGAGCGGTCCTATACCGGGCACTACCTGCGACCGATTCTCGATCTCGCAGGAAGGCAAAAGGAGTCCGCATGAGCGACAAGATCACCTGTTTCAAGGCCTATGACGCGCGCGGCAAGGTGCCGGACGAGCTCAACGCCGGCATTGCCTATCGCGTGGGCCGCGCCTATGCCGAGTTCATCAAACCGAAAAAAGTGGCGGTCGGGCGGGATGTGCGCCTCAGTAGCGAAGAGCTGTTCAGCGCCTTGACCGAAGGGCTGACGGATAGCGGAGTCGAGGTACTCGACCTGGGCCTGTGCGGTACCGAGCAGGTTTACTTCGCGGCGTTTCATCTCGAGCTAGACGGCGGCATCATGATTACCGCGAGCCACAATCCGGTCGATTACAACGGTCTGAAATTCGTGCGCGAGTGCGCGAAACCCCTGAGCGCCGACAGCGGGCTCGAAGATATTCGCCGGATTGCCGAGGAAGAATCCTTCAGCGAGGCGGAGCACAAGGGCAGCATCACGCCGACCGATCTATCCGGCGACTATATCGACCACCTGCTGGGTTATATCGACAATCTGGACAATCTGAAACCGCTCAAGATCATTTCGAATCCCGGTAATGGCATGGCCGGCGCGATCGTCGACCTGCTGGAACAGCGTCTGCCCTTCGAATTCATCAAGCTACAGCATGAGCCCGACGGCACTTTCCCTAACGGCATTCCGAACCCCCTGTTGCCCGAGGGCCGCAGCGCGACCATAGACGCAATTCGACGACATGGCGCCGATCTCGGCGTTGCCTGGGATGGCGATTTCGATCGCTGCTTTCTGTTCGACCACAACGGCCGTTTCATCGAAGGCTACTATATCGTCGGATTGCTCGGGGTGCAGCTGCTGCAGCAGAATCCGGGCGAGCGCATCGTGCATGATCCCCGACTGACCTGGAACACCATAGAACTGGTCGAGGCCAACAATGGGGAAGCCGTGCAAAGTAAATCCGGCCACGCCTTCATCAAGGAAACCATGCGTAAGGTCAATGGGATTTATGGCGGCGAAATGAGCGCGCATCACTACTTTCGCGATTTCGGTTATTGCGACAGCGGCATGATTCCCTGGTTACTACTGAGCGAAATGATTTCCACGCAGAACAGATCGCTCGCCGAAATGGTCGATGAGCGCATCGAACGTTACCCGGTCAGCGGTGAAATCAATACCCAGGTGGCGGATCCTCAAGCGGTACTAGACCGGGTTGAGGCGCATTATGCCGACCTGCCCCATCAGGTCGACCGCACCGATGGGCTCGGTATGGATTTCGGCGAGTGGCGCTTCAACCTGCGGGCCTCCAACACCGAACCACTATTGCGCGTAAACGTCGAAACGCGTGCTGATCAGGCCTTGCTGGCCCAACGTCGCGACGAACTTCTTGACATGATGCGCGATTGATCCGATAAAGCGGTTAGAACGTATTAACAAGGTTAACAAAAATGATCAACCACAGGAGCTTGAATATGACCCCGATAAAATACCTGCCGCAGTTTGCGATTGCGGCGCTGTCCGTTTTGTTTTCAATCCAGTCGGTCTCGGCGGCAGACGTAAAAGTAACGCCGCTTGGCAGCCAGGACGGTGAATTTTGCCAGTTAGACCGCGCCATGATTTTCGAGGACCCTGATGGCACGCGGCTACTCTACGATGCAGGCCGCACCGTGGCCGGGGCGAACGATCCCAGGCTAGGCAAGATCGATGTATTGCTGGTTAGCCATATGCATGGCGACCATGTCGGCGACAAGCATATCGAGGCCCCCGGCAACGGCGACTGCAAAAGCACCAAGTTCCCAGTGAACGATTTACCCAATACGAATACGGTCAATATCGCGCTGGCAAAGGGCGCCAGGATCATTACTGGTAGTGAAATGCCCAGGTTCTTCGCGGGTAAATTGAAAGCACTCGGGGGTGATCCCAAGAACTCGCAGCTGGTTCGTTTCGGCGCATCGACTAAAGTCGGTGGAGTAACGATTACAACCGTTCCCGCGGTCCACTCCAACGGAATTTCCGGTCACATGATCGGCGGAGAACTGGGTGACATGCTTAATGCCGCGGGCCTGACCGCCTATGCGGGACCACCCACGGGGTACGTGCTGACCTTTTCAAACGGACTGGTTGCCTACTTGTCGGGAGACACGGGTATCACTGCAGAACAGGAAACCGTGGTCCGCGATCATTACGCGGCAAAGCTGGTTGTAATGAATATCGGCGACACCTTCACTACCGGCCCAAGTGAAGCGGCCTGGGTGGTGAACAAGCTGATCAAGCCGAAAGCCGTTATCCCCTCGCACGCCAACCAGCCATCGACCCAGGGTGGCAAGGTGATCGAAGGCACACGCGTCGATACCTTCAGCAAGATGAGCAAGGTGCCGGTGCACGTTCCCCTGAGCGGCCGCACCATGAGCTTCAACAACAAGGGAAAATGCACCAGCGGCTGTTAGCCTGATTGCGCCATTCGCGGTTCAACGGGACCCGGCGCGAGCCCACATCAAACCATGCCTGATCCAGCCGTCAGGCATGGTTTTTTCGCATTTTAACCCAAATGGGTGATGCGGTTCGGGTGCCGCTTCTGTAATCATGCCGCCTGAGGTTACGCATTATCTGCTGCAGGGGGATGACAGACGCGCCCTTTATCCAGACCGTGCACCTGCTATTGGCCCCCCGCGAAAGGCCAGATCGTACGCAACCTCGCAGCAATACTAAGGCATGCTCCCGACCAGTAGCGACCTGAATAGTGAGAAAAAACATCAATTTGGCAACCCTTACGCAGGTTAGGCCAGGCCTGCCAAAAGATGCGGCAGCGTCGCTATGACCTTTATCATTTTCGGCATTGGTTTAATGTGCATTCTGGTTATCGTCATCATCCTGGTATTCAAACCCTACGATTACGGAGCCAGCGTAACCCAGTTCAAAAAAATCGGCGGGTCGAACGATGGCTCCGACACGGACTCAGACACCAAATGGCGTTCGGTCAGGATACGTCCGGGATTGATTGCCTGTGACCGCATAGCGAGCCTGACGGGCCAGGTATTTCTTGCCCGAGAAGCCCCGGAATTGCCGCTCGCGAATTGCAGCGAGCAGGACTGCCGCTGTCATTACGTTTTCCTCGACGACAGGCGCAACGGTGGCGATCGCCGCGACGAACTCGGCAGACTGGGTGAATTCCTCTCCAGCAGCGCGCGCGACCGGCGACTAAGCCCCGGGCGCAGGATCGGCGACCTGGCGGCGATATAAGAATTACTCGCGGTAAGACCACTCGCCCATAAAAAAGCCGGCTTCTTGTGGCCGGCTTTTTTATTATTCAGGGTTTAACTTATTCGTCGTCGTTGCCGTAATCTGCGGCGGGACGATCGACCAGTTCGACGTAAGCCATAGGCGCCTTGTCACCGGGACGATAACCACATTTAAGGATGCGCATATAGCCGCCGGGACGCTCCTTGTAACGCGGACCAAGATCGGCAAATAGCTTGCCCACTGCAGCCTTGTCGCGAACGCGACTGAAAGCCATGCGTCGGTTGGCGACGCTGTCTTCCTTGGCCAGGGTTATCAGGGGCTCGGCGACACGCCGCAGTTCCTTGGCCTTGGGCACGGTCGTACGAATCACTTCGTGATCGAACAATGACACTGCCATATTTCTGAACATCGCCTTGCGATGAGGACTGTTGCGGTTGAGTTGCCGCCCACTATTACGATGACGCATGGTCTAAACCTCTTAACTTGCCAACTTGCTGTCACTCTCGATACTGGCGGGCGGCCAGTTTTCGAGACGCATCCCCAGCGACAGGCTATAGGATGCCAGCACGTCCTTGATCTCGGTCAGGGACTTCTTACCCAGATTCGGGGTTTTCAGCAATTCGACTTCGGTACGCTGAATCAAAA
>CAVYHN010000050.1:0-3336 GCA_963768295.1 uncultured Gammaproteobacteria bacterium | reverse complement strand
TTCGTCACCCGGGCCAGGGTTACGATGCAATAGGTACAGCGGTAGCGGCAGCCATCCTGAATTTTGATGAACCCACGATGACGACCGCGCAACAACAGCGCGTTGCCGGCCTCACCCAGCACCGGTTCGACAGTTACCCCCTGCCCGACCTCGTCGCCAACCAGAACCAGCGCCTGCTCGACCAGTTGCTCCTTGTGCTGATTGTCCACCACCAGGTCGACACCCAGGTAATCCTTGACCGCGTCCGGGTTCAGACTGGCGTGACAGCCGGTAACGATCAGCCTGGCGGCGGGATTATTGCGCTGCAGGCGCCCGATTTGCTGGCGTGACTTGCGATCCGCCTGGGCGGTAACCGCGCAGGAATTGAAAACCACGAGATCGGCTTCCGCGGCATCGGTAGTCACCTGGTGCCCGCGCTGCATGAATTGACTGGCCCAGGTCTCGAGTTCGGCTTCGTTTAGCCGGCAGCCGAGCGCCTGGAAATTAATAAACACGTGTCGATCACTCTTAAAAAAAGTCTGCGGATTCTAACAACATCCACTCGCAAAACCCACTCTAATTCCAGGCGTTATCCCGAGCATAAGCGGGGTTAGATCACAGGGCTCGCCCAGGCTACTTTTTTCGATTCGACTCTAGCGTCAGGACGTGCCTGCCAAGAGCATCGTTTAGCTGCTGATCATAACGGCTGGAGGCACCGACATTTTCCCTGCGAACATAGGGTTGCCAGCGTGGCTCTGCGGCTGCCTCGGGCTTATCGCCCATCACCGTGACGCGCTGAATCACGCGCTGCTGATCGAAATCGCTGACAACAAAATGTTGCGTGCAGCGGTTGTCCCAGATCGCGATAGTACCCTTGTGCCAACGGTATCGAACCGTAAATCTCGGACTGGCAATCCAGCGTACCAGGTAATCGAGCAGCATATTACTTTCCTCGTGGCTCAACTCGACCAGGCGGCGGGTAAAATGCTGATTGACGAATAATGCCTTGCGTTTGGTCACCGGATGTATACGCACTACCGGATGAATCGTGTTGATCTCAGGTTTGCCATGCGGTGTCGCATCGTGCAATGCGGTCAAGCTTTCGCACAGCTCCTGCAGCGGCGCCGACAGGGCGTCATAGGCCGCATAGGTACTTGCCCAAAGCGTGTCACCACCCACTTCCGGGCATTCGATCATGTTCAGGATGGAGATTTTCGAGGGGTTAGCGCTAAAGGAAAGGTCGCTATGCCATTCGTCGGCGAGTCCTCCGTGGCTAGCCGCCAGCTCAAAAACTTTTTCATGTTGGGTGAAGGGATTATCGAGATTGGGATGCGAATCCAGGGGACCGAACAGGCTGCCCAGTGCGACATGCGCCTCGATGTCGAGAAACTGTTGCGGAAAAAAAAGCACCAGGTGCTGGTGCAAAAGCGACTCGATGGTGGCGATCTGTTCGCTATTCAAATTGACCAGGGGCAGGCCGTGAATTTCAGCGCCCAGACTCCCGGTCAGGCGGCTAACTGATAGTTCGTTGCGCAAGATATCGTCTCATAATAAAACCGACAAAACCGCCCATCAGTATACCTGTTCACAGGCCGCTAGAACAAAGTTAATCGGGATGGTAATTGGACGACCAATCCGTTGCCCGTCGACCGCGAGAGATTGTTCCCCGCCAAAGAAGACGCTGACATCCACTTTTCGGCCTTCTGCCAGCCGCCAACAGCCGAGGTTTGAAACACCTGTTCAAGCGAGCTTTCCTGGTACCCAACCCCGCAATCTATTGCGCCGCATCCAGGCGCCGCTGCAGCGCCCGCACCGACTGAAAAATTCATCGCGATCCACGTGACACTGCCTGATATGCCGGTTGCCGTTAAATGCAGTGCGCGCGTGCAGTACCCGGTGATTGTCCATGACCACAGCCTGCCCGGACTCCAGCCGATATTCCACGCGGGCTTCTGCGGCATACACCAGCGCCAGTATTTCTTTCAATGCCCGGTAAACCGGTTCAGTTAAGCTTTCACCCACATCCAGAGGTGCCATCGTGCGCTCGTTAATATGCACCGCCGCGATTTCGCCCAGATGGTCCAGTTCGATAGTGCTCCACCTCGCCGATAATGCTACATCGTCAACCTCGTCGACCAGGAATCGGCGGTGAGGAATCGGGACCTGGCAAAGCAATTCGAATAACTCGCTATTCTGGGCTCGAATATTTTCCGCAGCCCTGAATCCGTCGACCAGAATCGACGCTCCTCCACCGCATTCGCTGGCACGCAGGCAATGCATCATGAACAATCCGGGGATCGGGTCGCGAAACAGCTCATCGTTGTGCGGCCTGATGGCGTGAGATGTTTGCGCCAGAATGCGTTGCTGCGGTGTGGATATCAGATCGAATACGCGACCGTAATGAGTTTGCCGAATATATCCAAAGATATCAGCCAGCCTCTCGATCTGACGCTCCTCTGTGGGGACGTCATTAATAATCGCAAATCCATAGTCTTTTATCTGTTGCATCACTTGCAGACAAATTGCCGAATCTGCTTCGATTCGAGCGTATTCCCACTCGGGTATTTCGTTGCTTAGATTCGAGTCCCAGGTCACTGGCTGCTGTCGGCGTTTGCCAATTGACTCGGCTGCGTAGCAGTGCGCTCGCAGCCAGGCGGGTGCATAGCGTGTTAGGTGGCCGTCCCCGGCCCACTTGAGCTGCAGCGACCCCGCGGCATCGACGGAAATTTCATCGACAGCAATGTCCGGGTCGATACTACTCAGTTCCAGGTATCGATGACCACCGCTGCGGTCACCGCATTGCTTGCAGGTGCAATTATCGCGCAGCCAGATGTGGTGGAACACGCTGCGCCGGGAGTCGCTCCAGGTGACGACTATCTTGCCTTGCTGCCGGTCAATTTTTTGTATCCGGGAATCTGACCGACTTGTCGGGTTAGTGAAAAACGAGTCTTGCATCAAAACATTGCCGGCAGGTGTAGATACACAAAAGTTTATCCGGAAGGTTGTTACCTGTCTTTTATTATATTAATCACGCCATGATTTCATACGGCGTGTATAAATTTTCCGGGCCTTCATTGGCCCGTTAGCGGATTACCCGGGTGTCCGGGTTAGACCGTGAAATTTTGGTGCCGGAGAGAGGAATCGAACCTCCGACCTACGCGTTACGAATGCGTTGCTCTACCAACTGAGCTACTCCGGCAATATTGCAGGCTTACGAGTATACAGGGGGACAGGCCACGACTTCTAGAAATACAGCTGCCTGTAACAGCTGGCAGACTCAACCGATTTAAAGATTCCGTCGAAGCGACACAGGACATTTCACTAACGCCGCCCTGGTCTTCGTCGACAGAAGTTTTT
>CAVYHN010000049.1:0-46318 GCA_963768295.1 uncultured Gammaproteobacteria bacterium | reverse complement strand
CGTGTTACCGGTCGCGACCGGCACATCGTTGACCGCGTTGACGGTGATGTTCATCACCGCCGAGGTGACACCAGTGCCGGCATCATTGACGGTATAGGTGAAACTCGAGTCGGTTGAGTCATTGGCCGCCGAGGTGAAGGTCAGATCGGCGAGCTGTGCCGCCGTGATGGTCATGCCATTGGTCACGGTAACCGCCCCACCGCTGTGGGTCAGCGTACCGCCGTTGAGGTTCAGGCCGGTGATGGTCACCGAGGCCAGGCTATCCCCTTCGACATCGGTGAAGTTGAAATCAGCCGGTCCTATCACCAGCGGCACATCTTCCGAGGCGATTACGGTATTCCCGGTGGCCACCGGGACATCATTCACCGCATTGACGGTGATATTCATGACCGCCGAGGTGACACCCGTGCCGGCATCGTTCACCGTGTAGGTGAAGCTCGAGTCGGTCGAGTCATTGAGCGCCGAGGTGAAGGTCAAATCCGCGAGCTGCGCCGCCGTGATGGTCATGCCGTTGGTCACGGTGACGGCGCCGCCGCTGTGGGTCAGCGTGCCGCCGTTGAGATTGAGACCGGTTATGGTCACCGAGGCCAGGCTGTCGGACTCGACATCGGTGAAGTTGAAATCAGCCGGTCCTATCACCAGCGGCACATCTTCCGAGGCGATTACGGTATTCCCGGTGGCCACCGGGACATCATTCACCGCATTGACGGTGATATTCATGACCGCCGAGGTGACACCCGTGCCGGCATCGTTCACCGTGTAGGTGAAGCTCGAGTCGGTCGAGTCATTGAGCGCCGAGGTGAAGGTCAAATCCGCGAGCTGCGCCGCCGTGATGGTCATGCCGTTGGTCACGGTGACCGCGCCGCCGCTGTGAGTGAGCGTACCGCCGTTCAGGTTCAATCCCGTTATCGTGACCGAGGCCAGGCTATCGCCCTCGACATCGGTGAAGTTGAAGTCGCCAGGTCCTATTACGAGGGGCACATCTTCCGATGCGATCACGGTATTACCGGTGGCCACCGGCACATCGTTCACGGCATTGACGGTGATATTCATCACCGCGGAGGTCACGCCCAGGCCTGCATCGTTCACGGTGTAGGTTAAGCTGGAGTCGGTCGAATCGTTCGGGGCCGAGGTAAACGTCAGGTCGGCGAGTTGCGCGGCAGTGATCGTCATACCGTTGGTCACGGTCACCGCACCACCGCTATGAGTCAGCGTGCCGCCGTTCAGGTTCAGACCCGTAATCGTCACCGAGGCCAGGCTATCGCCTTCCGCATCGGTGAAGTTGAAGTCGCCAGGCCCTATTACGAGGGGGACATCCTCATTCGCAATCACCGTGTTACCGGTCGCGACCGGGACATCGTTGACCGCGTTCACGGTGATGTTCATCACCGCGGAGGTGACACCCGTTCCGGCATCATTGACCGTGTAGGTAAAGCTCGAATCGGTCGAGTCATTGGCCGCGGAGGTAAAGATCAGGTCGGCGAGTTGCGCCGCCGTGATCGTCATGCCGTTGGTGACGGTAACGGCGCCACCGCTGTGGGTCAGCGTGCCTCCGTTCAGGTTCAGACCGGTGATCGTGACGGAGGCCAGGCTATCGCCTTCCACATCGGTGAAGTTAAAGTCAGATGCATTGATGACTAAGGGCACATCTTCCGATGCGATCACCGTATTACCGGTAGCTACCGGCACATCATTCACCGCGTTGACGGTGATGTTCATCACCGCAGAGGTGACCCCCAGACCGGCATCGTTCACCGTGTAGGTGAAACTCGAATCGGTCGAGTCATTGGCCGCCGAGGTAAAGGTCAGGTCGGCCAACTGTGCGGCCGTGATCGTCATGCCGTTGGTGACAGTCACGGCGCCGCCGCTGTGGGTGAGCGTGCCACCGTTCAGGTTCAGGCCGGTAATCGTGACCGACACCAGGCTATCGGACTCAGTATCGGTGTAGTTAAAATCGCCGGGTCCGATAACGAGCGGTAAATCTTCAGTGGCAATCACGGTATTACCTGTTGCGACCGGCACATCGTTGACCGCGTTCACGGTGATATTCATCACTGCGGAGGTGAGACCCAGGCCTACATCGTTGACGGTATAGGTGAAACTGGAATCGGTCGAATCGTTCAGGGCCGAGGTAAAGGTCAGATCGGCGAGTTGTGCCGCCGTGATCGTCATGCCGTTGGTCACGGTCACCGCACCACCGCTGTGCGTGAGCGTGCCCCCGTTCAGGTTCAGACCGGTGATCGTGACCGAGGCCAGGCTATCACCCTCGACATCGGTGTAGTTGAAATCGCCGGGTCCAATCACAAGGGGCGTATTCTCCGTCGTAACGACGGTATTACCCGTTGCGACAGGTACATCGTTCACCGCATTCACGGTGATGTTCATTATGGCCGAGGTGACCCCGATACCAGCATCGTTGACGGTATAGGTGAAACTGGAGTTCGTTGAGTCGTTCAGGGCCGAGGTGAAGGTCAGATCGGCCAGTTGGGCCGCTGTAATGGTCATGCCGTTGGTCACGGTCACCGCACCGCCACTGTGCGTCAGGGTGCCGCCGTTGAGATTCAGACCGGTGATCGTGACCGAGGCCAGGCTGTCGCCTTCGACGTCGGTAAAGTTGAAGTCGGTCGATCCAATCACCAATGGCACATCTTCGGACGCAATGACGGTATTCCCGGTGGCCACCGGAACGTCGTTGACCGCGTTGACCGTGATATTCATCACTGCCGAGGTGACACCCATTCCGGCATCGTTCACGGTGTAGGTAAAACTGGAGTCGGTCGAATCGTTCGAGGCCGAGGTAAAGGTTAAATCAGCCAGTTGGGCTGCCGTGATGGTCATACCATTAGTGACAGTCACGGCGCCACCGCTGTGGGTCAGGGTTCCACCATTCAGGTTGAGGCCCGTAATCGTCACCGAGGCCAGGCTGTCACCTTCGACATCGGTGAAGTTGAAGTCAGATGCGTCGATGACTAACGGTACATCTTCACTCGCGATCACGGTATTGCCGGTGGCTACCGGGACATCGTTGACCGCATTCACGGTGATGTTCATCACTGCGGAGGTAACCCCCAGGCCGGCATCGTTCACCGTGTAGGTGAAGCTCGAGTCCGTCGAGTCGTTCGAGGCCGAGGTGAAGGTCAGATCCGCCAGTTGGGCCGCCGTAATTGTCATACCGTTAGTGACAGTCACCGCCCCGCCGCTGTGGGTGAGCGTACCGCCGTTCAGGTTCAATCCGGTGATCGTCACGGAAGCCAGACTATCGCCCTCGACATCGGTGAAGTTGAAGTCGGCCGGACCGATGACCAGGGGCACATCCTCGGTCGCAATCACGGTGTTACCTGTTGCCACCGGCACATCATTCACCGCGTTGACGGTGATGTTCATCACCGCAGAGGTCACACCCAGCCCAGCATCGTTCACGGTATAGGTGAAGCTCGAGTCGGTCGAATCGTTCGAGGCCGAGGTAAAGGTCAAATCCGCCAGTTGGGCTGCCGTGATGGTCATACCGTTGGTCACGGTCACCGCACCGCCGCTATGGGTCAGCGTGCCGCCGTTGAGGTTCAATCCGGTGATCGTCACCGAGGCCAGGCTGTCGGACTCAGTATCGGTGTAGTTGAAATCGCTGGGTCCTATCACCAGCGGCACGTCTTCGGCGGCGATCACGGTGTTACCGGTGGCGACCGGGACGTCATTCGCCGCATTCACCGTGATATTCATGATCGCGGTGGTCACGCCCAGGCCGGCATCATTGACGCTATAGGTGAAACTGGAATCGGTTGAATCGTTCAGGGCCGAGGTAAACGTCAGGTCGGCGAGTTGAGCCGCCGTAATCGTCATACCGTTGGTGACATTGACTGCGCCACCACTGTGGGTGAGTGTGCCACCATTGAGGTTCAGACCGGTGATGGTCACCGAGGCCAGGCTGTCGCCTTCAACATCGGTAAAGTTGAAGTCACCAGGCCCAATGATGAGCGGTACATCTTCCGCAGCAATCACGGTATTACCCGTTGCCACCGGCACATCATTCACCGCGTTGACGGTGATATTCATCACCGCCGAGGTGACACCGGTGCCGGCATCGTTCACCGTGTAGGTGAAGCTCGAGTCGGTTGAGTCATTGGCCGCCGAGGTAAAGGTCAGGTCGGCCAGCTGCGCCGCCGTGATCGTCATGCCGTTGGTCACCGTGACCGCGCCACCGCTATGCGTCAGCGTGCCGCCGTTCAGGTTCAGACCGGTAATCGTGACCGAGGCCAGACTATCGCCCTCGACGTCAGTGAAGTTGAAGTCAGATGCATTGATGACTAAGGGCACATCTTCCGATGCGATCACGGTATTACCGGTAGCTACCGGCACATCATTCACCGCATTCACGGTGATGTTCATCACCGCCGAGGTGACGCCAGTCCCGGCATCGTTCACCGTGTAGGTGAAACTGGAGTTGGTCGAATCGTTCGAGGCCGAGGTAAAGGTCAGGTCGGCCAGTTGGGCTGCCGTGATGGTCATACCATTGGTGACAGTCACCGCCCCGCCGCTGTGGGTCAGCGTGCCGCCGTTCAGGTTCAGACCGGTAATCGTCACCGAGGCCAGGCTGTCGGACTCAGTATCGGTGAAGTTGAAATCGCCGGGTCCTATCACCAGCGGCACGTCTTCGGCGGCGATCACGGTGTTACCGGTGGCGACCGGGACGTCATTCGCCGCATTCACCGTGATATTCATGATCGCGGTGGTCACGCCCAGGCCGGCATCATTGACGCTATAGGTGAAACTGGAATCGGTTGAGTCATTGGCCGCGGAGGTAAAGGTCAGGTCGGCCAGTTGGGCGGCCGTGATCGTCATACCGTTAGTGACAGTCACCGCCCCACCGCTGTGGGTCAGCGTGCCGCCGTTCAGGTTCAATCCGGTGATCGTCACCGAAGCCAGGCTATCGGATTCGACATCGGTGAAACTAAAGTCGGCCAGGCCGATGACCAGGGGCACATCCTCGGTCGCAATCACGGTGTTACCGGTCGCGACCGGCACATCGTTGACCGCATTCACGGTGATGTTCATCACCGCGGAGGTGACACCGGTGCCGGCATCGTTCACCGTGTAGGTAAAGCTCGAATCGGTCGAGTCATTGGCCGCGGAGGTAAAAGTCAGATCCGCGAGCTGCGCCGCCGTGATGGTCATGCCATTAGTCACGGTAACCGCCCCACCGCTGTGGGTCAGCGTACCGCCGTTGAGGTTCAGGCCGGTGATGGTCACCGAGGCCAGGCTATCGCCTTCGACATCGGTGAAGTTGAAATCAGATGCACCGATGACTAACGGCACATCTTCGCTCGCGATAACCGTGTTACCGGTCGCGACCGGGACATCGTTCACCGCATTGACGGTAATATTCATCACCGCCGAAGTCACACCGAGCCCGGCATCGTTCACGGTGTAGGTGAAACTCGAATCGGTCGAATCGTTCGAGGCCGAGGTGAAGGTCAGATCGGCCAGTTGCGCCGCCGTGATCGTCATGCCATTGGTCACGGTCACCGCCCCGCCGCTGTGGGTCAGCGTGCCACCGTTCAGGTTCAGACCGGTGATGGTCACCGAGGCCAGGCTATCGCCTTCGACATCGGTGAAGTTGAAATCAGATGCACCGATGACTAACGGCACATCTTCGCTCGCGATAACCGTATTACCGGTCGCGACCGGGACATCGTTGACCGCGTTGACGGTGATGTTCATCACCGCCGAGGTGACACCGGTACCGGCATCGTTCACGGTATAGGTGAAACTCGAATCCGTCGAATCGTTCGACGCCGAGGTAAACGTCAGATCGGCCAGTTGCGCCGCCGTGATCGTCATGCCGTTGGTCACGGTCACGGCGCCGCCGCTGTGGGTCAGCGTGCCGCCGTTCAGGTTCAGGCCGGTAATCGTCACCGAGGCCAGGCTGTCGCCCTCGACATCGGTGAAGTTGAAGTCAGATGCACCGATGACTAACGGCACATCTTCCGACGCAATCACGGTATTGCCGGTCGCGACCGGGACATCGTTCACCGCATTGACGGTAATATTCATCACCGCTGAAGTCACACCCAGCCCGGCATCGTTCACGGTATAGGTAAAACTCGAATCGGTCGAATCGTTCGACGCCGAGGTAAACGTCAGGTCGGCGAGTTGCGCCGCCGTGATCGTCATACCGTTGGTCACGGTCACCGCACCACCACTATGGGTCAGCGTGCCGCCGTTCAGGTTGAGGCCGGTGATCGTCACCGAGGCCAGGCTATCGCCTTCCACATCGGTGAAGTTGAAGTCGCCAGGCCCTATCACGAGGGGGACATCTTCATTCGCAATCACCGTATTACCGGTCGCGACCGGCACATCGTTGACCGCATTGACGGTGATGTTCATCACGGCCGAGGTCACACCCAGCCCGGCATCGTTCACGGTGTAGGTAAAACTCGAATCGGTCGAGTCGTTCGAGGCCGAGGTAAAAGTCAGATCCGCGAGCTGCGCCGCCGTGATGGTCATGCCATTAGTCACGGTCACCGCGCCGCCGCTGTGAGTCAGCGTACCGCCGTTCAGGTTCAGGCCAGTGATGGTCACCGAGGCCAGGCTATCTGATTCGACATCGGTGAAACTAAAGTCGCCGGGTCCAATCACTAACGGCACATCTTCACTGGCAATGACCGTATTACCGGTGGCCACCGGGACGTCATTCACCGCGTTGACGGTGATGTTCATGACCGCCGAGGTAATCCCCGTTCCGGCATCGTTTACTGTGTAGGTAAAGCTCGAGTCGGTCGAATCATTGGCCGCCGAGGTAAAGGTCAGATCGGCCAGCTGCGCCGCCGTGATCGTCATGCCGTTGGTCACGGTCACCGCACCACCGCTGTGGGTCAGCGTGCCGCCGTTGAGATTCAGACCGGTGATGGTCACCGAGGCCAGACTGTCGCCTTCGACATCGGTGAAGTTGAAGTCGCCAGGCCCTATTACGAGGGGGACATCCTCATTCGCAATCACCGTGTTACCGGTCGCGACCGGGACGTCGTTCACGGCATTCACGGTGATGTTCATCACCGCGGAAGTAACGCCCAGGCCAGCATCGTTCACCGTGTAGGTGAAGCTCGAATCGGTCGAGTCGTCAGCCGCCGAAGTAAAGGTCAGGTCAGCGAGTTGTGCGGCCGTGATCGTCATCCCGTTGGTGACGGTGACCGCACCGGCACTGTGAGTCAGGGTCCCGCCATTGAGGTTCAGACCCGTAATGGTCACCGAGGCCAGGCTGTCGGACTCGACATCGGTGAAGTTGAAATCAGAGGGACCAATCACCAACGGCACATCTTCATTGGCAATCACGGTATTCGCGGTTGCGACCGGGAGGTCGTTGACCGGATTGACGGTGATGTTCACCGTGGCTGTGTTGGAGTCGGCCGTACCGTCGTTGGTTACGTAGGTGAAGCTATCGGGGCCATTGTAATCCGCGTCGGGTGTATAGCTGAAGGTACCGTTCTTGTACAGGGTAAACGAAGCCGCATGGCTCGGACCACTAACCAGGGAGACCGTTTGCGCATCGTTGTCGACATCGCTGTCGTTACCCAGCAGGCCGCTCTCGAGCGGTGCCGTTTCCTCGCCGGGAACGAAGTTGACGAAGCTGTTGCTGGTGCTCAGATGCTGTGCACGGATCCAGTCCGCGGAGCGTACTTCGCTCGACATGCGTACGTCGTCGATGGTGCCGTCGAAGGTTCGAACCGTGCCCTGGGCAAAGTTACCCAAATGCAGGTCGATCGCGCCGTCCCCAACCGCGGTACCGGTCGGTGTCGCGTCGACGACGGTCGCTACCGAGACGCCGTTTACATAAAAAGACGGGGTGTTGCCCGGCGATGAGGAATCATAGCTGACCGTGACATATTGCCAGGCATCGGGGCCGACGCTGATGGAATTGTTTGCCGAAGCCCAGCTGCCCACACTGCCGCTGAAGCCCTGCTGAAACAGCAGTGATGACGTGCCCTGGGCCATTTCCAGTGCCCAGCCCGCGGTCGGAATAGTCGCATCGCTCTTATCGAAGATGCGCCCATAGCCGTTCTCGCCCCAGCTGCTCGGGTTGATCCAGGCGGACACGGTGCCGCCACCGGCGAAGATATCGTCGACGCTCGCGCCCGAACCCAGGTTCACATAGTCGTCGCTGCCGTCGAACAGCTGGCCATCGGCAACCTGCCCGGTCGCATTGATCGATCCCGAGTTGACCCCGTCGTTGTTATTGGCGCTCTCATCCAGCAGGTCATCGTTCAGGTGCTGAACTGCCTCGAAACCGTTGCTCCACACGGCCTCGGCATTTTCACCCGCCGGGGCGCCGGCATTGCCGTAGTACATCGTGATCGAGTCGGTGGAGGAACCCGCGGTGATCAGCGGCACCTTGACCCAGACGGAGGAAAAGCCGCCCTCGTCCCACTCCTCGATATCGTAGTCGAGCGCGGTCCCGTCCGCGGCGAAAAAGCGCAGGTCGGACGCCATCGTCCTGCGTTTTCGCGTAGTCGATATTGCCCGTGACCGGTGTTGGATCGAGGACCACCAGCACCGGAAAATCGACCAGGTTCTCGCCCTGCGCCGAGTTGTCCATGGTGAATGTTCGGCGTGCCGTCCAGTCCGTATCCCACCAGTCGACGTCAAGGGTTTCATCCTCGTTTACAGTGTAACCATCGTTTACCGCCACCGGGGCATCGTTGGCCGCATTGAGGGTGATGTTCATCACCGCCGAGGTCACACCCAGTCCGGCATCATTGACGGTATAAGTGAAACTGGCGTCGGTCGAATCATTGGCCGCCGAAGTAAAGGTCAGATCAGCGAGTTGCGCCGCGGTGATCGTCATGCCGTTGGTCACGGTCACGGCGCCACCGCTGTGGGTCAGCGTGCCGCCATTCAGGTTTAGACCCGTTATGGTCACGGAGGCCAGGCTGTCGCCTTCCACATCGGTGAAGGTGAAGTCAGATGCATTGATGACTAACGGCACATCCTCGGAGGCAATCACCGTGTTACCCGTTGCCACCGGGACATCGTTGACCGCATTCACGGTAATATTCATCACCGCCGAGGTCACTCCCAGGCCGGCATCATTGACGGTATAGGTGAAGCTGGAGTTGGTTGAATCGTTCGACGCCGAAGTAAACGTCAGATCGGCCAGCTGTGCGGCAGTAATGATCATGCCGTTGGTCACGGCCACCGCACCGCCACTGTGGGTCAGCGTGCCGCCGTTGAGGTTCAAGCCGGTAATCGTCACCGAGGCCAGGCTGTCTGACTCGACATCGGTGAAATTGAAGTCAGCCGGGCCGATGACCAGGGGCATGTCTTCGGTCGCAATGACCGTATTACCGGTCGCCACCGGGACGTCATTCACCGCGTTGACGGTGATGTTCATCACGGCCGAAGTAACCCCGGTGTCGGCATCGTTCACCGTGTAGGTGAAGCTCGAGTCGGTCGAGTCATTGGCGGCCGAGGTAAAGGTCAGGTCCGCGAGTTGCGCCGCGGTGATGGTCATGCCGTTGGTCACGGTGACCGCACCGCCACTGTGGGTCAGCGTGCCGCCGTTCAGGTTCAGACCGGTGATCGTCACCGAGGCCAGGCTGTCGCCTTCCACATCGGTGAAGGTGAAGTCAGATGCATTGATGACTAACGGCACATCTTCGGAGGCAATCACCGTGTTACCCGTTGCCACCGGGACATCGTTGACGCCAATCACCGTGATCGTGACACTGACAATATTAGAGTCTAAGGCGCCGTCGTTGGCCGAGTAGGTAAAGGTTTCGTAGGCTATTTCGCCGACAGCCAGGGAGTCAAAAGCGCCGCGCGGGTCGTAACTGAAACTGCCATCGGCGGTATTCAAAACCAGCGTGCCGAGCATCCCCGTGGTGTCCAGGTTGGTAACCGTCAGGGTATCGCCCTCGGCATCGAAATCATTCGCCAGTACGCCGTCAACTGCAGGAATGACGAGCAGCGTATCCTCGTCGGTGAAGTAACCGTCATAGGTCGGCGTCGAGGCGGCACCTTCAACCCCGCCCAGAGTGCCGTTATTTCCATTTGGACTCTGGTCCGCAACCAGAGTGCCATCCGCTTCGTTCAGCCTCCAGTTGCCGGCGAGGCCAGGCTCGGCACCCGAGAGGTTATCGCTATAATTATTTTGAATCTCCACTTCGCTACGAGTGCTCCCCCAGATACGGACATCGTCAATCGAGCCCTGAAAACGCTGCGTAGTCGCATTCTCTCGTCCGCCGATAAACAGGTCGCCAAAGCCGGGATACACATCACCGACCGCACCTGACTGTGAATAGGTATCAACCAGGTTACCGTTGATGAAGGTTTTAGCCTCTCCGGCCACCGCATCATAGGTAACCGCGACATGAGTCCATTCGTTCGCAGCAACAAAAAAGCCGGTATCGTGCCAGTCCCAGGTTGGCGCATTCGCAATCGCGAATTTTATTTCGCCCGTGTCGGAGGTGATACCGAGCTCATATTCACCTTCCTTGTTAAGGATGATCTGGGAGCCTGTGCCGTTGCCGCTGTGATTGATCCAGGCTTCCATGGTGAGATTATTGGTCATCTGCAAGCTGGCATGATCTGCAACCTGAACAAAGTCGTCACCATCAAAAACCAGGTGACTGCTATCAGCATTAGCAATCGGCGCATCGTTAACCGAATCGACGCTGATGTCGCGCGTGGCGACGTTGCTAAGATCGGTACCGTCATCGACCTGGAAGGATACGGTGCGCGTCAGCGTACTGGGCGTCTCGCTCGTGTTGACAAAGGTAACGCTCTGTAGCGCGGTCTGGTAGTCTGCCACCGATGCGTCGCCACTGAGCGTCAATACCCCAGTCCCGGCATCCCAGCTGCCGCTGATGCCGAGCTGATTTGTGAAAGCGAGTTCGTCATAACCATTTTCGTAGTTCGCAGAAATCGTAACCGTGGCGCCGGTCAGGTCAGTGTTTTCGAGATCGCTCAGGGTCAGGCCAGGATCGACCGGGGTGGCGGCGTCGTTTTCGGTATAGGCCAGCGTGGTTCCGGTGGCGGTAACCACGGGCGCGGCGTTGGTTACGTCGACCTGGTGGCTCGGGATGAAAATGGCCGACACGGCATTGGTTAACCCACCGGCACCTGGCGTCGTATAATCATCGATATATGCGCCCGTCTCACCGTCGAAACGCAATACCCTGTTGTCGCCGTGGCTTACTACGTAAAGCTGCCCATCCGGCCCGAACTCCAGTCCAATCGGTTTGTCGAGACCGCCGTCGGCCGCGGTAACAAAAATATCGATGAAGCTTCCGTCATCGATGTCGTAACGCATCACTTCATCGCTGAAGTAGCTGCCGACATAAAGATTGCCGTCGGGTCCGAGCGCCATCATATGCGGACCATTGATGCCGCCGCTACCCGGCGTCACGAAGTCGCCAAGAAAGGCACCCGTGCTCGAATCATATTCCAGCACCTCGTTGCTAAAGTGACTGGCCAACAGAAAAGTATTGTTTTCAGTAAAGATAATATCGGACGGCCCGTTAAGACCACCGGAGCCCGCGGATACAATCGTGTCGATGTACGAACCGTCTACGCCGCTGTATCGCATCACTTCGTGGCTGTTGTGGCTAGTCACGAAAAGATTGCCATCGGGCCCGAATGCCATTCCCGCAGGAGCGGACAAGCCACCACTGCCTGCGCTGACGAAAGTGCTATCGAGGGCGCCGGTTTGGGCGTTGTAACGCATAATTTCGTTGTTGGCGAAGTCACTGACGTAGAGGAGGCCATCCGGACCGATAACTGGGACACCCGGGAAGACGTGGTTGCCAACACCGATTTCGTCGATAAAATCGCCGGTGATCGGTGCAAAGCGGAAGATGCTGTCGTTACCGTTGCTCGTTATCAGCAGCTGGTTGTCGTAGTAGACGCCATCACTATCGGTGGCGGAAACCATCACGTTGTAGGTCAGGCCGGCGCCGTTATAGACATGGGTCACGGACGACGGGTTGCCCGCAATCGTCTCGAAGCTGCCGTCGCCCCAGTTGATGGTCCAGCTGGTAACGTCTTCATCGGCACTCAGGTTGAGCGTGTATAGACCACCGTTTGCGACGCTACCGGTGCCGGTAGTGGAAATTGTTGTCGGCGCGACATTGTTCAGTGTAATAGTCACCGTCGTGGTATCGGACAGGTTCGGGCTGCCGTTGTCGGTCGCCTCGATCGTCAGGTTGAAGACCGGATTGGTTTCGAAATCGAGCGCTGCACTGTTGGCGACCGTGATTTGGCCGTTGGCGTCGATCGCGAACGCGCCACCGGTGTTGCCTGCGGTGATGTCGTATAAGAGCGTGTCACCGATGTCCGGATCGTTGGCGACCACAGTGCCGACCACGGTATTGTCGGCCGAATTTTCATCGAGGCTGAACGTCGATGCCGTGACCACGGGTGGTGTACCAGTGCGAATCGCTTCGATTTCGGCGGTGGTCAGCGCTCGATCGAAAATTGCCAGTTCATCGATCGCGCCGCTGAACGGGGCGGAAAAGTTACCCGCTGTAACAATACTCCCGCCATCTCGGCCTGCACCGATCCAGAGCGGCTCATCGTTGGCCACAAGGTCCTTGTCCATGCTGGTGCCGCCGGTCCCGACACTACTTGTGTATTCGGTGCCGTTGATGTAAATCGAGACAGTGGGCCGATCGAAAACCACGGCGACATGGTTCCATTCGTCGACCGTGGGCAGCGTGACATCCATGTCGATATATTCAAAACCACCATCGCTCTTGAAGGCCCAGGTCATCTTGCCCGTGTCTTTCCAGGACAGATAGTAGTTGACGTTGGCGATACCCTGGCGGTCGCCCTTCATGAAGAACATGTCTTCAGTACCAGGACCCCGGTCCGGCTTTACCCACAGTGAGGCCGAAAATTCAGGGCCACTGATATCCAGCTCAGGGGCATCAAGAATCTCGACGTAGTCATCGACACCATCGAACTGCAGCGCATCCCCAAACTGGCCCCCGGTTGTCCAGTTGGCTCCGTTCAGGGTGCCCGTCGAAGTGCCGTAGGCATTGTCAGCCGTTGTTGTGTCGCTGCCCTCGTCGAAACTCCAGTTGCCAACCGCGCCATTGATGAAGGTCGGCGCGTCGTTGACCGCGGTGATGTTTATCGTGGTATTGGCCGAGGCAGTCTTGGCCCCGCCGGAACCGGTGTTACCCTTGTCGTCGACCAGCAGGCTGAGAGTATCCGTACCCGGTGGCGTATCGCTATTGATGGTGTAGGTAATGGTCGCGCCGCCGTTGCCCTGGATAGCGTTCCAGACACTGGTCAGGTTACCGCTGACGGTGACGCTGTTGGTTCCCGACCCGGTAATGGTAACCGCGTTGATACCGGCGGTCAGGTCCAGGGTTCCGGATACCACCGACAGAGTGGCCTCGATCGTGCCGGTAAAGGCATCGGAGTCGGTGAACGAAATGCTGCCCGACAGATCGAGCGCCACCTGTTCGGTGGCATTGAGACTGGCCGGCATGCTCAGGATGACCGGCGCATCGTTAACCGAATCGACGCTGATGTCGCGCGTGGCGACGTTGCTAAGATCGGTACCGTCATCGACCTGGAACGATACGGTACGGGTGAGCGTGCTGGGCATTTCGCTCGAGTTGACGAAGGTGACGCTTTGCAGCGCCGTTTGATAGTCTGCCACCGATGCGTCGCCACTGAGCGTCAATACACCAGTCCCGGCATCCCAACTGCCGCTGATGCCGAGCTGGTTGGTGAAAGCCAGCGTATCATTGCCGTTGACGTAATTGGCCGAGATAGTGACCGTAGCGCCGGTGAGATCGGTGTTTTCGAGATCGCTCAGGGCCAGGCCAGGATCGACCGGGGTGGCGGCGTCGTTTTCGGTATAGGCCAGCGTGGTTCCGGTGGCGGTAACCACGGGCGCGGCGTTGGTGACGTCGACCTGGTGACTGGGCAGAAAGACCATGCCGATGGTGGTATTCAATCCACCGGTGCCGGCGGCGATGTAGTCATCGATATAGGCGCCGGTGTTTCCATCGTAGCGCCTTACCGTGTCGTCGCCGTGGCCGACGACATACAGATGCCCGTCAGGGCCGAATTCGAAGCTGAGCGGCTGATCGAGGCCGCCCGACGCGCTGCTGACAAAAATCCCGCCGGCGACGGGAGCGCCGGTGGTGCCGTCGAAACGATATATTGTGTCCGTTTCGCGCCCGCCGATGAAAAGGTCGCCGTTCGGGCCGAAGCGAATACCCACCGGGCCGTCGAGACCCGCGCTGCCGGCCGTGACAAAGGTGCCGACCAGACTGCCGTCGTACGCGTCATATTCTATGACGCTGTCGGTCGCGTAACTGGCGACGAGCAACGTGCCGCGATCGGTGAACTGGATTCCCTGAGGTCCTAACAGCCCACCCGATCCGGCAGCGACGAATTCACCCATGGGTGAGCCGTCGCTGGCGTCGAAGCGCAGAATATTGTGGGTCGTCTCCATCGCCACGTAAATATTGCCGTCGGGGCCGAAGGCGACGCCGGCGGTGCGGTCGGCCGGATTGGCGCTGGTGGCAAAGGAATCGACCAGCGCACCCGTCTGCGCGTTGTAGCGCGTGATCGTGTTATCGAAGTAATCGGCCGCGTAGAGCATGCCATCTGGGCCAACCACCAGTGCCGCGGGATCGCTGTGATTACCGGTGCCGAACTCGCTGACGAAACCACCGGTAATCGGTGAAAATCGAAATATAGTCGCGTTGGTGTCGCTCGTCGCCAGTAGCTCGCTCTGGTGATAGGTACCGTTGACATCGGTAGCTGCGACCGAAATGTTATAGGTCAACCCGGTGCCGCCGTACACGTGCGTAACCGACGGTGGGTTGCCGGCAACGGTTTCGATCGTGCCGTCACCCCAGTTGATGGTCCAGCTGTCGACCGCTTCGCTGGCACTTAGATTCAACGTGTATTCCTCGCCGTTGACCACGGTGCCGGATCCGGTGGCGGAAAGTACCGGCGCAACGTTGGCGGTCGGTGCAACGTCGGCGAAGCTGCTGCCGATGCGGATTCCACTCATCAACGAGGGATTGTCGCTTACGGCACGACCCGCGAGGGAGATTGTGTCCAGGTTGGGTATATCATACGCCAACACTGAAGTCGTGCCCGAGACACTGGGCGTTGCTTCGCCCGAATTGGGATTCACAAACAGGGTTGCGGTTTCATTGCCGGAAGCGAAAATATCCAGTCGCAATACCAGGAAAGCGGTTTCACCTGAGACCGCCGGAGCAGCTATTTCCGTACCGGTGTCGGCCCAGCTGGTCAATACGTAATCCGAATTCATGTAGCCGACGAACAACTGGTCGTCGTTTGCAAAAGCGCCGTCGCCCAGCACCAGGCCCATGTAGCTATCGTTACTGGCCATCTCCTGCGGCTGGATCAAAAAGCTGACCCAGATCGTTTCGTCGACCGTACCATAGGGACTGGCGAGGGTTCGGGTGTAAAAACTGTCGGCTACCAAACCACCTCCTCCGCTATGATTCAATTGAACGGCGTCGATCGCGTCTGGTCCACCGGTAGGATGAGTGAGCCCGGTCGCGACCACATCAATTTCGTTGGTGCCCAACGAGAAGCCAGCAGAATCATTCCAGGCACCGGTGAAGCCGGCGCCGCCGGCGTTACCATCGAGATTGCCGACGGGGTAACCGCTAAACGCATCCTCGGCGTCGGTAGCCAGCACCGCCTGCCAGGCTTCCTGCGCTTCGCCGCTGAAGGCCACCGCGGTTTCGACTTGGCCGACGTTGAATTCGAGCACCCAGTCGCCACCGAGGTCCGCATGCCCGGTCATGTCGGTCGACGCGGCGACGTCGGCCAGCGTCAGGCTGCTGAGGTCGTCGATCAGGCTCTGCCCGGTCTCGGTTTCGGCCAGGTTGCAGCCGTAGATCAGGATGTCGCCGGTCTCGGCGAATGAATTTGCCCAGAAAGCGATGTTCAGACTGTTCTGTTCGAGCGTGTCCGCATTTAGGCTGGTGTTACCGAGCTGCACGCTGCCGTCGTCGCCGTGCGAAATGATATGAATCGCATCGAGGTCGTCGCGGTTGGACAGAAACTCGGAAATCTGCTCGATACCGTCCCGATCACGCTCGAGCACGACGACTTCGATATTGCGGCTGCTGTCGGCGTTATTGTGCAGGTCGTCGACCAGCTGCTGGTAGTTGTCGACTTCGGCATCGACGAATACGATTTCCTGGGTCTGCTGTTCCGCGACCGCGGCGGCGCCGTCGGTCTGGCTGGATTGCGTCTGGCTGCCGTCTATATCGCTGTATAGCGCGTTCGCGTCGGAATCGAGGTCGGTTGCGATCAGGCCCTCGATGCCGCCCGAAAACAGGCGGCGCTCCTCGAGTTCCTCGAGGATCAGCTTCGACTGTTGCAGGCTATTTTTGGACAGCTTGTTCATAAAAGCTTCTATGACCACTCACTATAGAAAAACGCTTTTGGATTATGTTCACCGCAGGCACCGAGCGCGGCAGACAAAACCTGAAGGCATCAAATGAGTATAGGCAGGGAAAGCTGCTGCAACCGGCGCAACACAGCCTGATACGGGATCAAACTGGTAAAACTGTGAAGTGCGGCACGCGATCACGACGAATATCCAGCCTAGTTACCGCTGCCGGACGAACCGAGCGAGCTGAATACGTCCCCGCTCGCCGGTGGCGGGGTGTCGAAGGCGAAGCTGGCCAGGCAATTGACGCCGCCGACCAGCTTGTCGTCGGGATTAGGCAATTCCATGCGCACCGTGAAGCTGCCGCTGGCGGGATCGATCAGCTGATCGACGATGGAGACGGTCGCCATGAGCACCTGGTTGGCCGGTTGCTCGGGATAAATCTCCACTTTCATGCCCTTCTGGATCAGGCCGAAATACTCGGTCGGTGCGATCAACTCGACCTTGAGCGGATTGACCTTGGCGAGTTTCATGATGGTGCGCCCCGCGACCGATTCGCCGACCATCGCGTAGCGGTCGACGACGATACCGTCGATCGGGCTCTTGATGGTGCGCAGCGCCAGCTGGGATTGCGCCAGCTCGAGATTGACCTGCGCGATGCTGCGCTTCTCGTTGGCCTTGTTGAGCTCTATCTCCGCCAGCGCCACCTCGGTATTGGCCTTGTCGGTTTCGTACTGCGAGACCGAATTCTGCGTCAGCAAGTCTTTCATTCGCTTGTGGTATTGCTTTGCGTAGCGCAGCTGTTCCTTGCGGTTTTCGACATCGCTCTGCGATTTCGCCTGCAGCCGGGCGAGCCTGACCTTGGCTTTTTCGACCGAGGCCTCGAGTTGCGCCAGCGGCTGACCCCGCGCGACGCTATCCCCGATCTCGACCAGGATTTCTTCCACCACCGATTCCACCGGACTGCTGAGTTCGACGTACATTTCCGGCTTGACCAGGCAATCGAGCTCGGCGGCCTGCAGCGACGAAATCACGCTGGTCATGATCAGACAGATCAGCCAGAACAGTTTCGGCAAATGCGCTTTGACCCATTCCTGGAAACTGGCGGACTGGGCCTGAACCCGGATTGCCCGCGCGGGGTATCGTTTCATCTTCATCATTCGAACCTCCCTGAAAACGCCAGCGTGCGCCGCAGGCGTTGATCCTGTTTCATTAATTGCTTGCGAATGCGGCACTGCCTGGCTTCGTGTCTTTGCTGCGGCAGGCGCAGTATCAAACGGCTTAACCAGGCCGGTACGGGTTTCCCCTCGCCGGCCAATCCCGCCATGAGTTTGATCGCGGTCGGACCAAAATATCGGCACAGGGCTTCGTCCTGCAGCGACAGGATTGCTTCGGCGCTGCCGGGATCACCCTGGCGCGCGCAGCGGCCGAACAGCTGTCGATCGATGCGATGCGAGTCATTCAGTGACAGCGAAATCACGTGCAGCCCACCGAGCGCCTCTACCTCCGGACCCAGCGCAATGTCGGTGCCGCGTCCGGCCATATTGGTAGCGACGGTAATCGCGCCCTTGTGGCCGGCTTCGGCAATGATTTCGGCCTCGTGCCGATCCTGCTTGGCGTTCAACACCCGGTGCCGGACACCCGCCTGGTGCAGCCACTCCGACACCTGCTCCGATTCCTCGACCGAACAGGTTCCGATCAGGATCGGCCTGCCAACCCGGTTCATCGCCCGCGCGCGGTTGATCAACGCAATCTGCTTGTCAGCCTCGTCGCGAAAGATACGCTCACCCAGCATCAGCCGTTTCGACGGTTGATTGCTGGCCACCTTGCGCACCTCGAGTGCGTAAACCCGTTGCAGTTCACCGGCGACCTCGCTGATGGTGCCGGAAGTGCCGCCGAGCCGCAGGTAGCGGCTGAAAAAGCGCTGGTAACTGATGCGCGCCTGCGGTTCGCGTTGTTCGCTGATCAGGCAACCTTCCTTGGCCTCGATCATCTGGTGCAGCCCCTGCTCCCAGGCACGATCGGGCATCAGCCGGCCGGTCGACTGGTCGATAATCTGTACCTTTTCTTCGTTCACCACATACTCACGGTCGCGTTTGTAAAAGAGATTCGCCGCCAGCGCCTGTTTCACCAGGGTTTCGCGCTTGCGCTTGTTGCGCCACAGTTTCGGCAGCTTGAGAATCTGGTCTTCGAGACTGTCTTCTCCGGCCACGGTCAAATCGACGCTGCGCCGTTTTTCGTCGACCCGGTAGTCCTTGTCGGCCACCAGCGTCGAGGCGAGATACAGCGCATCGCTATAGGTATCGGCCGATTCTTCGTTAGGTAAAGTTTTTGTGATAATTAAAGGCGTATTGGCTTCGTCGATCAGTACGCTGTCGGCTTCGTCGACGATCGCGAAACACAGTCCGCGCAGCAGCAGCTTGCCGCTCGCATTCGGGTCCTGCTGACGCTGAATCTGGCGATACTGGAAACGCAGGTCCCCGGTGTCTTCGCCCATCTCGATGCGATCGCGCAGGTAGTCGAAGGCGATTTGCTTGTTGGTGGTGTGTACGATATCGGCCCGGTAGGCTTGCTGGCACTCGTCCGGCTGCATGCCATCGATCACCGAGGCGCCAGTCAATCCCAGGCGTTGATACAGCGGCAGCATGATTTCGCAATCGCGTTCGGCGAGGTAATCGTTGGCGGTGATCACGTGCACCGGAATACCCGCCAGCGCCGCGGTGCAGGCGGGCAGCGCCGTCGTCAGGGTCTTGCCCTCGCCCGTCCCCATCTCGGCCAGCATGCCGTTCAGCATCAGCCAGCCGCCGTAGAGCTGCACGTCGAAATGGCGCTTGCCGAGGACTCTGCCGGCAGCCTCGCGAATCACCGCGAAGGCCTCGATCATCAACCCTTCCTGTAGACCCTGGCGACACAGTTGCGCGCGTAATTCTTCGAGCACGACATCAAAAGCTTCATCGGTACAGTCCTGCAACGCCGCCTGGTACCGATTGACCTTACGCACGATGTTGCGCTGGCTGTAAGCCTTGCGGCCCAGGCGCGCACCTGCGGATTCGATCCAGCCCTGGAAAAGCGCTTCCAGGTCGTCGAGCGAGTCTTCCTGGCGCTGCGGATAGCTGCCGAGACTGACGCCGGGCTTGATCGCTAATTCAGACATCGAACTGCCTCAGAAATACCTGGCGCAGACGCCGATACCACTGGCTTGCCAGCGCCTCGCTGCCGTGATCGATGCGCACGTAGGCGCGCGTACCCAGGGGAATTTCCTGCCCCTGGAAATCGGGTTTGAGATCGACCAGAAACACCTTTTCCTGCGTCAGCAGTTCGCTGCGCTTGCCTGGCTGGACGACAAATTTACCGCCGCCGCTCGTCGCCAGCGCAGCGCTGGGCAACTGGTTGGTGGCTTCGGGCGCCTGGCGGAAGATCTCGGCCGCAAACTCCTCGCCGGGATTGCTGGCGAAACGGATTTCGATAGCAGCCACGTTCTGCCGCAGTTGCCCGATATGATCCTGGCTAACCGCCATGCGTACCGTCGGTTGCTCATCGTCGAGGATATAGCCAAGCAAATCGCCCTTGCGCAGGAAGCGGCCCGGTAAATCGTCGGCCTCGAGCAGTATCAGCTGCCCGTTCTTGAATGCATCAACCGACATCGCTCGGGCTTTTTGCAGAATAAACCGCAGCTCGGACTCGGCAACCTGTAATTCACCCTTGACGATGCCGGTTTCGATATTGCTGCTGGCGCGGCTCGCGCGGTAACGCGATTTCAGTTCCTTGACCCGGGCGCGCGCAATCCTGGCCTCGCTCTGCAGGAACGGGTCGTGCAGCGACAACAGCGGCGTGCCGGCGCTAACCGATTGATTGTTCTGAACTTTCAGCGCCTCGACGAAGCCGTCGTGCTCCGCGCGCAGCTGCACTTCGTCGGGTTGCCAGACGACGCCCTCGCTCATGGTAAAAGAGGGAATCGGCATGAAGCCGATCAGCGCGATCAGGGTAAGGCCGAGCGCGATACTGCTAGCCATGGCGCGATTGCGTTTATTCTGCAACGCCGGGCTCGCTACGATGTAGCGCAGGGCCTTGTATAACGGCATCAGGATTTGCAGGCTCACCAGCCAGATCGCGAGCAGCACGCCGAGATAAAAGAATTTCTCGGTCACCACGGCGAGGATGAACCACAGGATTCCGAGGCGATAAGTCAGCGATAGCGAGCTGTAGACGACGAACCAGGGCGCTTCGCCCGGGGCGTTTGCCGGCGACACCGCGTCACGCAGCCCGAACAGGTAGCGCTGAAACAGGTATTGCCAGTACTGGCTGGCGCGTTGAAACAGGTTAGGTATGCCTAGCGCGTCGGCCAGCACGTAATAGCCATCGTATTTCAGCAACGGGTTACCGTTGAAAAACAGCGACGATACGCCGCCGATCAGGAATATATTGAAGCCGATGCTCTGCACCAGGCCGGGCTGGGCGGCCAGAAACAGCAGCAGGCCAAGCGCCGCGAGGAAGGATTCGACCAGGATGCCGGCGGCGCTGACCAGAATACGCTTGTAGCGGCTGCGAAAATGCGTCGCGGTCGAGACATTGACGTAGGGCACCGGCATGAACAGCAGGAAATTGACCCCCATCTCGTGCACCTCGCCGCCTTCGAGCTTGGCGCTGAAGGCGTGCCCGAGCTCGTGTACGAACTTGAGCGGCGGATAGAGGATGAACATCAGCAGCAGGTTGTAGGGTGACAGCGCGTTGACCCCGAAATGGTGACTGATCTGCGGCCAGTGCTGCGCGGCCTCGAGCCCGGTGTAAATCATCAGTAGCACCCAGGCCAGGCCAACCCATTTGCTGAAAATCCAGCTGACCTTGCGAAAGTGACGGTTCAGAAATTCTTCCGGGTCCCACAGGGCAAATCGCAGTGCGACCGGGTTGGCGAAGCGTTGCTTGATCTTGCTCGATCTTTGGCGCGACTGACGCTCGAACAATTCCTCGGTGTCGGCGCTGGCCCCGCTCTTCAGCAGGTCGGCCTGATACAGCTTGCCCATCAGGTCGATGATTTCTTCCTGTCCCGGCGCAAACTCATCGAGCTTGTCGCAAATTCGCTCGAAGATTTCCTGCACGCTGCGCGCGCCATCCATCATGCCGATGAACTGGTAGGCAGCGGGATTAAACCGGTGGCTGCGCCCGGTGGTCGTGTTCTCCAGCAGGTACCAGATCAGGCCACGGTAATCGTGGCGATGCACCTCGACCTGGTCGTGCAGCCTGGGTTGCAGTTTCGCCACCCGGTACCAGTGGGGGCTTACCAGTCCGTCGCTCATGCCGTCATGGCCACCAGGACCAGACCCACAGCCTGGCCCAGTCGATGATTTCGTGGGTCCAGATCCACACCATGGGCTCGCGCCCGGCGTTGATCTTGCCGATGCCCTGCATGCCCGGGCGCAGTATATCCGGCACGCCCGGCAGCGAAGCCTCGACGCGGAAGGTATTGGCGCCATCCTCGGCTCGCGCCACCGAGGTGATGCGCTCTACCCGGATCGGGAAGTTCAGCTGCGACAGGCTCGATAGCGTCAGCGCGCCTTGCTGGCCCTCGCGCACGTAGGAGATACTGCTCTCGTCGACCTTGAGAATGATGCGATATCCCTCCAGTGGCGCTATCTTGAACAAGGTATCGCCGCGTTCGACCGGCGAGCCCAGCATCTGGCTCAGATCGCCCTCGATGACAACCCCGTCGAACGGTGCGGTCAGATGGATGCTGTTCAATTGCTGTTCGGCCAGTTCGATTTCGGCGTTGATCTGGTTGATTTGTTCCTTGATCACGCGCACTCCGACGAGGTCCCTGGATGACTGGGCCTCGCGATACTCGCGGCGTGATTTCTGCAGGCGGCCGTTAAGCTTGGTCAATTCCAGCTTGAGCTCCGAGTCGTCGAGGCTGGCCATGATTTCACCCTTGCCGATGGTATCGCCGGCGCGCACCGCGGACGCCAGCAGGTATCCCGAAATCGGCGCCGCGACAACGCGCTGCACCTCGCCCTCGAGCACCGCATCGGCGGTGATACGGAAGTTCATTTCCATCAGGCTGGCCAGCACCAGGAATGCGGCAATCGAAGTGGCAATGAGCTTGAGGCGCAAATGTTTCAAACCGAACAAGCGGCGCAGGCCATTACCCAAACTCTCGGCAATCTTGGAATGAATGCCACGCTCCTGTTCCCGTTTCAGCGCCAGGAAGGGCGTCAACAACGACAGGGTCTGCTGGCACAGGTCGAGCGTCTTGTCGTCGAGCGGCGCTTCTTCGCTGCACATCAGGGTAATCGCGCCGAAAACCTTGCGTTCGGACACCAGCGGAATCGTCGCGATCGAGCCAGAGCCGAACTTGCGCGCAAGTTCCTGGTGCGCACGCTGGATCACCTTGCTTTTTTTATCCGGAAACAGAATCGCGCTGTCCTGCTCGACCGCCTCGTCCATGGCGTCGGCAAGCTTGCGCACCAGGTTCGAGCGCTGATCGAAATCGGCGCTGTTCGAGAGTGCGATCACGTTGCAGTGATGACCCTGCATTTCGGCGAAAGCGACGCGCTCGCAGTTGAACTCGCTGGTCAGCTCGGCGACCATGCGCATCAAACCCTGCTGATAGCTGTTCTGCTCGAAGCAACTCGCGAGCACGCCGACCACGCTGCCGTAAAAATCGTCGGTTTCGGGTTTGTCGAAGCTCGCCAGCCCGAGCCAGCGGATGCTGCGCTTGATCGAGTGAAAAACGGCCAGGTGCTTTTCGGTCGGCAAGTGTTTCATCTTGACGGCGAGTACCCCGGCCAGCCGCGAACGGATGAAAACCGGCTTGGCGAAATAATCCAGCGACTCGCCATCGACCACATGCGCATTGGCGAGGCAGACTTCACCGCGTTTTTTCAAAGCGTACTTGACGGTGGCAAAGAAATCCTCGTGCTGCTCCAGGTTCTCCGGCCAGCGCGCCAGCAGGTGCAGCTGGTCGTTAGCGGGATCGGGCACCATGAATACCGCCGAATGCACGCCGGGCAGCAGGCTGCAGGTGGTTTTCAGCCATTTTACGGAGAAGCGACTATGCATTCAGCTTAGCCCCCAGCGTTCGTCGGCGAGTTCCTGGGCGCCGAGCGGCCACAGCAGGCCGAGCACCGGATCGGTATGGGTTTCGATTTCATCGACGAGGATTTCGTCGATATTTTTCGGCAGCCGTGCAAACTGCGGCATTTCGTCGACACAGCGCCGGATCAGCTTGTCGTGCTGACCGGGACGCGGATCCTGGCAAAATTGATGCGCCAGGTATACGACATTGACCGCGGGTCGGAAATCCGGCTCCGCCCGATCGGGCTCGAGGTGACAGGTCGCCACCTGCTGGTAAACCGGCGGCAGGTGCCACAGCTGCATCAGTTCGGAGCCGACCTGGCCATAATCGAAACCGAGGTATTCCCGCTCCGCTGCGGCCAGCGTACGGAACCGGGAAAGGCTTTCGTCGAGCGCCCGCAGCGAGGCTTCGGGTTCCTTCAGGAACATGGCGGCATGCCCGATTTCGTGCAGCAGGCCGAGGGTAAAGAATACCTGGTGGCTGTCGGTCTTGCTGAACTGGCCGATGGTTCTGGCGGCGATGCCGCACTGCACGTTGTAGCGCCAGAAAGCCTTCAGATTGAGAACTTCTTCGGGGATCGCGGAAAAGGTGCGCATGCACAGCGTTCCCAGCATCAGGTCATGCAACTGCATCAGGCCGATCAGGCTGATCGCCTGGTAAAGACTTTCGCAACTGCGGGGAAATCCAAAATACTGACTTTGCGCCATGCGCATGACCCGCACCGCGAGCATCGAGTCAGACTCAACCACCTCGACGAAGTCGTCGATCGTGGTATTGGAGTTCAAAAGCAGCTTTCGTATCGCGACATAGACTTCGGGCATCGAAATATGCTCCGCCATGTCGCCGACGAATTCACGTGCAGCTTTCATTGGCTTGCTATCCTAATTCGGGATTAGGCCAGGATGACTTTTTCCATGTCAGCGCTTATCGACCTGGCTTCACCCAGCGAGTTTTCAAGTTCCTCCTGCGAAAGCCCGGTCAACGCCTGGATTTCCGCATCAAGGGAGTTATCGGCCGTAGTGTCGGAATCTGTAGCCTCTGATTGGGCACAGGCATGCGCCAGGTGCATCAGCGTGGTTTCGATTTCGAGTTCGCTGGCGTTGCCGGGAATCGGCTGGTTACGGGTCAGGCTCTGCAGGTTATCGGACAGTTTCCAGTTGGCCATCAGCATGGCGCCGATATCGCCGTAATGGCAGCCCAGAATCTGCATTTCCGCTTCGTGTATCTGCTTGCCCTGGGTTTCGGCGAGCTGGCGTGCCGCCAGCGCCTGCAGCGGAAACTTGGAATACAAAACCAGGTGCCCGATGTCGTGCAGCAAGCCGGCGATAAACAGCTGCTCGCTTTTCGCCAGTTTCATCTGCTCGCCGAGCAGGCGCGCCAGTACCCCGGAAAACAGGCTGGCCCGCCAGAAGGTGTTCAGCGGCATGATGTCGTTTGGCAATGCCAGGCTGGAAATCGCCGAAATGCCGAGCACCATGTTGTGCAGCTGGCCGATACCGATCATGTTGACCGCGCGCGCGATGCTTTCGACCGGCTCGGGAAAACCGAAATAGGCGCTGTTGACGACTCTGAGCACGCGTGTCGACAGGTTCGGGTCGACGCTGATGACTTCGGCAAAATCGTAAATATCCGAATGCGGATCCTCCATCAGACGCCGCACCTTGAGGTAAACCTCGGGCAGCGAAATCAGTTCGGTTACTTCCTGCAGGCGTTTTTCAATTTCTGACATGACTGGACGTTGGGCTTATTGTTATCAGGCAGGCTCGAATTGACCTTGCCCGGTTAAGGTAATCACGTCTCAGTATAGATTAAATATCTGATCTGGCTGGAAAACCTGATTCTCCGGGTAACCTGCGACAAGCCGATGCAGCGGACATAAAAAGGCCGCGATAAATCGCGGCCCCGTAATCGCTGGGAAATGGGTTTGAGTTACTCTATTTGCCAGTTCAACTGGGCGCTGAGGATGTCGACCTCGGCCTCATACTCACCTTTCAGGCTGTGGGTCAGAGTCGGCACCGCGCTCTCGAACTCGTTATCGGTCTTGGCGTCCTTGATAAACAGGTGTGAATAACCGAAGTCGATCGATACAGCCTTGGTGGCAATGTAAGAGAATCCCAGCGATACCCATTCACGATCATTGCCCGGCAGGCGCGGGGTGCGTCGTTCGGCGCTGGGCACCGGCGACTCGTCAAGCGCCAGACCCGCGCGCAGAATCAGCTTGTCAGTCGCCTGGTAATCGAAGCCGACCGAGTAACGCATGGTATCGTCCCAGTCCTCGGTCGTAACCGAATCGGGCTGGTCCGGGTTGTCATACTCGATGCGCAGCTCGTCGAAGGAACTCCAGCCGGTCCAGGTGGCATCGGCCAGCCAGGTAATCTTGTTGACCTTGTGCGCAACACTGACCGAAAAGCTCGCCGGCAAAGTGACTTCGGCGGTCAGGCCGGTATCGACAAACAACGGGGTCGTGCTGATTATGGCGCCAACGCCGTTGGCGGGCAGCGTGAAATCCGCATCGCCATCGACCTCGATTGTGATCTCGGAACGATAGGCGACGCCGATACTGGTCTGATTCGAAATCATGTAGTGCAGCCCGACATTGAAGCCGAGCGAGAAATCGCCGAAGTTATCACCATCGAGCTCTCCCAGGCCGTCGGTTTCTTCGTCCACGATACCGTTGGGAAAAGCCGGCACACAGGTACCCGCTCCAGCCAGGGCCAGGCAGACGGCGCCCATATCGACCGCGCTGGTCAAATCGACTTCGGCCAGCATCAGGTTGACACCGGCGCCGAGCGACAGCCTGTTGTTGACGCGGTAGCCGAGGCTAGGATTGATATTGATCGTCTTCAGATCCGACAGGATGGCATGGTAGCGACCAACCCAATCGTCTTCGTATTCGGTTTTCAGGCCGAAAGGTGTATTCAGGCCAAGCCCGAAGCTGGTATTTTCATCGAGCGGCTTGACCCAGTAGAGGTTGGGTATGAAGGCGCCCTCACCACCGTCATCGGTGAGCCTGCCAGAATCGCCGTCGCTTAAATCACCCTGGAATGGGCCTAAATTCGTGGTGCGCACCGAACCGTCATCCGTGAACTTGGCGCTGGGCTCGATGAAGTGCGCCGCCAGCACCAGCTGCTGGCCGTCCAGGTTCATCATCCCCGCCGGATTGAAGAATATGGTCGACGCGTTGTTGGTATTGGCGGCCGCGCCCGCGTAGGCGTTGCCCTGCCCGCTGGCGTTAACCTCGATCAGGGCGAAACCGGACGCATGGGCAGAACCGACCGATCCGATGGAAAGCAGTGTGGCTGCAGCGAAGCTGCCGATATTAAAGTGGAAGTTCCTCATTATTTTTTGTCCTCGACTGGGATTTATGATTCTGGTTACAAAATTATTATCACGCGCGACGTTTTACCGCCTAGTCCAGTTGCCAGTTCAACTGGGCGCTCAGGATATCGACTTCGCCTTCGTACTCACCCGTCAGGGTCGCGTTCAGTGTCGGAACACTGCTCTCGAATTCGTTGTCTATCTTGGCAGCGTCGATAAACAGGTGCGAATAGCCGACATCGACCGAAAATCGCGGATTCAGTATGTAGCTTAAGCCAAATGACAGCCATGTGCGATCGTTGCCCGGCAGGCGCGGGGTACGCCGCTCGGCGCTGGGCACCGGCGATTCGTCGAGCGCGATGCCACTGCGCAGTACCATCTTGTCCGAATACTGATAGTCGAAACCGACCGAGTAACGCATCGTATCTTCCCATTCCTCGGTGGTTACCGAATCCGGCTGCGCTGCATTGTCGTAGACGATGCGCAGTTCCTCGAACGAGCTCCAGCCAGTCCAGGTCGCATCGGCCAGCCAGGTTAGCTTGCCTGACCCGGTGCGACAGGCTCACGGAAAAACTCGCCGGCAGGTCGACGGTGGCCTCGAGGTCGGTATCGCTGAAAAGCCCTCCGCTACTCGCGATCACCGTATTCAGCGTGGTGCTCGACGTGGGTACCGTAAAATCTGCCTCGCCAGCAATCTCCATCTCGATTTCGGAGCGATAGGACAGGCCGATCGAAGTCCGATCGCTCAGCGTAAAAATCACGCCCAGATTGAAACCGGTCGATAACTGGTCAAAGTTATCACCGCTCAGATCGGCGAAACCATCGATGGTCTGCGGACCAGCACCATCCGCTTCACAGGCGGCCAACGCGGCATTCAAAGGCAAAGTCTGCTGCAATCCGGCGACACAAACCGACCCCATGTCCACCGCGCTGGTTAAATCCACCAGCCCCAGCATCAGGTTAAGACCACCACCGATCGAGACTTTATCGTTAAGCCGGTAAGCCAGGCTCGGGTTGACGTTAACGGTCTTGAGATCCGACAGCACCCCGTGATAACGCCCGACCCAGTCCTTGTCGTACTCGGTGGCGAGACCGAACGGCGAATTCACGCCCAGCCCGAATTTCATCGCCTGGTTGATCGACTTGACCCAGTACAGGTTCGGCACGAAGGCGGACGATCCCCCGTCGTCGTCGTCTCCGGTCAAACCCTGGCCCTGGCTCGGCGGGGGTACTAGCGTTCGCAGTAAAGCCCGGCTACCGACGAACCGTCATTTTCGAAGGATGAGCTCGGTGCAATCAAGTGACCGACCACGACCAGTTGATCACCCGCGAGACTCATCATACCTGCCGGATTGAAGAAGATAGTCGAAGCGTTGCCGGTGCCGACCGCGGCGCCCGCGTAGGCGTTGCCCTGGCCGCTGGCATTCATTTCAATCAAGGCGAATCCCGAGGCCTGGACCGAACCGGTAGAACTCAGGGAAAGGAGGGAAATCAAAATAAAACTACTTGAATTGAAACTTGATTTCCTCATTTGACGCCCTTGATTATTGTGTTAGTTTCAAAATAATACTCTCACGCAGGCCAAATTCAAAACAACCAATGATTAAAAATACCTATGTAGCCGCCAGCGATATTCACGGCCAGGGGCTTTTTGCCAAATCCCCGATCGAGGGCGGTACCGTTATCGGCTGGCTGCAGGGTCGACCCTGCACCAGGGACGGCGACCATGTTCTATGGATTAGCGCACAACAGGGCATCGAAGTTATCTGCGATCTCAGATATATCAATCACTCCGAGCAGCCCAATGCCTGTTACTACGATGACCTGAGCGTCGTCGCCTTGCGCGATATCGCGCCGGACGAGGAAATAACCCACGATTATGAATGCAATGACTGGTGAATATCGCCACCGGGGATATATAATAAGCCGCTTCAACCCATAGAGCGCAGGCCTTCATGACCAATTCAGCAGTCGCGAAATTCAATATGATCGAGCAGCAGATCCGCCCCTGGGAAGTGCTCGACAACCAGGTATTGTCAGTACTTGACGCGGTCAACCGCGAAGATTTTGTGCGCGACCCCTACAAGGGGCTGGCCTATGCGGATTGCCAGATTCCGCTCGGTGATGGCGTCCGCATGCTGCCGCCAACCGTCGAGGGCCGCATGCTGCAGGCGCTGTTGATCGGCGCCGATGATCGCGTGCTGGAAGTCGGTAGCGGCAGCGGCTACCTGACCGCCTGCCTGGCACATCTGGCGCAGCGGGTTACCAGTATCGATAGCCACGGCGATATCATCGAATTTGCCCGCGGTAACCTTGCTAAATGTGGCCTGGGTAACGTGGAGCTTGCCGAGATGAGCCTGGCGCAGGTGGACGACAGCCTGGCCTATGACGTGATTGCGGTTACTGCCTCGCTGGCCAGGGTTCCGGATAACCTGCGACAGGCGCTGACGGTTGGTGGTCGACTGTTCGCTATCGTCGGCCAGTCACCCGTAATGGAAGCATTACTGATTACCCGCGTCAGCGAGTCCGAGTGGACGACCCAGTCGCTGTTCGAAACCGATTTACCTCGGCTCGACGGCTAGACCATTAACCCATGCGTCGGATGAGCGCGTCGCAGCTGGCAGCGCATCTCGAGAATGCCAGCCCATTGCTGCTCGACGTGCGCGAACCCTGGGAATTCGACATCTGTCATATCGACGGCAGCATCAACCTGCCAATGGGGCAAATCCCACAAAACGCGGCGCGTTTTCAGGATGTCGCGGAAATCGTCGTGATCTGTCATCACGGCATTCGCAGCCAGCACGTGATCCAGTTCATGCAGCGACAACACAGCTGCGACTTGATCAACCTCGATGGCGGCGTCGACGCCTGGGCGCGCGAAGTCGACGCCGATATGCCCGTGTATTAATCGGCTGACAGTTTCTTTATAATCCTCGCCTGGATAAAAACATGAAGCATCGAATGCACAAGCTATCACTTAAAATCGTTTTACTGGCCCTGTTGGGATGCTGGCAACCTTTGCAGGCCCAGGACCTCGTTACCGTCTACGGCCTTGCGCTCGAGCGCGACGCCGAACTGCAGATAGCCGAAGCCAATTACCTGTCCGCGGTCCAGGCGCTGCCGGTGGCTCGCTCCGGCCGCAAACCCCAGGTGTTTCTGAATGCCAACGGTTCGCTGCGCGAATCCGACAACTCGGTAACCGGGGACAATGACAACGACACCATTGGCTACAGCCTGAGCCTGACGCAATCGCTGTATGACAACGAGACCACGGGCAATATCAATGCGGCCGAAGCCAACACCGCGGCCGAGCTGGCGCGCCTGCAGGGCGCCAGGCAGGGACTGATTCTGCGCGTCGCCGAAACCTATTTTGACATCCTCGCGGCGCACGACAATGTCGATTTCGCCTACGCCGAACGCACCTCGATTGCGCGACAACTCGAGCAGGCGCAGAAACGCTTCGAGGTGGGATTGATTGCAATTACCGATGTGCATGAAGCGCAGGCACGCTTCGATAGCGCCGATGCGCAGGCGATTCTGGCTGAAAACATTCTTGAAAACGCTTACCAGGCGCTGGTGGTAATCACGGACGACACTTCGATCAGGGATGTTGCTCGCCTGGGCGAGACAATGCCCATGTCGTTACCCGAGCCGGCAAATGCCGAGGCCTGGGTAGAGCTCGCTTTCAAGAACAATCGGGATTTAATCGCGGCGCAACAGGTGCTCAATGCGGCCCGGTTCGAGCGCGACAAGCGCGCGCGACGTGGCTATCCGACGCTGGACTTTGTCGCCAGTTACGCGGATAACGACGTCGAAGACGATTTACTGGGTGACTCGCAGCAGGACGATCTGACCCTCGCCATCCAGTTCGAGATGCCGCTCTACACCGGTGGACGCATCAGCGCCGAACAGGCGCAGGCCGACGCCGAATTGCGCTCCGCGCAAAACACCACACTGTTGCAGACCCGCCTGGCATCGCAACAATCACGCACCGCTTACCTGGACGTGGTTTCCGGCATCAGCCAGGTCAAGGCGCTCAAACAGGCGCTGGATTCGAGCAATATCGCGCTCGAGGCGACCCAGGCGGGATTCGAGGTCGGCACACGCACCTCGGTCGACGTACTGATTTCGCTGCGCGAAACCTATCGCGCCCAGCGCGATTACGCCAGCTCGCGCTATGACTTCCTGCTCAACAATCTGCGCCTGAAGCAGGCCGCCGGCATCCTCGAGGAAGATGATTTGTTTGCGGTCAATCGTTCGTTGATTCAACAGTAGTCGATGGGCGAACAAAGCTCCGAATTATTCAAAGCCAGCGATTACTACTCCCCCAGGTTCTGGCCCATGTGGTGCATCCTGGGGATGCTGCGACTGGTCGCCTTGCTGCCATTCCGCGCCGAACTCATGGTCGGTCGCCTGTGCGGTCGCCTTCTCCTGCTGCTCTCGGGTAAACGCCAGCGCATCATCGATATCAACCTGGAGCGCTGCTTTCCGGAAAAAACCCTGGCAGAGAGAAATCGAATCAAGATCGAGTGTTACCAGAACATCGGCATCTCACTGATCGAAATGGCGATGTGCTGGTGGTGGCCGCCGGAAAAACTGAAGCCCATGGTCGAAATCGAGGGGCGTGAGCATCTCGACGCGGCGCTCGAAACCGGCCGCGGCATCATCCTGCTCAGTGGTCATTTCACCAGCCTCGAAATCGGGGGCCGCCTGCTGGCCCTTTCCGTACCGTTTCAGGCCATGTACCGGACCCAGCGTAATCCGCTGTTTGACAGCTACCTTTTTACCAAGCGCAGCGGCTATCTGGTCAACATCATCTCACGCAAAAATACCCGTGGATTGATCAGGGGAATCAGGAGCGGAATCCCGACATGGTATGCTCCCGATCAGGATTTCGCACGCGAACGTAACGTGTTCGCCCCCTTCATGGGCATTGCCACCGCCAGCATTACCGCGAGCTCGCGCCTGGCGGAGGCATCCGGAGCCATTATGTTGCCCTACTTTCCGCTACGCAAAGACGACGGTTCAGGCTATGTTCTCAGGATCGATCCACCGCTTGAAAATTTCCCCAGCGGCGACGACCTCGCGGACGCGACGGCGATTAATCTTTCGATCGAGAAGTTCGTGCGCCTGCATCCCGAACATTACATGTGGATTCACCAGCGATTCAAAACCCGCCCGCCCGGTGAAGCGCCTTTTTACCCATGAGCGACGCGGCGAAGCTGAAATCGCCGGGCCTGGGTTATCGTCTGCTGTCGCTGCCGCTGTACCTGTTCTGGATTCTGCACGGCGTTAAACATGGCCTGAAACACGGCATGCCCGGCTACCTGTCGATGCGCCTGTTCGGCACTGCCGGCAAGGCCCCCGACCAGGTCTGGGTGCATGCCTCATCGGTTGGCGAAGTGCGCGCGGTTACCCCGCTGGTGCATGCGCTGATCAAACAGGGCGAAGCCGTTTTGTTCACCAGCTTTACCGCCACCGGCTACCAGGCAATCCAGCATCATTTTTCCGACTCGGTGGCACACGCCGTGATTCCGCTCGATAACTACTGGCATTGCCGACGTTTCTTTAAGCGGCAAAGCATAAAACTGGGCGTGGTAATGGAGACCGAGCTCTGGCCCGAGCTGCTTTACCAGGCGCGCCGGCATAATGTAAAACTGTTGCTGGTGAACGCGAGGCTGTCGCGTAAATCGCTGGACGCCGGCGCTTTTATCCGCGGATTGCTGACTACCACCCTGGGTTATTTTTGCCGCATCCTGACCCGCGGCAGCCGCGATCTCGACGCCCTGCTGAGCCTCGGCGCCAGCGCGGACCAGGTCAGCATCGTCGGCAATCTGAAATCGCATATCGACCTGGCGCAACAGCACAGCCGACTGATCGAACGCGACTACCTGATCCTCGCGTCCAGCCATAGCGGCGAGGAACAGCAGTTTCTCGAGGCGCGCCCGGCGCGGCTCGCCGACATCCTGCTGGTGCTGGCGCCGCGGCACCCGGACCGCAGCGCAGCGATTCAAACCCTGATCGAACGCTCAGGCTTAAATTACGCGGTGCGCAGCAAGGCGCAGGCGATAGGAAATGACACCCAGGTCTATCTCGCGGACACGCTCGGCGAACTCAAACCCCTGCTGGCCTACGCTCAGGTGGTCGTTATGGGCGGCTCTTTCGATACAACCGGTGGGCACAACCTGATCGAGCCGGCCAGCCTCGGCCGCGCCATCGTAACCGGTCCTGCCGACGCGAACATCGTCGCCGATATCGAAATGCTGGGCAGCGGCAGCGGCGTGTTGCAGGTGGAAAACATGACGCACTGCTGGCGCAGTATCGTTGAACTACTGGAACATCCAGAACGAGCAGAAGCGCTGGGGCGCGAAGCCCAAGCGAAGCTTGCGCAACAGCCCGATATGGTTCAGCAGTATATGACCGCTATCAAGCCATACCTTTAAACGAGGGCATTCCCGGTCGCTTCGACGAGGGCCTCGAATGGCCTCAGGACTGGTAACCATCCATAAAAGATTGCCAGTCGTCGGCATCGTAATAAAGCTTCTGAATTCGATTCCGCTTTTCCATCGATCGCTGGAAACGGAACAGCGGCCGCCACTGCCAGTCGCCAATATGGTTCACTATGCGCGCCTTGTCGAAGTCAACCAGGTAAAACCGGTCCTGCGAATCGATCAGCACGTTGTCCGAAGTGAGGTCGGCATGGCGTATGCCCTCGGCCTGCATTTGCTTGACCAGTACGCCGAGACGATACCAGCAATCCGACTGCAGTTGCTCGCGCTGCAGCCGCTGGGTCAACATTTCGGTATCTTCCAGGAAAACGGTGATCAACGAAGCGCGATACCACAGGCCGGAGCGACATGCGCGGGCGGCAATCGGCTCGGGTACCGGCAAGCCCGCCTGGCGCGCGCGCAGCAGAACATACCATTCGCGCCAGGGGCGCGACATCATTTTACCCATCCACAGGTACTGGTTACTGAGCAGGTTGCCGGCAAAACCGCCGCGGTGATATTGGCGCAGCATCGCCCGGGTGCCGTCCAGCTGAATCACGCAGCTGCCGCCGCGACCGCCGGCGAGCGTGTCGTAACCCGGCCTGTTTTGCCAGTAGGTCGCCTCAAAATGCTGTTCGCTGAAATCCAGCACGCTATCCTGGGGTTGCAGGATTAAGCAGTTGCCCGACTTAACGACGCGCAGCATGATACGGAATATCGGCGAGCGTGATCTGGGGCTGCAGGCTATCGTTGAGCAGCGTCGAACCGTCGTTCGAGATCGAATCGATACTGACCTCGCTGATGCTGGAAGCCTCGATCGTCCCGTCGCTCGAGGCGATCTTGTGATAATGCGGTGTGTATCCGATCCAGCGCCCGCTATCATCGCCGAGTTGCTGTTCCCACAGCACCTCGGCGCGGTTGCCCAGGTGCGCGCGCAGTGCGCGTCGTTTCAATTGCGCCGCCAGTTCATGCATCTCGCGGCTGCGCGCTTTTTTGGTTGCGCCGTCGATTTGCTCGGGCAGCCGTGCGGCCTTGGTGCCCGCCCGCGCCGAAAACGGGAATATATGCATATGTCCGAAACCGATAGCTTCGACAAACTTCATCGTCTGGCGCCATTCCTGCTCGGTTTCCCCCGGAAACCCGGTAATCAGGTCGGTGGTGACGTTAAACAACGGCAGGGCGGCGCGGGCGCGCTCGACCAGACGCGCAAACTCGGTGGTTTTGCAGCGTCGCGCCATGCGGCGTAACACCGAGTCGCAGCCGCTTTGTATCGGCAGGTGCATATGCGGCAGCAGGCGTGAATCCTGAAACAGGCCGAAGAAATTATCCGGCAGATCCCAGGGTTCGACCGAGGCCAGCCGGATTCGGGGTATTTCGCTGTGTTCGAGAATTTCATTGAGCAGACGGTAAAGGCTGGAATCGATATCGCTGCCATAGCCACCGACATGCACCCCGGTGAGCGCGACTTCCTGCACGCCCTGCCGGTGCAGGCGATTGATCTCGGCGAGAATGTCGGCCTCGCTGCGGCTGCGCTCGTCACCCCGGGCCAGGGTTACGATGCAATAGGTACAGCGGTAGCGACAGCCATCCTGAATTTTGATGAACCCACGATGACGACCGCGCAACAGCAGCGCGTTGTCGGCTTCGCCCAACACCGGTTCGACAGTGCCCCCCTGCCCGAGCCCGTCGCCAACCAGATCCAGCGCCTGATCGACCAGTTGTTCCTTGTGCTGATTGTCCACCACCAGGTCGACGCCCAGGTATGCCTTGACCGCGGCCGGATTCAGACTGGCGTGACAGCCGGTAACGATCAGCCTGGCGGCGGGATTATTGCGCTGCAGGCGCCCGATTTGCTGGCGCGACTTGCGATCCGCCTGGGCGGTAACCGCGCAGGAGTTGAAAACCACGAGATCGGCTTCCGCGGCATCGGTAGTCACCTGGTGCCCGCGCTGCATGAATTGACTGGCCCAGGTCTCGAGTTCGGCTTCGTTTAGCCGGCAGCCGAGCGCCTGGAAATTAATAAACACGTGTCGATCACTCTCAAAAAAGTTCGCGGATTCTAACAATATCCACTCGCAAAACCCACTCTAATTCCAGGGGTTACCTGTTAGCTCGGCAGTAGCGGAAGTTCCTTCGATGCCAGCTGCAAACCATCTGAACTGACATTTTAGAGGCAATTGTTGTTAACCCAGAAACAAAATATCAACGCAGGCTTTCAAATGATCTGTCCGGTAGGTCCGAAGCAACCGATCCACCGGTTACCGGATTTCCATAATGTGAACGCTTATTTTCTAATACTGAGATTTCCTGATAATGGTGGTTTAAATTTGATAGCTAACAGTCAGAGCAAGACCAGACAGCCGACACCCAGAATTCATATTCTAAATTAGTGCTTCCGGCGCATAACGGACACCCAGTTTGAAAATCAGATCATTTGTCAGTGACACCCTGGAATCAATCCCTTCACTATCCAACTAGCCCAGCTTCACCCAGCAAGGCTAGTAGATGCTGCAAATCTTCTTTTTTCTGGTAAACATGAAATGGGCCAGCAGTGCTCACCCAGGACAGGGTTGCAGCAGGATTATTTTTTTGCATTGAAACAATCGTGTCACGTGCATCCGTTAATTCGCCCATCGCGGCATAACATGCGGCACGATAAATATGGTTAATGTAGTTACCACCCTGTTCCAGCAGCAAGCAATTCAAGGCCTCTTCATAATTACGGTGAGCAAAAAGGACAACACCGCGATTAAACCAATAGAAGTCGGGACGTAACGGATTACGCTCAAACGCTCTCTCGACGTATCTTAAATCGTTTTTCCTGTCGCCCAGAAAACTGCGGTAAAAACCGATACGCAACAAAATGCGGGAGTCGTTCGGATTCAGCTCGGCAGACTTTGCCAAATGATAATCACCAAGCTCGCGATTACCATACAAGAGATTGAGGGCGCCCACTAACCGATGTACCTCATGGTCACCCGCGTCGATTGACAAAGCGAGCTGCAGGTTCTTCATGGACTCGCTAACATGCTCATCGGGTGGCGGATTAGGTTGAAAATCGAATCCGCAGCACTCGCGCCAGGCCAGGGCACGCGCGCAATATGGATCATGTTCGAGTGTTTTATTAAACCAGTAAAATGCCTGTTTGCTCTCTTCCATACTAACATCGCCTATCTTGTAGAAGTACAACCCACGTAGCAAACACTCGTACGCGCTAAGGTTATCAGCCGGTTTTTTGCTTGCGGCTGCCATTTGATGTTGATGGAGCTGGCTGAAAAGATTTCCAACAATTTTGGATACGACGTTATCCCTGACGTCAATCAGCTCCAACTTATCGAAATCATACCGTTCTGACCAAATGCAATGATTGTTGCGCAGCTCGTTAAGTGAAACCTTCAAGCGGAAGCTGGATCCCTGTTGTTGATAACTTCCGGAGACGAGGTGCGTTGCCCCCAATGATTGAATAAATGTATTCGTATCGGACTGGGAAGTCTCGAGCTGGAAACTCGAAAAGGTAGAAATGACGTTTATTATATGGAAGCGTGATAACTCAGTGGCTATATCGTCAGCAAGACCCTGGGATAAATAAAGCTCGTTTGCCTCGGGAGACAAGCATTGAAATGGCGCTACTGCCAAAACGGGTTTCGCGTCTTCGAGCTCAGCTGGTACCGCGTTCACCGCTCCAGCGCTATTGTCAGACAAAAGAGGAACCTTGCCGCTAACCTGGGTAACCGGTACCGCCAGCTTAAATCCCTTGCGATGCACGGTTTTAATGACCGCCTGATCTTTGCCGTTATCCCCCACGGCCTTTCGCGCAGCGTTTATCCTGACGCTGATTGCAGAGTCAGAAATGACGCGACCATTCCAGAGTGTTTCTACAAGCTCATCACGGGATACGACGGTATCTCCGCGATTAAGAAAAAGAGTTAGCATATCGAAAACGAGCGGTTCTACGTCCCGAGGAATATCCGCCACTTTGAGCAGTCGACGCTCGGTATCAAGTTCGCATCTGGCGAAATAATACAATCCCATTGCGTTACTCGCTTCGTGCAGAGAATTAGCACAACATCCCGAGTCTTTACTAGTCGAGCGAATCCGTCAAGACAAGAACGGAATCGTAAGGAATTCATAAGGAATTGGTAAAGCTTCAAGGCATTCCTACCCCCAAACTCATATCCCATGATCCGCATCGGCTCAAACGAGCACATCAATTAACGGGAGAATAGAATGAATACAAAATCAGTAAGAATCGAAGATGAATTAAATCACTTCGACAATTGGCCGTACCTTCTGAAATTATCAGTGAAACGCATATTTTCTGCACTAAAGCCAGAGACCAGCACCGCTACAGGCCAACACAGGGCGCTGCCATACCAAAAGAGATCTGCGGAGAGTTTTCCTACAGTATCAGGTATCCACGGTATCTCATATGGTGAAAACGAAAGGGATCGGCTCTTTTACGGATAGGTGGTTTTTTCTGCATTGCTTTATGGAGCCCTACAGAAAAAGTTGAATATTTCTAATAGCGATAAGGCTATCGAATTAGCCGACAGTCACCTCAGGGTGCGTTGCAGACCCTTTAACAGCGAAATTCGAGCGCCTGCTTTAACATCTGCGGAGTAGCGGATAAATAGACTGGATATTTGGAGCGGGCAGTTCTTGCATACTGCATTCTGGTTGCCAAATTTATCCTTTTGAATTTTTTGGTGCCGGAGAGAGGAATCGAACCTCCGACCCACGCATTACGAATGCGTTGCTCTACCAACTGAGCTACTCCGGCAATGTTGCAAGCTTATAAGTATACAGAGGGACAGGCCAAGATTTCTAGAAATACAGCTGCCTGTAACAGCTGGCTGACTCAACCGATTTCCAGAATCCGTCGAAGCGACACGGGACATTTCACTAACGCCGCCCTGGTCTTCGTCTAGAGCAATTTTTAGCTGGCTTCGAAGACTACTGCGAATAGTAACGACACGACCGCGTTATCTGACTTTGGCGGTGGCGGAGTCGGAGTTGCCGCGGTTATCGAGCCAGGAGATGGTGATCGAGTCACCCTTGCGGCCCGCGATCTCGAACGACAGAAACGGGTTTCTCGAAATCGACTTACCCCAGAAGGCCTCCATGACGATGCGCCGGTTGCGGCTGACGATCACTTCGCGGATGTAATGCGGCGGTACCTTCTTGCCGGTTTTTCTTATTTTTCGCTGCCCGTTTTCCATCGGGTGGTTAATCACGCTCTTGACCGTCACCTGGCCGTCGATTTCGTGCGCGCGAATCTTGATGGTTCTGGCCATGCTCAGCCCTCGCAACGGTTGCGACCGACGCGAATCGGTCGAGTGCTGGTGTGCAACATGCCATCGGCCTTGACCACCACCAGTAAATCACTGCTCTCGGTCATACGGATGCGCGTCGATACAAAGTTCTGCGATTCGTAGAGTTTGAACACCGCCGTGAACGGGGATTCGTTGCCCGCTACGACCAACGAGATCGATTCCGTGTTGACGAAACCCGAACGGATTCTGACGGGCACCATGTTGGCGTCGCTGGCGATATCCGGGGCTTCGATTTCGATCTTGTCGGTTGCGCCGATGTCGGCGCTACCGAAGGCTGCACGCAATGCTTCCGGCGTTTCCCTGGCCAGAAAGGCCTTGGTTGGGTATTCGGCGAGCGCGGCGCCCGGAATTATCATTCCGGTCAAAGCCACCTGCAGTCCTGCTTTCAGTAGAGTTCTACGTTTCATATTCGAGTGCCCGCAAACAAGGCTGGTTAATCTACCTGGTTTGTATCGGCAGACGCGCGTAAAGCTTGAAACGAGACCTGATATTTTTTACTTCTGCTGTTGCTTCTTCAGCACCGATTGTTTTTCGCGGGCTTCGGACTCGGTGGCGAGGTCGGCATCGGCTGAATTGAGCACCTGCTCGTACAGTTTTATCGCCTGCAGGGGATTGCCGTTAATGCGATGGAATTCGGCCTCGGCCATTAAGCGCAGGGCCGGGCGTTGCAGTGCCTGGTAGATTTCCGACAGCTCAAAGTAGACCTGCTTGTCTTCGGGAAAATCGTTTTCCAGGCTTCTGGCCAACACCAGTGCCGATTGATGGCGGCCCTCGAGCTTGAGCAGGCGTAGCAGACGCATGGAAAGCACGTAATCCCCGGGGAAAATGTCGAGCAGACGGCGATAAACCAGCTCGGCCTCGGATTCGCGGCCCAATAGCTCCAGGTTTTCGGCAAACGCGATGCTGTACCAGATATTTTCGTTATCGCGCTGGTATAACGCGGCCAGTTGGTCGTCGGCAGTGCCATAATCAGCCGCCTTAATCGATGCCAGTGCGCGCAGGAATTCACTACCCTGCTGTAGCAGATAATCGTTGCTGCTGTATAACAGATAGTCCTTGAATAACAGGTAGTCGTCTACCTGATTGGCCCCACTACCAAGGTTCTGGGCCCGATTGATGGCCTCGGCGATGCGGTTGTTACTGATCGGGTGCGTCCGCAGATACTCGATATTGCCAATTTCAGAACTGCCCGAGAGTTTCGACATGATGCCAAAGAATTCGACCATGCCGTTGGGATCGAACCGCGCCTGGGACAGCAATTCCATGCCGACCCGGTCCGCCTCGTATTCATTCTCGCGGGTGAAGTTAACGAAGGCCTGCTCGGTTCCGGCAATGCCGCCAAACAGCACCGCGGATCCGACCTGCGAATCGACGCCGCCGAGCAACAAACCCGCGAGCATCGTCAGAATTGCCCGGGTGTTCAATTCACTGCCCTTTTCCATCATTTCCATACCGTGCATCAGGCGCACATGCGCGATTTCATGCGCCAGCACCGACGCCAGCTGATGCTGGGTGCGCGCCTGCATGATCAAACCACGGTTTACCCCGATGAATCCTCCGGGCAGCGCGAATGCGTTGATCGAATTGTCGCGCACGATGAAAAACCGGTAGTCCCGCACCTGGTTGTCGATCCCCGCCAATAGCCGCAAACCGAGGTCGTTGATGTAGCGATCGAGTAGCGGATGGGTTTCGACCAGGCCGCTTTCCAGCAGTCGTTCATAAACCGAGCGCCCCAGCCGGGTTTCGCGCTCGATATTAAACAGCGAATTCTCGCCAAGCGCGGGTAATTCGGAACTGGAGTTGGCCAAGGTTCCCAACAATAAAAACACCAGCCCGACTAGCCGCACCCACGTCGGGCAGGCAGATTTGAGTGATTTATGCGGGTGTTGCAACATGTGAAGTGGTTCGATTGGAAATTCGACTATATTAGAATAGTATCGACCAGATCGTACACTAATCGTTCCAGAATCGAGACTTAATGCCCCGAATCAAAGAAATCAGCGTTTCAGACCTGCACCGGATGTTGCGCAAGCAGGATCACTTCGAGCTTCTCGATATCCGCACCCCGGCGGAAGTCGAGCGCGGGGTATTGCCCAATGCCAGGACCCTGGCAATGCACCTGGTGCCATTGAGGCTGAATTATTTTACGGAATCACCCAGACAAATCGTCATTTACTGTCGTACCGGCAGTCGCTCGGCCCAGGTTTGCCGCTTCCTCAACCAGCAGGGCATCAACAACGTCATTAGTTTGCGCGGCGGCGTGGTCAAATGGGCTTCGGGCGGGCATGCGCTCGATCCGCAACCGCGTGGCGCGGTCGAGTAGCTTGCCTTTTCAGATACCCTGACATATAACTGCAAACCTCGTAAGAACAGCCTCAACCCATCACGGAGATTTATCTAATGGCCGAATTCGATCGCGAACTTGACGCCTCCGGGCTCAATTGTCCTTTGCCGATCTTGCGCGCCAGGAAAGCGCTCGGCGACCTCGAGCGCGGACAGGTCCTGCGCGTGATCACGACCGATCAGGGCTCGGTCAAGGACTTCGAAGCTTTCTCAAAGCAAACCAATCATCCCCTGCTTTTCTCCGGCGAAGAAGGCGGAAAATTCGTGTTTATGCTGAAGAAATCCTGAGCTCCACCTGCGGCGGACTCTCCGCCTCTGGCCCGGCAGCGATCGCCCGAATCGATGTTTTGGGTCATTTCCCGGCCAGACATGCCAAAAACTTCGGTTTTTTGCGGCATTCTCCAATAAATCCAGGCAGTTATTAGTGCATTTATATTTTAACCATAATAAAATTTTGGGTTCGGCGTAAGCAAATCAACTTAGACTAAGGAATAGAGGTTAGCGTGGAATTATCGGGTTCTGAAATTTTAATCCAGTTCTTGAAAGATGAGGGCGTCAAGCACATCTTTGGCTACCCGGGCGGTGCGGTTTTGCATATTTACGATGCCCTGCAAAAGCAGACTGACGTGGAACATATCCTGGTGCGCCATGAGCAGGGTGCCTCGCATGCCGCAGACGGTTATGCGCGCGCCACCGGCAAACCGGGCGTGTGCCTGGTGACTTCCGGCCCGGGTGCGACCAACGCGATTACCGGTATTGCAACCGCGTATATGGATTCGATTCCGCTGGTGGTGATAACCGGCCAGGTTCCCAGCCACGTGATTGGCCAGGATGCCTTCCAGGAAGTCGATGCCGTCGGTATCTCCCGCCCCTGCGTCAAACATAATTTCCTGGTCAAGGATTTAGGCAAACTTGCCGAGACCCTGAAAAAGGCCTTTTACGTCGCCACCACCGGACGCCCTGGTCCCGTCGTGGTCGACATTCCAAAGGATATCACCGCGCCGCATATCAAGATTCCCTACGAGTATCCGGCTAAAGTCGAGATGCGCTCCTACAACCCCAACTTCAAGGGGCATCCGCGCCAGATCAAGCGCGCGGTAGAATTGATGCTGGGCGCAAAGCGACCCATGGTTTATACCGGCGGCGGCATCATCATGGACGACGCCTCGCAGGAATTGCGGGATTTCGTGCACAAGCTCGGGTTTCCGATCACGCAAACGCTGATGGGGCTCGGCGCCTTCCCCGGCACCGATCCGCAGTTTATCGGCATGCTCGGCATGCACGGTACCTACGAAGCCAATATGGCGATGCATGAATGCGACGTGCTGATCTGCATTGGCGCCCGCTTCGACGACCGTATCACCGGGGTTACCAGCAAATTTTGTCCCTATGCGCAAATCATTCATGTCGATATCGATCCGGCTTCGATTTCGAAAACGATCAACGCCGACATCCCGATCGTCGGCGGCGCCAGGCAGGTTTTAACCGAAATGCTGAAACAGCTTGATAAATCCGAAGCCCAGGTCGATCAGGCTGCGCTCGAAAGCTGGTGGAATACGATCAAGTCCTGGCAGTCGCAGGACAGTTTCGCCTACGCAAAGAAAGACGGTCTGATCCAGCCGCAGGAAGCGGTAGAAGAGTTGTACAAGGTTACCAAAGGCGATGCTTACATTACCTCCGACGTTGGCCAGCACCAGATGTACGCCGCGCAGTTTTACCCTTTTGACGAACCGCGTCGCTGGATCAATTCAGGCGGGCTCGGCACGATGGGTTTTGGCCTGCCCGCGGCCATGGGCGTCAAGCTCGCCTTTCCCGACAGGGAGGTTGCCTGCGTTACCGGCGAAGGCAGTATCCAGATGTGTATCCAGGAGCTTTCGACCTGCCTGCAGTACGGCTTGCACGTGAAAATTATCAACCTGAATAACCGCTACCTGGGCATGGTCCGCCAGTGGCAGGAGTTTTTCTACGAAAAACGTTACTCGCATGTTTACATGGATTCGCTACCCGATTTCGTCAAGTTGGCCGAGGCCTACGGTCATGTCGGTATTCGCGTCGACGATCCGAATGATTTGCATGATGCGATGGTGGAAGCCTTCAAGCTCAAGGACAGGACCGTATTCCTCGACATCATTACCGATCAGGAAGCCAACGTTTATCCGATGATCTCGGCCGGAAAAGCGCACAACGAAATGGATATTTCTCCACTGCAACAGGCCAAACAGGCGTTGCTCAAGAGCAAGGGAGAACTAGCCTGATGCGGCATATCATTTCCCTGCTGGTCGAGAACGAGGCCGGCGCACTGTCGCGTATTTCCGGTCTGTTTTCGGCGCGTGGTTACAACATCGAATCGCTGACGGTTGCCACCACGGAAGACCAGACGCTGTCCCGCATGACGATTATTACCACCGGTTCCGACCGCATTATCGAGCAGATCACGAAGCAGCTGAACAAACTGGTTGACGTGGTCAAGTTGCAGGACATCACCGAAGGCAACTTCATCGAGCGCGAAATGATGTTCGTCAAGGTCAAGGCCGAGGGCGATACCCAGCGCGGCGAGGTCAAACGCCTGTCCGATATTTTCCGCGCCCGGATTATCGACGTTACCGACACCACCTTTTGTATCGAGTTGACCGGCTCTGGCTCCAAACTCGACGCCTATATCAAATCGATGCATGAAAGCAATATCGTAGAAGTCGTGCGCTCCGGCTCCATGGGCATCTTACGCGGCGAAAAAGCGCTGACGCTGTAAAAGCAGCCCGAACATTTTTTATAACAACACACCAATCAGTTTCGACACGAGGCAGTTATGAACATTTATTACGATAAGGATTGCGATTTATCCATCATTCAGGGGAAGAAAGTCACCGTCGTGGGCTATGGCTCCCAGGGGCACGCGCACGCGAATAATCTCAAGGATTCGGGCGTGGACGTTACCGTTGCACTGCGCGAGGGTTCCGCCTCGGCCGCGAAGGCGGAAGCAGCAGGCCTGACCGTGAAAAACACCCCCGACGCGATTCGCGACGCGGATGTCGTCATGATTCTGACCCCGGACGAATTCCAGCGCAATCTTTATGAAAACGAAATCGAACCCAATATCAAGCCGGGCGCGGCGATGGCCTTTGCCCACGGCTTTGCGATTCACTTCAACCAGGTGGTGCCGCGCGCCGATCTCGACGTCATCATGATCGCGCCCAAGGCGCCGGGGCACACTGTCCGCTCCGAGTTCGTCAAGGGTGGCGGTATTCCTGACCTGATCGCGATCCAGCAGGATGCTTCCGGCATGGCGAAAGACCTGGCCCTGTCCTATGCCGCCGGTATCGGTGGCGGGCGTACCGCAATTATTCAGACCACGTTCAAGGACGAAACCGAAACCGACCTGTTCGGCGAACAAACCGTGCTATGTGGCGGCACGATCGAACTGGTCAAGGCGGGCTTTGAAACCCTGGTTGAAGCCGGCTACGCGCCCGAACTGGCTTACTTCGAGTGCCTGCACGAACTCAAGCTGATCGTCGATTTGATTCACGAAGGTGGCATCGCCAACATGAATTACTCGATTTCAAACAATGCCGAGTTTGGTGAATACCATACCGGTAAAAAAATCATCAACGAGGAAAGTCGCTGGGCGATGAAGGAATGCCTGGAAAATATTCAGAACGGCCATTACGCCAAGGAGTTTATTTCCGAGGGGCAGTCCAACTACCCGAGCATGACCGCCGAGCGGCGTAACAATGCGGCCCACGAAATCGAGCAGGTTGGGGCCAGGCTGCGGTCGATGATGCCATGGCTCAGCGCCAACGCGCTGGTCGACAAGTCCAAGAACTAGTGATTGCGGCGGGCGCCTCGCGCCCGCCGACTCGCAATGGACGACGCCAACCCGAAAGAAACCCGCAAAAATATGCGCAAGGGCATCTACCTGTTGCCCAACATGTTTACCACGGGCGCCCTGTTTTGCGGCTTCTACGCGATTATCGCGGCGATGGCCGGGCGTTTCGAGGTCGCTGCGATCGCTATCTTCCTGGCCGGCCTGCTGGATGGCCTTGACGGGCGCGTGGCGCGCCTGACCAATACCCAGTCGGCCTTTGGCGCCGAGTACGACAGCCTGTCCGATATGGTTTCCTTCGGCGTTGCCCCGGCCCTGGTCGTCTACATGTGGTCGCTGGTGCATTTGCGCGACGTATCCGTCTTCATGGGCAAACTGGGCTGGCTTGCGGCGTTCGTTTACGCCACCGCCACCGCGCTGCGCCTGGCGCGTTTCAATACCCAGATCGGTGTTGCCGACAAGCGCTACTTTCCAGGGTCTCGCCAGTCCGGCCGCCGCCGCGGTGGTGATGGGCGCGGTCTGGGTTTGCGAGTCCTACCATATAGTCGGAGCAGGACGTCACCTATGCGGCGCTGCTGTTGACCGTTGCCGCCGGCGTCCTGATGGTTTCCCGCTTTTCCTACTACAGCTTCAAGGATCTGGATTTACGCGAGCGCGTGCCCTTCGTGACGCTGCTGGCGGCGGTACTGGTGTTCGTATTTCTGTCGATCGAGACCGCAACCGTCCTGTTTTCGTTTTTCTTCCTGTATATGCTGTCGGGACCGATCGTCTCCCTGTTTCGCTGGAATCGCAAGCGCATGCGCCAGTCAGAATCCGCCGCGGACAACAAAACCGGGAGCTGAGCCCGAAAATCCTACCAGCCTTCTGCCGTGGACGCCGGCGAGATATAGCTGCCGAAGCGGAATTTTTGCTTGGCAAGCCGAGTATAGTTGGCTATATTTCCGTTCATGCAATCCCGGTACGCCAGTATTCAATCCAAGTCTCCAGTTAGCCTGGAGCTCCTGCCTGCGTACCTGCTGCTATCTCTGCTGCTCGTTCTCCTGCTGCCGTAAGGCAGACTAGAGACTCCTGACGAGGGCAAACGTAAGAACCACGACACACATTTTGAAAACGTTTAGACAAACGAGATAGCCATGAGCAAAGACAAGTTAATCATATTCGACACCACGCTGCGCGATGGTGAGCAAAGCCCAGGTGCGTCGATGACACGCGACGAAAAGATTCGCATTGCGCGCGCGCTGGAATTAATGAAGGTCGATATCATCGAGGCCGGATTTCCGATCGCCAGCGATGGCGACTTCAAATCGGTCAGGGCAGTCGCCGAAATCATCAAGGACAGCACGGTCTGCGGGCTGGCCCGCGCCAAGAAAATCGACATCGAGCGCGCCGGCGAAGCCATCAAACCGGCTAATTCGGGACGCATTCATACCTTTCTTGCGACTTCACCCATTCACATGGAGCACAAGCTGCGCATGACGCCCGACCAGGTCGTCGAGGCTGCGGTCGAGTCGGTGCGGCAGGCGCGCAAGTATACCGACAATATCGAGTTTTCGC
>CAVYHN010000048.1:0-116894 GCA_963768295.1 uncultured Gammaproteobacteria bacterium | reverse complement strand
ACAAGCGCATGCAGACGGATTGCCAAAAGGCTACGCCTTTTGTCAACCGCTGATGCGGGGCGTTATAAGGAACTGAGAACTAACTAATGACACTACGCTATATAACCACCTTAACAATCAAGATTTCTGGCGTTGTGCTTTTCGTACTTGTTGTGGCGAGACTTCCTGAGTATCTAAAAACCTATCTCACAGATAGTGTCAATTCGGGGGCAAACGTTTTTTGGGCATATTTTTTATCGCTCATTATACCTGCCGTCATCGCGCTATTATTGTTTACTTTTCCACGTACCGTAGCCAATAGAATTGTTGAGTATTCTTCCGACGAACCAGAAACCCAGTTTAATTTTGAAATCGTTGAGATGTTGCTGGTTAGAATTCTTGGATTGGCTCTACTTTACTACGCTGTATCAGATTTGGTATTTCACATTGCAAATCTTCTTCACGTCAGAAAGGGATTGGGTAGTGACTTTTCAATGCATGCATATAACTACTCGTATTTCATCGCGACAATAGTCGAGCTGGTTATCGCATTTTGGCTGCTTGCGGGTACAAAAAGCGTTATTAAATTTATGCAAAATTTGAGGCGTGACTAGTATCCTTATAACAATCGCATGTAGTCGGACACATCACTGCGCGTGCGCGCAGCAATGTGCCGCTGATGCGAGGCGTTATGAGCTTATACACGCTTGCTGAAAAATGTGCCCACTAGGGTATAATCGGCGAATGGACATTCAATCATTAAGCACCCAGGAACGGATTCAGTTAGCAGAGCAGCTCTGGGATAGCGTTCGAGACAAGTCAAACGAAATTGAAGTTACCGCCGAGCAAATCCAGTTGCTCGAAAGTCGACTAGAAGCACTCCAATCCGATGGTGACTTAGGCGATACCTGGGAAAACGTGAAAACGAGGGTGGTTGATAGATAACTGTGCTCTATTCTTTGTCCATTCGGAAGGAAGCCGAAGCGGATATCGCCGAAGCCTACCAATACTATGAGAGCTGCCGAGAAGATCTCGGAGCTGATTTTATCCTATGTATTGATGAGTCAATCTCACGTATCAAGAAGAATCCAAGACAGTACAAAGTAATTCATAAGAATGTTCATCGAGCACTTGTCAGGAGGTTTCCTTTCGGCATCTACTATGTTCTTATCGATTCAAATATTGTAATCATTGCTGTATTACATGCACGCAAGAACCCGAAACATTGGCAGGCACGCTCATAACAAGCAAATGCAGTCGGACGCGGCTAAAGCCGCGCCACTGATTTGAGCGTTAGGCGAGAGCAAAATTAACCACAGAAAGCGCCTGAGTCTTCGTCAAGGCCTATACTATAATTGATGAACTTGAACTTACTCAAACTTGGCCAGCCGAAACACGCGTTACATAAGGCAGGTTCTCGAATCAGCAGGAGCCAAATTACCAAAACTCTCCTTTGCTTGTCTGCGTTACTAATTGCTCCAACAACCTTGGCGGCTGATTCTTTACAGGTCTCGATTATGACCTCCGTTTCGGAGAATTTGCCCCAGGTTACGGAACGCATTGTTCGCACACTTTCAAAGACTGATATAGATATCAATATCAATTTTCTACCAAACAAGCGGTCCCTGACTCTATTAAAAAAGGGCAAAATAGCATTGGATTTCTTTAGGACTCCGTCGGTTATGTCTCCAGACCATGATTTGATCAAGCTTCAGCCGCCGATCCAGTCCTTGAAATTTAAAATGATTACTTCAATCAAAACTCCCGAGTATTGCATGGTAAGCGAATCGGATTACTCAAACATGTCTGTTGCGGGCATCCTTGGTGTGCGCTTACATCCAGTTCATTTTTATCCGAAATTCAAAAGTCAGACTACGGTTGGCGATGTTCTTGCAACATCCAGGTTTGTGGCTCTACAGCGAGCAGACGTTAGTTTCATTCCCTCCGAAGCTCTAGCAAGTGTTTCAAAAGAAATAATGGCTGATCTGATAGTTTGCGACAATCATTTCAAAACCTTCGATTTTCACGCGTATTTACACAAAGACTTTTTCTGGGCAAAAGAAAAACTCGAAGAAGCACTTTATGCTGAGTTTGGTAGATAAATATGGCGAGACCCAAAGTATCGCCTAACAAACGCATGCAGTCGGTCCCAGTAAAGCTGGGCCGCTGATGCGAGGCGTTAGCGGTCACCTGAAATTGATGCCAAAAGGCACACATTTCGCTATACTCCTATTTCATGAAACAATTCGATTGGGATCCAGAGAAAAATCAGCAACTTATTGAAGAGAGAGGAATATCCTTCGAAGAGGTTATATTCCATCTTCAATCAGATAGCTTACTTGATGACGTCAAGCACCCAAATCAAGAGGGCTATGCGCATCAGAGAATGTATATCGTAGCCATTGATGACTATGTCTACCTGGTGCCATACGTAGAGTCCAAAGATGATATTTTCCTGAAGACAATTATCCCAAGCCGAAAAGCAACCAAGCAGTACCTGGGAGAGAACTATGAGTAAAGTCAAACTGGATAAAGATGAAAAGCGGCTGCTAGAGGCATACGAGTCTGGCGAATTTAAATCCGTACTAACTCCAGCACGTAAGAAGCAAATTCAAGAAGCCGCAACACATACATTCAAAAAAGATAAGCGAATAAATATTCGTATTTCGAGCCGTGACCTAGATGCAATCCAGAAACGCGCTCTAATGGAAGGCATACCGTATCAAACTTTGGTATCCAGTATTTTGCATAAGTATGTGTCGGGAAGCTTACACGATGTGACCGCTAACAAACGCATGCAGTCAGACGCGGCAAAGCCGCGCCGCTGATGCGAGGCGTTATTACGCCTGGAAGAAAAGAACGCAAAGTCCCCGCCAGGAGGCGAATAAGGCCTTACTCGACCAGATCGTGGAGATACACGAAAAGAGCGGTGAAACCTATGGGTACCCGCCGTTTTTGATGCGCTGAGACAGCGCGGTGAAACCTGTGGGAGGCATCGGGTGGCCAGTTTGATGCGAGAATACAACGTTGTCGCGAAGATGTTCCGGCGCTTCCGCAAACACAGCCATCAGCATCATCTGCTCTGGGAGCCCAGAAACCTGCTATTGAATCGAGAACCACCAACCCAACCGAATGAAGTCTGGGTTTGTGATGTCACCTACATACAGGTGGGGAAACACTGGAATTATCTATGCACGGTAATGGATCTATATACCCGTGAAATCATCGGTTGGATCTTCTCCCGAAAATGCAATGCTAGCCTGGCCAAAGAGGCCCTGTTGATGGCATTGCAGGATCATCAGCCGATAGAAGCCGCGATATTCCACACCGACCGGGGCACTGAGTTCGCCAACAAAGAGTTGAATGCCGTGCTCGATAAACATAACCTGTTGGTCAGTAAAAGCCGCAAAGGCTGTTGTTGGGACAACGCGAATATGGAATCGTTTTATCACACGCTAAAGACTGAGATGGTTTACTTCCATCGATTCAGGAACCTGGTTGAAGCGATTGCACATAGCCGGGACTATCTGCATTTTTACAACCATGAACGACTGCATTCCAGCTTGGGATATCAGCCGCCGATCAACTACCGATTACTAGCCGCATGATTGTCAACTTTTTTAGGGTAAGATCAGACAAAGTGCCCGCTACGCGTGCACTTTGCCGCTGATGCGAGGGGTTAGGCACGACAAGGAATATTTATGAATCAAGAAGAAATGCTCTACAGCCACAGCAGTGTTGTAGTAGTCGTTATACTCTTCATTGCAATGGTCGTGCTCAATGAGGTTGGATTTAGAGCGGGGCGTTTCGTTCAATCTCGCACAGACAGTGAAGTCAAATCTCTGACTGGTTCTATTCAAGCCAGCATTCTAGGTTTACTCGCTTTATTACTTGGTTTCACGTTCAGCATGTCTATGCAACGCTATGATAATCGCAGTATGGCCTTAATAGATGAGGCGAACGGCATAGGTACCGCTATATTACGTGTTCAATTGCTGCCAGAAAACTATAGAGATGAAGCCGGCAGCCTATTTCAGGAGTATGTCAGTTTACGCGCAGATATAGGCCAACTAGATCTTACAATGACTGAAGAGCGCAAAAAGTACAATGATAAGATTTCCAATGTTCAGAATAAATTATGGTCATTGGCAATATCAGCCACTGAGGTCGATCCGCGTCCGGTAACGACAGGTGCATTCATCAAATCACTTAATGATGTCATCGATAGCCAGGGCAAAAGAAATGCATTACTTCGAATGCAAGTGCCAGAAGTTGTACTAATTTTACTATTTGTTGTCTTCATCTCATCAGGAGGAATAATGGGTTACTCCGCAGGATTGAGTGGCAAACGTATGTTTGCACCGATTGTGCTAGTTTCTACATTAATTACATTAATTGTATTCATTATAATTGATCTGGATCGTCCAAAGCGTGGCCTAATACAGGTAGACCAAAGCGTATTGGTCGAGCTGTTGAATGATGTGAAAAAATGACGTACAACCTGTGAAATCCAGCATGAATCGATTTTTTGCCGCAGTAAGATCGCCTAACAAGGCGCTGTACTCGGACAGTTTCTACGCTTCGCTTCAAAATTGCCGGTGAGCTTAATCGTTAGATTTCAGAGAATGAATTAGCCGGTGTCCAAACCAATTGATCGTCCGCTACTCAATCGAGCCATTTTCTGGATGGCCGCGTTAACACTCATTGTTCTTGGTGTGTATCTGTCTAGTATTCGCTTCATGAATAGCGAATGGTTATCTCGTGCCGGCTGTTTAGTGGTAATGATTGGAATTTGGTCCGGTATCGGAGGAATACTCCAAGAACGCCTTCTCATGATCCGTATTAGGCGCCGGCACCGCAACGCAGTAGTCAGGGCAAGAGCCAGGCTCGCCGAAGAACAAGTGGATTCCAAACAGGTGGACAAAGAGTTGGCCGAGATCGATGAAACTTTCGAGAATGAATTGTCGAAAGCATCGCTAAGTTTACGCTTGTCGATAGGAGTTTTAGAGGTGTCGCTGCTTATGACCGGAACGTTTCTTTGGGGTTTCGGTGACCTTCTTGTTCGATAAACGAGCTCCGATGTTCGAAAGATATCTAACAACCGCATGCTGTCGGCCAAAGTGCCCGCTACGCGCGCACTTTGGCCGCTGATGCGAGGCGTTAGGCGGCACTTCTAGATTTGAGGAGGTTCTATTGGGAGATAACGAGACAGGCCAGGTATCAGAAGACGCCGCAAGGATTTATGAAGCAGTATATCTCCCTGCATTGTTTCAGGAGTGGTGCCCTCGGGTATCGGAAGAGGCCAATGTCAAACCAGGAGATTTTGTTATTGATGTTGCTTGTGGCACAGGAGCCCTCGCCGTAGCCGTTTCTGGAAACGTAGGCCCAGGTGGAAAGACTGTCGGGATCGATATAAATGAAGGGATGCTAGATATCGCTAAATCAAAATCATCTTCCGTTGAATGGATTAATGCGCCAGCGGAAGCATTGCCATTTAAAGATAATCATTTCGATTGTGTTTTGAGTCAGTTTGGCCTCATGTACTTCGAAAATCAGGAAAATGCGATACGGGAGATGATAAGAGTACTAAACCAAAGTGGATCACTTGCAGTGGCTGTCTGGGACAAGCTTGAAAATAACCCTGGCCTCGCCGCCGAGGAGTATTTGTGGCAGCAAGTATTTGATGGTGAAGTGGACGAAACTCCTTATAGACTAGGCGACAGAGGAGCTCTTGAAAGTTTATTTAAGAGTTCAGGCGTAACCGATATACAAATTGCTACCCATGAAGGACCTGCTCGTTTTGATTCAATCGAAAGTTGGATACATACAGGGGCAAAAGGATGGACGGAGGACGATGCTCTTAGTGATGATCAGCTAAAACTTTTACTGAAGACTGCGGAAGAAGAACTCACCAGCTTTAGAACATCACACGGCACGGTCGCCTTCCCAACGTCAGCACATATCGTTTCAGCGAGGAAATAAGTGCAGTGAAAAATCAATGCCGCCTAACAAACGCATGCAGTCGGACCCAGCAAAGCTGGGCCGCTGATGCGAGGCGTTAGGCATCTTTCCAAATCCAGTAAACAGCCAAACTTGATTTATGCACAGTTTGTGCATACACTCATTCGATGGAATTCGTGTGGGACCCAGGGAAGGCGAAAGAGAACTTGCGCAAACACGGTGTTGACTTCGCAGATGCCGTCATTGCCCTCGAAGACGAAAACGCGCTCACCATAGAAGGCCCAGGCCATGATGAGCTGCGTTACAAGACGCTCGGGATGGGTCCCACTTTAAATGTTCTGTTTGTCGTTCATTGCGAACAATCCGCAAATAGCATTCGAATTATTTCTGCTCGTAAAGCAGATAAGAAAGAAACCAAGATCTACTTCCAGGGTTTGAGTTATGAGTGAAGACTTCAGTAAAGGCAAACGAGGCCCGGTTGTAAAACCCGACCCAAATAAAGTACGAATTACGATTCGCCTGGATGCGGATGTTATCGAGCACTTTAAAAACATTGTTCATAAAGCAGGAGGTGGGAACTACCAAACTCTGATAAATGACGCTTTGAGAGAACATATTCAAGAACACGATAAGGGGCTAGAGAAAGCCATCCGCAAGGTAATTCGTGAAGAACTCAAGGCAGCGGGATAAGATGCATAACAAGGCGCTGCAGTCGGACAGCCAAACCGCTACGCGAGCGGTTTGCCGCTGATGCTGGGCGTTAGGGGGCTTAAAGGAGGATTCAAGATGGCAACTAAAGGTGGATGTTTGTGCGGCAAAGTTTGCTACGAAATCACCGGGCAACTTTTTGATGCAAGTCACTGCCATTGCTCTATGTGTAGGCGACAGCATGGTGCAGCTTTTGCGACTTATGCTGATTTCAATTCAAACGACTTTAAATGGATTTCAGGAGAAGACCTTGTAAAGGTATATGAAACGTTATCTGATGACGGTTGGTATTTTTGTAGTGAATGTGGTTCATCATTAGCAGGATCCGTCAAAGGCAAAATCACTTCGATAACGTTAGGCACCGTTGAAGGAGATCCAGGCATACAGCCAGAGTCACATATTTTCGTAGGCTCCAAAGCTCAGTGGCATGAAATAAACGATGATCTTCCGCAATTCGATGAATGGCCTCCAAACACATGGGAACCACCAAGCAAAGCCCCCTAACAAACGCATGTAGACCGACGTGGCCTGCGGCCACGCCGCTGATGCGAGGCGTTATGTCGAAAATGCAACTTGAACCAAGGTGACAGTAAATGGAAGGTTCAGATCTTAACTTACTAATAATAATTGGCGGAATCGCCATAGCGTGGTTGCTGCCTATATTTATAATTGTCACGTCGGATGAAACCACGGCTAGTGAAAAATTTGCTTGGGTGTTGGCCGTCATTTTTATATCGTGGTTTGCTTGGATATTTTATTTTTTACTCGCCCCAATCAAAAAGAAAAAATGAGATTTGGAAAACTGTTGAGCTACTTGATTAAGCTGTAAAGCAAACATTAACAGGAAGGATTTTACATGTTCTCTAGTTTCACACATAACAATCGCATGCAGCCAGACTTCGGCAAGCTACGCGCTTTGTCGACCGCTGATGCAGGGCGTTAGGGCGCTACTCAGTCATGGGAAAAGCATTCAGAATATCGACTAATGTTTTAATTGGGTGCTTACTGCTTAGTGCGGTGTTGCATTTGATGCTTTTAGTATCTGATAGTGAGGCTTATCGTCGATGGGTGATTATTCAGGTTTCGATACAGATAGTTGGAGTGTTTTTACTTTTCCAGGTTCGAAAATACTCTTTTCATGCATTAGTCTTTTTCATTGCGCTATCGATTCCATTCGTGTTTATAAATTGGAAATTTGTAAACTACGCAAACGACTTGGAGCATTTAATCGGAATTCCACTATTCTGGATAGTTTATGGATATTTGCTATTTAGTGTTCGTTCAAAATTTACAGGACAAATTGGCGCAAATCGCAAAGAGCGCGCCTAAATAGGCTGTTATGTGGCAAACACACACAGAGGTAATCGCGAAGAAATTTTTATGGATAAAATAAACAAGCTCTGCGCCGGTTGCCCTTTCTCTTTTGTCATGAGAGTAATTTCTCCCCGCCAAATCTTACTAATAGTGGTTTTTCTCTTTTCAGGATGTTCTATTACTCCAGATAAGGAAACAAATCTTTCTGAGACACAAATGGCGTTCAATTTTGGTCTGGCGGCCTACGAGGACGGGGACTTTGAAGGAGCTCTTACCAGTTGGCTGCCATTAGCTCAATCAGGCAATGCTGAATCTGCGTTTAGGATCGCTGATATGTATGACTATGCACAGAGCGTTCAACAAGATTATAAAGAATCGGCGAAATGGTATCTCAGGGCAGCTGACCGCGATCATGGAGAAGCGCAGTTTCGCATCGCAGGTCGATATGACTCAGGAACAGGAGTAAGCAAAGATATTGCGAATGCATATAAATGGTACTTTCTATGCCGGGATAACGTTACCACCACTACAAGATCAAGATACTGGGCGGACATTTATTTACGAACATATTTTTCTGTCGGGCTTTTATCGTCCGACAAGATAAGTCGAATCGAGAAAGACGCAAAAGAATGGGAACCAATACCAAATTTGGAGTGATACATTTCGGTATTGCCAGAACTTTAAAGTCTGGCTTGGGTAGAAAAGTATCCACGCTAAGAAATGAGCAATTGCCACATAACAAGCAAATGCAGTCGGACGCGACCAAGGCCGCGCCGCTGATGCGAGGCGTTATGTGTATCTTCAAGGCTTCCTAAGTCCCAAATGCTCGACGTAGGGATTAAAGTCTTTATCGCTAAAAAGTAGAGGGATTTTATTTTCAATACAGAAAGTCGCGATCCAGTTATCAACTGACTTTCTGATAGTGATTCCTTTCTTTCTAAGTTTTCTGTAATTATCGGCGCCAACCAAGGCAAGTTCAGGCGTAGAAATTTGATAGATTGGGAGTTCGGTAAGTATTTCCTTCGCTAGTTTGTAGTCTCTATCGCTTCTGAAACCCTGGAGAACTTCCGCAAGAATTATATCGCCGATACATATTGTGTCCGTCGATAGAAATTCGTCGAGTAATGTGGTTTCGGTGTTCTCAACGCCATTGAAATAGTCGATCCAGACGCTAGAGTCCACCAGAATCATCTGGTCTTTCTCATCTCAGAAAGGTCGCCTTCCCAAGATAATTTTCCTCTAAACTTTCGGATTCTCTCTTGCTTCTTCAACCGAATGAGAGTCCTAAGCCCCAATTCAACAGCTTCCTTTTTAGTATTCAAGCCTGTAGCCTTTAAAGCATCACCCATAAGTTTGTCGTCGATTACTATATTAGTTCGCATGGTTAAATCCTGTGAATGAGAGTATACACATGATAATCGAATATCATACACATAACAAGCGCATGCAGCCGGACTTCGGTGAGCTGGCGCTCGCCTCAGCCGCTGATGCGAGGCGTTAGGCGAAATTTCATGTTATTCAGTGGGGAAACAATATTTGGCTAAGTATCGTGAGAATCTTCCGCAAATGAATGGAAAATTATTTTTGTCAGACGGCGGAATGGGCACAAGTCTCATTTTTCATGCTGGTTTGAATATTCCTTATTTCTGTACCTTTCCTTTATTGGAGGACTCTGGTGGCAGGGACGTTTTAGTGAGCTACTTCCGTGATTATGCTGCCATTGCACGAGACCAGGAAACCGGATTCATTCTTGATAGCGGACCTACCTGGCGCGCAAGCACCGATTGGGGCATCAAACTGGGCTACTCATCGGAGGATTTAGTCAAATTCAATCGAATTGCGATCGAAATAATGAGCGAAATTCGAAATGAGTATGAATCTGAAATGTCGCCAATGGTTATCAGTGGCTGCATGGGGCCGCGGGGTGACGGATACGAGCCCGGAGACATGATGAATCCGAATCAAGCACAGCGTTATCATGTAACTCAAGTTGAAACTTTTGCAGACACGCAGGCGGACCAAGTCACGGCAATGACAATGACCTACTCTGAAGAAGCCGCAGGGTTAGCGCGCGCAGCGCAATCGGCAGGAATGCCTGCCGTTATTTCTTTCACGGTGGAAACTGATGGTCGGTTGCCAACAGGGCAGAGCCTGGGGGACGCCATAAATTATGTTGATGATATGACTGCTGGTGCCCCAGCCTACTACATGATCAACTGTGCACATCCCTCCCACTTCAGAAACACGTTAGAGAGTGAGAGCAACTGGACTGATCGAATTAGGGGCATCCGATTGAATGCTTCCTGTTTAAGTCATACCGAGCTAAACGAGGCCACTGAACTTGACGATGGCGACGTGACAGAGTTGGGGGCTCAGGTAGGGAATATCTGTGAGAATTTTCCTCACATTAATGTGGTGGGTGGATGCTGCGGAACTGATCATCGACACATCAAAGAAATCGGCGAAAATGCCAAAAGAGCGCGTTCGTGAATAGAGCAGGCTGGCTGCCATAATTGTCACAATATCAATGGCTACCAATACCGCCTAACAAACGCATGTAGTCGGACGCAGTGCCCGCTACGCGCACACTACGCCGCTGATGCGGGGCGTTATAAATCTTTTTGATTTCTCCAGGTAGTAGATTTTGTATTATAATGTAATACAAATTGCTACATTGGAGGCATTTCATGGGAGTTACCAGTATACGACTCAACGCTGAAGTTGAGGTCCCTCTCGAAAATCTGGCGCAAAAGCTAGATCGCAGTAAAAACTACCTTATCAATCAGGCTGTTAAAGAGTATGTTGCACGCCAGGCGATGGACGACGCTCGCTGGGAGGACACTCTCAAAGCCTTGGCATCAATTAAGGAAGGTAAAACCATAGATGAATCTGAGGTGCTCTCTTGGCTTAAGTCCTGGGGAACTGAGGACGAAACTTCTGCTCCCTCAGCATGAATTTACGGTTTTCGCCCGAGGCAGTTGACGACTTAGCGAGACTCCGAAATTTCATCGAAGAGAAGAATCCTGTCGCGGCTCAGAGAATTGCAAGAGATTTAGTCGTTGGCATGGAAAAGCTTAAGGTGTTTCCAGAAATCGGGCTAAAAGTAGATCGTGCATTCGACCCACAAAGAATAAGGGATCTGTTTATTGGAAGGTACACCGTTCGCTATTTAATTGGAGAAGATGAAATTGTGATACTCAGGTTGTGGCACAGCAAAGAACATAAGAAAGATTTATAACAATCGCATGCAGACCGACAAAGTGCCCGCTGCGCGCGCACTTTGCCGCTGATTCGAGGCGTTAGGCATTAGAAATGGAACAATCAGAAATTGTCAAATCGCTTTCCGATTCAGATGTGCTTGAAAAACGGTACCGAACAAAGCGCCAGGAGTTTCTTGTTTGGTTAGAAGAGGCCGCCGAGGCTTACCCTGAGTCTGAAACCGTAAGAGTTTGGAGAGCTCGTATCGACTATGAAGAAAAACCTGCTTCCCAGAAAACGGGCAGGTCTATCCTTTTCATTGTACTTGTATCAATTCTCGCAGGTTCACTTGTAAAGCTGCACGATTTACCCTTTATTGATGCCGATTGGTATTTGACACGATATGTACCAGTAATCGTAATCGGATCACTAATTTTCTATTTCCTGGTTCCGGGTGGTTTTGTAAAGAATCGAATACCGTTCCTGGGGGTGCTAATTGGCGCCATTATCCTGACCATTTTGCCAGAAGCAAAAGGCTCAGATTCTGTAACCATGTCACTCATACATATGCCTTTAGTTTACCTATCGCTATTAGCATTTGCGTTTATGAAGGGAGATTGGAAGTCGAGTGATATAAGAATTCAATTTGTACGGTATCTTGGGGAGATGACTATATATGCATCGGTAATTTTACTGGGCGGAATGGTGCTCACTGCTATAACCCTAAGTCTTTTTAGTTTAATAAAGGTCGACATTCAAGACTGGTATTTCGAGTATGTTGTTGTCTTGGGTTTAACAGCCGCACCCATTGTTGCCACCTTTCTCTATGACGTTGCACTAGGTCGAGCGAGTCGTATTGCATCAATTATTGCGAATATTTTTTCACCACTATTTTTAATAACGATTTGCGCTTACCTGGCAACCATAATTATAGAGGGAAAAAGCCCTTTTACGGATAGGGACTTCTTAATCACGATCAATGGACTATTGCTTGTTGTACTGGCTATCACCGTTTTTTCAATATCGGGGAAAAGCGAAAATGGAAACAACCGGCTCATCGATTATGTAAATGTAGGCCTGATTTTAACTACGCTTATTATCAATATGTATGCACTTTCAGCGATTTTATTTCGATGGGCAGAGTATGGATTGACGGCAAATCGTGTGGCTGTAACAGGTATAAATATTTTAATATTTGGCCATTTGGTTATCCTTTTAAAAGTGTATATTTCCCAACTAAAGGAACATGCTTCATCCAAGCGGTTGTTGAATACGGTAGCTAAATACCTTCCAGTTTATTCAGGTTGGTCGTTAATTATAGTTGTGGTTTTACCCATAGCGTTCTGGTTTGAATAGCATGACAAAAATGCCTGACAAAAGCATGCAGTCGGACGCGGCAGAGCCGCGCCGCTGATGCGGGGCGTTAGGCTAAATGAAAAAATTCATCGCTAGTTTATCGACAAGCAAAGCGGCAATGGTTGTAGGGATAGCGTTTATAACCTCGATTATTATCGTAACGATAGTCGATGATTTTCTTTTGGCTAATTTTGTAGTGCCGGGAAATACCGAAGCTTTAGCTAGAGATATCGAGTCTAATGGGAAGCTATTTGGTTTTGCCGTTGTTGGTTATCTGCTCGTCCTTGCGCTTGATTCTATTGTTGGTCTCGCGTTGTATGTTGTGCTTAAACCATCCAGTAAGAATCTAGCGTTGCTTACGGCAACTCTTAGGCTGCTATACGCAGGTATTTTAGTAAGTGGTTTGTTTGCACTGGTAATTCATGTTGTCGATGCTTATGGTTATGCAACAATTAAACTATTTGGATACATATTCTTTTCCTTGCACATATTGGTGCTTGGTTATGCGGTCTTCAAATCAGGATACATCCCTAAGATCCTTGGCGTATTGTTGATACTTGCATCGCTCACATATATCGTATTTTTTATAGACCTCCACCTATCTGAAGTATTTGAGGTGATTATTATGTTAATAATGGCTATTGCGGAGTTTTCACTGAGCATCTGGCTTATGGTGAGAAGAAGTAGGCTACCTGCGAATAGTATTTAGTAAACCGCAAGTATCAAATGGTTGGGCCTCGGCCACAAGCGTATAAGATCTCCGAAAAACACCTATTTAATACGCTTTATCAAACTTTCGGGTATCGAGTAAATGAGGTCTATTACATCAACCGTGTACCATGGATCGCCTAACAAACACATGCAGTCGGACAAAGTGCCCGCTACACGCGCACTTTACCGCTGATGCGAGGCGTTATGCGGCAAACAATTTTCCCAAAGAACCCATCTGCTGTATTAGTTAAGATATACCGATCCAAACTCGAGGCATAAGATATGAGTCAAATAAAAAAATCTAAACGCGACCTTGTTGAAGGACGCCCTGCTCTCATAGTTATCGACATTCAAGCGGAAACTTTCTACGACAGAACGGATGAAGCTATTCCCACCATGCCTGACTATGCAGATCGAATGCTAAAAGCTCGTAGCGCAATTGATAATGCACGAAAAAGAGACATTCCCGTCATATTTATTCAGGAAGTACATCGTCCAGATCTTGTTGATTTTGGGCGCGAGCTCGATGGCAGCGAGGATATCCATTGTCTTGAAACAGAACCTGGTACCGCCATTGCGGTTGATGAAATGGGCTTCCTCCCAAATGACTATTTGATAAGGAAGAGACGTTACTCGGCTTTCTTCGGCACTGATTTCGAGATCCTGTTACGCGGATTAAAAATTGACACTCTGCTGCTGTGTGGTGGCCTTACCGATGTCTGCGTTCACTACACCTTTGTTGATGGGCACCAGTCTGACTACTTTTGCCGAGTAATTGAAGATTGCGTTGCTGGTTCTTGCGAGGAAGCACACGAGGCGTCTTTACGCGCAATGGAATACCTCCAATCAGGAGCACGTTGCTCTCTTGAAAACGTCTTAGAAGCAATGGAGCACTATAATTCAGATCGAACCAATGCCGCCTAACAAGGGCATGCAGTCGGACCAAACCACTCGCTGCGCTCGCGGTTTGCCCGCTGATGCGAAGCGTTAACTGCTACAATATTTGACGCTATAGCGTTATAACGCTATTCTTCTACATGGAGGTATGGCGCTATGAGTGAGCTATCAAAGAGATCAACGGTTTATTTTGAGCCCGAGATTCATCAGGCATTACGAATAAAAGCAGCGACTACGCACACATCAGTTTCCGAAGTGGTTAATGAGGCGGTTCGAATTGCTCTGAGAGAAGACCAGGAAGACTTAAGCGTATTCGAGGAAAGAGTTAATGAGCCGACTTTAAGTTACGAAGAGCTTCTGAAAGATCTAAAGACGCATGGCAAGCTATAGTCTTGCCTTTAAGAAGTCTGTGGCGAAGGATCTCCGCAGCATTCCCAATAAGGATGTAAATCGAATTCTTAACCGCATAAACTCACTGCGAGAAAATCCAAGAGCGGAAGGCTGCGTTAAACTCTCAAATCAAGAAAAGTACAGAGTACGGCAAGGGATATATCGGGTTGTTTATGAAATTCAAGATACCGAACTCATAATTCTGGTCGTAAAAGTTGCTCATCGTGGCCACGTTTACAAACGCAGCTAACAAGCGACTGTGATTAAAATCCACCCCACACACTGATGTTTGTTTAGCTCATCGTCCACTCCCGGTTGTCGCGAACCATGGCATTAACGATTGTCATCATTTTTCGCATGCAGGCAACGATGGCGACCTTTTTGTGTTTCCCCTGCTCGACCAGCTTGCGATAAAAACAACGGATGATCGGGTTGTGTTGTATCGCTGATAACATCGCCATATAAAGCACGGTTCGGATCGGTGCTCTACCGCCGCGGATTCGACGCTTGCCTTTCAGCCGACCGCTGTCTCGATTAAACGGCGCCAGACCACACAATGCCGCGATCTGCCGATTCGTTAGCTGGCCCAGTTCAGGCAGTTCTCCGAGCAAGGTAAAGGCAACTCCGTCACCCAGCCCGGGTACCGAACTGATGATGTCATAGGTCCGTTGCCACGCGCTGATGTCAGCGACTTCCCGTGCGAGCTTTGTATTGATCTCGGCATTCTATTTATCGAGCAATTTGATGAGTCGACGATGCGAAGCAGCCGTTATTTTCTGCGCCCGATGAGAGCGATTCAGTTCCTGAGTCCGCATCTCGTTTAACTGCCGCTTGCGGGACAACAAATCCTTGACCCGCCTGACTTTATCGCCTGGCAGGGTTTTCACTTCTGGTTGCAATTTCACGCCGTACTCGGCGATCAAACGGGCATCGATCTTATCCGTCTTCGCAAACACGCCCTGGGCCTTAGCGAACTGGCGCACCTGAATGGGCTGAACAATGATTACCGGAATGCTGTGCTCGATTGCGACCTCGACCAGGGCACGCTCGTAACCGCCCGTGGCCTCGACCAGTAAGCGGGTAATGCTTAACTTACCGAGACGTTTCACTAGTCGGCGAATCCCGATTTCTGAATTACTTTCCTGCCAGCATTGATCCGACTCATATACGCATACATCGAAGGCATCCTTCCCGATGTCGATACCGACATTAGTTCCACTTACTTTGTTGACTGTACACTTGGTTGTTTTCATATCTCACCCTTGCTACATTCGGGCTCGAGGCCCATTCGACTGTTCGAGTTAAATAGTTGATTCAGCATGACGCTCTGGCTTGTTAACGGGCTCTCGACAGAGGCGCCAGGCCATACATCGAGCTGTCATGCTGAATACCTGGTGGTGCAGGTATGGGCCTCACTATAACTTCAGGATAAAACCAATGAGAAGAAGGACATTTCAATCATACAAGCGCATGCAGTCGGACAAAATGCCCGCTACGCGCGCGCTTTGCCGCTGATGCGAAGCGTTAGAGGTTCTAGGAATAGTTATGATCGAACACACAAATCCTGTTCACGCCCTCCGAAGCTCGCTGGAGCTTCCTTGCGGTGCAATTTTTAAGAATCGACTGGCAAAATCGCCAATGTCGGACTCGCTGGCGAACGGTGAAGGTGATCCTACCGAAGCACAGATTCGCCTTTACGAAAGGTGGGCGAACGGTGGGAGCGCAGTGTCCTTCATCGGTGAAGTTCAAGGTGACCCTCGCTTTCCGGAGAAACCGGGAAATTTGGTACTCGCTGAACACTCAGACAAGGGGATGATACGGTCATTAGTCAGTCGGACGACGATTGATGGCGCGCATTTATGGCCGCAGCTCGGCCACGCCGGAGCCCTTTCACACTTGCCGATAAGTCAACCCAAGGGACCGTCCGCACTTGATATTGAAGGTCTTCAATGTATCGGTATGTCACAGGATGATGTTCAGGAATTGCCCTACATGTATGCAAGGACCGCATTACACGCAAAGACTGCGGGCTTTAGCGGGGTTCTTATTCACGCCGGCCACGGGTTTTTACTCAGCCAATTCCTATCTCCATTGTTTAACCATCGGACTGATGGCTACGGCGGCTCAATCGAGGCACGATGTCGTGTAGTGCTCGAAGTGATAAGCGAGGTAAGGCGCGCCGTTGGTCCATCGTTTCCTGTTGGGATCAGGATCAACTCAACGGATCAACTTGAAGGTGGATTGACAGAAGTCGATGCTTTAGAGGTGGTGCGCCTTCTCGATCGAACCTCGATCGATCTGATTGATGTTAGCGGAGGCACCTATTTTCCCGGTGCGAAGGCAAGTTCTGACGGTTCAAGTCGGGGGCCATACTTTCTTGACTTTGCTCGGCGTGCAAAAGGGGTAACTAAAGTGCCCCTGATGTTGACGGGTGGATTCAAAACGCGTGCTCAAGCAGTCGATGCGATAACTGGTGGCGCTGCCGACATGGTGGGCTTGGCGCGTGCCATGGTTCTTAATCCCCGGCTTGCGGAGGTCTGGTTGACCGAAGAAGGAGATGATCCCGAGTTTCCGAAATTCGATTCCAGTCCGCCTGGGGGAGTAACGGCCTGGTACACCATGCGACTAACGGCTTTGGGGGAGGATCAGGAGGATGCTTTCAGGCTGGAGCTTCCTGCTGCTATTAGTATTTATGAGGACCGTGACGCACAACGTTGCAATAAATGGCGAGAGAAATTTTCTCATTTGCACATACAGCCATGAATACCAATTCGCAGGAACCGCTGACAAACGCATGCAGCCGGACCCAGCAAAGCTGGGCCGCTGATGCGAGGTGTTAGCGGACTGCACGAGAAGACCATTTTGAATATAAGGAAGGCTACCGAATCTGACCGCACTGCAATTGATGCTATCCACATGAGTGCCTTTGGACAGAGTCAAGGCCAAGGGATTGTGGAACTGGTCAATAGTTTACTGGATGATGAGACAGCAAAGCCCTTGCTTTCGTTAGTAGCAGAAACAGACGAAAAGCTGGTAGGTCATATACTTTTCACAGTGGCACGAATCCAGCCCAAGGATCAAGAAACCACAGTTCGGATTCTCGCACCACTAGCAATTTCAAGTGACTTTCAAGGCCAGGGCATTGGAAGTACGTTGATTAGAGAAGGCCTGAAACATTTGGCAGAATCAGGTGTGGACTTGGTTTTCGTGCTGGGTCATCCTGGTTATTATCCAAAGTTTGGGTTTCAGGCTGCGGGACAGTTTGGCTTTAAAGCTCCTTATCCAATTCCATCGGAGCACGCAGATGCCTGGATGGTTCGCGAAATGAAGGCCGGTGTAATCGGTCAGAAAGCAGGGAGGGTTCAGTGTTCAGAGGTTTTAAATCAACCCCAGCATTGGCGGGAGTAGAGCACGCTAACAAACACCTGCAGGCGGAACCAGCAAAGGTGGGCCGCTGTTGCGGAGCGTAAGCAATTTTATCGAGACCAATATGAATTTTGAGGAAATGTCCGAGGAAGAGATTCTTGATATTGCGAATCCGATAATGGATAACTTGATGAATGCCTCGACAGATATTAATCATGAGAGACATACCAGGGACTTCACAGACAGAATGAAGAGAATAGTAACCCAGGACTATCTTCAAAAGGTCTGTGAAGACTATCAGGCAGAAAAAGGCTTCTTTGGAGAGCGCAAACCGGTAGCAGTCTTCAGGCGTCCTGATTCCGCAGCTATTGTATGGAGACAGTCATTCACAGAGGCAAAAGGCGAATTCGTGGCAGAAATGGTTTTGGTCCACCAAAACGAAAGATTTCTTTGTGACCATGCGATGGTGTTCTAGCAAAGTGCTGACAAGCGCATGCAGTCGGACCCAGCAAAGCTGGCCCGCTGATGCGAGGCGTTTATGTGGCTTAAAACTCTAAGCTTCAGAGAGGTGGTCGGTATTTTCGTGGCGCCATCTTCTATCCCTTTAGTATTTGCAATTTTAGGGGGTGGCTTTTCGGATTTCGTCTTTAAATTTTCGCTCGTCGCTTCCTATGGCAGCATGCTGATATTTGGCATTCCAGCAATATTAGTTTTGAAAAAATCTAATAGGCACTCAATTGTTTGGTTAGTATTTTCTGGGATCATTTGCGGCATTGTTGCATTTGGCATTTTTCTTTTAGCCTTATTGGCTTTGATAACTGGTGTAATTGTGCCGGATATGAATAGCTTAATGGAGATTATTCCAGGCGCACTTTGGTGGGGCTCACTGTTTGGAATTGTAGTTTCTACACTTTACGGTTTAATTTCCAATGCCAAATTTAGACAAACCGCCACATAACAAACGCATGCAGTCGGACGCGGGCGTTAGGGCTCAATCGAAAGAGAGATTCTAGTATGAAGAAGAGCTTAGTATTTTCGTCCCTATTGATTCTGAGCTGGAGTTGCTATTCGCTACCGACAGCTGCATCAAATCAGGCGAAAACTAGCGGGCTAGAACACCAGGTAAGTTATACCGGACAAACTTCGAAAATCATCAAGGTGGCGTCAACACATTTTAAATGTGATGGAAGGCAGTATTGTAGCCAGATGACATCTAGAGAAGAGGCAGAGTTTTTTATCAAAAATTGCCCTGACACAAAAATGGACGGCGACCGCGATGGGATTCCTTGTGAAAATGACTCCCGTTTTTAAACTGACCAGGACCAACCATACAAGTGCTTCAAGCGGACTGGCCTACCGGCCAGCCGCTTAAACTGGCATTATGTGAATAGCTAGACCATAGAAACGGAGGCATCACGAGTTTTGTTGAATTTATTATTCATTGTGATTGGCGTTGCACTATTTGCAGGAGCTATAGCAACGAGACTTCAAATGGAAAAGGAGTTTAAAGACGGAGCACAAAGTTTGCCGAGTAATTTTTTCCTATATTTGGATTCGAGTGATTTTTCCGAAAAGGGAAACGCACTCAGAAAAAAGTACAACATAATTTACACTGTGCTGACTGTCTACTCCTTAGCGTTATTCATATACATGAAAACAAATGACTAGCACAAATCCACATAACAAACGCATGCAGTCGGACAAAGCACTCGCTACGCCCTCACTTTGCAGCTGATGCGAAGCGTTATGAGCTAAATTGAATAATTGCAAAAAGAAGTGAATACTGCACCCTTGTCCTGGAGTATCGCGACGATTAAAAAAGAGAGATATGCCTCTTCCAAATAACACTCACAGTATGATCGTTGGTTACATCCTGTGGATATTTGGATTCATTGGCTCCCATCGATTCTATTTTGGCCGACCTATATCAGGAACAATTTACTTTTTCACTCTTGGTATCTTTCTAATTGGCTGGATCGTCGATTTGTTTTTAATTCCTGGCATGGATAGAGCAGCCGATGCCAGGTACACAAGTGGTAACAAGGACTACACTGTTAGTTGGGTTTTATTAACGTTTCTGGGTATTTTTGGCATTCACAGATTCTACCTTGGTAAATGGATTACAGGATTGATTTGGTTGTTAACTGGAGGGCTCCTCCTCATAGGATTGCTATATGACTTATGGACGCTAAATACCCAAATAGACGAGGTCAATCGAGGCGTAGTTTAGAGAATCATTATCGCTCGAGCCGATAGAGATTGTTAAATTATATGCCTAACCAGCTCAGAACAAACACAGACAGTCGGACAAAATGGACGCTACGCGCACACTTTGCCGCTGATGTGAGGCGTTATATTCTCGATTAAAGTAGAACTCAAAATGGAAAATACCCTAATAGTAGTTATTGGAAGTTGCTTTGTTTTTGTCGGCGTTTCAACCGGCGCCTTTTTTTGTTATCGAATCTTCCAGGGAACTGCAAGCACCCGGTGGCCTTTTGTTATAGGAGAACTTGAATCTACTGATCTCAGGGAGTCTGTCTATAGAGGGAGACAGGTTGGTGGGGGCCCAGATGAAGCCTCTGCGTGGATCGTGAACTTTAAATACAGTTACACTGTTGCAGATAGAGAATATCAAGGATCAAGAGTTACGTACTCCGATGGCATAAACAAGAATATGCGAGCATTGCGCAGGCTACAGGACAAATACCAGGGAAAAACTCAAATACAGGTTTATCATAATCCGAAAAACCCTAATCAAAGCGTACTTTTACCAGGACTGAGTATATTCAACTTTACACCACTTATAACCAGCGCTTTGTTTGTACTGGCCGGAGCTTTTATCCAAACTTATGATTTTTTATAGAAGCTACGAATTTAACAAACGCATGCAGTCGGATTGACAATCGCTGGACTTTGTCGGCCGCTAATGCGGAACCTTAGTCGAAAAGTTAAAGGAGAGCGCCCATAAAAACTTTTACGTTATCGTTAATGGCTGCGACCTTGATGATATTGTCTTTCCCCATTGCCGCCGAAGTCCCATCCGGCTCAAAATATATTGCGGGTGTGGATAGCGATGTCGCAGTTATTTTAGCGCACGGCCGTGGAAAGCATCCAGCCTGGAAAGTCGTAAACCCTCTAAGAAAAGGCATATCTCGGCAGCTTGGATATCACACATTATCTTTGCAAATGCCAAATAAAAATAAGAAATGGAAAGAATACGCCATTGATTTTCCAGAAGCATATCAAACAATCAAGAAAGGAATTCAGTTTCTTAGAAATGAAAAAGGCGTTTCAAAAATATTTCTAATGGGGCATAGCATGGGGAGTCGCATGATAAGCGCCTTTATGTATACTCATCCACATGAGCCAATTAGTGGGCTTATTGTTGCCGGTTGTAGAAATAATGGGGGCTTTCCTCTGTCGTGTGATGAGAACCTTACTGGAGTGGCAGTTCCAGTATTAGATATCTGGGGTGAAAAAGACGAAGAAGACGCCCGCGCGGCGAGGAAGCGAATGTCGATGATTTCATCGAAATACGCGCAAGTATCGGTTCCTGGAGCCAATCATAAATTTGAGGGGTTTAATAATGAGTTGGTGTCGATCGTTGTTGCATGGTTATCGGGCCAATAATCCGCCTTACAAGTACATGCAGTCGGACAAAGTGCCGGCTACGCGCGCAGTTTGCCGCTGATTCGAAGCGTTAGCCGCTTTACAATCGGAGAAGGAATGACCAAATTACATTGCATACTAGCGTTGGTATTCCTTCAAATAGCGCCAGCACTAGTAGCGGCTCAAAATGACGGCCAACCGAAAGTTAACATCGGCCTGGATTTTGCTCCTGAATCGACAAAGCAAAACCGCCAAAGATTGATTGGTACCTGGTACCGGTATCGGGAAACAACCCAAGGAGGCGTGGATAGCGAAATTTCAACCCTTCGAGAAGATGGCGCATATATGTTTAGATTCAAGCGTACGGACAGCCAACAAGAGACATGGTACTACACAGAAACTGGATTCTGGGGGATATCGGCTGACATACACTTTTCGATTAAGACGGGAATCTACCGGGGAGGGGAATTTCAGCCAGCCAGGTCCAATAATCACGAAAATTATATTGCGTATAAGATCTTGGAAATATCTAGCAACCGTTTCACATATCAAACAATTACAGATGGCAATGTTTTCACATCAAAACGCGTAGCTGATGGCTTTGGCTTTCCCGAAGAGCAAGCTGCTGACAAGCGGATTCAGCATGACATGCAAACCGCGAGGCGTTAGCGAGTTAACACAAAGATCATGAAACTTGAACTTTCCATTTCAGAGAGCGATTTCTTAGAGTTTTATCGATATACGCTAAAAAGCGCAAAATCGAGATCTGAAAAGCATGAAAAATCCAACTTTGCAGTACTATTTCTCTCTTCAATAGCAGTGGGAGTTGTCTTGTCCTTAGTCCTAAACCGCTTCAACATCTCCTTCCAGATATTTTCTCCACCTGTAATAGTTTCAGTGGTTGTCATTGTATTTGTTTTTCTGGTTTTCCTGTTCCTGTCCTTAAAAAAAATGCAACGAAATACTATGCCACGGAATGAGGGGGTGATATTAGGAGACCAATCTTTGGAACTTGACGATAAAGGAGTTTGTTTAGAAAAAGATGGATACACTTCGTTTGTAAAATGGGAAAAAGTAATCTCGCTTGAAGAATCGGAGAGCAGTTTTTACATTTTCGTGGACACAATTGCTGCGTATATAGTGCCTAAACGCGTTTTCGATTCGGGAAATGCGCAAGGAGAGTTCTGTAGCTTTGTCAAAAGCCAGGTGAAACTCGCTAACAAGCGCATGCAGTCGAAGCACCAAAAGGCTACGCCGTTTGTTGACCGCTGATGCGAGGCGTTATAAGTTTCTGGAAATTTTCAACGGGAAGGGAGTTCGGAAACCATGAAAGTTCTCAATATTGTTTTTATTTCTTTTCTTGTAACTGGATGTTCGTCCAAGTCATATTTTGAGGGCGATATTCGAGACGCCTATGAGCCCACATCAATTAATGGTGCACAAAAGGGAACCTCTGCACTTGTCAAAACCGCAGCAGGAATTTCCATTTGGAAAGTGGATGGTAAAAGAGAAGTATCTGCCTTCAACGTCCTTGTGAGCGGAGGGTTAGATTCAATACTTCTTACTGAAGGTTATCACACCATTGGCTGTACGAGACGTGGCGACATAAATATTGGGAAAACTTATTACAAAAAAGAACACGAATACCTTATAGATTACCTGGAGGAGAAAGACGGTAGTCGAAGAAGAGTTTACTATTGGGTCAAGGATTTGACCGAGGATAGAGTCGTATACGGTGAGGAGAAGAAAATTAGTGATTTTTTAGTTGAATGAAACTTATATCAAGTGCAGGCATTCGGACAAAGTGCCTGCTACGGGCACACTATGCCGCTGATGCTGGACGTTAGGCGCCGCGGACAGGTGCAGTGACCTGAGTTCTATCCAAAAACATAACTACGGAGATACAGCAATGAGACATTCAATCAGCCTTACGCTTGCTATCGTGCTGAGTGCTTCGGGATTTTCAGTTCCGACGTGGGCAGGCGAGTTGATACGCGCAAAAGGGGATTTTACTGTGGAAATCGATTTTTCCACGCTGTCATTGAAGCCAGTTGATGAAAATTGCCTCCTGACAGTTGAGGGGGTGGCCAACTTCACGGGCACGCTAGAAGGAATTGCTTCGGCGAGAACACGTGCTTTGGCTTTTGCTTCATGCGGTGATGTTTCTACTCTTCCACCCGGAGCATACGAGGATATTTTTACGTCTGCGTTCGAGTTCGCTGGTAAAGTTGATGGACGACCAATCATCGCTGACTTCACATACCGCGGCCGCACCGCCCTGGGCGGAGAGATCGACGCAGTTTTCATTCCGTCCAATGGCCTCAGAGGCCGGCTGTTTGTGGACGCAATAGTTGCTGTTGGCGGCTCGTACAAAGGATTTTTGAGAGTGGTTGATCACTAGTACGAAAAGAGATGCGCCTAACAAGGCGCGCAGCGTTATACGCCTAGACAAATGCGAATACTTGCGTCATCTCTATTTTTTCTGCTCTTAGCTGGGTGCAGTATTGGAATTACTGTTCATGACGAAGATAGAGCGGCCGAGCTTGTTGCAGATTGTCTCGCGGCGTTTAAAACTAACGAGGGTATATATTTAGCCTACGAGTGGACTGATGATAGATTTAAGGAAGAAATACCTTTCAGTGAATTTTCCAAAATTGTTTCGTCAATACGAAACAAAAACCAGGGCGCTGATATACGATTGGCTGGATACGAAATTATTAGATCCCAGGAAGCGATCATTGTTTATGCAAATTCGAAAATTGGTGAAGGAAAAATGCACTTCAAATTCGTTCTTGCAGGGACAAAACACAAGGACTATTACCTTTTGAGTTTGAGTACTAACGATTCCGGATTCAATACAAATAGAATTTATAAGGAGTATAGGCAATCAATCGTCGTCAAGGGCGTATAACAAGTGCATACCGACGGACCCAGCAAAGCTGGGCCGCTGTTGCCGGGCGTTTGCGGTAAAGATAAATGCCTTCAAACCGAAAAAACCTGATTGCACTTGCATTCTTTATTGCACTAGTTGGGATGGCGTTTGCCTCAGTGCCGTTTCTAAATCCCAGTAATCCAGTTGATCATCCGCCAGATCATACAACCGACCTGGACGGTTCCGATGTGTTACCGGGCTCATCCAAATTATTTCGGCTAAACCACAGTATGAAAAGAGAGAGAAAGGATCGATCAACAGCAGGTTACCATGGTGACGCGCTTCTGTTAGTTAAGGATAAAAACTCAAAAGTTTACTTGTATTACCTTCCCACCTGGGAAGGCAAAGTTATGATGCCTTATGAGCATTGGTGGCAACACGAAGGTTACTGCCCTGATCTCGTAGCAGAATTTATTACGGGAAAAGATCCAGTGATACATTGCAAAAGCCCTGACCGGGCCGAGTTTTTAGCGAATCAATGGAAATGGTCGATTGATGGGAAAAATCTTGGTTCTGATCTGCCAGATTTAATTGCAGTAGGTTACAAACAACGAGGAGATATAATTGAAGCATTTTACCGCTAACAAACGCATGCAGTTCGACGAAGTGCTCGCTACGTACGAATTGTGCGGCTGATGTGAGGCGTACTAAAACGCCGCTCGGGTAAATTGCTTCTGGGTAAAAAACCCGATGAATACAATCCAAAAAATCGTTTGACCATCTATAATTTTACTCAGCGCCATTGTCGACAACTAGGCCATAAACGAACGGAATAATTGTTTATGTGCAAATTCTCGCGGAAGCACAATTGGTCGAGCAAGGCATCGCTTTTCACGATCTGCCTGGTTTGACTTACCTTTAATGTAGGCGCTGACACCCTACAGTTGTCCATCCCCACATCGGTCTCGAATAATTTTCCTCAACCAACCGAGCGCATCATTCGAGCGCTACGCAGCACGGGCTACAGTATCGAGATTCAAAGTATTCCTAACAAACGTTACTCTAAAACTTATGGTGTTTACGATCACATAATATCCCTACAAAAGTTTATGGCCAACGTATCGCAGATTTTCATTGGGATAAATGCTGCTATCTGGGTAACGGTGCTTAGTGAAGAATTAAGCTAAGCATAGTTGAGAAAAATTTGTTACTCAGCCTCCTTATGTTTTCGGCAATTTGGATAGCGTAGCTTTTTGTCGGGGTATCAGGGGCGATAAAACTACGTTTCAATTTACTAGAGGAAATTGGGAAAGAGTGTTTTCCGGGCATCAAGTCCATGGGGAAAAGAGTTATCACGAGGCATACAAAGGCTTCTATTCTCCTGGGAAGGCGAGTTGGGCAAAATCGAGATGGTTTTGGTTTATCGTTCCACTCACAGGTTTAGTGGCAAATATATGGTTAGTGCTGAAAGTGAATTGCGGTTAATTAGGCTATTATAAACCAAGAGGCAATCTAGAGATTGGAAACTGAGCCAAAGATCGAGAGTACAGAAGTTCACCCACTAGGTGAAATACGAATGGGATGCGCGGCCTATGGACTCACAATAAAAACAAACTACGGAGAATTCGATCTTCTGTCCACCATACCCGTAGTAGTCGGTGAAGAGAGTGTTAAAGATCGCATTGAATTATCTTCATGTGCCCAGTACGTAAAGGTCGAAGGGGAGTTTGCCACCTGGATACTAGACATAAGGAACCAGTCAATTAGTATCTATAGAACCACGATCAAGACGATAGATAACGAATGGAGCGAAGAACAGGCAATTTACGGAAAGGAAAAAAAACATATAAATGGATTTAAAAAACACGTCTACCTGCAATTTCCATTCGTCGATAAAGCAAACTTTGAAACAGTATATAAAGCCTATGAGGCATTACGGCAGAAACAAATTCGCGATGCGGCAAGCGTCTTATAACGAACGCATGCAGTCGGTAAAAGTGCCTCTTGCGCGCGCAGCTTGCTGCTGGGCGCAGTGCTATGTATGAGTCTATTCTCGAGGTTGAATTTTGAAAGCATCTACCTTCGTTATCATCATCACTCTCTTGTTCGTTTACCAAAAGCGGGATGACATACGTAGCTTTATATATACGCCACCTGACTATGCCGTAGTGCACGATGTCGACGTTATTATGTACGGAACTGCGTGGTGCGGATACTGTGCAAAAACCCGAACGTTGTTAGAGGACCTTGACGTTACATACTTTGAATATGATATTGAAAGCTCAAAAGAAGGCTATCAACAATATATTGACCTGGGTGGGCGAGGAGTTCCGGTACTGCAAATTGGCGGCGAGGCAATAAAAGGTTACAACCCTTCAAGAATCAAGAGACTCGTTAGAAAACTTGACTTTGAATCGCTGTGATGAAATGCGAGTGAGAAATGAACCGGTCACTCAAAACAAGCGCATGCAAGCGGGCCCAGTGAAGCCGGCCCGCTGATTCGAGCGTTAGGCGAAAAGAAACTTGCGCTTTATCTGGACTTTAGCCTGTCTACTCTATAGGATGCCTCTCAGCTATAAAGCCAGCCTACTATTTATATCCTACATTTCGCCGTTCTATTCGTATTACCTCGTCCTGCAGTTTCTAAGTTACAGCCACCGTTTTTAAGCTATTCAAGCCTCTTGAAGGCACTATTACATTTAAAATTTTGGAAATTATTATGTCTGACACAGTCAAAGGAACCGTAAAATGGTTCAACGAAGCAAAAGGTTTTGGTTTTATCGAACAACAATCTGGCCCCGATGTCTTTGCTCATTTTAGCGCGATTGCCAGTTCCGGCTTTAAAACGCTTGCCGAAGGCCAACAAGTTGAGTTTACGCTTACACAGGGTCAAAAAGGTCCGCAGGCCGAGAATATCGTAGCCGTCTAAACGAATACTTCGTTTTATTCAAAGGGCAAGTCTTTCGAGACTTGCCTTTTTTTTGTTGGCCTACAAGCAATAAATTTCTTCTTTTGACGTCGCACAAGCCCTGAATATCCCACCCACCATGTTGTATCGCTGGAGAGAAGAAATGCGTTCAGGCAGGATCAAGGATAACGACCAAGGCCCGGACAACGCATGAGTTGCGAAGCCCGGCTTACAACAGACCTTAACTTACGTTCATACCTTCGATCAAAGTTGACGCACATACCCCTGCGACGTCGGCGCGGTATTGTTCGCTCACGTTATCAACCCAGCCGGCCTCGGCGACAAAGTCGTTGTGCTTCCAACTGCTCAACTCCTTTAATTCTGCAAGTTTTTCCAGCTGCGGCTCCGCCTTGGCAACGCAAAGTGGCGTAAATGCCATTACCACAGCCGTTTTTGCGCTTGCCTTCTCCATTTGTCCGGCCGTTCCGGTCGTTATCCAACCACCCCAGGAAAACCCGATTACCATCGTAGCAATCCCACCACAGACCACGCCCCATATTGCGGGCTTTACCGATTCTGGTATTTTCATTATCAAACCTCTCATCATTAGTTGATCATTACAACCGGGAGAGGTCACCATTAAAAGAGGCTGACCATCCACACACCGGCAGTTCACGTTATGCAAATCCTGCCGATCAGGATTTCTAGTTGGGAAAGTGCTAAGCAAATAGAGAGGGGCAAGAACAACCACCTTACACCTACTTACTCTGACTTGCCTGTTTTAATTTTTAGACGCTCTTTTCACGCTGTGATCGTGGAACTCTGATATATCGTCAAATACCGCCGAATTCTCCTAAGCTGCTAGATGATTTACTACCAAATCTGTCGATCAACCGATTATTTACTAACCCCTGATTGGATTGTTTTTGCTTCTCACCGCAGAATCATGAGTGCCGCTTCGCCACGATTGCACTCGTCCGCCGGGCATAGCAATATATCGCCTGGCAGGTGCTTGCAGCGGGCCTGGCTAACGGCAGGCCGCTGAAGCCGGGTGTTATGCGTCAACACGAGGAGGATTATCTGAGTGATTAAGGGAGAATGTTTTTGTGGCTCCGTCAAATACGAGATACACGGACCATTGAAGAATGCGAGGTCATGTCATTGTTCTCGTTGTCGTAAAGCATTCAGTAGCGCCTCTTCCGCTTTTGCCGAGATTGGTGATTCGAGTAAGTTTGAGTGGACAGCTGGCGAAGATAAAGTTCAGCAGTACGAATCTGAGCAGGGCTGGGGGCTGGGATTTTGTAGAGTTTGTGGATCGACTTTATGCGGTCTGTATCAAGGCAAAGTCATGGGCGTCACGTTGGGGACAATAGATGGAGACCCTGAGGTCGAGATTGAAAAACATATATTTGTCGGTTCGAAAGCGCCCTGGGATCACATTGGCGGGCCGGCTCCGCAATTTGAAGAATGGTGTCATAACGCATAGCATGCGCATGCAACCGAACGAGGTTCTCGCGACACGCGCATTTGTTCGCAGGTGCGAGGCGTTATGCGTCAATCCAGGTTTTATGCATAGAATAAACTTCGACATGGAGGAGATTTGACTATTAGAGGAAGTTGTTTGTGTGGCGAGGTTTCCTACGAAGTCAGCGCTCCATATCTGACACGCTGGCATTGCCATTGCTCACAGTGCCGTAGAGCTCATGGCGCAGCATTTGGATCCTATGCTCAGATTAAGCCAGAGAATTTTCGATGGATATCGGGTGAAGAAAAAGTAAAAACGTATGAGTTGGGTACTGGAGGATATTGTTTTTGTATCAATTGCGGGTCAAACGTTGCCGGTTCTTATAATGGAAAGATCATTCAAGTGACTTTTGGAACCATGGAAGGCGATCCTGAAGTTTATCCTGACGAACATATTTTTGTCGGCTCTAAAGCGCCGTGGATAGACATTAATGACGATCTTCCACAACACGATGGGTGGCCACCCGATTCACCGTTCGATGGCGCATAGCAAACCCGCATGCAGCCGGACTACCGGAGAGCCATGCCTTTCGTTGGCTGCTGATACGGGGTGTTATGCTGTGCCGAGATTCACTTAGGTCGTGACAAACTTATCTTAGAGGAACAGGTTGATGGATGTTGACTACTTTCAAAAGTTGCTTAAACCGGTAACCGAATTTATATCGAGTCAGGCCGTGGATGCCACACTTGCCGAGAAACTCAATCTTCGGTTTCCGCATGATGGTAAGACATTTAGTGCCATCGAGGCTGCCTGCCACGAGGCGATCAAGGACGGCTGGATGTGTGTGCAGGGCACAGCAGGGCGGCGCTTTGGCCGCGTCATTGAATCGAGTGAAGAGACCGGGAGGTTAAGCGTCGACGTGGTAGATCTGGAAAATATTGTTGGTCCACATCACCGCCATCCAACGGGCGAGATATGCATGATTATGCCCATCACCCAGGATGCTCGATTTGATGGCAAGCCGCGTGGCTGGTGTGTTTTTGAACCGGGGTCAGATCATCGGCCGACGGTTACAGATGGGGAAGCGCTCGTACTGTATATGCTGCCAGATGGCAAAATTGAGTTTACCGAACAGTAGTTGCGAAAAATCAGCCGAAAAAAGCGATACGACTGATCCCTGTGATGGGCCCGTTAAGCTCAAGCGCAGCCTATGGATGCATGTTTCGAGCTCAATCAAGGAAAAGGAATTAGTAGATAGATACAGTCGCGCATAACAGGCGCTTGCGTCGGAACAAGCCACTCGCTAAGCTCGCTGTCTGACCGCGGATGCGGAATCTTATCTGGCAGTGACAGTTTAGAAGCATGAGTAGAATTCACTATATTTTTTTAGCCGTATTAGTTTCAGGTCTTCCCGCCAGTTCAGTAGCCTCAAATGATACGAGGATACTCGTAGAGTTACCCGAAATGATGCAGCAACATATGCTGTCCAACATGCGCGATCACTTAGCCGCCATAAACGAAATTCTCATTTATCTTGATAATGACGAGCTGGAAAAAGCAGCAGAGACAGCCGAGTATCGATTGGGCATGAGTTCACTAAAATCCCACGGGGCCAGTCACATGGCCAAATTTATGCCCGAAGGAATGCGCCATGCCGGTACCACTATGCATAAAGCTGCAAGTCGTTTCGCATTGAAAGCGCAGGAAGGCGAGGCATTGCCTGCATATAAAGCGCTCTCAGCTATCACTGCTGCCTGTGTGGCATGTCATTCGGGTTACAGAGTCAAATGACAGGTTTGCGACATAGCAAGCACATGCAGTAGGACGAACTACCCGCTAAGCGCACAGCTTGCCGCTGATGCGAGGCGTTAATTTGCAGCAACGATGAGGCACATTAAATTGGGACGAAAAACGGTGTCGATAGAGGGACATCAATTGTACTATTTCAGTACCTGCCCTTATTGCTTAGTCGTACGCTTGGCGCTCTGGTGGCTAGGTCTTGAAATACCTCTCAAAGATATTCTGTTTCACCCGGATAACAATACAGACCTGATTGCCGGCGGTGGTAAAAGCCAGGTACCATGCTTGCGCATAGAAAACGACAATGGAGACGTGCGGTGGATGTATGAATCCAGTGACATAATCCGATATCTAAAGTCTGAGTTAGCTTTATAAGACGCAAAATACCTGCCGAAAAACTCTTTAGCAAAGTGCAACATAACAAGGGTATGCAGCAGGACGCGACGAAGCCGCGCTGCTCAGGCGTTATGCGAATTTTTGACGGAGATTCAAAATACACTTTCTGCTACTCATTGCCATATTTGGCTTAACTTACTTTGGTGTCTGCTTGCCATTGTTTCAGGCAATTAGCACAAAACTTAAGGGGCGAAAATTTGTAATTCGCCTGGGCACGCCATGGAAAGCGAGTGACCCGGATCACAGGTGGGATGTCATGATGTCATTTTTATCGTTTGCTATAACTCTGGCGATATCACTCTATCTTCTGGACCTTCTTGTGCCATTCGATGCGGGGAAGTAGATGCTATACTTTCGACCGCCACATTACACAGGCATGCCGCCGAATCAATATGTCCGTCGCGTGTTCATTTTGATCGCTCACGCGAGATACTAACTATCCAGCAAGAAGCGTAATTCACTATGACTTCAAAAAGAAAAGATCAGATCTGCGCATTACTTAAAAGTATCGAAACTGGTGACGCGTCGGCAGTGGCCGTCGTCAACGAAGACAAGTACATTCAGCATAATCCCCAGACTCACGAAGGGAGTGAGGGCCTGGCAGCGCTGTTTAAAAGGCTGTCCGAAAGTTCTCCTCGGGTCAATATCGTGCGTGTCTTCGAGGATGGAGACTACGTCTTCGCCCACACGGAGTACGACTTTGCCAGCTCGAATATCGGCTTCGAGATTTTCCGATTTGAGGATGATCTGGCCGTGGAGCACTGGGACAATATCCAGCACAGACAGGGCCCTAACCCCTCGGGCCATAGCATGGTCGACGGGGCGACCGCAGTATCCGATCTCGACAGAACCGAAACCAACCGGGAAATCGTACATTCTTTCGTTGATGAAGTTCTTATTAATGGTCAGCTCAATATGCTGGAACGCTACGTAGAGGACGGGTGCTACACCGAGCATAACCCTCGCGTCGGTGACGCTCTCTCGGCGCTACGCTCGGCGCTAGCCGAACCCTCATCTAACCACAGCATTGCGATAAAATACGCCAAAATTCATCGCCTGCTGGCAGAAGGGAATTTCGTACTTTGTGTCAGTGAAGGCTCCCTCAATGGAGTCCACTCCTCTTTTTACGATCTCTTCCGCGTTGCCGATGGCAAGCTTGTGGAACACTGGGATACCACCGAAGCGATTCCCCCGCGCAGCGAATGGAGGAACGACAACGGCAAGTTCTAAAGGCTGAATGCAATCCTGGGGGACATCGTTTTTATATTAAACCGAGCCAACAAGGAAGCATTTTGGCATGATCCGATTTATTATGTGTATACGCCGACACCCAGATATGATGCGCGAATAGTTCCAGGATTACTCGATGGATAAGAAAACATACGAATGGCCCAATCGAGAAATCGAAGAAGCCTGCAGGCTACCATCTCGTTATTACTACGACCCCGAGATCATGGAAGCCGAGCAGAAGTCGATCTTTTACCGGAGCTGGAGATTGGCTGCCCACATCAGCGAGGTTGCCAAACCACGTCAGTTGGTTACCTGTGAGATTTTCGATCAGAGCACTCTAGTCGCGCGTGGAGACGACAATAGTTATTACGTTCCGGAACCGGAGGAAACGGCAATCACCTGGGCTGGCAGGCAATGGATGAATACTCAACTGGGGCCGGAAGACGTCGACTTGAATCTATCCGTACAGCTGGGATTACAGTCGTTCGGCTTTGACCAGGGCCGTTACATGATCGACCCCGAACGTAGCTGTGAGAGCGAGCATGCGGTGCATTATTTTCATACCCGGGTCTATGCCGCGCTTGATTCCTAGCCTCTTATGCTGTCTAACGCCAGTGCCCCACATTACAAACACCCGCAGTCGGACCCAGTTAAAGCTGGGCCGCTGATGGGAGCTTCAGGACGCTTGCCATGCATAGATTGTCGAACTTTCTTTCAGTTTTAGCCTTAACATCCGCAACGCTAGCAGTTTGCGTGACATATTTTTCGTTTCCTCCAATGGGTTACGAGGGAATGATTTTTCTGAGCTCCGTCGCAGTGGTGCTTGCCCTTGGGTCAGGCTTATTGTCATTGGCTCTAGCTGCAATTATCCTGGTAACAAAGAAGCCCCCAAAACCATTGAAACCGGCTGCAATCTCTATTGTTTCAATAGCCATAGCGCTGGGTTACATTTGGACTATGTGAGAGCAGAGGAGAAAGTCTTGATAGCGCAGAAAATCCAGATCATTAACGCGCCGAACAAGCGCGGGCTGTCGGACGTGGCAGAGACACGCCGCTGACGCGCAGTGTCCGGCGGAAAATCAATTTGTACCCTGTAACCGGATTCTTTACACTGCAGGGCATGATTCGGGGCTTCAAGAACAAGAAACTGGAGCAATATTTTGCAAAAGGAATCGCTTCCGGTGTCCAATCGGCCCGTAGCAAACGCTTACGGCTTATCCCAGGCGGACTGAATGCATTAACGCCGCCACGGGACAGGGATTTACCGGGCCTTCATTTACACCGGCTCCGTGGAAAGTATCCAGACCGATGAACGATCCGGATCAGTGAATTAGCAGTAACGCTCCAAATCTACTTCGAAAAGGTGAATTCGAATGTGGAATGATAGTTTTTATTCACCATTAAAATAGAGAAATTGAAAATGAGTAAAGGAACAGTTAAGTGGTTCAATGCGGCTAAAGGCTATGGCTTCATCACCCCCGAAGATGGCGGGAAAGATCTCTTCGTGCACCATTCAGAAATTAAAAGTGGCGATGACTATGCCACGCTCAATGACGGGCAGCAGGTTGAGTTTGAAGTTGGCCAGGGGCAGAAAGGCCCGTGTGCCAACAATGTTGTACCCATCTGAGCACAGCGCTATATTCTGTATCCGCCCGGCGATCGGCCAGAGGTAAAAACCGGGCGGAGGATACTTTATAGCGAGCATATTTAAATTACCCGTCAAAGCACGCATTCGGCGGGTCGAAGATATCTGGGACAACATGGCGGCGGATCAGCCATCTCTCGAAATGACTATGCCCAACGGAGAGAACTCGATTCATGCCTGGATGCATTTGAAAAGGATGGTGATCTCGGTTGGGACTCCTCTGCGCTCATTTCAGGCATAAGAGACAGTAGGTAAATCCCGCGCCTTCTTTCGTCGGGATGCTGAAACAGACCTTACCGCCGCACGGTGTGAGAAATCGAGGTTTTTTCAGGATTGTAGACAATCTGTTGGTTATCTTGACAGTTATGCACACAAGTCACGCTCCTGAGGGCTGAAATAACTGGACATAAAAGGCCCAAACGGGCGAGTTCAGCTAAAGATGGGCCACCGATGTGAGCGTTAGGCAGTCGTTGGTTTCAGAGGCGCAATGGAGACAGGTCGGCATATAAGAGAAGCAATCCCTGGGGATTCCGACAGCCTCAAAGTTTGCATGGAGTTGGCCTATGCTGCCTACCAGGAACGCATGGACGGAGTGCGCCTGCCGCCGATGGAGGCGGATTATTCATCCGAGATCAACAACTACCCCACCTGGGTTGTCGAGTCGGAAGGAATTATTCTTGGCGGGTTGATAATGGTGTTCGAAAATGGCCAGGCTTCAATTGCGAATATTGCCGTCGACCCCAGGTTTCAGGGTCAGGGCGTCGGGGGGGAGCTCATGAGATTTGCACAATCAAGGGCTAAGGAATACAACTATTCTGAGTTGCACCTCGCTACCCATGTATTGCTTAGGGAGAATTTGTCCCTTTATCGACACCTTGGATGGGAGGAAACCGGCAGAGATGGGGACAGAGTCTTTATGAGAAAAGCGATATGAGGCGGAACCATTGAAGCGCACCCCAGCCCCTGCAATCGGATTCTGCGAAGCCGACTCGCTGTGTGTCGCCACGGAAATTGGCCGACCTGCCCTGATTTCTTATCCGGGTCGTCAGGTTTGAATAATTACGCCGCAAAACGCCATATCCGTTGCGACTCAAACCCAGGCGCTACTATAGAATGGTTATTTTTATTCATCTCCCGAAGTAACTCGAATGACGAATACCGAAATTAATTCCGCCGACTCGATTTATGGGCATTCGAAACTCGACGAGCCCAGCCCCGAAGCGCCGTTTTACGGTGCCGGCACCTTCCTGCGCCGACCCTATTCCAGGCAGCTCGACAATATCGATATCGCCATTCTTGGCGTTCCGTTTGATCTGGCGGTTTGTAATCGACCCGGCACGAGATTCGGGCCAAGAGCAATACGGCAGGCCAGCCGTGACCTGGCGAGCTGGGATAAACAGTATCCCTGGGGGTTCAATCCGTTTGAGCATGTCAACGTGGCCGACTATGGGGATGTCGTCTATCGATACGGGAATGCGCCTGAAATGGTCGAACAGACGGAAGCCTGTGTCGAGCATATCCTGAGCCAGGGGTCACAAACGCTGAGTCTGGGTGGAGACCATTTCGTGTCCTTGCCGATACTGCGGTCAGTTGCGAAGAAACAGGGTCCGCTATCCCTGGTTCATTTTGACGCGCATACAGACACTGAAAGAAACGACAATCCATACGATCACGGATGCATGTTTTATCGGGCCGTGAACGAAGGCATTGTCGATCCGCTGCGATCGGTTCAGATTGGCATAAGAACCGATTACGACAAGGAAAATGATCAATTTACCGTGATCGATTCCGCAACGGTTCATCGCGTTGGCATCGACGCCACTATCGAAAAAATCAGGCAAGTCGTTAGCGGCCATAAAACCTATCTTACCTTCGATATCGACGCGCTCGATCCTGCATTTGCCCCGGGCACGGGAACCCCGGTTCCCGGGGGATTGACGTCTCACCAGGCGCTCGAAATTTTACGCGGACTTGGCGGCATCGAGTTTGTCGGCATGGACATCGTCGAGGTCGCGCCCGACTACGACCATAGCGAGATTACCGCGCTGGTGGCTGCCCAACTGGGACTTGAGTATATTTGCCTGCTGGCAGCCTCAAGAAAAGAAGCGCCCTGACACGCCCGCAGTCATTGTCGCGGTATATATCGTCATCCCCGTGAAATGTTGATAACGGGATAACTTAAAATGACCATGCCAGGTGGCGACTATCTCCTGAAACATGACTCAATGTCACATAACTGACCCATGCAAGGCGTTTAAAAAGCACAGATAAATTGAGCGAAACTGAAATCATTATCCGCATTGCTCTCTCGGCTATCCTGTTTCTGTGGGGCGCGGCCCTGTGTCTCAGAAACTTGATCTGTGGCGGAAGATCAGGTCGACTGGTCGCAGGCATCAAGCTATTCCTGTGGATTTTGATAACGCCAATACTCTGCTTCTTCGCCCTGGTGGCAATTATGCAGCCCCATGGAGGGGAGCCCGTGATTTTTACTCTACGCCTCATTTCCATGTTTCATATCGTTGGTTGTGCCATATTCATACTGCTGGGGCACAGGCAAAAAAACGAGAGCAAGACTTTCTGACGTGCTCAATAGTGCGCTGGCGAACCAGCGCCAGTCATCCTGAGAGGAACTTATGAAAACTGTTCTATCGCTTACCCTCGTCATCGCCGTCAGCGTATCCGCTATTATTGGCTGTCTGGTGATTTTCAATATTTTCACTGTCGATCAGGGCATGGATTATCTTTACAAGGCATTATCGGCAATTTTCCTTCTGGGCGCTGCATCGGCGCTCATACGCTTTGTTACCGACAGCAAGGGCAGCCCCGGGGAATAGATCAAGCCCGGGTCGAGGTGACGATAATCGAAATCCCCGACAACAGCAGTAACAGCAGGACGACCTGGTTGAACCGATCATCTCCAAGCCAGTTATAGGTTTTGCGCCCTAACCAGGCACCCGCTACCGTTCCCGGGAGCGCGATCAGCACCAGTCTGCCAAGCTCAAAATTAATTAACCCGCCAAAGGCCTGTGACATCAGGGCAAAGCTCAGGATCGACAGGTTAAAGGCCTGAAAAATTCCCCGTTTGGCATCCTTGCTCCAGCCCCGCAGGCTAACCCATACCGTCGGTAAAGCACCGGATAAACCCGCCAGCCCGCCGAGCACGCCCCCGCCAAACCCGATCGCTCCATCGGCACTGCGACCACCCCGGGAGAAGGTTGGCGCGGAACGCCTGGCGAGCATGAAACCACAGTAGAGTATGAGAAAAATACCGATGAACAATTTGAACAAATGCGGCGAGACGAGGGTTAACAAAACGGTCCCAATGGGCACGCCAATCAAACCGCCCAGAACGAACGGCGCCGCCTGGCGCCAGTTAATCGCATGCCAGATCGCCGGCAGCGTTTGTATCTGGGCAACGATAGAGCAAATCACCACCAGTGGGGCAGCGACCACCGGATTAACCGCGTTAAGCCAGAACGGCAAGGCAGTTAACCCGGTGCCGAAACCCGTCAGCCCGGAAACAAAACCCCCGGCAAATGCGCCGATCAAAATAAGTATTTCGGTAGCATCCATCGTGGGATAATAACAAGTCCCAACGGTAAGACTAGCAAACCATGCGCCGAACTAACTCCTACAAACGGCACCGGCCGCGTTGTTGGAAACGCGGCCCTGCAGACTGCTACGAACGGATAGCGAACTTTCGATGATTGGACGAATATTTGCCGTATTTCTTAACTCTTACGCGGAAGCCGCCAGGCTCGAGCAACGTTATCGTCGGATAACGACGGGCCTGGGCTGGATAACCGTTGCGCTAGCTTGTCTCGGGTTAATCGTGTTTATGTATTACAGCAGGCTGATGTTGGGATTACCGCTCGAGGCCGGCAGCCTCGAGGGCTTGCGGCTAAAGCTGATCGCCTGGGTTATTCTTGTAATTTTGAGCGTACCCTATGCATTTTTCGCCGGCATGATCCTGGTTTACGGCGCATTTGGCCTGGTTATGATCATGTTGGGCAAGTTTAGCTGGCGGCAGGCCATCGACTTTAGCTGGCGCGCCAGGTACCCAGAGCACTGGTACCGGCAGAGCCCCTGACCGGCGCGTGCTGTCGATGACACGCAAACATGACAGGCTTTGGATTTGATATGAACTTAGACTTTCGTCAGGCCCGGGAGAGCGACATCCCAAATCTCGTCAATCTGCTTGCGGATGACGCCTTAGGTGCCGCCAGGGAAGATATTTCGGCACCGCTGAACCAGCGTTACCTGGATGCTTTTCACAGTATCGAGCAAGACCCGAACAATGAGTTAACCGTCGTCGAGTTTGACGGTCAGTTGGCAGGCATGCTGCAGCTGACCTTCATTCCATATTTGACGCATACCGGTTCATGGCGCTGCCTGATTGAAGGCGTGCGAATTGCAAAACAGTATCGCGGCAAAGGCCTGGGTAGCGAATTTATCAACTGGGCAATAGCACGAGCCGGCGAGAGAAACTGCGCTATTGTGCAGCTAACGTCGGATAAGCAACGACCCGCGGCATTACGCTTTTACGAATCGCTCGGATTCGTTGCCAGCCATGAAGGCTTTAAACTTAAACTGTAAAATACTGACAATCGCCCGCGCAAAACCATTCAAACCTCTCCGCGCCCACGCTGAACTGCCGCTGCGAGAGATAAACCAGCTGGAACATGAAGACGTCTACTCGGTAAACGCTTAGTTCCCATATCCGATTGAAACCGGTATTGCGTACGGCGAGTCGATCGCGCGGCAAAGAATCCCCAATATATTTTGACCCGCCGCAGGGTATTCCGTCATTATTCGCCTATGCCATACCGCTCGAAACATCGATAAGGCCGCGATGCCTGCCGCCCAGACCGCCTCCAATCATCAGCTGCCGGTTACCCGCAGGCCCGGGCTTTCGAGCGCGATCGGAAAGCGCTGATGTCCTTCCTAACCGCCTTATTTTACGATCGTTTCATGGCAAAAACCGAAGCCGCCTGTCTGCGGCAATGGCGGCTGGAATTGCTGCAACAGGTCAGCGGCGAAGTGCTGGAAATTGGCGCCGGCACCGGAGCAAATATCAGTTTATACCCCGCCCGGGTGACCCGGCTGCTGCTAAGCGAGCCCGATGAGCATATGCGTCGGCAACTGGCGGGAAAGCTGGTCGACCACGATCCAGACAAGCTTGGCGTAACCGGCGGAACAGCAGAGAACATTGCAACCCCGGACGCGTCATTCGACTATGTCGTAACCTCACTGGTTTGCTGCTCGGTAACCGATTTGAACGCGAGCTTACGTGAGTGCAAACGCGTATTGAGGCCTGGGGGCGGCCTGGTTTTCATGGAACATGTCGCCGCCGCCGACGGCACATCGAGACGGCGCTGGCAAAACTGGATCAACCCGATCTGGAAAACCTTCATGGGCAATTGCCATCTGAACCGGGAAACGGAACAGGCGATTATCGACGAGGGTTTCGAGATTGCTCAAATCGAGCGCGAGAGCATGCGCAAGGCGCCGCCGATTGTTCGCCCCACCATTCGCGGCATCGCAATCAAACCCGGCCAGCGCAATCAATCGGACCTCGCTTCGGCGGCAACGAGCAGCGCCGATGCGGCACAATAACAACAAACCGTCAGGTACCTTTGCCGCGCGAGCCGCCGGGTGAGTGGGTGTTGCTGGCGGGATGATACAGCTATACTGCCGGTTTCTCGGTTACACAGGGCCCGGCTGTAAGGCCAGCTTCGATCGCTCATGGCTTCCATCGTTATCGGTTCGAAAATATTTGGCGACATGTTCGGCCAGGCCGAAATGCGCGCGCTTTTCAGCGATCAGAAAATGGTGCAACTCTATCTGGATGTGGAAGCTGCCCTGGCTCGCGCTCAGGCCAGTACCGGCATCATTCCCGCCGCTGCTGCCACGGCGATTTCAGAGTATGCGCGGGTCGAGAACATCGACTGGGACGAGCTCTCAAGGCGCTCGCAAATAGTCGGCTACCCGATTCTTCCACTGGTCGAACAGCTGTCGCAAGGCGTTGCCGAGGGTCATGGTCAATGGTGTCACTGGGGCGCAACCACGCAGGACATCATGGACAGCGCGGACGTACTGCAGATACGACTGGCGCTCGACCTCGTCGCGGCGGATCTCGATGCCATCGCCGCGGCGCTTGCGCTACTGGCGGCAGAACACGCCGAATTGCCGATGGCCGGGCGTACGCATCTGCAGCATGCATTACCAGTTTCCTTCGGTTACAAGGCAGCCACCTGGTTATCCGGAATCGATCGCCATCGAACCCGCCTGCAGGAACTGAGACCACGAGTCGAAGTTGTTTCCTTCGCCGGCGCCGCCGGAACGCTCGCTTCTCTCGGCGTCGAAGACGGATTGAAAAGCCAGTCGGCCCTGGCACAGGAACTCGAACTCGGCGAGGCCGATATCACCTGGCACAGCATTCGCGATAATTTTGCCGAAGTGTCCGGTTTTCTCGCGCTGGTCGCGGGCTCTATCGGCAAGATCGGTTACGACATCATGTTGCTGATGCAAACCGAAGTGGCTGAAGTGCTGGAACCATTTGTAACCGGGCGCGGCGCATCATCGACGATGCCGCAGAAACGCAATCCCATAGCCTCGGAAATGATGCTGGCCGCGGCCAAGATCGTGCGCGAACAACACTCGGCAATGCTCGATGCGATGGTTCAGGATCACGAACGCGCGACCGGACAATGGCAGGTCGAGTGGCAGGCGCTGCCGACCGCATTTATCATCGCCAGCGCAGGCCTGGGCGCCGCCCGTGAAACGCTGGAAGGACTCGAGATTCGACCACAGGCAATGCGCGACAACCTGAATGCTTCCGGCGGTTTAATCGTTGCGGAGGCCGTGATGATGGCGCTGGCCAGGCATCTCGGTCGGCAGGCGGCGCATGACATTGTCTACGACTGCTGCAGAAAAGCCCTGGATGGCGACATGTCGCTGCAGGACGCGTTGGCCGCGGAACCCAGGGTCAGCCAAATCATGAACCGCGAACAGATCAGCGAGCTGGTGGATCCGGCCAATTACCTTGGCTGTGCGCCGCAGATGACGCGCAATTTTCTGCAGCGCCGCTCATAGGATTCAGCGACAGATTTTTGGATACTGTCCCGTTAGAGATGATCGACAGGCTCGCGTCGGCTATTATTTCTTACCGCGGCAGGCATCTGTTTTAGAATGTCTGTCAGGTAATTACAGTAGCCCTGGCATTAACGGGCCGTTGCGAACCAGCTTAAGCCTACGGGGGAGATGCAACATGTCGAATGCAGAACAGGGGATCGCTCAAGCCCAGATCGAGGCCGCGCGTGCCCAGCAGGGGCCAGCCGACGCGCTGCAAAAACACCACAAGTGGAATATCGCCTACCTCGACGATCGCATTTTCCTCTACCTGGGCGCACTTGCTTTCCTCGGTTTGCTGGTAGTCTGGGCGACCGCATCTTCGGCACTGGTGCTTTACGGATCACTGGGGGTGGCGATTCTGCTTACCATTTTATGGGGTGTGGCCCGCGTCAACCGCATCCAGAGGCTAGGCGAGGAGCGCGCGCGGCAGGTGCAGGCCATGCAGTCTGAAAATTCAGATTAGCCGGGTTGCGGTGCATTCTTTATGCAGAACCCGGGGTTACAGTTCTGAAGCGGGTGATTTTCTGGCATTACCTGAAATAACGATGCCGCAAAAGCCGTTCAGAATGCGCCGCTGCAAAGCGACGCCGGAATATCGCCAACCGGCAGAAGATTAACTTTCAGGAAGCAGACCATGAAACGAGCACTAATCATTATCGATGTCCAGAACGACTACTTTACCGGCGGTTCGATGGAGCTGGTGGCGATGGACGCGGCAGCGCTGAACTGCAGGCAATTGCTGGATACTTTTCGCGCCGAAGCGACGCCGTTATTTCACATTCAACATATCGCAAGCCGGCCGGGTGCCACATTTTTCGTCGCAGACACCCCGGGCTGTGAAATCAATCAACGGGTGAAACCGCAGGATAACGAGCCCGTAGTCGTCAAGCATTATCCCAGCGCATTTCGCGAAACCAGTCTGCATGAACAGTTACAGGCAGCCGGCATCGAAGAACTGGTCATTTGCGGGGCCATGACGCACATGTGTATCGACACCACGACCCGGGCCGCCTTCGACCTGGGTTACCGGTGCCAGGTCGTGTCCGATGCCTGCGCCACCAGGGACCTGGAATTCGATGGACGGCCGGTGGCGGCCGCAGATGTGCAGGCGGCTTTCATGGCGGCGTTGAGCATGCCGTTCGCACAAATCTCATCGACCAGTCAGTTTCTGGGCAACTCCTAGATAATGCACAGCCGCAACACGGCCTGCGACGCGCGAGACATGCCGTTTACGTTCAGGTAAAAAACGGGAGACGGGTTTTTAACTGTCAGGACAAGGGTTAGGATATCGTGAGCAGGATAATTTCATTGTTGGCAGGCGCCCTGGTTATCATCTGCGCCAACACTGTCTACGCCCGTGCGGGCTGGACCGATTTCGTCAAGGTTGCCGAGCTGGTGCCAACCTCGAGGCATTACTACGAAGTCAGGCTGCCGGTGAAAGACAATCCCAGCGGCTGCAGCGAGGACAACTGGTTCTACCTGAATTACGAGGCGTCCGGTTCTGCACAAATGTTTGCGCTTTTGCTGGAGGCAATCCAGTCTGAAATTCGCTTGCGGGTTTACGTTTCTGGCGTCTGTAACATCAATGGCTATGCAGAAATTTCATCGATCAATATGAGGCGCTAGGCGCAAGCTGGCATCGACATACTGGAACAACCGTCGATTGCGACATATGATGCCAGCAACTGCAAACGCGAAAAGGCCGGAGCCCGAGCGCAGCTTTTCATTGCGTCGCCATGTTCAATCCATCACAGGACACAAGTCGTGAAGTTTTCGAGATACTATTTGCTCATAAACCTGCTAATGCTGCCTTACGGATCGGTTTGGGCCAGCGCGCAACTGGAACTGCAGCAGTTAACCAATAAAGTTTACGCCATCGTCGGCGAACTCGGCAATCGGAGCCCGGAAAACCTGGGAAACAACGCGACTTTTGGTTTCGTTGTCACCGCGGCGGGCGTCGTGCTGATCGATTCGGGCGGCACTTACGAGGGCGCAAGGCAGATCGAAGCTATGATCAAACAGGTTACCGACCAACCGGTGGTCAGGGTGATCAACACCGGTGGGCAGGATCACCGCTGGTTGGGTAACGGTTATTTCAAACAGCAGGGCGCGCGCATTATCGCCAGTGAAAAAGCCGTCGCCGATCAACAACAGCGCAGCCGCGATCAGTTCATCCTGCTGAGCAACCTGGTCGGTAATAAAGGTGTTCAGGGCACCGAGGCGGTTCATGCCGATCAAAGCTTCGCCGCCGAGTTCGAGTTTACCCTGGGCGGCACTCGCTTCGAAATACACCACTCCGGGCAGGCGCATACCCCGGGGGATAGCTATGTCTGGCTGCCGCAGGAAAAGATCATGTTCAGCGGCGACATTGTCTATGTCGAGCGTATGCTCGGCGTCGGTGCACAATCCAATAGCAAAAGCTGGATTGCGGTCTTCGAGGCCATGGCAGCCTACCAACCTGAACAACTGGTCCCGGGGCACGGCAGGGCGACGACCCTGAACCATGCCCGCCAGGACACCCTGGGCTACCTGGTTTTCCTGCGCTCGGCGGTTGCCGAATTCATGGATAGTGGCGGCGATATTTCCGACATCGGCAGCCTGGATCAGTCAAGCTACCACTACCTGCTGAACCATGAAACGCTCGCCGGCCGTAACGCCCAGCAGGTGTTTACCGAAATGGAATGGGAATAGAGGGCTGACGATGTCGCGTATCACTGACGCCCAGCGACGGCTCAACCACAGGCCAGGCTACAAATGAGCCAGCTGCAAATCAGAAACTATGCGTTCGAAGACGAGGTCGCGCTCATTCGCTTGTGGCAACAATGCGGGCTGATTGTCCCCTGGAACAACCCACAGGCCGATATCGCGCGTAAATGCGCCGATTCGCCGGACCTGTTTTTTATTGGCAGCTTCGATGGCAGCCTGGTCGCGAGCTGTATGGCCGGTTACGATGGCCATCGGGGCTGGATCTACTACCTGGCGGTGGACGAATCGCGGCAACGCCAGGGCATCGCCGGTAAAATGGTGCAGCATGCAGAAACTGAGCTGTTAAACCGCGGCTGCCCCAAGATCGACCTGATGGTCAGAAACACCAATCAAGCGGTAATCGCCTTTTACAAAAGCATTGGTTACGGCGACGACCCGGTGGTGGTTTTAAGCAAACGCCTGAGTGAAGATAAACAGCATGATTTCTCGTAATGGCCAGGCATCGTTACCTTGTTAACTAGGGAGTATCTGACAGCGTGATACATCATTGCCCCCATTGCGGCCAGGACTGCATGTCCTCGTTACAGAAATTGCTCGTCAGCCCGACCAGTTCGGTAAGCTGTCGGACCTGCGGCAAGGGGGTTTCGATCCGCTGGCGCCATGCTCTCGCACTGCTGGTTCCGGCCGTGCTGGCCATGGTGCTAATGAAAGTGCTCGCGCTCCAGGCGCTGCAAATTCTGTTGTCTGGTCTGATCCTGATAGTGGTTGCCGGATTCATACAGCTGCTGTTTATTCCGCTGTCCAGGGAGCGACTCTAGCCCATGCCAGCCGCAAACCATCGGCCTGCGTCTGCAGCCACGAATGCAGCCTTAGCCGTGACTGCGTATCGACGGCGGCGATTGAATGACTGACGCCACCGCCCTGCTCATCATCGACGTGCAACAGGGCCTGGCCGATGCATCGCTGGGGCAGCGCAACAATCCGGACGCGGAAGCCAACATGGCACGCTTACTGGGCGCCTGGCGCAAACAGCAGTGGCCGATTATTCACATACGCCATTGCTCGGTTGAGCCCGATTCGACATTGCGCCCGGAATTGCCAGGTAATGCATACAAGGATGAAGTTCGACCATTGCCGGGCGAAAAAGAATTTACCAAGACGGTTAACAGTGCATTCATCGGCACCGGACTGGAGCAATACCTGCGCGCAAACGATCTATCGGCGCTGGTGATCGTCGGTCTCACAACCGATCATTGCGTTTCAGCATCGACCCGCATGGCGTCGGACCTCGGCTTCGACGTTACCCTGGTCAGCGATGCAACCGCTGCATTCGAGCGCAGCGGCTACGATGGCAAGCACTATTCCGGAGATGAAATTCACCGGGTTAACCTGGTCAGCCTGGACGGCGAATTCTGCCGCCTGAGCAATACCAGGCAGCTGCTCGACACACTGACTTAGTTATCGACATGGAGAACAGTATGGATCCAGCTATCGGCAAGACCGGCGGTTGCCAGTGCGGGGCGATGCGGTACGAATTAACCGGAGCGTCGATAATGTTGTACGCCTGCCATTGCCGCGATTGCCAGAAGCAGTCTTCGAGCGCTTTCGGCATGTCGCTGATCATGCGGCGCGACGATGTCAGTTTCACGCAGGGGGTCGAACGCCTGAAGCGCTGGGATACCCGCGGTGAAGACGGCAGGCTCAAACGCTGCGCCTTTTGCCCCGACTGCGGCACCCGGCTTTACCACGCATCCGAACGTGATGATACTGCGATCAGCGTCAAGGCCGGGTCGCTGGACGATACCCGATGGTTACGGCCGGTCGCGCATATCTGGTTGCAAAGCGCACAACCCTGGCTTGAAATCAGTCACGAGGCTGGTCCCTGTTTTGCGCGAGAGCCAGATGACGAAGCCGCACTCGCCAGGCTGTGGCAACAGCAATCGCACCATCGTTGATTTCGAAGCCTGATAAAAAACTGGGAAAGCGGTTATTTTGATGCAGGGATAGAAATGACTGCCGCGAAATTTACTCACGCGCGCATCGTTGCCGCCGTTGGTGAAATTTCGCACTAGGCAGCCCCGGCGCAATTCGCCATAATCTCCCGCCTGAATCACCCATACGCCATCACCGGCTCAGGGACAACGCCATGGCCTCAATTGAACTACTGGGACTGCGAATCAGCGTATATACCCGCATTGCGCGGCTGGCGCTGGAGGAAAAAAAGGTCGACTACGAATTACGCGAAGTCGATATTTTTGCTGACACGGGCCCTCCCCCCGAATACCTCGAGTACAACCCCTTCGGCACGATCCCCTGTCTGAAGTATGGCGACTTCAGCCTGTACGAGACCGGCGCAATCTGCCGTTATATCGATGAAATGTTTCTCGGCATGCCGCTGCAACCGAAAGAACCCGCGCCGCGCGCGCGCATGAACCAGATCATCAGTATTTTAGACAGCTACACCTACCGGCCGATGGTCTGGGACGTCTACGTCCAGCGCATCGTGGTGACGGGCAGCGGCGGCCAGGCCGATGAAGCGTTGATAGCCGCCGCCTTGCCGACGTTAAAGACGGTGCTGCAGCAAATCGACCTGTGGCGCGGTGACAGCGAATTCCTGGTTGGCGACGCGATCACGCTGGCCGATCTCTACGCTTACCCGATGCTGCGCTATTTCATCGAAACCGGGGAAGGCTCGGCGATGCTGGAGTCTTTTCCACGGCTCAATGAATGGATGATGCAGATGCAAACCCGCGCCAGCGCACGCGCCACCAGTTTCCACTGGGGCGATGACAGCGAAGATGGTTTTTGACTGAGATGAAGCAACCGACGTTCGCGACAAGTGCGATTTAGGCCCGGCGAGGACAACTAAAAACCATCCCATGCTCGCCACCGAACAAAACGAATCGACTTACGAGGTGCGTTCCAGCAGCTACCTGCTCTCGCTGATAATGCTGCTGATACCCCCGGCGCTGATCTACGAACTGGTTCCCCGCCTGCTGGACGGCAGCATTAAAAACGGCGAACTGGTGGGGCTGGGTATCGGTATTGTATTACCGCTGCTTGGAGCCTATTACATGCTCGAGTTCGCCAGTTTCAGCTTTTCCCTCGATGAGGATGTCTTCCGCTGGCGCTGGCACAATTTCATTCACAAAAAATCCGGCGAAGTGCCGCTGAGCCGGATCGCCAGGGTCAGGCGCGAGGCCCTGGAATCCAGCGGATCATCCGGCCTGCAGTATACCTATCGCCTGGTCGTGATCCTCGATGACGATAGTGTCATTCCACTGACCCGCGGCTTTTCCGGGGTGCATGACAGCAAGCTCGATCAGATTGTCGATCAGATTCGTGAACACCTGGGGCATTTCGAAGCAATGCCCTGAACGGACCCACCGACGCAGGCAAACCTATGGCTTATTACATTATTAAAGTCGCGATTTCGGCAGTGCTGATTGTCGCGATAGCGGAAATCTCCAAGCGCAGTTCGTTTATCGCCGCGGTGTTGGCCTCGGTGCCGCTGGTGTCGGTGCTGGCGATGATCTGGCTTTATCTCGACACCCGGGATGCCGACAAGGTTGCCGCGCTCGCCTCCGGCATTTTCTGGCTGGTGCTGCCATCACTGGCGCTGTTTATCGCCCTGCCCCTGATGCTGAAACAGGGCTTCAATTTCTACCTGAGCATGGCTTCGTCGATCCTGATCACCATCGCCTGTTACTGGCTGATGGTGACCATCCTCGACCGCGTCGGCATCGAGCTCTAGCGCCGTGAAAACCGAATTACGGCTGGCTGAGGCTCAAGACCTGGGAGAACTCCAGCCGCTGGTGCGCGCCTATCACGAGTTCGAAAATATCCCAAGCAGCGCCACCGAACGCGAGTCGGCCTTGCGCCAGCTGTTGTCCGACCGGACCCTGGGCGGCATCTGGCTGATTTTTTCAGACGGGGCGTTGGCCGGTTATATCGCCCTTTGCCGGGGCTTCAGTATCGAATTCAACGGCTTCGATGCGTTCATCGACGAGTTTTACCTGCAACCGGCGTTTCGTCGCCAGGGTATTGGCAGCCAGGTGCTGGTAGCGATCAAACAACAGGCGCGACAAATGGAGATTAATGCGCTTCACCTGGAAGTCGCGCGCAACAATCACCGCGCGCGTAAACTTTACGCGGCCGCAGGATTCGAAGCCCGCGACAGGTATCTGCTGATGTCGGCAGAACTGGAGGAACAATAACCCGTGGGTATTATCGGCACTAACGCTAAAGAATGGTTGCTGCCGGCCGTGTTGCTGCTGGCATCCTGCTCGATAAGAGAGACCGGGCAGATGCCGGCGAACGCGGTGCAGTGCAGCGCTCCGCGCCCGCAGATCTGTACCATGGACTACACCCCCGTGTGCGCCACCCGCGATAAGGGTACCCGCTGCATCACCACGCCCTGCGCGTCAACCGAGACGGCAACCTATGCCAACGCCTGTGGCGCCTGCGCCGACGCCGCGGTTTTCTATCATGTGCCTGGTGCCTGCGACGAGTAGGCGCGGATTTGAAGATCCCGGTTCGCTACCATGCCTGAGGAAAAATTCGAGTCCATGCTCAGCGGCGGTCACCCGAATTCGCTCGGGCGCACGATTGAGGTGGTCGAACGGGTACTGGCGGACAAAAGCCGGCTGGCAGAGTTGTTCGATTGTTACGACAGCCAGGATGCCGTCGTGCGCCTGCGGACTTCGAATGCGCTGAAACGCATTTGCCGCGCAGAGCCCGAGTCGCTGGTTTCTTATCTCGATCGCCTGCTGGAACGGGTATCGCAAATCGACCAGGCATCCGCGCAATGGACGCTGGCAACGCTTTTTTTGTTGCTGGCGCCGTGGATGGATTCGCAGCAAAGAAAAAAGTCGCGCCAGATCATGCAGCGTAACCTGGAGCGAAGTCAGGACTGGATCGTGCTTAATACGACCATGGATACGCTCGCACAATGGGCGGAACAGGATCTAGACCTGAAATCCTGGTTACAGCTGCAACTGCCGAAACTCAGGCATGACAAAAGGAGTTCGGTGGCGCGAAAAGCGGTTAAAATATCAACTCGATTATCTGAATAAATAATTATGAAATCATTGCCGATCATCACCATCACTCTGACCCTGACCCTGCTTGGCAGTTGCCAGAAGAATCTCGACTGGACGCCGCTCGATGGCGCTAGCGTCAACCCGGCCCAACTGGAAGAGGCGCGCAAGGCCTGCCGCATCGAGATTAAACTCGCGGGCCTGCAAAGGGCGCAAGAAGAAAGAGACAAAAACCTGGGCGCTTCGTCGACCAACCAGGCAAAGATGCTGGTCAAGGATGACTACGAGCAGGTAAAACGACAGGTTTACCTGGAAATCGATACCTGTATGCGCAAACAGGGATATAAACGTTAACCGCGACTGCGGGCAGCATGAAAATTCGCACTGAAGTCGAAGCGGATCGGGAAGCAGTTTATGCGCTCAACCGAGCCGCCTTCGAGTCGGATGTCGAGGCCGACCTGGTAAATGCCCTGCGTTCTCAGGCTGATCCTCTTATATCGCTGGTCGCCGAAGAGGCGGGTGAGATTATCGGTCACATCCTGTTTTCGCCGACGACCCTGTCCTCCGACTCCGAAATTCCTGTCATCGGGCTGGGCCCGATGGCGGTACTCCCCGGGCGCCAGCGCCAGGGCGTCGGCAGCGCGTTGATTCAGGCCGGGCTGGAAGCCTGTAAAAATCTCGGATACCAGGCCGTCTTCGTGCTCGGGCACCCGCAGTACTACCCGCGTTTCGGATTCGTGCCCGCTTCACGCTACTCGATCAGTTCGGCCTATGAGGTAGCCGATGAAGTTTTCATGGCGTTCGAACTAATGCCCGGGGCGCTCAACGGCAAGGCAGGCAAGATGCACTATCACCCGGCCTTCGACGGCCTATAATCAGCTGACAAGACATTGGACGACAAAATTCTCTATCAGATCGCGGCCGACGCCATGCTGGTCACCCACGCCCTGTTTGTCGGCTTCGTGGTATTTGGCCTGAGCCTTATTTTTATCGGCAAATGGCGCGACTGGCGCTGGGTTTATCGTTTCTGGTTCCGCGTAATGCACCTGCTGGCCATTGCCATCGTCGTGTTGCAGTCGTGGCTCGGCATGATCTGTCCGCTGACGATCTGGGAGATGGAGTTGCGCACCCTGGCCGGCGACCAGGTTTACGCGGGTACTTTCATCGCCCACTGGCTCGAATATCTGCTCTACTATCGCGCGCCCAACTGGGTATTTGTACTTGTCTATACGGCCTTCGCTGCACTGGTGGTCGCAAGCTGGTACTGGGTGCGTCCGCGGCGCTGACCTGAATCGCCACTTCGCGCTATCGCTAAGCGCGAACGGCAGGGAGGCGAATGCTAATCCACTAGCCCGGGGTAGAACTTGCGCGCGATATCCGGGTAACTGCGCACCCAGCGTTGCCAGTATTTCTCGCCAAATACAGCCGGTCTCAGGCGGCTCTCCATGCCGCCGGTGCCGGTGGCCATCTCCGCGCGCGACGCCATCAAACCCTCGCTGCGGTGGCGTGCGCTGCGCTGGACCTGCTCGATCAATGCCGCCTCGATCGGTAACGGCTCGAGCAGCGTGTTCAGATCCGGGCTATAGAAAAACGCCGATGAATAACGTTCGCTGTCGGCCTGGTTGATAACCCGGTGCGGGGTCGCGATAAAGTAATTATGGGTGACCAGCTGCAGCAGCTCGCCGGTGTTGACCACCAGGCTGCCGGGCATCGGCTCGACGCGATACCAGGTATCGTCGTTAGCCTGCGCTTCGAGGCCGCCGTTTTCGTCCTGCAACAGCAGGGTCAGAAATCCTGAATCCTTGTGCACGCCGACGCCCTGTCCGCCATCGAGCGTACGCGGGTAGCGAATCAGCTTCAGGTAAGGCGATGGATTGTCGCCAAATACCCGCTCGATATGGCTTTCCTCCAGGCCGAGCGCGAGTGACATGATGCGCAACAGCTGGCGCGCAACCGCGGACAGGCTCGTGAAATAATCGCTCACTGTTTCGCGAAAGCCCGGCAAAGCCGCCCGCGGCGGCCACTGGTTTGGACCCACCAACGCCATGTAATAGGGATCCGGATTGTCGAGTGCCGCGCGCTCGACGCCGATATCGATTTGCTCGCGGTAATCGACCTGGTTGTTGGTAAGCTCCGAACCGAGCTGCTCCCAGCCGCGGAATTGCGCCGAATTATGCTTGTCGATCGACTGCCGGACAGCGAGCGGCAGCGCGAAGAAGGCCCGGGCCATGGCCAGGTAGTCCGCGCTCAGGCGCGCCGCTATGCCATGGTTGATAAGATAGAAAAATCCGGTCTCGTGGCAGACCTTTTTCACCTGCGCGCAGAGTTCGCGGCGCGCGCGATCATCGCCATCGAACCACTGTTTGAGATCGATTACCGGTATCTGACTGGGCATTTAATTCGAGGCGGCAAAACCTGCAGAACTGTGAGAGGATAGACGTCGAGTATACCCGATCGGTAAGTCTATATGCGGTTATGCAGGAACCGGGTAAATTATTTGAATCGAGGTAACAGCCATGATCGAACTGCTCGCGGATTTTGTCGTTGCGCTGGTGGCGTTAGCGCACATCGGCTTCCTGGTACTGGAAATGTACCTGTGGGATAAACCGCTCGGCCTGAAGATTTTTCGCCATACGGCGGAACAGGCGGCCACGACGCGGGTACTCGCCGCAAACCAGGGCCTGTACAACGGTTTTCTGGCGGCCGGCCTGTTCTGGGGGTTGATTCCTTCGGTCCATGCCAATGATGTGAAAATATTCTTCCTCTGCTGCGTCATCGTCGCCGGGATCTATGGCGGCGTCACCGTGAGCCGTCGAATTATGGCGGTGCAGGCCGCGCCGGCGGCATTCGGCCTGCTGCTGGTGCTTATGGGATGAATACAAACCTGTTGCGAATTGCGGCTTTCTCCGATGGCGAGCGCGGCGGCAACCCGGCCGGGGTTATGCTTGCCGACAGCCACCCTGACGTAGCCGATATGTCTCGCATTGCGGCCGAGGTCGGTTACTCGGAAACCGCATTTGCCATGCCCGAGGATAATGCCTGGCGGGTACGCTATTTTTCACCCGAATCCGAGGTGCCGTTTTGCGGACACGCGACGATCGCGCTTGGTGCAGCGCTCGCGCTCGAATTCGGCAACGGCCTGTACCGCCTGAAATTGAATCAGGCCGAGATTACTGTCGAAGGCTGGCAGGAAAAGGGCGTTATGTCGGCCGCGTTACAATCGCCACCAACGCGCAGCGGCCCTCTCTCGCCTGGGCTGCTGGCCGAAGTGCTAAAAATGTTCGGCTACGAAGCGACCGATCTCGATTCGAGAATTCCACCCGCGCGCGTACACGGAGGTGCGGATCACCTGGCGTTGTGTCTGAAATCACGTGCCAGGCTCACGGCCATGCACTACGATCTCGAGCTGGGACGCGAGTTGATGAGGCGTGCAGGCCTGATCACGATTCTGCTGGCCTGGGCCGAAACTCCGCGGCTGTTTCACAGCCGCAACCCGTTTGCCTCGGGCGGAGTCTACGAAGACCCTGCAACCGGCGCCGCAGCCGCTGCCTTTTCCGGTTATCTGCGCGATCTAGGATGGCCGCATGAGGGCTCTATCGAAATCGTACAGGGCGAGGATATGGGCATGCGCTCGCGGCTGTACGCGGAGATACCGCCGCCAGCGGGAAGTACGATTCGCGTTTCCGGCAGCGCCAGAATGCTCGAGGATTAAGCTGACATGAAAATAGTTATCGCTGGTCATGGTTTCGAGGCCAGATTCGAAACCGAAAAATCGCCCGCTACCTGCGCCGCGTTTCAGCGCGCCATGCCGTTTGCAAGCAAGGTCGTGCACGTCCGCTGGAGCGGTGAGGGCGTCTGGATGCCGCTCGGTGACATGGATTTCGCGGTCGGCCACGAAGACGCCACCGCCTATCCCGCGCCCGGGCAAATCCTGCTCTACCCCAAAGGTAAAAGCGAAACCGAAATCCTGATTGCCTACGGCAGCGTTCATTTTGCATCGAAGGCGGGCACCCTCGCCGGCAATCATTTCGCCACGATTACCGCGGATCTCGAACGCCTGCGCGAGATCGGCATCGCCACGCTATGGGAAGGCGCCAAAACCATCCGCTTCGAGAATTGAATTGCCCGGCGCAAGGATTACCGAGATCAAGTCGACGCTCGCCGGGGCGCGCAAGGAGTTCGAATGTGAATTACTAACCCGGGACGCAGGGCAAGCCGTCGTCATCTATCGCATGCCGCGGGATGTACAACTCGAGGATGTCCGGTTACGCAAGGGTACGGTCAGCCTGGGCTATTTCTGGCAGGACCGACCCTACAATGCCTATCACTGGATCGACGCCCAGCAGAATACCATCGCGCTCTATTTCAATATCGCCGATGGCACCCGCATAGCGCAACGAACGATCGCATGGCGCGACCTGACGGTGGACGTGCTGTTAACGCCGGATGGACGCTGCCGGGTTCTCGACGAAGACGAATTACCCGCCGATATCGATGCCGGGCTGCTGGCCTATATCGATCTGACACGCGACGAATTGTGCCGCGAGCCATTGTCTCGTCTTGACGAATATGACAAGCTCACGCGTTCGTTGATCAACCGCGGGTAACCGCAAATGCCTTTTGATTTATGGTTCTCCTATGTCGGAGTGAGCGCGGTCCTGCTGGCCATCCCGGGCCCGACCATTTTGCTGGTATTGAGCTATTCGATCGCGCACGGCCGCCAGGCCACGCTGCCATTGGTCGCGGGCGTCGCGCTCGGTGATTCGGTCGCGATCACGCTGTCGCTGATCGGCCTCGGCACGCTGCTGGCGACCTCCGCACTCTGGTTTACCGTCATCAAGTGGATGGGCGGGCTCTACCTGATATATCTCGGCATCCTGCTAGTGCGCGGTGCCAGGAAAACGCTGCAGATACAGGCGGCCACGGCGCGCGAATCTTCTCCGCGCAAGCTGTTCGGCAACGCGTTTATCGTCACCGCGCTGAATCCGAAGAGCATCGTGTTTTTCATCGCACTGCTGCCGCAGTTCATCAGCGCGGCGCATCCGCTGGCGCCACAGCTGTGGATTCTCGGGGTGACCTTCGTCGTGCTCGCTACCATCGGCGCTACCAGCTACGCCCTGTTCGCGGCCTCGATCCGGCGTTTTCTGGCCTCGCCGCGCGCGCAAAAAGCCTATAGCTATACCGGTGGCGGCCTGCTGTGCGGCGCCGGAATCTGGGCATTAAGCGCCAAGCGCGTGATCTCGGCGGCATGAGTCGGCGTCGCCTAAGCAGCATTATTTTATGCGGCTGCCTGCTGCTGGCATTGTCCGGTTGCGGCAACAAGGGACCGCTGGTGCTACCCGAAGAAGCAGAAAAAAAGACCAAAAGCGAGAACGAGTAAGGTGGATCATTTCGAATACAGACAGGGAGAGCTTTATTGCGAGGACGTCGCCGTCTACGAGCTTGCCGAGAAATATGGCACGCCGCTATTCGTCTACTCGCGCGCCACGCTCGAGCGCCACTGGCACGCCTTCGACAGCGCGCTCGCCGGGCATGATCACCTGGTGTGCTACGCGGTCAAGGCCAATTCCAATCTTGCGGTACTGAACCTGCTGGCGCGACTCGGCTCGGGTTTCGATATCGTTTCCGGTGGTGAGTTACAGCGCGTGCTGCGAGCCGGCGGCAAAGCTTCGAACATCGTTTTTTCCGGCGTTGGCAAACAGGCCAACGAAATCGCGGCCGCGCTCGAGGTCGATATTCTTTGCTTCAACGTCGAATCCGAGCAGGAGCTTTACCGCATCGATGAAATCGCTGGTTCCATGGGCAAAACCGCGCGTATTTCGTTTCGCGTCAATCCGGACGTGGATGCCAGAACCCACCCCTATATTTCCACCGGGCTCAAGGAAAACAAGTTCGGCGTCGCCTTTGCCGATGCCGAATCGGTTTACCTGAAGGCGACCAAACTCAAACATATCGAAATCATCGGCATGGATTGCCACATCGGCTCGCAGTTAACCGAACTGTCGCCCTACATCGACGCGCTCGATCGCCTGCTGGCGCTGATCGAGAAACTGCGCGCGCGGGGTATCGGCATCCACCATCTCGATCTCGGCGGCGGACTCGGCATCCGCTACCGCGACGAGCAACCGCCGCTGCCCGCCGACTGGGCCAGCGCGTTGCACGATCGCCTGAGCGGATTCGATGGCAATATCGTGATCGAGCCGGGACGCGCCATCGCCGGCAACGCCGGTATCCTGGTGAGCCGGGTCAACTACCTCAAACACGGGTCCGACAAGAATTTTGCCGTCATCGATGCGGCGATGAACGATCTGATCCGGCCATCGCTTTATGGCGCCTGGCAGGAAATAATCCGCGTCGAGCAGGCCAGCGATGCGCCGGAAATGCTGTACGACGTGGTCGGCGCAATTTGCGAATCGAGCGACTTTCTCGGCAAGGACCGCGGTTTGAGCCTGCACCAGGGCGATCTTCTCGCAATCCGCTCCTCCGGCGCTTATGGCTTCGGCATGGCGTCAAACTACAACACCCGCACGCGCGCGGCCGAAGTCATGGTCGATGGCGACCAGCACTACTGCGTGCGCGAGCGCGAGTGCTTCGAAGACCTGATTCGCGGCGAATCCCTGCTGCCGTGAAACTGAAGTTCGCCAAGATGCATGGTCTCGGCAACGACTTCGTCGTGGTCGACGCGATTAACCAGCGCTTCAAGCCGTATCCCGAACTGGTGCGCCGCTGGGCCGACCGCTTCGACGGCATCGGCTTCGATCAAATGCTGGTCGTAGAAAAACCGGGCAGCGAGCGGGCGGCTTTCAAGTATCGTATCTACAACGCCGACGGCGGTGAGGTCGCGCAGTGCGGCAACGGGGCGCGCTGTTTCGCGCGTTTTGTGCGCGAGCAGGGTTTGACCGATCTCGATCTGATCCCGGTCGAAACCAATACCGGCCTGCTGCAACTCGAGGCGATCGATGCCACTCGCTACCGCGTCGACATGGGCGTCCCGAAATTCGAACCCGTCGAAATTCCGTTACGCGCCGAAACCCGGCAAGACCTTTACCAATGCGATTACGCGGGCGATGAAATCAGCTTCAGCGCCATGTCGATCGGAAATCCGCACATGGTGATCCAGGTCGCCGACGTCGACAGCGCCGCCGTGACGACCCTGGGACCCTATTTCGAGTCCCACATGATGTTTCCCGAGCGCGCCAATATCGGCTTCATGCAGGTCATCGACCGGCAATGCTTCAAGTTGCGTGTGTTCGAGCGCGGCGTCGGCGAAACCCGCGCCTGCGGCAGCGGTGCCTGCGCGGCCATGGTCGCGGGCGTACAGCTCGACTTGCTGGAAGCGCGCGCAAGCGCGATTCTAACCGGCGGCGAGCTCATTCTGGAATGGCATGGTGAAGCAAAGCCCGTTATGATGACGGGCGAAACTGCAATGGTTTATCAGGGCGAAATCGAATATGAGTGAAGTATCAGCTGAACCGCAGCAATCCGAGGGGGTCGACGAAGCAAGGGTTATCCAGTACCTGCAGGATAATCCCGAAGTTTTAATGAAATATCCCGAAATTTTTTCGACGCTCGCGATTCCTCACGCAACGGGTGCCGCAACCTCGCTGGTAGAGCGCCAGCTCAGGCTGCTGCGCGATGAAAACCAGAAGCTCAAATCCAAAATCGATGAACTGGTGGGTATCGCGCGCGAAAACGAGGAATTGAATCAGCGGTTTCACCGGCTGGCGCTGGAATTAATGAGTGCCGATCAACTGCACGACGTGCTCGCCATGGTCCAGGACCAGGTGCAAACCTTTTTCTATACCGATTTTGTCTGTTTCCGCTTTCTGCCGGAAATCAGCGTCGAAAGTAAAATTCTCGACGGGCTATATCTCGACGGCCAGAGCGGTATTGTCAAGAGCGTCAAACCCTGGATCGAAGCGCGCAAACCGGTTTGTGGGCGCCAGGATGACAAGATCAACCGCGAACTATTCGGCCCCGAGATACGCATCGGCTCCAGCGCGCTAATTCCGCTTTATCACACCCACGACCTCGGGCTGTTATGCCTGGGAAGCGTCAGCGCCGACCGCTTCGGCCTTTCCATGGGCACGATCTTTCTGCAACAGCTGGGCGAACTGGTCAGCAACCGTTTGAAAAATCTGCTGCCGGCGGCCTGATCACGATGGTTCAATATCTGGACCAGTTCATCCAGATGCTACGCAGCGAAAAGTACTATTCCCCGCACACCTGCCTGAACTACCGCCGCGATCTGAACCAGTTCCAGGCCTATCTGGCGGCTCAGGATATCGATTCCTGGGAAAGAGTTAATTACAACCTGGTCAGTGGCTTTGCGGCGCAGCGTCATCGTCAGGGCCGCAAGAGTCGCACCATCCAGCGCGAACTTTCTTCGATTCGCAGCTTTTACCAGTTCCTGATTCGCAACGCCGTGGTCGCACAAAATCCCGCGCTCGAAGTGCGCGCGCCCAAAACGGACAGGCCGCTGCCAAAAACCTGCGACGCGGAAACCATCGACCGGCTGCTGCAATTGGCGGAAGATAGTGACGGGCTACAGGTGCGAGACGTCGCCATTTTCGAGCTGATTTACTCATCGGGCCTGCGTCTCGCCGAACTGGTCAATATCGACCTGGACGATATCGACCTGGCGCAAAAACACTTGATCGTTACCGGTAAGGGCAACAAGACACGGCATCTGCCGATTGGTGGCAAGGCGGTTGTCGCGGTAAGGCGCTGGCTTAAACTGCGCCAGGATTATTGCCGGGATATGAATCAGAAGGCCCTGTTCCTGAGCAAGCAAGGCAAGCGCATTTCGCCGCGCAACGTGCAAGACCGACTGAAGGCGCTGATTCAGCGCCAGGCACTGGACCAGCATCTGTCGCCACATATGTTGCGCCATTCCTTCGCTACCCACATGCTTGAATCCAGCTCGGACCTGCGCGCGGTGCAGGAACTACTCGGTCACGTCAATATCGCGACCACCCAGATTTACACCCATCTCGATTTTCAGCACCTGGCCCAGGTATACGATGCGGCGCATCCACGCGCCAGGCGCAAATCCTAGGCCGCAGATCATCTTCCTGGCAAGCCCGGAAAACCACCTGCCGCAAGACCTTGCTCAGAGTAAATACTAGTTGCGCCAGACAATTTTACTCTGCGTTAAATTTATGCTCTGCCTGGCTCATGCGGTTAAGCCGCGGGATGACGGCTGCAAATCTTGTATTTATTTCCCGACGCCCATATATCACAATGTCTTAGGTAATCTATCCGGGACGGGGTTTTGGAACAATTCGACGGCACCACGATACTATCGGTGCGGCGCAACGATAGCGTCGTCATCGGTGGTGATGGCCAGGTCAGCCTGGGTAACACCATCATGAAAGGCAATGCGCGCAAGGTACGGCGCCTCTACAAGGACCGGGTCATCGCCGGCTTCGCCGGTGGAACCGCCGATGCATTCCTGTTATTCGAACTGTTCGAGGGCAAGCTCGAAAAACACGGCGGGCAAATGATTCGCGCCGCGGTGGAGCTGGCCAAGGAATGGCGTTCGGACCGCGCCTTGCGCCGGCTCGAGGCGCTGCTCTGCGTCGCCAATGAAGAAGCCTCGCTGATCATCTCCGGCAACGGCGACGTGATCGAGCCTGAAGACAGCCTGATGGCGATCGGCTCCGGCGGCGCCTACGCCCAGGCGGCGGCGCGCGCGATGCTCGATACCACCGAAATGAGTGCTCGTGAAATCGTCGAGAAGGGTTTGCAGATCGCGGGTGAAATCTGCGTTTTTACCAATCTCAATCATACATTCGAACAAATCGATTACCAGTAGCCCCTATGGACAGCAATCACATAACTCAGTCGCCCATGACCCCGCGCGAAATCTCACAGGAACTCGATAATCATATTATCGGCCAGGACAATGCCAAACGAGCCGTTGCCATCGCGCTGCGCAACCGCTGGCGCCGGCAGCAGGTTGCCGAGAATCTGCGCAACGAGATTACCCCCAAAAATATCCTGATGATGGGCCCCACCGGAGTCGGCAAGACCGAAATCGCGCGCCGCCTGGCGCGCCTCGCGAACGCACCCTTCATCAAGGTCGAGGCGACCAAGTTCACCGAGGTTGGTTACGTCGGCCGCGATGTCGAATCGATCATCCGCGATCTGGTCGACGTCTCGGTCAAGCAAACGCGCGAGGCCGAAGTGGCGCGCGTGCGTCACCGCGCCGAGGATGCCGCAGAGGAAAAAGTGCTCGACGTACTGCTGCCGCGGCCGAGTGATTTTGCCGATGAAGCGGGCAGCACGGGCGATGGTACGCGCCAGAAATTTCGTAAGATGCTGCGCGAAGGCAAGCTCAACGACAAGGAAATCGAAATCGATCTGCAGCTGCCGAACCTCGGGGTAGAAATCATGGCGCCTCCGGGCATGGAAGACATGACCAATCAGCTGCAGGGGTTGTTCCAGAATCTCGGCAATGCGAAAACCAGGACGCGCAAGCTGCGCGTAGATGACGCGTTGAAGGTGCTAACCGATGAAGAGGCGGCAAAACTGATAAACGAGGATGAGCTCAAACTCACCGCGCTTGAAAACGCCGAACAGAACGGCATCGTTTTTATCGACGAAATTGACAAGGTCGCCAAACGCCAGGAAACCAGCGGTGCCGACGTTTCGCGCGAGGGGGTGCAGCGCGATTTGTTGCCGCTGGTCGAGGGTTGCACGGTTTCGACCAAGGCCGGCATGATCAAGACCGACCATATCCTGTTCATCGCCTCGGGTGCATTCCACGTCGCCAAACCCAGTGACCTGATCCCCGAGCTGCAGGGGCGGCTGCCGATACGAGTCGAACTGTCGGCACTGACTGTCGGCGATTTCGTGCGCATTCTGCGCGAGCCCAATGCCAGCCTGACCGAGCAATATACCGCGCTGATGCAGACCGAAGGCGTTAGCCTGGAGTATACCGACGACGGCCTCGCGCGCATCGCCGAGGTTGCCTGGCAGGTCAACGAAAAGCAGGAAAACATTGGCGCTCGGCGTTTACATACCGTCATGGAACGATTGCTCGAATCCGTCAGTTTCGATGCCTCTGACATGGTGGATCAAACCATCGTCATCGACGCCGACTATGTCAACGAACATCTTGGCGAACTTTCCCTCGACGAAGACTTATCACAGTACATCCTCTAATGAAACCGACCGAAATCAACCTGCACCAGGTATCGCGCGTCCTCGAGCTCAGCTTCGATGACGGCGCGAACTTCAAGCTGCCCGTGGAGTATCTGCGGGTTTATTCGCCATCTGCCGAAGTCACTGGGCACGGTCCCGGACAGGAAGTACTGCAAGTCGGCAAGCAAGACGTCAACATCGACGCGGTCGAGCCGATCGGTCACTATGCGATCAAACTCGCTTTCGACGATAACCACGACACCGGTATTTACAGCTGGGATTACCTCTACGAGCTCGGTATGACCTACGATGAACGCTGGCAACATTATCTCGAGCGCCTGAAAGAAGCGGGACACAAGCGCAAAGCGGAGAGTTAAGTACGCTTGCTGAAAGGCCGCGGTAGAGCCGCGGGATGACAGTGCCCTTCGACCCTGCTATGGTTCGAATCATGCAAAAACACAGTTCCACAGACTTCGGTTTCGACGAAATTCCGGTCGCTGAGAAGCAGGGCCGGGTCGGTGAGGTATTCACTTCAGTCGCGCAAAAATACGACCTCATGAACGACGTGATGTCGCTCGGCATTCATCGCCTGTGGAAGCGCTTCACGCTGGAATTGTGCGGCTTGCGTCCGGGCCACCGGGTGCTTGACCTGGCCGGCGGCACCGGCGACCTGGCGCTCAGGCAGGCGCGCATGGTGGGTGAATCCGGACGTGTGATCCTGGCCGATATCAACGCCGAAATGCTGCAATGCGGGCGCGATCGCGTGATCGACAGCGGACTGGTCGGCCGTATCGAGACTATCCAGTGCAACGCCGAAATTCTGCCCTTTGCCGACAATTATTTCGACTGCATTACTATCGCCTTCGGCCTGCGCAACGTTACCGACAAGGGCAAGGCCCTGGCATCGATGCGGCGCGTATTGAAACCCGGTGGTCGCCTCTGCGTGCTCGAATTTTCAAAGCCAGTATGCGAACCACTGGAGCAGTTGTACGACTTTTACTCCTTCAAGCTGCTGCCGCGAATGGGTCAGGCAATTGCCAACGATCGCGCCAGTTACCAGTACCTGGCTGAATCGATACGCATGCATCCTGATCAGGAGACGCTCAGACAAATCATTCTGCAGCAGGGCGGTTTCGACGAGGTTGAGGTGCACAACCTGAGCGGCGGCATCGTCGCACTGCATCGCGCCTTCAAGTACTAGGCCCTTAGGCAATCGTGCAATCTCCCGACAGCCCCAGCGCCATCCTGTTCGATTCGATACAGGGCTCCTTACTTGCGGTGGCCGAAATCGGCGGCAACCGATTGCTCACCTACGATGAAGTCGCGCTCGCGGGCTGCCGAGAAATGCAGGATCACTGTATTGCCATCGATATCACGGATCTCGATTTTCAGATCTACTGCCATCCGGGCGACTGGGGAATTCGTCTGAGCCGCAGGCCGCCGGCGCGTGAAGTCGATGCCAGCATCAGCGGCCGGTTGATGGCCCTGGTAAACCTCGCCTCACAGCAGGACAAGATTTCGACTTCGATTCAGGAGCGCGTCAGTTTTCAGGGTAATGTCTCGCTGGCGCAAAAACTGCAACGCATGCTGGTCGGCCTCGATATCGACTGGGAAGAGGCGCTGGCGCAACACACGGGGGACGTTTTAGCATTTCAGCTGCATCAGCGGGTGCGCCGTTTTGGTGGCTGGCTCGGTCAAAGCGCTGATTCGTTGCTGCAGACCAGCAGTGAATTTCTGCGAGAGGAGGCGCGACTCAGCCCTACGATGGTCGAGTTCGAACAATTTCAAGCCCGGCTGACCAGTCTCAAAAACGATGTCGCGCGCAGCGAGGCCAGGTTGCAGCGCTTGTTCGAGAAAACTCGTCCGCGATAATGCGCAACCTGAATCGCCTGATCACGATAAATTTTACGCTGGCCCGTTTCGGCCTCGACGAAATTATCTTATCGATGCATTTTTTCCGCCCGCTTTACCTGCTGGGCCTGATCAATCCGTTTAACTGGTTTCGTAGCAACGACCTGAGCCAGGCCGAGCGCTTGCGCCTGTGCATCGAATCGCTGGGCCCGATCTTCATCAAATTTGGTCAGATGCTGGCCACACGCCGCGACCTGTTCGGTGACGAAATCGCCGACGAACTCGAGAAATTGCTCGACCGGGTGCCGCCCTTCCCCTGGCACCAGGCGCGCGACATCATCGAGCAGCAGCTCGGCATGCCGCTGGAACAGGCATTCAAGGTTTTCGACGAAAATGAAATAGCCTCGGCATCGATCGCCCAGGTTTATGCCGCGAAATTACCCGATGGCCAGGACGTCGTGGTCAAGATTGTCCGGCCGGGAATCGAAAAAGAGATCCGTAAAGACATCGAAGTGTTGATGCTACTGGCGAGGATGGCCGATCGCTACTGGGATGAAGCCAGGCGGGTGAAACCGATTCAGATCGTGCGCGAATTCGAAACCACTATCATGAACGAGCTCGACCTGGTGCGCGAAGCCGCCAACGCGAGCCAGCTGCGGCGTAACTTCGAGGACTCGCCGGATCTCTATGTGCCTTTCGTTCATTGGGATTACTGCCGCCCCCGGGTGATGGTGATGGAACGTATCAGCGGCCTCCCGGTTACCGATATCAAGCAATTGCAGGCGCATGGCATCAATTTTGAGATCCTGTCACGCAAGGGAGTCGAAATCTTTTTTACCCAGGTTTTTCGGCACAATTATTTTCATGCCGATATGCACCCAGGCAATATCTTCGTCTCACGCGACACGCCCGATAATCCGCATTACATTGCCGTCGATTTCGGCATCATGGGATCTTTATCGACTAGCGATCAACGTTATCTTGCGGAAAATTTCGCGGCCTTTTTCAATCGCGATTATCGACGCGTGGCCGAGTTGCACGTCGACTCGGGCTGGGTTGATCGCGATACTCGCATCGATGAATTCGAGGCCTCGATTCGCAGCGTCTGCGAGCCGATGTTTCAACGACCCCTGGCCGAAATTTCCTTCGGCCTGCTGTTGTTGCGCCTGTTTCAAACCGCGCGCCGTTTCAACATGGAGATCCAGCCGCAATTATTGCTGCTGGAAAAAACCTTCCTGCATATCGAAGGCATCGGGCGTCAACTCTATCCGCAACTGGACCTCTGGGATACGGCCAAACCCTTTATCGAACGCTGGCTTTCCGACCAGCTAGGCGTGCGTGCGCTGGTTAAAGGCATGAAAAAGAACCTGCCCTATATCGCCGAGCGCTTGCCGGATTTTCCCCAATTGGCAATCCAGGCGCTTGACCGCATTGCCAACGATGAACTGCGCGTAGAGCTGAGATCGCGCCAGATAGACGAGCTGAAACGCGAAATCAGGCGCGCCAACCAGCGTAATATCCGCGCGATTATCGGCGCCAGTTTCGTCATCAGCGCGAGTATTATCATTGGCCTGGACGGTATCGCGCCGATCATGGTGGGCATGGGTCAATTGATCGTGCCGCTGGTCAGCGCGGCGTTGTTTATCCCGGGGTTATACCTGCTAATGCGCAGCTATCTCGACGACTAGCCTGAATATTGCACCAGCATCCTGGATGCTAACGCCGGACAGATGCGGCTGGTGCAATATTCAGGCTAGCACTGCGCGCGGGTTAAATTCTTGTTCAGGCGCTTGCCGCGCTTGTATCCTTTCCAGTACGAGGTTTTAACTGCTTCCCGGTATTCTTCGGGAATCGACTCGAGGTATTCGTTGTAATCACGATTGAAGACCTTTTCGTCCTCGCAAAACTTGCGCCGATAGGCCAGCTGGCCGCTAAGTTCGGCGATACGTAAATGGCGAAACTTCGGGTCTTCGGGCGGCAACTCTACCACCACATCTTCCTCTGACGGCGCCACGGCCTTGGATTTCCCCCCGGTTTCGTCTTCGACGACGTTCGCCTCTGTTCCGATCTCGCTGCGCTTACGCGAACGCGTCAGGCGCTCGCATTCATCTGCCGACAGTAACGGCGTATCTTCCTTGCTCTTGTCGAAGCCTTCCTGAAATGCGTCGCGCATCGAATCTCGGCTTTCATCCGGCATCTGTTGCACCCGCTGGGTAAATTCGGCGAGCACGCTGGCTTCGCCGCACTGCAGCCGCGAGTAGCTGAGCGTACCAAGAGTGCGCGACAGATTGACGACGGTACCGGTTGCGTTTTCGAGCAGCGCCGGATCGATCTCGCTACCGTCTGCCGGGGTTTGTTGATTAAGCTCGGCGATAGCCTTGTCGATAATTTCCATGATCGAGTTCAATCCCTGGTCCACCAATTCGGCACGGCCTGCAAACGACAGCGCGGAAAGGAGAAGCAGCGCTAGCAATAATTTTAAAGATTTCATTACGTTACCGTATTCTGCTGATAGACAGGATTAAATCATGGATGAACCATATCATCCAGTATAGTTATAGTTGCATTTTTGCGCTGCATCACAAATTCGAGGATAATGCGGCGTCTTTTTGCCTGTGTCATCAATTTGAAACATCTGCACCCCTCATTCAGGAACACCAGCACGTCACTGCTGGTCAGCGAATTCTATTTACCCGGCGTGATCCAGGAATGAGCCGGGTAGTCCCGAAGGTTGGTTTTATCAGCCTTGGCTGCCCCAAGGCCACCGTCGATTCCGAGCAGATCATTACCCAGCTGCGTGCCGAGGGCTATGAAATCGTGCCCGATTACGACAGCGCCGACATGGTTATCATCAATACCTGCGGTTTTATCGACGCCGCGGTCGAAGAATCGCTCGAAACCATCGACGAGGCGCTGCAGCAGAACGGGCGCGTCATCGTCACCGGTTGTCTCGGCACGCGCGCGCAGATGATCAATGCGCGATACCCGTCATTGCTGGCGGTGACTGGCCCGCAGGCGCGTGACCAGGTGATGCAGGCAGTGCACCAGCATTTGCCGGCGCCGCACGATCCGTTTCTCGACCTGGTGCCGAAACAGGGGGTGCGCCTGACGCCGCGACACTATGCCTATCTCAAAATATCCGAGGGCTGCAACCACCGCTGCAGCTTCTGTATCATTCCGTCACTTCGCGGTGACCTGGTAAGCCGACCGATCGATGCAGTGCTGGACGAGGCGCAAATACTGGCCGAAGCGGGAATTCGCGAAATTATGGTGATTTCACAGGATACCAGCGCTTACGGGGTCGATTGCAGGTACGCAACCCGCTTCTGGCAGGGACAACCGCTGCAAACCCGATTTTTTGACCTGGCGCGCGCACTCGGCCAGTTTGGTCTGTGGGTAAGGCTGCACTATGTCTATCCCTATCCGCACGTGGACGAGGTGATTCCACTGATGGCGGACGGCGCCATCCTGCCCTACCTCGATATTCCGTTCCAGCACGCCAGTAAAAAAATTCTCAAGGCGATGCGACGCCCCGGCAGCCGCGACCGCGTGCTGGAACGCATCGCCAAATGGCGCGATGTCTGCCCTGAACTGGTCATTCGCAGCACGTTTATCGTTGGATTCCCGGGCGAAACCGATGCGGACTTCGATGAGTTACTCGATTTTCTCGACTGCGCCCAGCTAGATCGGGTCGGTTGCTTTACCTATTCCGCGGTCGATGGCGCCGCGGCGAACGCGTTGCCCGATCCGGTGCCCGAGGCGATCAAACAGGAGCGCTATCACCGATTCATGCAAAAACAGCAGGCGATTAGCGCGCAAAAACTCGCCGCGCGCGTCGGCCAGCAACTAACCGTGCTGGTTGAATCTGCTACGGAACAGGGTTTTGTCGCGCGCTCTTACGCCGATGCGCCCGAAATCGACGGACTGGTGCATATCGACACCAGCCAGAGCCTGTCGCTGGGAGATTTTTACCGGGTCGAGATTACCGCCGCCGACGAATACGATCTTTACGCTAGCCTGGATATTGCATCAGCATCCCGGATGATGACGCCGGACAGATGCGACTGAACGCCGGGCTGGAGCGAAATCCATAGCGCTAGCTATGGATTGAGTGAAGCCCAAGTTCAGACGTATCTGGACTAGTCAGCGCCGGGATGCTGATGCAATGTTCAGGCTATACTGAGCAAGTAGATATTCTCGCCCTGGATCCTGATCGGCAGGGATTCGAGACTCTGGCCGGGACAGGGGCCGTAAATACACTCACCGGTATCAATCAGAAAGCGCGCGTCATGCACCGCACACTGTATCAACGCACCCTCGATATCGAGAAACTGATGATCGACCCAGTCGAGTGGCGATCCGGTATGCGGGCAGCTGTTGCGATAAGCAAAAAACTCACCATCGCGTCTAACTACGAAGCCTTCTACTCGCTCACCGGCTGACTCCAGCGAAAACCCGAAAGAACCGGGGTCGGAGAGCCGGTCGGTCGCACAAATTAAGGTCAAATTTTCCAAACTATTTACTTATGAATTTCAACTCATAGCCGATAACTATTATGCCGCTTTCAGACGGCATTGCCCTGAATACAACCTTTACCAGGCAAGGCAAGGGATGAGGAATCTTAAGTTGATGCTACACAAGGTGGAAGAAAATACCGACTGGAGGTCGAAATATCAAGACACGCTCAAGGATCTTGAGGCGCGTGAACTCGAATGGGAGCAAATCGAGGCACTGCTGCGCAAAACCATTGGTCGCCTGAGCATTGCCGGTCGCGGGCTCGACGATCGTCTCGACCTACACTTACGCCGAATTCAGGAACTGTCGCGTGAAAAACGCGATGAAAAGCTGGCCGCGGCTTTAACAGAGCTGTCCGATATCGTGGCCGTCCTCGACGACCCGCAAGCAGGCAGCAAATCGCGCCGTTCCGATCCGATCATGCTGATGCTGGAGCTGTTACAGAACATCCATTTCGACGCTGCGCAACGCGGCCAGTTAAAGCAAATTTGCTCGGAGTTGCTTATCTCGGTGGCCAACGGTCATGATCGTGACTCGGTCAGCGTCTATATCCAGAAGCTGTCCGCCTTGATCAACGAAAATTTCGATAATCCAGGTGGCGATACAAAAACCGTAAAAATTCTGTTCCGGCTGCTCGATATGCTTTCCCTGGATGAAGCCCGCAGTGCGAAATTTCGCGACCAGCTTGGCAGCATCAGGGAGTTCCAGGACCAGGAATTGCAGGCCCTGGCCGGCTTGATTAACGAGCAGCTCGGCTCCAGCAGCAAGGACTCCTCGATCGATGCAGTCATGACAACCCTGCTCGAGCGTCTCGCGATCGTGCAGGGCTCGAATGGCGTGGCGCATGAAATCCAGACACGCCTGCACGAGGGTGTTGATGATGAGCAGTGGCCCGATACCCTGAACGAAATCGTGTGCTCGATTTCGGACTCGCTTAAAAAGCTCGACCAGGAAAAGCGCGAACTCGAGGATTTCATCGTCAATGTCACCGCACAGCTCGGTGAAATTACCGAGGTCATCTCCGCCGATCACCAGGACCACCAGTCCGATCACAAAGACGCCCAGTCGTTGCACCAGTTCGTACAGCAGGGCATGTCCTTGATGCAGAAGAACTTTCAGTCCACCAGCGACTTGCAGGAACTAAAGTTCGAAATATCAAAAAACATCGACGATATCCGCGGTGGCGTCGACGATTTTGTCGACCGTTTCAACGAGCGTCACGAGGCGACAGAGGAACGTAACATCAAGTTAACCCAGCAACTGTCGCAGATGGAGCAGGAGACCCAGGAACTGCAGGTCATGCTGCAGGAGAATCGTACCAAACTGATGTACGACGCCCTCACCGGGGTTTACAGCCGCATGGCTTACGACGAGCGCATCGTGCAGGAAATGTCCCGCTGGAATCGTTACCAGACGCCTTTCAGTTACGCGATACTCGATATTGACCATTTCAAGCGTATCAACGATACCTATGGCCACAACGCCGGCGACAAGGCACTCAAGATCGTGGCGCAAATCATGCAGAGTTACGTGCGCCAGTCCGACTACGTGTTTCGTATCGGCGGCGAAGAGTTTGTCCTGTTACTGACCAGCACCGACGTAGCCGACGCGGCGACCATGGTCGAAAAAATGCGCCAGGGCATTGCCGCCAGCAGTTTTCATTTCAAGGGTGAGCCGGTGAGCATGACGCTATCGGCAGGCATTACCGAAACCGTTACCGGTGACAATGTCGAGTCGATTTACGAGCGTGCCGACGGGGCCCTGTACAAGGCCAAGCATTCGGGCCGAAATTGTCAGTTTATCTCAGATTAAGCGCGTTCGGCGGGAGTCCTGGCAACGATGGTCAATGCATGTAACTCACCCGATGTAATCTCGTCATTGACACAGGCGTACACCAGTTTATGGCGTTTGATCGAAGTCAGGCCCTCGAAGGCTTCGCTGGTAACCTCGGCGATAAACTTGCCGTCACCACCGCTGACTTCCACTGCTGCATCGGGCATATGCGAGGCGATTATCTGCTGAATTTGTTCGGGAGTCATAACCTAGGGTTCCGGGAATACAATTTAATGATCAAACTATATTACAAGAGGTCTCAGGAAAAACCATGCAAAACCTAATTTTATGTTCGATGATTTTGATACTCGGCTTGACCCAGGCCCAAGCCGCCGATGAAGAAGAAGTAGCGCCGAAAACATCCGCCTACGTATCGCTTGGCGACCCGATGGTGCTTAACCTGAGCGGCGGCAAGCGCCTGACCTTTCTGCAAATCAGTGCCGATGTGCTTGTCAGCGATGCAGATGCGGAGGACACCATCAAGATTCATGTGCCGGCGATTCGCCACAGTCTGATCATGCTGCTCAGCGAGCAAAATGCGAAAGATATCAAGTCCCCGGGCAAACGCGAGGAAATCCGCCAGCAGGCCACCGCCCGCATCAAGGGCCTGATGGCCGACCTGGCGGGAAGCCAGGACGTCAGCGACGTTTTGTTTTCCAGTATTTTAGTACAGTAAAGAGGGTTCTCGGATACCTGCGGAGGGGTCAGAGCGAAAATTCCGAGACAACCGAGTCGTCAGGGAAATAGTGGCTGAATTATTGGCCTGCCCCCAACCCTCCCAACCTTTGGACTCCCGGGGACAGGCCTTCAGCTCTGTCCCCCTCGAAGGGACCTGGGATAACACCTATTTAGGATCGAGCTTTAACGCCTGATCCTCAACCCCGATGGACGACTGCCCGTGGATAAATTCGAGCAGTTGCTCGCCCGCCATTTGAAAGCGCCAGCCCTGGGCCAGGCGGCTGCTCTTCTGATTCAGAATCAGGTTGTCGATATCCTTGCGCGTCGCCAGGGTCGCCAACGCAATGCTGTTTTGCTCGGATATCACCCGGCACAAAGCCATCAGGCAATCACCGAGCGCCATCTGGCGCGAGTTCAGATTATTGATCTTGTTATGCTGCGGCCACTGCGCAGGATCGGTACGCGCGGCCTCGGCGATCACTTGCAATAATTTCTCGCCGTGGCGTTTGACGATCTTGTCGCTCAGCTCCGGAATCTTTGACAAGGCTTCCGGGCTCTCGGGCTTTCGCCTTGCGATTTCGATAATGACGTCATCCTTGACGATCCAGCGCCGCGGTCGATTTTGCCGCTGCGCCACCTGCTCACGCCAACGGCACAAATCGCTCGCTATTTGCAGAGTTTCGCCTTTCAGCTTCTGCACGCCCCTGAGCCGTTGCCATAACTGGGCCTGGTCGACTTCATAGTTATCGGCATTGCTCATCGCCAGCATGTCTTTTTCGATCCAGCTACGGCGACGAGTGGACTCGAGCTTGTCATTCAATTCCTGGTAAACCGACAGCAGGTAACGCACGTCATCCATCGCGTAATCGAGTTCATCCTTGCTCAATGGCCTGCGCGTCCAGTTGGCACGCGTGTGTTTCTTCTCAAGCTGTACCCCGGTAATCTGCTGTACCAGGTCGGCGTAAGAAATCTGATGGTTGTAACCGAGCACCGCGGCGGCGAGCTGGGTATCGAACACCGGCGATGGCACCTGGCCGAATTTCTGGTAAAGAATCTCCAGGTCCTGCGAACAAGAATGAAAAACCTTCACCAGTTCTTGCCGAACCAGAATCTCAGACAACGGGGTAAAGTCGGTGATCGTTAGCGGATCGATGCAGCCCAGCAGGTCTTCGCTGGCAATCTGGATTAGCGCGAGTTCAGGATAGTAGGTGCTTTCACGGATAAACTCGGTATCGATCGTACAATAGGGAGCCTGAGCAAGCGCGCTACAAAACTGCGCCAGACCTGCATTGTCGTCGATATAGTCGTAATCCTTTTGCCGCTTCGGGGAATTCATCTCAATAACGCCTTTCGCCTGATATCACGCAGCACCACGAACACCCAGGGCCAGATCAGCATGCCGATAAAAGGCGCACCGAAAAAAGCCAGCAGCGGGGTGGGCCGCCCCATCATGCCTTCAATCCAGGCCACCATAACCTGGTTTATCAACAGCAGCACGAATACGAAAATGGCTTGCTGCGCCAGCGCCAGAACGCGAATGCGTTGATAAAAATTCATGTTGATAAAAATAATCGCCACCAGCGCCAGCGTATGCTGGCCAAGCAACGTGCCCTGTGAAGTGTCGAGAATAAGCCCGGTAAAAAAAGCGAACCACAGGCCGACGCGCTTCGGTAACGCCATGCTCCAGTAAATCAGCACCAGCGCCACCCAGTTGGGGCGGTAAATCTGCACCCAGTCGGGCAGTGGCAGAATCATCAACACCAGCGCCACGACCAGGCTCAGATATATAACCAGATAGCGAAGATTCGGCATTATTATTGTCTTGGTTTGATAACCAGCACTTCGCGACTGGAGTCGAGGCGCGCCTTGGGTTCGGCAAATACTGTGACGAAACCGCGCACGCGATCTTCGTTGATGGCGGTTACTTTGGCCACCGGGTAATCCGACGGGAAACGGCCACCCAGGCCCGAGGTCACCAGTTCGTCATCGATCTTGATATCGGCGGTAGCCGGCAGGTAGCGCAGTTCGAGCTGGGTAGTTGAGCCTCTGCCAAACGCAACCGAGCGCGTGCCACTGCGCACAAACTGCACCGGAATCGCGTGTTCCGGATCGGAAATCAGGATAGTGGTCGCTGATTGCGCATTGACGTGAATAACCTGGCCCATGACGCCGAAATCATCGATGACGGCGTGCCCGATTGCGACGCCATCGCTGCTGCCCTTGTTTATTTCAATCAGCTGGCGATAGGGATTCTGGTCAACCGATAGCAATTCCGCGACGATGACGTCATCGGAAATCTTGCGCGCAGAGCCGAGCAGGCTACGCAAACGCGCGTTTTCTTCGGACAGGACTTCAAGTTTTTGCAGGCGTGCATTGAGTATTCGGCCATCGGCCCTGAGCTTTTCGTTTTCGTCGAGTAACTCGGTATGCGAGGTAAACCAGTCGCTAAGCCAGTTGCCTCCGGTGGCCGGCAGGCTGACCAGGTATCGTAGCGGGGAAAGCGCGAGCGAAATATTGGCGCGCACAACTTCCAGGTGATGGAAACGATGATCCACGACCATCATCGCGATGCATAGCACGATGAAAAATAGCGCCTGCAATGATGCGCCACGTGCCTGGAGTAGAATTTTCATTTAGGCGGTGGCCGCTGAAATTTACTCTACCGCCAGAAAATCCAGCCCATGTTCGTCGATCATTTCGAGCACTCGTCCGCCACCACGGGCCACACAGGTCAACGGATCTTCTGCGATAATCACGGGTAACCCGGTTTCCTCCATGATCAGGCGGTCCAGGTCGCGTAACAAGGCGCCACCGCCGGTTAATACGATACCGCGCTCGGCAATATCCGAACCCAGTTCCGGGGGGGTTTGCTCGAGTGCATTCTTGACCGCGGAGATAATGCCGTAAAGCGGGTCCTGCAGGGCTTCGAGAATTTCGTTGCTGTTGAGGGTAAAGCTGCGCGGCACGCCTTCGGACAAATTGCGACCCTTGACCTCAATTTCGTGCAAATCCTTGCCGGGGTATGCGGCCGCGATCTCGACCTTGATTCTTTCCGCGGTGGCCTCGCCGATCAGAATGCCGTAGTTGCGACGGACATAGTTGATGATCGCGTCATCGAAACGGTCGCCGCCGATTCTGACCGACGCCGAGTAGACGATACCGTTGAGCGACATAACCGCCACTTCGGAAGTACCACCACCGATATCCAGCACCATCGAACCCTGCGCCTCGTCCACCGGCATGCCAGCGCCGATTGCCGCCGCCATCGGCTCTTCGATCAGGTAAACCTTGCGCGCGCCGGCGCCGAGCGCCGATTCACGAATCGCACGCCGTTCAACCTGGGTCGCACCACAGGGAACGCAGATCAGCACGCGCGGGCTGGGTCGCATGAACTGGTTTTCATGCACCTTGCGAATGAAATGCTGCAACATTTTTTCGGTATAGGTGAAATCGGCGATAACGCCGTCTTTCATCGGCCGCTTGGCGGTGATGTTTTCCGGTGTCCGACCCAACATTTTCTTGGCATCTGTGCCGACCGCTTCAATCGATTTCGGTCCGCCCGGGCCGCGATCCTGGCGAATCGCGACTACCGATGGTTCATTAAGAACAATTCCCTGACCGCGGGAATATATAAGCGTATTGGCTGTACCCAGATCGATCGATAAATCGTTGGATAACAGGCCGCGAATAGCTGCAAACATGCTGTGTTTTTAAACCCGTTGTGTGTTTTTTGAAGTGCCTGCGCACTGAATTCGCAGGTGCCACGCTACTTATAGCACAAATCGAGCGTACTCTAGCAATGGCAAGTGATTTTCACAAGGCGAAATACCTTAAAAATCAGTCTTTTGCTTATACATGCGGTGAAATTGTGGTAAGTTTGCGAGCTTTTCCAATACGCTTGATATATTTCCCGAAATGACCCTGAAAACCGAGGACGTTCGCAATATCGCTCACCTTGCGCGCCTGCATATCGATGAGGCCGACATCGACCAGTATGTAACCGACTTATCCAGTATTCTGGACCTCGTCGACGAAATGAATCGGGTCGATAGTAGTGGCGTGGCGCCGCTCGCCAATCCACTCGACGCTACCCAACGCTTACGCGCCGACGAAGTCACCGAGACCGATCAGCGCGACAAGTTCCAGCGTATCGCGCCGGATGTCGAACAGGGATTTTACCGCGTACCGAAGGTGATCGAATAATGGCGTCCAGCGTCACCGAAATTCGGCAGGGGCTCGGCGCAGGGAAATTTTCCAGCGTCGAGATCACCCAGGATTACCTGGCGCGCATCGCGCAGCATAATCCCGCGCTCAATTGCTTTATCAGCGTTACCGACGACATCGCACTCGAGCAGGCGCGCCAGGCGGATGCGGCGCTGGCCAAAGGCCAGGCGACGGCGTTAACCGGGGTGCCGCTCGCGCACAAGGACCTGTTTTGCACCGATGGCGTAAAAACTTCCTGCGCCTCGCGCATTCTGGATAATTTTATCGCGCCTTACGACGCCAGCGTAATCGAAAACTTCAAACGCGACGGCGCGGTCATGCTCGGCAAGACCAACATGGACGAATTCGCGATGGGCTCCTCGAATGAGAATTCCTGTTACGGCAGCGTTGCCAACCCGTGGAATACCGAGTACGTGCCCGGGGGCTCGTCGGGCGGCTCCGCCGCCGCGGTCGCGGCCGGCCTTGCGCCGGGCGCAACCGGCACCGATACCGGGGGCTCGATCCGCCAACCGGCCGCGCTATGCGGCATCACCGGCATCAAACCAACCTATGGCCGCGTGTCGCGTTATGGCATGATCGCCTACGGTTCGAGCCTCGACCAGGGCGGCCCGTTCGCGCGCAGCGCCGCGGATTGCGCGCTCCTGCTGCAAACCATGTCAGGCTTCGACCGGCGTGATTCGACCTCGGCCGATCGCGCGGTGCCGGATTTCAGCGGCGCGCTCGGACAGGGAGTCGAAGGTTTGAAAATCGGGCTGCCGCAAGAGTACTTCGCCGAAGGACTGGACGCTAAGGTCGCCGTCGTGATCGAAACCGCGATCGATGAACTACGCAAACTCGGCGCCGAAGTGCGTGACATTTCATTGCCCAACACCGGCTTATCGATACCCACCTACTACGTGATCGCGATGGCCGAATGCTCGTCTAACCTGTCGCGCTTCGACGGCGTGCGCTTCGGCCATCGCTGTGACAACCCGGTCGACCTCGAGGATTTGTACAAGCGCTCGCGGGGCGAGGGTTTCGGCGCCGAGGTGAAACGCCGCATCATGATTGGCACCTACGCACTTTCTGCCGGCTACTACGACGCCTATTACCTGAAGGCCCAGCAGTTACGCCGCTTGATCAAGGAGGATTTTCAGAAAGCCTTCGACAGCGTCGACCTGATCCTGGGTCCGACCACGCCTGAAACCGCGTTCAAGATCGGCGCCAAGAGCGACGATCCGGTCAGCATGTATCTGCAGGATATCTATACCATTTCGCTGAACCTGGCCGGGTTGCCTGGCATGTCGTTGCCGGTCGGATTTGTCGATGGCTTGCCGGTCGGCATGCAGTTGATCGGCAACTACTTCGACGAGACGGGTCTGCTCAATGCGGCGCACAGTTATCAGCAGGTCAGCGACTGGCATCTGCAGATCCCGGAGGCATTCCGATGAGTGAATGGGAAAGCGTCATCGGGCTCGAAATTCATGCGCAGCTCGCCACCAGGAGTAAAATTTTTTCCGGCGCTTCGACCGCGTTTGGCGCCGCGCCCAACACCCAGGCCTGCGCGATTGATCTCGGCATGCCGGGCGTGCTACCGGTGCTGAACCGCGAAGTGGTCACCATGGCAATCCGTTTCGGTGTCGCCATCGATGCCGAAATCGACCATCGCTCGGTATTCGCGCGCAAGAACTATTTTTATCCCGACCTGCCCAAGGGTTACCAGATTTCACAATACGAACTACCCATCGTCGGCAAGGGGCATATCTTCATCAGCCCGGCCGAGGGTGAGCATAAGGAAGTCGGCATCACGCGCGCACATCTCGAGGAAGACGCGGGCAAATCGATTCACGATCAGTTCGTCGATCAAACCGGTATCGATCTGAATCGCGCCGGTACACCGTTGCTCGAAATCGTCTCCGAGCCCGACATGCGCTCGGCCAAAGAGGCCGTGGCCTACGCGCGTAAAATTCACTCGCTGGTGCGTTATCTCGAAATTTGCGACGGCAACATGCAGGAAGGTTCATTCCGCTGCGACGCCAATGTCTCGGTACGCCACAAGGGCGTAGACAAACTCGGCACCCGCGCCGAAATCAAGAATATCAATTCCTTCCGCTTTCTCGAGCGTGCGATCAACTTCGAGATCGAGCGCCAGATCGACCTCATCGAGGAAGGCGGAACAGTCGTTCAGGAAACCCGGCTTTACGATTCCGAACGCGATGAGACCCGCTCGATGCGCAGCAAGGAAGAAGCCAACGACTACCGCTACTTTCCCGATCCCGATCTGTTACCGGTGGCCATCACCGACGCGGACATCGCGTCTATCCGCGCAGCGTTGCCGGAACTGCCCGAGCAGAAGAAACAGCGCTTTGTCGATGCGCTTGGCCTTTCGGACTACAACGCCGAACTGTTAACCGCCAGTCGCGAAACGGCGGCCTATTTCGAAACCGCGCTGGCCGCGGCTCCGGGGCAAAACGCGCAACTCGCCAACTGGATCCTCGGCGATCTCGCCGGCGCCCTGAACAAGGCAACGCTCGATATCAATGCCTCCCCGATTGCGCCCGAAATGCTGGCACAACTGGTGGCGCGTATCGGTGACAATACGATTTCGGGCAAAATCGCCAAGGAAGTGTTCGAGGCCATGTGGCAGGGTGAGGGCGACGCCGATGAAATCATCGAGGCACGCGGCCTCAAACAGATTACCGACAGCGGGGCGATCGAGTCGCTGATCGATGCCGTCATCGCCGCCAATCCCGAGCAGGTCGAACAGTTCCGCGCCGGCAAGGAAAAGGTGCTTGGCTTTTTTGTCGGCCAGGTCATGCAACAATCGCAGGGCAAGGCTAACCCCGGGCAGGTGAATGCGATTTTGCGCGAAAAACTGAAAGCATAATGGCATGCTGACGATCAAACGAACTTGCGGTAATAAAATCATTACCCGCGCGCTCGATGCGGAGAGTGTGCCGCTGGTGGCGCTGCTGCTGCCGGGCGCCGAGGATTGCGAAGTCTGTATTGATCCGGATCAACTACAGGCCAGGCTCGATGCCAGCCCGCAGGCGATGATCGTTTACAATCAGCAGGCCGATGCGATCGCACTGGTCGAAGCGCTGGAAGTTACCCCGGCACAGGTTTTTATCGAAATTCGGCAGGATACCAAGGGCGTTTTGGGCTTGCAGGCTTACCACAAAAAAGACCACGCACCCGAAGCGCTGGAATTATTTCACGAGTAATCCGGCACCGGCCAGGACCCGAACCACAGGGAAACCAGACGTCATGTCAAAAGTACTACTCATCACCGGAGCAAGCCGCGGCATCGGCGCCGAAACCGCGCGCCTGGCCGCCGCGCGGGGCTACTCGCTTTGCCTCAACTACCTGCATAGCGAACAAGCCGCTAACGAGTTGCTCGAATCACTCACAGCCGGTGGTCACCAGGCGATACTGTTCCAGGCCGATGTCGGCCAGGAATCCGAAGTGACCGCGATGTATCGCGCCATCGACCGCGAATTCGGCCGCCTCGATGGCCTGGTTAACAATGCCGGGATCCTCGAGCAGCAAAGCGAACTCGTCGATATGACGCCGGAACGCTGGCGCCGCATCCTCGATATCAATGTTGTCGGCAGTTTTCTGTGCGCACGTGAAGCAGTAAAACGCATGTCGACCAAAACCGGTGGTCAGGGCGGGGCTATTGTCAATCTGTCGTCGCGCGCGGCCGATATCGGTGGTGCGCATGAATACGTCGACTATGCCGCGGCCAAGGGCGCGGTGGATGCGATGACGATCGGACTGGCCAGGGAAGTCGCTGACCAGGGTATTCGTGTCAACGCGGTCAAACCCGGATTGATTTATACCGATATCCACGCTGCCGGCGGCGAAGCCGGTCGCGTCGATCGCCTCAAGTCGGCGGTACCGATGCAACGCGGCGGTTATCCTGCCGAAGTTGCCGAGGCGATTCTGTGGCTGCTTGCCGATGCCTCGGCCTATACCACCGGTAGTTTCATCGACGTTTCCGGAGGACGCTGAAGCATGGCGACCGAGCACAATCCGGCCTCGATTCCGCTGCTGTCACTGGACGCAATCGCGTTTGACTGCGAAACCACCGGGCTCGACACCAGCAAGGCGCGCATGATTCAGCTCGGCGCGGTGCGGATCGTGCACGGCGTAGTCGACGCGTCCCAAAGCTTTCAGGAACTGATCAACCCCGGGGAGCCGATTCCCGCGGACAGCCAGGCGATTCACGGCATCAGCGATACCGACGTCGCCGATGCCCGCAGGTTCCGCAAAGTCGCGAAGGCCTTCGACAAGTGGCGCCGGGATTCGGTGCTGATCGGTTACGCCAGCGGCTTCGATCTGGCAATGCTGAAACGCGAACGCGAACTGGCGGGTCTCAAATGGACTCCACCGCGCTGCCTCGACCTGCGTTTCCTGGTCAATCTACTGGCGCCCAACCTGCCCAATTTTTCGCTCGATACGATTGCCAGCTGGGCCAAGGTTGATATTCAGGATCGCCACAGCGCGCTCGGCGACGCAATTGCCACCGCGGCGATTTTCGTCGTGTTGATTCCGCGCCTGCGGGGAGTCGGCATTCGAACCCTGGCCGAACTCGAGCGCGCCTGCGAAAGATTCAGCGAATCCGCCACCCGCGAGGCGCAGATCGGGTGGCTCGATGTGCACCAGGCCCGCAAGTCGCGCGCAGTACTGGAGCGTATCGACAGCTTCCCCTACCGTCACCGGTTACGCGACCTGATGAACAGCCCGCCGTTGATGGTCGACGCCGATATCAGCCTGCGCGACGCCCTGGCCTTCATGATTGATCACGAAGTCAGCTCGCTTTATGTCAATCCCGTCGACGCGGAGGGTCCCACCGGCATTATCACCGAGCGCGACCTGCTGCGTCAGTTCCGGCGCAAGGGCGAAGAGGCCTTCGATTCAGCGGTGCGCCAGGTAGCCGTGTTTCCGCTCGAAAGCCTGTCCGCGGACGCTTTTGTGTACCGCGCCATCGCGCGCATGCGGCGCATGCACATCCGTCATCTCGGCGTACATGACAGTCACGGTCAGATTATCGGCGCGCTGTCGGCGCGCGACCTGCTACGCCAGCGCGCCGACGACGCGGTACTGCTGGGAGACGATATCGACGCCGCCGCCAGCGCCGGCCAGATGGCGGCGGTATGGGGCAATATCGTGCTGCTAGCCAAAAGCCTGGTCGCCGAGGAGGTGGATGCGCGCGACGTCGCCGCGGTGATCTCGCGCGAACTCTGCGCGTTAACCCGACAGGCCTGCAAGCTCGCCGAGATGGAAATGCCGGGGCCGCCACCCTGCCCCTATGCGATGCTGGTTCTGGGTTCGGGCGGCCGCGGCGAAAGCCTGCTGGCGATGGATCAGGACAATGCGATTGTCTTTGCCGAGGGCGAACCCGGTGGCGCCGAAGATAAATGGTTTGCCGAGCTCGGACGCAAGGTGTCCGACATGCTCGATGCCGCCGGCGTACCCTATTGCAAGGGCAACATCATGGCCAGCAATCCACAATGGCGCATGTCGGTCAAGGGCTGGAAGATACTGGTCAAAACCTGGATCAAGCGTCAGTCACCCGAGGATATTCTGAAGTGCGATATCTTTTTCGACGCCGTGGGCGTGCATGGCGATATGCATCTCGTCAACAAGATACTCGATAACGCCTTCGAGGTGGCTGCCGAGTCCAGCCTGTTTATCAAATTTCTGTCGATTAATTCCTGCAAAAACTCACCGCCACTCGGTTTGTTTGGCCGTTTCAAACTCGACAATGGCCGCATGGATTTGAAAATGGGCGGCATCATGCCCCTGTTTTCGACCGCACGAACGCTCGCGATAAAACATGGAATTCGTGCGCAATCAACGCCTGAGCGATTCGCCGAACTGCGCAGACGGGTTGGCAAAATGAAGAAGACGCTGAAGAACCTGAGCGAAGCGCATCGAATTATTTTCGACATCATTCTTCAGCAGCAGCTACTCGACCTGGAAGCGGGAATTTCATTGTCAAACCGGGTAGCACCCGCCAGCCTCAGTTCCGCGGAGCGCGATCAACTGAGCTGGGCCCTGGAACAGGTGCCGAATGTCTCCAACCTGCTCGGTGATCCGTTGTCGCGAGGTTAAGCTGCACTCGCTAGGTTTGGATCTGGTTCAGATTTACTCTGAGTGCATCCTTCGTTTTGTCAGCACGATGTAGTTACCGAGCAGCACCAGCGCGAAACCGAATACCGCGCGCAGGGTCCACTGGTAGTCTTCAAACAGCGTCGAAATACCGAGCGCAATAACCGGAAACAGCACCGCCGCGTAGGCCGCCTTATCGGCGCCAATACGCCCGACCAGGGTCAGGTAGGATCCAAAGGCTAGAATCGAGCCGAAAACCGAAAGGTAGATCAATGACAGGCTGTAAGCCAAATCCGGATCGTAGTTAAAAGGCACCTGGCTGATGAGCGCGTAAGCCGTCATGATCAACGCCCCGTAGGCCATGCCCCAGGCATTGGTCTGCACTACCGGAATCTGGTTCTTCTGGTTAAGCGCTGAAATGATATTACCGACCGAGGCAAAACAGGTGGCGATCAGACACATCCACAATCCGCGCCAGGTATCGGCATTGTTGTCGACGTTGCTTACCTCCGACCAGAAAATCGTACCGATGCCGACGATGCCGAGAACGGCGCCAATAATGACTCGCCGCCTGATCACGAGACGCATGAAAATTGCACCGTTAACGATGTTCATCAAAATAACCGTGGAAAACATCAATGCAACAATGCCGGAGGTCAGCAACTCCGTCGCCCAGTAAAAAATAAGGTAATTGCTGGAGAACAGAAACAAACCCTGTAACGCGATAGTAGCGTGCTGCCGCAGCGAGAATTTAAGACTGCGTCGGGTCAACAGGCAAAACAGCAGCAGGATTATCGCCGCCAGGGCGAAGCGATACACCAGCGACACCTCGGCCGCAACCACGCCGAGCTGAAACTTGATCGCGTACCAGGTCGAGCCCCAGATCAATACCGAGGCCAGATAAAGACTGGCCGAGTGGGTTAGCATATTGTTGTCAGCCTACCAGCGCCGCCATCCAGCAGTCGCTGAGCAGTTGCAGCAGGTTTCGATAATCGAAAAGCAGTGATTCTTCCATTACCACGCCGCCCGCGCAATATGCATCGAGTAATTGCCTGCTTTGCGAGCAATCAAAGCCGGCGGCATTGCAGATGGTCGCGAGATCCCAGTAGGGCGACGCCATCGCGGAAAATTCCCAGTCGATTAACCACACTCGGTCCTGCCCCAGCAACAGATTCTCCAGTACCAGATCATTATGCGATGCGATATAGGCTGGATCCCTGTCCTGCAGCAATGGCAGCAATTGCAGGGCCGCCTGTATGCGCAGCCGATATTCTTCCCGCAGCTGCGGTGACAACAGCGAATAGTAACGGTTCAACAATTGATCCAGCTGCACTCGTCCCTGGAAGCGAATGCCGCTACGATGCAGTCGCCGAAGCGGCGCCACGATCGCCTGCAGGGTTGCCGTGTCGGCCAGGTCGGCAGGCGTCGGACTGCGGCTTGCACCGAGTGTCGGCGTCAGGGTCAAGCCCGAGCTGTCACGCCACAATGGGCGCGGCGCGAGCTCGAGATCACAGGCAGCGGCCTGGTTAGTGGCCTCGGCGTCACGATCGATAAAGCGGTTGGTAGCCGGCTGTGGAATTCGTAAAACCCAGTCATGCCGGTGATTGGCCAGTCGATAATTGCGGTTGGTGTAACCGGGTAACGGGGTAATCGTAAAATCTTCTGGCGCCAGTTCCGCCAGTAGCGGGATGCGCAAAAACAGCTGTTTGAAATCGACCGGGTTCACGTCGACCCCAGATACTCACGCACCGCCGGCAAAACCGAATGTTCGAGCAGCTCGGCGGTGGGCTGCAGGGTTTCTACCCGCCCCTCGCAGACAAAGGCGGTGCGCGCCGATGCGATCAGGGCATCGCGCGGTTGATGGCTGACCAGCAAGGCCATCATATCGTTTTCCTGCACCAGGTTTTTGACCAGGCCGATCATTTCCGCGCGTTGTGCCGGGCCGAGTGCAGCGAAGGCTTCGTCGAGCAGTAAAATTTTACGCCGGCGCACCAATGCCCGCGCCAGCGCCACGCGCTGTCGCTGACCACCGGACAGCGCGCCGGGTTTGCGTCGCTGCAATCCACTCAATCCGAGCCGTTCGAGGGCATCGGCGATACTGGAAACCTGGGTCGGCGTTAACCGCAGCGAGGGGTCGATACCGAGGGCGACATTCGTATACAGGTCGAGATGCGGGAACAGGTTATGCTGCTGGAACACGATCGAAACCGGGCGGCGCGCGGCCGGCAGGGTTTCGATGGCGACGCCGTCGAGCCGTATCCGTCCGGCCGCGGGCTCCAGGAATCCCGCAATCAGGTTCAACAGTGTCGATTTGCCTGATCCACTGGGACCGATCAGGCTCAGCACCTCACCGGCCTCGACCTCGAGATCAAAGCACATGCCAGGCGAGCCCCGCTCGCGATAACTGAACTCGAGGCCTTCGATTTCAAGCATCGAGCCTGCCCCCCAGGCCGCGTTCTAGCAGCCAGAACACCGTCAGGCATAACAGCAACAGAAACAACGCGGTGACCGTCGCATCCGGAATCAGGTAGGCCCCCAGCTGCTGGTAAATCAACAGCGTGAGAGTCGCGGTATTCGGCGTGCCGAACAGCGCGATCACGCCGAGATCGCCCATTGCCAGGGCTGCGACCAGCGCCATGGCAAGCCCCAGGGGGCGGCGCAGCAGGGGCCATTCGAGATAGCGGAAGCGATTCCAGCCGGAGAGCGCGAGGCTTTGGCATAGCAGGTGATAGCGTGCATGGTTCTGGCGTAGCGCCGGGCCCAGAGTGCGGATGACAAACGGCAATCCCATCAGCGAATTGACCGCAATAACGATTGGATACACCCAGCTAAACACGTCGACATAAGGCGATAGCAGAACAAACATGCCGGTGCCGATGACCAACGGCGGCACCACGTAAACGATAGACCCGGCAAGATCGATCAGCCTGGCCCTGCCGGGTTGCCCGGCCAGCGCCAGGCTGGCGCTGTAGCGCAGCAAAAACCAACCAGCGCTGACCGACAGTAAGGCAGCGCTCAATCCGATAAACAGGGTATTTGCGATCGATTGCCATAGCGCTGCCCTCATGATTACCTTCGACAGCGGTCCGGCGAGCGCATCGAGCAGCATCGACAACAGCGGCATGGCGACATAAACCGCGGCCAGCAGAATCAGTGCCAGATGTAACGGCCTGATCCGCGTTACAGCTGTCGGCGACGACGCATCGACAGCGATTTCGACTTCCGGCAGGCGCTGCAGCCTGAGGCTCAGACTCGCCACCAGAAGGCAAAGGCCGAGCTGTAACAGTGCCAGCAATACCGCCCTGAGCGGATCGAAATCGAAACGCAGCGACTGGTAAATTGCGACTTCCAGGGTGGTGCTCCTGGGGCCACCGCCCAGCGTCAGCACCACCGCGAAGCTGGTCAGGCATAACATGAAAACCAGTAGCAAAACCCCGGGCAGGCCTTCGCGCAATGCCGGCCATTCGAGAAAACGCCAGCGTTGCCAGGCATTCATGTCGAGTTGTTCGGCAAGCTGCCAGTGGCGTTGCGGAATCGCCTGCCAGTGGGGCAGCAGCAGTCGAACCGCGAGCGGCAGATTGAAAAATACATGGGCCAGCAAAATTCCGCCAAGCCCGTAGAGGGATCGACCCAAGGGTATCCAGCCGTCGCTGCCATAAACTGAAACCACGCCCATGACCGCGACCACCGACGGCACCACCAACGGCAAGGCAAACAGGCGCAATAGAAAACCGCGCAATGGAAACGATGGCTGCAGCGCAAACGCCCGCGCTACCAGGATCGCGGGCAAGACGCTACACAGCGTCGATAACAGCGCCTGCCACAGGCTGAAGAACAGTACGCGGCGCAGGTAGTCGCTTTGCCAGAATTGCAGATCGGCGCTCTCGTAACCGGGCATCGCGCCCAGATTCAACAGGCCTGCCAGCGGCGCGAATACGATGGCGGCCAGCAATCCGAGGACCAGTGCTGCCGGGAAGACGCGCGGGTTCATTTTCGGATGTCGCCTAACGCGACATAACCTCCAGCCATTCGTTGACCCATTGTTTACGTTGCTTCGCCACCAGCTTGTCGTCGAACAGCAGGGCCGGGGAGGGATCGATCAATTGCGTAAACTCAGGCGGCAGGCTGGCTTGCGCCAGCGCGGCCGGGTACATCCAGTTCGTGGTCGGAATAATACGCTGAAAGCGCTCGCTTAGCATGAACTGCAGAAACGCCCGCGCCAGGTTTTTTTGCTGGCTGCCGCGCACCATGCCGGCGACTTCGATTTGCAGATAATGGCCCTCACTGAAACGGGCCGCGGCAAAACGTAGATCCTGTTCGGCGATGATGTGGTAGGCCGGGGAAGTGGTGTAACTCAGCACCATGTCGGCCTCATTCTTGAGAAACAGGCCGTAGGCCTCGCTCCAGCCCTTAGCTTACAGTAACGATGCGCGGCGACAGTTTTGCCCAGGCCGCGTCGGCCTGATCGCCATAGATCTTTTTGATCCATAGCAAAAAACCGAGACCCGGGGTGGAGGTGCGCGGGTCCTGCAGCAGGAGTGTCGGCCCATTTTCATCTTCGACCAGCTGGCGCAGGCTCGCCGGCGGATTTTTCAGTTGCTCGCGATTGTAGACAAAGGCGAAGTAGCCGTAGTCATAGGGCAGAAACAGTTCATCCTCCCAGGGTTTCGGCAACGCGGAGAACTTCATTTGCAGCCCGTGTGGTTCGAATAATCCAGTGGCGCGGGCTTCGGCAGTCAGGTTGGTATCGATCCCAAGCACCAGGTCGGCGCGTGTATTTTTGCCTTCCAGTTTGAGCCGATTGAGCATGGATACCCCGTCTTCCAGCCCCACCAGCTCGAGTGTGCAATCGCATTGCGCCTCGAAAGCCTTTTTGACCTGGGGACCGGGACCCCAGTCGCTGGTAAACGAGTCATAGGTATACACCGTGAGGGTGGGTGTGGCCGCCTCGGCGCTCAAATTCAGCAACAGTGCCAATGCCGCGCAATAACAACAACGCATCAATAAATTCATATAATCTCCATTTGTCTGGATGCATAAACGGAGAGATGGGGAATGACATGAATTCGCTCACATCCCTACGCCAGTACTACCTGGATCAGGTTCATCGGGTTGGCGCCTTCTGGCGACTCTCAGCTCAATCGAGCACCCCGTTGAGGAAAGGTGACTATATTACCTGGCGTAGGCTTAGGCAAGCATCGGCGACTGCAGGCGCGTCAGGCGTGGGCTACAAGACTGGATTCATGAGCGCAATATCTTGCGTCCCCCAACCTCTGGAGAGACGCGGAGGCTGTCAATTTTTGAAATTCAGGCTCGGCACCAGCTCTTCAAACAGCTTGTACTCGGTTTCCGTCATGCCGAGCGATTCGTAGGTCTTTTGTGCGTTCGTGTTTTCGCGTTCGACGTAAAGCCTGAATCCACAAACGGCCGGTTCCTGTTCGGCAAGCTCCTTGACGCGTTCATACAGTTCCCGGTAAAGCCCCTGGCGGCGATATTGCGGGCGCACATAGACACTTTGAATCCACCAGAACATGCCGTTGCGCCAGTCGCTCCACTCGGTGGTTACCATGAGTGAGGCCTGGATTCCGTTATCGAGCTCGACCACGAGGTAAAAACCCATCTGCGGGTTTTTGATCATGGTTTTCACGCCGGCACCGATAACTTCCGGGATCAACTCCACGCCCTCGGTTTCACGCGCCATGTTGATATTGAATTCTGTCAGTTCGGCGGCATCCTGAGACAATGCCTGGCGGATAATCATAAACTCTAACCTCTTTTTATTTACGACGCCTGGTCTTGCGCGCCTCTTTTTTTGCTGCTTTTTCAGCCCGGATAACGGTAACCTGCTGGCACTCTCTGGCGTAACCCGTCGGCGTTTCCAGGCACAGGCCGCCAAGATCACCGTTGCGTAATTCGCTGATCAAAAGGCGCGCGACCTTTTCCAGATCTACGCGCCCACCGGCAACGATACAACCGCGTTTTCGACCTATCGCCTCGAGTAACTCGATCTCGGTCTGCGGCAAGGGCTCGATATCATAGCGCTGAAAGATACGCTGGGGATAGGCTTCGAGCAGAAATTCGGCAACAAAACTCGCGACCTCCTGCAGATCGAGCGCGGTATCGCGAATCGCTCCGGTAGCCGCCAGGCGGTAGCCGCTGGCTTCATTTTCGATATTGGGCCAAAGCATGCCCGGTGTATCGATCAGGGTTAGTTCCGCTGAAATTTCGATTCGTTGCTGCATTCGCGTCAGTGCGGCTTCATTCCCGGTTTTGGCAATTTTGCGATCCGCCAGCCGATTAATCAGCGTTGATTTACCGACGTTGGGAATACCGGCAATCATCGCGTATATCATCGCCGATCGATTGTCGCGCCGTGGGACCAGTTTACGGCATAGCTCGGGCAGGCCGGCGATGGCGTTGTCATTGCTGCTGCAAACCAGTGTTTTAACCTGGTTTTGCTGCTCCAGCCAGGTGATCCAGGCCTCGAGACGTAGCGGATCCGCGAGATCGCTTTTATTGAGTAACTTGATGCAGGGCTTGTCGCGGCGCAATCTCGCCAGCATCGGGTTTTCACTGGATCCAGGCAGACGCGCGTCCAGCACTTCGATAACGAGATCGACCTGCGGCAGGATTTTATTGAACTCCTTGCTCGCCTTGTGCATATGGCCCGGATACCACTGGATCATGTTGCCCCCTCAAACACTCAATTTCGATATTCTGGCCAGAAAAATATGCCTTGGCGAGCTATTTCGTAAAAGAGTCGTCCGGTTCGCAAAATGCGGAATAATACCCTGCCATAGCCAATTTTCCGTATTCCCAATGTTGATAAAACGTTTAAACTAACGCACATATGGCGCGGAGAAGGTATGCATCACTATAATTCAAAAGGAATGTGAGGATGATTGGCGATCAATCAGGCTACCAGGCATACAACACATGGCGAATCTGAGCGGCCTCGCCTGAACCATGCGGGTAACCCCAATGGCTGAAATCAGGCATCGTGTCGGTATCAGGGGCAGCGCGGCCGAGGTGTACCGCCTGCTCTCTACCGATGAGGGCCTGTCAAAATGGTGGACCGCCGATACCAGCGGCGCTGGCGACGTCGGTTCGATTATTTATTTCAGGTTCGGCAATGACGGGCCGCGTTTCGAGGTTATCGAGCTGGTGCCGAATAAGCGGGTTCGCTGGCAGCATCATGGCGAAATGCCGGGCGCATGGAAGGGGACAGAGATATTGTTTGAGTTGGATACGGACAATAAACAGGTCATCTTGAATTTCAGTCACTATAATTGGCGGCAGGCGGACGAATTTCTCGCCCATTGCAGCACCAAGTGGGCGGTTTTCATGATGAGTTTGAAATCCTGTATCGAAACCGGTAAGGGGCAACCCTACCCTGATGACGTACATATCGACTTCGATGAATAACAATGAGTGATCCCGAAAAAATTATTGCGGAGCTTGAATCCGAGTTTGTCGAACTTTACAAGATTCTCAAATTCGAGGGTCTTGCCGAAAGTGGCGGCAACGCAAAACGGGTTATCCAGGATGGCCTGGTAAGCGTTAATGGAGAAGTCGAAACCCGCAAGCGCAAGAAAATTCGCGCCGGTGACCAGATCGATTTTATCGATCATCATATCGATGTTATCGGCAAGGCCGACGAGTAAACCTCGCTAGCCTAAATCCCGGTTTAGCAGCGCAAACCCATTTCCAGATACCTGTTCGTTCGCCGCACGGGCACACACGCGTGACAGGCTGATTTTAATTTTCGGATTACTGGGTTAATATACCGCCCCTTTTCAACCTTGCTCTGGATTTACGCTCCAGGAGGCTCGATGTCATCGCCGATCGTGATTGCTGCATTATATCGTTTCGTGCAGCTCGACAATTTTGAATCGCTGCGCCAGCCGCTGCTGCAGCTAATGCTCGACAAGCAGGTGCGCGGTACTCTGCTGCTGGCTGCGGAAGGTTTTAACGGCACTATTGCCGGTAGCAGGCAGGGAGTCGAAAGCCTGCTCGAGTACCTGCGTCAGGATCCGAGATTACGCGATTTCGATTGCAAGCTTTCCTTCGACGAGGAAATGCCCTTTTACCGGTCGCGCGTCAAACTGAAGCGTGAAATCGTTACCATGGGTGTGGATGATATTTCACCCGCCAATGCCGGCACCTATGTCAGTCCAACCGAGTGGAACCAGCTAATCAGCGATCCCGAGGTTACCCTGATCGATACACGTAACGACTATGAATCGGCCATTGGCAGTTTCGAAAAAGCGATATTTCCCAATACCAGATCATTTCGCGATTTCCCGGATTATGTCGAGAAAAATCTCGATCCGAAGAAACATCGCAAGGTTGCGATGTTCTGTACCGGCGGGATTCGTTGCGAGAAGTCCACGGCATATCTGCGCGAACGGGGCTTCGACGAGGTGTATCACCTGAAGGGCGGTATTTTAAACTACCTCGACCAGGTACCTGAATCCGACTCGATGTGGCACGGCGAGTGCTTCGTGTTCGATAACCGCGTGAGTGTCAATCATGCGCTCGAAAAAGGCAGTTATGACCAGTGCCATGCCTGCCGACGGCCGATTACCGAGGCCGACAAGGCAAGCGAGCAGTACCAGGCCGGCGTCAGTTGTCCCGCCTGTTACGACCACAAGAGCGACCAGGAAAGGCGGCGCTTTCGCGAACGTGAAAAGCAGGTCAGACTGGCGCGCGAACGTGGCGAGATGCACATCGGCGCCGATGCGGCCGAGCAGGCCAAACAGCGCAAGACCCTCAAACTTGCTGCACGCGAGGCCCAGCGCAGCTAGCCCACGGCTAAAGCGAACGCAACGAAACCGGCGCAGGCATGCGGCCCTGCGAACTAGAGTTTGCGCAAAGCCTGGAGCTTGTTACTGGCGTCGATCGTAACCCTGAAACGTCCGTGTATTCCGTCCGCGGTGACAAAATTGCGAAAATTTGCCGCGGGCAACTGCAGCTTTAACCCCTCGTCTGATTCAACCAGAATGTAACGCGCCCGTCCCTCGTAAACCGAGTGGATTTGCTGCGCCGACAAAGCCATGCTGAATTCGAATTGGGACATACAGTTTCCTGTTATAGTGCAATTTTGTCAGGGCGTCGAATGTGGTGAAAACGATTGGGCTGATCGCCGGAATGAGCTGGGAAAGCAGCGTTTCGTATTACCGTTTGATCAACACCGGCGTCAACCAACGGCTGGGAGGATTGCATTCGGCGCAGTTGCTGATGTACAGCGTCGATTTCGCGCCGATCGAGCGGCTGCAGCACGCCGGGGACTGGGACGGCGCGGCAGAACTGCTGATTGACGCGGCGCGTCGGCTCGAGGCCGGGGGCGCCGATTTCTTTCTGATCGCTACCAATACCATGCACCGCGTCGCCGACGAGGTTGCCTCGGCGGTTTCCATTCCGTTACTGCATATCGCCGACGCCACCGGCACCGTGCTACAGCGGGATGGAGTCCGACGTGTCGGTTTACTCGGCACCGCGTTTACCATGGAGCTCGAGTTTTACAAAGATCGGATTAGCGATAATTTCGGGATCGACATTGTCGTGCCGGAATTACACGATCGGCAAATGGTGCACGATATCATTTACCAGGAGCTGTGCCAGGGTCAGGTGGAACCAGAGTCGCGCGAAGTTTACCTCGCGATTATCGATCGAATGGCAGAAGCAGAAATAGAAGGCGTGATTCTGGGCTGTACCGAAATTGGCATGCTGCTTGAGCAGCAAAATACCGCTATCAAACTTTACGACACCACTGCAATTCACGCCGCGCAGGCGGTGGCTTTGGCGCTGGGTAAGTCCGAGTTGATTTAAAATTCGGGTTTTACAATTTCTATAACCAGGTCAGATTTAGCGTATGCGCTGCAGAAGAGAACCTGCCCCGCCTTGGCTTCGGCGGCATTGGTTGCGTCCGGCAACCCCTTCGGATAAGTAATTTCGCCGGCGATCACGCGACCCATGCAGGACCCGCATTGTCCGCTGCGACAGCTGTAAGAAATCAGGATATCGGCCGCGTGCGCCGCGTTGAGTATCGATTTATTCGCCGGGCACTCGAAATGCTCGCCGCTCGGCATCACCCTGACCTGGTATATGGCAATCGGAATAGGATCAGTTTACGGGCTGGCTACGCTTGCTGTTGAGCCAGCGAATGATCGGTTCCCACTGGTCCAGATCGCGTCTTACCGAATAGGGCGCCAGCTCGAAAATTCCGAGCCCGCGCTCCGCTGCGCGCACGTAATTCTGGGTTTCTCGCAGTACGCTGATAAATGGCGCCTTACGGACCTTGCGCAAGTAGGTATCGAGCTGATGGTAGATATTGTAGTTTTCGCGACAGCGATTGGCGATCAATGCAATTTTGGCTTCCTTGCGAGCAACACGGCCATTATCGAGCACTTTCTGGATAAACGGGGTGGCAGCGCGCATGTCGATCGGAGACGGTAACACCGGAATGATGATACTCTGCGCGCGCCGCAGGAATGCGCTCAATTCCTTGCCATGCACCGCTGCCGGGGTATCGAAAACCACATAGTCGGCGCTACGCGGGGTCCGAAAATGCCCGGCGGAACCATCGATACCGGTAATCGAACTTCGCCCGCTAGGGCGCGCCGCAAGCCATTCGAGGCTCGAGGCCTGGGGATCGCAATCAACCAGCACGACTTTCTTGCCCTGCGAGGCGTAGTAGCTTGCAATGCTGGTAGCAACCGTACTTTTCCCCGACCCACCCTTGGAATTTAACACCATTATTGAGCGCATGCTTCCTCCGTTACCTTAGCCGATTAACCAGGACGATTATCGTCGAAATTTTGAAGCCGTGCAAAACGACGTTTCAATCGAGACCCAGTTCAGACCAGAGTGCGTCTATTTTTTCCACTACGTCGCTTGACATCGCGATTGGCTGACCCCATTCCCGTTCTGTTTCGGCACCCAGTTTGTTGGTGGCATCGAGGCCCATCTTGGATCCCAGCCCGGACACCGGCGAAGCAAAGTCGAGGTAGTCGATGGGCGTATTTTCGATCAGCGTGATGTCACGCGCCGGATCGGTACGCGTCGATATCGCCCAGATAACGTCTTCCCAGCTGCGGGTATCGATATCGTCATCGACTACGATGACGAATTTGGTATACATAAATTGGCGCAAAAACGACCAGACTCCCATCATTACCCGTTTGGCATGTCCGGGGTACTGCTTTTTTATGCTGACGATGGCGACCCGATAGGAGCAACCTTCCGCCGGCAGGTAAAAGTCGACTATTTCGGGAAACTGCTTTTGCAGTATCGGGATAAACACTTCGTTAAGGGCTAGACCCAGAATCGAGGGTTCATCCGGTGGCCTGCCGGTATAGGTGCTGTGATACAGCGGATTCGCGCGCGTGCTCATTGCTTCGACCGTGAATACCGGAAAGCGCTCCACCTCGTTGTAATAGCCGGTGTGATCACCAAAAGGACCCTCGTCGGCTTCGTCACCCGCATAAATATGGCCCTCGAGCACGATTTCCGCGCGCGCGGGAATTACCAGGTCCGACAGCAGAGACCTGGTGACTTCAGTTTTCGAGCCGCGTAACAGTCCGGCAAATGCATATTCGGCCAACGAATCGGGTATCGGCGTAACCGCGGCGAGTATGGTCGCCGGATCGCAGCCTAATACGACAGATACGGGAAACGGTTCATCGCCTTTATGCTGGCGCCATTCCTGGTAATCGAGCGCACCGCCACGATGCGAGAGCCAACGCATAATCAGGCGGTTACGCCCAATTAATTGTTGTCTATAAATACCCAGGTTCTGGCGTCGTTTTATTGGTCCCCGGGTGGTGACCAGCCCCCAGGTAATGAGTGGACCTGCATCTTGTGGCCAGCAGGTCTGGATCGGCAGCATCGATAAATCAACCGCTTCATCGATATATTTTATTTCCTGACATTTTGCTTTTTTCACCTCTTTTGGCGACATATCGAGGATTTTCTTGTAAATTGGTAAGGTTTTCATCGCTTCTTTGAAACCACTCGGAGGCGATGGCTCCTTTAAGAATGCCAGTAATTTACCAACTTCACGCAGTGATGCGGCGCTTTCCTCGCCCAACGCCTGGGCAACGCGTTGCTCGGTGCCAAACAAGTTTGCCAGCAGCGGAATTTCGCTATCGCCGGGGTGTTCGAACAAAAGCGCGGGGCCGCCTGCGCGTAAGACCCGATCGGATATTTCGGTTATTTCGAGGTTGGGGTCGACACGCTGGCTGATACGCTTCAGGTCGCCGTTTTTCTCAAGCTGATCGATAAAATCTCGCAGATCCCGGTACTCCATTTACCAGATCTTGATGCCGTGAAACTTCGATTTGATACGGGCTTCGACGATTTGCTTACTGACCAGATAGCTCAACAATATTATGAGGACGATAATGGGCACCACGATTTGCCAGTACTTCTCGAAGGTATCCTTTAAGACAAGCAAAGCGGGCGTGCTATCTTCATCCTTGCGGTCGAGTTCCTTCTGCTTGGCCTCGAGCTGTTGCTGCAGGTCTGCTATCGACTCGTTTGCCTGCAGCTTCTCGGATTCGAGGACGTCGACCTGTCCGACCAACTTGTCCATGTCCCTTTCATACTGGTCGATCACAACCTTGCTGTTCGCCAGCTTCTCGATTTCGGCGGTGAGACTGGCGGTTTTCTTCTGTTCTTCCTGCAGAAGGATGGTCGCCGTGGGTTTGGTTACCAGAAAACCCCGTTTCACCCAGCCCCTGGTGCCATCCGGAGTGGTAACGAAAGCGTAAGGCCCCTGAATCTGTTCGATTTCGAGTATATCCCCGGACTGGAGTAACTTTACGACCTGACTGCTGGAGTTAGCTTGCGTGTACAGTGACAGGCGTAACTGATCGGTAACATATTGCCGGTCCTTGTCCTGGTCGGCCTTTGTCTCCGGTTCAGCCGTTTCTGGTGCAGATGCTTCCTGTGCGGACACCGATGCACAGCCGATTAACAGGGTCAAACCCAATATAATTTTTTTTAACATTCGCTAGCTAATTCCACTATGTCTTAACAACGCGTCGATTTCGGGCTCGCGGCCGCGAAAACAACAAAAAGATTCCATCGCAGGTCGTGAACCACCTTGTTCGAGTACACATTGCAGAAATCTTTGTCCGGTTTCGGGATTGAAAATCCCTTCTTCTTCAAATGCGGCAAACGCATCGGCGGATAAGACCTCCGCCCACTTGTAGCTATAGTAACCCGCGGCATAACCGCCTGCAAAGATATGTGAAAAGCCGTTTTGAAATCGATTTATCGGTGGAGTAGCTAGCACCGACACTTCGCGGCGAACCTCGTCCAGAATAGACTGAATTTGAGCGGCCGACGAAATCTCTGCGCATTGGTGCAAACGAATATCAAACAAGGCAAATTCTATCTGGCGCAACATCTGCAGCGCGCTCTGAAAGTTTCGGGCAGCTATCATACGTTGGTATAATTCGTCCGGCAGAGGGGCATTGCTCTGGTAATGGCGCGCGAACAGCGCCAGGGCATCACGCTCCCAGCAAAAGTTTTCCATGAACTGGCTCGGCAGTTCGACGGCATCCCATTCAACACCATTGATTCCAGCAACTTCCGGCACATCGATACGGGTTAGCATGTGATGCAAACCGTGCCCGAATTCGTGGAATAGAGTAATGACCTCATCATGCGTGAATAATGCCGGTTCGTCGCCAATAGGCGGGGTCAGATTACAGGTCAGGTAGGCCACTGGTAGCTGGGTTTTGCCATCGATACAATAGCGATTAACGCACTCATCCATCCAGGCGCCTCCGCGCTTGTTTTCGCGGGCATACAAATCGAGGAAAAACTGACCGATCACCTCGCCCTGCTGGTCCGCAATCTGGTAGAGACCCACGGCTTCGTCCCAACGATCAACCTCTGTTTCGATCCGTGATATCTGAATATTGTAAAGCCGTGCCACGATTTCGAACAATCCGTTAATCACGTTCAGATCAGCGAAGTAGGGTTTCAGATCTTCGTCGGAAATCTGGTAACGGTGCTGCTTCAGCTTTTCACTGTAATAGGGATAATCCCAGGCTTCGAGTTCGCCCTCGAAACCGAGTGATTCTGCATAGGCCTGGCGTTCATTCACTTCCTCGACGGCCGTCGGGCGCGAGCGTTTTGCCAGATCATTGAGAAATTCAACTACCTGGTCCACTGATACTGCCATTTTCGTTTTGAGAGAGTACTCGGTATAGTTAATGAATCCGAGTATTTTTGCTTTTTCCTGCCTTTTAGAGACAATTTGTTGCATATTTGATGCATTATCCCAGATTTTGTCGGTAATGCCCTGCTCGGAGGCGCGCGTGACGTAGGCCTCATAAATTGACCTACGCAGCTTTCGATTATCGGCATAGGTTATCACCGCGAGGTAACAGGGCATGTCCAGAGTGGCACGGTATCCCGTCAGACCTTTTTGCTCTGCAAGTTGGCGCAACATGGCTAACGCATAATCTGGCAGCCCCTGCAATTCGGACTCGTCCTGCGTCAGATATTGCCACGCCTGGGTCGAATCCAGCAGATTGTTTTCATATTTCGACTGCAACTCGGAAAGGTCTTTCTGCAACTGTTGATATCGATCACGGTCGTCGCCCTCGAGTTCGACGCCCCCGAGGCGGAAATGTAACAGCGCATCGGTTATGGTTTTTTGTTGGGCCGGGCCCAGATTGGCAAATTCGGCGGAAGACTCGATATCTCGATAGCCCGTGTAAAGGGCGTGATTCTGGCTAACTTCGGTTGAATACTCGCTTAGCAGCGGCAGGCAGTCATTATAGGCATCGCGCAGTTCCGGGCTACTCTTGACTGAATTCAAATGCCTAACCGGGGACCAGGCGCGGTCGAGTCTATCGTTCATTAGCTCGAGCGGCTTAATCAGGTTGTTCCAGTCATGAGATGGCAAAGCCGTCAGTTCCGCAATTGCGCTGCGATTCTGTCTGATCAACTGTTCAATCGCCGGTTTGATGTGCTGCGGCTGGATCTCGCTGAAGGCAGGCAGCGTCCCCGGCTCGAGTAGAGGGTTATTCAAGATTTCGCTCATTTGCGGTAGATTGGGACCGCTAGTCTACTTAACAAGGACGTGTATTTAAATGGGTAAAGGCGCTCGAACCGAAAACATCATCAGCAGCGTGCTGAAAAGCAAAAACGCAGCGGCTACCGATGCATATGCCTTCAATTTCTTGCGCGCCAGCAGCTGCTTTTCATCCATCGCTGAAAGAATGTAGGGCTGGTGCTTTTCTTTAGGTCTGGATACAACATGATATTCGCTTTTCTGGCTGTTTATGTTGGCCAGCACCTGTTTGCGCGCCGCGGCTCGAATCGACTTCCACTCGGCCTTTTGTATCCTGCCATCCTGATCGAGATCGTAGGCCTGTAAATACCGTAGCGGTTGCAACTTCCACTGTTTGACCAGGTCTTCGACCTGGCTTGCGATGAATTCATCAGACGGATCGTTGTACAGGGTGTTAAACCAGCCCAGGACGTAGAGTTGCGTAGCCGGCCTGATCAGACGCTCACGAAATCGATAGTTGCCAGAACTTAACGAAATCCGGCTATTTTTTTTCGGTGGCTGAGATCGGTAGTCCTTGCCGTGACCGTACCAGGTCAAGTCTGACTCTGGAATTACGTGTGCATGATCCGGATCTATAATACATTCTCCGGTATCGTCCACCAGTCGAAACAGATGACTGCTGCACTCGTCGGAGATATTGGTCCAGGTAGTGCGTTTGCCGCTATGTGTTTTCCTGTCTATGCTGCAGTGATACCAGACACAGCGGCAGCCGCTAAACGGAGAATGTATCGTATCGTTCTGCATCAGCTCACCCAGGCCCTTGAGCTCGACGTGACCCTGCGCCGCGGAGCGGATTTTCGAGGTTGCGGTACCGCTCACAAAGCGAAATCGCCTGAAAGCAAAAAAAGAGAAATACAGCAGAAAAACGAGCCCGAACAGCAAAACACCGTACAAAACCAGGTAATCACTGCCGGGCATGCCCAGAATTTCATGCTCGAGCCAGGAAAACATGATTGCGTTGTTAACCCGAAAATCAGCTTTCGAATAATTGCTTCATGCTGACATCGGCAATTTCGATGGATTCAAACTCAAGCAGATCGCGAGCGCCGAACCCGAACAGGCGGGCAACGACAATGTCGGGAAACTGCTCGATACCGATGTTATTGATGTTGACCGATTCGTTGTAAAACTCGCGGCGGTCGGCGATAGTATTTTCGAGCGTGCTGATACGGCTTTGCAGATGCTGGAAATTTTCATTGGCGCGCAACTCCGGGTAATCCTCGGCAAGCGCAAACAACTGACCGAGGCCCATTCTCAACGCGCCCTCGGCAAGACCAAGACCGGGAACATCCTGGTTCTGCCTGGCTTCGGCCACGCGTGACCGCGCCTGCATGACCTTTTCGAGGGTTTCCTGCTCAAACTTCATATATTGCTTGCAGGTTTCAACAAGCTTCGGGATTTCGTCATGTCGCTGCTTCAACAGCACATCGATGTTGGACCAGGCTTTGGAGACGTTATGCTTGAGGCGCACCAGATGATTGTAGATATTGACTACATATACCGCTAACAACAGTATTGTGGCCCAGATAACAATGCTGCCAATATCCATCTGATTGTCCCTTATATTATCGAATTAATTACTCTATATAGTAAGAATTTCAATAAAATCAAGGGCTTGGCTTAATTTTTACTCTGGGTGAATTTTCTCGGGGTAGGCCCCGGCTCATACATCCAGGTTATTGACGTTGAGTGCATTGCGCTCGATAAAATCTCGCCGTGGCTCAACCTGGTCACCCATTAGAGTAGTAAAAACCTCATCCGCGGCGATCGCGTCTTCTATTCGTACTCTGAGCAAGCGCCGGTTTTCCGGATCCATGGTCGTCTCCCAGAGTTGGTCAGGATTCATTTCCCCAAGGCCCTTATAGCGTTGGATGTTCAAACCCTTACGCGCTTCATGCATCAGCCATTTATAAACTTCGCTAAACTTGCTGACCGCCTGACTGCGATCACCGCGGCTAATCTGGGATTCGGCGGTAAACAGATCGCCAACCTGCTCGACAAACTGGACTATGGGCTGGTAATCCGCGCCGCTGAAAAACTCGTTGCTGAGTTCGTATTGTGAGCTGATACCGTGCAAACGTTTGTCGACCACCAGGCGGAATTGATTGCTGTCTTCGTCACCTTTAACCGACAACATGTAAGACATCGATGCCCCACTCTTGGCATTCAGGCGTTCGGTAAGCAGTTTGCCCCAGTCCTCCATAGCCTTTTCGTCGACCAACATCGATTCGCTGACTGGCGGTAGATCGACCAGTTCCTCGAGTATTTCGGCTGGAATTGAGCGCATTAGCCGGTCAAAAATGGCAAGTATGGTTATGTACTGTCGCGCTATATTTTCGAGCGCCAGGTCGGAAATTGCCGGTGTATCTTTGGTCAGCTGCATTTGTGCACCCTCGATGGCGAGCTGCAGCAGGTAGGCATTCAATTCTCTATCATCTTTGACATATCGCTCCTGTTTACCTTTTTTAACCTTGTACAGGGGCGGTTGCGCAATATAAACATGCCCGCGGTCAACCAGTTCACGCATTTGTCGATAAAAGAAGGTTAGTAACAGGGTACGAATATGGGACCCGTCAACATCCGCATCGGTCATGATGATAATATGGTGATAACGTAGTTTGTCGATATCGAATTCTTCGCGGCCTATACCGCAGCCAAGCGCGGTTATCAAGGTACCTACTTCGACCGATTGCAACATCTTGTCAAAACGGGCTTTTTCGACATTCAAGATCTTGCCCTTGAGCGGTAAAATTGCCTGGGTTTTGCGATTACGCCCCTGTTTTGCCGAGCCGCCCGCTGAATCACCCTCTACCAGGTAAATTTCTGACAGAGAAGGATCTTTTTCCTGGCAGTCAGCCAATTTGCCAGGTAAACCGGCAATATCGAGCGCGCCCTTGCGGCGGGTCATTTCACGTGCTTTGCGTGCCGCCTCACGCGCCCTCGCCGCTTCCATGACCTTATTGGTTATCGTTTTCGCATCCGCCGGGTTTTCTTCAAGATAATCTTTCAGATGCTCACCGACTACCGATTCGACAATACCCCTGATTTCCGACGAAACCAGCTTATCTTTGGTCTGCGATGAAAACTTGGGATCTGGAACCTTGACCGACAATACCGCGGTTAATCCCTCGCGCGCATCATCGCCCCCGGTGTTTACCTTGTCTTTCTTGACCTGGCTATTTTCCATGTACTGATTCAGGGTGCGGGTCAAGGCGGTGCGAAATCCCGACAAATGCGTACCGCCATCGCGCTGTGGAATATTGTTAGTGAAACAGAATATATTTTCCTGGTAGGAGTCATTCCATTGCATCGACACCTCGACAACGACATCATCCTGTTCCATTTTGATATTGATGACTTTTTCGTGAATTGGCGTTTTATTCTTGTTCAGATGTTCGACAAAAGCACGAATCCCGCCCTCATACTCGAATAGATCTTCCTTGTTGCTACGCTCATCTCTAAGATGAATGCGCACCCCAGAATTCAAAAACGAAAGTTCTCGCAAACGCTTGGCAAGGATATCGTAGTGAAACTCGACATCGCCGAAGATTTTCGGGCTGGGTAAAAACCGCAACTCGGTGCCTGTCTTGTCGCTTTCCTTGATCGCTACCAGGTCGCCCTGCGGCTCCCCAAGACTGTATTCCTGGGTAAAGAGCTGTCCCTGTCGCTTAATCCTGAGCGATAGAGTCTCGGATAGTGCATTGACAACCGATATGCCGACACCATGCAAGCCGCCAGACACCTTGTACGAGTTATCGTCGAACTTGCCTCCGGCATGCAACACGGTCATTATTACTTCAGCCGCTGAGCGACCCTCTTCTTCGTGTATATCGACTGGAATACCACGCCCATCGTCTTTAACTGAAACCGAACCATCGGTGTGAATAACGACATTTATTTCAGTGCAATGGCCAGCCAGGGCCTCGTCGATCGAGTTATCGACGGCTTCGAAAACCATATGATGCAAGCCGGTTCCATCATCGGTATCACCGATATACATACCTGGGCGCTTGCGTACAGCATCAAGGCCTTTTAGCACTTGAATGCTAGAAGAATCGTAGTTTGACATGTATGGATCTAGCTGAAAATTCGAGGTCTGATTATACCATGTTCCACGTGAAACATTTTAAATTCTTTTGCCTCGAGCGCCGTGGGCAACACCATTTCGATGTTGCTGATAAATAACTGTAAATCCATCTGCAGCAGCTTTTGGTAGACCAGCTTCTGGGCCTGATAATCGAGCTCCGAATGCAAATCATCAATCAATAAAATCACCGGGTCTCGGCTAATCTCATTGACCAGTTTTAACACTGCGAGCAGCAACACCAGGCACACCCGCTTACTTTGGCCACGCGACAGCACCTCGCCCACGGGTTTACCCTGGGAGGTCATTTCCAGATCATCCCGGTGTATGCCGACACCGGTAAATCCCAATCGTATATCCTTGCCCCGGTGATCTTCCAGGCTTTGCAAGAGACTTTTATCCTGCGGCCACCCCTGCTGATACTCGATGGCTATGGGTATGCCCTGCAGAATGTCCGCAAACTGCTGCTGAATAACCTCCTGCAGTCTTGCGCTGTACCGGCGTCGCATGCGGTGAAGCTCAACTGAGGGTTCAACCAGGTGCTGATTCCAGTAGTCCAGGAGCTTAATGTCCCGCTTTGTTTTTAATAATCGGTTGCGTTGCTTTAAGGCGTGTTGAAATAACCGCCAATTTTCAGCGTACCCTGGTTCCACGTGAAACAAACACCAATCTAGGAACGCTCTACGTTTCACCGGCGCGCCATCGACAAGAACAAAGCTGTCGGCATTAACAACCTGTATCGGAGATTTTTTTACCAGTTCAGAGCGCCGTTTTATGGCCTGCCCGTCGATCCGAATTTCGAGTCTATTTTGATAGCGCGCCAATCCAGCCTTGAACCCTTCAAAGCGCCCAAATAACAGAAACTCTGATTTTTCGTGGTTAATACATTGCTTGAGCTGGTGGGTACGAAACGACTGTGCCTGGCACAGTACATAGATTGCTTCCAGCAAACTGGTTTTACCGGAGCCGTTATCTCCGCTGATGAGATTGAAGCGGCGATTGAAATCGAGTGTCGTACTCTTGAGATTTCTGAAATCCGTCAGACTCAGCTGACTGATTGCCATACCAGCCCCTGTTTTTACTATAATCGCATCGGCATAACGACGTAAAGGCTCGAGCTGTCCTTGCTATCGCTCATGATTGCGCTGCTATTGCTATCCTTTAGTTTGATCTGTACTTTTTCCGAATTAAGCACATTGAGCACATCGATCAGGTAAGTCACGTTAAAGCCGATTTCCATATCCGCTTCATCATAGTCAACCTGCAATTCTTCCTCTGCTTCTTCCTGGTCGGGATTGTTGGCCTGGATCGACAGGTTTCCGCTGGATAGCATCAACCTAATTCCCCGATACTTTTCGTTGGACAGAATGGCAATTCTACTCATTGACTGTTTCAGTGTATCGCGCTCGACCTCCATGGTCTTGTTGCCATCGACCGGGATAACACGCTGGTAATCGGGAAACTTCCCATCGATTAATTTCGTCGTGAAGACGAGCGGACCCGTTTCAACCCGCAAATGATTCTGGCTCAAAACACATTTCGCTGGACTGTCACTCGCTTCCAGTAATCTCGACAGTTCGAGCACCGCCTTCCTTGGGATAATCAGCTGTTTGTCCTCCTCGACACCGGTATCGAGTTCGACCTCGCTCAGGGCCAGTCGGTGGCCATCGGTAGCAACCAGTTTGATCTTGCCGGGTGTAATCTCCATCAGGATACCGTTCAGGTAATAACGCACGTCTTGCTGAGCCATTGCAAACGAGGTCTTATCGAACAATGCCTTAAACTTATTTTGCGGAATCGAGAAAGATTGCAGTTCCTCGATTTCATCGAGGCCCGGGAAATCACGCGCGGGTAAAGATGCCAGGGTAAACCGGCTACGCGCGGAAGTAAGCGACACCCGGTTCTCATCGATGTTGAAGTTGATCGATGACTTATCCGGAAGCGCTTTGCATATATCGAGCAGCTTGCGCGCCGGTATCGTTGTCAGGAAATCTTCACTACTGTCGGCGGCAACACGGGCAACCATTTCGATCTCGAGATCCGTTGCGGTTAGCGATAAGTCACCACCTGATGACTTAAGTAATACATTCCCCAGGATGGGCAACGTCTGCCGGCGTTCGACAGCCCCGATTACCTGTTGCAGGGGTCCCAGGATATCTTCTCTTTTAATAACTGTTTTCATTTAAATATCTATCTTGCTGTGTTTATTAGTAACCAGGTTTTAGTTGAGTAACTTACAAAAACCCATAAATATCAATAGTTTAACTGTACAAAAATCAATTCAAACCTGTCTGCAGCTTCTTACTAAGCTGTGAATAACTGTGGGATAAATATTGCGCTTTTTATTATCAACACGTTACCCACAGGACATTAACCTGGTTTCCGCGACTTGTTAATTACTCAACATTCGAGCCAGTATTTCGTAGTCCTCGTCAATACGCCGATCTTCGCTGCGCAAGGATTCGACCTTGCGGCATGCGTGCAATACGGTGGTGTGATCCCGCCCACCGAAGGCATTGCCAATTTCAGGTAAACTATGTCGGGTTAAGGATTTGGTCAACGCCATTGCGATCTGTCGCGGCCGTGTTATCGACCGATTACGTCGACTGGAGAGTAAGTCCGCAACCCTAATTTTGAAATATTCAGCGACCAGTTTCTGAATGTTGTCTATCGTAATCGGTTTATCCTGCACTGCCAGCAACTCTTTCAGCGCCAGGCGCGCAAAATCCTGGGTAATCGGTTCGCCAGTGAAGCGCGCATGCGCCGCGACGCGTTTCAGTGCACCCTCGAGTTCGCGTATATTCGATTTGAATCGTTCGGCGATAAAAAAGGCGACATCATCTGGAACACTGGCGTTAGACTGCTCGGCTTTGCTTTTCAGAATAGCAACCCGGGTTTCCAGGTCGGGTGGCTTGATATCAACCGCAAGGCCCCACCCCAGTCTGGATCGGATCCTGTCTTCGAGGCCTTCGATTTCTTTTGGGAATCGGTCACAGGTTATGACCATTTGAGCATGAGCCTCGTATAGCGAATTAAAAGTATGGAAAAATTCTTCCTGTGAGCGGCTTTTGTCCGCTAGAAATTGAATATCGTCGATCAACAACGCATCGAGGCTGCGATACGAGTTCTTAAAATCATTCATCCGGCTGTGCTGCAAGGCCTTGACCATATCGGAAACGAAGCGCTCACAGTTGACATAAAGGATATTGGCATCCGGGTTATGTTCGCGAATCTGGTTGCCGATAGCGTGCATCAAGTGAGTCTTGCCGAGTCCGACACCGCCGTAAATATATAAAGGATTATACTCCGACCCGGGCTGGCTACTGACTTGTATCGACGCTGCGCGCGCCAGCTGATTGGATTTACCCTCAACGAAGTTCTTGAACTTCTGCGATTCGTTGAGACCGGAGGAACGATAAGCACGCGGCGGCGGAGTGACTACCTCGGGATCGGGTTCCATCGCGCGTGCATGCGAACCGATTGCCAGGCTAACCGAGATCGACTTGCTGTCATCGAGGTTGCTTACCAGTTCGCGAATGCGCTCGAGGAAGTGCTTGCGCACCCAGTCCATGACAAAACGATTAGGCGCCAGCAGCTTGAGGTTATTCAGCTCCTGCTCGACCTGCAGCGGCAAAATCCAGGTGTTGAGTTGCTGCTCGCTGATTTCACCTTCGAGACAGGAAATACACTGTTGCCAGATTAAGTTCAAAGTTGTCCCGCTGTTATTATCGTACCGCGACCATGCGCGGACTAGTTAGCCTCCCCGGGAGCAATGAGTCGCTCCGCGTGGGGAAAGCCGTCAAATTTAGAGTTTTCGTGGCCGTATCACCCGTTTTGCTGGCGATTTCCGAACTACGACCATCAGGTGTCAATACTATACTTATCCACAGCCCGAGCAAAGAGGCGTGGCTTAAAAATGCTAATCTTTTATGCGCTATTTACGTCGAGCCGGAACCCGCCAGGGGAAATGCAGATAATATACCGTTTGAACTCAATTAGATATTGACGTGAGGCCACTCTGCAAGTACATTGTCGCGCCTTGTTGAAATCGACAACCAGTAAGCCGAGGCGCTCGACATGAAACGTACCTATCAGCCCAGTAATCTTAAGCGTGCAAGAACGCATGGCTTTCGCGCGCGCATGCAAACCCGCGGCGGCCGCAGCGTAATTCGCGCGCGTCGGGCCAAAGGCAGAGCACGTTTGACGCCGTAAGGTGAGCGAATGTATCAGTGAATCTTTCCCAAGACGACTGAGATTAACCCGCGCTCTCGATTTCCAACAGGTATTTAAGAATAATATCCGACGCAGCGACGCCTGTATTACAATTCTGGTTGCGAAGAATAGAGGTGAGAACCCTCGCCTCGGATTTGCAATCGCCAGGAAACAGGTGCCTAAAGCGGTACAACGCAATGCGCTGAAGCGGCTTTTTCGCGAGAGCTTTCGTCGGAATCAGCATCGGTTGCCGGCACGAGACATGGTTATTATGGTAAGACGTGAAATTCTGGCATCTGAACCGGCAAGGATTCAAAATGCCCTGGACCAACATTGGAACAGCATCATCGAGCAATGCGCAAGATCCTGACACTACTGATTAAGGGCTATAGCTACCTGCTAAGCCCGTTTCTTGGCAATAACTGCCGTTACACGCCGAACTGTTCGCAGTACGCTCAAGAAGCAATCGAATCCCATGGTGTCCTGCGTGGACTGTGGTTGTCCTGCAAACGGTTGGCCAGTTGTCATCCCTGGCATGCGGGCGGTTACGATCCTGTGCCGGGTCACTGTTCAGAGCATAACCATGGATAACTCGCGTCTGTTTCTGTTTGCCGCGCTGGTCTTTGTCGGCATGCTGATGTGGCAACAGTGGCAAGCCGACTACGCGCCCAGGCCTGTCACCAGCAGTGAATTGACAACGTCGAGTACTGGCACCGATCAGCAAACCGACATCATCACCGACGACTTGCCCGATCAGGCGGATGCCGTCAGTGGCAGCGCTGGCAGCGTCACGGGTGGCGTCACAACAACCACAGCAACGACAGCAGCGCAGCAGCTGGTGCGAATCGATACCGATGTTCTGCAGGCGTTAGTCGATACCAGGGGCGGTGTATTGCGCTCACTCAAGCTAAAAAAATACCCGACATCGCTGGAACGACCGAACGACTGGCTGGAACTGGTGCACAGTGATTCCGATTCGGCGCATATTCTGCAAAGCGGGCTGCGCAACAAGGAGGAGCGGGCACCGACCCATCACAGCATTTATAAGGCTGAGCAACTTCAGTACGAAATGGCGGACGGGCAGGACGAGCTGAGCGTTCCATTGCGCTGGTCTCAGGATGGTATAGAGGTCACCAAGACTTACCATTTCAAACGTGGTAATTACCTGATCGATGTGAACCATCGGGTCGACAACCGGTCAGGTCAGGACTGGCTGGGTAGTGAGTATCGCCAGATTCAGCGCACCCGTCCGCTCGAAACATCGCGCCTGCTCTATACCTACACCGGCTCGGTCTACTATAACGAAGAAACCAAGTATGAGAAGGTTGACTTCGACGACATGGAGGACAGCCAGCTCAGGCTAGAGTCGACCGGTGGCTGGATCGCGATGATTCAACACTATTTCCTGTCGGCCTGGATTCCAGGGCAGGCCGATCAGAATCTCATCTATTCCATCGCCAATACCAAGCGCAACCCGTCAACCTACACTATCGGTCTGCGTTCGCAAAACCTGCTAGTCCCGGCTGGCGCCAATGGTGAGTTTTCGAGTCAGATGTTTATCGGACCGAAGATCGTCGGCCGCCTCGAGGAAATATCACCTGGGCTGGAATTGACCGTTGATTATGGCGTGCTGACATTTCTTTCCAAACCACTCTACTGGCTGCTTTCCTGGTATCACGGTTTTGTCGGCAACTGGGGCGTTGCAATCATCTTGCTGACCCTGACGGTCAAGGCAGTGTTCTACAAGCTGTCGGAGACCAGTTATCGCTCGATGGCGAAAATGCGTAAAGTCAGCCCGCGCCTGAAGACGCTGAAAGAACGTTATGGTGACGATCGCCAGAAGATGAACCAGGCGATGATGGAGCTCTACAAAACCGAGAAGATCAACCCGATGGGCGGCTGTTTGCCGATCATGGTGCAAATTCCGGTGTTTATCGCGCTCTACTGGGCGCTGCTGGAGAGTGTTGATTTGCGCCAGGCGCCGTTTATTTTCTGGATCAAGGATCTGTCTGTAATGGATCCGTTTTACGTGCTGCCTATTGTGATGGGGATTAGCATGGTGATTCAGCAAAGACTGAATCCGCCGCCGCCCGATCCGATTCAGGCAAAAATCATGATGGCACTGCCGTTCGTGTTCACTGTTTTCTTTGCCTTTTTCCCGTCAGGGCTGGTGTTATACTGGGTCGTCAACAATACGTTGTCGATTGCACAGCAGTGGGTTATCACCAGACGGATCGAGGCCTCCTCGGCCTAGTAATTCCGGTCCGGGCCCTTCACCTGTACCATGCCCGCGCATGACACTATCGCCGCGATCGCAACGCCACCCGGCAGTGGTGGCATCGGTATACTGCGGCTTTCGGGCCCACGAGCGCTCGCCATCGGCGAGGCGATCAGCGCCAGCAAAATAGCTCCCGGCAAAATTGAGTTTCGTCGTTTCTTCGATGTCGACGGAGTCGTTATCGATCATGGACTTTGCCTGTACTTCAGGCAGCCGCACAGTTTTAGCGGTGAGGACAGTGTCGAACTGCAGGCGCATGGCGGGCCGATAGTGCTCGATATGCTGTTACAGCGTTTATGTGAACTTGGTGCACGCCTGGCGCATGCCGGCGAATTTTCCGAGCGCGCGTTTCTTAACGGCAAAATCGATCTAACCCAGGCCGAGGCGATCGCCGATTTGATCGAATCCGGCAGCCGCGCCGCCACGCGCGCGGCGATGCGTTCACTGGAGGGTCGTTTTTCGCGACAGGTAAACGCCCTTGTCGATGAAGTCGTCGATCTCAGGGTCTATATCGAGGCCGCGCTCGACTTTGCCGAAGAGGAAATTGATTTTCTGCAAAACTCCGATATCAGTCAGCGACTGATCGGCTGTACTGCGCATCTACAGGAATTACTCGATCAGGCCGAGCATGGCCGCACCCTGCAGGAAGGCCTAACGGTTGCACTGGCCGGGTTGCCCAACGCGGGCAAGTCGAGTCTGTTGAATTATCTCGCGGGCTACGAAGCGGCTATTGTGACCGAAATCGAAGGCACTACGCGGGATGTACTGCACGAACATATTTCACTCAGGGGTATACCGCTTAAAGTCAAAGATACCGCCGGCCTGCGCGAATCGGATAATCCGGTCGAACAGGAAGGTATACGCCGTGCCTGGGACGCGATCGCCGGGGCCGACGTGGTGTTGTATCTGGTCGATGCCAAAAAGGGCATGACTGCGGCTGACGAGCAGGTAATCGAGCAGCTACCCGAGGTTAACCTGCAAAGGGTATTCAGCAAGAGCGACCTGCTCGCGCCCGGACAACCTTGCGCTGCCAACGCCATGTACATTTCCACGGTTAGTGGCGACGGCATGGAATCGTTGATTGCGCGGATTACCGGGCATGTATCTGACTTTAATCAGGATAATCAAGTGTTTATGGCCAGGCGACGTCACGTCGACGCGTTGCAGCGGGCGCGCGATTGCATCCAGCAAGCGACGGATATATTTACCTCGACACGATCGGGGGAGCTCGTGGCGGAAGACTTGCGCGGGGCACAGCGATACCTGAACGAAATTACCGGTGAGTTCACCAGCGACGACCTGCTGGGAAAAATTTTCTCGAGCTTTTGCATCGGTAAATAAAATCCCGCCTGGTCAGCGCGGGTTTGCCGACTACCATGATTATGGGAGGGCCTCTTTCTCAGCCCACGTAGTGTGCCAGAAATAGCCGCTCCAGCTCGTTTGTCTCGGCGCTGTGCAGCATCAGCAGTTCGCGAAACCAGTCCGGATTTTTAACGAATGTCAGCTCACCACTTAGTGGGAATACCTTGTCGTAAAGCCGGGATAACCAGAATCTCAGGGCGCTGACTCGCAGCATCAAGGGTAACGCCAGAATTTCCGCCTGATGCAGTGGGCGCAGCTGCTGGTAGGCATTCAGCACCGCGGCTACACGTCTGGGTTCAAGATTGCCCTGCGAGTCGCTGCACCAGTCGTTTAATAACACCGCGATATCGAGCACCAGGCTATCGTGACAGGCATAGTCGAAATCGATAATGCCGCCGAGCACGCCGTCGACGAACAGGGCATTGTCATGAAACAAATCGGCATGGATGGCGCCGTGCGCTAGCGGCCTGTGATCGAAACTTCGATAATCGCCGACTGTCGACGTCAACAACTGCCTATCCTGTATGGTCAAATGCTCCTCGAGCATGTCGCCTGCGGCAAGCAACCATTCCACACCGCGTGGATTAGGCCTGTTTTTGATGTAATCTTGCCCGGCGAGATGAAATCTCGCCAGTTCGGCGCCAACCTGGGCACAGTGTTCGGTGGTCGGCGCGACTTCTATATTGCCTGGCAGGCGATTGATGATTGCGGCCGGCCGATGGTTCAGGCTCGAGTAAAAATCACCGCGTCTGTCTTTGACTGGCGCCGGACATAAAACCGACTTTTCAGCCAGATGCTGCTGTAATCCGAGCATGTAATCCAGCTCATCGTCGCTATGGTGCTCGTAAAGCGTCAGCACGTAGCTGCCGTAATCGGTATCCAGATAATAATTGGTATTGGTGATACCAGCCGAGATGGGGCTGAAATCAGAGGCCTTGCCAAGCTCGTAACGTTGCAGGAAATGTTCGAGCTGAGCAGGTTCGACGGCGGTGAATACAGACATTAGGTTAACCAGTTGAAAGCGCAAACTGGCGTAGTCGCCGATGCAGCTGTAATATGATCCGGTCTGAGCATCCGGCATTTTAACGCATCTATATGAATCAAGAGAAACAAAAAAAACTGGTGCTGGTTGACGGCAGTTCCTACCTGTTCCGCGCATATCATGTACCGGGACCAGATCTCCAAAGCCCGTCAGGTAAACCAACCAAGGTGATTTACTTCGTATTGAATATGCTTAATAAGCTAATCAAGGAGGAGCAACCCGACAGGTTGGCGGTGGTATTTGATGCCAAGGGCAAGACGTTTCGTAACGATATTTATCCGGATTACAAGGCTAATCGCCCGCCGATGCCAGATGATCTGCGCGAGCAAATAGAGCCACTGCATGAAATTATCAAGGCGCGAGGATTACCGCTGATCAGTATCGAGGGCGTCGAGGCCGATGACGTGATCGGCACCATGAGTCAGCAGGCCTCCGAGCAGGGTTACAGGGTTCTGATTTCGACCGGCGACAAGGATATGGCACAATTGGTGAACGCCGACGTGTCATTAATCAATACCATGAGTAATCACTTCATGGATGAAGCGGCAGTAGTCGAGAAGTTCCAGGTTAAGGCCAGCCAGATCGTCGATTATCTCGCCCTCATGGGCGATAGCTCGGATAATATTCCGGGCGTACCCAAAGTGGGGCCAAAGACAGCCGCGAAGTGGATTGGCGAGTATGGCAGTTTGCAGGCGGTGATGGAACATGCTGATGACATCAAGGGTAAGGTCGGAGAGTATCTGCGCGAGTCGCTGGAGTTTCTGCCGATGTCCTACGAGCTCGCAACTATCAAGCTCGATTGTGATACCGGCGTTAGTATTGACGAACTCGAACCACAGGAAAGCGACCCGGCTGCGCTTGCTGCCTATTACCGCGAGCTTGGCTTCACCCGCTGGTACGACGAAACCGAAAGCGCCGATAACAATGACGCCGGCAATATACCTGCACCGCCGCAGGCGGATGCCGATTACGAGTGTGTGCTCGATCAGGAAAATTTTAATCAGTGGGTACAGCGCCTGCGACAGTCAGACAGTTTTGCCGTGGATACCGAGACCACCAGCATCGATTACATGCTGGCCGAGCTGGTCGGTATTTCCCTGTGTATTGAAGTAGGCAAGGCCTGTTATATTCCGCTTGGTCATAGTTACGAGGGCGCCCCCGAACAGCTCGATAAAGCGATGGTGCTGGCCGCGTTGAAACCGATACTCGAAGATCCGGAGATCGCTAAAATCGGTCAGAACATCAAGTACGACGCGCATATTTTTATCGGCGAAGGTATTCGCATGCGCGGTATCGCGCATGACACCATGCTTGCATCCTATGTGCTCAACTCAACCGCAAGCCGGCACAATATGGATGCGCTAGCCAGGTTTTATCTCGATCGCGAGACCATTCATTATGAGGACATAGCCGGCAAGGGCGTCAAACAGAAAACCTTTGATCAGATCGATCTCGAGCAGGCCAGTGATTACGCCGCCGAAGACGCAGATGTTACGCTGCAATTACATCAGGTGTTGAGTGCCGGGCTGCAACAGGACGAAAAGCTCCACCAGGTATACCGCGATATTGAAATGCCGCTGGTCGATGTGTTGCTCGAGGTCGAGCAAAATGGTGTGTTGATAGATCAGGCCATGCTAGAAAAGCAGGGCAAGGAGATCGACCAAAAGTTGAGCCGGGTCGAGCAGGAGATTTACCAATTGTCGGGCGAGGTGTTTAACCTGAGTTCGCCCAAGCAAATCCAGTCGATACTGTATGAAAAGCTTGAGTTGCCGGTATTACGTAAAACGCCCAAGGGGCAACCGTCCACCGCAGAAGACGTGCTCGAAGAGCTTGCCGCAGATTATGAAATTCCGGCATTAATCCTCGAGCAGCGCAGTCTCAATAAACTCATGTCGACCTACATCGATAAACTGCCGCAGGAAATCAATGCGCAGACTGGGCGCGTGCATACTTCATATCAACAAGCGGTTGCTTCGACCGGCCGCCTGTCGTCGACCAGCCCGAATTTGCAGAATATTCCGGTGCGCACGGCCGAAGGACGGCGTATACGCGAAGCTTTTGTGGCGCCGGCGGGGTGCAAAATCCTGGCGCTCGACTATTCCCAGATCGAACTGCGTATCATGGCGCATCTGTCAGCCGATAAAAGCCTGCTCAATGCCTTCGCCCAGGGGCTGGATGTGCATCGCGCGACCGCGGCGGAAGTTTTCGGGGCGAGCCTGGAGCAAGTAAGCGCCGAGCAGCGCCGCGCGGCCAAGGCCATTAATTTCGGACTTATCTACGGTATGTCGGCTTTCGGCCTCGGCAAACAGTTGAGTATTGGTCGAAACGAAGCCCAGCAATATGTCGATACCTATTTCGAGCGTTATCCAGGCGTCAAGCGCTACATGGAAGAAACCAAGCAACGGGCGCGCGATCAGGGTTATGTCGAAACCGTATTCGGACGCAGGCTCTACCTGCCCGATATCAATGCGCGCAACGCCAACGTGCGCCAGTACGCCGAGCGTACCGCGATCAATGCGCCAATGCAGGGCACGGCAGCGGATATCATCAAGCGAGCGATGATCACGGTGCATCACTGGCTCGGTGATAACCGCGATGCCTGCAAGATGATCATGCAGGTGCACGATGAGCTCGTGTTTGAGGTCGCCGAAAGTGAAGTCGAGCGCTGTCGTGACAGCATCGCCGACCTGATGACCGGCGCTGCCGAGTTGACGGTAGCGCTGGAAGTGGATGCCGGCGTCGGTCGAAACTGGAACGAAGCCCACTAAATTCGATTTCTGGTTACCACGCTTGCGATAGGTGCGTTGGAGTTTTGCGCGGGACGCGGGGCATCGAATTTGGTCTTCAGTACTGATTTTACAGGTCTGGCAATGACCTGTTTTCATGTCATCCCGAGGCGTCAGACCGTGGCGCAAGCCTGCGCGGTTCGATCGGATCTCGCGGCGCTGAAGCGCTGCAAGATGGGCCTCGATCCGCGCAGGCTAATGCTGCATTGGGAACCGCGCTGAAAGCCATTAATTTCTGCAATTTATGAGATCCGGCAGCGGCCGTTATGCGTATATAAAATAAGTCGAAGTATCAGGGGGTTGAATAACCTAAACCTGTCCCCAGATACTGAGAAGTAACGGTTGTGAGCGAATTTAGGCTATACGTAGCCTTAGGAACTAAACATCCCACGGGATGTCTACTGAAGTAGCGCTATAGCCCAGCGCTATGTCCGTTCTCCCTCCTATGAGCGGACAAGGATCCGGAAACCCCATCCGGGTCACACGTTTTTCCCTGGCAGTTATCTGCCAGGGTTTTTTTGTGCCCAAAGGGCAGGGCAATTCAGTTATCTTCCAGCCATTCGCGGCATTTTTGTTCGAGTTCTTCCAGGCCCTCGCGGTTTAGCGTAGACAATGTCGATACGCTCTGCTCTGGCCCAGCCATTCGCGCACGGGTTTCAACGACTGCTTTCTTGATCGCGGCACGCGATAATTTATCCGACTTGGTTAGCAGAATATGCAGCGGTAAGCTGTTTGCCATCATATCGATCAAAGCCTGATCGAGCTCCGTAATACCGCGCCGTATGTCAACCACGATGACCAGTCCTTTCAGGGCTTGTCGCTGCAGTAAAAAGGCTGACAACACCTGGTCCCAGTGCCCGCGCATTTTTTTGGAAACCTTGGCAAATCCATAGCCGGGCAGGTCGACCAGTCGACATTCAGGGGCAAGTTCGAAAAAGTTGATCAATTGCGTGCGCCCCGGGGTTTTGCTGGTTTTGCAAAGATTTTTCTGACGCGTCAGGCAATTGATGGCACTCGATTTGCCGGCATTTGATCGCCCAGCGAACGCAATCTCGGCGCCCGTGTCGGGCAGCAACTGCGATAATTCGAAGGCGCTGGTATCAAACCTTGCCTGATTGAAGGAAATACTCATGATTGCTACCGGGTTATTGTTGAACGAGCGGCCGGGGTATGATATACATTTGCGCCCAAAATTTCCGTACGTTTTCCCCCAGGAGAAATAATGAAAGCGAGCCAAATTGTAGCTATCGTGCTGGCCCTGTCCGGCCTGATGAATTTCACCGTGCACGCCGGTGACATCGAAGCCGGTAAAACAAAGAGTGCCGTATGCGCCGCCTGTCATGGAGCGGACGGAAATAGCGCCAACGCTGCCTGGCCATCGTTAGCCGGTCAGCATGCCAGCTATATCTACAAGCAATTGAGAGATTTCAAGGAAGGCCGCCGTAACAATGCCTCGATGACTGGCATGGTGGCGTTACTGAATGACGACGATATGAAAAATGTCGCTGCCTTTTATGAGAGCCAGCAGCCGAAAGCGGTCGCTTTCGATGATAAATTGATTGCAGCCGGGGAAAACATTTACCGCGGCGGTATCACCGAAACAAGTGTCGCCGCCTGTATGGGTTGCCATGCTCCCAGCGGCAAAGGCAACGGCCCCGCGGGCTGGCCTTCGCTGATAGGACAGCACCCGGATTACATCGTAACCCAGCTGCAGGCGTTCAAACAGGGCACGCGGGCTAACGATACCGGTCGGATGATGCGTAACGTTTCGGTGCGCATGTCGGACAAGGAAATGAAAGTGGTTGCTGCCTATATTGCAGGGATCCAGTAAATACCGCCGGTGATTTAATTCAGCAGCGGTTAACCCGACCAGGGATACGCTGTGATTAAACTATTTGCGGTAAATCAGGTCACCAGGTGAGTGATATATTTCAGGAGAATCATAATGATTAAGCGTTGGCTTATGGGGTATTGTCGCCCTGATGCTTGTTTCGGGTAGCGCGCTTGCGCAATCGGCCTTTGTCGATGGCACCGATTACCAGACTATTTCACCTGCGGTCAAGACTTCGCAGCCCGACAAGGTCGTCGTAACCGAAATCTTCTGGTACGGTTGCCCGCATTGTTTTCGTTTCGAACCCTATGTCGAACGCTGGTCAGCCAGTCTGCCCGACGGAGTAGTTTTCGAGCAGGTGCCTTCGTCCCTGAATCCACGCTGGACCGAACATGCGCGCGCTTTTTACGCCTTCAAAATGATGAACGTGCTCGATCAAACGCACAAGGCGCTGTTCGACGCGATCCATCTCAAGCGCCAGCGCTTGACCAGCCTCGATACCCTCGCCGAGTTCGTGTCGGATCTGGGCCTCGATGAAAAGCTGTTTCGAGAAAATTACTTTTCCTTCCCGGTTGAAACCCAGATTCGCAAGAATATTCAGAAAGAAAAGCATTATGGGCATCGCGGCGTGCCCGCGGTAATCGTCAATGGCAAATACCTGGTATCGGCCTCGCTTGCCGGCAGCAACGAGCGCATGATCGAAATCATGAACTACCTGGTAACGCAGGAACTGGCGCAGTAGGCAATACAGCTTCTGCGTCGCTAGCTGGTGCTCCAGCTGAATCGTGCGATCGCAATATTACCTTTGCCGTGGTACTCCAGCGATTCGCATAAATCCTGAATCAGCATAATGCCGCGGCCGCTGAGGTCGGTTTCCTGCGCAATCAGTGAATTCCGGTTCGCGTAGTCAAAACCCTGACCACTGTCCTCGATGCGCAGCAAAATGCTGCGCCGCGACGAATCCTGCTCGACCGAGAGATTAAAAATCACGTAACCGCTATCGAGGCTGGCGATTCGGCTTTCACGAGTCTGGAAATAGGTTTCGAATCCGTCCGGATCGACTTTGAGGTTGGAATCAAGCCCCAGTACGCCGTGATCCAGTGCATTGACATAAAGCTCGGTCACTACCGTAAACAGCGACTGCCGCTCGGTCTCGAGCTCCTCCATTTCCATCAGGTAGCTAACCAGAATAGGCACCGGGTTGGTTTCGCGTAAACGACTTCCGTTGAAGCGCATCGATAGTTTCCATTCCCCGCGGTCACCCATCGTATGGGTTGTGGGTTTGATGTAATCGTGCACTTCGATCTCTGGGAGCACGTCGTGCACGCAGGTGATTTCTACCAGCGTTACATCGTCGGCCTGGGTGGTGATATTGCCGCAAAACTGGTCGAGGTTTTCGAATACCTGATCGAAAATTTCATTTTTGGGTGCGATTGCAATCGATTCGAACAAACGCTCACTGCCAAACTCCTGGTCTTTGGCGTTACGCGCTTCGGTCAGGCCGTCACTATGCATCAAAATTTTGTCGTTATAGGAAATTGGCGCGTACTGGAGCATTTCCTTGGGGTCAATATTAGCGTCTACACCCAGCGGCAGGCCGGTTGACTTCAGCTGGTGTTTGATCTGGTGGGTTTCGCCGTCGACGATAATCACATCCGGCATGCCGGCATTGAATACGCGCACATGTTCAAGATCGTGGTTGACGACTACCAGTTGGGCGCCGAAAAACATACCGACCGGCAACATGGATTTCAACTTCTTGTTAATTCCCGTGAGTATTTCTTCCGGACTGAAACCCTTGGTGGTCATCGCACGAAACACTTCCGATACCGGCATTGCGCCAAGCGCGGCCAGTAATCCGTGGCCGGTAAAATCACCGGTCAGAAAAAACAGATCCCGCGAAGGAGAATAGGCCGATAACACCATGTCCCCGCTGAAGATACCCGCCGGCCGAACGACCTGTTTCAGGTAAGGGTTTTCGATATTGGAACTTTGAATTGCGTTGACGAAGACAGATTCGGCGATTTCCTGTTCCCGGTGAATCATGCTGTACATGCCCTGGACTTCGCGATTCAGCGCCGCGATGCGCTGCATCGATCGTATCTTGCTTTGCAGGATTAGCTTGTCATAGGGCTTGACCAGGAAATCATCGCCGCCGGCCTCGATGCACTGCGCCAACGCCTCCTCATCGCTCATAGCAGTCAAAAATATGACTGGAACGAAATGATTGACCGATGCGGCCTTGATTTGACGCGTAGCTTCATAGCCGTCTAGTACGGGCATCATGACATCCATGAAAATAATGCTCGGATTCGCCTCCTGGAACAGGTCGACGGCTTCCTGCCCGTTGACGGCTTCGATCGTCTGATAACCCTGTTTTACGAGCAACGACTTTAGAATAAGTCGATTGGTCTTTTCGTCATCGACGATCAGGGCTAGGCCGAGGCCGGAAGTGCTCATATCGAAATGCGGACCGGTAACAGCGGGAAAGTCATTGTACCGGTAAGCGCGCTTGTTCCTTATCTGGTTACATTGATTGTTTAGTACATTCAGCGCTTAAATCAAGCTAGCGGCCGGGACGACTATTCGTCCCAACCCAGCTTTTGCGCGAGCCCGGAGTGTCGCCGCGTGATGCGTTTGATTGCGGCGTTTACCGCCGCGGCCGAACCATGCAGGGAAAAGCGTAGCCTCGAACGCGTGATAGCGGTGTATAGCAATTCGCGTGACAGGGTTTCCGAATCGGGATCGGCCGGCATTACCAGCAGTACCGAGTCGAATTCCGATCCCTGGGATTTGTGCACGGTGCTGGCCCAGGCGGGGATAAAATCAGGCAGGCGATATAATGACAGTTCGCGGATGCCGCCGTCGGAATCACGAAAACAGGCGCGCAAGCCGGCCTCGAACTGCCACAGGATGCCGGTATCACCGTTAAACAGCCCGAGTTCGTGCCGGTTGCGGGTAATCATAATGGGTAAGCCGCTGAAGGTTTCGGTCGGTGGCAGATTGTTACGCGCCAGCATTTCGCTCGAGATCAATCGGTTCATGGCTTCTGCTCCCAACGATCCGCGGTTGGTACAGGTCAGAATTCTGACAGACTCGAATACTTCGAGGGCAGTCGTTGGCGAATCGCTGTCGAAAACCGGTTGAAAGGCATCGCTGAGCCAGCCGAGCGCAGCCGCATCGAGATTTTCGTGACTGCTCTCATACCAGGTGAGCCCGTGGTCGTTCTGGCGTAGTAAATCCAGTGCCGGGCCATTTTTGCCCTGGTTAACCTGTTGTGCGAGCTGGCCGATTGCGCTACCGCGATCGAAACGGTAGTTGCTGCCAAGCAGTGCGATTGATTCGGTAACCAGGGCGCCGCCGCTATCCAGGCCGTGACCTGTAATATCGCCTAGCACGTTGCCGGCGGCTACGGAAGCCAGTTGATCGCGGTCGCCGAGTAAGATCAGGCGCGTATCGGAGGGCAGGGCTGCCAGCAGATGGTACATCAGCTTCAGGTCAATCATCGACGCCTCGTCGATGACCACGCAATCGAAGGGAAGCGGGTTTTGTTCGTTGTAGTCGAAGCCGTGGTGACGGTAGCGCAACAGGCGATGCATGGTCCTGGCTTCGCCGGGTATGGCCTGTTTGATGGCGTTATCGACATCGAGTTGATCGATGCGCCCGCGGATCGAATCGATCATCCGCGCCGCGGCCTTACCGGTAGGCGCGGCGAGCGCGATTCGACAGCCGGGGTCAAGCGTAAGTAGCAATGCAAGAATGCGCACCACGGTCGAGGTTTTGCCGCTGCCCGGGCCACCTGAAATTATGCTGAATGGGTGGATCGCGGCCTTCAGCACGGCTTTTTTCTGATCGGGATCCGCTTGCGCAGCGTCGCTGAACAGTGCGTCTACCAGGGGCTGTATGCTGATCGGATTTCCATGTTTGCCACCGGCAAGCATCGAGCTTATCTTCGTGGCGACAAAGTCCTCGTAGTACCAGAAACGGTTGAGATACAGTCGTTCGCCATCCAGCGTGAGCGGGACGCGCTGTTGCGGAGCGCCCACGCAGGCGCTGGCGTCGAGGCGTTCGCGCCAGGTAGTTATATCAACGCCGCGAGGCATTTCCTCGTCGTCAAGCCGAGCCGATCTGAAAAGCGGCTTGTCACAGAAATGACCAAGTTCGATGCAGACGTTACCCGAGAGATTGGCTTCGCTCACTAGCGCCGCGCTCAATCCCGGTAGCTCGTCAACCGCGGAATGATCCTGGCTGGCGACAAACACCGCGAAATAATAGCTGAGCCAGCTGATATCGCCGTGTCGCGCAAGGTTGTATAGCGATGCCGTCATTGCAATACCGCCCGCGCAGGGCTGAACTCGAGCAAGCGGTCGAAGGCCTCGATGACCGCGTGATCCGGACATTCGAAGTGAATGCCGTAGCGATTTCCCTGCTGCGGCCGCATGGCGCGTAGAAACAGGTAGTAACTGCCGCCGAAGTGTCGCCCGTAATCGTAATCGGGCAGGCGCTGGCCAAGATAGCGGTGTAACGCCACGGAATATAGCAGCGATTGCAGGTCGTAACGACGATCCAGCATTGCCTGCTGCAATTCCGACGGTTGATAGTCTTCGAGGCTGGCGCCAAGAAAATTGCTTTTGTAATCGGCGAGGTAATAGCGCCCCTGGTATTCGAACACCAGGTCGATTACCCCGGTTATCAGGCCGCCGAATTCGGGGCTGCTCACATCCAGCAACGGCCGCGGGGCCAGGGATTGCATGAAGCGGTTCAGTGCTGAGATATCGAGATGATCCAGTGCGAAATCGAATTCGAGCTCGTTTAACCGGCTGCCGTTTGGCAGTTGATCCAGGCTTAACGCTTTCCCGTCGAGCGGGGTTTTCAGGATATTATCAAGCCACTTCAGCAGTGTTGGCACATGTTCCTCGGGCAGGCCGGCGCCGGGTACGAAGCGGGGCAATAGCGTTTCGAACTGGGATTCGATACTTTGCTGGAAATCGAGATTTTCGAGTAGCGAATGAAGCAGCAGGCCGATGTGACTGCCTGCCGGAAAGTCCAGGATGGGATCGCCGAGGCTGGAAATCGCGCCGGTATTGGTCGGCTGGTGGATGCCGCGGGTCAGCGCGGTAAAACTGTTGATACGCCAGTGTTGCAGGTCAGTGCGTGAAAAACTCGCAAGTTCCGG
>CAVYHN010000047.1:0-63957 GCA_963768295.1 uncultured Gammaproteobacteria bacterium | reverse complement strand
TGTCACTCTACTGGTTCGCGTTAGTATTGCTCCCGACACTACAATCCGTAATGCATGCCTTGTCTCCATTTTCGAAACGGATTTTTCATACCCAGCAGGCAGGGACTGCGTTAGGCTTGCGCAGTTTTCAACTCACGCTCGATATCAATGAACTCAACCCTGGGATTACGTCCAATTGCCTACCTGGTGTTCCTCGGCGCCAGCTGGGGGCTGTATTTCTCACTGCTGAAGGTCGCGCTGTTGTCCGGCATTTCCTACATCGGGATACTGACGCTGACCACCGTCGGGGTCGGGGTCGGCATGAGCGTTATTGCGTTGCTGCGCCGGCGCAAACCGGTGTTTACCTTAAAACACAGTATTTTTTATCTGGTCTGCGCGTTGACCGGCTACCTGCTGCCGATGATTATCGAGCTGCTGGTGATTGGGCACATGCCGGCCGGGGTGTTGACCCTGATCGTCAGCATGGCGCCCCTGGCGACGCTGTTGATTGCCTGGATGATGAAAACCGACCGCATCAATCTGCCCAGGGTGGGGGGTATCCTGCTCGGCGCTTTTGCCGTGTTCGCGATTCTATTGCCCGATGCGCACAGCAGCGCGGTCGTCGCCTGGCGTTGGCTCCTGCTGGCGATGGTGGTGCCGGCGTGTTATGCGATCCACCACAACTTCACCGCGCGTTGCTGGCCAGCGGGTTCCGATTCTTACCAGGTTGCCTGCGGCGAGGCGATTGTTGCGAGCCTGCTGCTGCTCGCCGTTTCCATGTTTCACTGGCAGTGGCAGGATGTTCAGTCCTGGAATGAAGGGCATAGCGTAATCGTCTTCATGGCGCTCATTTCGCTGATCGACATCTTTATTTACTTCGAATTGATCCGACTCAAGGGGCCTATCTATTGTTCGCATGCCAATTACGTCATGGTCGTCAGCGGTGTGATCTGGGGCATGGTGATTTTCGCCGAACGTCCCAGTCCGCTGATGTGGGTCAGCGCGTTGTTGCTGATTGCTTCGCTCTACCTGATCAGAGATCGCAGGCGAATCCGGGAAATGGCGGCTGCGGAATAGGTTCGAATTTCAATCGCGGGTTGCGATTAATGCGCCGGGTCTGGCGCAGCATTGGATGACTAATATTAGTTAATGGCTATTAAATAAATAAAAACAATCAAATATACAAATCAATTGGTTCTGCGCACAATGCCCACCATTGAGATTCATCAAACTTATCAAGGAGCAAATCATGTTACAGAATCACGAAGGCCAGGCGGTCCCGCAGGTCGTGTTCAAGACTCGCCAGCAGCACGAGTGGCTGGATGTCAGCACTAACGAAATTTTCAAGGGCAAAACCGTGGTCGTGTTCTCCCTGCCGGGTGCGTTTACCCCGACCTGTTCTTCCTCGCACGTGCCGAGATACAACCAGCTGACGCCGGCGCTGAAGCAGCAGGGTGTCGATGAAGTCGTCTGCATTTCGGTCAACGATGCCTTCGTCATGAACCAGTGGCAGCACGAGCAGCACGCCGACCGTATCCGTTTCATCCCCGACGGCAACGGCGAATTCAGCCGCGGTATGGACATGCTGGTGGCGAAACATAACCTTGGATTTGGTGACCGTTCGTGGCGTTACTCGATGCTGGTGCGTGACGGCATCATCGAAAAAATGTTTATCGAACCCGACCTCCCGGGCGACCCGTTCGAGGTTTCCGACGCCGATACGATGCTGCATTACGTTGCGCCCGAAGCCGAGCCGCCGCTCGACGTGACCGTATTCAGCCGCGAGGGTTGCCCGTTTTGCGTGCGCGCCAAGGGTCTGTTGCGCGATGCCGGGATCGAGTTCGACGAGCTGGTGTTGAACCGTGATTTTGCCGAGTCGACGATTCGCGCCGTCTCCGGTAAAGCGACCGTGCCGCAGATCTTTGTCAACGGCGAACTGATCGGTGGTACTGAAGAGCTGGAATCCTGGATGAGTACCTCGATCGCCGCCTAGGGTTTCAATTTAGTCCCAAATGATTACCCTGTAAGCGGATTACGGTTACAGGGTTTTTCATGTCTGCTTCTAAAACGATTGCGGTGGGTGGTTTCCAGCACGAAACCAATACCTTTGCGCCGCACGTGGCGCCATTTGAGAATTTCGAGCGTGCCGACAGCTGGCCGGGACTCACCCTCGGTGAGCCGCTGATCGAGACCATGGCCGGCCTCAATATCCCATTGACCGGCTTTATCGATGCGGCACGGCAGGCCGGGCATGATTTGCACTCGCTGTGCTGGTGTGCAGCCGAACCGAGCAGTTACGTCACGCGCGACGCCTTCGAACGCGTCGCCGACCTGATCTGCACCCGGTTGCGCGAAGGCCCCGCGCTGGAAGCGGTTTACCTCGATCTGCACGGCGCCATGGTGACCGAGCATTACCAGGACGGGGAAGGCGAACTGCTGCGCCGCGTGCGTGAAATCGTCGGTCCCGCGACTCCGGTCGTCATCAGCCTCGACCTGCATGCCAACGTCACTGTGGGAATGGTCGAACATTGTGATGCGATGACGATCTATCGAACCTATCCGCACCTCGATATGGCTGCAACCGGTGCCCGTGCCTACGAGCTGCTCGAACCTTTACTCGCGGGTTTTACATTGCATAAGGCGATGCGCAAGATTCCGTTCCTGTTCCCCCTGACATCGCAATGCACCGAGTTTGAACCCTGCCGTTCGATATATGCGCCGCTCGATGCCATCAGTCAGACGCCGGGCTTGAACAATATCGATTTCGCGACCGGGTTTCCGCCGGCCGATATAGCCGAATGCGGTGCCGCGGTGGTCGCTTACGGCGTGGACCCGGAAACGGTCGAGGCGGCAGCTGGTGCGCTTTATCAGCAGGTGCTGGATGCCGAGGCGGATTTTACCTTTGCAACACTGTCCGCCGACGCGGCGGTCACCCGGGCCATAGCCAATAAAAGCGACAAACCCGTGGTGTTGGCTGACGCGCAGGATAACCCGGGCGCAGGTGGCACCTCCGATACCACCGGCCTGCTCGAAGCGCTGGTGCGTAATGGCGCGCGGCGGGCAGTGTTGGCAATCCTGTACGATCCCGAGGTGGCCGACATGGCGCATGCGCAAGGCGTGGGTGCGGTACTGGATATCGAGCTCGGCGCGAAGTCCGGTTTCCCTGGCGTTGAACCCTTTGCCGGCAAGTTTGAAGTGGAGGCACTCGGCGATGGCCATTTCGTTTTCACCGGAGCGATGAACCTGAACTCGCATGCCGCGCTTGGCAAGATGGCGCTGTTACGCGTCATCGACGACGCTTCCGAAGTGCGCGTGGTCGTCGGTAGCGCGCGCGCGCAATGCCTCGACCTGGCGATGATCCGCCATCTCGGTATCGAGCCCACCGAGCAGAAAATTGTAGCGGTCAAGAGCACGGTGCATTTCCGCGCCGACTTTGACCCGATCGCAGCGGAAACGCTGGTGGTGATATCGCCGGGCGCTAATTACTGTCGCCTGACCGATATGAAGTATGAAAATCTGCGTCACGGCGCTCGTCTCGAGCCGATGGGCCCGGTGCACGGCGCCTAGACCAGATCTTCGCACAAACCAGCTTGTTTCAATAGATCGAACAGGTCATCGAAATCCTCGTCGTACTGCATGCTGGAGTAATCACGCCAGAGTAAACGCCACGCTTCCTCACTTTCTGGATAATCCGACATTTGCTGTCGCGCCAGCTGCTGGTAACGTTTCATTTCCTTGCGTGCTTCTTCAGGTGACTCCAGGCCGATAAAACAGGCCGCGACCTGGGCATGAATGCTGGCCGGCGGATGTGATATTGAACGAAAGGTTTTGATCGCCTTGTCATATTGACCGGCGGCCTGATATACCCCGCCTGCTGCCCAGCCCGCGCCGACACTGTGCGGGTCGAGTTGCAGGGATTTATCGGCATAGGGGATCGCCTGTTCGATCCTGCGGGTAAATCTCAGCAGATCGGCCTTGGCGAAATACCCTTCCGCTGCGGTCGGGTTCAATTCAATTGCCTTGTCGGCATGAAATTCACTCTGACCAAACTCACCGATCGAGTTTAGGTAGTCTGCCATGTAGGCATGCGCGAGTGCATTATCCGGCTCCAGCTGCAAAGCGGTTTCGAGATGCCGGGCTGCCAATTTTTCTGACTTCTGCCGATCCCTGGTCCAGCCTTCCAGGATTTCGACATAATGAACCATGCCCAGGTTGAAATGTGCGGTTGCATTCTCGGGATCGATCTCGAGGCATTTGCCGAACTCTTCTGTTGCGATTTCGAGATCGTTTGCGGAGAACTTGCCCAGGTGATAAAGCCCGCGCATTAAATAGTCGTAACTTTGTAGATCTTTGGCGGGTTTGCGTGCCGCGGATTGCTGCAGCGTATGGCCGATGCGACCGCTTATCGTGGCCGCTATGGAACGGCTTAATTCCTGCTCTAGTTCCAGGATATCTTCGAGCTCGGCATCGTACTGCTTACCCCAGATCTGATTGCCGCTCGCGGATTCGATCAACTGCACCGAGATGCGAACCTTGTGCGCCGATTTTCGAATACTGCCTTCCACGAGGTAACTCACACTTAATGCATCGGCGATTTGCTCGGAAGACTCGCCTCTATTCTTGTAAGCGAAACTTGAGTTTTGCGACTTGACGGTAAGTCCCTTGAACAAGCCTAGACCGAGAATAACGCTCGCGGTAATGCCGTCGCTGAAATACTCCTGTTCGGGATCGCCGGACAGGTTATCGAATGGCAGTACCGCGATACTGTGATCGGTCGATACGGTTGAAGCGACAGGTGGTTTGCTGGCAATGGGAGCTGGCGCGGGTTCCGGATTGGCTTTTCCGCCCGCGATCTGATCACGTAGCTCGATGGTTGCGGTTTCGGGATCGACGTCCAGTTCGTCACGCAAAGCCTGCTGGCAGCGCTTGAAGGCCTGCAGCGCGTGGCTGCGGTCGCCGCTGTCGAAGTAGGCGCGCATCAGCAGTCGCCAGCCGGTTTCGCCGAGCGGGTCTTGTTTGACCAGGCGTTCGGCGGATTTGATCGCATGGTTGAAATCGTGGCTGACCAGCTGGGTTTCGGCGAGGTTCAACAGAATCTCGATGAACTGGCGCTTGAAGCGGCTGCGTTCGCTGTCGAGCCACTCCTGGCATGACGCGTCACGAATCGAGATGCCTTCGAGAAATTCCCCCTGGTACAAGTCGGCCGCGGTGGTCAACGATTCAAAATCGCCCTCGGCGGCGAGGCGTTCGAACTCGTGCACGTCGATGTCGATCAATTCCGCTACCAGGCTGACCGTGCTGCGATCGACCAGCAGCACCAGGTCGGCCACTTCGCCGAGCGACTTTTTGATCGCGCTCAGGCACTGCCGCAGCGAGTTGCGCGCCTGTTCCTCGCCGCGGTCGCTCCACAGCAGGTTGATCAGGCGTTTGCGCGGATGACGTAATCCGGGGGTTAAGGCGAGATAAGCCAACAGGACTTCGGCCTTGCGCATCGACAGCGAAATTCGCGTGCCTGACGGCAGCAAACATTCGAACTGGCCCAGTAATATGAGCTCCAACTTCGACATCTGGCTTCCCCGGAATCGAATTTCAGAAAACTATTCGATTAAAATAGCTTGTAAATCAGATAGTTATAAAATTTAATGATTTTTTAATGATTATTTTGTGCCTTTTAACGCGATTCGGCAAGGGAATTAACGGGGCGTGGCGAGAATGATAAGCGTCGAAACCACAAACCCGCAACGAGGCACCTGAAATGAGAAAAATCAAAAACAACATTCACACCAATAATCCCGCCGTCATGTTTGCCCAGGGCCTGGAAAGCCTGATCAGCGATCCGCTCTACAGTCCTTCCAGGCACGATGAAAACGATCTGGGCGAAATGCGCCGTGCCGCCAACAAGCCGGATTCCCGGGGTAACCTGTTCAACGCACTGTTGCGCCAGTTCGCCAGATTCTAAATACAGGCCCGGCAAGGGGGCGGAGGATATTCTCTAACAGAATATCCTCCGCCCTTTTTTTAGTGACGCGGATTGCCATTCCCTGAGCCATGGAGGTATCTTATAGGCCTACCTGTATCAGCCTGGAGGCACACGTGGGCGAATTTACCGAATTTGATTACAAGAGTCATACCATCCTGGCCGACTGCAATCCCGAGTCGGACCAGGAGATAATTTAAGCAGCTTTATCCGCTAACGGCCGCTCGAATGAATTCTGCGAATCGATGAACAGGGAGACTAAACGGCGTCGATTAATTCCGCTACTGGGATTAGCGAGTTTGCTGCTGGGCTTCTGTGCGGGCACGGTGCTCGCGCGGACGGAGCTGACGATCGGTGTGCTCGCGTTTCGCGGCGAGCAGGATGCGATAGAGCGCTGGTCAGCGACTGCCGATTACCTGACCTCGAGCCTGGCCGAGTATCGGTTCACCATAGTTCCATTGAGCCTCGAAGGCATGCGCTCCCAGGTCGAGCAGGACATGCTCGATTTTGTGCTGACCAATACCGGGAATTATGTAGTGCTGGAGGACGCCTTCGGCATATCGCGGCTGGCCACCCTCAAGGTGCGCCACCTGGGCCAGGAATTCACCCAGTTCGGTGCGGTCATATTCACCCGTGGCGATCATCCCGAGCTGAATCGAATTGCGGATATGGCGGGGCATAGCATGATGGCGGTCAGCAAGGGCGCATTCGGCGGATTCCAGATGGCCTGGCGCGAAATGATCGAAAATCGGGTCGACCCCTTTACGGATCTCGAGCGTCTCAGGTTTATCGGCTTTCCACAGGACGATATCGTCTACTCGGTGATCGAAGGCAGGGTCGACGCCGGCACCGTGCGTAGCGGTACGCTGGAGCGCATGGCCGCCGAGGGACTGATCGATATCGATGCTATTAAGGTGCTCGATGCGAGGGAGAGTGGTAATTTCCCTTTTCTGCACAGTACCCGGCTTTATCCCGAGTGGCCGTTCGCCAAGGCGCGTAAAACGCCAGAAAAACTCGCCCAGCGCGTCGCCATCGCGCTGCTGCAGTTAGAACCGGATAGCGCTGCGACTGTCAGCGCCTTCGCCGCGGGCTGGACGATTCCGCTGGATTACGGTCCGGTGCACGAACTGTTTCGCCAACTCGAAATCGCCCCCTATGCATACCTGGGCAAGCCGAGTCTTGTCTCGGTCTGGCGAGAATACAAGGGCTGGATTATTTTCAGTCTGGCGATGATGTTACTTTTAATGTTGATGCTGGTTCTGATCGGCCGCGCCAATCGGCGCATTTCGCAATCCGAACTGAAGTTCCGCGATGAAGCCAACCAGCGCAGGCAGGCCCAGGAACTGCTGGCAAAACATAAGGACGAACTCGAAGTAAGGGTAGCGGAACGCACGGCAGAGCTGGCCGAGATCAATCGGTTGGCGCAGGAAAACCAGGCACAGCTGGCACATATCTCCCGCTTCAACACCATGGGCGAGATGGCTACCGGGATCGCGCATGAACTCAACCAGCCGCTGACCGCGATACTGAACTACAGCAGCGGTAGCCTGCGCTTGCTGCAAAAGCGAGGCAATGACGATGCCGACGCGGAGCTGCACGAGGCCATCGTCAACATCGGTAACGATGCGCGACGTGCCGCCGGTATCATTAAGGGCCTGCGCGAGTTCATCAAACGTGGGGAGCACAAACTAGAGCACTTTAATCTGCGCAACTGCATCGATTCCGCGGTTGAGCTGCTGCACCCTCGCCTGGTTCAGTACGGCATCGACGTCAGGCTTAACTGTGACAACGATGTTATCGATATTGTCGCTGACCGGGTGCAGATCGAGCAGGTCGTCGTCAACTTGCTGGCCAACGCCGTCGACGCCGTCGGGGCCGTCGATCGGCCAGCAAAGGAAATCGGGATCGATGTCGTCAGCACCGGTTCGGGGGCCGTGGCCGTGGCGGTGAGCGATAATGGCGAGGGATTGCCTGCGGAAGTAATAGAGCATCTGTTCGATCCGTTTTTTACCACCAAGTCCGAGGGCATGGGTATGGGGTTGTCGATCAGTCGCTCGATCGTCGAAGCGCATGGCGGCACGATCGAATACCTGGTCGACGAGGCTCAGCGTCCGACCTTTCGCTTCACGCTACCGATAACATGAGAGCAGAAGATCAAACCGAGGTGGTCTACGTGGTCGATGACGACCCGTCCGCGCGCGAATCCCTGTGCTGGTTGCTCGGCACCGAGGGTATCGCGTCACAGGCTTTCGCCTCGGCCCAGGCTTTTCTCGATTACTGGAGCAGTGACTGCAGCGGCTGCATAATGGTCGATATTCGCATGCCCGGTAAAAGTGGGCTGCAGCTTCAGGACGAACTCAATGCCAGGCATAACCTGATGCCGGTTATCGTGTTGACCGGCCATGCCGATGTCCCGGTGGCGATCAGGACAATGAAACAGGGAGCCTACGATTTCCTGGAAAAGCCTTATGCCGACGAGGAATTGCTGACCTGTGTTAAAACCGCGCTCGAGCTGGGTCGTGAAATCAGTGATGCCGAGAGTGAGAAAACCAGGGTGGCTAGTGCACTGGAAAATCTTACCGAGCGTGAGCGAGAAGTCATGTGCCTGGTGGTGGAAGGCAATACTAACAAGGCCGTGGCGGCGCAGCTCGGGATTTCCGAAAAGACCGTGGAAATTCATCGCTCCCGGGTAATGGAGAAGACCGCGGCCAGATCGCTTTCCGAGTTAGTGCGTATCTGTCTGATATTAAAGGATAAAATCTGAGGGCGCCGCTATAGGGGTATTCCCTGATTATATTTCCCGCCGGACTGCAATAAGCTTCAGCAGTGTTCTATGTATTGTTGAGGAGGAAATATGAAAACGATTACGAAACTAGTGATAACAACTTTGCTCGTGTCCAGCTTCCTGGTCGCCGGGCAGGTAAGCGCCGGTGAATATTATGGCAAGCAAAAAGTGGTTTACCACATCAATTACGATAATCCCAAAATGCAGGCCGGTGCCCTGCGTAATATTCAGAACCATATCAACGCGGTGGGCGCCGAGAATCTCGATCTCAAGGTGGTATTACACGGTAACGGTCTGGCATTGTTGCTGGAGCCCGATTCGCTGGACAAGTTGAAGAAGTTCAAACATGCGAATGCGGATGACAAGATGACGGCAAAAGTCACCGATCTGAAGGGACAGGGCGTTGACTTTCATGTCTGTGCCAACACGGTCAGGGGCCGCAAGGTAGATGTCGAAACCGATCTCTACGATGTCAGTAAAGAAGACATCGTACCCAGTGGCGTGGCCGAGGTTGCCAAGCTGCAGGCCATGGGCTACGCCTACATCAAGCCATAATCGAACAACTGATTGGTTTGCAATAAACTGACTGCCGGCAAGTCGCGCAAAACGCCTTGCCGGCAGTTTTATTTAACCAGTCCGGAGTTCGAGGCTTTATGTTTTCTTACCTGAACCGAGCCAGGGTCGTCCCGCGAACTGTCATTGCCGTATTTCTGCTGTGCTGCGCTGCGACCGCGGTACACGCCGAGTCGCCCCTGTTTCAAAATCTGAAGTCCGACGCTTTCGACACCATCGACGATTACCGCCAGCCCGGAAAATGGATGATCGTCATGATATGGGCGCATGACTGCCAGGTCTGCGAACGCGAAGTCGGCGACTATCAGCGCTTCCATCGGCAACATGTCGGCGACGACGCGCTGGTGCTTGGCATTACGCTCGATGGTGAACAGGGAAAACAGCAGGCGCTTGATTTTATGCGGCGCCATGAACTCGAGTTCGACAACCTGATCGGTGAGCCCGAGGTCGTAGCCGGATATTACCAGCTCACTACCGGTAGCCGCTGGGTTGGGACCCCGAGTTTTCTGATTTTTGCACCCGATGGCGAGTTAATGGCTAAACAGGCCGGCGCGGTCGAAGTCGAAATCGTCGAAAACTTCATCGCCGCCAATACACAAGCCCAGCAATAATGGCCGGTTTATTGCGCTTAGCGGGTGCTGTCGTTCTGTTGTCGATCAGTTGCATTGTCGTTGCCACGGAGGATTTACCACTACCGGTAAACATGACCCCAGTGCAGGTATCGCAGCACGCCTGGTATGTTCCTGGCGGCACCGGGGTGGCAACCGATAATTACGGATTTATCTCCAACGCCGCCTTTGTCGCCACTGCTGCGGGTGTAGTTGTGTTTGACACGCTCGGCACACCGGCGCTTGGGGCTAAACTGCTGGCCGCGATACGCTCGGTTACCGATGCGCCCATCAAGCGGATTTACATCAGCCACTACCACGCCGATCACATGTATGGCAATCAGGCCTTCAGCGCTAGCGGTGCGGAAATTATCGCCTCGGATGGCGCCAAGCGCTATCTCGAGGGAGAGGTGGCGCAACAGCGGCTGGCCGAGCGCAGGCTGAGCCTGAGTCCCTGGGTCGATAGCAAAACGCAGGTTGTGCACCCCGACCGCTACCTGCAGGGTGAAGAGCGCTTTACCCTCGGTGGTGTCAGTATTCGCGTCGTCGACCTGGGTAGCGCCCATTCCGAAGGGGATCTTGTCTTGTTTGTAGAGAACGATGCCGTGTTGTTTTCGGGCGATATCATATTCCAGGACAGAATCCCATTCCTCGGATCCTCGAGTTCAGCTGAATGGCTTGACGTATTGAACGAAATGGAGAAAACCGACGTTGGCTTTATCGTTCCGGGGCACGGTAAGGCAGCCGAGAATCCGCGGCAGATGGTATCACTGACCAAAGACTACCTGGCCTACGTGCGCGCTTCGATGCAGCAGGCGGTTGCAGACTGGATTCCGTTCGACGAGGCTTACGCGGCGACCGACTGGGGTGATTTTATCGAGTATCCCGCGTTTCTCGAGGCCAATCGACGCAATGCCTATGGTGTTTACCTGTCGCTGGAACAGGAGGCGTTGAATTCACCGTAGGATTTTTCCTTCCGCGCCAAGCCGAAACATGACAAGGGCTCGAGGCGTTGCATGTCCTGATTTGAAAATTGATTTGCGAAATCCTTGCCTGCGCGGATAACGTCAACTACAGCAGCATCTCCCAGACGACGGGCAGGATAGAGGCCAGCAGCAGCAAGGCCATGACGATGTTGAACAGCCTGAGATGCCTGGGGTCGCGCAGGAAGCGTTGCAGGCCAGCGCCGAACACCAGCCAGACCCCGGCGCAGGGAAAGGTGATTATCATGAAGGTGACGCAGATGATCGCCACCTGGATGAAGAAGTTGTCGTCCAGCGAGGTATAGGCGGCGAGCGCGCTGCTGCCCATGATCCAGGCCTTGGGATTGACCCACTGAAATGCGGCCGACTGCCAGAAGTTAATCGGTTTTTCCTGGCTGATATGACCGATGCCGCCGCGCGCGCTGGCAATTTTCCAGGCCAGGTACAGCAGGTAGACGATACCGACGATCTTGATGGCCTCGTGCAGGACCGGGTAGAGCTCGAACAGGGTGCCGAAACCGAGCCCGATCAGCGCCAGCATCACCGGGAAGCCGATACAGATGCCGAGCAGGTGCGGCAGGCCGCGGCGCACGCCAAAGTTCAGGCCGGTGGTAGTCAGCATGACGTTGTTGGGTCCGGGGGTAATCGCCGCGATGACGCCGAATATGACAAACGAAACAAACAGTTCCGGTTCGATGAGTGACTCCTGCTCAGTTTTTTCTGAAGGTTATCCAGCAACGTGGATCCTTGCGCTCACGATAGATGATTCGCGGGCGCGAGTAAAATTCGTCGAGGTTGACATGACAGCTGCGAATATGACGTCTGCAACCGGCGGGGCCAAACGCGGTTCAGCCGTGCATCACAACCTCGAAGCGAGTTGCCGATGCCGGCATGGTTATCGCAATCCAGTCATTCGGTAAATGATTCATCATTGATTATGCAAAGGCAATTCGATTTTCCGCTCAATGAGGTTAGACTTCGCGCTACTCCATTCAATTCGGGAAAGCTGTGTCTGTCAGTCATGAATTACTCGACGTCGTCGATGAAAACGACGGTATCGTCGCGGTTAAGACCCGCGGCGAAATTCACGCCCGGGGATTGATGCACCGAGCGGTTCATATCCTGGTGTTCAACCGCAAGGGTGAGCTGTTTTTGCAAAAGCGCTCGCTGAGCAAGGATGAACAGCCGGGTAAATGGGACTCTTCCGCAGCCGGGCATGTCGACAGCGGTGAAGATTATCTTGAATGCGCGCGCCGAGAAATCGGTGAAGAGCTCGGCATAGATGCGCTGGAGGATTTCGAGGAGCTCTTCAAGTTGCCAGCTTCGGTACTCACCGGCAATGAACACTGCATGGTCTATCGCTACGGCTTCGACGGTCCGATGGTGCTGCACCCGGAGGAGATTGACGACGGTTTATGGATTAGCCCCGCGTTGATGGATCAACGCGTTGCGGCGGGTGACCCCGAACTGACCGAAGCGGTCAGCCTGATCTGGCAAAGGTACCGAAACCAGTGTCAAAAATGACTTAATCACCTCATGTGCGCTCGCGAAATCGCTCCGTGACATTTGAAAAGAACAAATACGTCGATAATTAAATTTGACATTATTGTTATATAACATATAGTTGCACCGTATTATTAATCTAGTTTAGAGAAATGCGAGGTAACTATGGACCTTCTGATCTCGATGGCGAACGAGTTGTGGCAAACGATGGCCCCGACCACCTGGTTTCTGATATTGGGCTTGTTGATTTCCATCAATTTCCTCAAAAAGACCCTGTTTTAATTTCCGCTATACAATTCATCTTCCGGGCGTTTTAATGACGCTCTGATATTCACAGCTCCGCGGAGGATGACATGTCGAAAATTGCCCTGGTTGTTGGTGCAGGCAGTGGCAACAGCGCCGCCTTTGCGCGCGCGCTGGCTGCTGCAGGTTACAAGGTCGTGCTGGCCGCTCGCGATATAAACAAGCTCGAAGCCCTGTGCGCCGAAATCGATGCCCACGCCATCAGCTGTGATGCATCCTCGGTTGATTCGGTCAAGGCGCTTTTCGAATCGATGCGGCAGGCGCTGGGTATCGCCGAAGTCGTTTTATATAATCCCAGCGCTTATACCGCCGGCTCGATTACCAATCTTGATCCCGAGCTGGTGCTGGACTCGCTGATGCAAACCGCCTATGGCGCCTTCCTGGTGGCGCAGCAGGCGGCGATTGGTATGCAACAGCTTGGCGGCGGGGCGCTGTTTTTTACCGGTGCGACCGCGAGTATCAAGGGTTTTCCGAATTTTGCGCCGTTCGCAATGGGCAAGTTCGCCCTGCGCGGTCTGGCGCAGAGCCTGGCGCGCGAACTCGGGCCTGAAAACATCCACGTTGCGCATTTCATTATCGATGGCGGCATTGCTGCACCCGGGCGCGACCTGGGTAGCGACGCGGCCAGCAGCAATAGTAACGATGCCCAGCTCGAACCCGACGCGATTGCGCAAACCTATATGGCGGTGTTGAACCAGCACCGCAGTGCTTGGTCGCATGAAATCGATTTGCGACCCTGGGTGGAAAACTTTTAGTGCAGCAACCTGTCGATTACCTGTCTCCCGATGTACCAGAGCGCTTGCCCTGGCATGATGTTCCGCTGCTTGTCGCCGGTGACGAAACGGTCGGGGATTATGGCTGCCTGGTGGACGACCCGGAAGCCTTCGATATCGAAATTGTGCAATGGCCGGCGCAGGGCTGGCGTCCGGTCGATGCCGGCACCGGCGACGAGGGCGGGGTGGTCGAAGGTATTTTTCACAGCGCCTGGCAGGGCGAGGTTTTGTATGGCAGTAACGATGCGGTCAAGGGGCATTACATACTTGGCTGGTCGACCAACCCTGGCAGTGCCGATGCGAACCTCACGATGAACAATCCGCAACGCGTGCTGCTGTGGCATTTAAATTATCACCCGGACGGCGGGCAGCTTTTTTATCCGCTCGATCGACAAGCTTTCGTGGTGCCGGTCGCCCTGCCGGGCGACGATCTCGAGCTCGACGATATCGTCGCGCTCTGGTGCGACGGCAGCCGCGGCCTGTATATCCATCCCGGGATCTGGCACGAGGGCGTGTTCCCGGCTACCCGGGAGCAATCCTTCAGGGATCGCCAGGGGCGGGTGCATGCGCGGGTGAGCTGTAATGTCGCCCGGGAGTTCGGGGTTTTCCTGAACGTACCGCTGCGGCCTGCTACTTCTTGAGCAGGCTGATTTGACGTCCCGCCCAGTCGGGCAGCTCGGCGACTTCGGCGGCCTGCAGGGCCTGCTGCACCGCTACCGGCATTTCCATGGTGCGGCCCGCGCGCGTATTATAATGCAGGGTCATGAATTCCGCGGTGGCGCAGATCTTGTCGTCGACCAGCATCTGGTGCGCAAACCAGATTTTTTTCGCGTCCGAGCCGAGCATCAGGGTTTCGATATCCATGGTCGCCGGCATGCGCACATCGTTGAGGTAGCGCAGGTGCGTCTCGACCGTGTAGATCGCGCAACCGGTGTCGTCGAAGTAATCGGTGCCGATGCCGAAGTGATCCTGCATGATCCAGGTCGTGTTGGTAAACGGCAGCAGGTAGTAAGCTTCGTTGAGATGGCCGTAAGCATCGCACCATTGATCCTGCATCGGCTCGGAGTGAAACCTGAAAACTGTCATTGCCTTAATCCGGAACTTGCGAGCATTTGAGTATAACCGAAGCAATAGAAGTTGAAACTCGATGATCGCAGTTCGTCATATAGCCGTATTCAATCCCATGATCTAATAGTAGAATCGCGCGATGCAACCCATAGTCAGTATCAAGTCGTTGTCGAAAGTTTACGACAGCGGCCACCAGGCGCTCAAATCCATCGATCTCGATATCCGCGAGGGCGAAATCCTGGCGCTGCTGGGCCCCAATGGCGCTGGAAAAACGACCCTGATTTCGATTATCTGCGGCATCGTCTCCGCCAGTGCAGGATCGGTTAGCGTCGCCGGACACGACATCATCAGCGACTACCGGCTTACCCGCAACCTGATAGGACTGGTGCCGCAGGAGTTGACCCTGGGCGCATTCGACACGGTCTGGAATACGGTGAATTTCAGCCGTGGTCTGTTCGGCAAGAAGCCGGATCCAGCCTATCTTGAACAGTTGCTCAAGGACTTGTCTTTGTGGGACAAGCGCGACAACGAATTGCGTACGCTTTCCGGCGGTATGAAACGGCGTGTCCTGATCGCCAAGGCGTTGTCGCACGAGCCGCGCATCCTGTTTCTGGACGAACCTACCGCGGGTGTCGATGTCGAGTTGCGCCAGGACATGTGGCGACTCGTGCGCCGGATGAATGAGTCCGGCGTCACGATTATTTTGACGACGCACTACATCGAAGAGGCTGAAGAGATTGCCGATCGCGTTGGCATTATCAACCAGGGCGAATTGCTGCTGGTCGACGACAAGCAGTGCCTGATGCAGAAGCTGGGCAAGAAAACCCTGCAGATTGAATTGAAGGAATCGATTGATGAACTGCCGGCAGCGTTGGCGGCCTACAACCTGGAATCCTCGGCGGACGGCAGCTGCTTGATCTATGCCTATGACACCGATCTGGAAAGAACCGGCATCACATCGCTGCTGCAGACACTAAACGACGTTGGCCTGTCGTTGAAGGATTTGAAAACGAGCCAGAGCTCGCTGGAAGAAATTTTTGTACGGCTGGTTAATGCAAGATGATTAATTTTCAGGCGATCAAGGTTATCTACAAGTACGAAATGTTGCGTGCCTGGAATACGCTGCTGCAGACCATCGCCTCGCCGGTGATTTCGACCTCGCTGTATTTTGTCGTCTTCGGTGCCGCCATCGGTTCGCGCATCCAGGAGGTCGAGGGGGTTCCATACGCCGTGTTCATCGTGCCGGGGCTGGTTATGCTGTCGCTGCTGACACAGAGCATAGCCAATGCCTCGTTTGGTATCTTCTTTCCCAAGTTTACCGGCACTATCTACGAAGTGATGTCGGCGCCGGTCTCGTTTTTCGAAATCGTGATTGGTTATGTGGGTGCCGCTGCCTCGAAATCGTTAATCCTCGGCATAATCATCCTGATCACCGCCAACCTGTTCGTCGACCTGAATATCGCGCACCCGTTCATCATGGTGCTGTTTCTGGTGCTGACCTGCATTTCCTTCGCCCTGTTCGGATTTATTATCGGGCTGTGGGCGACGAACTTCGAGAAACTGCAGTTGATTCCGATGCTGGTGATCACGCCGCTGGTGTTTCTGGGCGGCAGTTTTTACTCGGTCAGTATGCTGCCGCCGGCGTGGCAGACGGTGACGTTGTTCAATCCGGTGCTTTACCTGATTAGCGGCTTCCGCTGGAGTTTCTTCGAAGTGGCCGATGTCAGCGTCGGCATCAGCCTTGCCATGATCAGCCTGTTCCTGCTGGTCTGCCTGGCGCTGGTGTGGTGGATGTTCAAAACCGGCTACCGCCTGAAGCAGTAATTCTTGATCCATACTGGGTCAGGGTAGTACCTGCGCTCCAGGTTTCGTTTGTTGTACACCTTTAAACAAAAGCGTCCCGGTTAGCTCTGGACCCCGCGATCAAGTCGCGGGGTGACAACGAGTGCGCGGGGTGACAGCGAATGCTCGGGGTGACAGCGAATGCTCGGGGTGACAGCGAATGCTCGGGGTGACAGCGAATGCTCGGGGTGACAGCGAATGCTCGGGGTGACAACGAGTGCTCGGGGTGACAACGAGTGCTCGGGGTGACAACGAGTGCTCGGGGTGACAGCGAGTGCTCGGGGTGACAGCGAATGCTCGGGGTGACAGCGAATGCTCGGGGTGACAGCGGTTGTCGCGGGATAACCATAGCCGAGTCGTGGTAAAGGATAATGGGTCCGGGCTAATTTGCCCGGGATTTATATGGCTAACGGTTACGGCGGAGAGCCCACCGATATTAGTAGTCGTGGCGGAATGAATTAGCGGGGATGGAATAAAAGAAACCGGTGTGAATCGAATGACTCACACCGGTTTGACTTTTTTACTGTTGCCAGAAGTATTTTTCTACTTCAGAGCGAACTTCGTGATTTGACAGGCCGATGTCGTCCAGCATGCGCCCGTTCATCATCGCCAGTAGACGGCGGTCGTTCGAACGACGGATCCAGGTTCTTACGACATCTTTGACTTTAACCGCGAATCCTTCGACGCGTTCAATTGCTGCGAAGGTCAGTACGGCGATGTCCATGTCTTCGATCAAATGGAAGTTTTTCGCTTTTAAAGTGCTCATGGTGTTGCTCCTGTAATTAGCTGACCTGGGCATAAACCCGGCAGCCGTGTTAACTAATGGAGGGGATTATAGGCAGCAAGCGCAACAGTAACAGATCCAGTTTAATTGAAATTTATACATAACAGTTAACCATGACAGATCTGCGCTAAATATCCGATTGTGAAGTACTTCACAGGCAATTTGTGCAGTGCGTCACGCCATGCTTTTGGCGCTTAATAAGAGGCATTTAAAATTTGGAATAAGTTATTGTATTTAAAGAAAATATTTTGCTTAACAGGAGTTTATTTCAAGGCTGAAATAGCGCCTATGTCCGGCCTTGAAACTAACCTGAAAGGAATATCCGGACTAGTTTCAAAACTGTACCGGTCTGACAGTTTTTCTATATTTTCAATACCGTCGAACCGGTGGTCTCGCGGGCCTCGAGCTGACGGTGAGCCTCGGCGCATTCCGCCAGCGGCAGGCTTTGATTGACATTGATCCGCACCTGGCCGCCTGCGACCACGTCGATCAGGCGTTCGGCGCCCTGCATCAGCAATTCCCGCGTAGAGATGTGCGTTGCCAGCGTGGGCCGGGTAACATAAAGCGATCCCTTGCCCGCGAGTATTGCCGGATTGAAAGGCTCGACCGGGCCGCTGGCATTGCCATAGGTCGCGAGCACGCCAAACGGCCGCAGTGAATCCAGCGAAGCTGCAAAAGTCGCCTTGCCGATCGCGTCGTAGGCTACCGCCGCGCCTTTGCCGTCGGTTAATTCGCGCACCCGGCTGGCGATATCCTCGTCACGATACAAAATGGTGTGATGACAGCCGTTGGCGCGCGCCAGCTCGGCTTTCTCTTCCGAGCCGACGCATCCGATCACGTTGGCGCCGAGCAGATTTGCCCATTGGCACAGGATTAATCCCACTCCGCCGGCAGCGGCATAAACCAGGATGTCGTCACCGGCCTGTACCGCGTAGGTTCTGTGTAACAGATAGTGCGCGGTAAGCCCTTTCAGCATCATTGCGGCGGCGGTTTCGTCGCTGATCGAATCCGGTATTTTGACCAGCTTGTCGGCATCGATCAGTCGTGCCTCGGCATAGGCCCCAAGATGCATCGGATAAGCGACACGGTCACCAACGGTAACCTGGTCGACGCCGGTGCCAACTGCTGCAACCACACCCGCGGCTTCCATGCCCAGCACTGCCGGCAAGTCACCAACCGGATACAGGCCGCTGCGCCCATAAACATCGATGTAATTCAAGCCGCAGGCTGACTGATTTAAGCGCACCTGGCCGGAACCAGGTTCACCGACTTCGATATTTTCCCATTGCAGGACTTCAGGACCGCCAGTTTGATGGATTCGAATAGCTTTGGTCATGCCGGTTTCACCGCGTTAGATAAAGACACGACCTTGCCCTAATCTGTTCGGCGGATCAAGCGGTTGCTGGTTTAAAGCGTAACGACAGGATAATAACCGAGATCACCAGAATCACGCCGCTGGCCTGCACCAGGTTGAGGGTTTCGTCCAGTACCAGTCGCGCCAGTAATATCGATACCACCGGTTCCAGGTTCAACAGAAACGCGGCGCGCGCCGCTGGCAGTCGCGCCAGCGCCTCGAACTGGCTCAGGATTGCGACCAGGTAAAACAGGGTGGCCAGCGCCAACGCAATCATCCCGCCCGTCGCTCCGGACATGGCGATCCCGTCAAGCAACATCGGTCCGATTATCAATAATCCTGTTGCGTTGACCCAGAAGGTCATCAGCAGCGGCGACATCGTCGGTGCGATGCGGCCGCCACAGATGAAAGTGAACGCGGCGCCGCAAGCCGCCAGCGCGGCAAACAGGAATCCATTGATATCGACCCTGATTGCACTGCCGGACAGGGCGAGGTAAAGCCCGCTGAATGCGGCGATAAACAACCCGATCAGGGCGGGAGATGCCCTGAGCTGGCGAGAGATGATCGAGTAGGCAAGCACCAGTAACGGGTAGCTGTAAAAAATCAGCACGGCCAGGCTTACCGACAGGGTTTCGACAGCGACCAGGTAGCAAATCATGCCGCCTGACCAGAACAGCCCGATTAGCGACAGGGGCAGGCGTTGCGCCCTGGCCACTGTGAAACGCTCGCGCCTGACGAACAACAATAAGCCGAATACCAGGGTAGAAACGAATAAACGCACCAGCATCAGGGTTACGGCGTTGCCGCCGTCGCTGTAAAAGATTTTTGCCAGGGTCGTAATAGCGCCCAGACCGCAGGCAGTCACGAGCGCGAAAATCATACCGCTGTAGCGTTGGGATAGTCCGAACATATGCGCGGCACTATAACTGCAGTCTCTGGCGCTTGCCAGGCGCTGCGCAATTGGATATGTTGCGCGCCTTGGCAATACCTGGACGAATCGATGGCGAGTTTGAAATTACCCGACTCACTGGTCAGTGTTGACTGGTTAAAGCAACACCTGGACCACGAAAACCTGATTATTCTGGATTCGAGCTGGCACATGCCGGCCACCGGCCGCGATGCTTTCAAAGAGTGGCAGCAGGAGCATATTCGCGGAGCCCGGTTTTTTGATTTCGATGGAAAAATCAGTGATCCCGAATCAGCACTGCCGCACATGATGCCGAGTGAAGAGATATTCACCCGTGAGATGCAGGCGCTTGGGTTAAACCAGGATAGCGTGGTCGTGGTTTACGATACGATGGGCATGTTTTCCAGTCCGCGCGGCTGGTGGATGCTGCGTGCGATGGGATGCGAAAACTGCGCGTTGCTCGACGGCGGTCTGGTTGCCTGGGACGAGGCGGAGTATCCCATCGAAAGTTTATCTGCGGAGCCCGAATACTCGAGCGGTAACTTCGTCGCAAAAATGGATCCGAGTTATATTGCCGACGCGCAGGCCGTGCTGGCGGCGCTGGATGATGCCTCGGTCGCAGTAATCGACGCCCGTCCCGTGCCCCGTTTCAGCGGCGCCGCGGACGAGCCTCGGCCGGGGCTACGCCGTGGACATATGCCGGGTGCGCTCAATCTGCCGTTCCCGGATGTTTTCAAGCATGGATTGCTGAAACCGAAAAACGAGCTCGAGGAATTGATCAGGCCGCTGATGGGCAGCAGTGAACGTGCCATATACAGTTGCGGCTCAGGCGTGACCGCCTGCGTGGTCGCGTTTGCCGCACTCCATATCGGCTACGACAATCTGGCGATTTACGATGGTTCCTGGTGTGAGTGGGGCCAACCCGGTGATCTTCCGGTGGTCACCGACTAGAGAATCCCGGGCAGGGCGCTGATATCGTCGAAAACCATGTCGGCGATGTCTTCCAGGTCGTCGCGGGTGCTGGTGCCGGTGAGGACGCCAACGCAAAGCCCGGCGCCGGCATTTCTGCCCATTTCGATATCGTGGCGATTGTCGCCAACCACGACCACGGTTTCCACGGCGAGCTCCATCGCTGCGCAAAAGGCCAGCACCATGCCGGCGTCCGGTTTGACCCCGTGCCCGCTATCGTAACCCGCCAGGAAATCGAACTGTTGCAGGACATCGAAGGCCTGCAGCGTATTGATGATTCCCTGGTGGCTATCGGCAGTGGCGACGCCGAGTTTGTGCCCGGCCTGTTTCAGTTGCGTCAGGGTGCCTGTCAGCCCGTCGACCGCGGTCGCATGCGCAGAGCCCAACTCCTGGAAAATTTCGTTTAAGCGTTGGCTTATTGCCTCGACCTGGTCTGATTTGCCGATCTGGATTGCCCAGGCCTCGGCGATTTGTCGGTTATTGCCGGCAGCAAGCAGGCTGCCGCCGATAAATCGGCCCTGCGCTGCGGCAAAGCCGTGTTGAGTCAGCAGCCGATCGGCCAGTTGACGCTCGCCCTCGGCAAATTCCAGCGCGGCATAGCGGTAAATCGGTAACCAGGTTTTGTTGAAATCGAGCAGGGTGCCATCCTTATCGAAAACAATACCGCGGTACTTCACAGGCTGGCTTCGAGCAGCCGCAAGCTGCTATAGAGACCGTCAAGATCGCTGTACGCACCCTGCAGGTGACGTGTCCCGGCCGCAGAGTATGCCTTGCGCGCGTGTAACACCCGGGTGTTATCGAACAGCATCAGTTCGCCCGGCTGCAGCTTGAATACCAGCTGCAATTCCTCGCGCTCGAGGATTTCGGCAAAATGCCGGTATGCCGGATAGAAGCGCTCCATCAGCTCGGGCGGCAATTTGATGGTGTCGATCGAGCGGTTATTGAAACGCACCTTGACGACTTCGTCGAGATCGTTGACCTCGATCAGGGGAACCCGCGACTGCAAATCCGCGCTGGCGTCGCGGAAGCGAAAATTGAGCCGGTGCTGGCTCAGCATTAGAAAGTGATCCGGGTTTTCATCGCGCAGCGTTTTTGCCGCCATGAAACCGTCCTGCAGAATCGATTCGCCGCCCGCGGTGGAAGAATCCAGGCAATGCAGTAGCTGCAGCCCGGGCACCGGGTCGCGGTAAGGATTGTCGAGATGACAGCCCAGACCGAGGTTGGTATAGGCGAGGTTATTCGGATCTATCTTGGTGCGCACCTCGAACATCGGCCCGTAGTTGGTTTCACGCACGTAGCCGAATTCTTCGATGACCTTCAAGATCTGGCCCGACTCGCAGGGCACCGCGTCCAGCAGCACGAAACCATAATCCCGCACCGCCTGTAAGGCGGTGAGCTTACTGCGGGGTTGATCGCAGAATGCCGCATAAGCAGAACGCGGCGGCGCCTGGCCAAAAGAGAGGCCGTGCCAGAGAATCTTGCCTGCCTCGCTGCGGTCGTCGTACTGCCGGTTCAGGCAATAGCAATTCTGCAACAGCCAGTCGAGACTGAATTCGGAGCGGTGGTCGTCGGGGCTGAATTCGATGATTAGCCAGTCACCGTCGAGCCTGGCCTGCTTGATGCCGATGTCGGGCGGGATATCGGTGATATTGAGCAGGCGCTGGCCGTTGTCCGGATTGCGGCTCGACGGCATCTGGCAATGATCGCGTAACCATATGGCCTGCAGGCGGCTTACGCTGGCGTTCTCCCAGGTGATTGTCAGTTCCCGGTCATCGCAGAATATTTCGCGGATGCGGCTCATATCACTGCAGCAGTTGCGCTTCGAGCTCGGCTCGATAATCGGTTACCGGTTTTATGTTCAGGCCATGGACCTTGCCATCGTCGTCGTATAGACGCAGCTTTACCGCGTCCTGGTGGTAGGGATTGGCCTCGAAGCGGGCGACTTCCTCGGTGCTCATCGGACCACCCTGTACCTTGAGTGAATTCACCGATGCATCCGATAAGCGGCCGAAGTATTCGTCATCGGTTGCGCACAGATAACGTTTGGCTGCCACGTGCAGTCGAATGGGTTCGGTAATGGCGGGTGGAAAATAGGGCCGCAGATAGTTCGCGCCTGCGTCCTCGTGCAGGTTGTCAATGCCGTTTTCCAGCGACTCGATCGGATGCTCGCCGATGAAATGGCCGATATCGTGCAGCAGCGCGGCAATCACCAGGCTGTCGGGCGCCGCGTCGGCAGTCGCGCAGGCCGCGCTTTGTTCCATGTGTTGCGTCATGCTAACCGCTTCACCCATGTATTCCTCGGCGCCGCGACTGGCAAACAAACCGAGGATGAAATCGATAATTTCTGCAGGATTTTCATTCTTTGCGGTCATTTTTCGGTCTCGTCAAAAAATGTTTACAGGGGTTAATTCTGAAGCAGAATGCAGGCTGAGTAAATTGATTTAGATCTGATTCGACGGTGTTAAAGTTACGTCTGTTCGGCACCCTGGGTTTGCAGCTGGCTGAGTGCCTCGTCCAGCTGGTGCTGGCTGAAAACGCGGATGCCGTGCTGCTTTAGAAACGCGGCAGTGACGCCGCTACCCGGAATCGCCTGGCGACTAAAACTCCCGTCATAGATGCTGCTGCTGCCACAGGACGGGCTCGATTCGGTCAGCACCGCAATCCGAATATGGTGCTGCCGGCAGAGCGCCAGCGCCTGCTTCGCGCCAGACAGAAAATAGCCGGTTACGTCGCTGCCGTCTCGCGTCAGCACTTTTGCCTGGCCCGTGATTACCGCCGCGCCGTCGCCCATCTGAATCTCCGCTGCATTACGTGGTATCGGCAGACCGCCGGCAACCTCGGGGCAATAGCCGATGATACGACCCTGTTCGAGCAGAGCGTCCAGCCCGTCGTGGTGCAGGGATTTCGACTTGCCGTCGTAACGCACCGGGTCGCCGAGCAGGCAGGCGCTGACCAGTAGCTTGTTCATGCGCGCAGCAAGCTGCGAAAACGCAGGTGCCGCAGAAAAATCAGGCAGCCGATGCCGGCGGCGATGTGTTTCAGGCTGTGTCCGCTCAAAAACGTCAGCCATTGGTATATCTCGTAATCGAAAATTTCACAGAGCTTGGCTGCGAGATAGCAGATCCATAGCCACCAGATATCGGAACTGCGAGTATAACGGGGTTCGAAAACTAGCAGGATAAGCGGTGTCAGTAGCATCGGCAGGAACTGGACCAGCGCGTAGATGCGCAAGTCTCCCTGACCTGCCAGTTCGCTGTAATACCAGTAAACGATGCTGGCGACACCCGCGATGAGCAATAGTGGAAACAGCCTGCCAGCTAGCTTAAGCGAAACGCGTTCGGCGAGCAGGATCGTAATGAAAGACATGAAAGCGACTGTCATCGGCAAGCGGTCCCAGGCCAGCGACAGGTTGTCGGGAGACCAGTGATAGTAGATCGAGCAAGCAGCGATGAAGATCAGTGCGGCAAAAAATGTAATATAGGCGACGGCAATTTGCTGCAGAATCGGCAGGCGTCGAGGTCCCAGCAGTCGGTATAGCCCCTCGATTCCGACCCAGGCAAAAAACAGATTGGACAACACGTTGAGCGCATTCGGGATTGTCAGCAGACTGTCTCGATCCGCGAAGATATGATATGTCGGGTCCTGTGGAATTCGCGGCGCCAGCAGGGTCGCGACGACCGCGATCAGGCAGACCAAAAGCAGCAGGCGCTGTTTAACTAAAATCGACATGGCTGGCTAACCTTAGCATCCCTGTAGAGTTAGATAAAAGCGTCTATGGGTCCTCAAAGGAACCCGCGGGCCCTTCACTCAGGCGGCGGATTACCGGTGGACCAGCGTTTGAATCTTTTCCTGCAGTAACGCAGGAGCGAATCATAGTCAGGAAAATAGAGGTCGAAGCCGTCCTCCGCGGGCGCGTCGTACTCGCAGTAGTCGTTGCTGTGCGAACGACAGATAGTCGGGCGATCTTCATAGATGTTGCAGCGACCATCGGTCAGCAGGTGCTGGCAGCGCGCCTCGAACATGACGAACCAGCCGTCGTTGTCCTTGTAAGCGCCGACCGCGTTGTGCGATACCTGCCACAGCAGGATCTCGAAATCGTATTTTGATTTCGGGGTATCGATTTGCTGGGTTACGTAGGTGCAGCACTTGGAGTTGGTGCACAGATCGCACTTGTTGAAGTCGTCGATCTCTGCACTCACTTCGATTTCAGGAAAATTATTGTCCATCTTGCGTCAACCAGTTTCGTGCCTGTAAGTAGTATTCGGTCAATTCGGCCTCGGGGCTGCCTGCGGGCGGTTGGTAATTATAGCGCCAGTTTACCACCGGTGGCAGTGACATCAGGATCGATTCGGTACGCCCGCCAGATTGCAGGCCAAACAGCGTGCCACGGTCGTAAACCAGGTTGAACTCGACGTAACGGCCGCGGCGATACCATTGAAATTCCTTTTCCCGTTGGCCGAAGCTGTCGTCTTTGTGCCGTTCGACGATTGGTGCATAGGCCGGCAGGTAATGATCGCCGACGCTGCGCATGAAGGCAAACGCGGTCTCAAAGTCCGGTTGGTTTAGGTCGTCGAAAAACAGGCCACCAATACCGCGCGCCTCGTTGCGGTGTTTCAGGTAAAAGTATTCGTCGCACCACTTCTTGTAATCGTTGTAGCGCTCGGCGCCGTAGGGATCGCAGGCCTGTTTGGCGATCTGGTGCCAGTGCTGGCAGTCGGCCGCAAAGCCGTAGTAGGGAGTCAGATCGAAGCCACCGCCAAACCACCAGATGGAATCTTCGCCGGGTTTTTCGGCGACGAAAAAACGCACGTTGGCGTGCGAGGTTGGAATATAGGGATTGTCGGGATGCATCACCAGCGATACGCCCATGGCGCGAAACTGTCGGCCTGCCAGTTCCGGGCGATGTGCGGTTGCCGAGGCGGGCAGGTTGTCGCCAAACACTTCAGAAAAATTAACCCCGCCCTGCTCAAAAACGGCACCGCCGCGCAGAACCATGCTGCGACCGCCGCCGCCGGCCTCGCGCTGCCATTCGTCGACTTCAAAGCTGGCGCCGCCATCGATAGCCTGCAACTCGCCGGTAATACTTTCCTGCAGGCGCAGCAGATAGCTGCGTACGCGTTCGACGTCTATCAACTGGCGCTCCTTACGCTGATTCCACTGGTCAGGGATTTTATCTCACTTGGCCTGCCGCTGCCCGTGGCAAAACCGCTGACGATGAAGTCGAGTTCTTGAGCAAACTGTTTGCGCAGCTGCAGCGCATTGCGGACCGTGGGTCGGCCCGCGCGGTTGGCACTGGTCGATACAATCGGGGCTTCCAGTCGGTCGCATAACGCCTGCAGCAGGGGATGGTCGGTAATCCTGATTGCAACGGTTGGAAAGTTGCCGCGAATCCAGGGCGGGCAAAACGCGCTCGCGGGAACCAGCCAGCTGGTTGGTTGGGCGCTGGGCAGGCGAATTGGCATAAGCTGTTCGAGCTCCGCATCGAGATAGGCGGAGCAATACTCGAGCCTGGAAGAGAGTAGTATCAGGCCCTTGTCGGGGCTGCGATTTTTGATTTGCAGGATGCGAGAGACGCTATCGGCGATCAGTGGGTGGCAGCCGAAGCCCCAGATGGTATCGGTCGGGTAGCCAAATATCGCGCCGCAGGATACCGCGTGGATGAAGCGATTCAATGCCCAGGGACTCATAGCAGGCCTGCGTTAGCTGGCGTCAGCGGTGGCTTTTTTCCTGGCTGCCTTTTTCTTCACGGTTTTCTTTTTGGCGGCCTTTTTAGTCGCGGTCTTTTTAGTCGCTGCCTTTTTCTTTACCACCGCTTTTTTGCGTTTCGATTTGGGCAACGGCGCTTTTTCAATCAGCTCCTGGCAGGTTTCCAGGTCGAGGCTCGCCGGGTCTTCGACGTCTTTGGGAATACGCGCGTTTTTATTGCCGTCGGTGATATATGGCCCGTAGCGGCCTCGCAGGACCTTGATATCGGTGCCTTCGAATACCTTGATTTCACGGTTGGCATCGAATTCCTTTTTCTCGGCTACCAGTTCGAGCGCGCGCTCGAGCGTAATGGTATACGGATCGTCACCTTCCTTGACCTTGAGCGAGGCGAATTTATTGTCGAATTTCACATAGGGACCAAAACGCCCGATATTGGCGGAGATCTGTTCACCCTCGGGCGATACGCCGAGTTCACGCGGCAGTTTGAATAGCTGTAGCGCCTCCTCGAGCGTGATCGAATCCATTTTCTGCCCCGGGCGCAGACCCGCAAAGCGCGGTTTTTCTTCATCCTCGCGCGTACCTATCTGCACGAAAGGCCCGTAGCGGCCCATGCGCACCGAAATCGGTTTGCCGGTTTTTTCGTCTTCTCCGAGCTGGCGCGATTGAATCGCCTCGTCACGGCTGACGTTTTCCATCTTGTCGTCGACCAGCGTCTTGAACGAGGTCCAGAAATCTTCCATCAGCGGCAGCCACTCTTTTTCACCCCGGGAAATCGCATCGAGCGAGTCTTCCAGTTGCGCGGTGAAATCGTAATCGACGTATTGTTTAAAATGTTGGGTCAGGAAACGCGCGACCACGCGTCCGACATCGGTCGGGTGGAAACGCTTGCTTTCGAGCTCGACGTACTCACGGTCAAGCAGGGTGGTGATGATCGAGGCATAGGTAGAAGGTCGGCCGATGCCGTATTCTTCGAGGGTCTTGACCAGCGACGCCTCACTGTAGCGTGGTGGCGGTTCGGTGAAATGCTGCTCCAGCCTGATTTCCCTGAGATCGACGATATCGCCTTCCTGCATCGGTGGCAGCAGATTCTCTTTGTTGTCGTCCTTTTTTGGCTCGTCCTTGTCTTCGATGTAAACCCGCATGAATCCCAGGTCACGAATCGTCGAGCCGTTTGCCCTGAAACTGTGCTCGCTGCCGCAGCCCAGGTCGACCGCGACCGTATCCAGGGTTGCGTGGATCATCTGGCAGGCCATGGTGCGTTTCCAGATCAGGCTGTACAGCCGGAATTCGTCGTCGCCCAGGTGCTGCTTGATTGTAAAGGGTTCGTTGCGCACGCTGGTCGGCCGGATCGCTTCGTGTGCTTCCTGCGCATTCTTCGATTTGGTTTTATATTCGCGCGGTGTCTCCGGCAGGTTATTTTCCCCGAACTTGTCGGCGATAAACTCGCGAATTTCAGTTAGCGCATCGTTCGACAGCGATACCGAGTCGGTACGCATGTAACTAATGAGTCCCACCTGGCCGGCGCCGATATCGATGCCTTCGTACAGTCGTTGCGCGGTACGCATAGTTCGTTGCGCGCCAAAACCGAGTTTGCGCGCGGCTTCCTGTTGTAGCGTCGAGGTCGTAAACGGTGGAGCCGGGTTGCGTTTGCGTTGTTTCTTTTCAACCTTGTCGACCTGCAGCTTGCCTTGCGCGGCTTCGCTTAGGGTACGATGCGCCGCGTTGGCCTGATCGGCGTTGACTATGGTGAATTGCTTGACCTTTTCGCCGGCCAGCTTGTTCAGTTTTGCGCTAAACGGCTGGCCGTCTAAACTATTATCAGATTCGATGCTCCAGTATTCCTGTGGATCGAAGGCTTCGATTTCGAGCTCGCGCTCGACGATCATGCGCAGGGCCGGGCTTTGTACGCGGCCAGCCGACAGCCCGCGACGAATCTTGCGCCAAAGCAATGGCGACAGGTTGAAGCCGACCAGGTAATCGAGCGCACGGCGTGCCTGCTGTGCGTTGACCAGGTCCATGGTGATTTCGCGCGGGTTTGCGATGGCTTCCGATACCGCCTGTTTGGTGATTTCGTAGAACGCGACGCGGTAGGCGCGTTTATTCTTCATCAGGTTTTTTTCCCTGAGCAATTCGTACAGATGCCAGGAAATGGCTTCGCCTTCGCGGTCCGGGTCAGTTGCGAGGTAAATCGAATCGGCTTTCTTCAACTCTTTCTTGATGTTGGCGATGTGCTTTTGATTGCGCTCGACCGGGGTGTAATTCATTTTGAAACCGTTGTCGGTTTCGACCGCGCCTTCCTTGGGCACGAGGTCGCGCACGTGACCATATGAGGCAAGCACCTTGAAGTCCTTACCCAGGTATTTCTCGATGGTTTTTGCTTTCGCCGGAGATTCTACGATAACGAGATGGCTGGCCATTTAATGTAGCTGGTCTGCTGAGATGACTGAGGTTGTCGTGTTTTAGTGAAAAACGGCTGGTTGGTCGGCAAATACGATGTCTTCGTAATGCATCAGCGCGTTTTCATCCTGTTCTTCTGAGCTGTTGAACAACACCATCATGACGACCCACTTCAATTCCTCGATATCGACTTCGGAATCCGATTCGAGCGCCATCACGCGATTGATAACCATTTCGCGCAGGCGCGGGGTGAGCACACCTGATTGCTCGAGAAACAGCAGGAAACCCTGCGCATTGTAGGCCAGCCTGGCGCTTTCTTCGGGTGCCAGAATCCTGGTGGCAATTGCGGATTGATCCGAGGCCGTAGCGTCTTCAGCCTCGGCCAGGCCATCCAGCCATTCAAAGGCCTTATCTATTTCGAGCGGATCGAATCCGGCGGCGCGCAGGTCTGCATCGATACCGTCGCGATCTTCGGGCAGGTTTTCGTCCTGGTCCGCATAGCTCGAAAAGATGTACATCAGAACGTCGATAACGCCTTCTTTCATGGATACCTCGTCTAGATTCTGACGTAGCAGCCGCCAGGTGCCGATTGAATTAAATCATTAAGCTCAAGTACCAGTAGCATGGATGAAAGCTTGTCGATGGTCAAGCCGCTGCGTTGCACAAGTATGTCACAATTAACCGGGTCATAGCCGATCGCTTGCAGCAGTTGCTGGTGCTCTCGATCCACGCGGGCAGGGCCCTGATCTCGCGCCGGGCAGCGTTCCTCGATAACGAAACTGGCAAGCTGGGTGAGTTCCCGGGTGATGTCCTGCGGTACCTCGGCCAGCATTGCGCCATCGCGAATCAGGTCGTGGCAGCCGCGGGTTTGCGGGTTGTGAATCGAGCCCGGCACCGCAAACACCTCGCGCCCCTGCTCGGCGGCGAGACGGGCAGTAATCAGCGACCCGCTGCGTCGTGCCGCCTCGACCACCAGGGTCGCCAGGGATAACCCGCTGATTATGCGGTTACGTTGCGGGAAGTTGGGCTTTTGCGCGCCCGTACCCAGGGCAAACTCGCTCACCATCAAACCGCGTTGCAGAATTTCCGCGGCCAGCCGGCGATTTCGGCCTGGATAGATCAGGTCGAGGCCGGTGCCCGTGACCGCCAGGGTTTTACCGCCTGCCTGTAACGCGCCGCGGTGGGCCTCGGCGTCGATACCGAGCGCCATTCCGCTGGTGATGATCAGGCCAGCCTCGGCCAGGTCGGCGGCAAAATCAAACGCGGTCTGGGCGCCACCCGGGGTGCATAAACGGCTGCCGACAATGGCGATTTGCGGTAGCTGCAGCAGGTCGATGTCGCCGCTGGCGTAGAGTAGTGGCGGGAAATCGCTGATTTGTCGCAACAGCGCGGGGTAGGCCTCGTCGTCGTAGCAGATCAGGTGATTGTTTGCGGCCTGCGCCCAGGCCAGATCCTGCGCCACTTGCCGATCATTCCCGGCGGCAATCCTGGCAATGGCGTTTGGCCTTAGCCCGATAGCCCGCAGTTCATCGCGACTACTGTGCCGAATCAGGGTTGGGTTGCCGTTGAAGTGCTGGAGTAAATGTAGCAGCACCGCGCTGCGGCTCGCGAAGCTGTGATAGAGGTGCAGAAAATCGGGCAGCAAATCCTTTTGCATGGTGGTCTCCAGTTCCATTTGTAGACCCGAACACTATAGCACCAGGACGATGCCTGGTGCTAGAGAGACTTACTGGTGAAAGCGGATACGCGCTAGCGTTACGGCGATTCGACGTAATCGTTAACGGTAACCGGAAAGTCGGCTTCCATGATTAGCGCGTAACTCATTTTTTCGAAAGAACGGATGATCATCGCCATACCGATCTGCTCGTCGGGCAGCTTGACGCGAAATCTCGGATCAGGCTCGGCTTTGTCGAGTATGATATCGCCAGTGCGCAGAATGCGCAGCACATTGCCGGATTCTACCCCGTCACGCTGCCCCAGGTTGATCGCGATGGTCTGATAAATACCGGTCTGCGAGATCGCATCCAGCAGCGCAACGATTTCGCCGTTGACGTCGTTTTCGGGCGGGCGGGGGATGAAGTCGCGTTCGAAATTGGTGTTGTCCATCGGCATGACGCGATCGTTGCGCAGAATTTCGCGTTCGGAGTTGGTTACCCTGACCGAGGCCGGATCGCCACGCAGCAGCAGTTTCGATTCGCCAACGTAGAGCGCTTCGTAACCCAGCAGCTCATCGGTAATCGGATCGTAGAGCGGACGGTTGGGGCGATAGATCTGGTAACGGCCGCTGCCGTCCGTGGCGTCGAGCTTACGCACGTAGAGCTTGTCGTTAATGCTGTTGATCAGGTGAGCGTCGACGCTGGACAGCACGTAGGCCGAGTTTTTCAGAGTTTCTTCGTCGACGATAATCGGGCGTTCCAGCAGGTGGCGCAGCGCATCGATCGGAATCGACGCGATGGTGGCGTCGATTGCCTGGGAACGTACTCTGGGATTGACCTTGACGATCTTGAGGCCTTCCGATGTCTGGGACAGCACCGACCCGTCAGCGCCGCGGCTCAGAATCTGTACCTTGCGCTCGCCACCGATATATACGATCGCGAGCGTGTCGCCGGGATAGATCAGGTGCGGATTTTCGACCTGTGGATTTTTGAACCAGATTTCGGGCCAGAACCAGGGATCTCGCAGAAACACGGTCGAGATATCCCAAAGCGTGTCACCTTCTTGTACAATATACGTTTCAGGGAATTCCGGTTCGTAAACGATGGTCTCGACGGGTTCCGGTTCAGCAATAGCAACAGGAACCTGAGCCGCAACCTCGACGACGACTTCTTCCGGCGGTGGTGGTTCTTCGTACACGACCGCGTAGGGCGGCGGCGGTTCAGCACAGGCGGCTAACAGCAACATACCCGAGAGCAGAATCAATCCTTTTAAAAGCTGTCTATTGTTGTAGGCAGGCATAAAAACCCCTGAAAATGCGGAACTAATTGAAGGAGTGTAGCCTAATATTTTCCGACTACAAGCTATTTAATGACAAAGATACTAGTATAATCATTAACTTGGAACAACTAGTTATAATTTTTCTCGAAGTATTTAACCATGGCTCTATTAAATATTTTACATTTTCCCGATCCTCGTCTCAGAACCATCGCAAAACCGGTTACCGAGTTCGACGCGGAGTTGAAGCAATTCGTTAGCAATATGTTCGAAACCATGTATGAAGCACCCGGGATTGGACTGGCCGCGACCCAGGTCGATCGCCATATTCGATTGCTGGTACTGGACGTGTCGGACGCGCGCAATCAGCCGCGCTGCCTGATCAATCCGGAAATAATCGAGTCTGATGGTGCAGAGGAAATGGACGAGGGTTGCCTTTCGGTGCCGGGATTTTATGAAAAAGTGCGGCGCGCCGATCACATCCGCGTGCGTGCACAGAATGAGGAGGGCGAAGTGAAGGAGTTCGAGGCGGAAGGCATCGAAGCGGTCTGCATTCAGCATGAAATGGATCATCTCGAGGGTAAGCTGTTCGTCGATTACCTGTCTAACCTGAAACGTAACCGCATTCGCAGCAAGCTGATTAAAATGCAAAAGCAGAAAGCTGACTAGCTGCGCGTGCATCATGCTTAAAATCATCTATGCGGGAACCCCGGAATTTGCCGTTCCGGCGCTGCAGGCGCTGGCGCAAAGCGAGCATCAGCTGCTGGCGGTATATACCCAGCCGGATCGGCCCGCCGGACGCGGTCGAAAACTGCAGGCGAGCCCGGTCAAAGCCTTAGCGCTCGATTATGACTTGCCGGTTTACCAGCCGGAGAATTTCAGGTCCGCGCAAGATCTCGATGCTCTGGTCGGATTGAAGGCGGATTTAATGATTGTTGCCGCCTACGGCCTGCTGCTGCCGCCGACTGTGCTGGCGGCGCCGCGCCTGGGTTGTATCAACATCCATGCCTCGCTGCTGCCGCGCTGGCGTGGCGCGTCACCGATCCAGCAGGCGATTCTGGCCGGTGACAGTCATAGCGGCGTGACCCTGATGAAAATGGAGCGGGGGCTGGATAGCGGCGCCATGATCGCGAGTTGCGGTATTGAAATCGACCCTGACTGGAGTACTGGCGATCTGCATGACGCGCTGGCGCCGCTCGGCGCCGGGTTACTGATGGAATCTCTGGGCGATATCGAAAGCGCGCTGCAAAATGCCCGCGAACAGGACGAGACCCAGGTGACCTATGCGCCACGCCTGGTCAAACAGCAGGCCGAGGTTGACTGGGAAAAACCGCTGCAGCAGCTGTTGCGGGAAGTGCGCGCGTTTAACCCGTGGCCGGTCAGCTATAGCTTTATCGAAGATCAAAATTTGCGCTTGTGGCGCGCGCAGGCTGGCCGGCATGATACGGTCGGTCAACCCGGAGAAGTGGTGCTGCATGACAAGACCGGTGTCTATGTGCGCTGTGGCGACGGCGTACTGCAGGTAACCGAACTGCAATTCGCCGGGCGCAATCGATGTGACGCGGCGCAGGCCCTGAACGCGCGCAATTTGACCGCAAGCCGGCTCGGAAAAACTTGATGAAATCTGACAATCCCCGCTGGATTGCATTGCAGATAGTGCTGCGGGTTGTGGACAACGGCCGCTCGCTGGATGATATTTTTTCTAGCAGCTGGTACCAGTCGTTAACCGCCCCGGCGCGTGACCTGGCCTTGAGCCGTGAGCTTGCCTTCGGCCTGTGCCGCTGGTATTTCGCGCTGTCGACGCTGCTCGCGGAACGCCTGCAAAAACCACTGCGAGCGCGCGATCGCGATATCGAAATTATTCTCCTGCTCGGGCTTTACCAGCTTCTGGTTATGAAAACCGGCGCCCACGCCGCAGTCAACGAGACGGTTAATCTGGCCAAGGCTCAGCAAAAACCCTGGGCGCGGGGATTGATTAACGCGGTACTGCGCACCGTAATCCGTGAAGGCGTGGCGCTGGATGACGAAATGCAGGCCCAGGGGTATCCCGACTGGATTCTGGGGCGGATTGGTCGCGACTGGCGTGAGCAGGCCGAACAGCTGTTGATTCGCGGCAATGATCGACCGCCAATGACCTTGCGTGTCGATACCCGTCAAAGCGGAATCGACGAGGTTATCGCGCGCCTGGCGGCAGATGGGATTGAGGCCGTCAGGCATGCGCGGTTGCACTGCGCTATCGAACTGCCGGCGCCCTGCGAGGTCACCCGCCTGGCAGGATTCGAGCAAGGTTTGCTCAGCGTTCAGGATGCCGCGGCCCAAATCGCCGCAGGCCTGCTGCCGTGCAAACCGGGGGCGCGGGTGCTTGACGCCTGCGCCGCACCCGGCGGCAAGACCATGCATTTGCTGCAACAGTACGACGATATACTGCTCGAAGCGCTCGATTCCAGCGAATCCCGGCTCGAACGGCTGCAGCAAAACCTGGCGCGTATCGGCAAACAGGCACAGCTGCTGGTTGGCGACGCCAGTAAACCCGATAGCTGGTTTTCGGGGGTTAATTATGACGCCATTCTGGCCGATGTTCCCTGTTCCGCCAGCGGCGTCATACGCCGGCACCCGGACATCAAATTATTACGCCGTGAAAGCGATATAATGCCCCTGCTCGCACTGCAGCGTAAAATTCTGGATGCATTGTGGCGCCTGTTGAAACCAGGAGGGGAAATGCTCTATTGCACCTGTTCGATCTTCAAGGAGGAGAACGAAGTCCAGATCGCGAAGTTCCTGCAACGCCACCCGGACTGCGTCGAAATGGAAATCGCGGACGTAGACTGGGGCCAACAGCGGCCGCATGGGCGCCAGATATTGACCGGTAACGATAACATGGATGGTTTTTACTATGCGCTGCTGTCGAAGCCGGTTAAGCCATGAGGCACTGTGCGAACCGGTGGTGTCGTAACTGGGTCGCAGCCGCGGTTGTACTGCTGTGCCTGCAGCCGACGCCGTCGCTGGCGCAGGAACGCGATGCTTTCATCATCGAGCGCGCCGAATTCACCCTCGACGAAACCCTGTTGCGGCTGAACCTGGCGATAGATAGCCAGATACCAAACTACATTCTGCTCGCTATCCAACAGGGTTTTGCCGTGCCGATAATGTTCGAAGTGGAGATACGTTCGGAGAAACCCTACTGGTTTGACGATAAGGTAGTAGCGCTCAAGCAACAGTATCTGTTGCATCATCTGCCGATGCTGGATTCGTTCGTTGTGTTCGATATCAATACTTCGGAGCGACACTATTTCGATAATCGCGATGCGGCGGTGCACTCGATTGAAGTGGTTTACAATTACCCGATGCTGGATATTAACAACCTGGCACCGGATAAGGAGTACTATGCGCGTCTGCGCTTTGGTATCGATACCGATGAGCTGCCGCTGCCTTTAAAGTCGAGCTCGCTGTGGGATAATAACTGGAATTTGAAAAGCGACTGGTATGAATGGGGGATTATCCGTCCCGAATCATGAATAGTACATTTCGCAATACCGCTTCGATCGTGGTGCTGGTCGTGCTGCTGATGGTTTCGCTTTACACCATCGGCGATGCCACCTCGCACTCGGCGACCTTTGGCAAGTATTACAACTGGCTGGTGTTTTTTAACGCCATGGGCCTGGTCGTGCTGCTGGGCCTGATTGCCTACAATGTCTACAAGCTGATCGTACAGTACCGGCTGAAAACGATCGGTTCGCATCTGACCGCGCGCATGATTGGCGTGTTCGTGCTGCTGACTATTATCCCGGTGAGCGTGGTCTATTATTTTTCCCTGAGCTTTCTGCACCGCGGCATCGACAGCTGGTTCGATGTCGGCGTCGAAACCGCTCTCGAAGACTCGCTGCAGCTCGGCCGAGGCGCGATCGCTCTGCGTAAACGCGATGCCCTGAAAAAGACCCGCGGCATCGCCGGCGAAATTGCCGAAATCGATAATGAGATTCTGATCGTCTATCTCGATGAAGCCAGGCAGCAGTTGGGCGCCAACGAGCTGACGCTTTACGATCACACCAATGCGATTATCGCGTCCAGCAGCATCGATTCGACCAACCTGCCCGAGGCGCTACCCCTGACCGACATTGGCGATCTCGATGTCGATAGCCCCTATCTCAAGCTGGTCGAGGATCCTGTCTTCGGCCTGGCGATGCAGGTTGTCGTGCTGGTGCAAAGCCTGGACGCAACCGAACCGGCGAGAACCCTGCAGGCGCAATATCCGTTTACCGATCGGATCAATGAACTGACGATCGGGGTGCAGAATGCCTACGACCGTTACAAAGAGCTTGCCGTATTGCGTGATCCGCTGAAAACGAGCTTTACGCTGGCGCTGTCCATCATCTGGTTATTGAGTGTGTTGTCGGCGATCTGGTTGGCGTTTGTCGCCGCACGTAAGCTGGTGGCGCCGATTAATGACCTGGTCGAAGGAACCAAGGCGGTTGCCGCCGGCGACTACGAACGGCAGCTGACCCTGTCGGGCAGCGACGAACTCGGTTTCCTGTTGCGCTCATTCAATACCATGACGCGCAAGATTTCACGCAGCCGCGAGATCGCCGAGCAAAGCCAGCGCATGGAGGCATTGCAGAAAAATTATCTCGAGTCGGTCATGGAGCACATCACCTCGGGCGTGTTGACGATCGATGAAACCGGGTTTATCAAAAGCGGTAACCCTGCCGCCTGTTCAATTTTCGACGTCGATAGTTATTTCTTTTCCGAGCTCTATATTGCCGATGTTCTGCGCCAGTATCCGATGCTGGTGCCGTTTTTCGATGCGGTTAAAACGCATCTGGATCAGGATGACGGATGGCAGGAAGAGATCGTCATGTTTGTTCAGGGCGGCAAGAAAATATTACGTGTGCGCGGCACTACCCTGCAAACGCAAACCGATGATCGCAAGGAGCAGGTCATCGTGGTTGACGATCTGACCGAACTGATTCAGGCGCAAAAAGAATCGGCCTGGAGTGAAATGGCGCGTCGGCTCGCGCACGAGATCAAGAATCCGTTGACGCCGATACAGTTATCGGCCGAACGTTTACAGCGCAAGCTGAGCGGCGAGGTCAGCAGCGAGAAACAAACGCTGCTGGATCGTTATACGCATACTATCGTGCAGCAGGTGGAGGCGATGAAGTCAATGGTTAACGCGTTTACGGACTATGCCAGGTCGCCTACGCAAAGGCCGCAACTGATCGATATCAACGCAATGCTCGAGGAAATCGCGGTCCTCTATCACGAGGACAACGCCGGGGTCGTGATCGACCTGAAGCTCGACCCATCGATACCGAAAGTTGAGGCCGATGATGTGCGCCTGCGCCAGCTGGTACATAACCTGGTCAAGAATAGTCTCGAAACGCTCGAAGGCAAAGGTTGGATCCGTCTGCTAACCGAGCTGGTCGAAACCTCGGGGCGCAGCTGGCTGGAATTCACGGTTGAAGACAGCGGCCGCGGCATTGCCAAGGAGGTCGCGCATACCCTGTTCGATCCCTATGTTACTACCAAGACCTCGGGTAGCGGCCTGGGGCTTGCCATCGTGCAGAAAATTGTCGACGAACACGGTGGTTCGGTGCGGGTCGGCAAGGCCGCCGAAGGCGGTGCCAGATTTACCGTGCGTCTGCCGGTATCCTCGGCCGCCAACGAGGCCGAAATCAGCAACAGAGTCGAACCGATCAAGACCAGGATGATGCCATGAACGAGCGCATACTGGTGGTCGATGACGAACCCGATATCCGCATCCTGCTGAAGGATATCCTCGAAGACGAGGGTTATATCGTCGACGTGGCCGAGCATGCGAAGGCCGCCAACGATATTCGCCGCGACCGGGATCCGGACCTGGTGCTGCTCGACATCTGGATGCCCGAAGTCGACGGCGTCACCCTGTTGAAGCAGTGGAAGTCGTCGGGTACTGATCGTTGTCCGGTGGTGATGATGTCGGGCCACGGCACCGTCGAAACCGCGGTTGAAGCGACCCGCTACGGCGCCGTGGACTTCGTCGAAAAACCGCTGTCTATGGCCAAACTGTTGAGCACCGTGAAATCGGCCCTGTCCAGTAATGTCGGCAGCCTGTTCCCCGAAAGCCTGCGCCAGCGCGAGCAACCGGTCGGCAATAGCCGAATCGTGCAGGCCTTGAAGCAGCGCATGCTGGAATTGCGAGAATCGACCCAGGCCGTGTTTTTTACCGGTAACCGCGGCAGCGGTCGCCGCATCTGGGCCGAATATCTGAGCGCGACTTCGGGTGGGATGGATGTTTTTGATACCGAGCGGAATATTCGACAACTAATCCCGTTGCAACGTAACCTCTATATTGAAGAAGTTAGCGATCTGAGTTCTGGCCAGCAGGCTATACTATATGACGCGATACAGGTCAACGATCGGGACTCGAAATTCCGTTTCATTGTTGCCAGCCAAAGCACTTACGACAAGCTGAAAAAAAACCAGCAGATTGATCCGCAGCTGGCGAGCATGTGGCGACAAGCGATTGCCATCCCGTCGCTGGATGAGCATATCGAGGATATCCCGGAGCTGCTCGAATACTACGTCAACTGGTATAGCGACCAGGAACAGTTGCCCTACCGCCATTTCAATGTTGCCGCGCAGAATCTGCTGCGTAACCATCACTGGAGTGGCGACATCGATCAACTCAAACAGTTTATCAAGGCTATATTGACGAATAGCGAGAACGAACGCATCGATCTCGACGAAATCGAGCGGACTCTGCGCTCAATCAGCACCCGTGAGGAAACCATGGGCAGCAACCAAATGCAGATTTCGATCGATATGGACCTGGACCTGCGGGAAGCGCGGGAAGCCTTCGAGCGCGAGTATCTGTCGCGACATCTCGAACTCAGTGGGCATAATATGACCGAACTGGCGCGCCGGGTTGGCCAGGAGCGAACCCACCTTTATCGAAAATTGAAATCCCTTGGATTGCAAACCAAAAAACAATAACTAGCCATGAATATCATAATCTTAGGTGCCGGGCAGGTAGGCTCGACGGTAGCAACTGAGCTTGCCAAGGAAGAGAGCAACGAAATTACCGTTATCGACACCAACCAGCAGATCCTATCGGAATTGCAGGAACGTCTCGATTTGCGCACGATTTGTGGCAATGGCTCTTACCCGGGCCTGCTGGAAGACGCCGGCGCCGACGACGCTGACATGATTATCGCCCTGACCAATAGCGATGAAATAAACATGATCGCCTGCCAGATCGCATCGTCGATTTTCCATACCCCGACCAAGATCGCGCGCATCCGCTCCCCCGAGTACCTGCATCGTCCCGGCCTGTTCGCCGAGGATTCGATCCCGGTCGACGTCATAATCAGTCCCGAATCGCTGGTCACCGAGTATATTTACCATTTGATCGAACATCCGAGCGCAATGCAGGTATTCGACTTCGCTGGAGGGCGGGTGCAGCTGGTGGCGGTCAAGGCCTATGACGATGGTTTAATGGTGGGACGGCAATTAAAAACCATGAGCGAAGTCGTGCCCAAGGTGGATATGCGTGTCGCCGCGATCTTTCGTGAGGGAGAGTCGATTCAGCCTTCGGCCGAGTGCGTTATCGAGACCGGCGACGAGGTTTTTTTCCTGGCCGCGCGCGAACATATCCCGACCGTAATTTCCGAAATGCGCAAACTCGAAAAACCGAACAAACGCATCATGCTCGCCGGCGGCGGCAATATCGGCGGCCAGCTGGCGTTGATGATGGAAAAAGACTACCAGGTGAAGGTGATCGAGAGGTTTCCGGCGCGCGCGCATGAACTGTCGGCGATGCTGGATTCGGCCATCGTCCTGCTTGGCGATGCCGCCAATCCGGACCTGCTGCTGGAAGAAAATATCGAGTCCATGGACGTATTTTGCGCACTTACCAACGATGACGAAGCCAATATATTGTCATCGATGCTGGCCAAACGCATGGGCGCCAAGAAGATCATGTCACTCATCAACCGGCCGGCTTATGTGGACCTGGTCGAAAGCGGCTTGGTCGATATTGCGATATCTCCGCACCAGGTCACCATTGGCGCCTTGCTCGCGCATATCCGGCGCGGTGATGTGGTCGCGGTGCACGCGCTGCGGCGCGGCTCGGCCGAAGCGATCGAGGCGATTGCCCATGGCGACAAGACTTCTTCCAAGGTGGTGGGGCGCTCGATAGCCGACATCAAACTGCCAGCGGGTGCGCGCATCAGCGCGATCGTGCGCGGCAATGATGTGCTCATTGCGCATCATGATACGATCATCGAATCGGAAGATCACGTGATCCTGTTTCTGACCAATAAGAAGAAAATTGGCGCGGTCGAAAAACTGTTCCAGGTTGGCATTACCTACTTCTAGACAGCGATCGGCGACAACTCATGCAACCACTGGTAATACTGCGCATACTTGGGATTATTGATGCTGCTCTCGAGCGGCACCTTGCTGCCGCCGATAGCCACCGCGCTGATTTATGAGCGACGGTGCCTTGCTGCCCTTTGTGGAAGCCTTTGTGCTAACCCTGGTTACCGGCTTTTTGCTCTACCTGCCGGTGCGCCATCATCGCAACGAATTGCGCCTGCGCGACGGTTTCCTCGTGGTAGTTCTGTTCTGGACGGTGCTGGGCGTCGCGGGCGGACTGCCGATCTACCTCTCCGGGGTTTACGATATTTCGGTTACCGATGCGATTTTCGAATCCATCTCGGGCATTACCACGACCGGCGCGACGGTGATCGTCGGGCTCGATGACCTGCCGCATGCCTTACTCCTGTATCGCCAGGAACTGCAGTGGCTGGGCGGTATGGGCATCATCGTGCTGGCGGTGGCGGTGCTGCCCATGCTGGGCGTCGGCGGCATGCAGCTATTTCGGGCCGAAACCCCCGGTCCGGTTAAAGACACCAAGTTGACCCCACGGATTACCGAGACAGCCAAGGCCCTGTGGTATATCTATCTTGGCCTGACGATCGCCTGCTGTCTCGCCTACTGGATGGCGGGCATGTCGTTTTTCGACGCGATGTCGCATTCGTTTTCGACCGTGGCGATCGGCGGCTTTTCCACCCACGACGCCAGTATTGGTTATTTCGACAGCACCGCGATTCAATTTATTGCGATTGTGTTCATGCTGCTCTCCGGAATTAACTTCGCGATTCATTTCACCGCATTTCGACATCGTTCGCTAAAGCCCTACCAGCGCGATGCCGAGTTCCGCACCTACATGCTGGTATTGTTCGTCGTCAGTATTATTACGGTAGGTTACCTGCAATTGATGCACACCTTCGACTCGACCGCGGAATCAATTATCGAGGGCCTGTTTCAGGTCGTGTCGATCGGCACCACCACCGGCTTCACCACGGCCGAATATCATAGCTGGCCCGGTTTTCTGCCGGTTTTGCTGCTGTATGTCAGCTTCATCGGTGGCTGCTCGGGTTCGACCGGTGGCGGTATCAAGGTGATTCGCATCCTGTTGCTGGTTAAGCAGGGCGTGCGCGAGCTGCGCCGCCTGGTGCATCCGAGTGCGCAGTTCGCGGTCAAAATCGGTAAAAAGCCGATGCCTGAAAAGGTTATCGAGGCGGTGTGGGGGTTTTTTGCAGCTTATTTTGCGATTTCGGCGCTGATGATTTTGTTACTGATGGCAACCGGCCTCGACCAGGAGACCGCGTTTTCAGCGGTGGCCGCCTGCCTCAACAACCTGGGGCCGGGTCTCGGTGATGTCGGCCAGAACTTCGCTTCTATCAATGACCCGGCAAAATGGATTCTGTGCGTCGCGATGCTGCTTGGCCGGCTCGAAATATTCACCCTGCTGGTTTTGTTTACTCCGGCCTTCTGGAGAAAATGACCCGATGAACGCAACTAGCAGGGAAGTCGATAGCAGCGCTCTGGCGAAGCCGGATCTGGCAAAAATCGAACGTAAGATCCGCAGCAGCGTCGGCCGTGCGATCAGCGATTTCAACATGATCGAAGCCGGTGATCGAATCATGGTTTGCCTGTCGGGAGGCGCCGACAGTTACACCCTGCTCGATATTCTGCTGGGTCTGCAAAAGGCCGCGCCGATAGCTTTTGAGCTGGTGGCGGTCAACCTGGACCAGAAACAACCTGGCTTCCCGGAACAGGTACTGCCCGGGTACCTGGAGTCACTCGGTGTCGAATTCAGGATCGTCGAGGAAGATACCTATAGCGTGGTCAAACGGGTGATCCCCGAGGGTAAAACCACCTGTTCGTTATGTTCGAGGTTGCGCCGCGGCGTGTTATACAATACCGCCGCTGAAATCGGCGCCACCAAGATAGCGCTCGGACACCACGGTGACGATATCGTCGAAACCGCGCTGCTGAACATGTTTTACAACAGCCGCCTGAAGACGATGCCGGCAAAGCTCAAAAGCGACGACCGGCGCAACGTCGTTATCCGGCCGCTGGCCTACCTGCGTGAAAGCCTGATCAAGCAATATGCGGCGCTGCGCGCGTTTCCCATAATTCCCTGCAATTTATGCGGCTCGCAACCCCGGTTGCAGCGCCAGGCGATCAAGGCGATGTTGCAGCAATGGGATAAGTCTCATCCTGGCCGCGTCGACAACATACTGAAATCGTTTTGCCAGGTGACGCCGTCGCACCTGCTCGATCGCAAGCTGTTCGATTTTGAAAACCTGTAGGCGGGAGAAATGCGGCCAGCCAAAAAAAAACTCTGGCTAACGAGGCCAGAGCAATGTGATTATCTCGAGGAGAGAAAAACTGACTTAAAATATCCGTTGGTCCCTGCGTGTGCGTCCCTGCACGTGGCGTCCTTCCTGTCTGTCGACCTGTCCCTGTGTCGTGCTAATATACTGCCACGATAAACACTGGGCAGATATCGCGGCCGGGCTGCATAGTTGTCAGCTGTAAGCGTAAAATCTTGTAGGAGCAGTCCTACAATCAACATAAACGGAGATTAACAACCCGCATGTTATTCCCAGCCATTCAACCTGGTCAGACCTGGCGTTTGCCAGTTTCAGATCTGCATACGCTGTATATCGAGGAAAGCGGAAATCCAAAAGGTATTCCCGTGGTGTTTCTGCATGGCGGGCCGGGGGGTTCCTGCGAGCCGGGACACCGGCGTTTCTTTAATCCCGAATCCTATCGCATCATCCTGTTTGACCAGCGTGGTAGCGGCAAGTCCCGCCCGCATGCCAGCCTCGAAGAAAATACCACCTGGGACCTGGTGGCGGACCTCGAGAAAATCCGTGAGTTTCTGGAAATCGATCGCTGGGTCGTGTTCGGGGGCTCCTGGGGCTCGACGCTTGCGCTGGCGTATGCGCAAACCCATCCCGACAAGGTGCTGGGGCTGATACTGCGCGGCATCTTCCTGGCGCGTGACGAGGATGTGAACTGGTTTTTCAATGGTCAGGCAGCCCGCATTTTCCCAGAAGCCTGGCAGCATTTTATCGAGCTGATTCCGGAGCAAGAGCGTGCCGATATCATTGGCGCCTACTACAAACGACTCACCAGTAATAATGAAATCGTGCGCATGGGCGCCGCCAAGGCCTGGTCGATCTGGGAAGGCTCGTCGGTAACCCTGTTGCCCGATAAAAATGTCGTCGATCATTTCAGCGATCCGCATATCGCGCTCAGCATCGCGCGTATCGAGTGCCACTATTTCTGCAACAGCTGTTTCCTGAAGCCTGACCAGTTGATCGCTGATATGGGCAAAATCGATCATATCCCCGGATACATCGTGCACGGCCGCTACGATCTGGTGTGCCCGATCGACCAGGCGTTTTTGCTCAAGGACCACTGGGAAAATGCCCAGCTCAAGATCATTCCCGATGCGGGACACGCGGTAACCGAACATGGCATCAGCAAGGCGCTGGTGGAATGTTGCAATTCGATGCTGGAAATCGTGACTTGATTACCCTGCTGCAGCGCGTCAATGAAGCGCGGGTTGAGGTTGACAGAATAAGCATCGGCAGTATCGGCCAGGGCATCCTGGTGCTGGTCGGAGTCCAGCCCGACGACGATGAATCCGTTGCGCGAAGCTTTGTCGAGCGCCTGTTGAATTACCGCGTTTTCGCCGACGCCGACGGCAAGATGAACCTGTCGCTGATCGATATCGCCGGCGGGCTTTTACTGGTGCCTCAGTTCACCCTCGCTGCGAATACCAAAAAAGGGCGCAGGCCGAGTTTTGCCTCCGCCGCCAACCCGCAGCATGGCAGGGAACTATTTGCGGCGATGGCCACTTACGCAGACAGCTGTCATCAACCGGTTGCCTGCGGGCAGTTTGGTGCGGATATGCAGGTGCATCTGATCAACGATGGTCCGGTTACGTTTATCCTGGACTAGATTAAGCGGTCGATAAAAGGTCGAATTTGGCCACGATGTCGATTATTATCGCAGGCTCTAAAATCCCACCGGAAGCAGTGGTAAATGTCAGATCGTAGCGCACAGGTCAGCCGTAACACGCTGGAAACCAGGATCAATGTCATCCTCAAGCTGGATGGCAACGGAAACTCCAGTTTCGATACCGGAATCCCGTTTCTCGAACATATGCTCGAGCAGATTGCCCGGCATGGCGCCTTCGACCTCGAAGTGACCGCCAGCGGGGATTTGCATATCGATGATCATCATACGGTTGAAGATATCGGCATTACCCTGGGCCAGGCTTTCAACCAGGCGCTCGGCGACAAGAAAGGCATCATGCGCTATGGGCATGCCTATGTGCCGCTGGACGAGGCCCTGTCACGAGTCGTTATCGATTTTTCCGGGCGTCCCGGTATCGAGTACCGGGTCGAGTTCAAGCGCCCCCGGGTTGGGCAGTTCGACGTCGACTTGTTCCACGAGTTTTTCCAGGGTTTCGTCAACCATGCCCCGGCGACGCTGCATATCGACAACCTCGCGGGACATAATGCGCACCACGTCGCCGAAACCATTTTCAAGGCTTTCGGGCGGGCCCTGCGCAGCGCCGTGGCGCCCGACGAGCGCATGCCGGGCGTGATTCCATCGACCAAGGGATCCCTTTAGGCCATGCAGACGATTGCCGTTATCGACTACGGCATGGGTAATCTCAGGTCGGTGGTCAATGCGCTGCAGGTGGTTGGTGCAGCTTCTGACAAGGTGCTGTTGACCTCGGATCCCCAACAGGTACTGGCGGCCGATCGTGTCGTCTTCCCCGGGCAGGGTGCGGCGGGTGACTGCATGCGTGCGATCGACGAATATGGATTGCGCGAGGCGATCCTGAGCGCGGCGCAGCGACAACCGTTTCTTGGTATCTGCATGGGCATGCAGGTTTTAGTCGAACACAGTGAAGAAAACCAGGGCACCCGCTGCCTCGGTATTTTCGCCGGGCAAGTTCGCTATTTTGGTGATAGCCATCAGGACCAGTGCGGCGTTAAACTTAAGGTTCCGCATATGGGCTGGAACCGCGTGACGCAGACTCAATCACATCCATTGTGGCATTCGATCGACGATGGTAGCCGCTTTTATTTTGTACACAGCTACTATCTTGATGAGCAGGATTCCACCCTGGTTGCCGGTGAAACCGACTATGGCTTCGGTTTCACCAGCGCAATCGCTAAAGACAACCTGTTTGCACTGCAATGCCATCCAGAGAAAAGCGCCGAGGCTGGCCTGCAGCTGTTGCGAAATTTTGTTAACTGGGACGGGCAGGCATGATTCTGATACCGGCAATCGATTTGAAACAAGGGCACTGTGTGCGTCTGCGCCAGGGCAACATGGATGAAACCACGGTTTTTTCCGACGAGCCGGTAGCAATGGCGGGCAAATGGGTGGATCAGGGTTGCAGTCGGCTGCACGTGGTCGATCTCGATGGCGCGTTTGAAGGCGAGCCGATCAATGCCGACGTGATCGAAGAGATCAGTGCTTCCTTCCCCGATCTCGAGATCCAGATTGGCGGCGGAATTCGTTCCATCGAAACCGTCGAGGCTTACCTCGAGGCCGGGGTCAACTACGTTATTATCGGCACCATGGCGGTGAAGCGTCCCGAATTCGTGACCCAGCTTTGCTCCGAGTTTCCGGGCAATGTCATTATCGGGCTCGATGCCAAAAACGGCATGGTGGCGACCCACGGCTGGGCCGAGGAATCGGAGCATGAGGCCTGCGATCTGGCGCGGCGTTTCGAGGACCAGGGTGTCGCCGCAATCGTATACACCGATATCAGCCGCGATGGCATGATGCAGGGCGTCAATGTCGAAGCAACCAGTGCGCTCGCCAAATCAATCAACGTTCCGGTTATCGCCTCGGGTGGCGTCACCGATATGGATTGCATCGTCAAGCTGAACGAAGTCAAGAGCTCGGGTATCGAAGGTGTTATCATCGGCCGCGCGCTGTATGAGCGCACCATCAGTCTGGTAGAGGCGCAAGCCTATATCGATCAACACTAGTTCGGTTCCGGCTAAATCGTGTCGCTCGCAAAACGCATCATTCCCTGTCTCGACGTCGATAACGGCCGCGTGGTCAAGGGCGTTAAATTCGTCGAAATCCGCGATGCAGGAGATCCGGTCGAAGTGGCGCGCCGCTACAATCAGGAAGGCGCCGACGAACTGACCTTCCTCGATATTACCGCGAGTTCCGACGACCGTGAAACCATGGTGCACGTGGTCGAGGATGTCGCCGCCGAGGTTTTCATCCCGTTGACGGTGGGCGGCGGCATTCGCGAGCTCGGCGACATCCGGCGCATGCTCAACGCGGGTGCGGACAAGGTCAGCATCAATACTGCGGCGGTATTCAATCCCGAGTTTGTGGCGCAGGCCGCCGATAAATTCGGTTCGCAGTGTATCGTCGTCGCGGTAGATGCCAAGCGCGTGAGCGCCGACGACGAGCCTGGGCGCTGGGAAATATTTACCCATGGCGGGCGTAAACCGACCGGCATCGACGTCATCGAGTGGGTGCGCAAGATGGATGCCTTCGGTGCCGGCGAGATACTATTGACCAGCATGGATCGCGATGGCACCAAAATCGGCTTCGACAATGAACTTACGCGCGAGGTTTCGGATGCGGTGCGCGTGCCGGTGATCGCTTCGGGTGGCGTCGGTAATTTACAGCACCTGGTGGATGGGATTCTCGAGGGCAGGGCCGATGCGGTGCTGGCAGCGAGTATTTTTCATTTTGCGGAATACAGTATTGGCGAAGCCAAGGCCTTCATGAAAGCCCAGGGTATAGAGGTTCGCGATGACTGACTGGCTCGAGCAGCTAAGCTGGAACAGCGATGGGCTGGTGCCGGCGATAGCGCAGGATCATCGATCCGGCGAAATTTTGATGCTGGCCTGGATGAATCGCGAGGCCCTGCGCCTGAGCCGCGAACAGGGGCGTGCGGTTTACTGGTCGCGGTCCCGGCAGAAACTCTGGTTCAAGGGCGAGGAATCGGGTCATGTGCAGCAATTACATGAAATCAGAATCGATTGTGACGCCGACGTCGTGCTGCTGCAGGTCGAGCAACAGGGCGGAATTGCCTGCCATACGGGCCGGCGGCGCTGTTTCTTTCGCGTTTTACAGGACGGAGAATGGCAGATTGATGAAGAAATTATCAAAAATCCCGACGAGATTTATCGATGAGTGATGATATACTCCTGCGCCTGATGGCTGTACTGGCATCGAGAAAAGACGCCGACCCCGATTCATCTTATGTAGCGGGTCTGTATCACAAAGGTCTCGACGCCATACTGAAGAAAATCGGTGAAGAGTCGGCGGAAACCATCATTGCCGCGAAATCAGGCGATAAACAGCAGATTGTTTATGAAACCGCGGACCTGTGGTTCCATTGCCTGGTGATGCTGGCACAACAGAATCTGGATGCACGGCTTGTGCTGGAAGAGCTGGAACGTCGTTTCGGCGTCTCCGGTGTCGATGAAAAAGCCGCGCGCGAACAAAGTAAATGAGGTGAAACATGGGTTTTGGTGGAATTAGTATCTGGTCGCTTTTGTTGGTCCTGGCGATCGTGATCCTTTTGTTTGGCACCAAGAAGCTGCGCAATGTTGGCGGAGATCTGGGTGGTGCGATCAGGAGTTTCAAGAAATCGGTAAAGGAGGAGGAAGTCACCAAGGACGAGGCGGAGCCCGAAAGTCAGATAATCGAAGGCAAGGTCACCGAAGAAAAAGATAAGGTCTAGTCGCGTCAGCGTAGTCTTCAAACCGGGATTTACTGATGTTTGACATAGGCTTAACCGAGATGATGCTGATTGGCATCGTCGCGCTCGTCGTAATCGGACCTGAACGCCTGCCGGGGGTAGCGCGCACCGCGGGCAAATATTTCGGTCGCCTGAAGCGCTTTATGACCACAGTCAAGGCCGATGTCGAGCAGGAGTTGCGCGCCGACGAACTGCGCCAGATTCTGGCCGACCAGCAACGTGAGCTGAATTCGTTGAAAGACACTATTTCCGACGCCGGCAAGGAATTCGAAAAAGAGGCCAGCGCCGTCAGTGCGGCGGGCGCCTCGCTCGCCGATAGCCTCGATGAGCCTGCTTCCACCTCTGACCCGTCGGCCGCGGTCGATGAACCCGGCGCGGCGGAGGCCCCCAGGCCCAAGGCCAGGCCCAAGACCAGGGCTCGGCCCAAGGCCAAGGCCAGGCCCAGGCCCAAAAAAGCTGCGCCGACCAGTAAAACAAAGCCATGAGTGAAGCGCAAAATCCCGAGGAGGATAAAGGCGGCAGCCTGATGTCGCACCTGGTCGAATTGCGCGATCGTGTAGTGCGCATGGTGGTCGCGGTCCTGGTGCTTTTTCTGGCCATGTTCTACTGGGCCAACGACATTTATATTTACCTCGCGAAACCCTTGACGCGTCATCTGCCCGAGGACGCGAGCATGATCGCTATCGATGTCGCCTCGCCGTTCCTGACACCCTTCAAGCTGGTATTGATGCTGGCGGTTTTCCTGGCGATGCCGGTGATTCTTTATCAATTATGGGCTTTCGTAGCACCGGGGCTCTACGCCAACGAGAAGCGCATCGCTGGCCCGTTACTGGTGTCGAGTATCCTGCTGTTTTATGGCGGTGTGGCTTTTGCCTACTATGTCGTGTTTCCCCTGGTGTTTGGTTTCTTTACCAGTGTCGGTCCCGAAATCGTCAATATATCGACCGATATCGGGCGTTATCTCGATTTTGTGCTGGCGCTGTTCTTCGGCTTCGGGCTCGCCTTCGAGGTTCCGATCGCCACCATCATCCTGGTAGCGATCGGCTTCACTACGCCCAAGCAACTTTCCGAGAAACGCCCCTATGTTATCGTCGGCGCTTTCATCATCGGCATGCTGCTAACCCCGCCGGATATCATTTCTCAGGTATTGCTGGCGCTGCCGATGTGGATACTGTTCGAGGCCGGATTGATTGCTTCGTCGATCATTTTCAAGGATCGTGAAATGGACGACGAGGACGAAGACGAAGACGAAGATCTCGAGGACGAGGCCGGGTTGGCCACCGCCTCTGATCAGCCTCTGACCGATGAAGAAATGGAAGCCGAACTCGACCAGGCAGAAGCCGACGAAACCAGGCTCGATAAGAACAGCTGACACCCGCCAAACTGCGCCAGGCCGCTAGTCTAATCCATGTGTCATCCCGCGGCTTGATCGCTAGTCGAATCCATTTATGTCATCCCGCGGCTTGATCGCTAGTCGAATCCATTTATGTCATCCCGCGGCTCCGACCGCGGGATCCAGGGGTAACGGTACAATCCGAGTAAACTGGATATCGCGGTCGAGGCCGCGGTATGACAGCTTACACGCTGGACTGGCCGGCATCCCGCGGTATGACAGGTTACACGCTGGACTCGCGGTCATCCCGCGGTATGACAGCAATTGAAACGCTGAACGGCGGTCACTGCGCCGGTATGTCATGTTCCGCGGCTTGACCGCGGGCATCCCGCGGTACCGCGACAGGGTACATCCGAGTAAACTGGATATCGCGGTCGAGGCCGCGGTATGACAGCAATTAGAAACTCCGACACGGCATTATGCGAATATAAATGTCATTCCGCGGTACGCCATGAAAACCTTAGCGTGATAAAGGTCTTAATAAACGATGGTGTCGTCCGATATAGATGGTATGACGCTCGTTACTAGACATACTCTTCTGCTTTTTCTGCTTGGCGGGCTGTTCCAGCCGGCCGCGGCGCTGGAGCTGTTTGGTGTTAACCTCGAGTCGACTACCCGCGATGCATTACGTGAAGCGGCCAGGGAAGCCGGGCTGTTGCTGCTGCGTGAGTCCGGCGAGGACAGCTGGTTCGACGCCTATGACAGTTCGACGGTGCTCGACGGCTCGACCCGGTTTTACCTGGGATATGTCAAACAGGACCAGCGGTTTGCCTTTGCCGAATATGAATTCAGGGGGCTGAATCAAAAACAGTTAGTGCGCAACCTGACGACCAAATATGGTGTAGCCGAGGTACAGCGCGGGCGCTACATTTCCGACAGGAGTTATCGCTGGCAGCGCGATGGCATCCAGATCGAGCTCAGCAGCGACTGGCAGAACTACGCAACTCGGCTGCTATACGTTATCCCGCAAAACATGGCTGCTTTACTCGCGGAAAGATCGGCGCGTGGCGGGCAGCAGGAAGCAGGGGCCGAACAGGTCTCGCTTTATTGAGTACCGCCCGTCGCCGGAAGGCGACCGCTGGTCAATAAAACCCCCGATTACCCGGTAAATCACCCTCTACTGGCTAAACTTATTGGGTCTCAACCTAAGTTGTTGCCAATGAATGTTACCAGCCCTGCCAATTCGCCCTATGCGATCCCCGAAGCTAGCCGCAGCGCGGTCGAGGGTATCCGCGAGCAATTGACGCGCCTCGACCAGAACGTGGCCGAGGTTGCGCAAGGCGAGGGCAGTGGTTCCTTCGCGCCGGGTTCGCGTGATCTCGCCCTGGTCGAACAGCAGGAAATCGTGCAGGCGGTGCGCGCCAACGCCCGCTCGCTGCAAGCTGCCAACCAGGCGCTTGGCACGATCATCGACATCAAGGTCTGACAACCGGCCGTAGCCTCGCCCCAACGGCGCGATCAGTACCCGATTCACCCCTCACGCAGCTAGCTCGACCAGGTTTATCTCGGCAAACGGATCGATTTTGCGCCAAATTAGTGTTTCGGCGCTTGTTTCGGTCCAATATTCGACCTCATTTATCTGCTAAATTGGGTACCGACCGGTTAACCCGAATTCGCTTTTACGGTATCATGTGGATCCAATCAGTCCGCTGTTTCGATAAACTCAATGACCAATACTCCCGCGACGCTGCGCCGTCCAGCTCTGCTTGTGATCCTGGATGGGTTCGGAATCAATCCCGATCCTACACATAACGCTATTGCGCAGGCGAAAACTCCGAATTTCGATCGCTATTTCGCCGACTACCCGATGACGACCCTGGAAGCCTCGGGCCGCGGTGTTGGTTTGCCTGCGGGTCAAATGGGCAATTCCGAAGTCGGGCATATGACCATCGGCAGTGGCACCATCGTCAAGCAGGACCTGGTGCGCATCGACGACGCCATCGAAGACGGCAGTTTTTTCGAGAATCCCGCCCTGTTGAGCGCGGTAGCGGCGGCCCGCGAGGCGCAGCGACCACTGCATCTGATCGGCCTGGTCTCGGATGGCGGGGTACATAGTCATATCGATCACCTCGGCGCGCTGATCCGACTCTGTCATCGACATCAGGTAGTGCCCCAGGTGCATATGATCACCGACGGCCGGGACACCGCGCCGCAGGCGGCCTTATCCTACCTGCCTGGCCTCGAGGCGTTGCTCGATGAATGCGGCGGTCACATCGGCACGATCTCGGGACGTTACTACGCGATGGATCGCGATCAGCGCTGGGACCGGGTAAAAATGGCCTGGGATAATATCGTGCATGCCAGGGGGATTGCCGCCGAAACCGCGGAGCAGGCGATTGAGCAAAGCTATGCTGCCGGCAACAACGATGAATTCATCCTGCCGACCCGATTACCCGGGCAGCAGCAGCTGCAGGCCGGCGATGAAATGATATTTTTCAATTTTCGCAACGACCGCGCGCGCCAGATTTGTGCCGCGTTTGCACTGGATCATTTCGAAGAATTCGAACGCGGCGCGGAGTACCGTCCGATCAACCTCACCACGATGACCTACTACGATGCGAAACTCGGCTCGCCGGTCGCTTTCGCGCCGATGCGCCCTGAAACCACCCTGGGCAGCGTCATCAGCGACGCGGGATATCGGCAATTGCACTGTGCCGAGACCGAAAAATATGCGCATGTCACGTTTTTCTTCAATGGCGGTCGCGAGCCACCGTATCTCGGGGAAGAGCGCAAACTGGTCGAGTCGCCGCGAGTCGCCACCTACGACCTGCAACCGGAAATGAGCGCGGCCGGGGTTGCGGATGCGGTGATCGATGCCCTGCAGTCGGGCGGCTTTGAATTTATCGTGGTCAACTTCGCCAATGGCGATATGGTCGGTCATACCGCGGTGCGTGAAGCCATTATCGAGGCGGTAGAAGTGCTCGACCACGAAGTCGGGCGGGTGCTCGAAGCCGCAATAGCCAGCCAGTTCGCGGTTGTTTTGACCGCCGATCACGGGAATTGTGATGAAATGGTCGATCCCGTCACGGGTAAGCCGCATACCCAGCACTCGACCCATCCGGTGCCGTGCCTGATCATCGACCCCGAGGTTAAAACGCTGCTGCAGGGCCAAAATCTGTCGGCAATTGCACCGACAATCCTGCAGTTAATGGGGCTTGCAAAGCCCGTGGCTATGACCGGAGACTCGGTGATTGGTGACAACTGGTCCGAATTACCTTGATCGCAGACGAAAATTTAGTAATGATTGGCTATTGAGTAGTGCGCGATTGATTAAATAATAAATATGGCAAGCTTAACCGAAACACTCGAAGAAATTACCCTGTTTCGCGGGATGTCCGAGGACGACATCGAAAGTATCGCCTCGCAGACTGTTATCCGCCAGTTTCCGAAAAACACCGTAATCGTCAGTCAGGGCGACGAAACCGACTCGTTCTACGTGATCTTGAAGGGCAAGGTCGACGTTTTCCTGCACAATGACAAGGGTAAGGAAATCATCATCAACACCATGGGCGAACAGGAAGCCTTCGGTGAACTCGCACCGCTGGGCGGCATTCCGCGCCAGGCCAGCATTATCACGACCGAGGATTCCACCTTTGGCATTATTTCACGCCAGGTTTTCATGGATACCTTGCTGACCAAGCCAACCGTCAGCATGCAGATTATCGATTTACTGATTCACCGCATCCAGGACCTGACCGAAGAGGTCAGCAGCCTGGCGCTAGAGGATGTATACAATCGCGTGGTGCGCGTGCTTTACAAACATGCGGAGTCGGTCGGTGAAAAACTGGTGACCGAAAAACTGACCCAGCAGGATATCGCCAGCCGGGTCGGCGCCACCCGTGAAATGGTGCATCGGATCCTCAAGGAACTGAAAACCGGTGGCTATATCTCGATAGAAGGTAAACATATCACTATCGAGAAGAAACTCCCCCCAGGCTGGTAAAGCTTGCCAGAAAAAAGTGCTAACATAGCGCCATTTTTTACAGAGGTCGGAAAAAGTGGCGGGTCATAGCAAGTGGGCCAATATTCAACACCGCAAGAAGGCGCAGGACGCCAAGCGCGGCAAGTTGTTTACCCGTTTAATCAAGGAGATCGTGGTCGCGGCGAAGGCCGGGGGCTCGGATCTCGACGCCAATGCTTCGCTGCGTACCGCGGTCGACAAGGCCAAATCCCAATCGGTGCCCAAGGACGCGATCGAGCGTGCGGTCAAACGCGGCGCGGGCGAGCTGGATGGTTCCGCTTACGAGGAAATCCGCTACGAAGGCTATGGACCGGCAGGAGTCGCTTTTATCGTCGATTGCCTGTCCGACAATCGTAACCGCAGCGTGGCCGAGGTGCGCCATGCGTTCAGTAAAGCCGGCGGCAATCTCGGCCAAAGCGGGTCGGTTGCCTACCTGTTCGCCAGCGTCGGCGTGTTGCTGTATTCACCCGATCATGACGAAGACCAGGTGATGGAAATCGCGCTCGAAGCCGGTGCCGAAGATGTCATCGTCGCCGACGACGGCAGCATAGAGGTGTTGACGGCGGCCGAGGAATACGTCGCGGTCAAGCAGGCGATGACCGATGCCGGCCTCGAACCCGAAGACTCGGACCTGACCATGCGCGCCTCCAGCAACACCGAACTGGATGTCGAGACCGCCGGCAAGGTGCTGCGCCTGGTCGACATGCTGGAAGCTTCGGACGATGTGCAGGACGTTTATTACAACGCGGATATTCCAGAAGAGGCCTACGAGGCCGAGGCCTGATGATTATCCTGGGGATCGACCCCGGTTCGCGCATCACTGGCTTCGGGCTGATCAACAATCACAGTAACCGTATCGAGTATATTCATAGTGGCAGCATCAAGGTCAGCGGGGATAGCCTGCCGCAGCGTCTGGGTAATATATTTTCCGAGATCGAGTCAGTGATTCGACAATACCAGCCCGAGCAGATGGGCATCGAAAACGTTTTCATGGCGCGTAACGCCGATTCGGCATTGAAACTCGGACAGGCGCGGGGCGCGGCGATTTGTGCGGGTCACCAGGCCGGACTCGAAATCGCCGAATATGCCGCGCGCGAGGTCAAGCAGGCGATCGTCGGCACCGGCGCGGCCAGCAAGGACCAGGTGCAGCACATGGTTAAACGCCTGCTCGGTATTCGCCAGGACCTGCAGGCCGATGAGTCGGATGGTCTCGCAATTGCTATCTGCCATGCACAATTTTATGCTACGCGGCAAAAGACCGGGCTCGATGCGAGCCAGCTCAAGCGCAGGAGAAGCAGTCGAAGATGATCAGCCGATTAACAGGCATACTGGCCGCCAAGCGCGCGCCGCAGGTCCTGATCGATTGCCATGGCGTCGGTTACGAGGCCGACGTTTCGATGACGACTTATTACAAGCTGCCCGAAGTTGGCGAACAGGTTTCGATCTGGACGCACCTGCTGGTGAAAGACGATTCCCACAGCCTGATCGGTTTCAACGACGAGCAGGAGCGCAAGCTTTTTCGCCAGTTGATTCGTATCAATGGCGTCGGACCGAAAATGGCGTTAACCATACTCTCGGGTATCGATGAACACCAGTTTGCGCTTTGTATCGCCAATAACGACCTGGCTATGCTGACGCGGTTGCCCGGGGTCGGTAAGAAGACCGCCGAGCGCCTGGTAATTGAAATGCGCGATAAAATCGACGCGCTCGTGGGTGACCTGCCGACGCAACAGGTAACGCCCGGCCGACAGTCCATCGTCAGCGAGGCGATCGAGGCCCTGCAGGCGCTGGGATACAAGCCGACGGATGCCGAAAAAATGATCAGCCGCGCGCAGCAGCAGGCTGAATCGGGCGACGGCGCCTCGCAGCTGATCAGGAAGGCATTGCAAACCACGGTCAAGACATGAGCGAGGAGCGCCTGATCGACCCCGAAGCGGTGGTAGAGGAGTTAACCCAGGATCGCGCGCTGCGCCCGAAAATGCTGACCGACTACGTCGGCCAGAATGAGGTCCGCGAGCAGATGGCAATTTTCGTCGAGGCCGCGGTGAAACGCCAGGAGGCGCTGGACCACGTGCTGATATTCGGTCCGCCGGGGCTCGGCAAGACCACGCTGTCGCATATTATCGCCAACGAACTGCAGGTAAACCTGCGCCAGACTTCGGGTCCTGTGCTGGAAAAGGCGGGCGACCTGGCGGCGATCCTGACTAACCTCGAAGCACACGACGTGCTGTTCATCGATGAAATTCATCGGCTGAGCCCGGTCGTCGAGGAAATTCTGTATCCGGCGCTGGAGGACTTTCAGCTCGATATCATGATTGGTGACGGGCCGGCGGCGCGCTCGATCAAGCTCGATTTGCCGCCGTTTACCCTGGTCGGCGCGACCACGCGCGCGGGGCTGTTGACGTCACCATTACGCGATCGTTTCGGCATCGTACAACGGCTCGAGTTTTACAGCGCCGAGGAGCTGGGCCGTATCATCATGCGCTCGGCCGGGTTGCTCGAGATCGAGATTGAAGCCGCGGGCGCGCGTGAAATTGCCAGCCGCTCGCGCGGTACGCCGCGCATCGCCAACCGCCTGCTGCGGCGCGCACGCGACTATGCCGAGGTCAAGGCCGATGGCGTCATCAGTGAAAGCGTGGCCAATGCGGCGCTGGACATGCTCAAGGTCGACCAGTCCGGGCTCGATCACATGGACCGGCGTTTGATCCTGGCGCTGATCGAGAAATTCGACGGTGGTCCGGTCGGGGTCGAAAGCCTGGCGGCCGCGATCGGCGAGGAGCGCGGCACTATCGAGGACGTCATCGAACCCTACCTGATTCAGCAGGGTTTTATGATGCGTACCCAGCGAGGACGTGTGGTAACATCGCGCGCGTATTCGCATTTCGGAATTAAACACTCGAACCAGGGTGAAATAGATCTCTAGAGGGCCCTGCCTTTACCTGTAACTATCTGAACCTGAAAATGCCATGAATGATGATTCGCTGTTAACCCTCGTTATCAACGCCAGTTTGCCGGTGCAGCTGGTAATGCTGTTGCTGCTGGCGGCCTCGGTATTTTCCTGGGCGCTGATGTACGTCAAACGTGGATACATTCGTCAGTCGCAGGCCGAGGCCGGGACTTTCGAGGGCCGCTTCTGGTCGGGCATCAATTTGAGCGACCTGTTTGCCCAGCTAAGCGTGCGCCAGGACCGCCGTTTCGGACTCGAGGCCATATTCGAAAACGGCTTTCGTGAATTTGCACGCGCGCGCAAGGCTGATCTCGATAACAGCGAGGTGGTGCGTTCGGCGCACCGCGCGATGAAGGTTTCGATGTCGCGCGAGATCGAGTTGCTGGAAGTTAATCTGCCGTTCCTCGCCACCGTCGGCTCGGTCAGCCCCTATGTCGGATTGTTCGGCACGGTGTGGGGCATCATGGAGTCGTTCCGCGCGCTTGCCGGGGTGCAACAGGCGACCCTGGCGATGGTCGCGCCCGGTATTTCAGAGGCGCTGATCGCCACTGCAATGGGCCTGCTGGCGGCGATTCCGGCGGTCATCGCCTACAACAAATTTACCAGCGAAGTCGATGGCATGATCGTGCGTTACGAAAATTTCCTCGAAGAATTTACCGGAATTTTACAACGCCAGGCGCAGTCACCAAGGTAGGATTCCCCAGGTGAGAAAGCGTCGCTCCATTTCCGAAATCAACGTAGTGCCGTACATCGACGTGATGTTGGTATTGTTGATCATATTCATGGTGACGGCACCCCTGCTGAAGCAGGGCGTCGATGTCGACCTGCCGACCGCGCCGGCCAACCCACTTGATGCCGAAAGCCCGGAACCGATCGTGATCACCGTCGACCGCGAAGGCTTGATGTATCTCAACATCGCGCTCAATCCGGATGCGAATATCAGCGCCGAATCGCTGGTCAAGCAGGTCAAGGCCGCGCTTGGGCGGGAACCGAAGCGGCCGGTCATGGTGCGCGGTGATGCCAACGGTCGCTACCAGAACGTCGTCGGCACGCTGGTATTGCTGCAGCAGGCGAATGTCGAATCGGTGGGGCTGGTGACCGAGCCCGAGGAAACGCGCTAGTGTTCGCTAGCTTGCTCAAGCATCCGCGGGCCCTGATGCTGTCGCTGGCGCTGCACGCCGTGATTATCGGCCTGATCGCGATAAACTTTCATTTCGCCGAGAAACCGATCAAGATCAGGGCCGGGCAGGTCGAAAAGACAGTCCAGGCCGAAGTGGTGGAGCAGCAGCAGCTCGAAGCCATGCAACAGGAAAAGCAGGCGGAAGAAAAAAAGGTAAAAGAGACAGCAAGAAAGAAGAAAGAACAAGAGGCTAAAAAGCTGGCCGACAAAAAAAAGGCGGAAGCGGATAAAAAGCGCAAGGCGGAGGCCAGGAAAAAGGCTGAACTAAAACGCAAAAAGGCAGCCGAAGAAAAGCGTAACAAAGAGGAGGCGCGTAAGACTGCCGAAAAGCGCAAGGCTGACGAGAAGCGCAAGGCCGATGCCAAACGCAAGGCGGAAGATAAGCGTAAAGCCGATGAGAAACGCAAGCTGGAAGAAAAGCGTGTCGCGGAGGAAAAGCGTAAAGCGGACGAGGCGCGTAAAGCCGAGGAGGCTCGCATCGCCGAGGAGAAGCGCAAGGCCGAGGAAGCCAGGCGCGCGGAGGAAGAACGCCAGCGCCAGGAGGCCGAGAAACGCCGCCAGGCCGAAGCCGAGCAGAAACGCAAGGAAGCCGAGCTCAAGGCAAAACTGCAGGCCGAGGAAAATCAGCGCCGGCTGAGTTCGCTGGAGGAAGCTTATAAACTGGCAATTATGCAAAAAATACGCAGGAATTGGATTAGACCGTCAGGAAGTGAGAAAATACCGAATTGCGAGGTGCGCGTTCTGCAGGGTCCGGGTGGAGTTATTCTCGATGTCACCTTCGCTAACTGCCCGGGTGGAACCAACGCCTATCGAGCGTCGATCGAAAATGCAGTGTACAAGGCCGAGCCCCTGCCCAAACCGGGGGATCCGGCGATATTTGCACGAGAACTGGATTTAAATTTTAAACCCGAGTAATGAATGTATAGCCGAATGAAATATTTTTTTACCTGTTTACTCACCTGCATAGCGTTGCTGATTTCGCCGGCAGGCAAGGCTGCATTAACGATCGAAATTACCGGAGGGGTAGAAGGCGCGCTGCCGATAGCGGTCGTGCCGTTCGATACCGCGAAACTGAGCAGCAAGCTGCCGGTCGATCTGGCCGCAATTGTCGCCAGCGATCTCAATCGCAGCGGCGTGCTGAAATCCATGGAGCGCGCCAAATTGCCCGCCAGCCCGCATTACAGCAACCAGGTGCAATACCAGCGCTGGCGTGAAGCGGGCCAGGATTATCTCGTGGTCGGGCGGGTGCTGGAGAAATCGCCCGGAGTTTACAATATCGAATTCCAGCTACTCGATGTGCTCAAGCAGAAGCAGTTGCTCGGGCGCAGCATGCAGGCCAAGAAGCGTAACCTGCGTTCGCGCGCGCATCAGATCAGCGATTTTATCTACGAGCAGATTACCGGCACCCGCGGCGCCTTCAATACGCGCATCGCCTTTATCCGCGCGCAAAAAGAAAACGCGGCGCGTAAATACGTGCTGCAGGTTTCGGATACCGATGGGTTCAATGCGCAAAACGTGCTCGAGTCCGATGAGCCCATCATGTCCCCAAGCTGGTCGCCCGACGGCAAGTCGCTGGCCTATGTGTCGTTCGAGAACCGACGCCCGGAGATATTCATCCAGCACCTGGCGACCGCACGGCGCTCCAAGGTTTCGGGCTTTAGCGGGCTCAATAGCGCGCCCAGCTGGTCGCCGGATGGCAAGTTCCTGGCGCTGGTGTTGTCGAAGGACGGCAGCCCCGATATTTATACCCTGAACACGGCGACCAAACGCCTGAAACGCCTGACGCGACATCGCAGCATCGACACCGAGCCAGTGTGGACGCAGGATGGCAGAAGCATCATCTTTACCTCCGATCGCTCGGGGGCGCCTCAACTTTACCAAGTCAGGGTCGCCGGCGGCAAACCGCGGCGCCTGACCTTCGAAGGCCGCTATAATACAGCGGCCGCACTGTCACCCGATGGCAAATTCATCACCATGGTGCACGGCGATCGGGGGCAATATAAAATAGCCCAACTGGATCGCGAAACGGGCAATTTGATCGTGCTCACCGACGGCGCGCTCGACGAATCGCCGTCTTTTTCACCCAATGGAAAGATGGTGTTGTACGCGTCCACGCGCGGAGACAACGGCTTCCTGTTCGCGGTTTCCATCGACGGGCGCGCAAAACACAAGTTATCAGACCAGGCCGGCGATATACGAGAGCCGGTGTGGGGACCTTTTGAAAGTAAATAGTTACCGAATACTAGCGGAGCGCGATTAATATGAAACTAGATACACAAATCAAGTCATGGCTGCTTGCCGGCTTCCTGGCCTTGTTCATTTCAGCCTGTGCAACCACGCAGGAAGAAGTCATGCAAGACGGTCCACCGGTTGACGATCAACAGGTGGATACCGGTGTCATCCAGGATGGTGGCACCGGCGCCGATGCCACCGGGCTGGACGGCAGCGACGATGGCGGCGCCACCGCGATTGTCGACGACGACCCGATGAACGCGGTCGAAATGCTCGAACAGACCGAGGGCGCGCTCGCCAACCGCACCATTTATTTCGAATTTAACAGCGCCAAGCTGACCAGCGAATCAATCGAGATACTCGAGACCCATGGCAATTTTATCGCCGGCAACGGCGAAGTCACGGTGCGCCTCGAGGGCCACGCCGATGAACGCGGCAGCCGCGAGTACAACATTGCCCTCGGTGATCGCCGCGCGCAATCGGTGCGCCGGGTGTTGTTGTTCCAGGGTGCTTCCACCGACCAGGTCGAAACCGTCAGTTACGGCGAAGAACAGCCGGCGGTGTCGGGCCACGACGAGGAAGCCTGGGCGCGCAACCGGCGCGTCGAACTGATTTACACGGTGAATTAAAATGCGATCGGCGAAAAACTTGATTCGCAACGCGGGTCTGGGCGCACTGCTAGCTGTCATTGGACTGTCTCCTGCGTTCGCGCAAAGTGCTCTGACCCCGGAGCAGCTGACGTTGCGGGTCGAGCGTTTGACCGAATTGTCGCAGCGTTCGGAAGCTAAACTGGGCACGATCCAGGAGCAACTGGCCAAACTGACCGAGGATATGTCGCGGCTGGGCCGTTTGATCGATAATCGGGCGATGCTCGACATGATTCAGCTGGTCGACCAGCTAGCCGATGAAATCAGCCAGTTGAACGGCTCGATCGAGCAGCAGGGGTTTGACATCGAGGGCATCAAGAAGCGCCAACGCGAGCTGTATCTCGATATCGATCGCCGCCTGCGCGACCTTGAAAGCGGGGCCGCCACGCGCGCGCCTGCCGGTTCGATTAGCGTGCCGCAGGTTGAAACCACGGCCCCGGCGATCACCCCGGCGCCGGCCGTAGAGCCGCCAACCACACCGACACAGTCTACGACTGCGTCGGTATCGCAGACCCCGTCGGTGACGCAGAGCGAGGAAAAAGCGTCCTATCAGGCCGCCTTCGATACGCTCAAGGAAGGGCGCTACAAGCAGGCGAAAACCGAGCTGAAAACCTTTCTGGACCGCTATCCGAACAGCAGTTATGCCGGTAACGCGCAGTACTGGCTGGCCGAGGCGCACTACGTCACGCGCAACTTCGAGCAGGGTATCGTCGAGTTCAAGCAGGTGCTGGACAAGTATCCCGGCAGTAACAAGGTGCCGGATGCGATGCTGAAGCTCGGCTACACCTTTTATGAGCTCAAGCAGTTTCCGCAGGCCAAAACGATACTGACCGACCTGCGCGCGAAGTTTCCCAATGAGACCGCGTCGCGCCTGGCCGCCAAGCGCCTCGATCGTATCCGCAAAGAGGGACACTAGGCCTGGCGCCAGAATTCACTTGAAATCAGTTCGGGGATAGGTATTATTCCCCGTTCTTTCCGGGGGGCGTTAGCTCAGTTGGTAGAGCATCTGACTTTTAATCAGGTGGTCGGGCGTTCGAGCCGCCCACGCCCCACCATTTTTCTTCTTTAAAACAAAGACTTGCAGTCTACTGTGCCGCATTCTTCAGCTTTAATATTACCAGTGCCGGACTTTTGCCGGACTTATCTTCACATACCCTGTTAGCCGCTTCGATCAGTTCCTCCAATTCCGGGGCCGAGTAGTGAGTGGTGATGTCGCCGGTTCGATGTCCCAATAACACCTTCCTGGTTTCATGCGGCACACCGGCTGCACGCAATCGTCGGCCGAAAGTGTGTTTCAGATCGTGAACCCTGACCTGCGGCAGTTCAGCATTCTTCCTCGCTCTTTTCCAGGCACTGTTATTCATACTTCCGATCGGATTTCCCCTGAAAGTGAATACGCTATCCGTGTGCATACCTCTCAAATCGTCGACTATCGACATGGCTATCCGGTTCAGAACGATCAAGCGATCTTCCCGATTTTTTACCATGCTATCCGGAACAATGAATACCGAGGTATCGAGTTCCGGCACCTGAACTTCCCAGTCCCACCGAAGGCGACAGACTTCTTGCTCCCTGCATCCCGTATTGACTTTGAAGAGGCACATCAGGGCCAGGTGCTTCGGTAGATGGCTGAATAATTTCCGTTGCTCTTCCCATGATAGCGGGTAGGGTTTACGGGCATCAGACAAGGGTAGCATCTGTATCAAGGGTGGAGTTTCGAGCCAGGTCAGCCCCGCCTCGTCCCGCCAAAGTCTTGCTGCAAGGTTCAGCACCCGCCGCACCGTTGCAAGCCCAAGGTTGATACTTCTGTTTTTAACCCCTGCACGTTTTCTTGCCTCGATAAAAGCCTGGAGACTCCCCAGGTGTACCCTCTCCAATGGCAGGTTCCCGATATACGGGTCCAGATGCTTCAAGTGCATGGCATAGTCGCCGATGCTGACCAGGTGCATGTTTTCTTCAAGAAACTTGGTCGATGCTTGCCGGAACGTGCGCCTGGGCCGAACGCCGAATATCTTGGCCTGCCGTGTTTCCTCGATGCGCCGGGCCAGTATCAGTTCCGCCGCTTCGAGGTTGCTTGTTCCAGTGCTTTCGTGAATCGTTTGACCGAGAATCTGTTTTTCGATGTGCCAGATTCCGCCGCGATTCCTAAGCCCTGGGCTTCGTTTGCGTCCCATAGTTGCTCTCCTATTGAGTTGGAGGCGGGACACCCGTTGCGGGAGATATATTGCTCCACCCAGGCGTCCAGTTCAAGCCGGTCGAAGGCGATGCCCTGTTTGCCGATGCGGATTTCGACGAGATACGGCCGTACCTCGGCATTGAAGCGGTTGCGATCCATGCCGAGGTAGCGTGGCGCATCGCGGAAGCGAATCAGCCTGGGCGTGATAGTTGACGAGTGTTGCATTTAACTATTCCGTGAATCGGGTATCTACAGATTGGTCATGGTAGCGCCGGAGTGGTACGAAAAAACGCTCGAAAAGTCGCACCTAAAGGCGCTTTTTCGAGCGTTTTTTATGCGCTTAGAGGTGGCAAGCTGATGGCTTTGCAAACCAACGCTGGAGAACACCATTAATGGGAGATACAACGAGTCCATGCGCAACGTCGCTGGCGCAACAAATCACCGAACGCTACGGCCTTTTGATTTCACAGTCCCAGTTGGCGCAACTGCTGGGCAGATCGGCCGGCGGCCTCCGCTACAGCCTGAAATATCCGAGCGACCCGAGTACGCGCGCGCTCAAAGCCTGCGGGCGCAAGATCGGGCGCCGGGTTTACTACCCGGCCTCCGAGATCGCCCTGATCATCGCTGGTCCTGTAGAAGACTGAATCCACCTACTGCCGGCGATCTCGTATCGTGAGTCACGCGGCACTGGAATGGGCTTTCCGCCAGGACCTCGAAACGATTTCGAAATTTGTCCTCGTGGTTCTGGCCGACGCCGCGAACAGTGAAGGCGTTTGCTGGCCGCGGATTGCGACAATTGCCAAGAAGACGGGGGTATCGACACGCACCGTACAGCGGGCGTTGCGGCTCCAGGCCAGGCATAGACTAATCACGATCGAGGAACGCTATCGCCCCGATGGCTCGCGATCCTCGAATCGCTACCGGTTACATCTCGACAGGGGTGTCAGTGTGTCACCACCCCCTGACGGTCGTGACACCACCCCGTGTCACAGGAGTCAGGGGCCTCCTGACACCAGCGTCATGTCAGGAACCACCAGAGGAACCGACAATGAACCACCACTACTACAGGGCGTAGTGGAAAAACAGTCGGTGGAACGTGGTGGTGGAGATGCTTTTGATCTGGTTTATCCCGGGGCCCTGTTGTCGGAAGAACGCGCCGGGGCCGAGGCAATGCTTGCGGTATTGCAGTCTCCGCTCGACCAGCTGGTGCTGGACGAGTGGGCCGGCATCATCGCGGCTGGTGCGATTCGGGCCTCGCCGCTCGGGTGCCTGCGCGAATTGGTCAAGCGCGCCCGCAAAGGCGCTTTTACCCCGGAGCGAGCCTTGCGCGTGGCCCGGGCACGCGAGACGCGGCAGCGCATGGAGACCGTTCGAGCGGACATCGAACTGCCGGAACTGCCGGTGGCCGACGAGAACAATCCGCTGGTGAAGCGGCTCAGGGCGCTCGCCAAAAGCCAAAGCGAGCAATAATTGCTGGATTGACGAACCGCTGACTCGGGCCTGAACCGAGGGTTACCCATTGCCATCGATCGCCGTCGGAATGCCAGCCGACCGCCCGAGGTACCGGCTGCCAGGCGGGAAGCGGCCGCGTCACTACAGAGCGAAGCGCGGTAGTGACGCGGCCGTAATCGGGGCTCAGATGCAAGAATTAGCCTGGATTTCCGGGAGCGCGCGCGAATGCCGGCCGGATTATAGCGTGAAAAAGCGCACCCAAAGGTGGAGTATTCGAGCTTGATTAAGCCTCGCCGCCCGTACTATACTGCGCACAGGCATTGAATTCATCCGCGGCCACTGCGGCAAAGTGGCAACCAAGGCACCGCCGGATCGAGAAACCGGTGCATCGGCGCAAGCTGCGATCCATCTTCGACATCGGGTAG
>CAVYHN010000046.1:0-150922 GCA_963768295.1 uncultured Gammaproteobacteria bacterium | reverse complement strand
ATTGAAAAGTCACTACCCAATCCCTTTCTGACGTGAAGAAGATTTGCAATGTGAAATACCAAATCTGATACAGCGTAGTAAAGTAGAGCCAATCCAAGAATTCTAACCAGCAACATCTCAACGATTTCAAAATTAAACTGGGTTTCTGGTTCGTCGGAAGAATACTCAACAATTCTATTGGCTACGGTACGTGGAAAAGTAAACAATAATAGCGCGATGACGGCAGGTATAATGAGCGATAAAAAATATGCCCAAAAAACGTTTGCCCCCGAATTGACACTATCTGTGAGATAGGTTTTTAGATACTCAGGAAGTCTCGCCACAACAAGTACGAAAAGCACAACGCCAGAAATCTTGATTGTTAAGGTGGTTATATCGCGTAGTGTCATTAGTTAGTTCTCAGTTCCTTATAACGCCTCGCATCAGCGGCGTGGCCAAAGGCCACGTCCGTCTGCATGCGCTTGTTATAAGGCGGCTGGTCAGTTTTCATCTGCCACCTTTCCTTTGGTGTACTCCAGACATTTTCTAATTTCGGATTCATCGAATTTCACATCTGGTTTTGACTTGAGTTTTAGTTTTATCGTGTCTTCGCTACTTTCGATTTCTAGAGAGTCCAGCTTCGAGTACTCCTGAGTTGGGCAAGTGCAACGTCCTTCCTGACATTCCTGAAACGCTTGTAAAAGCCTCTCTTGCTTACCTTTAGTTTCTGTAACTTCGATATTGACTTCATTCTTGACTGATTCGACTTTGTATTTCATCTCCGTCTCTCGCTACTACTCAACGCCTTATAACAGCCAATTTAGAAGGCCTTTGGCCCTCTAATATATATTAGAGGGCGCGCTTTATTAATTTTTTTGGGATATTTTTGTGCGGTAAGCGGTTGATTTTCCGCAAAATAATTTTGGTTGTGAAAATTTGTTTTTGTTAGAGTTGCACTGGTCATCTTAACGCGTTGAATTATCGCTTTAAGCTGGTAAGGTTGGGCTTCGATGTAAACGAAAGGATTCGTGATCATGAGTAAGCTTACCTCCCCTTTTATTGACTCCATTGTTCGCTATATGTCGGTGCGCCATTACAGTCCTCGTACCATAGAAGCATATCTCTACTGGATCAAGTTCTACATTCATTTCCACCAGAAACGTCATCCGAGTGAGTTGGGGGATTCTGAGGTCGAGCGGTTTTTGACCTTTCTCGCCCTGGAGCGTCGTGTTTCCATTGCAACGCAGCGGCTTGCATTGAATGCCCTGGCGTTTTTATACAACCGATTTCTGGATAAGCCGCTGGGCGATGTGCGTGGTTTCATGCGCGCCAGGGTTCCGGCAAAACTGCCGGTGGTGCTGAGCCGGGTTGAGATTGCCGGCCTGCTGGCGCAGTTGAGTGGAGTGCCATTGATAATTGCTTCGCTGCTGTATGGTTCCGGATTGCGCAGGCTCGAAGTGGCGCGCTTGCGTGTCAAGGATGTTGATTTCGACCACTTGCAGGTCCAGGTCTGGAATGGGAAGGGTTATCAGCATCGGTTGACCACGCTTGCACCAGAGCTGGTGCCGCTACTGGAGAATCAGGTAGAGCGAGTCAGGTTGCATCTCAGGGAGGACAGTCAGCAAGAACAATATGCAGGTGTCTGGTTGCCGGCCGCGATGGCCAGGAAGCATCCAAACGCGCAGTTCACCCTCGGATGGCAATACCTGTTTCCTTCGGCAAAATTGTCGCTGGAGCCCGAGACTCGACGACTGCGACGGCACCATATTGATGAATCGACGATCAACCGGTTCATCAGGAAGGCATCTGTCAGGGCCGGTGTTGAAAAACATGTCACCAGCCACACGCTACGCCATTCCTTTGCCACGCATTTGCTCGAATCGGGAGCCGATATTCGAACGGTGCAGGAGCAATTGGGCCACCAGGACGTCAAGACCACCGAGATTTATACCCACGTGTTAAAACGCGGTGCGCGTGGTGTGCGCAGTCCGCTCAGCGATCTCAATAAAACGTGATCGTTTGGCGCGGCGCCGCTATAATCCTGCCTTTGCTTTTGAACGAGACCCGTTATGGCTGACGAACCCCTGGTAATCGAAACCGGCGTGCACGCGCCCGACGCCTGCGTTATCTGGCTGCATGGTCTGGGCGCCGACGGTCACGACTTCGAGCCCATCGTCCCCGAGTTGCGGCTCGATCCGGGGCTCAACATCCGCTTTATCTTCCCGCATGCGCCGATGATGCCGGTGACCATCAACCAGGGTTTCGTCATGCGCGCGTGGTATGACATCCGCACGGCGGACATCGGCAACGAGCCCGATGAAAAAGGCATTCGCGCATCGACCGAGTTGCTCAGCAATATGGTTGACGCCGAGATCGAGGCTGGCATCGAGCCCGAGCGCATCGTCCTGGCCGGGTTTTCGCAGGGCGGAGTGATCGCATTACAGGCAGGCCTGCGCTATTCCAGAAAGCTCGCGGGCATCATCGCGCTGTCGACCTACCTGCCGCTCGAGGATGCGCTGGACGAGGAAAAATCCGAGGTCAATGCTGAGATTCCGATTTTGTTCGCACATGGTTCAGCCGACCCGGTGATTCCTATCCACCTGGCTCAGCGTTCGCACAAAAAACTGGAGCAGGCGGGCTACAGCGTGGAGTGGCACGAGTACAAGGGTATGCCGCACAGCGTTTCGGAACAGGAAATATTCCACATCGCCGAGTGGCTGGAAAAAGTCCTGACATGATGCCATCGCCGCAAAGCGGCGATGGCTCCTCAAACTGTCATCCCGCGGACGAGCCCACTACTGTCCGGTTAAGCATCCGTTTATTGTATTAATTGTCACCCCGCGGCTTGACCGCGGGGTCCAGAGCTTGATTCCATTGGATTTCTGGATACCGCGGTCGAGCCGCGGTATGACAGAGGTTGCGGTCGAGCCGCGGTATGACAACAGTCGGTGTTTTGGCCAGGATGTTTGCAGACCCCGCTAAACGGGTAACGCTTTAATTTGGTCGGATGACTGATTTCAAGTGTTCAACGACAAGCGGCTCAATCCTCGATCATCGCCCGCCCGGCGTTGACCTGGAACAGAACCTGTTCGGGCGCGGTGCCGCCGGTGATATTACGCGCGTTGAGCGAGCCCTCCAGCGTCAGCACCTCGAACACGTCGTCTTCGATGCGTGTGTCGAACTGCTGCAGCTCTGCCAGCGTACACTCACCCAGGTCCTTGCCCCGCTCGATGCCGAAGGCAACGGCGTTGCCGACCACTTCGTGCGCGTCGCGAAACGCCGCGCCCTTTCTCACCAGGTAGTCGGCGAGGTCGGTCGCGGTGGCATAACCCTGCTGTGCGGCCTGGTACATTTGCTCGTGGTTGACCTCGAGCGCAGGCACCATGTCGGCGAAGGCGCGCAGGCTGCCGATCAGCGTGTCTATGGTATCGAACAGAGGTTCCTTGTCTTCCTGGTTATCCTTGTTATACGACAGGGGCTGGCCCTTCATCAGCATCAGCAGGCTCACCAGGTGGCCGGTCGCGCGCCCGGCCTTGCCGCGCACCAGCTCGGCGACGTCGGGATTTTTCTTTTGCGGCATGATCGACGATCCGGTGCAGTAGCGGTCGGGCAGCCGAACGAAGTCGAATTGCGCGCTCGACCACAGCACCAGTTCCTCTGCCATGCGCGACAGGTGCGTCATGCAGATCGCGGCCGCGGCGCAGAATTCGAGCACGAAATCGCGATCGCTGACCGCGTCGATGGAGTTGCGGCAGGGGATGTCGAAGCCGAGTATTTCGGCGGTGAACTCGCGGTCGAGATCGTAAGAGGTTCCGGCCAGCGCCGCGCTGCCCAGCGGCATCTGGTTCATGCGCGTCGCGCAATCGCCCAGCCGGCCGTGGTCGCGCTCGAGCATTTCGAACCAGGCCAGCATGTGGTGGCCGAAGCTGACCGGCTGCGCAACCTGCAAATGAGTGAAGCCGGGCATAATGGTACGCGCCTCACGCTCGGCGAGGTCGAGCAGGCCGTGCTGAAAAGCACGGATGCCCTGCCTGCAAATGCCGATCTGGTCACGCAGGTAGAGCCGGATATCGGTGGCAACCTGGTCGTTGCGCGAGCGCCCGGTGTGCAGCTTCTTGCCGGCGTCGCCGATCAACGCGGTCAGGCGCGCCTCGATGTTCATGTGCACGTCTTCGAGCGCGACTGACCATTCGAACCTGCCGGCGTCGATCTCTTCGCGGATCTGCTGCAGTCCGTACTTGATCGCGGTCAGTTCATCCGAGTTGAGCACGCCGATGTGCTTCAGCATCATCGCGTGCGCGCGCGAACCCTCGATGTCGGCGTGCGCCAGCCGCTGGTCGAAACCGACCGAAGCGGTGAAGGTCTGAACGAATTCATCGGTGGGTTCGTTGAATCGCCCGCCCCACATGCGGGAATCATCTTTGCTCATTGGTTTCTGTTCATTCGGCTGACATCGGAGGCGCGAATACGGCGACACATTGCGCTGTATATTGTTGTATGCTTGCAGCGCAAGACGAACAAATCAACTCTTTATGCCAGAAAATACGGAAAAAAGTATACCCGGCTCCGAAAACTCGACCTACCTGCCCAATTTCTGCGATGGGGATGCTTTCCTGCGCCTGCTGCTGGTGGTCCAGTTGATCGCGATCATGTTCGCGCTGGTCAGCTATGGCGGCGGTGCCCTGTTCGTGCATATCGCGCTGATTTCGGTGGCGATGTTATGGGTCGGCCTGACCACGGCCGCGGTGTTGTGTTTGCTTAAACGCCAGGGTTGGCTCGGGGATCATTTGCGCACCACCATAGTGGTGTTCGTGGTCGCGATACTGATGACGCTACTGGTCAGTTTTCTGAGCCTCGGCCTCGGCAGCATGATGAATTTCGGGCCGACGGCGCGCGACGTCGGTTATACGCTGACGCGCAACCTCGCGATCGCGGTCATCCTGGTGGGTCTCGCGCTGCGTTACTTTTACCTGCATTACGAATCCGACCTGCGTCTCCAGGTGCAGGCGCAGGCTCGTTTGCAGGCCTTGCAGGCGCGCATCCGTCCGCATTTCCTGTTCAACAGCATGAACACCATCGCCAGTCTGACCCACGATCAACCCGCTCTCGCCGAGCAGGCGATCGAAAATCTGTCGGACCTGTTTCGCGCCAGTCTCGCGGCCGAGTCCAGCATCTCGTTGCAGCAGGAACTCGAGCTGACGCGCAGTTATATCGATCTCGAGGCGCTGCGCCTCGGTGAGCGTCTTGAAGTTCGATGGCAGTTGCCGGCCCGGGAACCGGCGCTCTACCTGCCGGCGCTGACGCTGCAGCCGCTGGTCGAAAACGCAATTTACCATGGCATCGAGCCGCTGCCCGGCGGCGGTGTAATCGAAGTCGCGATCGATGACGTCGATTCCGCTATTATAATCACGATTTCCAACCCGCTGGTGACCCAACAGCTTGCACATGGTCGTAAAGGTAATCAAATGGCGGTCGACAACATAAGAGAGCGCCTCGCACTGGCGTTCGATGGCGCGGCTTCGATGGATCTATCCGAGACCGAGTCGCGCTATACTGTTAAATTAACTATTCCGACCGCGGAGGCTGCGTGAAGATACTGATAGTCGACGATGAAAAACCGGCGCGCGATCGCCTGGCGCGCATGGTGGGTGAATTGAAAGAGCATGAACTGGTCGGCGAGGCGGTCAACGGCCTGGAAGCGCTCGGCATGGCGCAGAGCCTGGAGCCCGATATGGTGCTGCTGGATATACGTATGCCGGGCATGGACGGCATCGAGGCGGCGCGGCATATCGCCAGGCTAGACGAGCCGCCGGCCGTCGTCTTTACCACCGCGTTTTCCGATCACGCGCTCGAAGCCTTCGAAACCCACGCGGTCGACTATTTGCTCAAGCCGGTAAAGCAGGAGCGTTTGCAGGCGGCGATGGATGCCGCGACTCGTCCAACCCGCGCCCAGGCCTCGAAGAGCGGCGACCTGCTGTCGGGCCTGGAACCTCGCCAGCATATCTGCGCGCGCGTGCGCGGCAGCCTGGTGCTGGTGCCGATCGATAAAATTTATTATTTTCACGCCGAGCAGAAATATGTCACGGTGCGCCATACCGAGGGCGAGGTCCTGATCGAGGATGCGCTCAAGAGCCTCGAAACCGAATTCGGCGATCGTTTTTATCGCATCCATCGCAACGCGCTGGTGAGCCTGACAAGGCTCGCCGGAATGCAATCTGAAAACGACGGCCACCAGGTCACTTTCCGCGATATCGACGATTGCCTCGAGGTCAGCCGCCGGCATCTGCCGGGGGTGCGTAAAATTATCAAGAATCTGTAAATGACGACATCCCGAACCGAATTACGTATCGCCACGCGCGGTAGCCCACTGGCGCTATGGCAGGCCGAGCACGTGCAGGCACGGCTCGAAGCACTGCACCCACAGCTGAAAGTTTCGCTGCTGACGATGAAAACCCGCGGCGACAAGCTGCTCGATGCGCCGCTGGCCAAGGTCGGCGGCAAGGGCCTGTTCGTCAAGGAGCTCGAGGCCGGCCTGCTCGACGGGCGCGCCGATCTTGCCGTGCATTCGCTGAAAGACGTGCCGGTGCATTTCCCGGATGGCCTCGAGCTGGCGCTGGTCATGGAGCGCGAAGACCCGCGCGACGCTTTTGTCTCCAACAGCTACGCCAGCCTTGCGGCGATGCCCGCCGGCAGCCTGGTCGGGACCTCGAGCCTGCGCCGTCAGACCCAGATCCGCGAACGCTATCCCGAGCTCGAGGTCGACTGGTTGCGCGGCAACGTCAATACGCGCCTGGCCAAGCTCGATGCCGGTGATTTCGATGCCATCATACTCGCCGCCTCGGGCCTGCAGCGCCTCGGTTTTAACGAGCGCATTCGTGCGCCGATCCCGCCCGAGGAATGCCTGCCGGCAATCGGCCAGGGCGTACTGGGTATCGAGATTCGCCGCGACGATGACGAGTTGCGCGAATTGATTGCGCCGCTGGCGCATGCCGAAACTACGCTGCGGGTGACCGCCGAGCGCGCGCTCAACCAGACCCTGAACGGCGGTTGCCAGGTGCCGATCGCGGGTTACGCGGTGCTCGAACAGGATCAGCTCTATCTGCGCGGCCTGGTCGGCGAGCCCGACGGCAGCGAGATTTTGCGCGCCGAAGTGCGCGGCAGCAGCGCCGAGGCGCATGCACTCGGGGTAGAACTGGCGCGGCAATTGCTGGCCCAGGGCGCCGACCGGATCCTCGCACGGCTGCTGGAGTAAGCATGCCGGCGCAACTGCCGAGGCGGCGCTTAAGCGATGGCGGCTAGACTGCAGGGCCAGGTGATCCTGAATACCCGGCCGGCGCATCAGCAGGCCGAGCTTAGCGCGCTGCTCGAAAGCGAAGGCGCACGGGTGTTGTCTTTTCCGGTGATTGAAATCCTCCAGCGGCTCGAGACGGCTGCGCAACCAGGCGATCTGTCTCGCTATGACATCCTGTTGTTCGTCAGTCGTAACGCCGTCGATGGCGCCGTCGGGCTTTTCGGCGTCGCGCAGCTGTCGGCGATCGACCGGCTGGGCGTGATCGGTTCGGCGACACGCGCTGCGCTGATCGGCCACATCGGTGATCCGGGTGCAAAACTGATATCCAGCGAGCCTTTTAATAGCGAGGCCCTGCTGGCCGCGGATGCCCTGCAGCGGGTGTCGGGTAAACGCATACTGATTCTGCGCGGGCAGGAAGGGCGTAACCTGCTCGGCGACGAGCTCGCCGCGCGCGGCGCGCGCGTCGAGTATGCAGAAGTTTACCGGCGGGCCCTGCCGAGCATTGGTGCCGGCGCTTTCGAGCGGCTGGTGGCGCAGGCCTTTCCGACGCTAGTGATCCTGACCAGTAACGAGGGTATGCATAACCTGTTCGAACTGGTGGATGCCGCGATGGCGCAGCGCCTGCGGCAAACGCCGTGGCTTTTGATCAGCGAAAGAATGCGTGAATCGGCGCTGAAACTGGGACATAATGCGTTCATCATAATCGCATCTGGCGCCAGCGACGATGGAATACGGCAAACGATTTGCGAGTGGGCGAATCGAGCATAAGCCACGGCGATAAATCCCGGCAACAGACCTGGTATAAACCAAGATATGAGCAAAAAAGATTCATCCAGCGAAACGGAGGACGGCAAAGACAGCCAGGAAGTCGTTGTTGTCGATACCGAGGATGCAGTGACTTTCGATGCCGGGACGGGTGCTGACGATCAACCTGGGACCAGGCCCGAATCCGCAACTGAATCCGCAACTGAATCTGCAACTGAATCTGCAACTGAATCCGCAACTGAATCCGCAACTGAATCTGCAACTGAATCTGCAGCTGAATCTGCAGCTGAATCCGAGCCCTTACCCGCACCGGAAACAGGCCCCGGCGCAGAAGAAAAACCGGCTGTCGGTGAGGCGCCCAGGCCGCGCCGGTCCTGGTTCAACCTGTTCAATTTTCTGTTGATACTCGGTCTCGCCGCGGCGGCGGCTTACTACTGGTGGCTGCAACAGCAGGTACAGCAGGACTATCGAGACAGCATCGCCGATCTCCGGCAGCAGATTGAATCCAGGGTCAGCAGCAGCCGTCTCGATTCCAGCCTGACGCCGCTCAAATCCGATATCGGCGGTCTCGGCAGAAAAATCGACGAGCTCGGGCTTGGCCAACAGACCCTGCGCGAGTCGAGCGAAAAACTGTTTGAACTCTACGGCCGTGACAAGAATGACTGGAAGTTCGCCGAGGTCGAATACCTGATGCGGGTCGCGCAGCACAAGCTGATCCTGCAGGACGATTTCGAAGGCGCGGCCATCACCCTGCAGGCGGCCAGCGACAAGATCGGTTTGACCGGCGATCCCGGCCTGCTGCCGGTGCGGGTCAAGATCAGCGAGGAAATCGCCGATCTGAAGACGCGCAAACGTGCCGACCTGGTGGGCATGACGCTGATCCTGTCACAGCTCGCGCGCCAGGTGCGGGTGCTGGAACCGGGCTTCGCGGTGCGCGTCGATGAAGACAAACCGGCTCCGCCACCGGCGCCCGAGTCGCAGAGCTGGCTCGACAGGCTCAATAATTTCATCGATTCGCTGTTTTCGATCAGTTACGAGGATACGCAGCCCAGCAAGGTCGAGGCCAATGTCCTCAATGTCGGCGAAACCCTCGAAGACAACCTCAAGCTGGCGCGCTGGGCGGTGCTGGACCGCGATGGCTATCAGTACGCGCGACTGATCGAACAAAGCCTGCAGCTGTTTCGCGAATTCTACGACCTGGATAATGCCGCCAATCAGGATTTCATGAAGCAGTTGCAGGATTTGCAAAAAATGCAGCTAAAGCCGGAAAAACCGGACATCAATGGCTCTTTGCGCGAGTTACAGCGTATCCTCAGCCAGCGTAAAAATGCGCCGCAACCCGCCGCGCCGGAAGCAGCGACGGAGGCAGGCAATGGGTAAGTTCATCATCAAGCTGCTTATCCTGATTATCCTTGTGCTCGGCGCGGTGCTGCTGGTGCGCGATGATCCCGGTGTCGTCATGCTGCGTTACCGTGGCTGGACGATTGACACCAGCCTGGCGGTTGCACTGGCGGTAGTGGTTATAGTCGCGGTCGCGATTTATTACCTGTTCCGCTTTCTGCGCGGTATCTGGCGCATGCCGTATGCGCTGCAACGCCAGTCGCAGAACCGGCGTCACGCCAAGGCCCGCCGTCAGCTCAACCAGGGGTTGATCGATCTTGCCGAGGGGCGTTTCGAACAGGCCGAAAATCACTTTATGCGCCTGGTCCAGTTAAGCGATAGTCCGCTGGTGCATTATCTCGCCGCGGCGCGCGCCGCGCAGTTGCAGGGCAAGCATGACGCTCGCGACAGTTACCTGAAGGCCGCGCACGAGGCTAACCCGGAGGCGGAGCTCGCGATTGGCGTGACCCAGGCGGAACTGCAGCTTGCGCACCAGCAAACCGAGCAGGCGCTGGCGACGCTCAGCCATCTGCATAGCATCGCGCCGCGCCACGACTATGTCACGATGCTGCTGGCGCGCGCCTATTTTGAGCTCGAGGACTGGACCGCGCTGGTAGAAATTCTGCCCGACGTACGCCGCAAGAAACTGCTCAAGGAGAAGCGCCTGCACGAAATGGAGCTGGCCGGTTACTGCGGCGCGCTCGAGCGCTCGAGCAGCAGCCAGGAGAGCCTCGAAAAAGCCTGGCGCAGTATTCCGAAATCCCTGCAGTCCGATCCCGCGATGATGCGCTTTTACCTCGACGCGCTGGCGCGCCAGCGCTGGCACAGCAGCAGTGCCGAGCAAATGCTGCTGAAATCGCTGGATAACCAGTGGGACGATTCGCTGATCGAGGTTTACGGTCGCTCAGAAACCCGGGACGCCAATGCGCAGCTGTCACGTGCCGAGAAATGGCTGGATGACTTCGGCCACAACGAAAACCTGTTGCTCGCGCTCGGGCGTATCTCGATGCGGGCGCGACTGTGGGGCAAGGCTCAGGGCTACCTGGAAGCCAGCATCGGCGCCAAACCGACCCCGGCGGCCTGTTTGGCGCTGGCCGAGTTGTTCGAGCAACAGTTGCAGCAACCGGACAAGGCCGCCCGGTATTACCAGCAGGGGCTCAAGCTCAGTCTCGCGGCCAGTCGCTAGTCGCGCCCCGGGGATCGATGGAAAAGTACGATAAAAAAGCCGCCGCGCTGGTCGATCGCAGCTACCAGACCCCTGAAATCGTCAACCAGCGCCTGCGCACTTTGAACGCGATGGCCTTATGCCGCGGCGAAAGCGTGCTCGATGCGGGTTGCGGCACCGGGTTATTGCTCGAACAGGAAGCGCTTGCCGTCGGTAAGGAAGGTCGCGCCGAGGGCGTCGATTTCAGCGAAGACATGCTCGAACTCGCCGGCGCGCGTTGTGCCGACATGCCGCAGCTGCACCTGCAGCAGGGTAATATCGAAACCCTGCCGTTCGAGGATGCGAGTTTCGACGCCGCGAGCTGCACCCAGACCCTGCTCTACGTGAACCAGCTCGACCAGGCCTTGCGCGAGCTCCATCGCGTGCTGAAGCCGGGCGGGCGCATCGCGGTGCTCGAAACCGACTGGAGCGGGGCCATCCTCAACAGTCACGACCAGGCCATGACCCAGCGCATTTTCGGTGCCTGGGACATCGCCCTGGCCAACCCGAATCTGCCGAAGCGGCTCAGGCCGCTGTTGTTGGGCCTCGGTTTCGCTGCGCTGCAGGTGGAAGCGATTCCGATACTGAACTCGAGTTACTCGGAAAACAGTTTCTCCGCCAACATGCTGGAGAATTATGCGGCCGTCGCCCGCCGGCGGGAGATTATTTCCCAGGCGGAGGCAGACGAGTGGCTTGCCGGGATTGACAGGCTCATCGAACAGGATGCATATTTCTTTTGCGTCAACCGGTTCTTGTTCACCGCGGTTAAATAGGGCCAGGGTCGGCGCCTGAAGTCATCGCCGCCCAGTTTTGCGCGGCGATGACGGGTTATAGAATAAGTAACAGGAGGAGTCATGACACAGCATTACGAAGGCAGCTGCCATTGCGGCGCAATCAAATTTTCCTACGACGGCGAAGAGATCACCCAGGGCTTGCGCTGCACCTGTTCGATTTGCCGGCGCAAGGGCGCCTTGATGAGCACCGAGGTTATCCCGCTGGACAAGCTGAAAATTCATGCCAATCCGAATGATATCGGGCTCTACCAGTTCGACAGTAAAATCGCCAGGCACTACTTCTGCAAACATTGCGGTATCTATACCCATAACGAGACCGTCCGCGCGCCGGGCAACTGTCGCGTCAACCTCGGCTGTATCGACGACCTCGATACCGGCGAGCTCGAGCTCGTCGTGTTCGATGGCAAGAACCTGCTATAAAACAATGGTCTAACCGGGCAAACAACAGATGCAGAATATTCTCGTCGTAATGGCCGATCAGCTGAGCGCCCTGGCGCTTGGTTGTTACCGCAATGCCGCGGTAAAGAGCCCGCATATCGACCGGCTCGCCGCAGAGGGCGTATTGTTCGATGCGGCCTACAGTTCCAGCCCCTTGTGCACTCCCGCGCGCTATGCCTTTATGACCGGCCAGAATATTTCGGCTTGCGGCGGTTATGACAATGCCGCGTACATGCCCGCGACGATGCCGACCTTTGCCCACTACCTGCGCCTGATGGGTTACCGCACCTGCCTCTCCGGCAAGATGCATTTTGTCGGCCCGGATCAGCTGCATGGCTTCGAGGATCGCGTGACCACCGATATCTATCCGGCTGATTTCGGCTGGGTGCCCGACTGGCGCAACCCGGACGAGCGCATCGATCTGTGGTATCACAACATGTCGAGCATCAAGCAGGCCGGGGTGGCGGCGATCACCAATCAGCTCGCCTATGACGACGAAGTCGGTGCGCAGGCGATGCGCGTTATTTACGACCATGCGCGTGGTGAAGACGAGCGCCCGCTATGCCTGGTGGCGAGCTTCATTCATCCGCACGATCCCTACGCCACCCGCCAGCAATACTGGGATCTGTACCAGGATGTCGATATCCCGCCGCCGACGGTGACACGCCCGGCGCGGCAGGATGCGCACAATGCTCGTCTCGAGAAGGTTATCGCGCTCGATGCGGTCGATGTCAGCGACCAGGAGATCATCAACGCGCGCCGCGCCTATTACGGCAACGTCAGCTATGTCGACGAATGGCTCGGCCGTCTGCGCGCGACGCTGGAAGAATGCGACATGGCGCAAAACACGACGATTTTGTTTACCTCCGATCACGGCGACATGCTCGGTGAGTTCGGGCTGTGGTACAAGATGAGTTTTCGCGAGTGGTCGAACCGCATTCCGCTGATCCTGCACCGCCCGGGGCGTTTACAGCCGCGTCGCGTGGCGGCGCCGGTGGCGCAGGTCGATGTATTGCCGACTCTGGTCGATATCGCCGCCGAGGCCACGGGCATGCCGCGGCCTGAACCGATCGATCCCCTGCACGGGCGTTCGCTGATCCCGCTGTGCGATGGCGATGCCAGTAACGATCCCAACGCCTGCGTCAGCGAATACCTGGCCGAAGGCACCGGCGCGCCGATGCTGATGCTCCGTCGCGGACGGTATAAATACATTTCCTGCAGCACCGATCCGGAACAGTTATTCGATCTTGATAAGGATCCGCTCGAGCTGGAGAATCTGTTGCAGCATCCGCTGCTCGAGGATTTCCGCAACGAGGCCGCGGCCTACTGGGATAGCGCGGCCCTGCAGCAGACGGTGATTCGCGATCAGGACCGGCGGCGCGCGGTGCACGCCGCGCTGCGACTCGGTCGTTACCAGGGCTGGGACTTCAACCCGGCGCGCGACGCGTCGCAGGAATATACCCGCAGCCACGTGGACCTGACCCGATTCGACATTACCTCTCGCTACCCGAGGCCGGTCGCATTTAAGCCGAAACCCGGGTGACCCTGCCGCAGCTGAAGCTGCGTCAACAGCTGCTGGTGTTGCTGTTTTCGGTTGGGAGTATCGGGCTGCTTGCCTTCGTGCTGGTGATTATGCTGGCCGACCAGCACTTGTTCGAAGAATTCCTGCCCGAAAACCGCAGCCTGCGCGATGTTGAGTCACGCTCGGCGTTGCTGTTGCAGAACTATTTTCGTTTCATGCTAACCCCGGAGCTGATTAGCGTCGATGAACTCGAAGGGTCTATCGTGTTGATACGCAAAAGCCTGGGCGAGTATCGTCAACTGGTTGCCGGGCAGAAACCCAAGGAGCAATTGGTGGCGTCGATCAGCGAGTCTATCGACAGGCTTGAAAAAAGCGGCCAGGAACTCATAGTCGCCAGGGAGAAATATACCCGGGAAAAAGCCGAGTTTGCCTTGTCGAAGGCCGAACAGGTCGGGATTGATCTGAATCTCGCAGTCGATGCCGCAATTGCCCACTCGGAAACGATGGGCTGGAGGGACTTGCGCGAGTCCCTGTTCTTATCGGGCGGTATTTTGCTGTTGACGCTGGTGGTCAGCTACCTGTTGATTTATGGGGGGCTCGATCGCATGTTGAGGCCGCTGGAAAAACTGCAGGTGGTGATTACCCGCCTGGGCAAGGGTGATTTTCAACAGCGCTCTCGCGACGTCATCAGAGCCGACGAAATCGGTCAACTGGCCGTTGCTTTTAACCGCATGGCTGATCAGCTTGAGCTAAATGATGAGCAAAAACAGGAGTTTATCGATCAGCTGGAACAGAAGAACATGGAGCTCGAACGTTTCACCTATACTGTGTCCCATGAACTGAAATCGCCGTTGGTGACCGTGAATGGATTTCTCGGGCTTTTGCAAAAAGATATGGCTGCCGATAACCAGGAAAAGATCGGCCAGGACATGGAAAAAATATCGGCTGCAATCGATACCATGAGCCGGCAGCTCGACGACTTGCTCGAGCTGTCACGCATCGGCCGGTCGGTTAATCCGCCCACTCGTTTTTCGGTTACTGCGCTTTGCCGCGATGTGGTGCAATTGATGCAGGGATTGATCGATGAGCGCGCCGCGGTGGTCGATATCGAGGAGAGCATGCCGCAGATTTACGCCGATGAAGCGCGAATTCGGGAGGTAATCAAGAACCTGGTCGAAAACGGAATCAAGTTTTCTGCGGCTGAGCGCAGTCCCCGGGTCGAAATCACTGCCGAGTTGCGCGAAAACGAGGTTCTTTGCCGGATACGGGACAATGGCCCGGGCATAGAGCCGCGCTACCACGAAAAAGTCTTTGGTTTGTTCGACCGGCTTGACACGGCCGTGCCAGGAACTGGGGTCGGGCTCGCGCTGGTCAAGAGAATTATCGAAATCCACAATGGAAGTATCTGGATCGAATCGCAGGGCGATGGACAGGGATGTTGTTTTTGTTTTACGCTACCAACCCGATGAGGAAGATGAAATTATGAATGCAGATGCTGTTGGTGAGCCGCTAAAATTGCTCTTGGTCGAAGACAACGATGCTCATGCCGAAATGGTTAAACGCAGTTTCGAGCAGCACAAGGTATCGAACGTAATCTATCATGTCGACGATGGTCAAAAGGCGCTGGATTATATTTTCCGCGAGGGTGACTACGCCGATGAAGAAAAATACCCCAGCCCGCACTGTATTTTGCTCGATCTGCGTCTGCCGAAAGTCGATGGCCTCGAGGTGCTGCGCCGCATAAAAAGCGATGACAATACCCGCAAGACCCCGGTCGTGATTCTGACGACTTCGTCGGCGGACAAGGATATCGCCCAGTCTTACGAGTACCATGCCAACAGCTACGTGGTTAAACCGATGGACTTCTCCAAGTTCGAAGCCCTGATGCAGGATCTCGGTTTTTACTGGCTGGCCTGGAATCAGAATCCCTGGCGCTAGGCGAACTGCGTCCCGCCCGTCAGGTCTTAATCCCCGACTCATTTCCGCATATCCCCGCTATACTCAGCAGAGAGCTTCTAACAGGTTACCCGCGATGGATAATGCTGCCAGAATGACCACGCCACGGTCGCTGGTCGACAATGTAATGCAGTTAATCAGCCTGCCTGAGATATACCTGCGGCTGCAGCGAGTTATCGACGACCCGACGCACAGCCGCGAACAGGTTGCCGAGGTCATCGCCTATGATCCCTCTCTGAGCGTCCGCGTGCTGCGAATCGCCAACAGTTCTTATTACAGTTTCCCGCGCGAGATCGAGACCGTTGCCTCCGCGGTCGGCATCATCGGCGAGCTGGATTTGCGCAACCTGGTGCTGGCTACCTCGGTCGTCGGTTCGATGAGTGGATTGAACAGCAAGGGTGTCAATATCGATGAATTCTGGTTGCACAGCCTGCGCTGCGGCATCAACGCGCGCCTGCTCGCGAGATCGGTCGGCGGCATTAATCCGGAAATACTGTTTCTTGCGGGAATTCTGCACGATCTCGGAATTCTCGTTATATATCAACAGGATACCGCGTTGGCTGACGCGATTTCACGGCAGATCGAGGAAAAACACCAGCTGCGCGACCAGGCAGAGCGTGAAGTGCTGGGGTTTGATCACGCCGAAGTGGGGGCGCTACTGATCGAGGCCTGGGGCCTGTCGCAGGAGCTCAGCGAACTGGCGCGTTGCCATCATCAGTACCAGTTGGCGCAGCTCAACAAGCAGGCGGCCCTCATACTGGCGCTGGCCAATTTACTGGCGAACCCGGAAACTGAGCGAGATATTGAGTCTGACCCCAGATTATCAGCTATAATTGAACAACTTGAAATCAGTCAGGCTTCCATTGCTGAAATTATGGAAAACGGCGAGCAGCAATGTCTGGAGATCAAAAATATTATCTTAGGTTAATCAGGGACACGCCGATACCCCTGCTACATCTAGGTTTACTGGGATAACAAACCGGCGTAGCAATATGCGCAACCAGCCTGAATACAACATTCTTCTTGTCGAGGACGATCCGGGCCACGCGGCCCTGATCAACCGCGCCTTCGAGTCCCACGCGCATTGCCGCCTGGTGATTACGACGACGCTGGAGCAGGCTAAGTCGCTAATCCATCACTCCAGCCCGGACCTGATAATCACCGACGTCAAGCTGCCCGATGGCCACGGCACCGAATTGCTCAATCCGGGCCCGGGTTGCCCGACCATCGTCATGACCAGCTACAGCGACGAAAAGGTCGCGGTCAGCGCGATGAAATCGGGCGCCGCGGACTACATCGTCAAAACCCAGGAAACCATGACCTCGCTGCCGCGCACCGCGAATCGAGTAATGCGCGAATGGCGACTGGTCATCGATCAGAGGCTAGCGCGCGAGCGCCAGCAGCGTCTGACCGCAATTCTCGAGGCGACCCCGGACCTGATCTGTATCGCCAACCTGGACGGCTTTGTTACCTATATCAACCAGTCGGGGCGTAAGCTGCTCGGCATCGGTAAAGACGAAGACATCAGCCGTATCCGCCTGGCCGACTTTCACTCCCCGGCCGACGCTCAGAAAATCCTCAGCGAAGGCATCCCGCACGCGATCAAGGAAGGCATGTGGACCGATGAAACCACTTTTCTGGCGCTCAGCGGTGAAAAGGTGCTGACCTCGCAGGTGTTGATCTCGCATCGCAACAACCGTGGCGATATCGAGTTCTTTTCCACCATCGCGCGCGACATTCGCCACCTGCGCGCGGCCGAGGAACGTGTCGAGTACCTGGCTTACTACGATACCCTGACCGGCCTGCCGAATCGCAACGAGCTCGCCAAGCGGCTCGATATGGAAGTGTCGCGGGTCAAGCGAAACCAGAACCACGGCGCTTTGCTGTTTATCGACCTCGATAATTTCAAGTACATCAATGATTCGATGGGTCACCCGGCGGGCGACCTGGTATTGCAGGAAATGGCGCGCCGGCTAAAGGCGCATCTGCGCGGCGACGATACCGTGGCGCGGCTTGGCGGTGACGAGTTTATCGTCATCCTGTCGGGCTTGAGCCAGGACGGCCGCGAAGCGGTATCGCACGCGCGCGAAATCGCCAACAAGATTCGCGACACCATCGCGATGGAATGCCGTGTCTATGACACTGAACTGCAGGTAACCGCGAGTATCGGTATCTCGATGATTACCCGGGATGAGATCAGCGGCCACGATCTGTTGCGTTTTGCCGATACCGCGATGTACCAGGCCAAGCGCGAGGGGCGCAACCGGCTGGAGTTCTTCAGCGAAGGCATGGGCAGCGACGTAACCCGTCAGCTGGAGCTTGAAAACCAGCTGCGCCGGGCGCTCAGGGAAGAACAGTTCCAGCTGTATTACCAACCGCTGGTGAATGCATCGATGGAGGTCATCGGCGCCGAGGCCCTGATTCGCTGGGAACATCCTGAGCTCGGCCTGGTATCTCCGGCGGAATTTCTCGACGTGCTCGAAACCTCGGGTCAGATCGTCGAAGTCGGTGACTGGGTGATCGAGACCGCACTCAAGCAAATGACGCTATGGGTCGACCAGGGGTTGCTCGGCGACGATTTTCTGATCTGTATCAATATCAGTCCACGCCAGTTCCTCGACAAGCAGTTCGCGGAAAACATTCATAGCCTGCTCGAGCGCATCAACTTACCGACCCAGAACATTATCATGGAAGTCACCGAACACAATATCATTCATAACATCGACGATGCGATTCAGCGCATGCATGATCTGATCCAGCGCGGCATCAGCTTTTCGCTCGATGATTTCGGTACCGGCTACTCGTCGCTGGCGCATTTGAAGAACCTGCCGGTGAGCCATATCAAGATCGACCGTTCCTTCGTCGAGGATATCTGCAACGATACCGGTGACCAGGCCATGGTGGCGTCGATCCTGGCGCTGTCCAAGCACCTCGGTCTCGAAGTAGTCGCCGAGGGTGTCGAGGAGCTGGCGCAGTTCGAGCTATTAAAGAAATTAAAATGCAAGTACTACCAGGGCTATTATTTCAGCAAGCCGCTGTCGGCTCAGAACATGACCGATTATCTGGCGCAAGAGAAGCCCGCCGCCTGATCCTGCCAGGCGCTGTACTCAGCTTTGCCGGTAAAGAATATCGAGCTCGGGCGCGGCATTACCGAGGTAAGCGCGATACAGTCGGCGGGTCTTGTGTTCCGACGCGATAGATCCCTGTGCCACCAGTTCGATCGCCGCGCTAAAGTTGCAGCGTAACTGCAGCGTTGCTTCGATTGCCCGCGCCAGTGCCGCGTAGCGAGCCGCGTCGACCTGTGCAGACACCTCTACGCAAACCCGCGGCCGGTAATCGATTGGCGGTGTATGTGACAATTCCACGAAAAACTCGGCACTGACTTCGGCTCGGTGTTTGAGCAAGGCTTCCTGTATTGCCAGCGGAAACACGTTAACCCCCTTGACGATGAACATGTCGTCGCTGCGCCCGAGCGTGTGCAGACGAAAACTGTTGCGCCCGCAGGCGCAGGGTTCGGTATAAATGCGCACGATATCGTGGCTACGCAGGCGGATTAGCGGGCAGGCTTCGCGCCGCAGCGAGGTGTAAACCAGCTCGCCGCTGCTGTCGTTGTCGAAGGCGAGCACCGCGCCACTATCCGGATCGACCAGTTCCACCGCCACCAGCCCGGCGCCGCAGTAGTGATGCCCGGTGCGATGTTCGCACTCGCCGCTTTGTACCCCGAGTTCGGCGGTACCGTACATATCCATCGCCGTCATCCCCCAGGCCTGTTCGATCTTGTCGCGGTAGCCTGGAACCTGCAGTCCCGCCTCGCCGGAAAAATAGCCGCGGCTTACGTTCAGCCGGTGCAAATCGATGCCCTGTTGTTGCGCGATGTCGGCCAGGCGTACCGCGTAGGAAGGTGTCATGAAAAGCGAGTAACCCCCCTCGCGCGCGGGAAAGCGCGACAGCATTTCGAGCAGCCGTTCGGAGTTACCGATACTGTAGGGCAGTATGCCCGCACCCAGCGTTTCGAAAGCGCCGTGATCCATGATGCCACCGGCGTACATAGAGTAGTTGAGACAGCTGACGACCAGGTCCCGCGGGCGACAGCCCATGGCCCAGAGCGCGCGCGCGCCCATTTCGTTGTAGACCTCGATATCGTTTTGCGTCCAGCCGAGCCGTGTCGGTTCGCCGGTGGAGCCGCCGGTGCAGGTCATGCGCACGATATCCTCGAAATCGCAGCACTGGTTCGGACCGAACAGATGTCCCTGCTGTTGGGCGAGCGCGATATCGGCCTTTTCGGTAAACGGCAGCGCGGCGAGCGCCCTGTGCGAGTCGATGCTCGACGGATCGACCCCGGCGCGATCGTACTTGTCGCGGTAATACGGGCTTTTGTCGTAGACATAGCGAATCTGCTCGGCGATCAGCGGCGCTTCGAGCAAACGCACCTGATCCCGGTCAAGTGTTTCGATTTCCCGATCCCAGAATTTTTGCGACATGTATATTTCCGATAATTCTCGGGTTATGGTATCCAAATGAACCAGCCGAAGCAGCAAAAACCGATACGTGCGGGAATATTGAACCTGATCTGTGGGCTGCTATGTGGATGCAGCGCCTATCCCGGAGTTGCCTTCGATACCAGTAAGGATCACCATGGTGCCGGTGAGTTCGTCAGCCAGCAAAAGCCATCCCTGTTCAGGTATTTTTTCATGCGCCTGCGTGAAGGCGGCCCGACGCCGCCCGACCCGGAGGAGGTCGCCTCGCTCGTCGGCAGCGCCGACCTGGAACTGATCCGATCGTTTGCCGCTGAACCCCGCGTGACCTGGATCGGGCATGCCACGACCCTGGTGCAATATCGCGGGATTAACTACCTGACCGATCCACATCTGACGCAATATCCGTTTTCCAACGGCTCGTTCGTGAAACCGCGTTATACCCAGCCGGCGCTCTCCTTCGAGCAGTTGCCGCCGATCGATTTTGTCGTCCTGTCGCACAACCACTATGACTCACTCGATCGCGATACCGTTGCCATGTTCGGCGATTCGGTGATGTGGTATGTGCCGCTCGGCCTCAAACGCTGGTTCCTCGGACGCGGCATCTCCGCCGAGCGCGTGATCGAGCTCGACTGGTGGCAAAGCCACCGCTTCAACGCTCGGGTCGAAGTCACCATGACGCCGGCGCAGCACTGGTCGAAACGCAACCCCTGGGATACCAACGCAAGCCTGTGGGGTGGCTGGGTGGTCGAAATCGACGCCTTCAAGAGTTACTTTGTCGGCGATACCGGTTACAACGATTCGTACTTTAAGGAAATCGGATCTCGCCTCGGACCGTTCCGCCTGGCGATGATTCCGATCGGCGCCTATGCGCCGCGCTACTTCATGGCGGGCCATCACATCGATCCGGCGCAGGCGGTCGACATCCATCTCGAAGTGAACGCCCGGCAATCGCTGCCGATCCACTGGGGCACATTCCAGCTCACCATCGAGCCGATCCTCGAGCCGGCGCAGTTACTGGCCTCGGAAATGAACCAGCGCGGCCTGCCTGCCGATCAATTCCGTCCGCTAAAAATCGGCGAAACCCTGGTCCTCGACTGACCCCAGCTCTTTGTCATCCCGCGGCTTGACCCACTACTGTCCGGTTAAGCATCCGTTAATTGTATTCATTGTCACCCCGCGGTATGACCGCGGGGTCCAGAGCTTGATTCCATTGGATTTCTGGATACCGCGGTCGAGCCGCGGTATGACAAGGTTGGAGAGTAAAATTTCACAGTCCCTATATGCAAAAAATGCGAAAGACCCGATACTACGAGGCTCTTATCGCCTCAACAATTTTTAAACCGGACAGTAGTGGGCTTGACCGCGGGATCCAGCTTCGCTCGCCCGCCGGGACGCCGGACCGGCACATCCTTGTGCGCACCATCGGTACTGACGCCCGCAGTAGATCAAGTTACGCGACGACCTGCCTGACTACTGTCATCCCGCGGCTCCGAAGATTCGGATCGATTCGCGGGATAACAATTGCAGCAGGCCTGGCCGCAAGCTAATCGACCAGGACAGTGCCGCTGGCCAACCAGGACCTGAATACCATTGACGACTGGACCGGGCAGATTTATTGTGTAGCCCTGTTTTTAAGCCTTACCAGGGAAAAATAATGTCCAACCTCAAGCAGAATTTCATTGGCGGCGAGTGGCTCGCCGGCGCCAGTGAAATCGCCAATGTCAATCCTTCCGACCTGACCGATACCATCGGCCACTACGCCCAGGCTGACGCTGCCCAGTTGCAGCGCGCGCTCGATGCGGCCGAGACGGCGCAGCCGGAATGGGCCAGGGCCGGGCTCGAGCGCCGCTACAACGTATTGATGGCGATCGGTAACGAATTGATCGCGCGCTGTGAAGAGCTCGGCACCCTGCTGGCGCGCGAGGAAGGCAAGACCCAGCCCGAAGGCAAGGGCGAGGTTTATCGATCCGGGCAGTTCTTTACCTACTACGCCGCCGAGGCGTTGCGCCAGATCGGCGACAACGCCGACTCGGTGCGTGACGGCATCGAGGTCGACGTGCGGCGCGAGCCCGTTGGTACGGTGGCGGTCATTTCACCCTGGAATTTCCCGCTGGCGACCGCGGTGTGGAAGATCGCACCCGCGCTGGCCTTCGGCAACGCGGTGATCTGGAAGCCCGCCAACCTGGTGCCGGCCAGCGCGGTCGCGCTGGCGGAAATCATATCGCGCCAGGATTTGCCGGCGGGGCTGTTCAACCTGGTCATGGGTTCCGGCAGCGGCGTCGGCCAGCAGCTGGTCGAAAGCCCGCAGGTCAACGCCATCAGCTTTACCGGCTCGGTGCCGGTTGGAAGGGGTATCGCGCAGGCGGCGGTTGCCAACTTCACCAAAGTCCAGCTCGAGATGGGCTCCAAGAACGCGCTCGCGATCATGGATGATGCCAATCTCGATACCGCGCTCGCCTGTGCGCTCAATGGCGCTTTCGGCAGCACCGGGCAAAAGTGCACCGCGTCGTCGCGCATCGTCGTGCACAAGAATGTGCATGATTACTTTGTCGAAAAGCTGGCCGAGGGCGCACGCAACATGGTGGTCGGCCACGCGCTCGAAGCGGGCACCCAGATGGGCCCGGTGTCGAGTCAATCCCAGCTGCAGCAAAATCTTGAAAACGTCGCACTCGCCAGGCAAGAGGGCGGCGAACTGCTCTGCGGCGGTGAACAGGTCGAGCGCGCTACCGAGGGTTATTTCATGACGCCCGCGGTGGTTAGCGGCACGCAAAACGACTGGCAGGTCAACCGCGAGGAGCTGTTCGCGCCGATTGCCTGCGTCATCAAGGTGGATTCTTACGAGGAAGCGCTTGCTACCGTCAACGACACCCGCTTCGGTCTCACCGCCGGCATTGTCACCAGCAGCCTGGCGCGCGCCACTCATTTCCGGCGCAACGTCAAAACCGGCTGTGTCATGGTCAACCTGCCGACCGCGGGCACCGATTACCACGTGCCGTTCGGCGGCCGCGGCGAATCGTCTTACGGCCCGCGCGAGCAGGGTCAGTACGCGCAGGAGTTTTACACCACGGTCAAGACTGCCTACATTTTTAGCGGTAACCCCGCATGAGTGACACCTCTTATCGTATCGACGCGCTGCAGTACGCCAACTGGTCGGAAGAAATCTTCCAGCAGATGCGTGCCGGCGGCGTCGACGCGGTCCATGTCACTATCGCCTACCACGAAAATTTCCGTGAGACCGTGGCCAACATGGAGCAGTGGAACAGCTACTTCGAACGCTTTCCGCACCTGATTTTTCAGGGCTTTACCGGTGACGACGTGCGCCTCGCGCACGATACCAGCCGCACCGCGATATTTTACGGTTTCCAGAACCCGTCGCCAATGGAAGACGATATCCGCCTGCTCGAAATTCTGCACACGCTGGGCGCCCGCTTCATGCAATTGTCTTACAACAACCAGTCGCTGCTCGCCACCGGCTGCTACGAGGCCGAGGATCCGGGCATCACGCGCATGGGCCGCGAAGTCATCGCGGAAATGAATCGCGTCGGCCTGGTCGTCGACATGAGCCATTCGGCCGAGCGCTCGACGCTGGAAGCAATCGAAATCAGCGCGCGCCCGATAGTCGTCAGCCACGCCAACCCGGCGTTCTGGCATCCGGCGTTGCGCAACAAGTCGGATGCGATTTTAAAAGGCCTTGCTGAGACTGGCGGCATGCTCGGCTTTAGCATGTACCCGCATCACCTGAAAGATGGCAGCGATTGCAGCCTGCAGAGTTTCTGTCAAATGATCGCCAAATGCGCCGAAATTATGGGCGTCGATCACATCGGCTTCGGCTCCGACCTGTGCCAGGATCAACCGGACTCGGTGGTCGAATGGATGCGGGTCGGGCGCTGGACCAAAAAGATCGACTACGGTGAAGGCTCGGCCAGCAACGCAGGCTTTCCACCGATGCCGCAATGGTTCAACGACAACCGCGATTTCGGCAATATCGAACAGGGCCTGCGTGAAGTGGGTTTCGACGCGGTGGACGCCGCAAAAATCATGGGCAACAACTGGTTGCGGTTTTTCGATGAAAATTTTGGTCCGGATTATTAAATGACAGATACGATCGACTGTGCGGCTAACAACCCGATGCCCGCGGCCGCCGCCTACCGGCGTCCGCCCGAAGTAGTCATGCGCCTGGCGCGCATGGGCAGCTTTCACCAGACGCGTTTGTCGTTCATGCGCAGCTTGTTACGCCGCCTGAAACGGGAAAACTGGCGTTTCAAACGCAACCTGTGGGCCATCGATCAGCAGGGATTCGGGCGCGCGGTTTATACCGTCTACGGGCCCGAAAGGGCTTACTCGCTGGTCGCCTTTTCGCATGAACTGCCCGACGACATGCGCTCCGACCGCGTTATCGCCACCGCCTGGGATGCAACCTTTGCGCTGTTCGACGGCATCCCGACGGAGGCCGACCTGGATCGCCTCGAGCTCAATGTACCCAGGCAGGAAGCGGGCCGAATTTCCGACTCCGAGCTGAGCCTGTCGCGTGCCAACCGCTCGGTGCGGCTGTGGCAGCATGTCATCGATCGCCTGGCGGCCGGGCAACAGCCCGCGCGTGAGCAACTCGAGTCGGTCGGATACCTGGTGCGCACGACCGCGGTTTACGGTTCGGGTAAATTCGGTGCCGCCGATCGGCTGACGATTTGTGATCGGCCCGAACTCAGCGGCCCGTTTCAGGCCGAGTTGCTGTCGGTGTGGTTGACGCGCGCCTTTGCGATCGACCTGGTCGAACATATCGCCAGGGCGCGGGGCGGCGACCAGGCGGTGGCGATCGAACCGGAACTGCGCCGTCGCATCGGCGTCGGCAACTCCACCGGGCTTGGCATGGCTCCATTCCTGGTGAATCACCCGGCGTTGCTGAATAACTGGATGATGGCCCGCGAGGAAGCCTTCGCCCGGGTGCGTTCGCTGCCGCGCGCCGAATCCGACGCCATCGAGACATTTAAACAGCATTTTGCGAACGCCCGATTTAATGCTTCGCAGTGGCATTCCGAGCATCCGATTCAAATCGAAAAACTCGCAGCGTTGAATGCGGACCTCGAAAAAATGGCGGCTTATATCGAACGCGAATCCCTGGGCGACGATCATCCCTGGGATCGGTTTTATCGCTGGGCCGAGGAAAACCTGTCGCTGGAAGGCCAGGAGCAGTTGCTATCGTTGATGCTCGAGCCTTATGGCGAACTGGTTGACGACCTGACCCAGTGCATGGACGCCGACGAGCATGTCAGCTTTTTCATCGACGGTTCGATGCCGCTATCGCGCCTGCGCGAAATCGTCGAAACCCAGTGCCCGTGGGCGCTCGCGGTCGACTATGACCAACCTGAAAATCGCGCGCGTTTCTGGTACACCTCGGCGGAAAAACTCGAACCGCGCGTCGGTGAGCGTTTTCACGAGCCCGGCGCCGAGTACGAGCTGCCGCTCGCCATCGGCTGTGCTATCAAACATATGCACGCCGCCTTGCTGGTCTGGGAAGGTGGATCGACGACCGCGGAATTCCTGCTGGCGCACCCCGAGCACCGGCACACCGCGCGGCGCGTGCAAAACCTGGCGTCGCGCCCCTATGCCGAAATTCAGGATAACCTGATTGCGGCCGACATGCTGCCGATCGATATCCTGCGCTGCAAGCTGTCCTTCTTCGGCGCCACCAGGTTCGATCCGCGTTCGGACCGCTGGGTGCGCATCTGCATGTACCAGGATGCGCCCTTTCCGCACGAATGGCTGGAGCCGGCGGTTTGAGTTACCGGCTCACGCTGGCCGAGGCCGAGTCCTACCTGCGCAAAGCGGCGCGCGCCAGCGGGCTCGACTGGGGTATCGCCGAAGAGGCCGGCAAGACGGCGCGCTGGCTCGCGGCCTTCGATTTGCCCGGGCCTGAAACTATGCTCAGCCATTTGCAGAACCTGGCGGGCAGGGATTACGCTGAATTTATACCGCAATGTAACTTCGAACCCTGGCAGGCCAGCGGCGGGGTGTTGTGCCCGGTCATTACCGGTGCCGCACTCGCCGACCGCGCCGCGACAATGCTCGAAGGGCAGGCGATCAAGCTCGGGCGCACCGCTTACCCGCTGCTGCTGGCGGCAACGCTGGGGCAGGCCGCGCGCCATTACCGGACCGTGTTTGTCACCTGCTGGTCCGGGGTGCGCGTCGATTGTTTCGAGAACGGGCTCAGTATCGAAGGCAAGCGCGAAAATCTGTTGCTCGCCGAAGTAGACCATGTTTGCTGTTGTCACGAGGAAAAGTCGACACCGCGGCAGCTACCTTCGACGCAGGCTTACTCGATCGATGAAGCAATCTTCAGGCGCATCGACGCGCTCGCCTTCAAAACCTGCGCCCCGGCGACCGAAGAATCCCGCGCCGGCGCCGGCGCCGGACTCACCGACAACGATTAATACGCCAGATTCGTTGCTGGAGGTTACTCCAGCTGCCTGCGTCACACCCTCTCTTCTGAGTCATCCCCGCGCAAGCGGCCCCCCAGCGCACGCTGGGTTGACGTATCGGGATCCTATAATGCAGTCATGATTTCGCGGCTCGCGCCGAGTCGTACGGGTCTTCCCGGGATCTGCTCCTTTTACGCCTACGATCAACGTTGCCTGACGCTTTTGCCGTCCTCCACCGCATCACTGGGATGGTTGATAACCATCTCTCCCGCTGCGAGACCTGCAACAATCTGGGCAGCCAAACCGTTACGCTGGCCCAGCTCGATTTCCCGGCGGCTGGCGCGATTACCGTCGATGACAAACACCGCCCAGCCCTGTTGATAGCGAAACAGGCTACCGGCGGGAACCTGCAGCACATCGGCTTGCTGCCAGAGGATGAATTGCGCCTCGACCCGGTAACCGTCGCCGAGGCGTTGCCACTGCTCGGCCGGCGAGGTGAAATCGGAGATAACCAGGACGCGCTGCTCTTCGACCCCAAGCGCGGAAATCTTGGTAAAACCGACAGGTTCGATATTCCGCACCCTGCCTTGCAGCGGTTGCTCGCCACCCCACCGATCAAACAGGACCTGCATGCCCGGTTTGATTTTTACCGCGTCGGCCGAAAGTACGTCGACCTCGATCTCCAGCGCCGACGGATCGCCGACTTCGAGCAGGGGCTGTCCGGTACGCACCGCGCCCTCGCATTCATGCTGAACTTTGAGGATGCGGCCATCGATGGGTGCGCGTACCGCTACCCTTTCGGCCGGTACCCCGCTGGCGCTGGCCGCCGAGTACTCCAGCGTGGTGCGGGCGGCTTCCAGGTCATAGCCGGCCACTTCGACATTGAACTCGGCCGAGCGCCTGGCGGCGGCGCTGGTCTTGGCCTCGGTTTCCGCCCGGTCGAAGGCTTCGCGGGATACCAGTCCCTCCTCTACCAGGGGCCGCAGGCGTTCGAGTTCGGCGGCGGCGAATTCTTGCGCCGCGGTGGCGGCCTGCGCCTGTTCCCTGGCCGCGCGCAGCGCCGCTTCCGCCGCCGACACGCGTGCACTGGCCTGGGCCCGACTGCGCGGATCCAGCACCTGCGATTCCAGTGGGGTTATGCCAAGCAAAATCTGGCCCTGCTCGACCGGATCGCCAACTTCGAGCTGTACCCGGCAGGCCACGCCGTCGACCGGCGCCGATACGATGTAGCGATCGATGACCCGGGTGCGGCCTTCTTCCTCGATGGTGACCGCCAGCGGGGCGCGCGTCGCCGCCACTGCCTCGACCATCACCGGTTGCGGCCAGAAGCCCCATGCCAGTAGCGCGATGATTACCAGGGTTGTTACGGCAATGGCCGGGTGTTGTCGTAGCAGGGTGAGCATCGATCTACTCCTTGGTCTTGAGTACGGCCACCATGTCGAGGTGGGCCAGGTTACGCCAGATCATAACGGCGGAACAATGGACGAAACGATCACCACCAGGGCGGCGAAGGCATAAACGTTGATTCCCAGCACCAGCGGCACGCGATACAAATCGGTGTCGAATGCAAAGGCCAGGTAGGCGCACAGGCCATAGCCGATAAGCAAGCCCATCGGGATCGCGACCAGCGTCAGCAGCCCCATTTCGCCGAGCAGAATATAGGCCACTTCGCTGCGCTCGAAACCCAGCACGCGCAGGCTGGCCAGTTCGCGGCCGCGTTCGGACAGGGCGATGCGCATGCTGTTGTAGACCACGCCAAAGGCGATGCTGGCGCCCAGGATGGTGGTGATAAAGGTATAGAACAACACCGTTTGCGCCACGTTTTCATAAAACGCCTCGACCGCGGCCATTCCTGCTCGACGACCCCGGCGATGCGCGGCATGTCCTTCAGTTCGCGGTATATCTCGCGCTGGTAACGCGGATCGACTTTCAGAAATGCGCCGGAAATCGCGCCGCCTTCCTTGAGCAGCAGATTCAGCGTCTCGCGCTGCAGGTAGGCATTCATCCCCAGGTCCTGTTTGGCGGTCGCGATCACCGGTATCTGTAATGTCGGTCGGCTGCCTTCCAGTACTTCGACGGTTAGCAGGTCGCCGGGTTCGACCTGCAGCAGTTCGGCCAGGTAGTCGGTCAGCACCAGGCCCCGCGGCGGCAGATCGATTATATTCAAATCGCTGTCGAGCAATCGCATCAGGCTGCTGTCGGCCTGGATACCCTGTACCGAGCTACGGTAGAAACGGTGTTCGTAACGCAGCTTCGCCGGCACCTCGCGAAAACCTTCCACCTGTTCGACGCCCCGCAGGCTGCGCAATGAATAAAGCGAGCGGCTCGAAGTCGCTTCGGTGTAGTTGACGATTATATCCGCGCGCTGGCTCAGTCCATACTGCACTTCGATCATGTAGTCGATGGCGCCTTCCTGGAAGCCGCTGACGACCATGATACCGCTGGCCATGGCAATGCCGAGCGTCGTCATCAACGACTTGACCGGGCGCCGCTCGATATGACGTAGAATCATACGCGTGGGTTGCGAAAACCAGCGCTGCAGGCCCAGGCGTTCGACCAGGGTGGCTTGATAAATGTCGGGCGGTTCCGGACGCATTGCCTGCGCCGGAGGCAGTTTGACCGCATTGCGTACTGCATACAATGTTCCCACAATAGCGACCACTACGGCGATCAGGGCGGCGGCAATCACGACCTGCGGTTTAAGCACATAAATCATGAACGGCAGGCTGAAAAACTCCATGTAGATGTTGCTCAATCCCTGGCCCATCCAGATACCCGCCACAGTTCCGCCGATGACACCGAGCCCGACGATCAGTAACACCAGCTTGGTGTAATGCAGGCCGACTGCCAGATCGCTGTAGCCGAAAGCCTTGAGCACGGCGATCTGTTCGCGTTGCAGGCTGACCAGGCGGCTGATGACGACGTTGAGCAGGAATGCGGCAACGCCGAAAAAGATTACCGGGAATACCGTGGCGGTGGTTTGTTGCTGCTTCAGTTCCTCGGTCAGAAAGCGACTCGAGAGCTGGTCTTCACGCGCGTAGGCGCCGATACCGCCGTAGGGTTTCAATATCGCATCCAGGCGATCGATTACATCCTGTTCGTTGCTGCCCCTGAGCAGGGTCAGAGTGACGTTGTTGAACGCGCCATCCATGTCATAGGCCGTTGCCAGCGGTTTATGCGCCATCCACATGACGCCATAGCGCGCGTAGTCGGGGAACAGCGCGCCGGGCGCAATCTGGTAGATGTACTCGGGCGACATCGCCAGCGCGACGATGTCGAGCGATTTGCGTCGCCCGTTTATCGTGGCATATAGCTTGTCGCCGGGCTCGAGCCCATGCGCTTCGGCAAACTTGACGCTGAGTAATACCTCGTTGTCACGCCCCGGCTCGAGCAGGCGGCCGCGGCGCAGGTAAACCTGGTTTAACAGGCCGCGGCTGTTATCGGGCAGCGACACCAGGTGGCCGCTGACCGGGTCGTCGAAACCGGGAACATCGATGCTGACATAGGCCACTACCCGGGTATCAACTTTGTCGACGCCCGGAATCGCTTCGATGCGTCGGGCCAGCGATTGCGGTGCGCGCTTGAGTGACGCAAAAACCTGGGCGAAGTGATGGTCGCTGTAATAGCTCGCGCGCGTCTCGAAGAGCGAATCGAGCGTACTCAGCGACATGATGAAAATGCCGACGCCGCCGACGATTACCATGGCGATGGCCAACGCCTGCATGCGCAGACTCCACAGTTCTCGCCAGAGTTTTTTGTCGATGGCTTTCATCGCAGGCCGCTCACCAACTCAGCTGATCGGGAGCGAGCCTGGTGGCGTTGACGATGACCTTTTCGATACGCCCGTCGGCGAGGTGAATCACCCGGTCCGCCATTTTCGCGATACCCGCATTGTGAGTGATCACCGCGGTGCTGGTGCCGAGTTCCTGGTTGACCCGTTGCAGGGCTTCGAGCACGACGATTCCGGTTCTGGAATCGAGCGCGCCGGTGGGTTCGTCACAGAGTAACACGTCGGGTTTCTTGGCAATCGCACGCGCAATCGCCACCCGCTGCTGTTCGCCGCCGGAAAGCTGCGCCGGAAAATGCCCCATACGTTCGCCCAGGCCGACCATCTGCAGCGCTTCCTGCGGTTGCATCGGGGCGCGCGCAATTTCGGTGACCACGGCGACGTTTTCGAGCGCAGTCAGGCTCGGGATTAAATTGTAGAACTGGAATACGAAACCGACATGGTAACGCCGGTACTGCGTCAGCTCGCTTTCGCTGGCGCGGGTGAGATCGCGATCGCCGTAAAGCACGTGGCCATCAGTGGGGGTATCGAGCCCGCCAAGGATATTCAGCAAGGTCGACTTGCCGCTGCCCGAAGCGCCCAGCAGAACGGTGAACTCGCCCCGGTACAGGTCGAGGTCCACACCACGCAGCGCATGCACCTGTACCTCGCCCATCTGGTAAACCTTGGTGACGCCATGGACGTGAAATACCACGCCTTCGCCCAGGGTTTCGTGTTGTTGCCGTTGCTTCATAACAATCCCTTTGATCGGTCAAAACCGGCCACCTGATAAAGATAGGGCTCATGGGAAAAAGGTTCTTGACCGGTATCAAGGATCGATGCGGTCGTTGGTAATAGCGCGGCAGGGGAAACGCCTGACAAATAACTCGAATTTCAGTCAGGCTAAAATCCCGCTCCCGCTGGAGGCGCGCCGATGATGTTTGCTGTCCCGATTGAAAATAATCCGCTCTCGCGGTAATGTGAAAATCCTTTCGGCCAGTCACGCAAACCGGATTATCTCGATGAAAACCTACCGCTCGCCCAGGATCGAAGTTCGCAGCGACACCCTCGCCGGGCGCGGCGTGATCGCGCTCGCGGATATCGCCCGGGACGAAATCGTCGCAATCAAGGCCGGTAACATTATCACCCGCGATGACCTGCAGCAGGCAACCGCCGAGGCCGGCGATATGGCGCTGCAAATCGATGACGATTTTTACCTGGCGCCGCAGAGCCCGGACGAAGTCGAGGACATGTCGGTGTTTATCAATCACTCCTGCGATCCGAATGTTGGTTTCCGCGGTCAGGTGGTGTACGTCGCGATGCGCGATATCGCCGCCGGCGAGGAGTTGTGCCACGATTACTCGATGGAGCGCTCCGATGACTACAGGCTCGATTGTCATTGCGGAAGCCCGTTGTGTCGCGGTAAGGTAACCGGTCAGGACTGGCAGCTGCCCGAATTGCAGGCGCGCTACGGCGATTATTTTTCGATCTATATCAGGAACAAATTTCAGCGAGGATAAGTCTATGAGTGCCACCGCCGACCAGCTGGTCGACCAACCCATTTTGTTGCGCGACGACAGCGACGGCATTACCACGCTGACGCTGAATCGCCCGGCGCAATACAATGCGCTTTCCGGTGAATTACTGGGTGAATTGCAAACCGCGCTCGACGCCATCGACCAGGATGAGTCAGTACGTGTCGTCATCATCGCCGCTAACGGCAAGGCCTTTTGCCCGGGTCACGACTTGAAAGAAATGCGCTCGAGCGAAGAACGCGAATTTCACCAGGCGCTGTTTAGTCAATGCAGCAAGATGATGCTGACCATCAATCGGCTGCGCCAGCCGGTTATCGCCCGTGTCAACGGCATCGCCACCGCCGCCGGCTGTCAACTGGTTGCCAACTGCGATCTCGCGGTCGCGGCCGAGGAGGCGCGCTTTGCCGTGTCCGGCATCAACGTCGGCCTGTTCTGTTCGACCCCGGCGGTACCGCTCTCGCGTAACATGGGCCGCAAGCAGGCGCTGCACATGCTGCTCACCGGGGATTTCATTTCCGCCCAGACCGCACAGCAGTACGGACTGGTTAATGAAGTCGTGCCGGCCGCTGAACTCGAAGCGGCGACGATTGCGCTGGCGCAAAAAATCATCGCCAAATCCGCGCACGCGATCAGCCTCGGCAAGGACATGTTCTACCGGCAGCTGCCGATGGATTTATCCGAGGCCTATGCCTACGCCGCCGAGCGCATGACCTGCAACATGGATTCACAGGATGCGCGCGAGGGTATCGACGCGTTCATCGAAAAACGCAAACCCGAATGGAAAGGCAAGTAGATGGCCAGCCAGTACTCGACCGACCTCGATAAAAACGCGGCCAATTTTACGCCGCTGTCCCCGCTGACCTTCATCGAGCGCGCGGCGTCGGTTTATCCCGCACGCACGGCCGTGATCTATGGCGAGTTGCGGCGTAACTGGGCCGATACCTATACACGCTGCCGCCGTTTCGCCTCGGCCCTGCGCCGGCGCGGGGTCGGCGACGACGACACCGTTGCGCTGATGTTGCCGAACCTGCCGGCGATGGTCGAGGCGCACTTCGCCATCCCGATGGCTGGCGCGGTCATCCTCGGGCTCAATATCCGTCTCGACGCCGACATGATAGCGTTCCAGTTGAAGCACGGTAACGTCAAGGTCCTGTTCACCGATCGCGAGTTTTCCGCGACGGTGCGGGATGCGGTGGCGCAACTCGACGACAAGCCGATCGTCGTCGATGTCGACGACCCGACCTACGCCGGTGGCGAGCTCATCGGCGAACTCGAGTACGAGGCGTTTCTCCAGCAGGGCGACCCTGAATTCGAATGGCGCCTGCCGGAGGACGAATGGCGCGCGATCTCGCTCGGCTATACCTCGGGCACCACCGGCGATCCGAAAGGCGTGGTCACGCATCACCGCGGCGCTTATCTCAACGCGGTATCGAATGCGCTCGGCTGGAACATGGACACGTTCCCGGTATATCTCTGGACCTTGCCGATGTTCCATTGCAACGGCTGGTGCTTCCCCTGGACGCTGGCCGCGCTAAACGGCAGCAGCGTGTGTTTACGCGCGGTAAAGGCAGACGCGATTTTCGACGCCATCAAGCGGCACAAGGTCACCAACCTGTGCGGCGCGCCGATCGTGTTGAGCCTGATGGCCAACGCCGACGACGCGCTGAAATCCGGCATCGAGCACCAGGTCAACATCATGACCGCCGCGGCCGCGCCGCCGCCGGCGATCCTCGAAGCGATGGCGCGGCTCAACTTCAAGGTCACGCACGCCTACGGCCTGACCGAAACCTACGGCCCGGCCGTGGTTTGCGCCTGGCACGACGAGTGGGACGAATTGCCGGTCACCGAGCAGGCCGAGATGAAAGCGCGCCAGGGCGTGCGCTACCCGATGCTCGAGCAACTCGTCGTCATGGATCCGGAGACGATGCAAGCGGTGCCGCGCGACGGCGAGACCATCGGCGAAATCATGTTTCGCGGCAATATCGTGATGAAGGGTTACCTGAAGAACCCATCCGCGACGACGAAGGCATTCGCGGGCGGTTACTTTCATTCGGGCGACCTTGCCGTGTGCCATCCGGACGGCTATATCGAGATTCGCGATCGATCCAAGGACGTGATCATCTCGGGCGGGGAGAATATTTCGAGCATCGAGGTCGAAGCGGTGATTTATCGCCACCCGGCCGTGCTCGAAGCGGCCGTGGTCGCGATGCCGGACGACAAGTGGGGCGAAACGCCCTGTGCGTTTCTGACCCTGCGCGAAGGCGCCGAGGTCAGCGAGCAGGACATCATCGATTACTGCCGTGACAACATGGCGCGTTTCAAGGCGCCGCGCAAGGTGGTCTTCGGCGAGTTGCCGAAAACCTCGACCGGCAAGATCCAGAAATTCGAACTGCGTGACCGCGCCAGGCAACTATGACCGATATCAAGGATTTACGACGAATTCTCAACGATTACAGGCGCGTCGCAATCGTCGGACTGTCGGACGACTGGTCGCGCCCGAGCAACTTTGCCGCCAAGTACCTCATCGATCATGGTTTCGAAGTAATCCCGGTAAATCCGAAATACGACGAAATTCTCGGCCAGAAATGTTATGCCGATCTGGAGGATATCCCGACGCCGGTAGACGTTGTCGACCTGTTTCAGCGCGTCGAGCGCATTCCACCCTTCGTCGACCAGGCGATAAAAATCGGGGCCAAAGTCGTCTGGATGCAGCTCGGTATCATCCACGAAGAAGCCGCGCAAAAGGCGCGTGACGCCGGTCTCGAGGTGGTCATGGACCGCTGCATGAAAATTGAATACGCGCGCCTGTTCGGCGGCCTGAATACGATCGGGGTCAACACCGGTGTGATTTCGGCGCAGCGTCCGCGACAGTTCAACCGCTAACCGGAGCAGACCATGGCAGATCGCAAATTTGGTATCGAAACCCTGTGTCTTCACGCGGGTCAGATTCCCGACCCGGTGACCGGTGCGCGCGCGGTGCCGATTTACCAGACCACGTCCTACGTGTTCGACGATGCCGAGCACGCGGCCAGCCTGTTCAACCTGCAAACCTTCGGCAATACCTATGTGCGCCTGACCAATCCGACCACGGCGGTATTCGAGGAGCGCATGGCCGCGCTCGAAAACGGCCGCGCCGCGCTCGCCGTGAGTTCCGGCATGGCGGCGCAAATGACCGCGATCCTGACGCTGATGCAGCAGGGTGACGAACTGGTGTCGGCGAAGACGCTTTACGGCGGCACTTTCTCGCAGTTCGACGTGACCTTCCGCAAGATGGGTATCGAAACGACCTTCGTCGATTCCGACGACCCGGAAAATTTCCGCAAGGCGATTACCGCAAAAACCAGGGCACTTTACGCCGAAACCATCGGCAATCCGACCAACAATGTCATCGACATCGAGGCGATTGCCGCGATCGCGCACGATGCCGGCATCCCGTTGATCGTCGACAGCACCTTTGCCACGCCTTATTTATGCAAGCCGCTCGATCACGGCGCCGATATCGTGGTGCACTCGGCGACCAAGTTTATCGGCGGGCACGGCACCAGCATGGGCGGCGTGATGATCGAGTCGGGCAAGTTCGACTGGGGTAACGGCAACTTCCCGGGCATGACCGAGCCCTCGGACGGCTATCACGGCATCCGCTTTTACGAAACCTTCGGCGATTTCGGCTTCACCATGAAAGCGCGTTGCGAAACCCTGCGCACCCTCGGGCAGGCGATCTCCCCGTTCAACGCCTTCATGCTGCTGCAGGGCATCGAAACGCTGCCGGTGCGCATGGACCGCCATTGCGCCAATGCGGTCGGCGTGGCGCAGTTCCTGCGGGATCACCCGGCGGTGACCTGGGTCAACTATGCCGGGTTGGAAGACAATCCCTACCAGGCGCAGGTCAAGAAGTACCTGCCCAAAGGCGCCGGTTCGATCATGAGCTTCGGCGTCAAGGGCGGCAGCGCGGCTGGCGAAAAGTTTATCAACAACGCCCAGTTCATGAGCCACCTCGCCAACGTCGGCGATGCGCGCACGCTGATTATTCATCCGGCCTCGACCACGCACCGCCAGTTGAGCGAAGAGCAGCAGATTGCCGCCGGGATCACGCCCGACATGGTGCGCATCTCGGTCGGCCTCGAAACCCTGGACGACATCCTGTGGGACCTCGACCAGGCGCTGGCCCAGTCCCAATAATGCGAACAACTGTCACCCCGCGGTTTTATGCCCTCGGGTATTAACCGCGAGGCCCAGACCCAATCCCGATAGCTCGAATCACTGTCACCCGACAATTCAACCGCGAGGCCCAGACCCATTCCCGATCATTCGAACTACTGTCACCCCGCGGCTTGACCGCGGGGCCCAGTTCAATAATCCGGGCGCAGCCCGACTCCCGAGGCCTCATGCCGGCGCTCGCATGGCCCGGGCGAGAAGGCATCTAGCAAAGCTGGCGTGGTTGCAGGATTCCTGCCGGCCCGCTTAGTGCACGCGCGGGCATGATTCCGGTCAAACGCCTTCAATGGGAGGCTTGATTGCAAGATTCCCGCTTGCGCGCGCATGACTCCTTAAATAAGATGAATTCTTAGATTTAAGGGAGAGAGCTATGCCCTGGTGGGGATGGATGTTTATCGGCGCCTTGTTACTGGGTTCGGAGCTGCTCGGAGTCGACGCTGCTTTTTACCTGGTTTTTATCGGCATTGCCGCGATGATAACCGGCCTGATCGAACTCGGTGGCGCCGGCCTCGAGCCCTGGGTGCAGTGGATCGTATTTTCCACAATCTCTGTTGTTTTAATGGTGTTTTTTCGCAAGAAACTCTACGCCATGCTGCGTGGAGAAGGGGTCGGTTACGAGACCGGTCCTGCTGGCGAAATCGTTACCGTGGAACAGGCGCTGGAACCGGGTCAATCCGGGCGTATGTCTTATCGTGGTACCGACTGGACCATCGTTAACGATGGCGATCAGGCCATTGCTGCCGGGCAGCGTGTACGCATCAGCCACGTCGACGGTCTTAAATTAAATCTCGAAACAATCAAGGAGTCGCAATAAATGTTCGAAATGTACGGTAATTTTGCCTTTTGGGTATCGCTTGCGATCGCGATTGTCGTGATCCTGGTTATTTTCAAGACCGCAGTCGTGGTGCCGCAGCAAAGTGCTTTCGTGATCGAAAGTCTCGGTAAATACAGCCGTACGATGCGCGCTGGATTTCACATATTGATTCCGTTTATCGAGAGTGTCGCCTATCGGCATAGCCTTAAGGAGCTGGCCTTCGATATCCCCGAGCAGATTTGTATAACCAATGACAATGTCCAGGTCGGTGTCGACGGCGTGCTCTACATGCAGGTACTCGATGCCGAGCGCGCCTCCTATGGTATTTCCGATTACAGTTTCGCAATATCCCAGCTTGCGCAAACCACGTTGCGTAGCGAGATCGGCAAGATCGCACTGGACCGGACATTCGAAGAGCGCGCGATGATCAATGCCAACGTGGTCGCCGAACTCGACAAAGCGTCCGATCCCTGGGGCGTCAAGGTGCTGCGCTATGAAATCAAGAACATCAATCCACCGCATGACGTGCTCAGCGCGATGGAAAAACAGATGCGCGCGGAACGTGAAAAGCGTGCGGTGATCCTGACCTCGGAAGGTGAAAGAGACGCCAAAATCAACGAGGCCGAAGGTGAGAAGCAACGCGTGATCAAGGAGTCTGAGGCCGCCAAGCAACAACAGATCAACGAGGCCGAAGGTGAAGCCCAGGCGATTTTCGAAGTAGCGGCTGCGACCGCCAAGGGTTTATCTCTTGTTGCGCAATCGCTGGTCACCGAGGGTGGTGAGCAAGCAATGCAGTTACGCATTGCCGAAGCCTATATCACTCAGTTCGGCGAGCTGGCGAAGGAAGGCAACACACTGGTGGTGCCGGCTAATCTCACCGACCTGTCATCAATGGTGGCGCTCGCCACCACCATCGCCAAAAAAGGCCCGACCGGCGCATAGTACTCTTTCTAAAATATCTCGTAGAAGGAAGGCCATAGTTGAGCCAGTTGTTTGACCTGGTAATCTTCGATTGTGACGGCGTGCTGGTCGACAGCGAGCGTGTCGCCAACGAAGTCTTCGCCCGCGTGCTGCAAGAGGTCTGTGGCCTGCAATTTACCCTCGACGACATGTTCGATACTTTTGTCGGGCATTCGCGCCTGCAGTGCCTGCAAAAAATCGAGGCCATGATTGGTGAACCGCCCCCGGCTGAGCTCGACCGGCGTTACCAGCAGGATATCAACCAGGCGCTGGCCAGTTCGGTCGAGGCCATTGACGGCATCGAAAGCGTGCTCGACAGGTTATCTCTACCTTATTGCGTCGCCTCCAGCGGCTCGCATGACAAGATGCAGATGACGCTCGGCAAAACCGGCCTTATCGATTTTTTCGAGGGTAATATATTCAGCACCAGCGAGGTCGAGCATGGCAAGCCGCATCCCGATATTTATCTGCATGCCGCTGCCACGATGGGAGCGCCCGACCCGGCTCGCTGCCTGGTGATCGAGGATAGCCCGATCGGCGTTACCGGCGCGCTTGCCGCGGGTATGCGAGTGTTCGGTTTCGCCGAGCTCATGCCTGTGCAAAGGTTGCATGCGGCGGGTGCGCACCATGTCTTCGATCGCATGCTCGAACTGCCGGATCTCATTGCCAGTCATGCTAGAACAGTCACCTAAAATAAGCTGTCATACCGCGACCTGCGGTGGCTCGGGCATCTTGCTTCTCCCGCCTGCCGGTCAGACAGCTCGGGATTGACCACAGCTCTGTCATACCGCGGCTCGACCGCGGTATCCAGTTTGAGTGGATGCTTGTTCTGTCGCTGGATCCCGCCGGTCCGACGCATCGGATAAAGCCGCGGGGTGACAGCAAATCCATTGCGGAACTAATGGTTTCGCGTTTGACCTAGGCACCGGGTCCGCGCCGAAGAGAGTCCCTGGCACGCGGGATACTTTGGAAACCAGGCACTAATACGCTAGAATGCGCGCCCTTTTTCATTAATATGACAGGTTATGGATTTCAGCAAGCGTTTCGATGTGATCGTGGTCGGCGGCGGGCATGCGGGTACCGAGGCCGCGCTCGCGGCTGCGCGCATGGGCGCCGACACGCTGCTGCTGACGCATAGCATCGAAACCCTCGGCCAAATGTCCTGTAATCCCGCGATCGGCGGAATCGGCAAGGGGCACCTGGTCAGGGAAATCGACGCCCTGGGCGGCGAAATGGCGCTGGCCGCGGACAAGGCCGGCATCCAGTTCCGCATTCTGAACCGGCGCAAGGGCCCGGCGGTACGGGCGACGCGGGCCCAGGCCGATCGTCAGCTCTACCGCATGGCGATCCGCGAAAAGCTGGAAAATCAGCCCAAGCTGTCGATTTTCCAGCAACCGGTGGTCGACCTGATCGAAAACGGCAGCGCTATCGAAGGGGTCGTCACGCAAATGGGCCTCAATTTTTACGCGCCAACCGTGGTGCTGACCGTGGGCACTTTCCTCGATGGCAAGATCCATATCGGTGACTCCAGTTATGCCGGGGGCCGCGCCGGTGATCCACCGGCGAACGCGCTTGCAGAACGCTTGCGCGCGCGCCCGTTTCGCGTCGATCGGTTGAAAACCGGTACCCCGCCGAGAATCGATCGCAAGACCATCGACTATGCGCGGCTCGAGGAGCAGCCGGGAGACGATCCCCTGCCGCTGTTTTCGACCATGGGAACGCTCGCTATGCATCCCGAGCAGGTAAGCTGTCATATCACCTACACCAACGAGAAAACCCACGACATCATTCGCGCCAGCCTGCACCGTTCGCCGCTGTTCAGCGGTGAGATCGAGGGCGTCGGCCCGCGCTACTGCCCGTCGATCGAAGACAAGGTGGTGCGTTTCGCCGATAAAAACTCGCACCAGGTGTTTGTCGAGCCCGAGGGCTTGCGCCTCGGTGAGGTCTACCCCAATGGCATTTCCACCAGCCTGCCCTACGACGTGCAGCAACAGTTCGTCAACAGCATGCCTGGTTTCGAACGTGCGTTGATCACCCGCCCCGGTTATGCGATCGAGTACGATTATTTCGATCCCCGCGATCTGCGCCCGACGTTGGAAACCCGCTTTATCGAGGGGCTGTATTTTGCCGGGCAGATCAATGGCACCACCGGTTACGAAGAAGCCGGCGCCCAGGGACTCATCGCCGGCGCCAACGCCGCCGCGCGCGTGCAGGGCAAGCGCGCGCTCGAGCTGCAGCGATCCGAGGCCTACATGGGCGTGCTGGTCGATGACCTGATTACGCGCGGCACCAAAGAGCCTTACCGCATGTTCACCTCGCGTGCCGAGTACCGACTGATGCTGCGCGAGGACAACGCCGATTTACGCCTGACCGAGCTTGGCCGCGAGCTGGGCCTGGTCGAAGATGCGCGCTGGCAGGCTTTCGTGGTCTACCGCGAGCAGCTCGAACGCCTCAAGCAGGCGCTCAACGATCAATGGCTGCGACCGGGCACCGACGCCGCCAGTGAGCTCGGCCGCGTGCTGCAAAATCCCGTGACCCGTGAATACCGGCTTGCCGAAATCCTCAAGCGCCCCGAAGTTCAAATCGGCGACGTCATGCCGTTTGTCGAAGGCGCCGATTCTTTTGCGCAGAACGTGCGCGAGCAGGCAGAGATCAATGCCAAGTACGCCGGCTATCTCGCTCGCCAGCAGCAGGAAATCGACAAGGCCAGCCGGCACGAGCAGACCGAGTTGCCGGAAGCGCTCGACTACGCCGAGGTGCGCGGTCTTTCCAACGAAGTTAGCCAGAAACTGGCGCAGCACCGGCCGGCGACGATCGGCCAGGCCAGTCGCATTTCCGGGATTACCCCGGCGGCCATATCATTGCTGCTGGTTCATCTCAAGCGGCACCAGTTCCAGGTACAGAAGTCGGCCTGAATGGACCTTGCGAGCGAACTCCGCGCCGGCTCCGAGGAGCTCGGGATCTCGCTGCAACAGTCGCAATACGATCAATTGCTGGAATATCTGCAGTTGCTCGGCAAATGGAACCAGGTGTACAACCTCACGGCAATTACCGAGCCGCGCAAGATGCTGAGTCATCATTTGCTCGACAGCCTTTCGCTGATGCCGTCGCTGTTAAAATCCAACAAGGTGCTGGATGTCGGCAGCGGCGCCGGTCTGCCGGGGATTCCGCTGGCGATTGCGATGCCCGCGACGATCTGGATCATGCTCGACAGCAATGCGCGTAAAACGCGCTTTATCCGCCAGGCGATCGCACATTGCGGTCTGCGCAATGCGCAAGTTGTGCAGGCGCGGGTTCAGGACTATCATGCCCCGGATTCGCTGGATTTTATCGTCAGCCGGGCCTACGCGCCGCTGGCGGAATTCTGTGACAGCGTTGCGCATCTGCTGACACCGAAAACCCGCTTGCTGACAATGAAGACCGGGCTCAGGCCGCAGGAAGCGCAGCAACTAAACACCGACAGGTTTGCTTTCGAGGAAGAAACGTTAACAGTGCCCGGCATCGGCGAAACCCGCAGCCTGGTGATGATTACACCGTTATGACAAAGACCATTACCATTGCCAATCAAAAGGGCGGGGTCGGCAAGACCACGACCACGGTCAACCTGGCCGCAGCGCTGGCCGCGACCAGGCGCCGTGTGCTGCTGGTCGATATGGACCCGCAGGGCAACGCCACCATGGGCAGCGGCATCGACAAGAACGATCTCGAGTGCACTATCTGTGATGTGTTGCTGGGTGAAGCCAGCGCCAGCCAGGCGCTGCAGCACGCCACCGAGGGTTACGATGTGCTTCCCAGCCAACGCCGACCTGACCGCGGCCGAGGTGCAGTTGATGAACAAGATCGGACGCGAAAGGCAGTTATCGCTGGCGCTCGATACGCTGCGCGACAACTACGATTACATACTGATCGATTGTCCGCCGGCGCTGAACATGCTGACCGTCAACGCGCTGGTGGCCGCCAATGGTGTCGTCATTCCGATGCAATGTGAGTATTTTGCGCTCGAGGGATTATCCTCGCTGCTCGATACCATCGAGCAGATCCGCGTCAGCGTAAATCCGGATATCAGGGTGGAAGGTCTGCTGCGCACCATGTACGATCCGCGTAATAACCTGTCCAATGACGTTTCGTCCGAACTGGTCGAGCATTTTGGCGATCGCGTTTACCGTACCGTCATCCCGCGCAACGTCGCGCTCGCCGAGGCGCCAAGTTACGGCCTGTCGATCCTGAAATACAACAAGAACTCGCGCGGCTCGCTGGCCTACCTCGCGCTCGCGGGTGAAGTTCTGCGGCGCGATGCCAAACAAAACCATTACGTTACTCAATGACCATTATGAAAAAAAAGCGCCTGGGCAGAGGGCTCGGATCACTAATCGGTAATATCGAGGAAGTCTCCAGCGGCGGCGACGAAGACAGGACGGAGGGCATGGTCGAACTCGATATCGATCGTATCCAGCGTGGCAAATTCCAGCCGCGCACGGTGTTCGATCAGCAGGCGTTGCAGGAACTGGCCGACTCGATCCGCTCGCAGGGCATCGTGCAACCGGTGGTGGTGCGTCCGGAAGGCAATCATTTCGAGCTGGTTGCCGGCGAACGCCGCTGGCGTGCGGCGCAGCTGGCCGGGCTGCAAAAAATTCCGGCGGTGGTGCGCGAGCTCGACGCCAGGTCGGCCGCGGCGATTGCGCTGATCGAAAACATTCAGCGTGAAGACCTTAATCCGCTCGAAGAGGCGAATGCGTTTTTACGCCTGATCGAGGAATTTGACCTTACGCATCAACAAGTTGCAGATTCGGTTGGGCGCTCGCGCGCCACCATCAGTAACCTGTTGCGCCTGCTCGACCTGGCTGATCCGGTCAAGCAGCAGGTCAACGATGGCCTGCTCAACATGGGCCATGCGCGCGCGCTGCTGGCGCTGATTCGCCATGACCAGATCGAAGTCGCCAAGCTGGTCGTTAACCGCGGCCTGTCGGTGCGCGAAACCGAAATGCTGGTGAAAAAGACGCTGGCAACCCAGGCCGGTAGCAAGAAATCGCCCCCGGTGGTAGTCGATCCCGACATTCGGCGACTCGAAAATAGCCTCAGTGAAAAGCTTGGCGCAGCGGTTAAAATCAAGCCGGGAAAGAAGGGTTCCGGACAGCTGGTGATTAACTTTCACAGCAGCGCCGAGCTCGAGGGAATCCTTGAGCATTTGTCTTCATAAATATATTTGTTCGGGTCATTGATTATTCGCAATTAACTCGTTTATACTCTGCATCCGCTTTTTCGGACGGGGCATTCCGGGCTTGATTGCTGCCAGAAAAAGCGATGAAAAATCAGATTATCAAGACGCTGGTTCTTCAATACATTCTGGGGGTTGTTTACCTGGCAGGCACAGGTCTCTGGGATAATGCGGTCACGCTTTCGGCCCTGGTTGGCTGTGTGGCGGCCCTGGTACCGAAAACGTACTTCGATTTAAGGATGTTACGGGCCATGGAGAACAATAATGATGCGGCGCAGTTTTTGGGCTACGCATACCGATCCGAAATCGGGAAATGGGTGGTTATGGGTTCGATTTTCGCACTCGCATTCACCACCGGACATCCCTGGGATCCTGTAGTTTTGTTTGCCGGATTTGTGTTGATACAGTTATCCGGCTGGATAGCACCGTTTGTTATAAAGGGTAATTGATCGAATATGGCTGGCAGCTACGCGAATTCTGGCGAATACATCAAGCACCACTTGACCAACCTGACCTATGGCCAGCATGCCGACGGCAGCTGGGGCATCGCCCATGGTGCGGATGAAATCAAGGAAATGGGCTTCTGGTCGATCAATCTCGACTCGATGGCCTTCTCGATTGGCCTGGGAATCTTTTTCCTGTGGATCTTTCACAAGGCTGCCAAAAAAGCTTCAACCGACGCCCCTACCGGGCTGCTGAATTTCGTCGAAATGCTGGTCGAGTTTATCGATGACTCGGTGCGCGGTTCGTTTTCAGGCAAGAATCCGCTGGTGGCACCGCTGGCGTTGACCATCTTCGTCTGGATATTCCTGATGAACCTGATGGATTTGATCCCGGTCGACCATATTCCCTGGCTGGCGAGCCTGGTTGGTATTCCCTACCTCAAGATCGTACCCAGCACCGACCCCAATATTACTTTCGGCATGTCGCTGTCGGTGTTTGCGCTGGTCATTTACTACAGTATCAAGATGAAAGGCCCGGGCGGATTCTTCGCCGAACTGGCCTTCCATCCGTTTCCCAAATTCATGATGCCGATCAATCTCGTGCTTGAAGGCGTCACACTAATTGCAAAACCCGTATCGCTGGCGCTGCGTTTGTTCGGCAACCTGTATGCGGGCGAAATGATATTCATCCTGATAGCCCTGATGTACAGCGGTGGCTGGGTACTTGGCATCTCGGGTGGATTTTTGCAACTGGGTTGGGCGATTTTCCATATCCTGATCATTACCTTGCAGGCGTTTATCTTCATGACGCTGACCATCGTATATCTCGATATGGCGTCGCAGACAGATCACTAACTTTTAAACACAACACACTCTATTAATTAGGAGAAACTCATGGAATCAGCTTTGCTTTATATCGCTGGCGCTTTAATGATGGGCCTGGGCGCACTTGGTGCCGCAGTCGGTATCGGTGTACTCGGTGGCCGTTTTCTTGAAGGCGCTGCGCGTCAACCCGAACTGATCCCGATGCTACGTACCCAGTTCTTTATCGTTATGGGTCTGGTCGACGCGGTACCGATGATCGCGGTTGGTCTGGCTATGTATGTCATGTTCGCGGTTGCCTAAGAGCGACTAACCTGACATCTACTAGAACGAGGACAGCAATATGAATTTCAATGCGACACTAATTGGACAAACCATCACATTTATCGTGTTTGTCTGGTTCTGCATGAAATATATATGGCCACCACTCATGGCAGCCCTGGACGAGCGTAATGCGCGCATTTCCGAAGGTCTGGCCGCAGCCCAACGCGGACAGCAGGACCTCGAAGATGCCCAGGTCAAGGTTAGCGAAAGTCTGAACGACGCCAAGGCCCAGGCACAGGAAATCATCAACCAGGCGCAGAAACGCGCCAACGAAATCGTTGATGAAGCCAAGGGTAACGCACGCGACGAAGCCGACAAGATCAAGCTGGCGGCGAGCGCGGATATCGATCAGCAGGTCACCGCGGCGCGCGAGCAATTGCGCAAAGAAGTGTCCGTGATTGCGCTTGCCGGCGCCGAGCAGATTCTCAAGCGCGAGGTCGATGCCAAAGTGCATGCCGACGTGCTCGATGAACTGGTCGCGCAGATTTAAGGGCTAGATTATGGCTGATTTCGAAACCGCCGCTCGACCCTACGCCCGGGCCATGTTTGAACTGGCGCAGGATGAAAGCAAGCTGGATCAATGGCAGGAGCGATTGTCGCTGGCTGCGGCGATTGCCGCCGACGCCGACATGGAGGCCATTGTGGAACAGCCTTCCGTGCTGCCCCGGGAGCTCGGTGAGTTGTTCCTGTCAGTCGTCAACGCGGCCGGGCTCGAAAGCGATAGTGATTTCGACAACGCTATCCGCCTGTTGGCCGAAAATAGCCGGCTCGCTGCCTTGCCGGCGATCGCCGCCCAGTTTGCGACCCTGAAACAGGAAGCGCAGGGCGAGATCGAAGTGCGCATTAGAAGCGCCCAGGAGCTGAGTGCCGAGCAGCAGGACAAGATTGCCAGGAGCATGGCCAAACGGCTCGGCAAGAAAGTCAGCATTTCCGCTGAAATCGACGACAGCCTGATTGCCGGCGCGGTTATTACCGCGGGCGACCTGGTAATCGATGGTTCAGCCAGTGGCCGTATCGAAAAGCTTTCGCTTGCGGTCAACAAATAACAGATTTTTATGATTACGGGATAAAACGCGATGCAACTTAATCCGTCAGAAATTAGCGAACTTATCAAAGATCGCATCAAGAACTTTGAAAGTACGGCCGAAGCCAGAACCGAGGGCACTGTTGTCAGCCTGATGGACGGCATCGCACGTATCCACGGTCTCGCCGACGTCATGTCGGGCGAGATGATCGAATTTCCGGGGAATACCTACGGTATGGCGCTCAACCTCGAACGTGACTCGGTGGGTGCGGTAATCCTGGGTGACTACGAGCACATCTCCGAGGGCGACACCGCCAAATGTACCGGCCGTATCCTCGAAGTGCCGGTGGGCGAGGAATTGCTCGGTCGCGTCGTCAACTCGCTGGGCGAGCCGATCGACGGCAAGGGCGCCATCGATGCCAAGCAGTTCGAACCGATTGAAAAAGTAGCACCCGGCGTTATCGCGCGCCAGTCGGTATCGCAGCCGGTGCAGACCGGCCTTAAATCCATCGACGCGATGGTGCCGATCGGTCGCGGTCAGCGCGAATTGATCATCGGCGACCGTCAAACCGGTAAGTCGGCGGTTGCAATCGACGCGATCATCAACCAGAAGGGCACCGGTATCAAGTGTGTCTACGTCGGTATCGGCCAGAAGGCATCGACCATCGCCAACGTGGTGCGCAAGCTCGAAGAATTCGGCGCCATGGAGCACACCATCGTGGTCGCGGCCAACGCCTCCGACTCGGCGGCGCTACAGTTTATCGCGCCCTACTCGGGTTGCACCATGGGTGAATACTTCCGCGACCGTGGCGAAGACGCGCTGATCGTATACGACGACCTGACCAAGCAGGCCTGGGCTTACCGCCAGGTATCGCTGCTGCTGCGTCGTCCGCCGGGACGCGAAGCCTACCCGGGTGACGTTTTCTACCTGCACTCGCGTCTGCTGGAACGTGCCGCGCGGATCAACCCGGACTACGTCGAAAAGATTACCGGCGGCAAGATCAAGGGCAAGACCGGATCGCTGACCGCACTGCCGATCATCGAAACCCAGGGCGGCGACGTCTCGGCCTTCGTACCGACCAACGTTATCTCGATCACCGATGGCCAGATCTTTCTCGAGTCCGACCTGTTCAACGCCGGTATCCGGCCCGCGATCAACGCCGGCCTGTCGGTATCGCGCGTGGGTGGTGCGGCACAGACTCCGATCATCAAGAAGCTTGGCGGCGGTGTGCGCCTGGCGCTGGCGCAGTACCGCGAACTCGCGGCCTTCTCCCAGTTCGCTTCCGATCTCGACGAAGCCACGCGCAAGCAGCTGGAACGAGGTCAGCGCGTTACCGAACTGATGAAGCAGCGCCAGTATTCGCCGATGTCGGTTGCCGAAATGGCGATTTCACTGTACGCGGCGAACGAGGGTTTCATCGACGATGTCGTGGTCACCAAGGTGGTTGCCTTCGAAGACGCGATGCTCGGTCATATCCGCTCCAACAACCAGGCCCTGCTCGACAAGATCAACGAGGCTGGTGATTACAACGACGATATCGCCGCCGAGATCAGAAAGGCGATCGAAGACTTCAAAGCCAACGGCGTTTACTAAGAGAACTTAAAAATGGCTGGCGGCAAAGAGATAAAGACCAAGATCGCGAGTGTGCAGAACACTCAGAAGATCACCGCGGCGATGGAAATGGTGGCGGCCAGCAAAATGCGCCGCGCCCAGGACCAGATGTTCGCCACGCGTCCCTACGCGCAGCGTATCTCCGACGTGGTCAGCCATGTCGCGAGTTCGCACCCGGAATACAAGCATCCGTTTCTGATCGAGCGCCCGATCAAGCGCGCCGGCATCGTTGCGGTGTCCACCGATCGGGGGCTGTGTGGTGGTCTCAACACCAACCTGTTTAAAAAGGCTCTCAACCATATTGGGGAGCTTGACGACAAGGGCGTTGAAATCGAGGTCGTGACCTTCGGTACCAAGGCGTTGAACTTCTTCAAACGGATTGGCGCCAAAGTGGTTGCCGAAACCAGCCATATCGGTGATTCGCCCGAAATCGGCCAGATCATCGGCCCGGTGCAGACCCTGCTGCAAAGTTATGAGCGAGGCGAGATCGACGTGATTTACCTGATCGCGAACGAATTCGTCAACACCATGACCCAGCAGCCGAAGATGGTGCAGCTGGTGCCGGTGCAACCGGCGCCCGACAAGGAGCTCAGCCACCACTGGGATTATATCTACGAGCCCGATTCGAAAGAGGTGCTCGACAACGTGCTGGATCGTTATATCGAGTCACTGGTTTACCAGGGCGTGGTCGAGAATGTTGCCTGCGAAATGGCCGCGCGCATGATCGCGATGAAGAGCGCGACCGATAACGCCGGCGAAATGATCGACGAGCTACAGCTTATTTATAACCGCGAACGCCAGGCTTCGATTACGCAGGAAATCAGCGAAATCGTGGGCGGCGCGGCAGCAGTTTAAACATATTAAGTATTGATAGAGGATTAGCAGATGAGCACAGGTAATATCGTGGAAGTAATCGGCGCGGTCGTCGACGTAGAATTTCCCCGAGACGCTGTTCCCAAGGTTTTCGATGCGCTTTTGATAGCCGAGGCCGAAGGCCTGACGCTGGAAGTGCAGCAGCAGCTCGGTGACGGTGTCGTGCGGACCATCGCAATGGGTGCTGCCGAAGGCCTGCGCCGCGGGCTCGAAGTCAGTAATACCGGGCAGCCGATCACGGTGCCGGTCGGGCAAAAGACCCTGGGTCGCATCATGGACGTACTCGGCAACCCGATCGATGAAAAGGGACCGATCGGTGAAGAATTGCGCATGCCGATCCACCGCAAGCCACCGACTTACGACGAGCAGGCTGCGACCACCGAAATTCTCGAGACCGGGATCAAGGTAATCGACCTGATCATGCCGATCGTCAAGGGTGGTAAAATCGGCCTCTTTGGCGGTGCCGGCGTGGGCAAGACGGTAACCCTGATGGAGCTGATCCGTAACATCGCGGTCGAGCACTCGGGTTTCTCCGTGTTCGCCGGTGTGGGTGAGCGGACTCGTGAAGGCAACGACTTTTACCACGAAATGACCGACGGCGGCGTAATCGACAAGGTAGCGCTGGTATACGGTCAGATGAACGAGCCTCCCGGCAACCGTCTGCGCGTGGCGCTGTCGGGCCTGACCATGGCGGAATTCTTCCGCGACGAAGGCCGTGACGTACTGATGTTCGTCGACAATATTTATCGTTACACGCTCGCCGGCACCGAAGTGTCGGCGCTGCTTGGACGCATGCCGTCCGCGGTAGGTTACCAGCCGACGCTGGCGCTCGAGATGGGTGTGCTGCAGGAGCGCATCACCTCGACCAAGACCGGTTCTATCACTTCCTTCCAGGCGGTATACGTACCGGCGGACGATTTGACCGACCCGTCGCCGGCGACCACCTTTGCCCACCTTGACGCAACCCTGGTACTGTCGCGGCAGGTTGCGGAACTGGGTATTTACCCGGCGGTGGACCCGCTCGATTCGACTTCGCGGATCCTCGATCCGAACGTGGTCGGCAACGAGCACTACGATACCGCGCGTGGCGTGCAGGGTACCCTGCAGCGTTACAAGGAACTGAAAGACATCATCGCGATTCTTGGTATGGACGAACTGTCCGAAGAAGACAAGCTCGTGGTTAGCCGCGCACGCAAGATCCAGCGCTTCCTGTCGCAGCCGTTCTTCGTCGCCGAGGTATTCACCGGTTCGCCCGGCAAGTACGTATCGGTCAAGGACACTATTTCGAGCTTCAAACAGATTCTCGAAGGTGAAATGGACCAGTATCCGGAGCAGGCCTTTTACATGGTTGGCGGCATCGAAGAAGTCGCCGAACGCGCCAAGACCCTGTAAGGTAGCGCAATGAGCACAATTCAGGTAGAAATCGTCAGCGCCGAAGAGCAGATCTTCTCCGGCGAAGCGGAGATGGTGTACGCGCCGGCGGTGATGGGCGAAGTGGGCATCGCGCCGCGCCACACGCCGCTGATCTCGCCATTGAAACCGGGCGAAGTTCGTCTCGACATGGGTGGTGGCAAGGAAGAGTTCTTCTTCATTTCCGGCGGAATTCTCGAGGTGCAGCCGCACCTGGTGACGGTGTTGTCGGATACCGCGATTCGTGCGGATGATCTTGACGAAGCCGCCGCGCTGGAAGCGCAAAAGCGGGCCGAGAATGCGCTTGTCGACCAGCATTCGGATCTCGATGTCGCCAAGGCGAAAGCCGAACTCGCCTCCGCCGCGGCGCAGATCGCAGCCATCAAGAAACTGCGAAGAAAATGACAAGATAGAAGCATGGGGTATCCACCCCCATATCCTGTCACCCCGCGGCTAGACCGCGGGGTCCAGCAATATAATCCGGCCGCAGGCCGACTTCTTCCCTTTGATGGCATCTGGATCCCGCCAGTCCGACGCATCGGCTCAAGCCGCGGGATGACAACAATGTATTAACTCCAAACCTGCGAAATTTCACTCAGACTAAAACCTATGCGTTCCGCGAATGACGAAACTACATCAATGGACTACAATAAGCCGCTGATTTTCTTCTAGAATTCACTCATGCCCCTGAGTATTGTCATTCTTGCCGCAGGTCAGGGGACGCGCATGAAATCCGCGCGTCCCAAGGTGCTGCATCAACTTGCCGGAAAGCCGCTGCTGCAGCACGTGGTCGACAGCGGTCGTGCGCTCGAGCCCGAGCAAATCATCGTGGTCGTCGGGTATGGCGCCGACCAGGTCCAGAGCGCGATGCAGGACCAGGGACTGTACTTCGTCGTTCAGCGAGAACAGCTCGGTACCGGGCACGCACTGCAGCAGTGTCTCGAGCATATCAATCCTGGCAACGCGGTGCTGGTGCTGTATGGCGATGTGCCGCTGATCCGCGCCGAAACCATGGCGTCGATGATCGAACAGAGCCGTGATGCCGCGGTATGTATTCTCAGCTACGAGCCGGAAAATCCCTTCGGCTACGGCCGTATTATTCGCCAGCAGCAGGCGGTACAGGCTATCGTCGAACAGAAAGACGCAACGCCGGAACAGCAGGCGATTGGCGAATGTCACTCCGGGCTAATGCTGATTCGGGGCGATAAGCTGCAGCGGCTGGCGAGTGCGCTGGAGAACGACAATGCGCAGCAGGAATACTATTTAACCGACGTGGTCGGCATCGCGGTTGCCGATGGCGATCTGGTCTGCGCCGTGGTTTGCAGCGACCCCGATGAGGTTATCGGAGTAAATAACCAGCGACAGCTGTCCGCGGTCGAAGCCCTTTATCGCAGCAGGCAGGTCGAAAAGCTGATGGAGCATGGCGTCAAGGTTTACGATCCGGCGCGAATCGACCTGCGTGGCGTTGTCGAAGTCGGTAAGGATGTGGAAATCGATGTTAACTGCATCTTCGAAGGCACGGTCACCCTCGGCGATAACGTGCGCATTGGCGCCAATTGCGTAATTCGAAATACCAGTATCGCCGCCGACAGCGTGATCCAGCCGATGACTTCGATCGATGAAGCGGTGATAGGGCGCAATGTCAGTATCGGTCCGTTTGCACGCATACGTCCGGGCACGGAACTGGCGGACGAAGCGAAAATCGGCAACTTCGTCGAAACCAAGAAATCTCAAATTGGCAGGGGTAGCAAGGTCAGCCATCTGAGCTATATCGGCGATACTGAAATGGGTGCCGACGTCAATATCGGCGCCGGCACCATCACCTGCAACTACGATGGCGTCAATAAATCGAAAACCGTTATCGAGGATGGCGTTTTTATCGGATCGGATACGCAACTGGTAGCGCCGGTGCGGGTTGAGCGCAATGCCACGATTGGCGCCGGCTCCACCATTACGCGCAATGTGCCGGCCGACAAGCTGACCATTTCGCGTGCAAAACAGGTTACTATTGGCGCCTGGTCGAAACCGAAAAAGAAGGAAAATTAGCTATGTGTGGAATAGTGGGCGCGCTGGCGCACCGCGACGTCAGCTCGATACTGCTCGAAGGACTTTACCGTCTGGAGTACCGCGGCTACGACTCCGCAGGCATCGCATTAATCGACGACAAAAAACTTGAACGTTTCCGCGCCCTCGGCAAGGTCAGGGAACTCGAATCCAGAATGCCCACCGAACAGCCCGGGCACATCGGTATTGCGCATACACGTTGGGCGACCCATGGCGAGCCCTCGGAAAGCAATGCGCACCCCCATTTTTCCAGCGATCGCGTGGCGGTTGTGCACAACGGCATTATCGAGAACTACAAGGGTATCCGCGAACGCCTGTTGAAGTCCGGCTACGAGTTCAGCTCGGAGACCGATAGCGAGGTCGTCGCCCATCTGATCGACAGTTACTTCGATGGCGACCTGTTCGACGCGGTCAAAAAAGCCGTGGCTGAGCTCGAGGGTGCGTTTGCGCTCGGTATCATCGCCACCGAGGATCCACGCACCCTGGTTGCCTGCCGTCGTGGCAATCCACTGGTGGTTGGGGTCGGCATCAAGGAAAACTTTGTTGCTTCGGACGTGTCCGCATTGCTACCGGTGACTAACCGTTTTATTTACCTCGACGATGGCGACTATGTCGTACTCAGCGACAGCGATTACCAGGTCTACGATGCCGCGGGGAATGCCAGGCAGATGGAGGTCAAAACCAGTGAGCAAACCGCCGACGCCGCGAGCAAGGGCGATTACCGGCACTACATGCAAAAGGAAATCCACGAACAGGGGCAGGCGGTGGCCGAATGCCTCGAGGGTCGAATTACCGATTCGGCGGTGCTCGACAATGTATTCGGTTTCGATGCCGCGGAGATTTTCGAACGCGTGCAAAACGTCCAGATCGTGGCCTGCGGCACCAGCTATATCGCCGGCATGGTCGCTCGCTACTGGATCGAATCGCTGCTGAACCTGCCCTGCCAGGTCGAAGTCGCGAGCGAATTTCGCTATCGTAAATCGGTGGTGCTGGAGAACACGCTGTTTGTCACGCTGTCGCAATCGGGCGAAACCGCCGATAGCCTGTCCGCGTTACGCAGCCTGAAATCGGACAACTATTGCGGCAGTTTATGTATATGCAATGTACCCGAATCTTCGCTGGTACGGGAATCCGACCTGGTGATGATGACCCGCGCCGGACCGGAAATCGGCGTCGCATCGACCAAGGCCTTTACTACCCAGCTGGTGGCGATGCTGTTACTGGTTACCTCGCTCGGGCGTATCCAGCAGCGGCTCGATAATAAAACCGCGGCCGCCATTATTGGCGAACTGAATTCACTGCCGCGGCAAATCGATGAGTTGCTGCAGCTGGAAGCGCGCATCGAGAGTATCGCCGAGGACTTTGTCGACAAGCAGCACGCGCTGTTCCTGGGTCGCGGCGAGCATTACCCGATTGCGATGGAAGGCGCCTTGAAGCTCAAGGAGATTTCCTATATCCATGCCGAGGCTTACCCGGCGGGCGAGCTCAAGCATGGGCCGCTAGCGCTGGTCGATGCCGAGATGCCGGTTATCGTGGTCGCGCCCAACGACGATCTGCTGGAAAAGCTGCACTCCAATATGCAGGAGGTCAAGGCGCGCGGCGGCAAGCTTTACGTGTTCGCGCATCGCGGCGCTCAGCTCGAAGCAGACGCCGACGATGTCGTCATCGAGATGGATTGCGATACCGACTACATCACCCCGATCCTGTCGATAGTGCCGCTGCAACTTTTCGCCTATCACGTCGCGGTGCTGCGCGGCACCGATGTCGATCAGCCGCGCAACCTCGCAAAATCGGTAACCGTCGAGTAATCAGCACCGGCATATTCAGTTTTTGGCAATTGCAGGCAGATCGCAATTTATCCGCTCTCTGCAGAAACTCTGACCTTAGCCCAAAGAAATGAGCTGAGGTGACAACGCGTAGTGGTAAAACTGTAGTCCGCATGCAGATTCGTACCTCAAGTTGTGAGCAGATCAAGAGACATCCATCTGCAGCCTGTAAAGATTAATCAGGATTGCGGTATGATTGCTCGACTATCCTGCGACGAGCTTCGACAAAGGACGATCTTACGGCTATCTGGAGCGGAACATGACACTGCAAGGCATCAATCATCTCGCTTTTATCACCGACGACATGGTCACCACGATTCGTTTTTACCGCGACCTGCTGGGCATGAAACTAAGCGCCGGCATCGGCCATGACGGTTATCGGCATTATTTCTTCCAGCTCGGCGATGGCCTTACCCACGTTGCGTTTTTCGAATACGACGGCGCCAGCGTAATGAATCGCAAGTTTCCCGGCGATCGCAGCAGTCTGCCCCTTGGCTTCGATCATGTTTCGTTCACGGTTGAATCCAGGGAAGCCCTGTTCGCGCTCAAGGATCGTATCGAGGCGGCCGGTATCGAGGTCGAAGGCGCGGTCGACCATGGTCTGTTCTGGTCGATTTATTTTTACGACCCGCATAACAATATCCCACTGGAGGCGACCTGGCAGTTCATGGATCTGGAACAAACCCCGGCAATCAGCGAAGACGACCCGCTCGAGATCGCGGCCGAGGGCGCCGATCCCCAACCCGGCCACTGGCCCCCCGTGGAGAAGCATACGCCTGCATCGGAAATGAAGGCACTGGTTGGAAACGGCAAACCGATGCGTGATGACTTTCTGGCAAACGGCCTGGCGCGTTATTCCGCGGGTGTTGCGCCCGAGTTCCAGCAATCACTGGCGGCGGCAGACGACTGAAGAGACGCCGTCAGTCGCCCGGGCGTGCCAGGGAAAACAATTCGTCGACCGCGGTATATTGCATGTAGCCAAGCCTCGCCAATGGTTTGATGCGGGTTAAATCGATCAGGCCGTCGACCAGCACTTCGTCGCTGATATGCACCCCGAGTACGCTGCCGATGAGCATCGTATTGATACTGTCTGGCAGGCTGCAGGGTAGCTCGATCTCTTTGAAGAATTCGCATTCCAGGTGTATCGGGGATTCCTTGACGCGCGGCGGTTTGACCAGTTCCGAATCCTCGGTGGTCAGCCCGGCCAGCGCGAGCTCGTCGACCTCGTGCGCCAGGTTGGCGGTGGTGACATTCATCGCGTCTTTCAGCGCCAGCGGCACCATGTTAACCACGAATTCACCGCAGGTTTTAATGTTGTAAAGCGTATCCTTCTCGCCGCCGTGTTCGTGGTAACCGTTAAACGAGATCATTACCATCGGTGGGTCGCTGGTGAGCGCGTTGAAAAAGCTGTAGGGCGCCAGGTTGATCGTGCCGTCGGGATGAAGTGAACTCACCCAGGCGATAGGTCGCGGCGCGACGCAGCTTTTAAATGGATTATGCGGCAGGCCGTGGGGTTCGCTGGTTTTATAAAACACGCTGTATTGTCCCTTGTCAAAAAGTCTACGCTAACACTTGAGCTGTCACTCAGTAAACCATCGGCGAGAGATATTATCGCGCTTGAATACGGCGCTGATGCCGGAGCTGCGCGGAGGCGAATCCTTATTCAGGAATTCTGCAGCGTGAATACGACGCTGGCGCCCTGACCCGGGCCTTCCGACTCGACCCAGACTTTGCCCTTGTGCACCTCGACGATGCGCTTGACCAGCGCTAGCCCTACACCAGTCCCCTCGATATCCGGGCTCAACCTTTCGAAAAGCTCGAATATCAGGTCGTGATATTCCGCTGCTATGCCGACGCCATTATCGCGCACGAAGAAGCAGGTGCTGCCATTCCGCTCGATCGAGCCAATCTCGATCCGCGGAGCAGGCTGGTCGCCCATAAATTTGATCGCATTCTCGATCAGGTTCTGGTAAATCTCGATCAGCCTGGTCTTGTCGCCGCTGGACTCGGGCATGGCGCCGATTTCGATGTCGACCGTTTTCCCGGTTGTCGTTGTTTCTACCTGCTGGAGCGCCTGTCGCGCGACTTCAGTCATACTGCAGGTCACCGACTCACCCATGACACGACCGATACGGCTGAGCTCCAGCAGTTCTTCCAGCAGACTGGCCATGGTATCGGCGGCCTGGTTTACTTTGGCGATGTCGTCCTGGGCGCGCTTAAAATTGCGCGCTTCCATATCCTGATTCAGCAAGCCCAGAAATCCCTTGATGGTAACCAGCGGGGACTTCAGGTCGTGCGAAACCGTATAGGCAAATCGTTCGAGTTCGGCATTTTTATTTTCCAGATCGACTGATATGGCCTCGCGTTCAGAAATTTCCCGTTGCAGTTGGGAAACGGTATCGGCCAGTTGCCGAGTGCGTTCCGCCACGGTGTCTTCCAGTGAGTCCTTGGCAGCCTGCAAATCCTGCTCATAGCTGCGTTTTTCGGTAATGTCCTGCACCACCCCAAGGGTTAGCGTTACCCGGCCATTCCGCTTGAGCCTTGATTTGGAGCGCTCCCTGAGCCAGACGACCTCACCATCCGGTCTGACCACGCGATACTCCGAGAGGAAGTTATCGTCGCCATTTTCGATATAACTGGAAATCTCGCCCAGCAGGCGATCACGATCATCGGCATGCACCGCGAAAAGATTGTCGCCGACAGACTCGGCATGACGCAGAAAGGCATCGACAGTCATGCCGTGAATTCCCGCGTAGCCGGGGCTTACATAAAGATACCTGTCGTTTTCCTCGTCGTTGATGAAATAACCGATGTCGGTGATTGCCTCGACCTGCCGCGTCACTTCCTGCTGATCTTCGAGGTCGGTTTTGTGCATCTGCTGCTCGGTAATATCCTGCAGGATGCCGAATGCCTCGACGACCCGGTGGTTATCATCGAACTGCAGCAGGCCGACTTCGCGCAGCCAGCGCAGTTGGCCATCGTTGCGTAAAATCCGGTACTCGACCGTATAGTGACCCGATTCCTGCTGCCCCTCGTAAGCGGCCAGGTAGGACTTGACGTCGTCGGGGTGAATCTGGGCCAGGTTGCGTTCCCAGTCGCTTTGAAACTCGATAATCTCCTCGATGCTCATGTTAAAGATGCGCGCATAGCCCTCTGAGCAGGAAATCAGGTGATTGTCATTGTAGTCCCAGTGGCAATGACCCATATGTGCAATGAGCTCGGTGGCGTCGAGCAGTTCGTGCTGCAGCAACAGCCTTTCGATTGCGGCTTCGTCGAGTACGCGTGTCGAGATTTTATCGGGATTAGCGGACATGCTTGGAATCAGGTTTCTGGATAGGATTCGACCCCGGGAGAATTTGCCCTGACGAACAGATTCTGACCCTGAAAAATATTAGCCTGAAGGGACTATAGCCAATCCTGCCTGCTTTACCAAAAAAGAGCAAAAAAAACCCCGCCGCAGCGGGGTTGAATAGTGGGGGATTACGGGACAGCCAGGCTGCGCGTCCCGGGGTGAACTAGCGTTGCGCAATCAGGCGATCCATGTGCTCGAGGTCGTTGATCACACCCCAGGTGCCGCCGGCCTGGTAAACCCGTTTTTCCCACAGGTCGAGCCGGTTCAGGTAATCGCGCGGATCGATGTTGTCGCTGCGCAGCTTGGTGACATTGAGCGCGACCACGTGGATATCGGGCAGCGAAATCGGGAAGTCGCGAATATGTCCCTTTTGCAGATCCTCTTCCAGATCCGAAAAGATCAGCACGTACCTCTCGCCGGCGCCGGTCTCTTCGAGGTACTCGCTGGCCTGCAGCATGCCGCCGGTGATATCGGTATGGCTGCTGCCGCGCCTGGTGTTGCTGACGAACTCGTCGATCTTGTCCTTGAACATGCGTTTTTGCTGGTTCGCGGTACTCGGCCGGTCGTCGAAGGTCACCTTTGCGATAATGTCCTTCTCGCTGAAGCTGCCGCTGTCGATGCGCGCGATCGCGATCGAGTCACCGGCGTCCAGCGTCGCCAGCAGGTAGTTCATGATTTTCTGCGCCTTGTCCATTTCCGCGGTGTAGGTGCCCGAGGTGTCCAGCAGCAGGTAAACCGCACGTGCGTTGGACCGGGGTTCGCTACAGGCCGCAAGGCCGAGACTTAGCAGGATTGCCAGGATTAACTTCTTCATGATGGGTCCCTCATGTAAACCTTCGTTTTTGCCAAATCCGCGTTGACGGGTTCGGCTTTGCCTGTTTCGGGCTGGTTCGCCTTGCGGCCGATGCTGCTTGCGATCAGGCGCTCGATGCCGAGCGGCAGCATGATAAGCAGGTCGTACAGGTTCACCAGCATGTTGGCCAGCTGGCGCGCGGTGCCGCCGATCAGGCGTGCGCTGAATGCCAGCGCATGAATCACGCTGAGTGCGATCATGCCGAGCACGGTGCGCAACGAATGGATGAACGATTCCAGCGGGATCGCGACAAAAGCGAGCGCAAACGGCAGGATGAAGCCCATGATCATTTGCCCAAGCGACGGGATCCAGCGGAACTCGGCCTCGGCGACCACCCCGGTGCCCGCGAGCGATTGCGTCAACGCTTCGCGGTCGAGCGCAAGCAGGTCACGCATGTAGGCCAGCGAAGCTTCGACGGTGGCGAGGATCGCGAGGATACTGAAGGTAATGACGATCATACGCTTGCGCATGCTGTCATCCATCGAACCGATAATCGGAAACAGATGGGTGATGCGCAACGATTCCATCAGGAACAGGCCCATCGCGATTTCGACCATGATGATCACCAGCGCGGCGATATCGGAGGTACGCATCGGCCCGATGTAGCTCGTGCCGCCCACCATTTCCGACATCGGCATCGCGATCAACTGGAAGTTGATCAGGCCGCCGAAGATGGCGATTACCAGCACCAGCGAAGAAATAAAGAACTGGGTCAGCGAAGACGATGACAGCGTACGCGCCGCGGTGTCTTCACCCTTGCGAATCGCTTCGTAGGATTTCATCTGCTTGTCGATCTCGAGCGTGCGCTCTTCGAGACCGTCGATGGTGTCCTTGACGCGGGTCAGCGACTGGCCGAGGTTGCGCCACTGCGGTTGCATCGCGCCCAGCAGCTTGTGCCGCTCCAGCGTCGACTTGCGGTAAGCCTTCTGGGTTTGCTGATGCGCGTCTTCCAGGGTCTTGCCAATATTGTCGAGAATGCTGCATACGGTGGCGTCACCGGTGCGCGGAATGCTCGCGATCGTATCGACCGCTTCCAGCCATGCCGGCGGCAGGGGTGGCGCATCGGTCGCCGCCTGGTAGTCTTCTTCGACCTTGTCGATGGTGTCTGAAATATGCCGGTGCAGCGCTGGATAGGCCGAGAGGTCGCGGGTTACGACCGCGTTGACGCGATGGAATTCGCGTTCGATTGCGCGTTCGCAGGCGTCCTGCCCCATCGCCATGACAACTTCCTTGTTGCGGCGCTGCAGGCTGGTTTCGAGAAGGCGTAGCGACGATGCAAACAGCCGACAGGCGACATAGATGGCGCGGCCGGTGGATTGAATCAACTGATGCGCCGGGTTGCGCGCCAGGTAGGCGACGAATACCAGGACCGCAAGCCAGATGGTTGCCGATATCCCGGGCTGGTCTGACCAGACTGTGAGTATTTCGTTAAACATTGCAATTCCCTCGTTTGCTTGGAAGTTGTAAGGAATTTAGGGGGCGGCTGTGAAAAATCGGTGAAAAACCCGGGTAAACAGCTAAAATTTTCTGCAAATACCTGTTTTATCTATTAAACCGGCGACAATTTTTGTCGCCGGTTTAATTAAATAATTCACATTCGAGGGCGCTGCGCGGCAGTCCCGATGAGCCCTTGTATACTTGGCATTTATGATTAACAAGCAAACCCGGGCGTGCTGATGGCTTCGATTTTCTGGGTCGAGGATCAGTCGCACTGGATCAAGAAATTCTCCCCGGTGCTGGAGAAAGAAAACTTCGACGGCCGGCCGAATTCGTTGACGATCCTGAATTTTGCCGAGGCCGCGCGGCAAAAGATCGCGCTCACCGACAAGGAATCGCCGCCTGACGTGGCACTGCTCGACGCGCGGATGAACGGTAATGATCAGGCCGGTTTCACCGTCTCCAACGCGCTGCGCAAAAAGTGGCCGCGCCTGCCCATTATTTACCTGTCGGAACACAGCGGCACCGAGATCGAGCGCGAGGCGCTGGAACAGTTTGCGGCCACCGATTTTATCGCCAAGCATCAGCATAACGTCGAGCAGGTGCTGTGCTGGCGCATCAAGGCCGTGCTCAGACAGGTTTCGATCGATTCGGACCTGTCCGCAACCATCAACGTGGTCAATAGCGGCGAACTGACTATCGACCTGAATACCTGGAACGTCTACTGGAAAGGGCAGCGCCTGATGAACCCGAGCAACGCGCGCCGACCGCTGGCGCCGACCCCGCGCAAGCTGCTGCGCGAACTGGTGCAGTCTTCACCGCGTCCGCTGGCCGCGGGACAAATTGCCGAGCGTCTCGATCTCGATCCGGAAAAATTTTCCTACGCCAGTTACCGGCAGCATATCAAGACGCTACGGCGGGCCTTCGATGCGGTCGAAGAGGGCGAGGGCCGCTTTACCGAGCTGTGCAACAATGGCGCCGGTATCGTTACTTTCGGTGACGAAGGCGCCTACCTGTGGCGCCCGCCCGGCGGTAAATCAAAATGAAATCGGCGCGTATCTACTATCCCTGGCTTAGCATGCTGGGCGCGATAGCGTTTATCGTCTGGCAATTCGCGCTCGCTAATGCCGGCCTGTTCAGGCTCGAGCGCCTGCCCGTGCCGCTGCAGCAGCAGGACACGGTGTTGCCCGCCGCCGCGCTGTTGCTGTTGCTGGTGATTTTCGACATCTGGCGCTTTGCCGGGGCAAGCCGGCGTTACCGCGCGCAGCTGCGGCAATACCAGGAGCAGATCAGCGAATTGTTCGATTCGAAACGCGAGCTTGGCACGCGCGCGCGCACCTACTCCGATCACGCCGACAAACTGAAAATGTTTATCAGCGAACGCTTGCTGGAAACCATCGAATACGATGAAAAATTCCTGCATTTTAAGAATATTGCCTCGGAAGTACGCCACAATGGCGTCATCAGTTACGACAAGGCGCAGACCGCGCTCAGGAACGCGCAGCAAGCCTGTGAGCCTGGCGAAAAACCACAGTATCGAGAAGCCGCCGATGGCCTGCTGTACCTGTGGGATCTACTCGACCTGTCGACCACCGACAATATCGCGCTGCATGTCGCCAACCAGATCTACGATTGCGAAGAGCATTACTTCCAGGCGCAACTCAACGACGACCTCGAGCCGGCGCCGTTCGAACCGACCTTCATGATGAGTCATGCGCTGCGACGCGCGTTGTTGCCGATAACCGAAAATCCGGACGAGCTCGGTCTCAACCAGGGCTGGCCAAAACGTGGCAGCTATGCCGATGACAAGTTCAGTATCCAGTTGCGTAGCGATAGCGAAATGCTCGGCAACGAAAACCACATGGTGTTACTGATTGAAAACCTGATCAATAACGCGCTGTATTACTCGCAGCAGAAAGCGCACCGCAACCGTTACAGCCGGGTCGCCATTTCGCTTGCGCAGCGCGGCGGCGAGGTCGAGTTCAGGGTTTATAACCGCGGCCCGCGTATCAAGGAAGATGAAAAGGACAAGATTTACCAGCTCGGATTTTCGTCGCGCCGGATTCGCGAGCATCACGGCAAGGGCCTCGGCCTGTACTTTGTCAACGAAATCACCAAGGGTTTCGAGGGCTCGATCGAGTTTGACAATATCGACAACCGCGCCGGCAGTTTTGCGCTCAGCGTCAAGCTCACCAATGGCGAGGTGCATAAGCATGAACTCGAAATCGTCATCGTCAATGGCCGGCCGATGTGCCAGCTCGAGGCGTCGCAGGCGCAGGCCGGCAAGCGCCAGGAATGGTCCTACGAGGCGCCGATTGCCAGCATCGAGGCCAGTCCGCAGGCCAGCAGAAAACCACAGCTGATTTCCGAGCTGCGTGCCGGCGAGGATAGCCTCCATCTCGATACCGCCGAACCCCAGTTACCGCGCTGGGTGCTCGATGTCAGGAACCGTAAACGTTCCTCCAGGCTGGCGTTCTCGCCGCTGGATGTGCGCGGGGTCGAGTTCGTCGCCTACTTCGAGACGGCTAAATCAAGGCTGGATAATCAGGATTGAGATAACCATAATTGCATCATGTCTGATGCTATCTACTGGTCCGCAAGCCGGATCGCGCGCGAAATTCGCAGCGCAAAGCTTTCCTCCCGGCAAATCGTCGAAGCCTGCCTCGAGCGTATCGAGCAGGTCAATCCCGACATCAATGCGGTGGTGCAGCTGGTGGCTGAGCGCGCGCTCGGCGAAGCCGATAAGCTCGACCGCATGGCGGCCCATGAACAGTTCAAAGGTCCGCTGCACGGGGTGCCGATTACGATCAAGGATTCGCTCGATACCGAGGGTATTGTTACCACCGGCGGCACTCTCGGCCGAAAGGATTTCCTGCCGGCTCAGGATGCCCCGGTGGTCGCGCGCCTGCGTGCCGCCGGCGCGGTGCTGCTCGGTAAAACCAATACGCCGGAACTGACCTTCAGCGGCGAAACCAACAACCTGATCTATGGCCGAACCTGTAATCCCTTCGACCTCGAACGCAGCCCCGGCGGCAGTAGCGGCGGCTCGGCCGCAATCATCGCCTGCGGTGGCGCCGCGCTGGAGCTGGGGTCGGACACCGGCGGCAGCATTCGCGAACCGGCGCATCTCTGCGGCATTGCCGGAATCAAGCCGACCTCGGGGCGTACGCCGCGAACCGGGCATATCGTACCCTATGCTGGAGGGGTGCTGGATTCATTAACCCAGATCGGGCCGATGGCGCGTTACGTCGAAGATCTGAGCCTGGCCCTGCCGTTGATCTGCGGCCCGGACGGGCGTGACCCTGCCGTAGTACCGGTCCCGATGGGTGACCCCGGGTCGGTTGATGTCTCGCAGTTGCGAATCGCCTGGTACGCCGATAATGGCATCGTGACCCCGGCCGACGATATTCAGCGCGTGGTCACCGCCAGCGCAAAGGCGTTGCGCGTCGCGGGTTTTAACCTCGCAGAAAAACTGTTGCCGCAGACGCGCCAACTGGTCGACCTGACTACCGAGTTTCGCGAAGCGACCAACGCGGGTTTCATTATGCGGTTGCTGCAACGCTATGGCACCGAACGGCCCGGGGAGGAGCTGCGCGGCTACCTGACCGAGCAGGGCATTGCCAGCGCCAACCAGCTTGACCCGGCGCTAGTCGAAGCGATCGACGAGGCCCGCAGCCAGGCGCTCGGGTTTTTTGCCGACTACGATGCCATTCTGTGCCCGGCTTCGTTTGCCATCGCGCGACCGCATGGGGCTTCGCATAGCGATAGTTTCGACGACTGGGGTTATATTCAGATTCACAACCTGCTCGGCTGGCCCGGGGTGGCGGTGCGCGCCGGCACCAGTGCCGAAGGATTACCGGTTGGAGTGCAATTGATTGCCGCCCCCTGGCGTGAGGATATCGCGCTGGCGCTGGCGCAACAGGTTGAAACCCTGATGGGCGGTTTCAGACCGCCGCCGATTTAATTACTGCCTGAGCACGGTTGTCGCAGCGGTTGTTTTGCCGGTGGACAATTCCGTTGATTTGCGCTCGTCGATCAGGCTTGAAATGCGCAGGAATCTGAAATCGGCGTTGGTCTCGCCCAGGCTTTCCCGCAATACCGCAATCGTATTCGGATAGGGATGGCCGATGGCGATGGCCGAGCCGAGTGCGCGTGCCTTGGTCAGCCAGATGTCGTACTGCAGTCGAATCGACTCCGGATTGGGCTCATTGTCGAGGAAGATGTCGCGCGAAATCGAATTCAGACCCGCATCCAGCGCCTGCGCGTGCGCCACGCTGCGCGGCGACGTGCGACTATCGAGAAAATAAAGTCGCGGATTGTAACCGCGAATACTGTCCATCACCGGGCGCATGAAAAAATCGAACTCGGTCAGATGGCTGCCCATGTGATTATTGACGCCGCGGATAAATGGAATCTCCGCCAGCAGCGAATGCACGTTCGCAGTGAGCTGATCTTCATCCATTGCCTCGTTGAGCGCCTTCGGCTCGTGCGCAGCTCTGGAGCTGATAGATTGCATCGGCATGTGCAGGATGACTTCCTTGTTTAGGCCGTGCGCATGCCGCGCCAGCTTGCGACTGTATGCCGCGCCCGGCAGGATGGCGTAAGTATGGTCGCCGTCGAGATCGATAGCCGCCATGCCGTTTTTCAGTGAATATCCGAGATCGTCGATGACCAGCGATAACACCGGGCGCTGATCCGCTGCGGCGACAGTCGCCGCCAACAGCGCTAGCAGGCCCAACCAGGAGCGTAACATCGGGCCGCTGGTTAGCCTTTGCTGATATCTTTGAGGATAGTCAGACCCTTGAGCAGGTTCAGCGCCTCGTACAGCTGGAAGTCGGATTTCGCCAGCGTTTCGCTGTCGCCTTTCTTGGCATCGTCGTCTTCGCCATTGGGATTACTCAGGCGCCCTTCGAGGTCGCTCTCGGAATAGGTTTCGCGCGCCTTTTCATCTTTGTCAGAAAGCTTCACGGTGGAGAGCTTGATGTCTGGCTCGATACCCTTGGCCTGAATCGAACGTCCGTTCGGGGTGAAGTAACGCGCCGTCGTCAGCTTCACCGCCGAACCGTTGCGCAATTCCTGGATGGTTTGCACCGAGCCCTTGCCGAAGGACTTGGTGCCCATGATGATGCCGCGTTTGTGATCCTGCACCGCGCCGGCCACGATTTCGGAAGCCGATGCCGAACCGCCGTTTATCAAAACCACCAGTGGCGCGCCGTTGAGACTATCGCCCGGGGTAGCCAGGTAGCGGTGACTGGAATCGTCCAGACGGCCCTCGGTATAAACAATCAGACCGTCATCGATAAACGCGTCGGAGACGCCAACCGCGCCGTTAAGAACACCACCCGGATTATTACGCAGATCGAGTACCATACCCTTGAGGCGCTCCTTCTTTTGCAGATCGGAAATGGCCTTTAGCAGGTCGGTCGTGGTGCGTGACTGAAAATTGGTAATGCGAACATAACCGTAGCCCGGCTCGAGCATGCGGTTCTTGACGCTTTTGACGCGGATGATTTCACGCGTGATAGTGATCACCAGGGGCTTGGATTCGCCTTCACGCACGATAGTCAGGTCGATATCGGTGTTGGGCTTGCCGCGCATGATCTTGACCGCTTCGTTCAGGGTCATGCCCTTGACCGATTTTTCATCGAGCTTGATGATCAGGTCACTGGCCTGGATGCCGGCCCGCGATGCGGGTGTATCGTCGATCGGCGAAATAACCTTGACGAAACCGTTCTCCATACCGACCTCGATGCCGAGCCCGCCGAACTGGCCGGTGGTGCCGATTTTGAGATCGCTGAATTCGCTGGTGTTGAGGAATGCGGAATGCGGATCGAGTCCGTTGAGCATGCCGCGGATCGCATCCTCGATCAGTTTCTTGTCATCTACCGATTCAACATAGTCGGATTTGACTTTGGAGAAGACCTCGGTAAAAGCCTGCAAGTCCTCGAACGGGATCTGCTTGCTGTCGTCGTCCTTTAAGGCGTAAACACTGTGGCCTACCGCCATTGATAACCCGAGCAGTATTCCACTCAAAAACCAGGTGGAAGTTCGCAGATTTTGTAGCATTCGATTCTCCGATAGTGCGCGCTGGCGCTGAGCCTGACTGAATATTGTAGACCAGAATAAGGCTCTGTAAGTCGTAAACAGTTCAAAAGATTGTGCCGAGAATGCAAAATTCTACGGCAAAGTGCGATTTTTTGCAGATTTATCAGGACCGGGCGTTAACCTGCGGCAAATTTATTGCTCGCCTTGCACCAGCCGGTGGGGTTCTGCGGTTTGCCTTTTCTTCGGATTTCAAAGTAAAGTCCGGGCTTTTTTTGCCCGCCGCTACTGCCGATGCTGCTGATGACGTCGCCGGCTTCGACCCATTCGCCAGCGGTTTTGAACAGCGATTCGTTGTGACCGTAAAGCGACAGGTAAGAGTTGCCGTGATCGATGATGATCAGGTTGCCAAGCCCCCGCAGCCAGTCGGCAAAGGCGACCCGGCCGTGGGATATCGCCTGCACGTGAGAACCGCCGGGCGCTTCGAGAATAATCCCCTGCCAGCGCAGGTTGGATAATGGCTTGTTACGGCCGAACAGCCGTTTTAACTTGCCCTTGACCGGCCAGGCAAGTTTGCCCTTCAACTCCGAAAAAGCTTTCCCCGCGATGTCGTCTTCGGGCGCATCGGTAAAGATCTCCTGGATCGATTTGATCAGGTTCTGTAATTGCGCCGCTTCTTCCTCGAGCCGTGAAAGATTTCCACCCTGATTTTTCAATTGCTTGTCGAGCGAGGCGATGATTGATTTGCGCTTGCCGCGATCCTGGTTGAGTTTCTGTTTCTGCTGGCTCAGGTCCTGCTGGCTCTTTTCCAGGTCCTGACGCGCCTGCTGAATTAGTCGTTCGGTCTCGATAATCTTGTCGATATTGTCTTGCACCTGGTTGATTAGATCGACCCGCGCATTGGAGAAATACTGGTAGTAAACCAGGTTGCGTTGCAGCGTCTGTGGATCCTGCTGTGAAAACAGCAATTTGACCTTTTCCTCGCGCCCCAGGGTAAATGCCGTGTAAACCTGCTCCGCGAGGTAGTCGTTTTCGCGGCTTAACCGGCGCTGGTGCTTGAGGCGGGTTTCGCGCAGGCTTGCGAGCTCCGATTTTTTGCCCTTTATTTTCTTGCCGATGCCGCGGATTTTCTGGTTGAGCTTGCCGATCTTGCCTTCGATCGATTTCAACTGCTTGATGTACCCGGACTTGCTGTCTTCCTTGACGTCGATAGCCTGCTTCAGCTTTTCGATTTTGATGAGAACCGTTTTAAGCTGTTTTTCCTTGACGCTGCGATCGGCGGCCAGCGACTGCGGCGCGACCACCAGGCCCGCAATCAGCGCGCAAAGAAATAGCCTACTCGGCGGCGAAGTGGACATTGGGTCGGGTTTTAATCATAATCATTCCCTAATATTAACGTTTGGTAATACGCTTAAGCAAATGGTAACTGAAGCAACAGATGTGGTGGATGGCGATCAACTGTTGGCGCACGCCGCAGATATCGAGACCGCCTCGCGTTCGCTCAAGGCCATGTCCCACCCGCTACGCCTTAAAATTCTGTGCACGCTCGGCAGTCGCGAAGTCTGCGTGCAGGGAATCGTCGATAATGTCGGCACTTCGCAAAGTAATATCTCACAACATCTCGCGATTTTGCGCGATAAAGGTATACTGTCGTCGCGCAAGGATGCGAACAAGGTTTATTATCGTGTCGGTGATGAGCGTACCCTGCGTCTGATAGGAATGATGCAGGAAGTGTTCTGTTCTACCGACTAATACTCTAGATTTAATTTTCCCATAAGTATGTTGACTCAAGTTTCTGAATTTGCGGTGAATCACCCTTTTCTGGTGATCGCGTTTGCCGTGCTGTTGGCGTTGACCTTTTTCAACGAGATGAAAATTGCGTCGCAGCGGTTTGCCAGCCTGACGCCTGCGGGCGCGGTGCAGCTGATGAATAGCGAGGATGTCGTCGTACTCGACGTACGCGAGCCTTCCGAAACAGTCGGCGGCAAGATTTCCAAGGCTATTCAGATTCCGGTTGGCGCCGTGGCGAAACGCGTCGGCGAGCTGGAAAAACACAAAAACAAGACCCTGCTGGTGTATTGTAAAACGGGCGCGCGCTCCGGGTTGGCCTGCAAGGAACTCGGCAAGCAGGGTTTTGACAAGGTCTTTAGTTTGAACGGCGGCATAACGGCCTGGCAGGAAGCACACTTACCCATTAGCAAAAAGTAATCTTATGAGCAAAGAACAGGAAACAAAAAAGCAGTTTGCGATCCAGAAACTCTACGTCAAGGACGCGTCGTTCGAATCGCCGGGAACACCGAATTCGTTTAGCTTCAAAAAATGGGACCCAAAGATCGACCTGAACCTGACCAATAACCAGCGGCACCTGGAAGGCGATCTGTACGAAGTCGTACTCTGTATTACCGCCACCGTAACCCACGAAGAAAGCACGGTATTTCTGATCGAAGTCCAGCAGGCGTGCCTGGTTGCCATGACCGGCTTCGACGAAGCGGAAAAAAAGTACCTGCTGGGCAGTCAGTGCATGAACATTATGTTTCCCTATGCCCGCGAAGTTGTCTCCGACCTGTCGGTACGCGGCGGTTTTCCGCCCCTCATTCTATCTCCGGTTAATTTCGACGCCCTCTACCAGCAGCATCTGCAGCAGGCCGGGCAGGCAGAAGGCGCGCAGGCAGAAGGCGCGCAGGCAGAAGGCGCGCAGGCAGAAGGCGCGCAGGGAAGAGGGCGAGGTAACGCATTAAGCGCGCATGACTGAAACGATCGCAGTGCTGGGTGCCGGTTCCTGGGGAACCGCGCTCGCGATCCAGCTGTCCCGCAATCAGTTGCAGGTCAAACTCTGGGGCCACGAAGCCGATCACATCACAAAACTGCAGGCGCTGCGTGAAAATACCGATCTCCTGCCGGGTTTCACCCTGGCCGATAATATCGAACCGCTGGCGAGCCTCGCAGACGCGGTAAAGCAGGCGCCGTATCTGCTGATCGTTATCCCAAGTAAAGGCTTCAGGGGATTACTGCAACAGCTGAAACCGTTGCTAGATGACGACAAGATGCTGTTCTGGGCGAGCAAGGGTTTCGAAATTGAAACCGGCAAACTGTTGCACGAAGTTATCGCCGAGGAATTACCGATACGTCACTACGGCGTGATTTCGGGCCCTACCTTTGCCACCGAAGTGGCGCGCGGTACGCCGGCGGCTATTGCCTGCGCCGGCAATGATCCACAATCCAGCGAAACCTTTGCCGAATTGTTGCGCAGCCAGCATTTTCGAGTCTATACCAGCACTGACATCGTCGGCGTCGAGCTCGGTGGCGCTCTTAAAAATGTGCTGGCGATCGCCGTTGGCATTTCTGACGGTCTTGGCTTCGGCGCCAATACCCGTGCCGCGTTGATGACGCGCGGACTTTCCGAAATCATGCATCTGGGCACCCGGCTTGGCGCCCAGCGGGAAACCCTGATGGGGCTGGCTGGGCTTGGCGATATCATTCTGACCTGTACCGATGACCAGAGCCGTAACCGGCGCTTCGGGCTCGCCATCGGTAAGGGCAAGAGCGTTTCCCAGGCTGAAATCGAGGTCGGCCAGACCGTCGAGGGATTACGCGCCGCCAGGGCTATTTACCACAAGTCGAAACAACTCGGGCTCGATCTGCCGATCATCAATCAGGTTTATCACGTGCTGTACGACAATAAGAACCCGCATGACGCGGTGCGCGACCTCGAAAGTCGGCCGCAGGGTCACGAGTAAGTCGAGTAACCTGCCTGTCCCGGCGATCTCCTGACGCGACGCCGCATGCCGCATCCTGCCGGGCTTTCACCTGGTCGGCGCGCCCAGCCTGGTGTCGATGCCGCCTGCCCCGGACTCCGATCCGGGTCCGAAAACCAGGCAGTGCACGAGCACTCGCCCTGTCGCTACGAAAATCGCTGAACCAGGCAGGCCCTCAGGTAAATCCCTGCTGCCGCCAGGCTTCATAGACAGCAATGGACACCGTATTCGACAGGTTCAGGCTGCGCGATTTCGCGACCATTGGAATGCGCAACTTGTTGTCACTATCCAGTGAATCCAGCAGTTCCGTGGGCAGGCCTCGACTTTCCGGACCAAACAGCAGCGCGTCGTCGGGCTTGAAAGGCGCATCGCTGTAAGTCCTTTTCGCCCGCGTAGTAAATGCGTATAAGTTATTGAATTCACAGGTTTTCATGAAATCCTCAAAGTCTCGATAACGACTGGTGTCGGCCCATTCGCGATAGTCGAGGCCGGCGCGGCGTAACTGCTTGTCCTCGAGTTCGAAGCCCAGGGGTTCAATCAAATGCAGCCGGAACCCGGTGTTGGCCGCGAGGCGCATGATATTTCCAGTATTGGGCGGGATTTCGGGTTCGAAAAGAACGATGTGCATCATAATAAAATTAATTTTGGCTAATAACTTGAAAAAGCCCAACTATAGGTTAATATTTCTAATAACGACAATAAGTTATAGTGATTTTCTTAAGGAATATCTAGAATAAAAACCGCACATCGGGGAGATTGTCACCGCGCGTAATTAGGCGCGAAAGGTTTCTGTTTGCGAGCAACGAGGGCGCTGTCCGAGTTGGCCCGCAACTTGCATATTAATGCACATGTAAATTGAAAGGCTCGGGGTAAAAACGTGGCTCTGTTTTCGGCAGCGCAAAAAGATTCTCAGATCGGGGTTGATTTCCTGCCTGATGGCGTTGCTATCGCCCAGGTGCAAACCGGCAAGAAAAGCCCCGGTCGAATCCTGCGCAGCGAGTTTGTCGAGGCTGACGGGCAGGAGGCCCAGGGTCGCGGCGCTAAAATCCTGGGTGCAGAGCAATAATTTGCAGAAAACGCCCTGCGTCTGTCTGGTCGCGAACGATGACTGCGACATTTACCAGGTCGAGAAACCCGAGGTCGAAGATTCCGAGATGATTCAGGCGGTCAGCTGGAAGATAAAAGATTTAATCAACTACGACGTCAGCCATGCTGTCGTCGACAGCTATCCGATGCCTGAATCGAGCAAGAACAAGCAGCAACAGGTAGGCGTGGTCGCGGCGCGCGAGGCGGTTGTGATGAACTACATCGCCAGCATCAAGGCCAGCGCGCTGACGCTCAACGCGCTGGATATTCATGAACTGGTACGCGCCAACCTGCAAGTGGTGCAGCACAGCAGCGAGCGCAGCCTGGCGGTGCTGACACTAAGCCAGAAAAGCGGGTTGCTCAGCGTCTATCACGACACCGATTTATATGTTTCGCGCGAGTTCATGATCGGCACCGATCAACTCGAGCTGGCTACCAGCGAGGATGAAAGCGTATTCGACGCGCTGTTGCTCGAGCTGCAACGTTCGCTGGATTATTTCGAGAGCTTTTATGGAATGGGTTCCGTGACCGACCTGCGGATCTTTCCGCAGCTCAAAGCCACCGAAAAAATGGCCATGTATCTGCAGAATCTGAGCAATTTCGATATCGAATTTATCAGCTTTGCCGGCGACGATGACAATCCTGGCCTCGAACCGCAATGCTTTCACGCGTATTGCGCCGCGCTGCGAGAGGTGAACCTGTGATCGTACAACAGGTCAATCTGTATCAGGACCGGTTCCGGGAAAAGCGACTCTGGATTTCAGCCGTCCAGGTCGCGGCGGCGGTGCTGGTTGTGATTGCCGCAATCGCAATCTGGAGCTTCCTGCTGCAGCTTGATTTGCGGCAGGTAGAGCAGCGTAACCTCGAAATAGGGGCCGAGCGTGAGCGCATGACCGAAGAATTCGCCGCCGTTAACGCCGAACTCGCCAGGTTGCTCAAAGATAGCCGCATCGATAGCGAAATCGAGGATGCCGTGGGTCAGATATCGGCCCGCAAAAGAGTGCTGAATTTCGTTGATGCCAACCGCTTCGGCTCCGGAGAAGGCTTTTCCAGCTACCTGGTGGCGTTGTCAAACCTGCAGGTCGATGAAGTCTGGCTCAACCAGATTCGTCTGGCTGAAGATTTCGTACAGATCAAGGGTAGTTCGCTCAGCGCGGAGCAGGTACCGGGATACTTCGATCGCTTCAGTGAAGAAGAAGTTTTCCGCGGCAACCGCTTTGAACTGTTCGCATTGAACCGCGACCGTAACAGCGAATGGAAGGTGGATTTCGAAATTGCCACCCGCGCGGTGATCGATGAATAAGCAGCTGAAGCAATATGCACAGCGTTTTGACGCGCAGACCATCCGTGATCGCGGGGCGATCGCCGTCATGCTGGTAGCGGTAATCGGCTTCCTGTGGTGGCATAATTTTGCCGCGCCGGTGATGGCGGAAATCGATAACCTGCAAAGCGAAAACAGGCGTATTAGCGCTGAAATCGAAAACTCTCGTGTCGTCGTAGCCAGTATTCGTCAGCGGATCGCGGCAGGTGTCCATCAGGAAAAAGAAACCCAGTTGACCAGGTTGATCGAGGACTTGTCCGCGGTCGAAGAGCAGCTCAGGGTTACCACCATCGAGCTGATCGATCCGGAAAAAATGTTCCAGCTGATGAACCAGCTGGTTTATCGCGATTCAAAACTGACGCTACTAAGCCTCAAACGTCGGGAAGTCAGAGCCGCCATACCTCAGCTTGACCCGGAGCAACCGGACGACGAAGTGGGCATCTACCGACACGTGCTCGAACTGCAGTTTGCCGGGAAGTACCTCGACATTCTCAGCTACATGCAAGCGATGGAGGCCCTGGACTGGAAGTTGTTATGGGACGAAATCGAAATCATTAGCGATGAACATCCGAGAGTTATCGTCAAGGTGGTTATGTCGACGCTGTCAACGCGCAAAGAATGGGTGGGCATCTAGATGCTTCGAATAATTGCCACTTACATTTTCGTCCTGTTGTTGCTGTCGCTGGGCTTTTTTGGCGTCGGCGCGATTGCTTCGGCCCAGGAATTGCGCGACCCGATGCAGCCACCCGCATTCGCCCTGCAGAAATTTCGCGCGGCTAAATGGGCCGGTAAACCGAAACCCGTTAAGGCGCAGGCCACGAAACCCAGGCCGAAGCCGTTGCAGTTGACTTCGATCCTGTTTTCCGCCGAACGCAAAATCGCCATCATCGACAACCAGATGCTGGCGCTAGGCGATAGCATCAGGGGCGCCCAGCTGGTCGGCCTGACGCGTGAAAGCGCGCGCCTGGTGCGCAAGGGCAAAGTAATCAATTTAAGCCTGGGTAACGAACTTACAGCAATCAGAAAAAAGGCTGTCGAGAGTGATCTATGAATAGACAACGTTTAAGTTTGCTGGCCCTGGTGTTACTGCTGGCGGCCTGTGCCTCGAAGCAATCGCTGGAAACAGCCAATCAGACGCGCCAGGAGATCGACGCTACGCTGAGTGCAGCGGCCGCGCTGGAGATCCCCGAGGTGGAAGCGCCTTCCGACGAGATTCTCGACCAGCTTATGCCGGGCAGCGGCATTAGTGTGCCGGGGCTGGAGCAGGACCTGAAACAGGAAACCGCGTTTGATATGTCGGTATCGAATGCGCCCGCGCGACTATTCTTCATGAGCCTGGTCAAGGACACCAACATCAACATGGTCGTGCATCCGAGTGTCGAGGGTGAGATTTCACTCGACTTGAAAAACGTAACGGTGCGCGAGGTCATGCGGCTCACGCGCGAGGTTTACGGATATGAATTCAAGCAAAACGGCAGCGGTTATATCGTGCTGCCGGCGCGTATTCAGTCAAAAATCTTTGCGGTCGATTATCTCAACGTCAGCCGCAGCGGCGAATCGCTGATGACGGTCAGCTCGGGTCAGATCGAAGACAGTGGCGGCAGTGGCGAGGGCGACAACTCATCAAATTCCTCTTCGCTGAAGTCGAGCAGCATCAACACCCGCAGCCAGGCCGACTTCTGGACCGAGCTGCGGGCTACCCTGATCTCGATTATCGGTGCGGAAGAAGGCCGTTCGGTCGTGGTGGACCGGCACTCCGGGCTGGTCATCGTGCGCGCGATGCCGGGCGAATTGCGTGATGTCGAGACCTATCTCGCCAACGCCCAGAATAATCTGCAGCGCCAGGTCATACTGGAGGCCAAGGTAATTGAAGTCGATCTCAACGATAGTTTTCAATCGGGCATCGACTGGGCCGCGATCTCGTCCAACCGCGATCTGTCGGTCGGCACCAGTAGCGTCATTAGTGGCGGCAATGCGCAGGCGCAGATTAATGCAGCGGGCGATGTCGTCGTCAACTCCGCGCTGGATGTAACCAATACGGCCTTCGCCAACCTGTTCGCGGTCGGCAGTTCGGCGAGTACCTTTGGTTCGCTGATAACGCTGCTGAGTACGCAGGGCAACGTGCACGTGCTCTCCAGCCCGCGGGTTTCCACCGTCAACAATCAAAAGGCGGTGATCAAGGTTGGTTCGGATGAGTTTTTTGTTACCGAGATATCGTCGGATAGCACCACCACAGCCAGCGGCACCTCTTCTAATCCGGAGCTGACTTTGACCCCGTTTTTCTCTGGAATAGCGCTAGACGTTACTCCGCAGATCAGCGAGGCAGGTGATGTTATCCTGCATATTCATCCCAGCATCAGCGAAATAACCGACCAGTTGAAAGTGATAACGCTTGGCGGCGAGACTTTCGAACTGCCGTTGGCGCTCTCCACGGTGCGCGAGTCCGATTCCGTGGTCAGGGCGCGTAATGGCGAGGTGGTGGTAATTGGTGGCCTGATGAAGAATATTACCAGCGATGAAAACGGCGGCGTGCCCGGTGTGCGTGATATTCCGTTTGTAGGTGAAGCCTTCAAGCAGAAAAGAAAAATGAACCGGCGCAGCGAGCTGGTAATCCTGTTGCGGCCTATCGTCGTCGATAATAACAAGGTCTGGTCCAACTACATTCAGCAAAGCGCCGATCGCGTGAAGCGGTTGAACGCGGTTCCCGCAGAAGGTGAGTGATGTACGAACAATATTATGGCCTGTCGGAAAAGCCTTTCAACCTGACGCCTGATACCGAGTTTTTTTACCAGTCCATCACCCATCAGGAAGCGCTGAACGTGCTGCTGGTCGCAATCCGGGCCGGTGATGGCTTTATCAAGGTTACCGGCGAAGTGGGTACCGGTAAAACCCTGTTATGCCGCAAGCTGCTCGATGCGCTGGAGCCCGAACTCGATACGGTTTACATCCCCAATCCCTATATGAACTGCAATGCACTGCTGGATGCTGTAGTGCACGAGATGGGCATTGCCGACCGGCTCGAAAATGAAAACTACATGGCCTGCATCAATGACTATCTGATTGCCAATGCGCGCTGCGGCCGCAGCACGGTCGTCATCCTCGATGAGGCCCAGTCCCTGCCCGCGGAAAGCCTGGAAGCGATTCGGCTGCTCAGTAATCTCGAAACCGGCAAACAGAAGCTGATACAAATTGTGCTGTTTGGCCAGCCCGAACTCGACGCGCGGCTTGCCCAGAGCAGCATCAGGCAACTGCAGCAACGGATCATGCACGCCTATCAACTGCAGCCGTTGAACCGGGATTCCGTCCGTTCCTATTTACTGCACCGCGTCAGGTCGGCCGGATACCGGGGGCCCGAGCTGTTCGACAATGGCGCCCTGCGACGGCTGTACAAGTTAAGCCAGGGAATTCCGCGGGTGATTAACGTCCTGTGCAACAAGGCGTTGATGCTTGCCTACGCCAGCGGCGAATTCTATGTCAAGCGCAAGCATATCGAAGCCGCCGCCGCCGACAGCCAGTTGCAATGAGTGTAATCAATAGCGTATTGAAGGATCTGGAAACCAGGGAGAGTCATTTCACCCCGATCGAGATCACTACGGTCGCGGCGCCGCCAGCGGCGCGTCGGGATCTGAAGCCGGCGGCGCTGGTGGTTATGTCGATACTTTTGCTGGCCGCGATCGCCTGGATTTACCTGCAGCGACAGTCGCTGCCGGGCGCCGCAGCACCGGCTCCCCTGTCGAACCAATGCGAGCGGGGCCGTGGTCGCGATGAAGGCAGATACCAGCGCCGTCGCTGCCGCGTCCTCCGAGGAGCCGCCAGCGATCGTCGATGAAGGCGTTGGGGTCGTCTCCGACCAGATGATCGGCAACCAGATCATCGGTTTGCAAATCCGCGAATCCGAGCGGGATATGCGCCTCGAGTTCGTATTGCGCGACAAGGTGGTGGCATACCTGAAGCAGCGCGGTGAAAACAGCTTTGGCTACCATCTGCGCGAAATCGAAAGCCAGATTGTGGCGCCGGTGATATCCGACAATCCCTGGATTACCGATCTTGCCATTACCACGTCGGCGCAGGGTGTCGATATCCAGTTCGAAACCGCGCCTGAAATCCTGGTCGAGACCCGGCAAAGCCAGGTCGATGGCGAGCAGGTCTGGGCAATCAACCTGAGAAAGGCCCTGCCGCAGGCGCCTGTCGCGCCGCTGGCCGAGCAGACTGCAGTCGCCGAATTCCCGGCTATCGAATCAACGCAGGAAACCGTCACGCCTGAAGCATCCGGGGCATCGCCAGCGGTGAATGAAACTGCATCGATAGCAGAGGCACCGGCGCCGGTGGTGAAGCTGGAAATAAAATCGACCAATCCGAATTTTAAATCCGCCAACCAGCTTGAATATGCGGTCGAGTTGATCAATTCGCGCCGCTATGCCGACGCCGAAAGCCTGCTGCAGGGATTGCTCGGTGGTGCCGAAGACCATAGCGCACGCCAGCATCTGCTCGTGCTTTACAATGGCCAGCAGCGCACCGACCGCTACCATCGGCTGGCGCGGGAATCCGCGGCAAAATACACGGATGATGCCGTGTTCAGAACCGAGTATGGGCGTTCGTTGTTTCAAAACACGGACTATCGCGCCGTGATCCAGCTGTTCAGCGCCGAAACCGGGCTCGACTCTGGCCAGCAGGCGCTGGTCGCGGCCAGTTACCAGCGCCTCGACGAACACGCCGCTGCGATACGGCATTATCAACTGGCGCTCGAGCAGGATGCGAGTAACGCCAAAAACTGGATCGGACTCGGCATTTCACAGGAGCACAGCGCGGAACTCGAGGCCGCGCTCGATTCGTACCAGCGCGCCGGCAAACTGGGTAATCTGAACAAACGCCTGCAGGCGTTTGTCCTGCGCCGCAGTAGTGCCCTGAAACAGGTCTTGAACTAATGGCGTTTACCAAGAAAATCCGCCTCGGCGACCTGCTGGTTGAGAAAGGCCTGATCTCCGACGAGCAGCTGCAGCACGCGCTCGGCGAGCAGAAAAAACTTGGGCGCAAGCTTGGCGGCACCCTGGTCGAACTCGGCATGATCGATGAAAACAGTCTGCTTAACCTGCTCGCCAGCCAGCTCAGCATCCCGTTGATCGACATCAATAATTATAACTACAGCAACGAGGCCGCCAAGATGTTGCCGGAGTCCGTCGCGCGTCGTTACCGAGCGCTGGTGCTCGAGGATCGCGGCCAGGATTACCTGGTGGCGATGGCCGATCCGACCGATATTTACGCGCTCGACGAAATCCAGAGCAAGCTGAACAAGCCGGTCAGTCAGGCCATCGTGCGCGAAAGCGCGTTGCTGGAAAACTTTGACCTGGTCTATCGCCGCACCGAGGAAATCAGCGCGCTGGCGAGCGAACTCGGACAGGACCTGTCCGAGTCCGCGACCGATCTGAACGAACTATTGCAGACCGAGATGATCGATGCGCCGGTAGCCAAGCTGTTGCAATCGATTTTCGAGGACGCGGTGCAGGTCGGCGCATCCGATATTCACATCGAACCCGACCAGCACGTGATTCGAATTCGCCAGCGGGTCGACGGCGTGTTGCAGGAACAGGTGATGCAGGAAACCCAGATCGCGCCGGCGGTCGTGGTGCGGCTGAAACTGATGTGCGGGCTCAATATTTCCGAAAAGCGACTGCCGCAGGATGGACGCTTCCACGTGCTGGTGAATAACCGCGATATCGATGTGCGCCTGTCGACCATGCCGGTCCAGTATGGCGAATCGGTGGTCATGCGTTTGCTCGACCAGACCCAGGGCGCGCTCGATCTCGAGCAGCTCGGCATGCCGACCGAACTGCTGCACCGATTCCGCAAAAACTTCCATTTGCCAAACGGTATGATCCTGGTAACCGGCCCGACCGGTAGCGGTAAGACGACCACGCTGTACGCCGCCCTGTCGGAGCTCAACGTCCAGGAGTCCAAGATCGTGACGGTTGAAGACCCGGTGGAATACCGGCTCGATCGCATCAGCCAGGTGCAGGTCAATCCACGCATCGGGCTGACTTTCGCCAGCGTGTTGCGCTCGGCCTTGCGCCAGGACCCGGACATCATCATGGTTGGTGAGATGCGTGATGCCGAGACCGTCGAAATCGGTGTCAGCGCAGCGATGACCGGGCACCTGGTGTTGTCGACCCTGCATACCAATGACACCATTTCAACCGCCACCCGTTTGATGGACATGGGCGTCCAGGGATACCTGCTTGCCAGCACCCTGCGCACCATCATCGCCCAGCGCCTGGTGCGCAAGGTTTGCCAGAGCTGCAGTGCAGACTATACCCCGACCGAGTTCGAGATCGGCTGGTTGCGCGACGACCTGCTGATCGACGCCAGCCTCTATCAATACAAACAGGGCCGCGGCTGCAAGCAATGCGGCGAAACCGGCTACCAGGGACGCATGGGCGTTTACGAATTACTCGACATGAATGCCGAGTTGGCGGAAAAGCTGCGGCATGATGATTCGCAGGGCTTCGTCGAAGCCGCCGAGCGTGCACCCGGTTACCAGCCACTGGTGATGGTGGCGCATGAGCATGCTACCAACGGTCTGACTTCGATCGAGGAAATGCTGCGTCTCGCCGGCGAAGTGCCGGACGACGTGCTCGATCACCCGCTGGTACTGGAGATTGACGATTAATGCCCCAGTTCGAGTTCAAGGGTAGAAGCGGTAACGGCCAGCTGGTCGACGGCGAGATCGAGGGCGCCAGTACCAACGCGGTCGCGGGCCTGTTGATGGAGCGCGGCGTAACCCCGATATCGATCGTCGAAAAGAACGAGCAGATAGACGTCCTCGAAGTGATTAGAGATCGCTTCAATCTGCACAAGGTAAGCATCGAGGAAATGTTGATGTTCACCCGCCAGATGGGCGCGTTGATCAAGGCCGGCATCCCGATTACACGCGCCATTTCGGGCATACTCGAATCGATCGAGAACCCGCTGTTGATCAAATCGCTGCGCGACATACTCGAGCAGCTCGAATCCGGCCGCAACCTGTCGGTCTCCTGCGCACGTCATCCACGGGTATTTTCGAACCTGTACATCAGCATGATCCAGGTCGGTGAAAACACCGGGCGCCTGGAAGAGACTTTCGTCCTGATGGCGGACTACATCGATCGCAATCGCCGCATCACGCAGAACATCAAGACTGCAATGCGCTATCCGACCACGGTCATCATCGCGATCGCGATTGCAATGGTAATTCTGAACCTGTTTGTAATTCCGAAATTCGCCAGCTTCTTCGAGGCCAATGAGCTGGAGCTGCCCTGGCAGACTGTATTATTGCTGAACATGTCCGGTTTCTTCGTCGAATACTGGGTTTTTGTCGGCATCGCGCTGCTTGCCCTGGTGATCGGCTTTAAGCATTACATAAACACGCCCGACGGGAAGTACCGCTGGCATAAGTTCATCGTTAACGCGCCGCTGATCGGGGAGATCCTGAACCGGGCGATGATGGCGCGTTTCGCGCGCTCCTTTGCCATGGCTTACGGCGCAGGTGTACCGATCGTGCAGGCCATGGGCGTGATTTCACGTTCGATCGGCAATGAATACATTTCCAGCCACGTCAACAGCATGCGCGAGGGAATCGAGCGCGGCGAAGCCCTGACACGCACCGCGCACCGTACCGGCATGTTTACCCCGGTGGTGATGCAAATGTTCTCGGTTGGCGAAGAGGCCGGTAATCTCGACGAGATGATGACCTTCATCGCCGATTTTTACGAAGAAGAGGTCGATTACGACGTCAAGACCCTGTCCGACAAGATCGAACCACTGATCTATGTCGCCATCGGCGCGATGGTGCTGGTGCTGGCGCTGGGTATCTTCGTGCCGATGTGGGACATCGCGCAACTCGCCGGACGATGAACACCCTGGGCTCTCACCCGGGAGCGATATTATTCCGCCTCAGCATCATGATCATTATCGTCGCGATCCTGGTGGTGGTCTTTTTCCGCTATGTCGACGGCACCCAGAAAGAGCTTGAGCGGCAATCGATCATGCAAACCAAGCGCATCATCGATTCGTCGCTGGCGGTGGTGTTTGCCAGTTACGCGGTGAAGGGTCGGTTAAACGACCTGAGCCAGATCGAGGGCAGTAATCCGTTTGTCTTTCTCAAGGAATTCAGCCTGTTGCCGGCGGCCTACCGCGGCGAGATAGCGCAGGAAAATTTGGCCGAGCTAAAGCCGGGATGGTATTACAGCCGGACCTCGGGCACTGTGGTTTATATCCCGAGATTTCTCGACGACGCAGAGTGGTATTCGCTGGTGTTGAACTACGACGATGTGAATCAGTCAGGTAGTTTTGAAGCCGGACAGGACCTGTTTCGCAACCTTCAATTCGTAAAAAAGCCACGTCAGCAAAACTGACGTGGCTTTTGCCGATACTGGTGATTCAGGCTAAGGCGTGCAAAGTACGGTTGCGGTGCCCGCGGTGTCGGTGGCGCTACCGGCGCTATCGATTGCGCAATTGAATGAAGCTACCGCGGTGCAGTCGCCGCCGCCGACCCAGTTATAACCTGCCGGGCGCGCGCCGGAGGCAAACAGCGCGTCGATGGGGGCACCGGCGCAAGTCTCGGCAGCCGTGTTGATGGCTACCCCGTTAGCGGGATTCAAGGTACGCGCGGCAAAATTGATCGACGAAGCCGCGGACAATTCGCTTGCTATGCCCTGGTTTGCGGCGTTCTGCGCGTCGCCGGACAGGTCCTGGAATCGGCCCAGCGCGGTGACGCCCAGAATGCCCAGCAGGACGATGACGACTACCAGTTCTACCAGCGTGAAACCTTTTTGTGACTTATGCATGTTCTATACTCCCAGTACCCGGGTAATAATGGTGGATGATTTTTTGATTATAGACCAAGTTAAAGCAATGTGCTCAAATTGCTCTATAAGTAAATGATTTATAGCATAATAATTATGCAAATCAATGCGATTTTAGACCTGATTTCATGACTTGATTCACATGAGTGTAGTAAATAATAATCACAATTCCGGGTTTTCTTTGATCGAGCTGATCACCGTGATCGTTTTGCTCGGAATCCTTGGCGTGGTCGCGCTCGGGCGCTTTAGCGGCGGGGATGTGTTTGCCGCGCGCGGATTCTTCGACGACACGGTGAACGCGGTGCGTTTCGCGCAGAAACTCGCCATCAGCAGCGGTTGCGATGTGCGTGTCGTTACGACCGCGAGCAGTTACCAGTTGCGCCAGAGCTCGACCTGTGGCGCCGCCGATTTTTCCGATCCGGTGGCGAACCCGGCCAATCGTGGCAATAACTACCAGAACTCGAACATTCCATCCGGTTACACCCTGACCGCCGGCAGCATCACTTTTGACGCCCGCGGTGAGCGTGATGGCGCGACCTCGGATTTCAGCCTCAGTGATGGTGCCAGCAGCTACAGCTTTCGCGTGCACGCCAGCACCGGACTGGTAGAGGTGCTGTAAGTCGATGCGCCGTCAATCCGCCTTCACGCTGATAGAAATAATTGTCACCATTGTGATTCTCGCCGTCGCCTCGACCGCGTTGCTGAGCGTTTTTACCAGCATGGTACGCGGTAGCGCCGATCCCGTGGTCCAGCAGCAGGCGACGACCATCGCCGAAGCCTATCTCGAAGAAATTCTGCTGCGCGCCTTCAATGATCCGCAGGGCGGCGAAACCGGCACCGACGAGGGCGAGGCGGGGCGAGCGGATTACGACGACGTCAAGGATTACCGTAGTCTCGCGGCCGGGCCGGCGGCCGATCAGTTGGGCAACCCGGTGGCCGCGCTCGCGGCTTACACGGTGACGGTTACCATTACCAATGCCGCGCTCGGTGGCCTGCCGCTGGCGGATTCGCTGCGGGTCGACGTCAACGTCAATCATCCGGCTATCGGTAATATCCAGCTAAGCGGCTTTCGCACGCGCTATCCATGAAACGAAGCCACTCGCAAGCCGGATTTTCACTGGTCGAACTAATCGTCGTGATCGTGCTGCTCGGGATTCTTGCCAGCGGTGCCGGGCTGTTGATTACCAACCCGATCAAGGCCTACGAAGCCCAGGTGCGCCGCCAGCAACTCGTCGACCAGGGCGAGATGGCGCTGCGCCAGATCGCGCGCGACCTGCGGCGCGCTTTACCTAACAGCATCCGCATTACCGCCGCCGGTGCGGGCCTCGCGCTGGAAATGGTGAATACCGTCGACGGCGCGCGCTATCGCGATGAATATGGCGGGGTATATACCGGTGATGCGGATTTCGTGCTCGATTTTGCCAGCACCGACAGGGTTTTTAACCTGCTCGGCCCGCTGAGAAACTCGGCCGCGTTCAATACTAACAACCGCCTTGTCATATATAACACCTCGGTCAATATCTATGCCGAGGCGGTGGATGTCGATAACCAGGGTATAATTACCCCGGCTGGTATCTCGCTTGGTCTGAATAATCTCGGTGCCGGACTCACCCGGGAAGACCAGATTACATTGAGTGCGCCTTTCCTGTTTACCCAGCAGTCGCCGGGTCAACGCGTGTTCTTCGTCGATAGTTCAACCAGTTATATCTGCGATCCGGCAGGCAGCCAGATCTTGCGCTACGCCGGCTATGGCTTCCGCGCGGCGCAACCCACGGCGCCCGCCGATTTCGGCGTCGCTGCCGGCAAGGTGGTCTCCCAGCTCAGCAGCTGCAATTTCTCCTATAGCCCGGGTAGCGCGCAGCGCGGTGGTATTCTGACCATCGAAATTGGCATTAGCGATAGCGGCGAATCGGTGAACCTGCTGCACCAGGTGCACGTGGTGAATGTGCCATGAAGCGTGGGCAGGCCGGTTTCACGCTGATCGCGGCCATTTTCCTGCTGGTGGTCGTCGCCGCCCTGGTGATTTACATCGCCAATATTCGCGTGGTACAGCAAACCACGCTGCTCTACGGGGTGCAGGGTGCACGCGCTAACCAGGCGGCGCGCAGCGGCATCGAATGGGGCATTCACCAGTCGATCGTCATCGGCAGCTGTCCTGCCTCGGCCAGTTTCACCGATGCCGCGTTTGCCGGGTTCAATATCCAGGTTGAATGCGATCGCACCACGCATGACGAAGGCGGCTTTACGATCGATACCTTCAGTCTAAAGTCTATCGCCAGCAGTGGCAGCTATGGCACGCTGGATTACGTACAGCGCCAGATTCAGGCGACCGTTTCGATCGATCCACCGTGAGCCTGGCCGGGTGGAAAACACCGCGCTATGACAAAACCTTGAAGCACTTAACAGAGATGCCTGAACAATGCCGATAAACTCACTTGGATCGAACTTGGGAAAATGTTTTTTCCTTATAAATCAGATAGGTTTCAATTCAATATTAAAGTATTATTTGAGTTGTTGAAATTTAGACACTATACTATATTGATTAATAGCTGGGTTACACGGGATGTCACTGGGCAGTGAAAAAAAACCGACTCTGTTGCTGGTCGACGATGACGCTATCATCGCCGACAGTCTCGAGTATGTGCTCAGCGAAGAATACGACGTCGAGCGTGCTTCGGATCGACCCTCTAGTTTCGCGCTGATCGATAAAATGGCGGACTCGCCGACGCTGGCGCTGGTCGATCTGGGCCTGCCACCGAATACGCATCGTCCCGACGAGGGACTCGCGGTTATTCGCAAGATTTCGCAAATGCATCCCTCCACCCGTGTACTGGTGCTGTCGGGCCAGGACAACAAGAAACACATATTCCAGGCCAAGGAAGATGGCGCGGTCGATTTCATATCCAAGCCCTGCGATATTGCCGAAATCAAGGTGCGGCTGAAGAAGCAGATCATCGCCGGCGGCGGTAACGCCAGCGGGCATGGCGATATCGAGGGACTCATTGGCTCCAGCGAGGAGCTAGAGTTGCTGCGCATGCAGATCCGCCAGATCGCCGATTCACCCTACCCGGTGCTGATCGAGGGTGAGTCCGGCAGCGGCAAGGAAGTTACTGCGCGCAACCTGCATCGCTGCAGCTCGCGCAAGCTCGAACCCTTCCTGACGCTAAACTGCGCCGCCTTCAACGGCGAACTGCTCGAGTCGCAATTGTTTGGCCACGTCAAGGGCTCGTTTACCGGGGCCACCGAAACCAAGAAAGGGTTTTTCGAAGAGGCCGCTGCAGGCACATTGCTGCTCGACGAGGTTGCCGATTTGCCGCTGGACCTGCAGGCCAAGCTGCTGCGCGTGCTTGAAAACGGCGAGTACTACCGGCTCGGCGAAACTCAGCCACGGCATTCGTCGGCGCGCGTGCTGGCGGCGACCAACAAGGACATTTTTGCCGCCATCAGGGACGGTCAGTTCCGCGAGGATTTATATCATCGTTTGAGCGTACTGACCGTGCGCGTGCCGTCGCTCAAGGAGCGCAAGGGCGATGCCCAGGAACTATTGCTCTATTTTATGCAGCAGGTAGCCGAGCAACTGGCCACATTCAAACTCGACGACGAAGCGCTAAAGCTCTGGAATTCTTATACTTTTCCTGGAAATGTGCGAGAATTGCGCAACATAATAATTAGACTTTCAGCGAAGTATCCCGGGCAGACCATCAAGCCCGAGGTGCTGAAGAGAGAAATGTCAGGATTACAACGACATAACGACGCGACCCGCAGTGAAGAGTGGCTCAGTGTAGCATTGCAGGATGCCGACTTCGAACTGGACCGGTTGTTAAAAATGGTCGAAAAGAAGGCTATCGATCTGGCGCTGCGCGAGCACGACGGCAATGTCAGCAAGGCGGCTGAAATGCTCGGCGTCAACCGCACGACCTTGTATGGCCGCATGGATCGGTTCGAGGACAGGGACTAAGTCATGTACGAAGACTATTTCGGCCTCGAGCGCCCGCCTTTCAAAATAACGCCCGACACCAGCCTGTTTTATGAAGGTGGCAAGCGCGGCGATATACTTGCGGCGCTGGTCTACGCGATCCATCGCGGCGAAGGCATCATCAAGGTGGTTGGCGAAGTCGGCAGCGGTAAAACCATGTTGTGCCGCATGCTGCAGCTCAAATTACCGGATGCGGTCGAAATCGTGTATATCGCGAATCCGAGCGTGTCGCCCGAAGATATCCTGTTTGTCATTGCGCACGAGCTATCCTTGCCGGTGGGCAAGGAGGCATCCAAACACGAAGTCATGCACCTGTTGCAGGATTATCTGCTGCAGCGGCATATGGAAAACAAGCAGGTCGTGTTATTCGTCGAGGAAGCGCAGGGCATGCCGATCGAAACCCTGGAGGAAATTCGGCTGCTGTCCAATCTCGAGACCGATGAAAACAAGCTGCTGCAAATCATTTTATTCGGGCAGCCGGAACTGGATGAAAACCTGGCGCAACAGTCGATTCGGCAATTACGCGAACGCATTACCCATAATTTCAATCTCGATCCGTTAACCCAGGACGAGATCCACAATTACCTGAATTTCCGCATGCGCGAAGTCGGCTATACCGGGCCGGAATTGATCAACCAGTCGGTGGCGAAAAAGGTCGAGCAGCATTCCGACGGCTTGTTGCGGCGTATCAACATCATCGCCGACAAAATCCTGCTATCCGCGTTTGCCGAGGGAACTCATAATCTGAGCCCCAAACACGTCACCGCGGCGGTCAACGACAGCGCCTTCAATCAGAAGTCCTCGGGTAAATCGGGGAAGTTATGGTGGCTTGGCCTGCTTGCACTAGCTGCATTAGCGATCGCTCTGTACCAGACGCGGTCGCAGTGGATGCCGCTGCAGAGCGCTGATATGGCCGATAATCGGCAAAATGTCGCAATAAATGACAAACCTGTCACAGATATTGGTCCACAGGTCCGGGAAACTGCAAAACCCGAGGCCGCAAAGGTGCAGGATAGCGCTGAAGCAAAGGCGAATCTGGGCGCGGTTACGCCAACGCCGGACCCGGTTGCCCAGCAAACCGAAACCCTGGACCAGTCAATTGAAACCGTGAGCCAGCAAACACAAACCGCGAGTCAACCGATGCAGCCGGCGGCTGATGTAAAACAGCAGACCGAGACGCTGCTGCAACAGGTCGATGAAGTGGTGCAGGAAGTCGACGCAGCCGTGCAGCAGGCAAGCGCGCAGACGCAGGCGGATGAAGACCTGGTGTTGCAGAAGGCGCTGGATCAGGCTACTTCGAGCGCAGTCCTCGCGTCGGAAACAGGCACCGACCTCAGCTTGACCACCGATTACAATCAATGGCTAAATGCGAAGCTGCGGCAGAGCCTGGACTGGCTTAGCCAGGTCGACCGTGACAAGGTGTCGATCCAGGTATTGATGCGCAGTAAGTCTGCGGCGCGCGAATTGGTCTATTATCTACGTAACGATTGGCCGTTGGATTTATCGAAGACGTATTTATATGAAGTAAATACCGAGGAAAGAAGTATATATCGGGTTTTCTATAGTGAATTTGACACCCTGTCTCAGGGCAGGGCGCAACTCGAGCGACTGCCCGAGTCGGTGAAGGTCAATTCGCCGTATCTGCATTCGGTTCATCGAATGCAGAAAGCTTTGCTTTAGCAGTCTGGATATTAACTGGAATGACACAATGAATAGAATTGCACTGTTACTCGTTTTACTCAGCCTGACGGCCTGCCAGGCCCCGGGGTCGAAAAATGAACGAATGGCGGTTACCGGAGGGCATCTCGACACGGCGCCACCGCCGGTTACGCAGGCCGAGATCGATATCCCCCCGGTGGTGAACCAGGTGCCGATTATCGCCGTACCGGAACCGGCCGAGCCCATGCAAACCTTTACCGTGGTGGCAACCGACCTGCCGGCCAGCGAACTGTTGTTCGCGCTGGCGCGTGACGCGCGGCTCAACCTGGACATCGACCCGGCGATCGATGGGCGAGTCAGCATTAACGCCATCGATCAAACCCTGCCGCAAATCCTGAAGCGCGTTTCGCGCCAGGTGGCATTGCGTTATTACCTGGATGGGCCGAATCTTGTGGTCGTGGTGGATAAGCCCTTCACGCGGGTGTATCGAATCGATTATCTGAATATGTCACGTGAAACCACGACGTCGATCGATGTCGCCACGCAAATCGCGTCGACCGGTACCGTTGCGGGCGGCGGTGGCGGTGGGGGCGGTAGCAATTCCTCGGCGTCGGTGCAAAGCGAATCCACCAATGATTTCTGGAGTACGCTCGAAAAGAACATTCAGGCGATGGCGTCACCAGACGATGTCGGTGGCAGCGTGATCACGAATCGTGAATCAGGCACCATCTCGGTGCGCACCACGGCGGCCGCGCACAAAAAATCCAGGGTTTTATCGACGCGGTGATGGGCAGCGCACGGCGCCAGGTATTGATCGAGGCGACGGTGGTCGAGGTGACCTTGAACGATGACTTCCAGGCCGGGGTCGACTGGTCGCGGCTCGCGGTCGGCGACGGCTGGAGCGTGAGCCAGAACGTGCTCGCCGAAACGATCGGGGCTACCACCAGCCCGGTGGTATCGGCGCTCTACTCCAACAGCAATAGTGAGCGGGATATCTCGGCGGCGATCAAGGCGCTGGATGCCTTCGGTGACGTGTCGGTCATGTCGAGCCCGAAAATCATGGCGCTGAACAACCAGACTTCGATCCTGAAAGTGGTCGACAATATCGTTTATTTCACCCAGGATATCGACCGCGAACCGGCGACCGACAACAGCCCTGCAGTGGTGACGGTCGAGAATACGGTCAACACGGTCCCGGTTGGATTCGTCATGAATGTAACCCCCTATATTTCGGAAGGCAACGAAATCATCCTGAATATTCGGCCGACGATTTCACGCGTGCTGCGATTTCGTCAGCCCCCCGGATCAGATCATTCCTGGTACCTCGACCCCGCTTGCGCAAAGCGCGGTGCCCGTAATCCAGGTGCGCGAAATGGAATCGGTGCTGCGCGTTGCCAGCGGCAATACCGCGGTTATCGGCGGGCTGATGCAGGATTCCGCCGCCGAAGAGAGTTCCGGTGCACCGGGTCTGCATGACGTCAAGGGGTTCGGACTGCTGTTCGGCACCAAGTCCCGTAAGTATGACAAAACCGAGCTGGTGATTTTCCTGCGGCCGCGGGTGATCGACAACGCGAGTCTCGATACCAGTTTGCAGGACTTCAAGAAGTTCCTGAAACCCCAGATATTCTCCGAGTAATAGAGAAGATAAAGAATGAGTTTACTGCTAGACGCGCTGAAAAAAGCCGCCGAGCAAAAGGCGGAAAAGAACAAGCAAGAGGTTCCGCAGGCCGGGTCGACGGACGAAACCGTCATCGATGCCGCCGCGGAGGATGTCTCTGCGCTTGAAGGTGGTGTGGATAGCAGCCTGCGGCAATCCCAACAGGCGCTGCAGGATGAGACCGAAATCGATGATTCCGAGTTCAATACGCGGCTCGAACGAACCCAGGTCGAACCTGAGGACGGCACCGAAACTCGGCTGGAAGTTCCCGATACGACCACGACCGAGCTGCCCTCGTTAAGTGCGCAAATGCAGACGGGCGAAGATGAAACGATCATTTTTGCCGAAGAGGATGTCGAGGATTTCATGGGTGAGCCGGGGCTGGTCAGCCGCGAACAGCGCGCCCCTGAAGATGAAACCGACCTGAGTCAGCTAGCTCCAGGCGAGGATGAAACCGGCGTCGGCCAGGTGGCGCCGCGGGTGGCCGAAGATGAAACCGACCTGAGCCAGCTGGCCCCGCGCGAGGATGAAACCGACGTCAGCGAGATGGTGGCGGCACCGGCTGCGGGCGATGAAACCGACCTGAGCCAGCTGGCCCCGCGCGAGGATGAAACCGACGTCAGCGAGATGGTGGCGGCACCGGCTGCGGGTGACGAAACCGACCTGAGCCAGCTGGTCCAGCGCGAGGATGAAACCGACGTCAGCGAGATGGTGGCGGCACCGGCTGCGGGTGATGAAACCGACCTGAGCCAGCTCGTCCAGCACGAAGATGGAACCGACGTCAGCGAGATGGCGGCGGCCCCGCCTGCGGGTGACGAAACCGACCTGAGCCAGCTCCTCCAGCGCGAAGGTGAAACCCACCTGAGCCAACTCGCGGAGCGTGCAGACGATACCGATATCAGTCAGCCTTTTCCGTTGAACCAGGCAGCGCAGCCCGAGCAGCAGGTTGCCGCCGAGGATCAAACCGATATCAGCGTCCCGCCGGCCTCGGTCGCGGACCTTGAATACGCCGCGGCCCAGCAGCAGGCAGCGGCTGACGAAGCCGACATTGGCCAGATGGCCGCAGCGGAAGACGATACCGACGCTGACGCCGAGGACATGTCCCTGTTGTTGGTCGAGCGCGATCAAACCAATTTGACCAACCCGACTGCGGTAACCGATGCCAAGCTGGGCCAGGGGCAGGCATTGCCAGACGGTAGCGGCGGTGACGATGACCTTGCGCTGGTCGACACGACGCGCCACCAGGCTCCCGCCGAGGCAACTTCGACCGCGGGCCAGACGCGGACCAGCACTACCGCCACCACCGGCGTTGCGCTCGACACCCAGACCGGAGTCACGGGGCGAACCGAAACCACGTCGACACGCACCTATGCGCCGGACAATTACGATCGCACCCTGATGCGCCTGCCGAGCGACGATGCGTCGAAACTGTTCGCCGGGATGAAATCCGATTCCGACGTCGTCATGACGCCGGAATATGCAAAGAAGGTGTTTCACAGCAAATCGTCAGCGCAGCGAGTGCAGCATTACAAGTTTTATACCTACATCGCGGCCGCGATTCTGCTGGGACTTTTAGTCTACGGTGTGAACGAGTACAACGATCAATCGGGCAATATCGATGCCAGTTTGCGCCCGCTCAAGCGCGACCCGATGCCCGGCATCATCCGCCCCGAAACTGCGCCGCAGGCTGGCAGCCTGTTTGCCCAGACCGAAGTCGATGAGCGTACCATCGATATCATTCAAAACGCCAACAACGCCAGCGGTAGTCCCCTCCCGGTCCCGGACAGCGGGGTCATTGCCGGGGAATCGGTGCCTGAGGCAACGGATGAAAGCGCCGTTGCCGAATCTGCAGCGCAAACGCAAGCCAGCGGCACAACTGCGGCGCCCGCCCAGGCCGAGGTCGCCATGACCGAGACGGCACCGGCCGCGACCACCGACACGCCAGCACAAAGCAAAATCGAAACTGACGCGGCAACCGAGGTCGCAAGTCGCGCGCAGTCGGCAGCGACTGAAGCCGATAGCGGGGCGGCCGCGTCGACGCTCCAGATCTCATCGAACCAGCGCATCGAGCAGAAGAGTATCTGGTTAGGTGAAGCTTATGCCGCTTATCAGGCGGGTAATGATGAGCTCGCCATGAGTCTTTACAACAAGGTGCTCGAGCTTGATCCGCAGAATCGAAATGCCTTGCTCGCGCGTGCGGCAATCCATGTACAGAACAATAACAGCCAGGCCGCCATCCGCGACTACCAGGCCGTGCTGCTCGCGAACCCCAAGGATTCTCTGGCGATGGCATCGTTGATTTCGGTTGCCAACTATTCACCGCAGGATTCCGAAACGCAGTTGAAACTGATGCTTCGCGACGAGCCGAATTCGCCGTATCTGAATTTTGCGTTGGCCAATGCTTATGGTGCGCAAAATCGCTGGCAGGAAGCGCAGGGTCACTACTTCAGGGCGCTCGAAAACAATCCGGGCGATCCAAACTATGCCTACAATCTGGCGGTCAGTCTGGAGCATATCTCTCAGCCCCGCGCTGCGGTTTCGTATTATCGGCGCGCGCTGGATAATTTTGGCAATGGACTCGCGACCTTCAGCAGGGAAGTGGTGGACCAGCGAATGGAGCTATTAGGCAAACTATGAACGCGGAAAATAAACCCAGGCGGCTCGGCGAGATCCTGATCGACGAAGGTGTCATCACCAAGGATCAGTTGGACATCGCCCTGACCGAGCAGAAAAAGGTTCATGAACCGCTCGGTAAACTGCTGGTTAACCTCGGTTTCGCGACCGAGGCGATCATGCGTTCGGCACTGGGCGAGGCGCTGGAGCAGGATAGCGTCGACCTGTCGCGCGTGGTTCCCGATCCAGATGCGATCAAGATGATCAATTCGGATACCGCGCGCAAACACAAGATTATCCCGCTGAATTACGATCCGATTCGCAGCACCCTGACGATTGCGATGTCGGACACCTTTAACCTGTTTACGCTGGACCGGATCCGGATCCAGATCGGCCAACATATCGAGCTGATCCCGGTGCTTGCCGGCGAAGCCGAAATATCCAACGCGATCGACCAGTTTTACGGTTACGAGCTGTCCATCGATGGCATTCTGCGTGAAATCGAGACCGGTGAAGCCGACTACACCAATTACCAGGGCGACATCGAGGAGTACAGCCAGCCGCTGGTGCGCCTGGTCGATGTCATGCTGTCCGATGCGGTCAAACGCGGCGCCTCGGATCTGCACTTCGAACCCGAAGAAAGCTTTCTGCGCATTCGCTATCGTATCGACGGCGTATTGCGCCAGATTCGCAGCCTGCACAAAACCTACTGGTCGGCGATCGCGGTGCGCCTCAAGGTTATGGCGGACATGAACATCGCCGAAACCCGCTCGCCCCAGGATGGACGTATTTCGCGCACCATCGTCGGTCGTCAGATCGACTTTCGCGTCGCCTCGCAGCCGACCATCCACGGCGAGAATATCGTGCTGCGCGTACTCGACCGTGAGAAGGGCGTTATTCCGCTGGAGAAGCTGGAATTGCCCAAGGAATCGCTGCGTACGCTGAAGATCATGATGTCGCGGCCTGAAGGCATTATCCTCGTTACCGGCCCGACCGGCAGCGGTAAGACCACGACGCTTTACTCCTTGCTGAACTATCTCAGCAGCGAGCAAATCAACGTCATGACACTGGAAGACCCGGTCGAGTATCCGTTCCCGTTGATTCGTCAGACGTCGGTTAACGAAGCCGCGGGCATGGACTTCGCCAGCGGCATCAAGTCGCTGATGCGCCAGGATCCGGATGTCATCCTGGTCGGCGAGGTGCGCGACGAGGAAACCGCGGAAATGGCTTTCCGCGCCGCGATGACCGGTCACCAGGTGTATTCGACGCTGCACACCAACTCGGCGATCGGCGCGCTGCCACGCTTGCGTGATATCGGCATCATTCCTGAAATCATGGCCGGTAATATTATCGGCGTGGTCGCCCAGCGCCTGATCCGCAAGCTCTGCAAATACTGCAAGACGGCTTATGTTCCGAGCGAGGAAGAATTGCGCCTGCTCAGTAACGACCGTGGCCTGGTGCCGGAAAAGATTTTCAAGGCCAAGGGTTGTACCAGCTGCGACAATACCGGTTACAAGGGGCGTATGGCGCTGCTCGAAATTCTGAAAATGAATTCGGACCTCGACGACTTGCTGGCGCATGGCGCCACCACCAAGGAAATCAAGGAGGCGGCTTACAAGCAGGGATTCTTTACCCTGGCCGATGATGGCGTGCGTCATATCATCGAAGGCCTCACCTCGGTCAAGGAGGTCGCGCGCGTTGCCGACCTCACCGAGCGGATGAACTAGCCATGCCACTGTTCCAGTACAAGGCGATCGATGCCAGCGGCAAGTTTCTCTCGGGAAGCCTCGATGCCGGTAATAGCAACGATCTCGAGCTGCGGCTCGAGAAAATGGATATGGACCTGGTCACCTTCAAGCAGAAGGATCCGGGGTCCGACCTGTTCGGCCGTAACAAGATTGGTCGACGCGACCTGATTAATTTTTCGTTTTACCTGGAACAGTTGACGCGTGCCGGCGTGCCGATTCTCGAGGGTCTGGCCGATCTCAGGGACGGCGAGGAAAACCCGACCTTTCGCGACATCATCACGGGTGTGATCGAAGCGATCGAAGGCGGTAACTCGTTTTCACAGGCGCTCGCGCTTTATCCCAAGATTTTTGACGATGTCTTCATCAGCCTGATTCGCGTCGGTGAACGCAGCGGCCGCATGAGCCACGTGCTGGTCGATATAACCGAAACCCTGAAATGGCAGGACGAACTGATGTCCAAGGCGCGCAAGATCATGACCTATCCCGCGGTCATCGGCAGCCTGGTGTTGTCGGTGGTCCTGTTCCTGATGATTTTCGTGGTGCCGGATATCATGGATGCCATCGTCGGGCTCGGCGGTAAAATACCGTTCGAAACCCGCGCCTTGATGGCGACCTCGAGTTTTCTCGTCAATTACTGGTACGTGGTCGTTGCAGCACCGTTCGCGATATTCCTTGGCCTCAAGTTTTACTATAACAGCAGCAATAAGGCGCGTTTCAGGCTTGACGGCATAATGCTGAAACTGCCGATCGTTGGTCATGTCAATGAAAAGATCAAGATTTCGCGTTTCACGCGTTACTTTTCGCTGATGTTTGCTTCCGGCATCACCGTGCTCGACGCGATCAACCTGAGCAAGGGCGTGCTCAGCAACGCCGTGCTCGAAGATGGCATCGAACGCGCCTGGCAGCAGATTTCGGAAGGCAGCAGTATCAGCGAAGCGTTCAAGAATATCGGCATTTTCCCACCGCTGGTCGTACGCATGCTGCGCGTCGGCGAAGCCAGTGGTCAAATGGACAAATCGCTGGATAACGTGAGCTATTTTTTCGATCGTGACATCAACGACAGTATCGAGAAAATGGAGCCTGTTTTACAGACATCGCTAATGGCGACCATCGGTATTATCGTTTTGTGGCTGGCGCTGTCCGTGCTGGGCCCGATTTACGACACCATCGCCACGATCGATTTTTAGCGGCAGAGTTATGAGAAGAGTCCTATATTTCACCGGTTACAGAATGGTCGCACAGGAATGGTCCGGCCATAAGCTGTTGAGCAGCGTTTACTTCGAACCCGATGACCAGGGCCTGGATCTATTCGCTGCCTACCTGCGGTCGTTTCGTAACGAACCGGTGCGCTTGCTGGTCGACCTGATCGAGGAAGAATTTCGCCAGATTCGCATCCCGCTGCTGCGGGGCTCGGATCGACAGGCGATTCTCAAGCGCAACTACGCCAAGTATTTCCGTACCTCGGAATACAAGTTTTCGATTTCGCAATCGAAGGAAAAGGGCAAGCGCAAGGAAGAGAAGGTGCTGATCATGGGTCTCACCAACCAGTACCTGCTCGAACCCTGGCTCAAGATAGTCGAGGATACGCGCACGCCCCTGTCCGGAATTCTGAGCCTGCCGCTGGTTTCCGAAATCCATGTCAAGGAACTCAAGGCGGAACAACGGGCGGTCATCCTGGTAAGCCAGCAGGTGCCGAGCAACCTGCGGCAGTCGGTGTTCATCGACGGCAAGTTGATCCTCAGCCGGCTGGTCCCGATCGCGAGTTTCTACCAGGGCGATTATGCCTCGGACGTGTTGCGTGACATCGAGTCGACCCAGCGTTACCTGATCAGCCAGCGTATCGTCGAGCGTTCGGAAACCGTGGGCGTGCATATCCTGACCAACAAGCGCCATTTCGACAAGCTGTTGATGCGCAGCGAAAAGGAAAGCTACTTCGAGTTTACGATACATGAAATCAATGAACTGCTGGCGCGCGAGAAAATCGATGTCAGCGATGAGCAGGACTTCAGCTCGGGGCTTTTTTGTTACCTCGCGAGCAAGAAAATTTCAGCCAATCATTACGCCCAGCCCAAAGAGCGGCGTTATTTCATGCACTATCGCGCCGGCCTGGCGTTGCGCGCCGTCAGCATCGCGCTGGTCGCCCTGGGGATTGGCATCGCGATTACCAGTGGCGTCAAGGGCCTGCTTTACAATAGCACTATCGAAGAAACCAGGCTGATCGAGCAAAAGTACAAGGCCAAGTACAACCAGCTCAGTGAAAACCATATCGACTCGACGACCTCGACCACGAATATGCAGCATATCGTGCAAACGGTAGAGACGCTGCAGAAGCAGTACCTGCAGGACCCGGAAGAGATGCTGGCGATGATCAGCAGCGATGTCAGTATCTTTTCCGATATCCGCGTCAAGAAGGTCGAATGGTTTCTTGCCAACTATTCGGATGCCGAGTCAGCTGCCGACGTGCAGTGGGGCAAGCCGAAAAAACGCCGGCGGGCAACCGACAAAAACAGGGACCGGAATGCGCCCAAACCGAAAAAGGGTTATTTCGAAATCGCCCAGGTGGAAGGCGAGTTCCTCAACTTCGATGGCAATTACCGCTATGCGCTGAGCGCGGTGGACGACCTGGAGAAGACGATGAACGAGTCGGGCAAGTACTTCTCGGTGGAAATCACCAGGCGCCCGCTGGATATCGAGTCGGATAACCATCTAAGCGGCGACGCCAGTAATAAAAAAGGTACCAGTAAAGAGAGGGCAGAACTTGCGTTTCGGGTCGTCAGGGAGGTAGCGAAAGGTGAATAGTATCGACTGGTTTTACCTGAAGCGGCCACTCATCATGTTGTTGGCTTCGATTCTGATTTTCGTGCTGCTGATACTTGCCGGTTACCAGTGGGAAAAGATACAAAACGAAGAATACGAGAAAGCGGTGGCCACGCTGCGCTCGACGCACAAGATTTACAGCAACATGGTTAACGATATCGATCTGCTCGACCAGTATCGCACCCTCTACAGCGACTATAAATCTTCCGGGCTGGTCGGCAAGGAGCGGCGCCTGAGCTGGATCGAAAGCCTTGAATCCACCAACGAGGTGTTACGCCTGCCGCGGCTGACCTATGATCTGAATCCGCAGGAGAAATTCGAGCGCCCGAATTTTAAGGTCAAGCGCGGGGTCGTGGTCAACAGTTCGCCGATGGACCTGTCGATGGGAATGCTGCACGAGGAAGACCTGTTCGCCCTGCTGGAAGGTTTGCGCCTGTCGATCAGGAACCTGTTCACGGTTGACAGCTGCTCGATTACCCGGCCCTCTCCGGTCAGCAGCTCGCTCGATACCAGTAAGGCCAACCTCTCGACAACATGCAAGCTACGCTGGGTGACGATCGATGCCAAGTAAACGACAAAAAACCTGGCTGGGCCTGCTCCTGTTTAGCCTGTTTGCCGGGCAACACCAGCCGCTGATGGCGGCAGGCCTGTCGACGCTGTTCACTACGCCGCAGGAGCGACAGATCATCAATTCCAACCGCTACAAGGGCGATAAGCCCAAACTAGTCGCGGTGGAGCCGGTTGAAGCGGTCATCGAATTACCGACCCAGCCGCTGGCGCAGGAAGAGGTGATGCAGCAATACGTGATTTCTGGCATTACCCTGTCGCGCGATGGACCGCACTCGGTCTGGATTAATTCGATCATGTACGAAGACGGCGAGCAGCTCGAGGACAGCAGTCGGCTCAAGGTGCTGGCGGGGGATGAAGTCAGGGTCAGAATCACCGCGCCGGACGGCAAGCAGTACTACGCCACCAGCGGGCAAACGCTCGAAGTCTCCTACATGGTAACTATCGAAAACTAGTCATGAAAAACCCCCGCGTCAGACAGCAGGCCGGTTATGCACTGATACTGATAGTGCTCGGGTTGATGGGTGTCGGCGGTGTCGTCATTGCCGGTTTCACGCAGCAGGCGAAGCAGGATGTCGAGCAGCAAAGGTATTTGCGCAATCAGCGCGTACTCCAGGAAGCCAAGCAGGCATTGCTGATGTATGCCTACAATTACCCTCAGACCGTACCAGGTCGCGGGCCGGGCCGCCTGCCGTGCCCCGATACCGATACCAATGGTTTAGGAACTCCCAATCCTTCGGCTGACTGCGAAGATGGCCTGGGTAATGGCGTCGTCGGCCGTTTCCCCTGGGGTGCCGTCGGCATGCAGTTTTATGACGTACAGGATGCCAGCGGCGAGAGTCTCTGGTATGCGGTCTCGAAAGAGTTCGCCAATTTTACTGCGGGTAATTCCATCAATTCCGATAGCCTGGGTTCGATCACCATCTATGACCAATCCGGCGCGACGATATACGACGGCGATCCGTTGGTCGCAACCGGAGTGGCGGCAGTCATCATAGCGCCCGGCCCGCCGATAGCGCTCGATGAGAATGATGACGGAAACTATGAATACGCCCAGGTTCGGGGTACACCGATCCAGCGTGCAGACCCGCGCAACTACCTGGATACCTTCAACGATTTCGTTAACAATACATTTATCAACGACGAGAATGACAGCAACGACGATGGTTTTATTCTCGGCCCGGTCAAGGAAGATGATCCCAACAGCCCGGCGTTCAATACCGCCGTGGTGAATGACCAGATAATCGTGATTACCACCGAGGAATTAATCGAGGTTGCGGAAAGATCCGTCTTCCAGACCTACCGCAGCGCGTTGAACCAGTACCAGGCCAACATCGGTATCGCTCGATACCCCTGGCTCGATCCCTACGATAGCGATGATGATCTGGTGACTTTCAACGCGGTCGCCACGCCGGCTAATCCGGTTGTGGGCAGGCTGCCGTCGATATTCGCCGATTACTTCGTCCCTGGCCCCAGCCAGGCGATCAGGCCGGTGTTGAGGCTGTCGATCACGATCGAGGACGAGGTCCATAACATGACCATCCCGATGCCGGCGGGCCAGGATGTTTCTTTCGATGTGGCCGGTAATCTGATTAGCGCGATCCCCGATGGTTTAATCGTCAACCGCTTTTTTTGGGACGGGACTGCGACGGGGGTGGCTCCAAATCACATGGACAATGTCTGGGAAATGTGCCCCACCGTCACTTTCGACGAGGAAGACTGTAACCGTGATGCCGCGGGCAATTACATGGGTACCACCGCGAGTGATATCGAACTGAGAACACGGCAAATCGATATTACCTTCGACGGCGGCGGCGCCCCGATCGTATTCGCCTTCACCGATCTCACCCTGTCGCCCATCGAATACTGGAGTGGCGGCCCCGAGAATCCCGATCCGGGCAACCATGTTTATATCGCGGCGGAGTATGACGATACCCCGCCCACGAACTACATTTCACAGTTCGACTACGTTCAGGATGATCAATTCCAGAACAGTCATTCGGAATATCCGGTGGGCGCCAATAGCGGCAGCCTGACCTACGGCAACGGGGTCGCCGATTCAATCAAGGTCGGCCTGCCCTATTACCCGGTTTTACCGGACTGGGTGCTGGTAAATAACTGGCACGATATGATGCAGGTCGCCTACTCGGTGTCGATGCGGCCCGGTGGAGACGGGGACTGTGTATTACCTGCTAACGATTGCCTGACGCTGCAATATCCTGGCGCTGTCACCAAAGAGAGGCTCGGTCTGCTAATACTGTCGGGTAGCGAGGGCGACTTCAACCCGGACAACACGGCGTTTATCGACGATACCAACCCCGGGAATCCGCACCTACTTTCGTGATGAAATGGGCGATATTTTCGAGGGCGAAAATGCCGACAACCCACCCGACCTGGTTTTCGATTACAAGTCCGCAACTGTAAACGACGTGGTTTTATCGTTGGAATAGATTATGAATGTAACTGGCACAGAGCAGCGTGGTTTTACCCTGGTTGAGATAGCAATCGTACTGCTGATTGTTACAGTCCTGCTCGGTTATACCGTGGCGATGTTTCCGATGCAGCAGCAATTGAAGCAGTATCGCCACGTCGAAAGCGAAATGGAGTCGATCATCGAACACTTGATTGCCTATGCCCAGGTCAATGGGCGCCTACCCTGCCCCGATACCAGTGCCGGTGGCACCGTGCCAGATCGTTGACGGCCTCGAAGATCGTGTGGTACCAACGATTGTGAGGCTTTTTTTGGTTTTCTACCGGCAGGTACCCTCGGTATCGAACGGCAAGTACGACGATGCCGGGGTGCTGATTGATCCGTGGTCGCAGGGTTATGGGTACGCTGTCTCTAATCTTGATGTAGCCGGCGATAAAATTATGGTCACGCCCAATGGCATTCGAACCGCGGGTATTCCCGCCGCTGTGCCCGACCTTTTCGTTTGCAGCGATAGTGCTGTCCTGGGTAATCATGCCGACTGCGCGGCCGCGGGCAGCAATCTGGTTGTCGGTAACGTTGCCGTTGTCTTGATTTCGCTGGGCATGGATTATGACATTGCCCGCAACATCGAATATTCAGGCCGAAAATGTCGACGATTTCGATGATGGCAGCAATGACAAGGTTTATATTTTTTCGCCGTCGCCGGGACGATTACGACGATGTGGTAAAGTGGGTTTCGACCAACCTGCTGTATTCCAGAATGATAGCGGCGGAACAGTTGCCTTAATCAGGCGATTAAGCAAAAGTCCACGACGATCATTTTCAAAAATACCTGACTCCAGGTAAATTCTATTCCGCGAGGTGCTGGAACAGGTTGAAGCAAACCCGCCCGCGCTCGTTCTGGCTGAGCTCGAGTTCGTACTGAAAGGCATTTGCCATGATCGCGGCCTGGTAAAGGCCGATGCCCATCCCGCTGCCCGAGGATACCGGCTGCGCAAACAGGCTGCTTTCGATCTCGGCCTTGATCGCATCGCCATCGTCGCAAATCGACAACACGATCATGTCATTGTCGGACAGCAGCCGCAGGTCGACCTGGGTCGAGGCTGATTTCTGCAGCGCGTTGTTGATCAGGTTTTCGGCGACGCTGTCGAACAGGTCCACCGGCAGCGTAACGTTGTTTACGATGTCCGCATGAAAGCGAATACGCGGGTTGGCATTGTGCTGCCTGCCGATTCGGTCCAGCCACTGGCGGCAATCGACCAGGTTGACCTGGGTGTTCAGCTTTGGCGCCCTGAGCTTGTTGAGCGTGCTTTCCAGTCGGCCGCCGATCTGCTGCAGGTTGGTTTGCAGCAGTATCTGCGACTGGGTGCTTTCGTCATCCATCGCGAGGATATCGAGCGAAGTCTTGATCGATTGCAGGATATTCTTGATATCGTGAGTCAGCCGTGCGCCGGTATGGTGAATCGTGGCAAAGTGTTCCTGCGCGCGCATTTTTTCCTGGTTGAGCTTGGCCAGGTAGAATTGATAAGCCATGCGTATCAACAGGATGGTGTGTTGTTCCAGCGCGGTGCCCGGGTCGGCTTTAAAGTACAGCATTACGGTCAGCTTTTCGTCGAGTTGATGTTCAAGCCAGGGGCCGGTTTGTTCACCGACGCTGATCTTGAAGTGTTCGAACTGCCATTCGATCGCGTTCAGCCACTCGTTTTCGACCAGGTGCTCGCAGGCCGCCTCGAGATACTCGTTCGGGGTCAGGTAGCGCTCCTCGATCAGCGTCGTCAACGTGTTGATCCAGGTTTCGAACGGGCCGCCTATCGTCATCGCGTAGCGATTCCACAACACGCCGATACCCGAGTAGCCGATCCCCGGGTTCCAGAACCAGCTGATGCCGATGGTCAGCGTGGCGACGATAAAAACGGTCAACAGCAGGCCATCGACATAATCGACCCCGTAAAGCAGGTTGATGACAATGCCGCCGAGCAGCACGATAAACAGCAGCGTCGCCGCCAGCAGCCCGTGCATCAGGTCGACCTGGCTACGCCCCTGTTTCTGATGATCGGGGTTGGGCGCAAAGTAAAACAGTAATACCGGCACCAGGATCATGGTTTGCATGTAGTCGGCAAACAGCGCCGGCAGCCGAATCTCCTGAAAGGTGTCGGGGATGAGTCCGATCGCCATTTCGATGGTAATGATGAGCAGGGCGAGCAGGTCGAAGGAGCGGAACGCCGTCTGTCCGAGCAGACGACTGCCGATCAGGCCAGACAGGATCAGGCCGACGAACACCAGCGATTCGTTGGGAAAGGCATAGGTAATCATGAAAAACAGCAGCGCGATGACCGCTACCGGCAGCGCATTGACGCGTGCCTCCTTGCTCCACAGAGGTTGCCACAGCAGGAATAGGCCATACAATACGAAGGACAGGCCGAACCGCAGCAGCGGCTCGTCGACCGCCCAGATCAACAAATGGTAAAGCAGCAGGATGGTGGCCAGGATTTGCTGACCGAATTGCAGTAGTGAGTTAACTTTAATCAAGGTGTTCGAAAAACGAATGTTCGCGCAAACTATATCACTGTTTCGTTACCTGATGCTTGGAATTATAAGCCGGCGCCTGTTTCTGCTGCTTGCGATTCTGCTGCTGGTCGCGGTGCTGGGCGGCAGCTTCGTCGGCGAACTGGCAATGATTAACAGCAGTGCCACGGTCAGCGCTTTCGTCGCCGATTTTATGCGCTACAGCCTGGCCCTGCTGACCCTGTTGCTGATTGCAACCAGCGTGGCCGAAGACTATACCTCGCGCCAGTTCGAGCGCCTGCTGACGATGCCGTTGGCGCGCTGGCAGTATATCGTCGCGCAAACGCTGGTTATCGCCTGCCTGTGCCTGTTGCTGGTCGTGCCGGTGGCAATCCTGGTCGCGCTTTACAGTAATCCCGGTCTCGGACTCTACTGGGCTGCCGCCCTCTGGCTGGAACTGTTTTTGCTCGGCGTGCTCGGCTTGCTGGCCATTCTGAGCCTGGAGAAAATCCCGCAGGCGGTGTTTTTTTCGCTGGCGGTATACCTGCTGGCCAAGATATCCGGTCTCGTCGTGCTGATGCTGGATGAGTCCGTCAGACTCTCCGAGGCCAGTGTCAGCAGCCGCGTGGTCGAATTCATTTTCGGCGCCGTGCTCTACTTTATTCCGGGCAGTCATACTTTTGCGCAAAACGATGTTTTCTTCCAAACCATCGATCTGCTCGGCGCGCTCGGCAGCCAGTTGTTTTCGGTTTCGATATACGCGCTGTTTTTGCTGGCCGTCTGCCTGATCGATTTCTATCGCAAGGAATTTAATATCTGATGCGGCGCGGCGAGCGTCCCCTGTTGCAGTTACCCTGGCCATTACTGCTGGCTTTTACCCTCCTGCTGGTCTGCCAGCTGGTCTATCATCACCATGCCCAGCGGCAACTGGAGGCGAATTACCGCGGGTTATCCAGCCCATTGAGTGCTGGCAGCTACCGGGTAATTGCGCTGGGCTCGGAACAGCTGCTGGGTTATCTGCTCGCAATACGCCTGCAGCTGCATGATAACCAGGTCGGGCGGCATTTCAGTTATCGCCTGATCGATTACGGCATCCTGATCGAATGGCTCGATCGTATTACCGAGGTCAGCCAGGGTACCGAGTACCCGATGCTGCTGGCGTCACGCGTCTACAGCTCGACCAGCGATCGCGAGCGCCTGCGCCAGATGATCGGCTTTATCGAGCGGCGTTTCGAGGACGATCCGCAGTTGCACTGGCGCCGACTGGCCGAAGCCTGCCTGCTGGCCAAGCATAAACTCGATGACCTCGACCTGGCCCTGCGCCTGGCCGAGCGGCTGGCGCAGCAGCCGGCGAGCGTAAGAATGCCGCCATGGGCGCGGGATTTCCGCTTTTTACTGCTCGCCGAGCTGAACGAGCTGGAGGCGGCGATCGCGATCATCCAGGCAATGCTGCAAACCGACGCGATAAACGACCCGGACGAAAAGCATTTTCTGCAGGAGAAGCTGTTGGATTTCCAACAAAAGTTGTTCGAATCCCAACAAACGGCGCCTGAATGAAATAAATTAAGGCGGCGTGTCACAGAAAACTAAGGTTTTTTTCGTAGTGGCACGGTAAATGCATTATGTTCTTCAGTCACAACCGAAATTACTGGAGAATTCCATGCAGTTTACAAAACAGAAAGGTTTCACACTTGTAGAAATCGCAATAGTCCTGGTTATCGTGGGCCTGCTGATCGGCGGCGTCCTCAAGGGCCAGGAAATGATTACCAATGCTAAATTGAAACGTATCGAAAGCGATAACGCGGGTATTGCCGCGGCGATGTTTTCCTACCAGGATCGTTACCTGCAATTGCCGGGTGACGACAGCGGAACCATCGATCGCTTCACCGTTTACGCCGTGGGCGACCCGGTTGAAGGCGACGGTAGCGGCACTATCGACGGCCTGTGGAATGTGGCCTCGACCGGCGATATCACGGCTGGCCTAACCGCCGAAACCAACATGTTTTTTGCGCACCTGCGGGCCGCCGGCCTGATTCCGGGTGGTGGTAAAGACGATACCAAGCCGACCAACGCTTACGGTGGACAGATCGGTATCATGGACGGTGCGCTCAATCTGTCGGGTCACGTCACTATTTTTGGCACGATCGAAGGTCCCATTGCCAAGATCATCGAGGCCAGACTAGACGATGGTGCCGGCGACTCTGGTCGTGTTCAGTCCGCGGTCTCGGGCGACGATATGACCCTGGCGATCTCGGCAGCGGCAGCTTATTCCGACACCGATCGTTACGATATGGCATTCCGCCTGTAAACCTTGTTTTTGATCTGCGACAATGGCCTGCCGAATCGGCAGGCCATTTTCGTTTTATGACCCAGGCACTCGCAATCTCCAGTCTCAGCTACTCGGTCCCGGGGCTGGACATCCTCAAAACCCTGAACCTCGAAGTCAGCGAGCAGCAGTACTATGCCATCGCCGGGGTCAACGGCGCGGGCAAGTCTACCCTGATCAAGCTGATTCTCGATTTGATCCGCCCGCAGCCGGGTGGTTCGATCCGTATTTTCGGCGCCGATAATCGGGATCGACAATGCCGCGATCAACTCGCCTACCTGCCGGAAAAATTCGACGTCAAAAAAAATATCACCGGCCGTCAATACCTGGATTTCATCGCCGCGGTCTATCATCAGAAACTGAGCCGAAAGCAAATTTTCGAACTCGCTGAACGCCTGGACTTTCCCCCGGACCGACTCGATACGCGCGTCGCAGGCTACTCCAAGGGAATGGTACAGAAACTGGGCCTGCTGAGTTGCTTCATGCTCAAGCGCCGGTTGCTGATCCTCGACGAGCCGCTGAGCGGACTCGATCCACGCGCGCGGTATCATTTCAAGCAGCTGATGCAAGAGGAAAAGAGCGCCGGTCGCACGGTGTTGTACAGCACTCATTTGCTGGCGGACGCGGAAGATCTATGCGACCGTTTCGGCATCCTGCACGACGGTGAAATGAAATACCAGGGCACCCCGGCAGATTGCCTGCAGCGCTACCAGGTCGACTCGCTGGAGCAGGCCTACATGCAATGCATCTCGGAATAACCACTATTCCGCGACCCAACCGTCATACCCAACTGTCATCCTGTGACTTCACTGTCATCCCGCGGCTCAATTGTCATCCCGCGGCTTGACCGCGGGATCCAGGGGGAATCTGCGAAATCCGGTCCCCTTTCTACCGATGTATGCGACGGATGTGCTAGCTTAATTCCTTGAGTTTGCGCGTCAGCGTGTTACGCCCCCAGCCGAGTAGTCGCGCCGCGTCCTGCTTGCGCCCGCGGGTGGCCTCGAGTGCGCAATCGAGCAGGGTCTTTTCGAAGGTTTTGGCCGCGTTCTTGAGAATGTCGGTCTCGCCCTGCAGTAACTGTTGTTGCGCCCACAACCGCAGCGGGCCCTGCCAGTCACCGGCCTCGATCGCGGGTCGCGTGGGACTTTCGATGCTATCCATGGACTGTTCGCAGGCGCGAGCCACCAGCTCAAGCGCCTCGTCGATATCGAAGGGCTTGGGCAGGTATTCGAAGGCCCCTTCCTGATAGGTTTGTACCGTGGTATCGAGGTCGGTATAGGCCGTCATCACGATAATCGGCGTTTGTGGCGAAATGTTTTTGATCTGTTTCATCAATTCGAAACCGTTGATTCCGGGCATGCGCACGTCGGTGATGATCAGGTTCGGGCGCTCGTCTTGCGTCACGCGTTTGAAACTGGCCAGCGCCACCGAACCCGATTCGAAGGCAGTTACCCGGTAGCCGTTGTTGGTCAGGGTTTTTTCCAGCACCCAACGCATCGACTGGTCGTCGTCGATGATCCAGATGGCGCTAAGCGCGTTGTTTTTCAGGGCTAGGTTCATGCTTGTTCCAGGGGAAGAATAATGCTGAAGGTGGTACCTGCAGTGCTGCTCTGCAGGTTTATTGTGCCGCCGTGACGTGAAATGATTTCCTGGGCGATTGGCAAACCGAGTCCGCTGCCCTCGGCCTTGTCGGTAATCATCGGCAAGAAGATGGTTTCACTGAGAGCGGGCGCGACACCGCGACCGTTGTCGGTTACGTCAATCTGCACCACCAGCGGATGCGTGATCTGGCCGATGCTAAAGTTGCGCCCGATCCGGGTCTTGAAAGTTATCTTGCCGCGATCGTCGATTGCCTGTACCGCGTTGCGCACGATGTTCAGGAAAGCCTGAATCAATAGATCGCGATCCGCCATCAGCGACGGGATGCTGGGATCATAATCGCGCAGAATTTCGATCCGCTCGGGTTCCGCTGCATGGATAATCTTGTGAATATGCTCGAGCACCTCGTAGATATTGATCAACTGGTGTTGCACGCGGTTATTCGGCCCCAGCATGTTGTTGACCAGGGTCTGCAGCCGGTCCACCTCGCTGATAATAACTTCGGTGTACTCGATCCAGTCAGGCCGGTCCAGTTCTCTTTGCAGCAGCTGCGCGGCGCCGCGAATTCCGCCTAACGGATTGTTGATTTCGTGCGCCAGCCCGCGAGCAAGCTGCTGGGTTGCATGCTGCTGCAGCTGGTTGAACTCTTCGCGCGCAAACTGTGCCTGGTGTTCCGATGGACGGATCTCGAGCAGAACTTCGCCGGCGTCAGCCGGTTCAGCGCAGGGAAAAATGCTGTAATCGGCAACGAAAGACTTGCCGTTGGCGAGTGTAATCACGGCTTCGTGTTCGGTTAACGCAATCGAGTCCGCCGCCAGCTTTTCGGTAATCGTCGAAGGTTCGACCTGGCTTAGCAGGCTTACGAAAGGACGCCCGACCAGACTGCCGGCGCTGTTTTCGAACAATGCCTCTGCGGTGGCGTTGACGTAGATAATGCGGCGTTCATGGTCCAGGTACAATAGCGAGGTTTTCAGCGCATCCAGGATTCTGTAGCTGAGATCGGGCATCAATATCTGTTTTTGGTTCGCTTGCATTTAAATGACCAAAGCAGAATGAATCGGCGCTTGATCAGACAAAAAAGGCCCCGCAGGGGGCCTTTCTGTCGTTCGTCCCAGGCGACTATTAAACGCTGTAGTAGAGGTCGAACTCGACCGGGTTGGTCGCCAGTCGCAGGCGCTCGACTTCTTCCATCTTGAGCGCGATGTAGCCATCGATAACGTCATCGGTGAATACGTCGCCAGCCTTCAGAAATTCGCGGTCCTGATCCAGTTCCTCGAGCGCCTGATCCAGGGAAAACGCGACCTGCGGAATTTCGGCCTCTTCTTCCGGCGGCAGATCATAGAGATCCTTGTCCATCGCTTCACCCGGGTGTATCTGATTCTTGATACCGTCGAGGCCGGCCATCATCAGCGCGGCGAACGCGAGGTAAGGGTTAGCGGTAGAATCCGGGAAGCGAACTTCGATACGACGCGCTTTCGGGTTACTGACGTAGGGGATACGGATCGACGCCGAGCGGTTACGGGCCGAGTAGGCCAGCATGACCGGGGCTTCGAAGCCGGGCACCAGGCGCTTGTAACTGTTGGTCGCGGCGTTGGCGAAGGCGTTGATTGCCGGCGCGTGCTTGATTACGCCACCGATGTAGTACAGCGCCATGTCGGACAGGCCGCCGTAACCTTCGCCGGAAAACAGGTTGACGCCGTCTTTCATCAGCGACATGTGCACGTGCATGCCACTGCCGTTGTCACCGACCAGCGGCTTGGGCATGAAGGTCGCGGTCTTGCCATAGCTGTGGGCGACGTTATGCACGCAGTACTTCAATACCTGGACTTCGTCTGCCTTGCGCACCAGGGTGTTGAAGGCAACCCCGATTTCGCACTGGCCGGCGGTCGCGACTTCATGGTGATGCACTTCGACCTTGAGACCCATTTCTTCCATCGCCAGGCACATCGCCCCGCGAATGTCGTGCAGCGAATCGACTGGCGGTACCGGGAAATAACCACCCTTGACGCCGGGCCGGTGACCGATGTTGCCATCCTCGTAAATCTTGATCGAACTCCAGGCCGCTTCTTCGGAATCGATCTGGTATGAACAATGCCCCATTTCTGTGGACCATTTGACGTCGTCGAAGATGAAGAATTCGTTTTCCGGGCCGAAGTAGGCGGTATCGGCAATGCCCGATGCTTTCAGGTAGGCCTCGGCGCGGTCGGCGATAGAGCGCGGGTCGCGTTCGTAGCCTTCGCCTGTGGCCGGCTCGACCACGTTACAGGTGATGTTGATGGTGGGCTCGTCGGTGAAAGGATCGAGCACCGCGGTTGCCGGGTCGGGCATCAGAATCATGTCGGATTCGTTAATGCCCTTCCAGCCGGCAGACCGATGAGCCGTCGAACATCTTGCCTTCGGTGAAGGTTTCTTCGTCGAGCATGGTTACCGGGATCGTGACATGCTGCTCCTTTCCCTTGGTATCGGTGAAGCGGAAATCGACGAACTTGACGCCGTACTCGTTAACTTTGTTCAGCACATCAGAAGCAGACATGATTAATTCTCCAGAATCGGGGGGTCTAAAAACACAGGGGATTGTACCGATTAATGCCGAAATGCCAATTAATCGTGCAAAAGCGCGTTATTTTAAGTGGTTTTAAAAATTAATGCACTATATCGGTGCAGACTGCTCGATGTAGTAAACGTTAACCTTGCCGACATATTCGAGACTGCGGGCATTGTCCCGCAGGTTGCCGATGGCGATTTCATGCTCTGGAGTACACATCGATGCCGGCAATACCAGGTCGATTTCGATCAGTTTATCGAGGTAATGCAGTTTGATCTGATCGATCCGGGCGCTTTCCGCGATGCCTTCCCAGGCCTGTTGCAGGTCCGCTTCGATCACGTGGCGCTCGGGTAGCCTCGCCAGCACCGATTCCTTGATGGCATCGTCCAGCGGATCGATGTGAATCTGCACGTCGATGATTTTCGGGAATTGCTTCTTTACGCGGTGTTCGATCTTGTGCGCGATGTAATGCGCCTCGGAAACGGTCAGGTTCGAATCCACTTCGATATGCGCATCGATGTAACCCTGGCCACCCATCGAGCGCGTACGCAGGTTATGAATACCAACCACGCTCGCATCGGCCTGCATCGCCGCGCGCACCTTGTCCACCAGCTGGAGCTCTAGCCCGGTATCGATCAACTCGTCGAGTGCCTTGCGCCCGAGGCGAAATCCCATCAGCAAGATCATCACGCCGACGATAATCGCCGCCAGCGCGTCCATGTGAGGCACCCCCAGCACCTGTGCCGTGATACCGACGACCACGACGATAGACGACAACGCGTCCGAACGGTGATGCCAGGCATTGGATTCGAGCAGGGTCGAATGCGTCAGGCGCGCCGCGCGCAACGTGTAGTGATACAGGCTCTCCTTGGCGACGATGGCGATAAAGGCAAACACGATAGTTATGGCTTCGGGATTGCCCTGTTGCGGATCGAAAATGCTTTCGATGCCACGCATGCCGATAGCGACACCGACCGCGGCGAGAATCGCACCCAGCAGCATCGAAGCCAGGGTCTCGATACGGCCGTGGCCATAGGGATGAGCTTCGTCCGCTTCCTTGGAGGCGCGCTTGGACGCGTAGAGGACGATAAAATCGGTACTGAGGTCGGACAGGGTATGCAGCCCGTCGGCGACCAACGCCTGCGATTTGCCCAGCAGGCCGAAAGTGATCTGCAGGGCGGCCAGCAGGCAGTTGACCGTGGCCCCGATCAGCGTCACCCGCTGCGTCACCCGATGGCGCTCTTTAGCCTCCATCGTTGCCTTTTTGCACCAGGAAAATGAACTCCCTGTCCTGCTCTTCGCTCGCCAGCACCTGGTGGCCATTGATACGGCACCAGGTGGGGATATCGTTCATGCTGCCCGGATCGGTGCTGACGACACGCACTCGTGCGCCTGGCTGTTGCTGCTTGATACAGTTTTGCAGGCGGATTACCGGCAGCGGGCAAAACAGGCGTCGTGCGTCGACATCGATAGTTTCGCTCATGCGATGATCCAGTCTTTTTCGATCTGATCCGCGGCCAGTGGTTTGACATGGATGCTGCGTGATGCCTGTTCGCGGTCGCTGAAGCTCAGCTCCACCGAGTCGGCGTCGCGCCCCTGGCTAAAGCGCGCGGTAATCGCGCAGGCAAGTTCGAGTTGCTCGGCGTCGAGCCTTACGCCCTCGATCAACGCAATCGGTCCGCCGTGGCTGACCGTTTTGATGGTTTGAAACTGGTGTCGATAACCACTCAGAAAATGGGTTTCACCTTCCTCGCGCGCGATGATCAGTTTGAAGTCCTTGCTCGGACGAATGTGGCGGCCCACCTTGAGCAGCATGATATCGTCGAGTTCATACTTGCGGCTGCCGCGGTTCTCCCACAGGTCCTGTAGTTTGACCGAATAGGTTTTATCGGTCAGGAAACAGCAGCCGCCAGCGGGTTGCGCATAGTCTTCAAAGCCGAACTCTCTGGCCAGCGCCATCTGCGGCTTGCGCGAACGCCCGCCGAAGTCGCGCAGGGCCGCGCGATCGACCCAGCCTTTGCTTTCGGGCAGGGTTGCGGGCAGGTTCTGGGCGCATAAGGGGCGCAGCAGCAGGTCTTCGGCGCCGGATTCCTGCGAGATCAGCGGCATAAAGCGCTTGCGTTGCGACTTCGGCCGTTGGCCGATTACTTCGCCGGTAATAATGAAATCGAAATCGTTTTCCCGGAGCCATTCATGCGCTTTGCGCACCATGAAAATCTTGCAGTCCAGGCAGGGATTCAGATTGGCGCCATAACCATGTCTGGGATTGATGACGACATCTTTGTATTCGTCGACGATGTCGATGATATGCAGTTTGATGCCAAGCTGTTCCGCGACCCAGAGCGCATTATTGCGTTTCACCCGGTTTCGATCGTGATTGCGAATGGCATGGGTGTGCCCCTCCACGCAAAAGCCGGTGAAGAAGTTGATGCCCTCGATCTGGATTCCCTGCTGCTGGATAAGTCTGGCCGCCAGCAACGAATCGAGGCCGCCGGAAATCAGCGCGACTGCTTTTCTGGTCATGCGACTGCGATCGGTAAAAAACGGGAGTATATCAGTAACTGGCAGCGTCGATACATCGACGCCGCCGGTCAGGGTGTAACTTTATAGACTACCAGCACTGGGTGGGATCGGCACCGGTGCCGTTTTTGACGCCGGTGTTGGTCAGCGTGATTGCGGTGCAATCGGTATCGCCGGCCTGAGCCGAACCCGCTACGGGCGTCGCGGTCAGCACGAAAGAAGTGTCCGTGCCGTTTACCGTAGCGGCGATATTGTAGTAGCCGGAAGTAGTCTGAAAATCGGCGTAGCCGCAATTGCTTCCACCGCCGATGGCATAGGTGCCATACAGGCTCTTGCATTTTTCCAGGGTGCCGGCGGCCTGCTGCAGTGCCGAGCGGCCCTCGGTGCGATTCGATGCGATAACATTTTCGCCATAGAATCCCAGCGCGACCGTGGCCAGTATGCCGATGATCGCGACCACGATCATCAATTCGATCAATGTAAAACCAGCGGTTTTAGTACGGTTCATTGCAATATCCCCTGTTAGTTGGCGGACGCGCCGCTACTGTTGAGATAAAAAATGGTATCGACGTAGGCTTTGCCGCGGTACTGAATCATTTTCACCCCGATATTATCGCCGGTTTTGATATCCGCCAACGACGCCCTGGCCTTGCCCGGCTTGACCACTTTCACGGTCGGGCTCAGTCGCAGCAGTACGTCGCCGACATTGATATGTTTCCTTTGCATCTCCAGCACCTCACCCGTCAGGGCGTAACCGGCGCCACCGCCTTCGTTGGTGGTTGCCTGCCCCGCAATGGGGGCAAGTAAGAGGCTAATCGCGAGCAGTCGGACTGCCAGGCGGGTTAAATTTTTCATTGCAATAACTCCTGCCACGAGAAGCGGCCAGTTGGAATATCCTTGAGCTTCCTCACCTTGGTGGGTTTCGCTCCGGTGTAAGCGATATCGTCTACGAATACCGGGTTCGGCGCCAGGCCTTCCGACTTTCTCGCCGCCATGACACCAACTGTGGCACCATTTTTGACACGATCGTTATCGTCGATAACGCCGTTGCCGTCGGTGTCGATTTCCGGCTCATCGGGTGAACTACCGTTTACCATGTCGACCGAGAAGAAGTAGTTGAAGCCGCCTTCACCACAGGGATCGGGGTTGGGGATGAAGGTGGTGAAGAACACGATACCCCCGCGCAGTACCGGCTTGAAGATCAGCTTTTCGCCGGGTTCGTCGATCTCGAAATACCAGCCGTAGTCACCGCCCTGGTAATCGACGGTATTGTCGCTCAACACGCGCACCGGGTTGCCGTCGTCATCGGTATAGCCGTTCAGGTAATTCTGTTTGACCAGGTCACCGATATCCAGGGGATAGCGCGTGGAATCATCGTCAGCCTTGTCCCAGATGCCGAAGAAATAGTTGAGCGAGGGATCGCTCTTGTCGGCATTGGTCAGGTACTGCCCGGTACCGAAGTACACCATGACGTTAGGATCGTTGGAACCATCGTCGGAAATGAGAGGATGCTTTGCCAGTACCGGAGCGGTCGTAATCGGCTGACCGCCGGGGGTCGTCATCAAAGGTTCGTTGTTAACGATTCCCCAGGAGCTGCTGCTATCGCTGCTCAGGTCGAAAGCCCACATGTTGCCGTAGAGATCGCCGGCATAGACGCGATCGACCGTGCCGTTACCGTCGAGGTCGGCGATCTGCGGGGTAGACAGGCCGTTCCGATCTCCGGGGGTGCCGATACCGGTGGTGATTTCGATGACGTCGTTGGCGTCCCATGTGCCATCGGCGCCGCCGGCGATATCGAGGATAAACAGCTTGGCCTCGCCGTCACCGCTATCGTTGTAGCCATTGCCGAAAATTGCGACCCAGCGAGCGTTGCTGCCTTCGTTGGTCAACGCGATTTGCGGACGGCTGAAAGTATGGCCGAGATCGGCATCGTCGGCGTCGGAGAACTCCCACAGCACCAGCTTGTCAGCATTGGTTTCATTGAAGCTGCTTGGATTATTGACGTTGAGGGCATAGATGCCGCGACCGCCGCCGCGCTGGCCGTTGACCAGAATCGTCTGCCATTTCGTGCCGCTGCCAAGGTCGGCGTAGATATCCGACAGGGTTGGCGTCAGGTCGTTGGAGTACTGATGGGCGTAGTTAGGATCGGTCAGGTAATGCATGCCATCCGCGGCAGCCGTAGAAAACAGGTTCAGCGGGATGTAAGCCAGCCTTTCTTCACCGGTAGTTTCGTCAAATCCGTGCAGCATGCCATCGTTGGACGCGGCGTAAATTACGCCGTCGCGGTTGGCGGTAGTGCCATTCTTGAAATCGGAATAACGATTGCCGAGGCCACTCGGGAAGGGTGTCTTGTCGGGCCAGTTCAGTGCGGGCTTACCGACGTAAACCGGGCCCGAGTTGACCAGGTCGCCGAGCACGCTCAGGCGATCACGCAGGCCCAGTCCCTCCAGGGAGGTATCGCCGCGCAGGAAATTGAGTCGCTTGATACCCTCGCTTTCGGCTTCCTTCACACCAGCGGGGTTGGTCCGCAGATCTTCCTGTTGCACGGTGCTGAGCAGGGAGGTATTCCAACGAAATGGTATTCCCTTAGTGCCATTATTGGTAAGAATAACGCGGCTATCCGGAGCTTTCGAGTTGAGTTGCGCGGCGGCGCTCCATTGCGAAGTCGTTTCCAGTTCACCGGAAGGGAGGATATCGCCATTGCCGTCGGTTGCGATCTTGAAAGCTTTCAGGTCGCCGGTCCAGCGGTTGGTGCTGAATTCGGCCAGGTATACCACGGTGTCGGTATTCAGCTGGGTCGAGTTGACCGAGACCGCCGCCGCGGTGGCGGTGCGGATTTCGATGTCGGCAATCGCCGCATTCAGCGATTGCTCCAATTGCTGCGGGTTCTGCGCGTTCAGGTACAGTCCGCGGCCGTTATAGGCGGCGTGCCACATGTCGTCGACCTTTTGCGGATCGCCGAGTGCAGGGTCGGGCCAGCCGGTGAAATTTACCCCGGTTTCCGGGTCGTTAAGGGGATCGGTCGAATCCATGGTGCCGTTCAGGCCAAAGGCAATGGTGTAGGTTACCAGGTGCTGGTGCGTGGCCAGGTCCTTGACCGGGCCATCGACTACCTGTTTGACGTTGTTGGCCAGGCCCCTGAGGTCGTTTTCGTAATAATACATGGCCACGTCGGCCAGCGTATCCGAGTGGGTATCCGCGAAGTTTTTCAAATCGACGGACTGGTTCTCGTCGCCATCGAAAATGGAATCTATGGCACCGCCGGTGTTGGCATCCTCGTTACCGATGCCAGGCGGGTTGCTGCCGTTCCAGAAGCCGTCGCTCAGCAGAATATTGAAGTTTTGCTGGCATTCACCGCCCTGGCTCGCGTCCAGGATCGGCGCGGAACCACTTGAACTCATAAAGTAGTCACCGACGCGCTGCAGTGCCCTTCTGGCCGGGGTGCCGCCGCTCGAATCGAGCTCGTAGAAAGTTTCCAGCAGGTTACGTTTGTTGGCCGCGCTACTCATCGATGCCACGTCTTCCTGGTGACCGTCGTTGAACAGGTCGAGGCCCATGCGTGACGCTTCGGTATTGTTGATGACGCGTCCGATCGACGACTTGGCCGCAAATTCACGCGAACGGTAATAGACGAACCAGTTGACGAAATTCGCCATCTGGGCGCTGCCGGCGGGGATTTCCACACGGTTGAAGCCGTCGCCGGGTTCGATCAGCTCGTTGCCGTTGGTGTCAGTCCACTCGTAGTGAGTCGGCAGGTAGATCGCGTCGGTAACCCAGCAGTTACAGAAATCGTAGTCGTAAAAATCGATGCGATCGAGCAGGTTCGTGGTGGTGCCGCCGGGATTGTTGGGATCGCGCGGCGCCGCGGTTGCATCGGCCGCGGTGTAAGTCTTGTACATCGGCGAACCGTCATCTTTGAGACCGGCCCAGGCGGTATAGGTTTCATTCGGATTGTAATAGTTCTTGTTGCCGTTGTTATTACGGAATATCCACGAGGTCGGGAACAACGCGACCGGCGGTAATACCGTCGAATCGGTGTGCCAGTCGGGGTGCAGGTAGTAACGGTAGGAGGCGCCGATCAGCGGCAGGCCGCTACTGGAAGTAAAGCCGCCGGTTCCGGTTGCCACCATTTGCTCCCAGTTCATGCTGCCCGAATCGTCGTGGGTGAAGAAGACGTTGGGTTCAACAATGCTGGACAGGAACAGGGGCGCGGTCGCCAGTACTCCGGGTCGCGCATAGGCCGACTGGATCGTTGACAGGCTGAAGCTTGCGCTGAGCGCAATCATCGTAAGTCCCTTGATAAAATTTTTACTAAACATGGTATTCATCCTAGATAGAAATCTACGTTAGTTGATCTGCTTGCCATAGTACGACTGGACAAATCGGAACGAATTGCCGGTCAGGCCGACGCCACGCGCGGTCGAGCGGAAAATTGAAACGATGTTCCCTGGTTGTTGTGAGCCGTAGCCGCCGATGTTGATCGAGGCCAGCGGATTTTGTGATCGGTCGCCGAGGTACTCAACGATGAATCTCGGTTCATCATAAAGGCCGAAATCGGTCATTAGTGAAGTGCTCGCCTGTTTCGAGGCGGTGCCACCCCAGGTGGCGGCGGCGAAGTATTTCGGTGAATCGTAAGTGCTGTCGTTGGCAGCCACGGTATACAGTCCGGCGGGGCGATCGTCGAAATCCGCGCTGCTGGTCTGGAGGTCGACATAATCCTCCGCCGCGATCAGGCCGATTTCGGCGGACTGGAACATCAGTCCGGTTTCACGCTGGTTGCCGGCCATCGCCAGATCGGTGGTGGTACGCTGAATCGAGGTCATGCCGAGCATGGTCAGGCTGACCAGGATGATCAGGCTGATCACCAGCGCGACGCCCTGCTGCTTATATTGGCTACGAATCTTCATGATGAACCTATGCGGTTACGTAATGCGATGGTGGTGGTGAAGACCTGGCGGATCCTGCGATCGGCCGCGGTCGTTTGCACGCCGTTAAAAGTGTAAGTCTGCGCATCTTCGGTGACGAAGTCGTCGAGCGAGCGCACCAGTAGCATGATTCTGACTGCAACCACGTCCTCGAAATCGGGAACGTTGTCGGCGTCGAAATACTGGTTCGGAAACTGATCGCCATCGTCGTCGACACCAAACAGGATCTGCATGTCTTCGACGCCCTCAACCAGTTCCTGGGCATTGCCGAACTCGGAACGGATCAGCGTCGGTTCGTTGGTGCCGATCGCGCTGGGTTCGATCGAGTAGGTCACCGTCTGCAGCTCGATTACGCTGGCGTCGTTCTCGTAACGCTGGCTCTTGTTACCGGCCAGGGTCAGCTTGGTCTGATCGTTGCCGCTATCATAAGTCGACGCGGTGACGCGCATGATATCGGCCTCTTCATCGATCAGCAGATCGTTGACGCCGCAACGCATGATCAGCACAAAATCGTTGCCGCCGATGCGACTGTTGCCATCGATGGTAATCTCGCCCGTGGCGGGTGCGGTGAAGGGGCTTTCGACATTTGCCTGCCCGGGTTTGCCGCCACGAATCGTGAGGCTGTCGGAGAAACCGTTAGTGCCGTCGTTGTTGCTGCCTTCGACCGCTTCCTCGTCGACGAAATCGTGCAGTGCGGCGCTATAACCGGTAACCGTGGCGCCGCTCAGCGTATTGTTGATATTGCTGGTATCGCTGGAGTCGAACGGGATGCATCCCCATTCGCCGGCCAGGCGCAGGTCCTGGCTTATGGTGTCGAGCGCGAAGCGACCGTTTTCCTGGATTTCAGCCAGCGCATTGGTGAACGAAAAGGTCGCCCTGTTGCCGGTGTAAACCTGCACGATACCAGCCAGCAGAAACAGGCTGATCACCAGCGCGACCATGATTTCCACCAGCGAGATACCGGCTTGTCCGTTTAAGCGTTTCATTGTGCCACCGCCATTCTGTAACAGGTTAAATCGCTTGCATTGGCCGGGTTACAGCCGGTGCCAGTGGCGCCGGTGCCGTCGTCGTCCCACATAACGGTCACGGTAATTACGCCGGCATTGTTAACCACCGTGCCGCGACCGCCGGGCAGGTTGGCGATCATCGTCGACCAGTCGGCGGCGTCGGCGACGACCATTTGCCCGGTGTTGCAGGAACTGCTTGGGAAAACGCAGTCCTGCGAGTAACTGTTGTTGGTATCGATGTTGTGGTAGTTGTTGAATTCGGAAATATTGGCGCGGATACGATCCGACATGTTATAGGCGATCCATACCGCCTGGCTGTGATTCAATGAACTGGCGTTCTGGTTCATTGCGGTCAGCTGCAAGGAGGCGATACCGAGTAAACCAATCGAGATCACCAGCAAAGCAATCATCGCTTCGACCAGGGTCACGCCCCGTTGTGATTTTTTACTGATTAACATGTTGAATCACGCTCCCCTCGTACGCGGCCGGTAGTAGTAATGGTGATGGTCTTGCCAAACGCGCCGCTACGGTCGTCGCAGAGCAGAAAGCTGCCGGTACTGGTGACAAATCCGCGGTAATCGTAAATAACCTGGTTGCCGATACCGGTGGGCGTCAGGGTGTTGTTACCGTCGAGCGCCTGCATTGCTCGCAGGACTTCCTCGCCGGCGGTGAAGCTGTTATCGTTATCGGCATCGACATAGACGATCCAGCCGTCTTCCCAGTTACCGCCGGTGCAACTCGGCGCGGCGGTGGCGGAATTGTTGCTGACGCACAGGGAAACCTGCTGGCTGCGCTTGACCGCTTCGCTGCGGGCATACGCCAGGTGACCAATCATCGTGTTGACATTGGTGGTAAGCCGATCGTTCTGCGTGAAAGCCGTCATCGACGGTATTGCAAACATCATGACGATCGAGATCACTGCCAGTACTATTATCAGTTCGAGTAACGTAAAACCGGAATTCTTTTTCATGCCTGTATCCTAATCCAATCGGGAAAAAAGTCCGCTTAAACAAGATAGGATATAAAAAAGCACCGATAAACGGTACTCGGCACCAAAATCGGCTTAAATCAACGATCTACGAGTTGCGAAACGCGTCACACTATGCCCGTCAATAACCCCGGAAACCGCTCGATCAGAAGTTTTGTGCGCCGCAGTGGTCGCATCACGCCGTCGCAAAGGTATGCGCTGGACAATTACTGGCCGACCTACGGTATCGACTTTGCCGAAACGGTGGTTGCGCTACCTGCCCGATTCGACAGCGTGAAACTGGAAATCGGCATCGGTAACGGCGATGCCCTGATCAGCATGGCGACCGCCGACCCGCATAGCCTTTACCTCGGTGTCGAAGTGCATGAGCCCGGAATCGGGCGCTGTTTGAACCATATCGAACAGCAGCAAATGCAGAACGTCCGTCTGATTAAACACGATGCGGTCGAGGTATTGCAGCACATGTTTGCCGCCGAATCGCTGGACCGGGTATTCCTGTTTTTCCCTGATCCATGGCACAAGAAGCGCCACCACAAGCGGCGCATCGTCAATCAGGTTTTTCGCGACCTTTTATATAAAGTATTAAAACCGGGAGCGGTGATCCATATCGCTACCGACTGGCAGGACTATGCCGAGTGGATTGCCGCACAGTTTCTGGCCGACGACCGCTTCACCAATCAGGGTAACGCCGACGGTTTCAGCGAATCTCCATCCTACCGTCCGCTGACTCGCTTCGAGCAACGTGGACGTCGATTGGGCCACGGGGTGTGGGATTTACTTTTTGCTAAAACACCAGGTTCATCATCACCAGCATGACGATGATAAACAGGATGCTCATGATGCCGCCGGCTTTCATGAAGTCGGGCACGCGGTACCCGCCCGGGCCCTGAATCAGCGCGTTAACCTGGTGCGTGGGTATCAGGAAAGAGTTCGACGTGGCCAGGGCCACGGTAAGCGCGAACACTGCCGGGCTCGCGCCGGCGCCGATCGCGATATTGACCGCTAACGGCACCAGCAACACGGTGGCGCCGACATTCGACATCACCAGCGTAAAAAAGGTCGCCAGCAGCGCTACCGCGGCCTGAATCACCCAGATCGGCATGTCGCCGACCACCAGCAGGGTTTGCTCGGCGATCCATTTCGCGGTGCCACTGGTTTCGACGGCGAGGCCGAGCGGAATCAGGCTCGCGAGCAGGAAAACGGTGCTCCAGGAGACTGACTCGTAGGCCTCCTCGATCTTGAGTACCCCGGACAGGATCATGCCAACCGCCCCGGCCATCAACGCCACCGACAGCCGCAGGTCGGTGAACAGCACCATGAACAGCGCCAGCGAGAAAAAGAGTGCCGCCCAGCCGACCTTGTTGGGGCGGGTTTCCTCGCGCGGATATTCCGAGGTCACGATAACGAAGTTGCGATCGCGCTCGAGGTGCGCCAGCGCGCGCCAGGTGGTGTGCGCGAGAATCGTATCGCCGGCTTCGAGCGGTATTTCGCGGATGTGCTCACCCTCCACCATTGTTTCGCCGTCGCGGTGCAGCGCCACCATCGCGAGACCGTAGGTTTTGCGCATCCAGATGTCGAGCGCCGATTTGCCGATTAAGGTGGACCCCGGGGGGATTACAATTTCAGCGATTCCCGCCTGCGCCGATGACAGCACTTCCGAAAACACCCGCAAACCCTTTTGAATCGTCAATCCGTATTTATCGACGAAATCTCTCAGGTGCTCGGGCGAGCACAGTATGCCGAGGGCGGAGTTGGGGCCGATATCGACGTCCCGCGAAATATCACCGCGGCTGGCGCGCATGCCGGCGCCCGCGGCCTTGACCGCAATAACGCGGATCTTGTTGATCGATTCGATATCGTTAAGCACCTGTCCGACCAGCGGGCTATCCGCGGGCACGTTGACCTCGAACATCAGGTAGTCGACCCCATAGACTTCCTCCAGGTACTTGGCGCTGCCGGTCACGGCGGTCGACGCTTCGGCGGAAGCCTTTGGCAGCACGAATCTGCCGGCCACGACGAAGTAGATAATGCCGGTGGCCACCAGCGCCAGGCCCACGGGCGTTACCGCGAACAGGTCATAGGTTCGCATTTGCTGGAAAATCGGTAGCGCCCGGTTCGAGGTCAGAATCAGGTCGTTCAACAGGATTAACGGTGAAGAGCCGACCATGGTGACGGTGCCGCCCAGAATCGCGGTGAAACCCATCGGCATCAGCAGGCGCGACATCGGTAGCCCCGAGCGCGCCGAGATTCGGCTCACCACTGGCAAAAACAGGGCGGCCGCGCCCACGTTTTGCATGAACGAGGAAATGATGCCAACCGTGCCGGATACAATCGGGATAATTCGGCCTTCCGAACTGCCGCCTACTTTTAAGATGAAGGCGGCGACCTTGCTCATGACCCCGGTCTTGTCGAGGCCGGCGCCGATGATCATGACCGCGATAATCGACATCACGGCATTACTGGCGAAGCCGTCGAACAGGTGGTGGGTGTCGACCAGACCCTGTTCGAGGCCCATGGCCGGTGCCAGCAGTGACGACACGCCGAGCAGCACCATGATGGTAACCGCCGCCTCGTCGACCTTGACGATTTCGAAAATGAAAAGATAAATCGTGAAAAACAGTAAGCCGGTGACCCAGGCGACTTCGGTGCTGGGCGCAAGGCCAGAAACGTACCAGCCCAGCACGACAAAGATTATCCCGGCTAACCATTTGGTGCTGCGCAGTTTTTTGAGCCGAACTTTTTTAAGCCTGGCCCTGAGTATTCTCGATAATCTGCTCAACTGTTGGTCGAATCCTCAATAACAAAATACCAGCAGGCATTGTCGCAGCTGCCGGTTCCTGAATCTGTGCTGTAGTTCTGTTTGAATCAAGTAGTGCCAAAGAATTTTAGCGCTGACGAGACGAGACAGGAATATCCAAAATAGTGTACACAATATTACCAGCAGCTACAAAGCCGAACGCTCTCCTGGCCGTCGCCGGGGGACATAAAACAGGCTAGAATCGAGGCTCCAGCCAGGGGCGGAGTTTGCAGCATGTCGAGAAAGCACCCAGTCATTGTCATCACCGGCTCCTCCGGCGCCGGTACCTCGACCGTCAAAAAAGCGCTGGAATCGATTTTCCATCGGCAGAATATCAAGTCGGTCGTAATCGAGGGCGATAGCTTTCATCGTTACGATCGCGCCGGCATGTCGCGGGAAATGGAAGCAGCCAGTCGGTCCGGTGTCAGGCTCAGCCATTTCGGCGAACAGGCCAACCAGTTTGAAAAACTCGAGCAGTTGTTTCGTACTTACGGCGAAACCGGTGGTGGGCAGAAACGATTTTACCTGCACAACGATGAAGAAGCGCAGCAGCATGGCAAGCGTCTCGGCATTGAATTCAGCGCGGGCGAATTTACGCCCTGGGAAGACATAGAGCCTGATACCGATTTACTGTTTTACGAGGGCCTGCATGGGCTGGTGAAAACCGCCGGGGTCGATATGACGCGTTACGTCGATCTCAAGGTCGGCGTGGTGCCGGTGGTCAATCTCGAATGGATCCAGAAGATTCATCGCGACAGCGCCGAGCGCGGTTATAGTCAGGACGAGGTCGTCGATAGTATTTTACGGCGCATGCCCGACTACGTTAAATACATCACGCCGCAATTTTCCGAAACCGATATCAATTTCCAGCGCGTTGCCACGGTGGACACCTCGAATCCGTTTATTGCGCGCGATATCCCGACCCTCGATGAGAGTTTCGTCGTGATCCGCTTTCGCCAGCCGGATATCCGCAACACCGACTTTACCAATTTGCTGTCGATGATCAGCGGTGCCTTCATGTCCCGCCGCAATACCATAGTCGTGCCCGGCGGCAAGATGGGGATGGCGATGGAAATCATACTCACGCCGATTATCATTGATTTGTTGCAACGTCGTCACGCAAGATGAAGCCCACGGCATTGCACGATAAACCCGCCATGCGCGAGCTGGCGCGCTTGAGCGCCGAGGGAGTCGAGCTTCACGTCTGTGGCGAATATGCCAGCCGGCAGCGGCTGGGGCCACTGGATTTTCTCGATTTTGTCGAGGCCGCCGCCAGTGGTAGCGCGCAGCTTGCCGACTATTTCAGGCCTGGCTTTGCCCCTATCAAACTGGAACCGCCGCATGCAATTGATTGACAGTCATTGCCATCTGGACGACGACCGCTTCGACGCGCAGCGTGACGACGTGCTCGCGCGGGCAGCCGCGGCGGGAATTAGCGCCATGGTAGTTCCGGCGACGACCGCGAATCGCTGGGATAAACTCAAACAGGTATGCGCGCAAGCCGACGGGTTATATCCCGCCTATGGGTTGCATCCCTGGTTTGTCGAGCAGCACCAGCTCAATCATTTACGCGAACTCGACGAATGGCTTGCCCGGGAGCGGCCGGTGGCGGTTGGCGAGTGTGGGCTCGACTTTTATCATTCGCGTGCCGATGAAAAATGGCAGCGGCAATTGTTTATCGAACAACTGCAACTGGCCAATAATCACGCCCTGCCGGTTATCGTGCACGCGCGCAGGGCCATGGATGACGTGATCAGCCTGTTACGCAAACATGCGACCCGGGCCGGCGTGGTGCACAGTTTTGCCGGCAGCCAGCAGCAGGCGCAGCAATTATACGACCTCGGCTTCAAGCTCGGCATCGCGGCCAGCGTGAGTTTCGAGCGAGCCCGCAAGCTGCGCGCCGTGGTTGCGGCCATGCCCGACGATGCGCTGCTGCTTGAATCCGACGCGCCCGATCAGCCCGGTGCCGGTCATCGCGGCGCGGATAATGAGCCGGCGTTTATCGTTGAGCACCTGCAAACCATGGCCGAATTGCGCCAGTGCGAAGCCGAGGACCTCGCCGCCAGCCTCAACCGCAACGCCAAATCCCTGTTTGGTATTTAATCCCGGGTTTGAGTTTATTCCGGCACCAGCTAAAGATTGTCATCAGGTATTGCCTCATCCATTTCGAATTTAGCCCTTATCCGGGAAGCCGCAGGCCACCCAGTCAGTCACGAGCAGAGCTTTCGGTTGTCGGTCGGGAGCTGCTTTGCGCGCCTGTTATCGAAATTGTATGTGGACTACGGGCTGGCCCAGCCGCCGCAGACGTCGAGGATGGCGCCGGTGGCATAGGAGGATTTGTCGGATAGCAGGAACATGGCGCCATTGGCGATTTCGGCGACCTCGGCCGGTCGTCCCAGCGGCACCTGCGGCAATACCCACTCGAGCCATTCGGGATGCCGTTGGGCGTAATCGGCGCTGATCTCGGTCATGGTCACGCCCGGACGCAGGCAGTTGACACGTATCCCCTGGTCGGCCTGCTCCTTCGCCAGGCCGATGGTAAATGTGTCCAGCGCGGCCTTCGACGCGGCGTAGTCGATATAGGTGAAGGGTCCGCCGTGTTTCGACGCCGCCGAGGAGACGTTGACGATCGCACCGCCGTTACCGCCGTGGCGTTTGGCCATGCGCCTGATCGCATGCTTGGCGCAGATGAAAGCGCCGAGGATGTTGATGTCGAACAGGTTTCTGGAGATAGCGACCTCCATTTCATCGACACGGGTGCCGCCACCGTTGACGCCGGCATTGTTGACCAGCCCGGTCAGGGGCCCGAGTTCCAGGTCGATGCGTTCGAACAGGGTGATGACCTCGTCTTCGTTGGCGACGTTTGCCTGCAGCGCGATCGCAATGCCGCCCTGCTGGCGTATTTCAGCGACGACGCGATCGGCCTGTTCCTCCGATGTTGCGTAGTTGATGCAAACCTTCCAGCCATCGGCGGCCGCCTGGCGGCAGATTTCGGCGCCGATTCCGCGGCTGCTGCCGGTGACAAGCAATACTTTCATAACAACCTCAATCTGGTTTGCATCAACCGTAAGCGCCCTGCAGTAATGGATTGGCGTCGCGCGGGATCCCCAGCCGGTCGGCGAAGATGCGCAGGCTGGAATGGAAGTCACCGCGTTCGATCTGGACCCATTGTAACCAGCGTTGGCCGTTTATCGTCAAATCGCTGCGTCCGTGCAGTATGCGCTGATTGTCGAAAATGGCGAAGTCGCCGGGCTGCAGGATCAGCTGGAGTCAGGCTTTCTAAATTTTACTCTGAGTAAAATCTAGGTTGTTGTTTCGAGGGTAAAGGTTTCGTGGCGCAGGTCGCCGGCATGCTCGGCGTCGCGGAAGTTCTGTTCGCTGAAATCGACGCGATCGTGCCGGTCAATGGTCAGCACGGTACAGGCGCGCGTGCCGTATTCAGGCGAGCGGATGAAGCGGCTCGACAGCATGCGCTCGATATCGAGCGCAACCCCGGTTTGCGGCAGTTCGTGATCCGCGGCAACCTGGTGGTCGGTCAGGATTTCCATCAACTCGGCAGCGATGACTTCGCCCTCCAGTAGCGCCACGAGTTCCCGTCTACCGGAGCTGAGCTTGGGCCAGGGTTCGTCGAAAGTGCCATTGCTAATGCCATAGATCCCGGGATCGATGCGGCGAACGCCGTGATCGCGGTTGGAGTGAAACCAGAATCCCTGGTCATCGCCCAGCAGCAGGTTGAATCCGGCGTAATCCCGGTCATGCGGCGTCAGCTCCTGCAGGTAAGCTTTGGGCGTCGCATCGCCTGATAGAAAGTTTTGCGTCAACGCGCCGCGTGATTTTCTACCGGGTTTCATGCCGCCCGGTTCGCGCACGTTGGTCACCGCGGCGAAGCGACCGCCTCGGCTGATGCCGAGCCAGGTGCCGCCGGCTTCGAGATCGCGTCCGGCGAACACCGGCGCCTCGTCCCACCAGTGCGCGTCGCGGGTCGGGCGCGCGTAGTACTCGTCGCGGTTGGCGATCAGGATCAGCGGGTAATCCCTGTGCTGGCGATAAGCAAACAGGATCAGGCACATATCTATCTACTAACCAGCGGGCAAAGGCAAGGTATTCATAGTCACGTGGCTAGTTGATCAATAGCCGGCAGCGGCTCGTCGCGAATCGCGGCCTCGAAGGATGCCAGGCGTTTGTGAATCGACAGCAGCTCGATGATCGTCGTCCAGGAATTCACCAGGTACTGGAACGAATTACTGACCTGGCTGAATGCGGTCAGAATTTGTTGCAGGATACCAAAGGTGATCGCGCCGGCGGCAATCGTCGGTACCAGCAGAATGTAGACGAATATATTGTCGGCCTGGATATAAAGCATGCGCGCAACGTTGAAATACATGTAGTGGAAGTAAATTCTGAAGTAGTTCTTACGCACGTTGGCAAACAACTCCTTCAGCGTCGGCGGTTGCGCGCGGGTTTCATCATCCTCGCCGTAGACCAGTTCCTTGCGGAAAGCGGCCTCGACACGCTGGTTTTTGAAAAACAATCCGGGTAGTTTGATGCCGACGATAGCCAGCAGGCCGGTGCCGAATATGGCCCATAACAGCGCCGCGACGAAAAGCGGGTGGGGAATAACCCCGACCAGGGGCAGCTCGGTTACATGCACCGACAGCGCCCACAATACCGGCAGAAACGCAAACAGGGTCATCACGGCATCTACTATTGATACGCCGAGGTCTTCCATGATGCTGGCAAAGCGCATGGTGTCTTCCTGTATGCGCTGCGATGCGCCCTCGATATTGCGGACTACTTTCCATTGGCCGGTGTAGTAGTCGTTCATTGCCGTGCGCCAGCGAAAGATGAAATGACTGACGAAAAACCTGGTCATTACGTAAACGAAAATAGCGAGGAAAGCGATTTCGGCAAATATGAGGATGAGCTCATACATCCCGGCGGTATCTGACAGGATGGCGTCTTGTTGCTTGACGATCTCGATCGTGTCGCCCTCCTGTGATGCCGAGTTACCCAGGGCGCGTTGCACCAGGTCGAAAAAAGGCCGACGCCAGTTGTTGATTGCCACCGATACCTGGACCGAAAAATAAGTGGAGAACAGGATCAGCATCGAGCCGACGATTGACCACCATTGCCAGGGATGTGGAGCCGCCTTGAACCAGAAGGCCGCGAACAGCCCGCAACAGGTTAGGTAGTAGAGATAAAACAGCAGGAAGGAGTTGGTTACGAAGTGCCCAATCCCGATGACGGGTTTCGACGGGGAGAGATCGAAACCGAGAAATTCGCCAATCTGTACGTTGAAGCTGTACCAGCCGAAACTGCACAGGCCGGCATAGATGACAACCGAGAGAAAGAATATCTTGGGTCTGGGAAAGAACGATTCAAACATGATTCAGAACTCTATGTCGTTGTGGGCGAGCGCTGTCGCCTGAAGTGTTTATAGATCCCGCCGATCGACAATAATTCAATCCGGGTCCGGGATATCTTCGCTGCCCAGATAAGGCTGGACCAGCTCCTGCATCATGTCGATATGCATGGGCCGGTCATTCAGCGCCCGGATGTAATCGAATTCCTCGCCGCCGAGCTCGAGAAACTCGTTGCGGTACTCGACTTCGATTTCATCCAGGGTTTCGAGGCAATCAGACGAAAAGCCCGGGCAGATCACGTCAACCGACTTGATGCCGTCCTTGACCAGCGCGTGCAGAACGTCCGAGGTATAGGGCTGGATCCAGGTCTGCTTGCCGAAGCGCGACTGGTAGCCGATCGACCAGTCGGACGCCTTTAATCCGAGCTTCGCCGCCAGCAGGGCCGCGGTTTTTTCGCACTGCGACTGGTAGGGGTCGCCTCGATCGATATTGGCCTGCGGCAAGCCGTGGAACGACATCAGCAAATGTCGCTGCCCCCGCTGCCAGTGCTCGCGCACCGCTTCGGCAAGCGCGTCGATATAGGCCGGATGCTCGGGATAGTAGCCGATGAATTCGAGCCTCGGCTTCCAGTCCAGTTCCCTGAGCGTGTTAATCAGGTGTTTGTAGCTGGTAGCGGTGGTCGTCACCGAGTATTGCGGATACAGCGGCAGCACCACCAGCTTTTCGACACCCGCGTCGCGCAGCAAGCGCAGTACCGAAGGGTAGGAAGGATTGCCGTAGCGCATGGCCAGGTCGACGTGGGCCTGCTCCAGCAGTTTTTGCTGTAGCGCCGCGCGCTGGCGGTTGGAATAGGCCAGCAGTGGCGATCCTTCCTCGCTCCAGACGCGGCTGTAGGCCTGCAGGGTTTTGCCGCTGCGCAGTGGCAGGATGATGCCGTGCAGTAACGCTAGCCAGAAGATCCGCGGGAGCCTGACGACCAGCGGATCGGACAGAAATTCGCGCAGGAAACGTTTTACCGAGCTGCGCTCGAGGGTGTCAGGCGTACCCAGGTTGGTCAGAAGTACCGCGGTTCTGGAGGGCATTGCGTTCACTCGGGACAAAAAACGCGGTCAGTTTAATCGGCGCGACTGGCAATGTCACTGGGAATACCGGGGCAAAAGTTTCTTCGCATAACAACTATTTATATAAATTATCAAAAATCATTTTTCAATTAATATATTTATTCAAAAAAATATTGGGAGACGCTTGACAGGGTTAAGATATACACATGTCAGATCGACAATTACAGTCTGACCCTGATTATAACCCTGAATAGCGATCAAAATTTAATCAGCTCTCGTAAACTATTGAAATATAAGGATAAATAAAAACGATGAAAAAATGAACAATCTAATCGATGACCAGCAAGAATGCGGCTCGCAGCACTTTGTCTGCATTTCATGCACAGACTTATCCACAGAAAATGTGGATAAATCCATTTGTTACCATTTCTTAATAATTTAGCAATCACTTACTCGAAACCACTTTAACAAAGTGGGCTAAGTGAAACGTGACTTTTGCGCATTTATGCGGCTGAGCGTGACCCGTAATTCGAGTATGATTCAGCTTTCAATAAGCCCGAATGCTTCACGAAGGCGGTACAAACTCTTGAAAAATGTTATGAATGGCAAAGGATTCAACCTAACTTTCAAAAAATTACCAGGGAACAGTTCGTACCTGAACGAAATGCTCGACGCGTCCATGCGCCTCGCCCCTGCGGGGCCGCGCTCCCTGCATGAATCATCCGGGCTAGAGTAACCCGCGTGCCGCAACCCCGTTTTGCCCGCTTCGCCATCGCGCTGCCGCTATACCGCGTGTTCGAATACGCACTGCCGGAAGATTATCCGGTGATGGCGGGGACCCGCTACCGCTTACCCTTCACCAACGGCACGCGCACCGGAGTGCTGCTCGGCGCGAGTCTAACCAGTGAATACGATCCCGCGCGAATCAAGCCGGTGCAGGAGCGCCTCGATCCGCAGCCGGTGCTCGACGCTCATATGCTGTCGCTGGCGCAATGGATGTCGGAGTACTACCTGCAGCCGTTGGGAGAGGTCGTGTTTCAGTGCCTGCCAGGCTATCTGCGCGGCGCCCGCCAGCACAGCTCGACCCGGGTTAAATGCTGGCGGCTGGTCACATCCGATGCCGCGCAAATCGAAAATCTGCGTCAGCGATCTCCGCGTCAGTTTGAAATTTGCCAGGCCATGCTGGCGCGGCAATCCGGGCTGACCGCGCTCGAGCTCAAGCATATCAATCCCAACTGGCACCCCGTGGTTAAGGCGCTGGAGGATAAAAAGATCCTGCGCTGGGAGTGGATGGAGCGTATTACCGGCCCGCCACCCGCGAGCGAACTGCCCGAGCCAAGCCCCGAACAGGCGCAAATTCTGGGCGAAATCGAACCGCGGATGGATAGCTTTGCCGTGCATTTGCTCGACGGTATAACCGGCAGCGGTAAAACCGAGATATACCTGCGCCTGATTCAGCTGCGCCTCGATGCCGGCATGCAGGTCATCTACCTGGTGCCGGAAATAGGCCTCACCAACCAGTTGATCGAGCGCGTCAATCAGCGTTTTGGCAACTGCTTCGCGATCTCGCACTCGGGCCTGACCGAATTTCAACGCTACCAGGCCTGGGACCGGTTTCGCCGCGGCGAGGCCAGTATCATGCTCGGCACCCGCTCCAGCCTGTTCTCGCAATGCGATAACCTGGGTCTGATCATCATCGACGAAGAGCATGATCACTCCTATCGCCAGGAAGACGGCATTCGCTACCACGCGCGCGATGTCGCCATCAAGCGCGCGCAAATGCTCGATATTCCGATCGTGCTCGGCTCGGCGACCCCGTCGCTGGAGAGCATCAGGAACTGCACGCGTGACACCTATTACCGCTATCTGCTCGATCGTCGCCCAACGCCTTTTCCACCGCCCTCAATAGAGCTGATAGACGTGCGCAACAGCCGCTTCGACTTTGGCTGCAGCGCGCGCATTTTCGAGCGTATCGAGCAACATCTGGCCGCCGCGGGACAAGTGCTGATTTACCTGAACCGGCGCGGTTATGCGCCGATCGTCATGTGCCATGAATGCGGCTGGCAGGCCTTATGCCAGCATTGTGATGCGCGCCTGACGCTGCACCAGTCGGTGCATAGCCTGTTGTGCCATCATTGCGGCTTCAGCCAGTCCGTGCCCGAGGTCTGCCCCGAATGCGGCCACGCTGAAGTCAAACATTACGGCATCGGCACCGAGCAGCTCGAACAGGGACTGCAACAGCGCTATCCACAAACGCCGATTGTGCGCATCGATCGCGACGTGATCGGGTCCCGCGAAGCGCTCAAAGCTCGCCTGCAGCAGTTGCAGAGCGGCGAGCCCTGCATCCTGATCGGCACGCAGATGATAGCCAAGGGCCACGACTACCCGGCGATTACCCTGAGTGTCGTGCTCGATGCCGACCAGGCGCTGTTCAGCGCCTCCTATCGCGCCAGCGAGCGCCTGGTGCAAACCCTGTTCCAGGTGTCGGGGCGATCCGGCCGCGGCGATCGCGAGGGCGAGGCTGTCCTGCAGACCCGGTTTCCAGAACACCCGTTGATGCAGGCGCTGCTGCGACAAAGCTACCGCGAGATTGCCGACGACCTGCTGCAGGAGCGCCGTGATTTCGGATTCCCACCCTATGCCAGGGCCGTCATGTTTCGCGCCGACGCGATCGAACTCAAGAACGCGTTGGAAAAACTCGAACAAATCAGGACGCAGCTGGCAACCGCTAAACGCTTCGATACGCTAACCTGCGTCGGACCGATGCCGGCCTTGATGACGCGCCGCATCGGCCGTTATCGCGCGCAACTGTGCCTGCTCGCGCAGGACTACCAGGCGCTGCGTTCGGTGCTTAGCCAGGTGATGCCGGCAGTCGAAGAATTGCCGAGCACGGCGCGCGTCAGCTGGAGCATCGACGTCGATGCCTACGATCTCTAGCCCGGGCGCAATCTCTCATCCCGCGACTCCCTGTCATCCCGCGGCTTAGGCCGGATTACGCTCCCGGCGCATCCGGCATGGGTGCATCCCTGCACCCAACCGCGGGATCCAGAATCACGCCGACAGTCCCGACTAAACTGGATCCCGCCGGCCCGACGCATCGGGTCAAGCCGCGCTATGACAGATTGTCGAGATGGACGGAAACCTGTCACCCGGGTGCGGGCGATCGAAGCTACCCTGGCAGGTCTTCCTGACTCCAGTAACGAGCAGTCGCAAGCCACGGTGGGCGCGGCATATTTTTTCCCGCAAAAAAGTGCCGCGGCCGCCCTGGGTTTAGTCGTTCAAAGCCTGACCGCCTGTCGTCCCCATCGGAAAGCCTGCTGGCGAAACATCAGCATGAATAAAAAATCCACGCGCCTGGTCTTTATACTGAAATGATGGGTGGCTCCGGCTGACCGGCTCGGGTAAAATCCCTCGATCGATTTTCCCACCCGGGTGCGGGTTTTAGTCCTTGAAACAAACCATCAACGATCTGATCGCGCAGGCTCTGCACGAGCTTGAGCAGGCTTCGCAGATTCCGTCAGAGCTCGGCAGCAATATCCAGGTAACCTCATCGAAGGATCCGAGCCAGGGTGACTATGCGTCGAATATCGCGCTCATGCTGGCAAAACCGGCCGGCATGCCGCCGCGTGATCTCGCACAGCTGATTGCCGACAGGATTGCCGCCGCCGACAGCATCGAAAAGGTTGAAGTCGCTGGTCCGGGATTCATCAATTTCTTCGTTGCCAGCAACACGAGCCAGTCGGTAATCAACTCGATTCTCGAGCAGGCCGATAATTTCGGTCGCAGCAGTCTCGGGCAGGGCAGCAGGATCCAGGTCGAGTTTGTTTCGGCGAATCCCACCGGCCCACTGCACGTTGGTCACGGGCGCGGCGCCGCCTACGGCGCCACCCTGGCAAATCTGCTGGGATTTGTCGGCTACGAAGTGCAGCGGGAATACTACGTCAACGATGCCGGCCGGCAAATGCATATACTCGGTACCTCGACCTGGCTGCGTTACCTCGAGCTCTGCGGGGAGGACATCGTCTTCCCCAGCAATGGCTACCTGGGAGACTATGTCTGGGATATCGCCGCGACCCTGCATCGTGAAAATGGCGAACGTTTCCGCCGACCCGCGGCGCAGGTCTTCGCCGATGTCGCTGAAGACGCCCCCGCCGGTGACAAGGAAAAACATATCGATCACCTGATTGCCAACGCCCACGGCCTGCTCGGCGAGGACGCTTATGGCACCGTCTTCGATCTGGCACTGGACACCCTGGTCGACGTCATCCGCAACGACCTGCATGCCTTCGGGGTCGATTTCGATCGCTGGTTCTCGGAACGCTCGTTGAGCGACGAGGGCTTGATCGAACAGGCCATCACGCGGCTGCAGGATAACGGCCATGTCTACGAACAGGGCGGCGCACTCTGGTTTCGCTCCACCGAATTCGGCGACGAAAAGGATCGCGTCGTGCGCCGTGACAATGGTCAGACCACGTATTTCGCCTCCGATATTGCCTACCACATGGACAAGTTCGACCGCGGTTTCGACAAGGTGATCAATATCTGGGGCGCCGACCACCATGGCTATATCGCCCGGGTCAAGGCCTCGTTGAGCGCGCTGGGTTATAACGCCGATGATCTCGAGATTCAGCTGGTGCAATTTGCCAACCTGTTCGAAAACGGCGCCAGGATCGCGATGTCCACTCGCTCAGGCGAGTTCGTCACGCTCAGGCAGTTGCGCGAAGACGTCGGCCAGGATGCCGCGCGTTTCTTTTACGTGATGCGCAAGGCCGAGCAGCATATGGACTTCGACCTCGACCTGGCGCGTGAGCAGTCCAGCGATAACCCGGTTTATTACCTGCAGTACGCGCACGCGCGCATTTGCAGCGTCAGGCGGCAGTGTGCCGACAAGGGTCTCGAAATTGCAACGCAGCAGATCAACCTGTCGCGCCTCGACAATGCGCACGAACAGGCGCTGATCAAACATTTGAGCCTGTTTCCCGAACAGGTGGCGTCTGCAGCCAGGCGCCGTGAACCGCACCTGGTGGCGAATTATCTGCGCGATCTCGCTAACCACTTTCACTCCTGGTATAACGCCCACCAGTTCATCGTCGATGATATCGAGCTGCGGGATGCGCGCATCACGCTGGCGGCGGCGATTGGGCAGGTGTTGCGCAACGGGCTCGGTTTGATGGGCGTTTCGGCGCCGGAAAAAATGTAGCGAAAATGGCGCAAAAACAGTCGACATCACCCTGGGTATGGGTTCTTTTATTTTTGCTGCTGCTGTCCTTCGTGGCTTTCATCCTGTTCCTCGATCAAAAGATCGTCAGCAGCGGCGCCGGTAACAGCCGCGAGCAGGCGGAGAGCGGCAGTGAGAACAAGCCGACCATCGATTTTTACTCGGTGCTGCCAAAGCGCGAGGTCGAAATTCCGATTTCCGACGAAGACCGCGACGCGATCGAAAATCCGAGCATCAACAAGGAAGCGGTGGACCAGTCGATCCTGCAGGTCGGCTCGTTCCAGAGCACGGACGAGGCCGATAGCCTGAAAGCCCAGCTGGCCCTCCTCGGGCTGGAGGCCAGGATCAAATCCGCCGTGGTCAATGACGAAACCTGGCACCGCGTGCAGCTCGGACCCTTCGCCAGCGAAACCAGCCTGTCCCGCGCCAAGAACCTGCTGATCGAAAATAAAATCAAGTACATGCAGCGCAGCCTGCCGCAGTAGCAACCCGGGCAGCGTCGTTTTGGTCATCCTGATTTAGCTCGAATTCGGGTTAAATCCAACCGCAGGCACCGAGAAGTTGCTCAGGAAAAATGACATGGAAGGAGCTGAGGAACTAGATCCTGGGCTGAGGCTGATTTTTATTCCGATGGAGCAACCCCGATAATACAGAATTTTCGGCGGTAGGCGCTCGGTGTAAGACTGGTAATGCGCTTGAAGACCCGTCGAAAGAATGCCGGATCTTCATATCCTGCTTTAAAGCTGATCTCATCCACAGTTTCAGACGTTGTTTCGAGTGAATGCTTGGCGGCTTCTACCCGCAGATGCTGCACGTAAGCGATCGGTGTAAGACCGGTCGCCTTACGAAAGCGGCGCACAAAGCTGCGCTCTGGAAGCTCTGATAGTTGTATCGCGGTTTCCACCGGATGTCGCTCATGGCTGTTTTCACGAAGCCAGTTCTGGACAGTCAGGATCGCCGTATCATCGTGTTGGGTATTCTCGTGGAAAACTATGTAAGGTGCCTGGCTGTCGCTGTGCCATTGCAACAGGAAGAACTTGGCAATCGATCGCGCGGCGGCGGGACCGGCATGTCTGGCGATCAGGTAAAGCAGCAGATCGTGCCAGGCTGCAGACGCGCCCGACATGACAATACTGTCACCATCGCCGCAAGTCACCAGAACCTTTGCAGTGTTAAGTTTGACCTTGGGAAAATTGCGGCGGAAGGTCCTTTCAAACGCCCAGTGCTGGGTTGCCTCGCGATCATCGAGCAGTCCGGTCTCTGCCAATAGTAAGGCGCCCGTGCATGATGAGCATATGAGGGTTCCCTGCGCATGTAAAAGCTGCATCCATTTGATGACGGCTGGGTAATTACCACTATGCCACTCCCCTTCGGCATCCGTGAACAATGATGGAATGATTAGGACATCGGTTCGCGTAATGTCTTCCATCTTGGTCTGTACCGGAATCGGTAATCCCAGCCTGGTTTGGACGATGAGGCTAGTGTTATCAGCAGTCTCAACCACAGCCGCAGGCGCAACGAACTCGGCGTTAAAGGAGACCGTTTCAGGAACAACGTTCTTATACAGGTTTAAAACGGTATACAACCCGGTTAGAGAAGACGGATCGGCCTCAGGAATTACCAGCAGACTAACCTTGATATCAGACACTTGAACCGCCCCCTAAGCATGGCAGAATACAACCGGTTCTGTCTATTTTGCCTCTTAACCGGGGGCGGGTTCAACTGCGATAGTACGGTTTCTGAATTCACCCACTGAGAGGAATCGTCATGGCGCTGGCAAAATTCATAGATACCGGACAGGTTAACCGCAGTGCAGCCGATGTTTACGAGGAGTTCTTTGTGCCCGCTTTATTCCAGCGGTGGGCTGGTCCCGTTGCCGAAGCTGCAGAGGTTAAAAAAGATCAACATGTACTGGATGTCGCCTGCGGCACCGGAGTGCTAGCCAGGGAGTTGGCAGCCCGTGTCGGCTCTGCCGGCAAGATTACCGGACTCGATAAAAATCAGGGTATGCTGGATGTTGCTGGTCGCAAGGCGCCATCAATCCACTGGAGACAGGGTGAGGCGGAATCCTTGCCTTTCGCAGACAACAGCTTTGATGCGGTAGTAAGCCAGTTTGGGTTGATGTTCTTTGAAGATCGCAAACAGGCGATACGGGAAATGGTCAGAGTATTGAAACGCGGGCGGCCTCTCTCGGTCGCGGTTTGGGATAGTCTCGAAAATACCCCGGGGTATGCCGCGGCATCCATGCTACTGGATCGGCTATTTGGAGCAGCTATCGCCGAAAGCCTGCGCAGCCCCTATGTGTTGGGTGATATCGCAATTCTAAGAGGCCTGTTTGATGGTGTCGGTTTATCTAACGTGTCGATTAATACTGTCGACGGCGTCGCAAGGTTCTCTTCCATCGAAGCCTGGATGCATACCGATGTTAGAGGTTGGACCCTCGCCGGCGTGCTGGATGATGATCAGTACGATTTATTGCTAAAGAATGCATATGAATCACTGCAGGAATTCGTCCTGAGCGATGGCAGGGTCGAGTTTAGATCACCGGCTCATATCGTTACCGCGATAAAAAACTAAATCAGGTGAGGGCAACAAAGGTGGCTGGCACTCGGTAAACCCTCTATTTTCGGAGAATAGCCCCCTTGAAACCAATGGATTAGGAGAAATCAGTATGCAAAAATTTGTTCTTCCCGCGATACTTTTACAAATGATGGTGGGTACGGCAGTTGCCGCGCCGATCAGCATTTGGATCGGTGATAACGATGGGTTCGGAGCGGGTATCCCGGATAGTGGGGACGGATCGGTTATTACCCAATTTCAGCAAGGCGATATATTCGATCGGCGCGAAACTGATGAAGCAGGATCATCAAACGGAGCGCAACTCACTGATCTTTACACATTCATTTTCCCGACTCTGGTAGATCCACTTTTCCCATTTAATCCGGCGCTATTTGATAGTCTCGAAAATGAAGGCGATGATTCACGCGCGTCGAGTAGTGCATCGGTGGTATTTCCTTTCTCAGGCACACTGGTGTCAGGTTTACTCGAGGTTGATGTTCTCGATTACCAGGTTGAAAATTATATTAGTGCCAGCATCAACGGCGTCAATATTGACTTTGGGACGCCGGGAAATTTCTCGGAATCCTCGCTGCGAACCTTTGCATTGACAGCTGAGCAGATTGTCGAGGCCAACCTGGCTCAGCAGGTCATACTCAATTTGGCACTTGATGTGGGTTTCGGTAGAGAAATCGGCGGAGATTTAATTGCCTTTGACTTTTTTCGCCTCGATGGAGAGCTTGCCACCTCCGTCGTGCCTGTCCCGGCTGCAGTCTGGCTTTTCGGTACAGCACTGATCGGTCTAGCTGGATTTAGCCAGAGAAGATCTTTACCAGGTATTTGATATTTAGCTCCGCAATCACCGGGTCAGCTATACAAATCCATCAGGAACCATTCGGGCACCAGGTTGCGTGAACGGCCGAGCAGCTTTTCGTGGTCGCGGTAATCGGGGCAGCGGCTTTCCACCAGCTGCCAGAAGTTGCGTGAATGATTGAGATGGCGGGTATGGCACAGCTCGTGAATCATCAGGTACTCGACGGTTTGCGCCGGTAGAAACAGCAGCTGATCGTTGAGGCTGATATGGCCGCGACTCGAGCAGCTGCCCCAGCGGGTTTTCTGACTGCGGATGGTGACGCGATTGAAATCGAGCCCGGTCTGCTGCGATACCCGGCGCAGCATCGGCGGAAACAATTCGCGCGCCCGGCGCCGTATCCAGGCGCGTAGTGCAGTAATCTGTTCCTGCTGGGAGTCGCCCTCGATGACGATATGTTGCGGCGACATATCACTGAACAGGTCGAAATTGAATGCCAGCGACTGGTTGGCATAACGCACCGGGGTCGAACTGTTGTCGAAGGCCAGGTTGAGATGCTGCGGCAGGCGGATCGACTGTCTCAGCCGGGCCTGCTTGTCGAGCTGATGCCGCGCCCAGTCAGCGTGTTTGGCGACCAGGAATGGGATCTCGCCGCGCGGGAAGCGTGGCGGAATTACGACTTCGAGCCCGCCATAGGGTTTAATCAGCAACTTGGCGTAGCGTGCGCGTGGCGATACCCGTAGCTGCCATTCCAGTTCACGCTGCGTTTCTGTTTCGTCGTCTGCCATTGCGCTCTTAAAGTCCCGACATGATTTCGATTTCCGCCGCCTGTATATCGTCCGGGTGACCCTCGATAATCAGCACGTCACCGGTTTTGAATTCAACTTCGGGTAGCGGATTGTCGCTGGTCACGCCGTTACGGCGCAGCCCGATTACCCTGATCCGCCCCAGGCATCTCAAGGATCCGATGCTGCGCCCGATGCGCATGATAGCGCGACAGTATTTCGATGCTGTGCAGATGATGATGGTCCGCCGTCTGCAGGTCAACATCTTCGATGCTGTGGAAGAATGCGCGCACCCTGGCGTAGTGTCCCTCGCGTGCTTCATCGAGCATTTCCTCGATCGAGTGCGGATCCTCTCCCAGCGCGGCGAGGGTATGTCGCGCCAGCATCATGCTCGACTCGACCGTATCCGGAATCACTTCGTCGGCACCGCATTCGAGCAGGCGCTCGAGATGGCGGTCGTCGCGGGTACGGATGATCAGCGGCACATCGGGACGCAGCTCCCTGACGGCCTGCGCGATATGCTCGGCGGCCTTGATCTCGGTAAAGGAAATCACCAGCACGCGCGCGCTGTCGATCGCGGCGCAGGCGCAAAATCTCGGGGTTGCTGCTGTCGCCGAGAAATACGGGTTCACCAGCTTCGCGCGCCTCGGTGACGATCTCGGTATCGATTTCAAGCGCGATAAACGGGATGCCCTCGCGTTTCAGAAACTGGGCGAGGTTTTGCGCGGTGCGCCCGAAGCCACACAGCAATACATGGCCCTGCAGGTTCCTGCAGGCTTCCTCGATACTGGTTTCATTCTGGCTTACGCTGGCGGCATATCCCGGGGCAAAGCGGCTGGCGATGGCTTCATTGTGACGAATCAGCATCGGCGAAATGGCCATGCTGAGGATGATCGCCGCGATGATGGGTTGACTGAGCTCCAGGCTCAGCAGGCCGCTGGTGATGGTAACCGCCAGCAGCGCGAAGCCGAATTCGCTGCCCTGGCCCAGCAGGATACCGGCGCGCACGGCGATACCGGCGGGGTAACCGGCCAGCCGGGTGATCAGCATGATCGCGATGCCCTTGCCGGCAATCAGCCCCAGGGTCAAAATCGCGACCTTGAGGGCTTCGTCGAGGATAATGTGCCAGTCGAACTGCGACCCCACGGAGATGAAAAACAAGCCCATTAAAATGTCGCGAAACGGCCTGATTTCATTTTCGACGTGATGCTGATACTCGGTTTCAGCGAGCATGATACCGGCCAGGAAGGCGCCCATGGCCAGCGAAAGCCCCAGCTGCCAGGTGAGCCAGGCCGCCAGCAGCGCGATCAACAGGATGAACAGGGTAAACAATTCGCTCGAATGGGTACCGGCGATCAGGCGCACCGCTGGCCGAACCAGGTACTGGCCGGCATAGAAGATAACCGCGAAGGCGAAAGCGCCCTTGACCAGCGCCAGGCCCATCGGCAGCAACAACGAATCCGCCGAGGGCTCGGCAAAAATCGGTATCAGCACCAGGAATGGCACCACTGCCAGGTCCTGAAACAGCAGTACCCCCAGCGATATATTGCCGTGTGGCAGATGCAATTCGTACTGCTCGGTTAGCAACTTGGTGACGATCGCGGTGGACGACATCGCCAGCGCGCCGCCGACCGCAAACGCGGCCTGCCAGGGCAGCCCGAACCAGAGGCCCAGCGCGACGGTGCTCAGCGTGGAGATGATTACCTGGGCCACGCCGATCCCGAAAACGATATTGCGCATCGCGATCAGGCGCGGGATGGAAACTTCCAGGCCGATGGTGAACAACAGGAAAACCACGCCGATTTCGGCGATCTGCTCAATGGCATGTGAATCCTGAATCAGGCCGAAAGCGTGGTCGCCGGCGAGCAGTCCCACCACCAGGTAACCCAGCACCGCCGGGATGTCGAGGCGTCTGAACAGGGCGACGCCGACCACCGATAAAAACAGCAGGATCAGGATTTCGTTCAGCATGCCGGAGCTGGTTTATTGTTATTCGGGCCTGTATAACTCCAATCGAGCGCTGTCAAATCAATCATGCATTTCCATTTGTGACGGCAGGATGGTGAATATGAAACCGATTTCAATCCGATACCTGAGCGGGCCGGATGTCGCCGCGCTGGCGCTGACGGATCACGAAATTCTCGCCGCGATCGAGACCAGCCTGCGAGCCCAGGGCGAAGGCGACACGGTAATCGAGCCGCGCATGCACCTGGTCGCGGATGAAACCTGCGGTGGGCATTTTAACGTGTTGCGCGGATACATTGCACCCACCAATACCGCGGGTATCAAGGTGGTCGGCGATTTTCATGACAACTACCGGCAGGGGCTGCCATCGGAGTTCGGTTTGCTCAACCTGTTCGACGGCAAAACCGGCCAGCCGCGCGCGGTGATCGACGCCACCGGCATCACCGAAATGCGCACCGGCGCGGTGACGGCGATTGGCGCCAAGTACCTGGCGCCGACCACCGCCCGCGTGCTCGGGCACATCGGCGCGCGCGGCACCGCCTACTGGAACGTCAGGCTGCTCGATCACCTGTTCGATTTCGACGAAATCCGCGTGCATTCGCGTCGTCCCGAAAGCCGCGCGGCCTTTGCCGCAAAGCTCGAAGCCGACCTGGGCAAACCCGTCGTCGTCACGACCGATTGGCAAAGCTGCCTCGACGGCGCCGATATCCTGGTCGAGGCCTCGCGGCTGCCCGCGCCTGAGCCCCTGTTTAAAACCGCGTGGATCAAACCGGGCGCGCTGGTAATTCCCTACGGCACCATGAGCGCGGTCGAGGACGATATCATCGATGTCATGGACAAGATCGTCGTCGACGACTGGGGACAGTGCCTGGTCGGGCCTTTCGGCTGCCTGCGCCGGCATGTCGACAGCGGGCGGGTCACGCGCGCATCGATTCACGGCGAACTTGGTGAAATCTGTGCCGACCGGATTCCGGGAAGGCAAGGCGATGACGAAACCTGCCTGTTCTGGCATCGCGGGCTGTCGACCTCGGACATCGCGCTCGGCGCCGCGATGCTGGACAAGGCCGACCGGCTCGGCATCGGTCATACCCTGCCTTACGCATGATCACCTTAAACCAACCCGCCGACCTCAACTGGGTCAGCCTGTACCGTATCGCCTATCAGGGCGAGGCGCTTGCTATCGATAGCAGCCCTGCTGGCCACGGTCGATGCCGGGCATGTGCACTTCGGCGAACTGATCGAACGCGGGGTTCCCTGCTACGGGGTCACCACCGGCCTCGGCAAAATGGTCGGCACCGAGCTTGACGCCGCGGCGCGGGCGGAGTTGCCGGCGAACATGCTGCGCGCCCGGGCGGCCGCCATTGGCGAACCCTTCGCCAAACCGGTGGCGCGCGCGATGCTGGTATTTCGCCTGGTCAATTTTCTCTCCGGGCGATCCGGGGTGCGCGGCTCGCTTTGCCGCTTTCTGGTCGATCGGCTGAATGACGATTTCACCCCCTGGGTACCGTCGCTGGGCCACGGTATGGCGGCCGACGCCATTGCCAACACGCATGCGTTTCAGGCGCTAATCGGTGAAGGTTTTGTCTATGGGCCTGACGATCAACGTCGACCCGCGCAGGATGCGCTCGCGACGCTCGAGGTCAAACCTTTCGAGGTAGCCGGGCGCGAGGGCCTGGCGCTGATCAACGGGGTATGCGCGGCGCCCGCGCTCGCGATGGATGTCTTTTACCGGCTCGATGAGTTGATGGCGCTCGCCAACCTGGTTGCCGCGGTCGCGATCGAAGGACTGGCCGCGCCGAAAGACGCAGTCGATCCCGCGGTAGCGCGGTTCAGCAGCGCGCCGGGCGTTGGCAAGACGATCGAAAGCCTGCGCCGGCATTTGAACCATAGCCGCATCGCGGCGTTCAACCTGCAGGCACCGGTTTCCTATCGCGTCACGCCGCAGGTGCATGCCGCGCTGCTGGATGCGCTGGCGGGATTGCGCGCGCAGATCGAGAATTGCCTGGTCGATTACAGCGACAATCCGCTGATGGAAGGCGATTCGTTGTTATCGGTGGGCAGCTTTCACAATCAGCACCTGGTCAACCAGGCCGAAAATGTTGCGCTCGCGCTGGCGCATGTCGGCAGTCTCAGCGAACGCCGGCTGCATCGTTTGCTCGGTGCCGATAACACCGGGCTGAGCCCGCAACTGGCCGCGCGGCCGGGCCTCGACGCCGGCCTGGTGGTTACGCACAAGGCGAGTATCGATCTGTCGGCACGCCTGCGGGTGCTGGCGCAACCGGTCTCGCTGTACACTGGCGAATCCTCGGCCGGGCAGGAAGACTACATGTCGATGGCGATTCCAGTGCTGCAGCGGCTGTATGAAATGGCGCAGTTAACCCGGGGCATGCTGGCCTACGAACTGCTCGCCGCACTGACCGCGGTGCGCCTGCGCGAGCAACGGCCCGGTGACGGCGTTGCCGCGGTCGTCGATTACTTCGCGCCGGTTATAGCACCGCTTGAGCGAGATCGTTCACCGGCGCCCGATGTCGAAGCCATTCTCGAGCATTTCAGCAGCGCTGCCTTTATCGAGTTAATTCGCTAGCCTCGCGGCGAAGCGCTGGCTCAGCGGGGTGAATGGCTTGTGCAGCTTGCGCTCGCTAATCAGGTGGTGCGCCAGTTTCAGACTGCCGCCGCGCAGCGCCGATTCGATCAGGGTCTGCGTCAGGATATCACGCTGCGCGTGGCTGCCGCCGAAGCGATGCGCGAGCGTGCGAATCGGTAACAGCTGATCCACCGCATCCTGGTAGCGCTGCTCACCGAAATCGATCATCGCGCGGCAGGTCGGGATGCCGACATCCTGCGCCATCATGCGTGTCACCCCGGCATTTTCCTGCGCCGCGGTTTCGACCGCGGCCAGAACTTCCCTGGCCGCAGCAAAGCGTCCCGCGCCGACAAAGGCGATCACGGCATGCAGGTCATTGAAGGCGTAGTAGCCGTTTTCGATGCCGGTTTTCCTGGCCCACAGCTCCGCGATACGCTCCCAGCGCGCGGCGACATCGACGCCCTGCAGATGCAGCCGCCACAGCAGCGCGCTGGCGTCGAGCATTTGCATCGAAACGTCTGAATCCTCCGGTAGTATCTGCTCGTCGTAGAGTTTGAGCGCGCCATCAAAATCCTCGTGCTCGACGTGGTACAGCGCCAGGTGCCACCAGTTGTGGAAGGCGAATCCATTATCCGGTGCCCAGTCGTTTTCGCGTTCGCGGTACATGATTTTGCCTTCGTCGAAGCGGCCCTGCATTTCGAGTACATGCGCCAGCGCGTGTACCGCCCAGGGGTCGCGCGCCTGCATTTCCAGCGCGGTCGTCGATACCAGTTCGGCCTTGTCATACTGGTTGCATTCCTCGAAACCGAAGGCCTGCATGCCGAGAATATAGGAATAACCCGGAACACTCTTGTCCCAGCTGGTCATGACGCGGCATACACGGTCGCGCAGGTTGAAACAGTCGCCGCGAAGAAAGTCGGTCAGATGGCCGAGCTGCAGCGCCATTGCATCCAGCGGATAATCGACCAGCACCTGGTCCCAGGTCAGGCTGGCCTGGGACCATTCCCCTTCCATCCACTGGCGCGCGGCGTGGGTCAGCAGCTTTTCGCGCGCGTTGGCCTTGTCGGCCAGCGCTTCCGCCTGCTCGATATGTTCACGGATCAGCGGCAGGTATTGCCGCTCGCTCATCATCAGCAGGGCGCTGGCGAAAAAAATATGCCCCATGACAAACTCGGGATCGGCTTCCAGGGTTTGCCCGAGGGTTTCGGTCGGATCGCCGAAGTAACTGTGAAACTGCAGCAGCGCGGTTTCGTAGTCATCGAGGGACTGGGGCTGGCAGTTTGAAACAGGGACGCCTCTGGCGTCCACAAGTGAACTTGTGGTTGCTGTCATCGATCTACTCCTGTAATCGTCTGCGCCGGATCGTCAGTTGGTTTTTATTGCCGGAGCTCGATTTAGCGCCTTTTTAATTTGGCTGTCAATGTCACGAGTTTTGCCCGAAAATGCAGAGCATGGAAAACGGTATCGAAAATTTTCTAGTCGAACGCGAAGCCATATTTCGGCTGGGGGTCTTTGCGACCGTGTTTATCGTAATGCTGCTATGGGAGTTGGTGGCGCCGCGGCGGGTACTGACGGTTTCGAAATTGCAGCGCTGGAGCAGTAACCTGGCGCTGCTGTTGCTCAACAGTATCGTCCTGCGATTGCTGTTTCCCGCGGCGGCGGTCGGTATCGCCTATTCCGTCGGCGAGATGAACTGGGGGCTGTTTAATTTGTTGTCCTTGCCGGCCTGGTTCGAGATCGTTGTCGCGGTGCTGCTGCTGGATCTCGCGATTTACCTGCAACATTTGCTGATGCATCGGGTGCCGCTATTGTGGCGGCTGCACCGGGTGCATCATGCTGATCTCGATATCGATCTGACGACGGGTTCCCGTTTCCATACCCTGGAAATCGTGTTTTCCATGCTGGTCAAGTGGCTGGTGATTCTGCTGCTCGGGCCGGCGCTGCTGGCGGTGCTCATTTTTGAAATCCTGTTGAACGGCATGGCGATGTTCAATCACGCCAATGTCCGCCTGCCGCGCGCGATCGATCGCGCGCTGCGTTACCTGCTGGTGACCCCGGACATGCATCGGGTACATCATTCGATTCTGCGGCGCGAAACCAACAGCAACTATGGCTTCAACCTGTCCCTGTGGGATCGTTTTTTCCGCACCTATATCGATCAGCCGGAAAAGGGTCATGACGGGATGACGATAGGCATCCCCGAATTTCGCGATGCGCGTCAGGTCGATCGACTGCCCGGAATGCTGGCCCTGCCCTTTGTCGAGAAGTCATGAGTAAACCGCTGCCGGTCGAAACCAACAGGACCCTGCTAGTGCCGCAGGGCGAATTCGAACTGCAGCGCAATCCGCGCGATGACAGCCTGCAGGCCTGGGATGCCGGCGATGAGTTTGTGCTCAATCATCTGCATGACATCCAGGTGTTATCTCGACACGGCAAATTGCTGATATTGAATGACGCCTTTGGCGCGCTCGCGGTGGCGCTGGCCGATCACCCGGTTTATTCATGGAACGATTCGTTTCTGGCACAGCAGGCGCTGCGCGATAACCTGGTGGCGAACGGTTATGCGGCCGAGGAGGTAAAGACCAATTCCGGCATCGATTTGCCGTCGGTGGCGGTGGATTGCGTGCTGATCAAGATTCCGAAAACGCTCGCCCTGCTGGAGCATCAGCTGTACGCGCTGCGCGCGATACTGCATCGCGACACCCGCATAATCGCCGCCGGCATGGCGCGTAATATCCACAGTTCGACGCTAAAACTGTTCGAATCGATTCTCGGTCCGACCACGACCACGCGCGCGTACAAGAAAAGCAGGCTCATTATGGTCGAGCGCGATCATTCGATGAACGAGGGACAGAGTCCTTATCCCGATAGTTACGAGCTCGAAGTGGATCGCAGCTACCGAATTCTGAACCATGCCAGCCTGTTCAGCCGCGATCGCCTCGACCAGGGCAGCAGGCTGTTGCTCGAGCATATGCCGGTGGAGCCGCGCTATCGGCGCATCGTCGATCTCGGCTGCGGTAACGGGGTTATCGGAATGATTGCGGCGGCCTTCAATCCCGCGGCAAGCCTGCTGTTCTGCGATGAATCGTTTATGGCCATCGCCAGCGCGGAGCTTAATTTCAGAGCGGCGTTTGCGCTATCGCGGCAAGCGGAATTCAGGGTGAGCGATTGTCTGCAGGGTTTTGCCAATGCGAGCCAGGATCTGGTTTTGATCAATCCGCCGTTCCACCAGCAGCACAGCGTCGGCGATGCCGTCGCCTGGCGCATGCTCAAGGATGCGCGCCGCGTGCTGGTGGCAGGAGGCGAGTTGCGCCTGGTGGGCAATCGGCACCTCGGCTACCACGCCAAGCTAAAGAAACTGTTAGGCAACTGCGAAACCATCGCCTCCAGCAACAAGTTCGTGATCCTGCATGCGGTCAAAAACCAGGCGACCATCCCCGCAGATTCGACTCCGCGAAGACTCGACTCTGAGTAAAGCTCGTAGAGTTTTACTCAGAGTCAATTTCACTTTTTGCCTTTTGTTTTTTTCGGATTGCGCAGCGCGGCGTCGAAGGCTGTCTGCGCCCAGCGCAGGCAGGCCTCGGGATCTTCGAAGAATTCTTCGGGTGCGAGATAGTAGGAAAGTTTGTACTCTTTTTCTTTTTTATAGTAGCTGAAGGCGGCGCTGCCCTCGGCCTCGAACAGCGCCCTCGATTCGGAATCTGCCTTGAGGTAAAGACTGCCGTCGGCGATAAGGCCGAACATGAGCCCCTGGTGAAAAATGCCGAAACCGCCGAACATGCGCCTGGATTCACAGGGCCCGAAGGGATCGAGCAGGTCGACGAAATGGGTCGCGAATTCCTGCGCTGCGGCCATGGGTCTCGCGGCCTAGTTTTCGACGATAGTCGTATCGGGTACCGGGAAAGTGCGGCTGCCCTCGTAAACGATTTGCCAGTGGGTGCCGGTCTGGCGCCAGTAGAGTTCTTTCGGCGAGTCAACTTCCAGGTTGTTGCTGCGGTAGCTCTGCTCGAACTGCATCAGCATCAGGCCTTCCTCGCCCGGGTAGTTGAAGATATTGAGCCTGTCGTATTCGACTTCGACCCAGGTTTTGTTGCGATTGACCCAACGCTTGTGTCCATCCCAGCTTTTGAAGTCGCGCCCGTAAGCATCCAGCTCGGCTTGTGAATAATGGCGCCGATAGCGCTCGTGGTCGAGGCTTTCCCAGTCGATCAGCCAGGTTGATAGCAGCTCGATAACCTGTTGGCGTTTGGCCAGCCATTGATCACGGCTGATCCAGTTGACCTTTTCCGCAACCACCACCGGCGTATGCAGATCGGGGTTGATATAGTCATCGATGTGCAGGAAGTCAGGGTTACTGACGACAATGCAGCCGTTGCTGGCCCAGGGCGAGCGGTTATAGGTGTTGGACGGAGTGCCATGGATCCAGATCCCGCCGCCGGTGCGCTGGTTGCGCACGTCCCAGGCGTTTGGGTAGTTGATCGGAAACGCGCCTTCGCCGTAAAGATCGGGCAATTCGCCGCCGTCGATATAACGGGTGACGTGGTAAATGCCGATCGGAGTCTTCTGGTCGCCGCGTTTTTCTTTGCCGTAACCCTTCAGTCCGATGGTAATGAAGTAATCGTTTTCAAGCTGCAGGTCGCCGCCTTCGTTGCGGTAGACGTAAACCCGCGAACTTTGCTGGTCGACCAGGATTACGTAGGGCTGTTCTTCGGCCAGGAACAGGATGTTCTCGGGATACAGGGCCTGGTGCGCCGGGCTGGTATCATGTTGCCAGCGTTGCCGTATCTCGTAGTGGAAGTCCTGGATGGCGCGATCGATTTCGATGCCGGAGCCGATCTCGGTCAGCGGCTCGGCCTTGGCCAGCAGGAGGTCGGCGTAGAGCATATGCCCGAGGCGGCTGTGCGGATACTGCCGGATCAGGTCGCGCGTGCTGTTCAGCGCCTGCTCGTGGTTGAGGCCCTGGATTTCCTTGATCGTAGCGAGCAGGCTTTGTTCGTAACTGCTGCCGGGTGGATCGGCGGCACAGAGGCTGAAATGCAGCCCCAGTAAGGTCAGTAATGTCAAAAATCGCTTCATAGAACAGATAATACCCGCTCTTCAGTAATTTTCCATTGCGAACCAACGCGGTCGAAGGCAAGGCGCTTGAGCACGCGGTCTTTATAATTCGCGGATTCAAAGGCTTGCCTGAAGTCGATGATGGCCCGGCTTTGGCTGCGCCACTTGATCTGCGATATTGCTGACGTCGACCTTGATCTTGCCCGGGCGCAGGATGCGATTGCGGCGATACGCAACCCATTGTTCGTGGGTATCGAACTTGGCGCGGTGCTGGGCCGAGTAAAAGCCGGTGTAGGCATCGAAGTCCTTGCTGCTCCAGGCCTGCGCCCAGTCTTTTACCCGTTCGATCAACAGGGTCTCCTGGTTGGCGAAATTGACCGCCGTCGGCTCGCTGTCGCCAGCGTCCGCGACCATTCCCTGATCCACCGAGTCGAGCCGCGTGATTGCGCTGAGTTTTATATTATGCGTGTACTTTGACGGCTCACCCGATTCGCTGACCGCGCGCCGATAGGCTTCGCTGGCGATGCCCTTGTAAACCTGGCTCAGATTGCCGTAGGCGGTGGCGTAGCTGGGATGGGTGTTGATGGCTTCGACCAGCAGCTGGCTGGCGCGATCATAGTCGCCCTGTTCGAGGTAAATCATCGCCAGGTTGTTACGCGGCTCGGGCAGCGCTGGATTGTCGTCGATCAATCCCTGGTACAGCGCGATGGCCTTGTCGGTGTTGCGCATTCATCTGGTAGGCGTAGGCGGCCAGAAATCGAGTGCGCGTATGCGCCGCATTTTGCCGCAGCAATTGCTCGCCGCTTTGCGCCGCCGCGGCGAAATTCTCCTGCGCGATCAGTTGCTGCAATTCCTTTATCGACTCGGCCGCAAACGCCGACTCTGTCAGCAGCAGGCAGAAAAGGATGATGATGAAACGTGGCATCATTGAATAAAGCCCAAAAATATGCGCGCGATTATAACAAACACCGGTGTAAAATCTTTAATCCTTAGCTGCAATGTGTCAATTAGTCAATGCGTCTGTTTCTGGTCGATTCCAGTATTTTTGTTTTCCGCGCCTGGTATGGCCCGCAATCGGAGCAGGTAAATCTGCTGCAGCAGCCCAACCAGGCGTTTGTCGGTTTTAGCGATTTCGTCTACCGCTTGCTCACCGAACAGGCGCCCAGCCGGGTCGTGTTCGCCTTCGACGAAAGCCTCGCGCACTCCGCGCGCAAGACGATTTATCCCGAATACAAGGCGAATCGCAGCCCGGCGCCCGCGGAACTGAAGCGCCAGTTCGCCTGGTGTCGACAATGGGTCGAGGCGCTGGGTATCAGCTGCGTCAGCAGTAATCGCTGGGAGGCCGATGATCTGATCGGTTCGCTTGCGTTTTATCATCGCGGCGCGCAGCTGCCGCTGGCGATTCTGACCGCGGACAAGGATCTGGCGCAACTGGTCGAAGAGCGCGACTGGTGGTGGTCGTACCTGGACGACAAAAAACTCGATTACCGCGCAATCTGTAAAAAGTTCGGCGTGCGCCCGCAGCAGATCGCGGATCAGCTGGCGCTGGCGGGCGACAAGGTCGATAACATTCCGGGGATCCCGGAAGTCGGTCTCAAGACCGCGGCGCGGCTATTGAAGAAGTACGATTCGCTCGACAACCTGCGACGGCACCTGGACGAGGTCGGCGCGATGAAGTTTCGTTATGCGGCCCGGGTTCAGCAATCGCTGATGGCTAACGAAAATCTGCTCGATATCAGTATCGAACTGACGCGCATCAATTGTGAAATTGCCGAAATGCGGCAGGTTGAAACCAGGCGTGGGCCGATCGACCGGCAAAAGCTCGAGCACATGATCCAGGATCAGGCTCTCGATGCGGCGCGCGCCTCGCGCTGGCGCGCCTGGCTCGAGACGCCCGCCGCGCGGACCGGATAGCGTGAGCACCAGCCTGCTATTCAACAAACCTTTCCGCGTGCTGAGCCAGTTTTCGCCCGCGGCGGATAAACAAACTCTTGCCGATTACATCGACCTGCCGGGGGTTTATGCCGCGGGCCGGCTCGACTTCGATAGCGAGGGGCTGATGCTGCTGACCGACGATGGCGCGCTGCAGGCCCGGGTTTCGAATCCGCGCTACAAGATGCCGAAGACTTACCTGGCGCAGGTCGAGGGTATTCCGGATCGGGCCGTGCTCGAGTCGCTGGCGCTGGGTGTAGAGTTGAAAGACGGTCTGACCCGGCCGGCAACGGTAACGCTAATTGAGCAACCGGACTGGCTGTGGCCGCGCGATCCGCCGATTCGCCAGCGCAAGCATATTCCAACCCGATGGCTGCAGCTGGAGATCCGCGAGGGGCGCAACCGCCAGGTGCGGCGCATGACCGCTGCCGTCGGCCATCCGACCCTGCGCCTGATCCGGCTTGCGATTGGCGACTGGCGGCTGGACGAGCTGCGACCGGGCGCGTACCGCAAGCTGTGATGGACTGGCAATCGATTGGCGACCGCCTGGCGCGACAGCTGCAGATCCCACCGGCCGACTATCGCGCGACGTCGCTGCGCGGGGGTGATATCAACCAGGCGTTTCGGCTCGAGGCCGGAGCGCAGCGGTTTTTTGTCAAGACCAACCGGGCCGAACTGTTGCCGATGTTCGAAGCCGAACAGGCTGGCCTCGACGCGCTTCGACGCAGCCGCACGATTCGTGTGCCGCGGGTTTTTCTGACCGGCTGCGCCGGCGCGCAGGCTTTCATCGTCATGGAGCATATCGAACTCTGCGGGCGTCCTGGCGCGGAATCCCTGGCAACCGCACTCGCCGCGATGCATGCCAGTTTCAACGATCGATTTGGATTCGAATGCGACAACACCATCGGCAGTACGCCGCAGCCCAATGCCTTCAACCCTGACTGGGTCGAATTCTGGCGCCAGCAGCGCCTGGGCTTTCAACTTGCGCTCGCCAGGCAGAATGGTTTCGAGGCGCGCATGATCGATGCCGGCTATCGGTTGGCTGAAGACCTGGATAGCTATTTTCGCGACTACCGGCCGCGCCCGTCGTTGCTGCACGGCGACCTGTGGAGCGGCAACCAGGCTGCCGATAGCGCGGGCAATCCGGTTATTTTCGATCCCGCCTGCTATTACGGCGATCATGAAGCCGATCTGGCGATGATGGAATTGTTCGGCCATCCGGGCGAACGTTTCTTCGCGGTGTATCACGAGCATTTTCCGATAGACCCCGATTACCCGCTGCGCCGTGAGCTTTACAATCTTTATCACATCCTCAATCACGCCAACCTGTTTGGCGGCGGCTATGCCGGCCAGGCGCATAGCATGATTGACCGCTTGCTGGCGCACTCGCGCTGATCGATCGACTTCAACTGCAGAGTGCTGCGCTTCGCAAAAAAGTGTTACCATGCGCGCATAAGTACATAATAATGTCGCCAAAAGGCGATAATCTCGGAGGGGCGGACCGAATGAGCGAACCACCAGGCGACCATGCTGCGCTGGAAGTCGTCGATCTACATAAAAGCTTCGGTGATGTCGAAGTAATCCGCGGCGTTTCCATGAGGGCGCACAAGGGCGACGTGATATCTATCCTCGGCGCCTCGGGCTCCGGTAAGAGTACTTTTCTGCGCTGTATCAACCTGCTCGAAATCCCCACTTCCGGCGATGTCTTCGTTGCCGGTGAAAAAATCCGCATGAAGACGAGTAGTCGAGGTATCTACCAGCCCGAAGATATTCACCAGGTCGAGCGCCTGCGCGCGCGCCTGGGTATGGTTTTCCAGAGTTTCAACCTGTGGTCGCATATGACGGTCATCGAAAACGTGATCGAGGCGCCGGTGCACGTGCTCAAGATTCCCAAGACCGAGGCGATCGAGCAGGCCGAGGCGCTGCTGCAAAAAGTCGGTATCTTCGAGCGCAAGGATTACTACCCGGCGCAACTCTCCGGCGGCCAGCAACAGCGCGTCGCTATCGCGCGCGGGCTGGCGATGAACCCCGAGGTGATGTTATTCGACGAACCTACCTCGGCGCTCGACCCCGAACTGGTGGGCGAGGTCTTGAAAGTCATGCGCGATCTCGCCGACGAAGGCCGCACCATGCTCGTGGTCACCCACGAAATGGGTTTCGCGCGCGATGTATCGTCGGATGTCGTGTTTTTGCACGAAGGCAAAGTCGAAGAGCAGGGCGCGCCGCAGCAAATGTTCACCAATCCGAATTCGGATCGTTTTCGGCAATTCCTGTCGAGGACGATGCAGTAACCACCCACAGGGTGCAAGTGGCCGCGAGGCATTAATTAAAATAGTTTCATCGTGAAACACAACCAAAGTGAGGAAGTAAAATGAAGTTCAGAAAACTAATGACATCGCTAACCGCGGCAGCACTTGTGCTCGGAATGGCTGGCGTTAGCGCACAGGCCGCCGATCTTCGTGTCGGCGTCGAGGGTGCTTATCCCCCATTTTCGTGGAAGGAATCTGACGGCACGCTGAAAGGTTTCGATATCGAAATCGCGGAAGCGGTCTGCGCCGAACTGAAACGCAAGTGCGTGCTGATCGAGCAGGACTGGGACGGCATGATCCCGGCGCTGCTGGCGAGAAAATTCGACACCATTATCGCCTCGATGTCGATTACCGAGGAGCGCAAGAAGCGCGTCGATTTCAGCGACAAGTATTACAATACCCCGGCAAAATTCGTTGCCAGGAAGGGCTCGGGGCTGAAAATCAGCAAGAGCGGGCTGAAGGGTAAAAGGATTGGCCTGCAGCGTGGCACTACCCACCAGTGCTTCATGGAAAAGATGTTTCCCGATGTCGAACTGGTGCTCTATGGATCCCAGGACGAAGTCTTCCAGGATCTCGCGATTGGCCGAATCGATGCGCAATTCTCCGACTCGATCGCGGCTGACGACGGCTTTCTGAAAACCGATGCCGGCAAGGATTTCGAGTTTACCGGCGGGGATCAGCATGATGAAGCCTGTCATGGCCCGGGCGCCGGTATGGCTGTGCGCAAGGCGGATACCCAGTTGCGCGATGAGCTGAACCAGGCGATCAAGGCGCTGCGCGCGAAAGGTGTTTACCAGAAGATCAACGCCAAGTATTTCGAATTCGATATATTCGGCGGTTAAAACCGATATCCGGCCCGGGCAAGACCCGGGTCGGAATTTTTAGCGGGGCACAGGTACCGGTGTGGACTTAATACTCGAATACCAGGGGCAATTGCTGTCGGGCACGTGGGTGACCATCAAGCTCGCGCTGTTGTCGCTGCTGATCGCGGTGCTGTTCGGGTTAATCGGCGCCTGGGCCAAGCTGTCCAGGAATTTTGTCGCGCAGAAACTCGCGATGGCTTATACCGCCATCGTGCGGGGCGTCCCCGATCTGGTGCTGATACTGCTGGTATTCTACGGTGGCCAGGAACTGGCCAACTCGATCGGCACGTTGACCGGGCTCTGGGATTACGCCGAAATCAGTCAGTTCGCGGCCGGTGTCGGCACCATTGGCGTGGTCTTCGGCGGTTACATGACCGAAACCTTTCGCGGCGCGATCCTGGCAATTCCGAAAGGCCAGATCGAAGCCGGTGTCGCCTGCGGCATGTCGCGTACGACGATATTTCGCCGGGTTATCTGGCCGCAGATGGTAGTTTACGCGCTGCCCGGTTTTTCCAATAACTGGCTGGTGCAAATCAAGTCGACCGCGCTGGTATCGGTTATCGGGCTGCAGGATGTGGTCTACAACGGATTTGTCGCCGGTCGTTCCACGCGGCAGCTGTTTACCTTCATGTTCGCGGTGCTGATGATTTACCTGGTGTTGACCGCGATTTCCGACTCCGGACTGCGCTGGCTCGATAGAAGATACAGCAAGGGCATCGTGAGGTCTGAAGATGGGTGACTCGATCGTCCAGTTCCTCGAGACCTGGTCGCCGCTCGACGTGGTGTTGATCGCGCAAAACTTCGATCGTTTCCTGTGGGGTGCCCTGACGACCCTGGAGCTAACCATATTGTCGCTAATCATTGGCGGCATCCTCTCGATACCGCTGGCGATCATACGCGCCGGCAACAACAAGATTCTTAACGCACCCGTCTGGGCTTTTACCTATTTGTTTCGCGGCACCCCGCTGCTGGTGCAGACCTATCTGATCTATTATGGACTCGGTCAATTTGAGTGGATACGCGAAACCTTCCTGTGGGGACCCGTGTTATCGCAGGCCTGGTATTGTGCGTTGATCGCCTTTTCGCTCAACACCGCGGCTTATACCGCCGAACTGTTGCGTGGCTCGATCGTCAATACCAGCCAGGGCGAGGTCGAGGCGGCCAAGGCTTGCGGTTTCAGCAATATTATGCGCCTGCGGCGCATCATATTGCCGAGTGCATTCCGGCGCGCGCTGCCGGCCTATTCCAACGAAGTCATTTTCATGCTGCACGGCTCGGTCGTCGCCAGCACGATCACGATACAGGACCTGCTCGGCGTTGGGCGCTGGCTCAACGGTCGCTACTATCTTGCCTACGAAGGTTTCATCACCGCGGCGGTGCTGTACTTCATCATCGTGCTGCTGGTAGCGCGCGGATTTCGTCTGTGGGAAAAGCACTGGCTCGCGCACCTGTATCCACGGGACGCGGTCAAGGTGAAGCCCAAGAAAGGCCTCGCTTCCTTTCGCGTTTAGGCGCATCTGCCCGGCGCCGGTTGCCCGCATGACAGCATCCGGCATACTGGCGCAGTATGCAGGCTAACCCGGTCGAGCGGCAGCACAGTGAGTGACAACCTGGACAGCAATATCGCTGGCGGCGGACTGGTCCGCGCCGCGTTCGCCCGCCGTTACAACCGATAAACCCTGGCCAGTTGGCTCAATGTCAGGATATTGTGGAGGACCAAGATGAGCGACAAGAAGTTTAACCAGCCACTCGGTGGCAACGAAATGCCCCGCTTCGGCGGAATCGCGACCATGATGCGCCTGCCGCATGTTGCCAGCGCCGCGGGGCTCGACGTTGGTTTCGTCGGCGTGCCCTTCGATATCGGCACCTCGAACCGGGCCGGTGCGCGTTTCGGTCCGCGCCAGATACGGACCGAGTCCTGCCTGATCCGA
>CAVYHN010000045.1:0-10424 GCA_963768295.1 uncultured Gammaproteobacteria bacterium | reverse complement strand
CCGTGCTGGCCGACGTGGTAAAGCTGCTGCAGGATAGTCGTGCCATGCTCGTGCACGGCATCGGTGATCTTGCGAAAGCAGGGGATGACCGCGTCGTCGCAATGGCGAAAATTACCGCGCGTCAGGACCGCGGTCGGGTGCACCGGCATCGGTTCGACCACGATCATCGCCGCGCCGCCGATGGCGCGTTCCTCGTAGTAGCCGCGATGGCGCTCGCCGGGCAGGCCCAGGTCGGCCATATTGGCGGTATGCGCGCCGAATACAACCCGGTTGTCGAGGCTGCGGTGGCGTAGATCGAGCGGTTGAAACAGGTTTTTGTACTGGGTCATGGCTAGGACTGAACAAGATCGAAAAGCTGAATATACCGATTGTCTCTTTATGAACAAAACGATATATTTTCATGGTCTCCATCGAAATTTGTCATAGTGTCCAAGTTTGATATCGAATCCATGCGCGCGCTCACGGCCATCGCCGAAACCGGGGGCGTTACGCGCGCGGCAAAAAAGCTCAACCTGTCGCAATCGGCGGTTAGCCACAAGGTGAAGCGCCTCGAAAAGAGTCTCAATCGCAACCTGTTTTCCCGCGTCGATGGCAAGCTCAGTTTCAGTCGCGATGGCGAGAAGCTGCTCGACTATGCGCGGCGCATGGTACGTCTGCACGACGAGGCCTGGGCGAGTTTTCACCAGAGCGATCTCGCCGGCGAATTGCGCCTCGGCATCACCGAAGATATCACCGCACCCGACATGGCGCGCATTCTGTCCAATTTTTCCAATAATTTTCCCATGGTCGCGTTGACCTCGCGCGTCGCGCATACCCCGGAGCTGGTCAAGTGGCTGGACCAGGGGGAAGTCGATATGGCCCTGATCGAAGTATTCGAGTCAGAGCTGCTCGACGGCGACCAGGCGCTCGGAAGCCAGCAGGTCGTATGGCTACAGGCGGAAGACTTTATGCTCGAAGACGGACCGATTCCCTACGTCACTTACCACAGCGAATGTTTTTACAAGGCCTGGGCGGAGCAGGCGCTGGCCCGGATCGATCGCAGCCTGCGAGTGGTGTTCGAATGCCCGAGTCTCGACGGGATGGTCAATGCGGTGCGTAATGGGCTCGGTATCGGTTTGGTGAATTACAACGTCTTCGAACAGCGCCAGGCCGGTCGCCGCGGCGAAGGCATGGGCCTGACTATCGAGCGCATGCTGTTGCCCCAACCGCCACCGATTCAGCACGTGGCGCGGTTTTCCCCGGGCATTCCAACCCAGCAGATGAAGAAGCTGCTGGAATTGATCAAACAGGAGTTAATACCGGTTTCGTAATCCGGCGGTTTGGAGTAACTTATCGTAAATTCTCCAGGCCGGGCGCAAACATGATTCTGCAGGATATCAAAACCTGGGTTACGGTGCCGCCGAGCGGCATCGGCGGTTCTTTCTGGGTGATCGTCAAGATCACTACCGACGACGGCATCGAGGGCATCGGTGAATGTTACGGCATCCCGGTGTCGGGCGATATTGCCTGCGCGATGGTCGAAGATACCTTCGACCGATTTATCGCCGGTGAAGATCCGCATCACGTCGAAACCCTGTTTCGGCGGGTTTACTCGGCTGGTTTCACCCAGCGGCCGGACATCAGCATGATGGGCGTGTTCAGCGGCATCGAAATCGCGATCTGGGATATTCTCGGCAAGGCCCACGATGTGCCGGTTTACCAGCTGCTGGGTGGCCAGTTTCACGAACGCCTGCGGACCTATACCTACCTCTACCCCGAGGCGATCGACGATGCCGGCAACCCGGGTGACGGCGCGCCCGACGTTTATCACGATGGTGATGCCGCCGCCGCGCGCGCGCTTGACTATGTCGACATGGGTTTTACCGCGGTCAAGCAGGACCCGGCCGGGCCCTATAGTTTTCAGGGCGGGCGCGAACTGTCGCTGACCGAGCTGACGCGCTGTGTAGACAACGTGCGCAAGATCCGGGAAGCGGTGGGCGATCGCGCCGATATTCTGTTCGGCACCCACGGACAGATGACGACCTCGTCCGCGATTCGATTGGCGCGCCGGCTCGAGCCCTATGATCCATTGTGGTTTGAAGAGCCTTGCCCACCGGACCAGATGGATGCGATCGCCAGGGTCGCTGCTGCGACCTCGATCCCGGTCGCGACCGGTGAACGCCTGACCACGCGCGTCGAGTTCCACCAGGCGCTCAAGGCGGGCGTCTCGATTTTGCAACCCGACATCGGGCGTAGCGGCGGGATCTGGGAAACCAAGAAAATCGCGGTACTGGCGGAACTGTTCAACGCCCAGATCGCACCGCATATTTACTGCGGACCGATCGCACACGCGGCGGCGGCGCATGTCGCCTTCAGCTGCCCCAATTTCCTGGTCCTGGAGACGATCCAAACCGAGTTTCACGACGCGGTACTGCAAAAACCGCTGGCCTGGGAAGCCGGTTACATGCCGGCGCCGGGTGAGCCGGGTCTCGGCATCGTGCTCAACGAAACCGTAGTCGAATCGCATCCCTATGACAGCGGTGGGCGTTTGCACCTGGAAATGTGCCAGACCGTGCTCGACTCGAATAACCAGAAAACCATCACGGAGCTTGACTAGTGCATAAACGACCGCAAACGTTAAACCTGGCCAACTGGCGCCTGCCGCCGCACAATCGCTGGGCCTTTCATCACGTGCGTGAAATTATTCCGACCGCGCCTATTTTCCGCGGTAACAAGTCCAGCGGTTTTACCGCGGCGCCCGCGCCCGCGCTGGGTGATGTCATGCTGACCGGTCTCGAAGACGCGCAATGGTCTCTGCATCGCTGGCTAGCGGAGTCCAGCAGCGACGCGCTGCTGGTTGCGCACCAGGGTCGGTTGGTGCATGAATGGTACGTGGATGACGGGATCGAATTCAATCCGCATATCGTTTTTTCGGTGAGCAAGTCGATCACCGCGACCCTGGCCGGAGTGCTGGTCGATCGAGGCTTGCTCGATCCGGCAAAACCGGTGGTCGATTACATCCCCGAACTTGCCGCCTCCGGCTATCGTGACGCAAGCCTGCAGCAGGTGCTCGACATGGTGGTCAAAATCGATTTCGAAGAGGATTACCTCGCGACTTCGGGCAAGTTCGTCGAGTATCGCACGGCTACCGCCTGGCATCCCTGTGGGGCCGATGAAATCGATCAGAACCTGCATGATTTTCTGTGCACGATCGGGCGCGCGGACGGCGACCATGGAGAAGTCTGGCAGTACAGGTCACCCAACTCGGACCTGCTTGGCTGGGTGCTGGAGCGGGTCAGTGGCGAGTCGCTGGCGCAGTTGATGAGCCGCCATCTCTGGCAACCCATGGGCGCCGAAAAAAATGCCTACATCACCGTCGATCGCAAGGGCGCGCCGCGCACCGCCGGCGGTATCTGTGTGATCCCGCGCGATTTATTGCGCTTCGGCGAGCTGGTGCGTAATCGCGGCTTCGCCAACGGCCAGCAGATTATCCCCAACTGGTGGATCGACGACTGTAGCCAGGGCGGCGACCGCGAGGCATGGCAGCGTGGCGAGTCGTCCAAGGAATTTCCGGACGGGCGCTATCGCAACAAGTGGTACCAGACCGGTAACGAGCACCAGGCCATGCTTGCGATCGGGATTCACAGCCAGTGGATTTACATCAACCCGGTAACCGAGGTAACCATCGTCAAGTTGTCGTCACAGGATCAACCGCTCAGGCTGGACCTCGACGATATCAATATGCAGGCATTCACCCGCATCAGCGAAGTTGCTGCGGGCTGATGCGATTGGATAAAAATTGAAAAGCATCGATGCGTTCGACGCGTAGCGATCTGGTTCCAAGCGTCGCGCTCGCGTTTGGCGCCGCGTTGTGGGGGCTGTACTGGATACCGGTGCGGGGTATCGAGCAGGCCGGGGTGTCCGTCTTCTGGAACGGCCCGGTAATTTTCGGCGCCAGCGCAATATTGTTTATCCCGCTGATGTTGTTCCGTTATCGCCAGTTTGCCGAACACTGGAAGCACACCCTGATCCCCGGCGTATTGGCGGGTTTTGCGTTTTCACTTTACGTTGCCAGTCTCAATTTAACCGACGTGGTGCGTGCCATTTTGCTGTTTTACATGAGCCCCCTGTGGAGCACCCTGCTCGGGATTCTACTGTTGAAGGAGCGTTTGACGGGTAATCGGGTGCTCGCGCTGCTGCTTGCATTCTGCGGTCTCTATATCGTGCTCGTGGTCGACAGCGGGTTGCCTGTTCCGCGCAACACCGGCGACTGGTTTGCGCTGTGCTCCGGTCTGTGCTGGTCGGTGGCATCGGTGAAATTGTTTCAGGACGGTGCCAGGTTCATCATAGAGAAAGTAACCATTTTCATTTGTTTTGCACTGTTGATGTCGCTGCTGCTGCTGCTCTGGCATCAGGGTAACTTCGACGGCATGCCGCAACCTGCCAGTCTGATACAGGGCCGGTACTGGATTGCGCTGGTGGCGCTGTTGATGTTGCCGATTACCTACCTCACCGTCTGGCCCGCCACCGTGTTGAGCCCCGGGCGGGTCGGCATGCTGTTGATGGTCGAGGTAATCGTCGGCGTCGCTTCCGCCGCGATGCTGACCGAGGAAAAATTTGGCCTGCGTGAACTGATCGGGGCGGCATTGATTATATCGGCGGGCGTGGTCGAGGTTTTACGGCCGCAAAAAATAAAGCCGGTTGAATTGACAGATAGCCCGGGTCCATAATCGGTTTATGGAATTATATCCCGGTGCTATAGTCGAAGCTTTATTGCCAATGCAATCGATGGATTGAATGAGAGCTAAATTGTTGCGCTATACAGTAATCCCCATCTGTGCGGTAATTTTGATTGCCGCACAAACCGCCCATGCCAGCTGCGACGACAGGCGCGCCCCCGGGATAGACTGGTCCGGCTGTAAAAAAACCAACAAAATGCTCGATGACAGCGATTTCACCGGCGTCAGAATGGTCAAAACCGACATGACCCGCAGCAGCGCCACCTCTAGCCGATTTGATAATGCGGATCTGACCAAGGCGGTCGGCTATCGCGCCAATTTCGATCGCGTCAAATTGACGAATACGATCATGACCAAGTCAGAGTTTTATCGCGCCAGCTTCAAAAAAGCGAAAATTAAGGACGTGGACTGGTCCAGGGCGGAGCTCGGGCGGGTCGACTTTAGCGGTGCGAAGCTGGAAAATGTCAGTTTTGTGTTTTCCAATCTTTCGCGGGCCAACTTCGATAAGGCCGACCTGTCGGGGGTCGATTTCGAGGGCGCCTACACCTATCTGACGCATTTCGAAAGCCTGGATCTGCGCCGGGTACAGAATCTTACGCAGATACAGATCGATCTTTCCTGCGGCAACCTGGAAACGCGTTTGCCGGCAGGACGATGGATTCCGGATACCTGGCCCTGTATCGAGTGAGCCGGACATTGCTGCAACTTTAGCCCGCCCGGGTTCTATTCAAGCACCTCGATTGCCCGCTAAAGCGTAATCGGAAAACCCATTTTCTGCACCATTCTCACCCAGAGTTTGCGCCAGCCGCCTTTCTCGTCCAGGGTATCGAGCGCATACATCGTGACTTGCGCGCCGATCCAGCGAAACGGCTCGGGTGGGATGTAGTCGGGTAGCGTCAGTGCAAACTGCATTCTGGTCTCTGGGATATCGAGCCGATCGAGGATCGCGAGCCCGACGCGCGCACCGAAGCGCGATGCGGTCACGCCGAAGCCCGAATAGCCACCAGCATATACCATGTTGCCGTCATGGTACTTCTGGTAATGCACCGCCATGCGCGTAGTCAGCCCGATGGGTCCACTCCAGGCGTGGGAGAAGCGGATCTCCTCGGCGAGTTGCGGGAAAGTGCGGTAAAACGACTGGACCAGGCGGATAAAGGGTTGCGGCGTCTTGTCCTGTGCGGGGTCGGTATTGTTGCCGAAGAAGTAGGCCAGTCGCCCGCCGAACAGGATTCGGTTGTCGGCAGTCAGGCGCATGTAGTTAAGCTGAGTGCGGGTATCGTAAATCCCCTGGCGGTTATGCCAGCCGATCTTGTCCATTTGTTCCGGGGTCAGCGGTTCGGTGACGACGATGCGATCGCGGATCGCGGCTACGCGCCGGCTGATATGACGATGACCCGCCGCCCAGGCGTTGGTGGCCAGCAATACCTTGCTCGCGGTTATGTCCGCGTGCAATGTTTCCACCAGGACGCCACCCGGGGTTTTGCGGTTAGCCAGATGCGGCGTGTTTTCGAACAGGCGCACACCGAGTTCGAGCGCCGCTCGCTTCAGGCCGCGTATCAGTTTTCCCGGGTGCACCGTACCACTGCGCTGCCTCGACCAGGTGCCGCCATGAAAAATCGGCGACCTGATTTCAGCCTGCACGCCTGCCTTATCGAGCTTGACCGCGTCGTGACCGTACCTGAGATAGAGTTCGTGGTCTTCGTCGATGGTTGCGAGCCCGTCGTCGCCGATCGAAACTTTCATCTCGCCGCCCCACTCGATATCGCAGTCGATCCGGAAGCGTTCGATGGTTTGTTTGAACGCATCCATGTTTTCCCGTCCGAGGCGTTCCAGTTCGGCAACGTCGTCGGGGAAAATGCGTTCGGTATTGTCGATGCCGTGCATTACCGAGGTCGACATGATCGCAGCCGGCCGACCGCTGGCGCCGTTGGCGATACTCCTGGCCTCGATCAGCACGACCTCGCGCGCCGGGCTTTGCTGTTTCGCCTGGATCGCGGCCCAGAGCCCGCAGAAGCCGCCGCCGACGACGAGCAGGTCACAGTTGATGTCCCGCTCCAGCGCGGCCTCGTCGTCAATCGCATCGAGGCTGTCGAGCCAGTAGGTCGTGAAGCGTGTATTCGCAAGTGCTTGCCGGGCTTGGCGCGAAGAGTCAGTCATGGCTTGTGATTTTTCTATTGTGCCAGCGCGATACTAGCATTGTTTGAGACTGCAATCCCGACCTTAGCGGCCAGGGTCGCCGCGTTGGTAGACCCGCAGCATGCCGATTTTGCCGCAGCCGCGGCAGCGGCCCAAGCGATAAACCGGACCCAGCCCCTTGTAGCGTATGCCGCCGGCTTCCCAGACCGAAGTCTCGTATCCGCAGTTGGGGCACTGCATCATCCAGGTCCTCGACTCGGCTTCGATACGATCCATGGCCCGCGGAAACAAGACTTTGATCAGACGCCGCAGCATGTCGTTTCAGGCGCGCAAATAGTCCGCGATCTGCGGGGTGCGATAACCGTCTTCGCGCCACAGGACCGGGAAAAAGTTTTCGTCGAGCCGGTCGTCGCCGAGGCGCTTGTAGCGGCTGTAAATCGGGCCGGTGCCCTGATCGAAATTGCCTGGCTGGTAGACGACGTCGCTGCGCATCGCGTGCAGCACCAGCGCGCGTCGCGGCTCGGGGCTCGAGTTTGCGCCGGAGCCGTGCCAGGTCCAGCCATGGTGAAACGAACCGCCGCCCGCGGCCACTTCTACAGCGACGATTGCGGGATCGACGCCCGCGCGCGCGGCGGCTTTGCGCATCGGCTTGCGATAGTCCTGCGGCGCGTGGAACTCGCCCTCGGGCACGCCCGGCTGCCAGCGATGCGAGCCGCGCACGAATTCGAGAGTGCCGCCGTCGGCGCGAGTCGCGTCCAGTGCAATCCAGCAGGTTAGCAGGTCGGATGGGCTAAACCAGGAGAGGTAGGCGCTGTCCTGGTGATAGCCGAGTGACCTGGCCGCCGGCGGTTTCCACAGGACGTTATCGATCATGATACGAACGCCTGGCCAACCCGCCAGGTCGGCAATCAGTTTGCCCAGCGATTGATCCAGCACCACGCGCGCAATATCGCGGTTGGCTTTCCAGCCGTTGCAGATTTGCCGGGTCAGGCCGGGATCGCCGGTTTGCGCTTGCCAGTTCACTTCATCGGGTCTGACGCCGGTTTCGAACCTGCCATGAAACAGGTCGTCGAAAGCCCGATGCAGCAGGGGCAGGGTAGCGCCAGGGATCAGTTGATCAACGATCAGAAAACCGTTCTGCAGGTAACTCGACTTATCTTGTTCGCTAAGCTTCCGCATGCTTCAGGTCAAGTTCATGGAAAATGTTGCCGGCGCTCAAGTCTTAGCGCGGCCAGTCTACGCCGTCGGTATAGCGGGTGCCGCGATGGCCTGCTTTCGGCAATGGCGTTTTCAGGCGCTCGCCGGGAGCGTCGACGATGATCAGGATGCGGGGTTTACCCGAGGCCGGGTTGGTCGCACCGGTGATGAACTTGTTGATCCTGAGACGACCGTGCAGCTGGTCGTTGAAAATCGTGTAGACATAGTCGCCGGGTTTAAGTCGCTTCGGTTCGACGCCCGCCATGTGAAATTCGTATTCGCTGCGACTGCCATCGTAGAGCGAGTCGAGCACTTCTACCCCGGCTTTGGCCGGAATCGTTTTGGTAATTCCGAAACTCATGGCTTATATCCTGTACAAATCGCAAGCCATGATAAGTGAGGACCCCCGCGCTCGGCAATAAGTAGCCAGTACTTGATCTCAATCAGGTCGTGGTTCTCGCCGTGGAATTACAATATTTATAATTAATATTCTAAATGAGAATGATTTACATTTGCATTCTCATTTAGAATTTGATAATTTCCTCTCCTTACCGCTGTCGTCAACAGGAGTAATCGCAAATGTATCGCAGTTTTGCCGGCGCAAAATTTTTTGCTTCGATCGCAGTTTGCCTGGCCATGTTGTTTGCGCAGAGCGTTGCACAGGCCCAGGAAGTGAACGTCTATTCAGCCCGTAAAGAGGCGTTGATTCTGCCTTTGCTGGAAAAGTTCAAGGCTGAAACCGGCATCGGCTTCAACCTGATTACGGGCAAGGCGGACGCTTTATTGAAGCGTCTCGAGTCCGAAGGGCAATCGAGTCCGGCCGATGTTTTTATTACTACCGATGCCGGTCGCCTGCAGCGGGCCAGGGACGCCGGGGTGCTGCAGCCTGTCGAGAACGCCGTTTTGACCGCGACGATACCCGAAAACTTGCGCGATAAGGAAAATTACTGGTTTGGGTTGTCGCAACGCGCACGCGTTATATTTTATGTCAAAGACAAGGTTAAACCCGCCGAATTATCGACCTACGAAGACCTGGCCGAGCCTAAGTGGAAGCAAAGAATCTGTATCCGTTCCTCGGACAATATCTACAACCAGTCGCTGGTAGCGTCGATGATCGCGGCCCATGGCGTCGACCAGACCGAGGCCTGGGCCAGAGGGCTGGTGGCCAATTTCGCGCGTAAGCCGGCCGGCGGCGATACCGACCAGCTGCGCGCTGCAGCCGCCGGGCTGTGCGATATCGCGATCGCAAACACTTATTATTATGGACGGCTGGTGAGCAGCAGCAAGGCGCAAGATCGTGAAGTTGCCGCCAGCCTCGGTGTGTTCTGGCCTAACCAGAACGATCGGGGCGCGCATGTCAACGTCAGCGGCGCCGCTGTCACCAAACACGCAAGACATCGCGTCGCCGCCGAGCGCCTGCTGGAATTCCTGGTCAGCCCTGAATCACAGACCTGGTATGCCGAGATCAACAATGAATACCCGGTCGTCGCCGGCGCGAAAACCTCGGAAACACTGCAATCATTTGGCGAGTTCAAGGGCGATAGCCTCAACCTGACGCGGCTTGGCGAAAATAACCGTGAGGCGGTGAAGTTGATGGATCGCGCCGGCTGGCGATAAGCGAACACATCTTACGCAAACGCTGGTGGGATCGTCGGTAAGGGCGCTCCCGAAACTCAATCAGGTGATCGAAGGTCTGCGGCTTTGCGGATGCCGCGAAATTGTCCTGAATGTCATGGGAAAAACGGGCGGAATGCAGCCACGATAGTACGATAGACTTCTTTTTTGAATGCGGGTATCTGTTCGACCAACCAGTCGGCATCGACCCAGTCGAAGCCACTGAATTCCTGCTCTTTTACATTTTCAGCATCGGGCAACAGCCCATTGTACTCGAGCAAAAACCACTTCTGCCGTTGCCCGATATAAAAAATATCATCCTTGTACTGGGGCTTCCGAAACAGGTACTGCAACCAGTTATCGTGCTCGCGAATGAGTTGAACCTGCTCAAACTGCAATCCGGTTTCTTCTAAAAGTTCTCTTTGCATGGCTGCCTGTGCCGATTCTGCAGCATCAATTCCACCCTGCGGCATCATCCATTCCCCGGGATAGTGCAATGCATCTCCGGCGAGAATCTTGTGCTCACGATTGACAATCATAATTCCGACATTCAATCGAAAGTTATGTGGTTTCGCAGCCTGTTTTGAGCGGATCACGACCGCTCCTTTACTGTATAACCCGGGCGACGGGATTATTCTCGTTTGCTGCTCGCCTCCGATCGCTATTCTGGCAGACGCGAAAAGTAGGCAATTTTTTCATGCAAAATACCTTCTTCCCCTGCCTTGATCAGCGCGCATCCCTGCAATTCGGTGCCGACGG
>CAVYHN010000044.1:0-16577 GCA_963768295.1 uncultured Gammaproteobacteria bacterium | reverse complement strand
TCAATTATCGCCCGGGTACCGATAACCGATGGCGAAGTGCAGGAAACCGGCGACTTCGAGCTCGATGGGGTTACCTTCCCGGCCGCCGAGGTCGAGGTTGCATTCATCGATCCCGCCGACGGCGAGGGCGCCATCTTTCCGACCGGCAACCTGGTCGATGACCTCGAAGTGCCGGGTGTCGGCAACTTCAAGGCGAGCATGATCAATGCGGGCATCCCGACGATATTTCTCGATGCCGAAGAAATCGGCTACAAGGGCACGGAGCTGCAGGGCGATATCAACGGCGACGCAAAAGCGCTCGCCATGTTTGAAGCCATCCGCGCACAGGGTGCGCTGCGCATGGGTTTGATCGATAATATCGATCAGGCCGGCGCACGCCAGCACACGCCCAAGCTAGCCTTCGTCGCGCCGCCGGCAAGCTACACCGCGTCCAGCGGCAAGACAATTGGCGCGAGCGATATCGACCTCAACGTGCGCGCCCTGTCGATGGGTTTGCTACATCACGCGATGATGGGCACGGCCGCGGTCGCCATCGCCACCGCGGCGGCCATCCCGGGTACGCTGGTAAACCTGGCGGCAGGCGGCGGCGAACGCAACTCGGTGCGCTTCGGTCACCCTTCCGGCACGCTGCGCGTCGGCGCGCAGGCGAGCCAGTCAAACGGCGACTGGGCGGTCGACAAGGCTATCATGAGCCGCAGTGCGCGCGTGTTGATGGAAGGCTGGGTGCGTATCCCCGGTGACGCATTCTGAAAGAGCACTCCGCCAGGGGCCGGAGCAGGTTTTTTAGCTGACTTCTGTGGCCCAGGCGTGATCCAGCCGTGCAGCAACTGCGTATTCACGTTTAAGCCGACCGCTCGAGACCAGACTTGAATCAATCGATTCATGGCCTTAGTCTCGAAACCGCTGGCGAATATATTCGCAATCCCGCTGGAGGACATGTCATGCAAGCAACGCGCAAAGTACGCCATCTGGGCATCCACGCACTACTGGTGATGGGCATGCTGGCGATAATCGCTATCCCGGAGCGCTCGGCACAGGCTGCGGAGGATGTCCAAAAGACAGTTTTCAAGCGGGTTGCAACGCAATACATCGCAGCCCTGGCCGATCCGCAAGCGAGCTCCGGAAGCGGCGCTGAAGCATGGGGTCTGTGGCCGCTAGATCCCGGTCCACGCGGGGTGAAGATCAAGCATTATGACAAACTACAGGCTGCTGGCGGCGTCGCACCGGCAAACTGGAAATTCGATAACAGCGACTGGTGGCTGGAAGAAAACGGGCTGATCATGGAGCCGCCCCAGTTTCCGTTGCCGCCCGGGAAATACCTGGTCACCGGAAACCGTGAAGCCAGGGCCGTGTTGACCATTCATCCCTCCGACGACAGCGGCAGTCGTCGCTGGGAACTCAACGAGGGTGCCAATCTATATGACGTTACTCACCTGGGATGCCGCTCAGCGCGCTACACGCCCTCAAACAGCAGCAGTCCCTGCTCGCCGGCACTGGCGCCAACCTCCGTTTTCCGGGTTACGCCCGGAGAGGAGATGCCCGAAGTCCAGGGCTGCAGCAAACAGGATTATTCGGTGCTCATCGTATTCGGCGTAGCCGTTGGCAACTGAGCAGACGGCCCTTAGCGCACGGGAATTCGCACGTCTACCCGCATTCCGCCCAGGGCGGATCGCGTGAACCCGATGCCGCCGTCGTAATAGTCCAGAATATCGCGGCAAATACCCAGACCAAGTCCATGCCCTGCTACGCTCTCATCCAGTCGTACACCACGCCGGCTTAGCTGTTGCAGCTGTTCCGGCTCGAGCCCTTCGCCATCGTCCTCAAAGATTAGTCTGAGCAGGTTATCGTTCAGCCTAATTTCCAGTCTCGCGGTTTGCCTGGCGAACTTGCAGGCGTTGTCCAACAGATTACCAATCAACTCCAGCATGTCATCACGGTCCAGGCCGAGTGCTTCGGCTGGGTTCTCGAATTCGATTTGAATATCGATATTCGGATATATCTTGTTCAGCACTTCGACCATGTAATCGATTTCCTCAGCCAGGTTAAACCTCGCGCCGGTGTTCGAAGAGCCGGAAATCCTGGAGCGTTTTAACTCGCGCTCGAGTATGTATTTGATTTCGTTGAGCGTCTTACTCCGCTCCGCATTCTGCTGGCCCTCCTGCTGAATCGCAAGCAGCTGTAAAGGACGCTTGAGCTCGTGCGCAAGATTGCCCATCGAATGCCGGGTGCGCTGGATTCGGTGACTTAAATGTTCGACCAGTTTTTCGATTTCGCTGACCAGGGGCGCTATTTCTCTCGGTATCTCAACCCCAGATTTTTCGGTTTCCCTTTGGCGGATCGACGCCAGGTTCTGCCGCAACCATTCAAAAATTCGGAAGGCTTCGCGCAACGTGCGCTGTTGCAGGTAAAACAGCAGGACGGCCATAACGACGATAAGCAGCGCCATATAGGCTGTATTGAGAATCAGTTCATTCCGGATTGGCGCGATGTCTTCGGCAACCCAGACTGCTATCGAGTCGCGCTGCTTTTTGAACTGCTGCCGCCAGACCAGCCAGCGTTCATCGCCCGGACCATCGACAAGGTAATCGCCGGCGAGCGAATCGCCCGAGCTGACGCCGGGGAACTCAAGGTCAAACAGGGACCTGGATCTAATAATTTGCTCATTAACAGAAACATAGTAGTAGTGACCTGAGCGAACACGGTTGTAAACGGTCGACATCTGGCCTGGGTCGAACTGCCATTGCTGCTTGGCATCCAGGCGAATGACGCTTGCCAGGCTCTCGGCATCATGCTGCAGCCGGGTCAGGATATAGCCGTGAAGTAATTGTTGCGTGAAGAAATACATGGCGATCAGCAAGACTGCCATAACCGCAACCAGGTTGATCGTCAGGTTTCGTGTAATCCTGTTTTTAAGTCCATACATATAATCTTCGCCAGAATCGAGACCTCAATTCGTCAGCCGATACCCCTGGCCACGGTAGGTCGTAATCCGCGATTTTCCCAGCAGGGATCGTAATCGATTCACGTAGACTTCGATTACGTTACTGTCCTTGAGCTGTTCCTCCTCGTAAATATGCTCGCTCAACTCGGTTTTCGACAGAATCCTGTCAGGGTTCATCAACAGGTAGCGCAACAATCTGAATTCGATTGCCGTGAGCGGCATATTTTCCCGCTCGGCGGTCGTTACCCTGCGCGCATCGATATCGAGCACTATATCGGCATGGCGTAGACTGTTATCCGCGCGACCGAATCGTCGACGCACAATGGCCTGCAGGCGCGCGGCCAGCTCCTCGAACTGAAACGGCTTGCCCAGGTAATCATCGGCGCCTGCCTTGAGCCCGTCGACGCGTTCCTGCCAGGAATCCCGTGCCGTTAGTATCAGCACCGGCGTATCCAGCCCTCGCTCACGCCAGTGACGCAATACCTCGAGTCCGGATTTTTGCGGCAGGCCTAGATCGAGAATAATGCCGTCAAAGTCGTCCTCGAGTCCCATGAATTCGGCATCGACACCGTTGTCGGCCCACTCGACGGCATAAGCTGATGACTTCAGATTGCGAATCAGATATTCAGCGAGTTCGACATCGTCCTCGGCCAGCAACAGCTTCAATTTTCGATCTCCTGCTGCAGTATTTTTCCATTGCGGGCATCGACTTCGATTTCGACGATAGATCCATCAGATCGCAGAAACTCGAATTCGTATACGATAATGCCATGCTCCCGCTCCACCTCCAGATCGAGCAGCTTGCCGTACCGCTTTTCGGGAAACTGCAGCATGATAGATTCCAGCGCTAAAATTTGACCCTGTTCGACCAGATCACGAATCTCGGCATGATCGACGTCTTCGCTCGCCGTGACCTTAAAACTAATCGTCCCAGCGACCAACGCCAGCAATAAAAACATCATCTTCATCGAAAATACCTCGTTCCGCACTCCGGTGGCAGGCATTGCACTGGCCGAGTGAGCCTACCTGTTCATTACCGGTAACAAACCGGGCGGGAATTTCATCGTGCTCATGCACAAAATATGGCAATTCAGTAATTCTCAAGGGTGTCTCGTCGCCAAGATTCCTGAACAGTTTTTGATAGGAACCTTCTCCGCTACTACGTACAAGGAAGTTCTCTATAGCCCGACTCGTGTCTTCATCCAACTCCGCACTCTCGCCAAAGTGATTCTCGAGACCCAGCATTATTTTTTCCCAGCTTGCCGCGGGCAACAGGCTTGCCGGGTAAGCCATGTGACAGCTACCACATTCTTCGACATATGCCGAGTTCTGCTCGAACGATACTCGCCGATTATTATGCTCATATTCCTCGTTATACTCATGATCCAGGTCATGCTCCTCACCTCTATAGCCCTCGGATGCCAGGCTTTGTCCAACGCCGTTCAAGCTGAATAGCAGGATACCGGTTAAAAGCGCGTAACCCGTGATAGCGATTATTTTCTGTTGCATGATGTCATCTCCATCAATATTACTGGCTGGCGAGCCAGGCTAAAATGTCGGCTTTTTCCTGCGCATTACATTCCCGGCCGAAAGTCCATTTACAATTGCGTAAAAACCACTTCTCGATTTTTTTACCTGTCTGGTAGCGCACTGGATTCGCGGACAAGGCCATCGGATGTATGAGTTTGCCCGTCTTGATATGTTTACCGTTACTGCCAGGATCGTTACCATGACAACTCGTGCAACTGCGATTATTCTCTGACGAAAACCAGAGCTTCTCCCCCCGTTGAGGATCGCTTTGTACTACACCATGCTGGCGGTAGGTCTCAAAATGCTGGAGTTGATTCTGGTTGGCATTAACTGCAGCAGTGCTAAAAGACAACACCAATAATATGGCTGAAGGGTTGGGTTTAAGATTCATGGCTCGCCCCGTTTTCCGAATCGCGGTCCTGCCAGTGCAAACGTGCCTTCTTGCGCCCCGTTATCATTGCCTTGACCAGGTTTTCGCCTTCGAGAAAACTGCTGAACACGACGCCGGCAACGTGAGCGAAAACCAGCAACAAGGTGAAATTGGCGAAGAATTCATGCACCTCTTCCATCACTTCGCCATTCCAGGATGCAAACAGGGTACCCGCCAGCGGTCCCTGATTCTCGGCGGCAATCAGGACCATCCCGGTAAAAGCGACGAGGGCGATGCTTGCCAACAGCGCGATTACCATAACGGCCGCCACCGGGTTATGTCCGAGGTAATGTGTAGCCTTACGGAATAGCATGCCTTTCAGGTGCGCCATGACAACAGCGGGAGATTTAACAAAACTCAGAAACCGGGCATTACGGCTGCCCACCAGTCCCCAGAACAAGCGAAATCCAATCAGTAACGAGACGGCGTACCCCGCCTGTACATGCAGATTCATCCAGTCGTCTTCAGTGGCGAAAGCAAGCAAAAAGAAAAATACCAGGCTCCAGTGAAATACTCTGACCAGGGGATCCCAGGCTTTAACCGTTGCGGGCGATATATTGCGTATAGTCATATCCAGCTCCTGCGATGTTGAACTGAGAGCAATGCTACTCGCCGCGGCTTAAGCGAAACTTAAAAAACCGCGGTTCCGAGCGACTTTTTCCAGTCTTTTGGCTTCCTGCCCGGCGACAGATAAACTAGCGCGCCCACAGATAGTCGGGGAAAGAAGATTTAAAGCACGGGGATGTCCAAAACCAGCGCATCACAGCGTTATCGCGAAACTGACCTGCAGCCCCAATTTCCTCGCCTATACTTATTTCCAGGGTCGTACCTGACTAAACTACTGGCAAGGATTCATAAACATGTACCAACAATTTCGACTGGTTACGCGCAGCGATTTCGATGGCCTGGTGTGCGCGGTATTGCTAAAGCACCTGGACCTGATCGACGATATCAAGTTTGTTCATCCCAAGGATATGCAGGATGGAGTCATCGATATCTCGGACAGGGATATCACCACCAACCTGCCTTATGTAGAGTCGGCACACCTGGTCTTCGACCATCACCACTCGGAAACGATCCGCAACCGCGATGACATCATGAACCATATTATCGATCCCAACGCACCCTCGGCGGCCCGCGTGGTATGGCAATACTATGGTGGCCATGAAGTCTTCCCGCAAAGCTGGGATGAAATGATGGCGGCGGTGGACAAGGGAGATTCCGCGCAATATAACCAGGAAGAGGTGCTGCAGCCGAAAAACTGGGAACTGCTGAACTTTCTGATGGATGCACGCACCGGTCTCGGTCGATTTCGCGAATTCCGCATTTCAAACTACAACCTGATGATGGACCTGATCGACTACTGCAAGGAACATAGCATCGAAGAAATCCTCAACTTGCCCGACGTAAAGGAACGCGTTGAGCTTTACTTCGAACAGGAAGCCAAATTCAAAGACCAGATCAAGCGTTGTTCCACCGTGCACGGCAACCTGGTGGTGCTCAACCTGCGCGAGGAAGAAGTCATCTTTGCCGGCAACCGCTTCGTCATTTATGCGATGTTTCCCGAGTGCAACATTTCGATTCATGTCCTGTGGGGCCTGAAGCAGCAAAACACCGTTTTTGCGACCGGCAAGTCGATTTTCGACCGCAGCTCGAACACCAAGGTGGGCGAGTTGATGCTGCAGTACGGCGGCGGTGGGCACGATGCCGCCGGCACCTGCCAGGTGGAAAACGATGCGGCCGAATCCATTCTGCTGGAGCTGATCGAGCAAATTAACGCCAGTGGTTAATTTCTCGTAAAACAGTCCGCAAGACCTGAAAAACCCGTTAGCTATCAGCTGGCGCCAATCCGTTTATATCAAATGCATGCTGCGCCCGGTCGTAGAGCGGCGCCTACCCATTTAAATTAAAACCGCTTGCTCTGGTTCATAGCCAGGCGTCTTTGAATTTTTGGCTATCCCTGGCATCGGGTATTTCGCGCGCCAGCGAGTCCACCAGCTGTTCAAGACTATCGGTACTGGCGGCGTAGTGTCGCACCAGCGTCACCGCCATTGGACCCATGTAACCGGTATAATCTTCACCCAGTTTCTCCAGCATGTCAGCGTCGAATGAAACGACTCCAATATTTCCCCTCGCTTTCGTCGACACGCCGGTTGGGGTCGCGTCAACCCTGGTACCGCTGATATGTTCCCAGCGCCTGAGAAACGCCTCGCGCTCTTCGGGTTCGGGTATTTCCCTGGAAATTTCGGCTGCCAGTTCAGCCACCGATGTATTTTCTGCGTTATGCGCGTACATTATATTTTTCGCAATCGGTCCGACATAATCGACCAGTAAGTTGGTCATCGAATTCAGTTCGTCTTTGCTTGCGCTAAAGCTTTGCGTCGATTCCTGGACCACGGCGGTGGCGTCGTCAGCGGCGGATGAAGCCGCCGCCGCTTTTAGATTTGGCAACACATCCTTAATCGCCAGTACGAACTCACGCGCGCTTTGGTAGCGACTTTCCTGTTTGACCGCCAGGCCTTTGCTTAAAACGGGAATCAATGCGCTGGGATAAAGTATTGAATAATCGACTCGATTGTTGGGTGGCAGGTTGTCGATTTCCGGTAAACTCGAACGCGGAATTACAACATTCTTGGGTAATAGTCTCAGCAATTCTGCAAACACCATCGCAACGGAAAACAAATCCGCGCGCGCGTCGACTCTTAAACCAAACATTTGTTCGGGCGCCATGTATTTTGGGGTACCGACAACTGCCCCGGTTAGCGTCAGCTCCGGACCTTCGGCAATTCTGGCGATACCAAAATCCGCCAGTTTCACCGCACCACCGTCTTTTAATATCATGACGTTAGCAGCCTTGATATCTCGATGGATAATCTTCAGCTGGTGAGCCGCATGCAGCGCTTTGAGTAATTGCGAAATTATCGATAGCGTTTTTTGCAGGCTGATTCCACGCCCTCGATTAATAATCTGCTGCAAGGAAGCGCCCTCTACAAACTCCATGACGATGAAGGGCATATCGCCATCCTGTCCATATTCGAGAACGGTGACAATATTGGGGTGGGTGCATCTGGCTGCCGATTGGGCTTCGCGCTTAAACCGGTTTAAAAACTCCGCGCTGTTTTTCTTGCTGGTCAGGTGCGGGTGCAGGACCTTTAAAGCGACCCGACGTTCGATGTCGGGATCAAAGCCTTCATAGACGATACCCATCGCGCCTTCGCCCAGCGACGATTTGATTTCGTACTTCCCGACTGTTTGCGGCAAATCACCCATCGCGTCAGGTTTGCGTTTTGTCCAGTAGCCTCACTGCACTGGATAAACTGCGATACATCAGGTTAAGCGAGTGCGCCAGCGAGGACAGTTCGTCTTTGCCCCTTTGATCAAACTCGGCGGCAGTCAGTTCGCCTTTGGCGATTTCCTCGGATTTGGCGGCAATCCTGTTGATCCGCTTAATAATAATCAGGTACAACAGCAGATTTAACACCAGCCAGATGGCGACAAATACACCAGCCAGGATAAACATAAAGGCGGTAAAAATTGTATCAGCGCGCGCAATGGGAATCGCCATCGGCACATTGACGATCTGCGCGCCGATAATTTCGTTGTGTTTCCAGCCGAAGCCGTTGTGCGCACCATACTTTTTAATCATCGAGGCCGGTGCAGCGTCCGGCGTGCTATGACAGACCAGGCAACCCTTGTCGGTTATTCTGAAAGGGCTGGCTAAAAACAGGTATTGTCCGGTTGGGGTCGAGCGCACACCCGAATACTCCTTGACCTCGCTGTAATTGCGAAAATACTGGATAATATCCTCTTCCCAGGACGCGGCCTTGTGTTCCGGGTTGGTCGGGTTTAGCGCTGCCTCCTTGTAAGAATAATCCGGATAGGTTTTGCGCAAACGTTTCATATTTTCGGTAGCGGCATAGGCGGGCACCGTTTGCGCATAAAACTCCGAGGTTTTGATTCTACTTAATATCGGCCGCACTTCCTCAACCGTATAAGAGCGCACGCTGCGGGCGGCCTCCATCATAATTCTGGCCTTCAGAGCGACTTCCTGTTTGGCATTTTCGAGCAGAATATCCTTGACCAGAAAAGAGGCGGCGCCGAAACCCAGCGCAAAAACCAGCAATATTGCCAGGTTAAATTTAAGCAGTATGCTCACACCTAGTCTCCCCCAAAGTGATCTGTGGCCGTTGTTCCAGGATCTTACCCGACCACAATAACCAGATATTACATCAAATTGCCAGACCTTTGTTATACTCGATCCAGGATTTACAGGGTATCAAACGTGGGGCCTTCCGATAACGAAATAACCGTCATGTTTGCAGACATCGTCGGCAGTACCCGGCTGTATGAAATCCTGGGCGACGAAACCGCCGAAGCACTCATCTCCACTACGCTGAAAAAACTCGCGCGCATCGTCACTGCCGCCCAGGGCGAAATCATAAAGACGATCGGCGATGAGCTGATGTGCCGTTTTCCGCAAGCCGATCAAGCCATTACCGCCGCCAGGCAAATGCATGAATACCTGGCAAAAAAATCAGCACCATCGAAAGACTACAAACTGTCGATTCGGGTCGGCGCGCATCATGGACCCATCATCGAAAGCGATGGCGATGTTTTCGGGGATACGGTCAACATTGCGGCGCGCATGGCCGGCCTGGCCCGCGGTGGTAAAACCCTGATCACCGACTACACCCACGAACAACTTCCCGCTGCAACCCGCAAACGCTGTCAGCATTTCATCTGCACCACCGTCAAAGGCAAGGAACAGCCGATTGACGTGTTCGACGTTGTCTGGGAGCAAACCGACGAACTGACCCGGGTCGTCGGCAATAGCGTCACCAGCGTCATCGGTAACATTCTAAGCATCGAATATGGCGACAGTATTATTAAACTGTCGCCAAACACCAAAACCAGCGCAAGCCTGGGGCGCAGCCAGGATTGCGATCTCGTCGTGCCGTCGCAACATGCTTCGCGCGAGCATTGCCGCATCGAATGCAATCGCGGCAAATTTATCCTGAAAGACAATAGTGCCAATGGCAGCTATGTCACCCATAACGAAACCGAGATGTTTTTTCATCAGGAGCCTGTGCCCTTACTGGGCGAAGGTCATATCAGCCTGGGCATACCCGCCGCCGCCAATATGGATTTTTTAATCCGCTATTCGATTGAACTTGCCGATAGCGCCGAGGACGGCTGATAGCCGGGCAACGAAATCGATGGATTGGATCCCCGGGCTGGCTATTCCGCTAAACTGCCCCATATACGGTTAGTGCTTGAATGACAAATCCAGTAGAGACATTCCATTGAAATTCGACAATTCGTTCGCCAAATTGCCGGAGCGATTTTACGTCCGGCAAGCCCCCGTTCCAGTCGCCGACCCCGCCCTGGTGAGGGTCAATCACCCGCTGGCCGGTTTTCTGGGAATCGATCCCGCCTGGCTGGAGTCTGCGACAGGCATCCATGTAGTCGCCGGTAACCAGGTGCCGGACGGCGCCGACCCGATCGCCACCGTTTACGCGGGACACCAGTTTGGTAGCTGGAACCCTCGGCTCGGTGACGGGCGTGCGATCTTGCTGGGAGAAGTGATCGCCGAGGATGGTGAGCGCTACGACATTCAGCTGAAGGGTTCCGGTTTGACGCCCTTCTCTCGCGGGGGTGACGGCAGAGCACCACTAGGCCCCATAGTGCGTGAATACATCGTCAGCGAGGCCATGGCCGCGCTCGGCATTCCCACCAGCCGAGCGCTGGCGGCCGTTACCACGGGTGAATACGTTTACCGCGAGCAAAAACTCGCCGGTGGCGTGCTGGCCCGCGTTGCCAGGAGCCATATCCGCATCGGCACGCTGCAGTTCTTTGCCTCGGTAAACGACATGGATGGATTAAAACTGCTGGTCGATCACGTCATCGCCCGGCATTATCCGGATCAGCTCGGCTCGGATAACCCGGCGCTATCCCTGCTCGAACAGGTGATTCGCAGCCAGGCGTCGCTGGTTGCGCGCTGGCAGGGCGTGGGCTTTATCCATGGCGTCATGAACACCGATAATATGCTGCTGTCCGGGGAAACCATCGACTACGGCCCCTGCGCCTTCATGGACGGCTACGATTCCGCCGCCGTGTATAGTTCGATCGACCACGGCGGGCGTTACGCCTACCGCAATCAACCCGCCATCGCGCACTGGAACCTGGCCTGCCTCGCGCAGACGCTGATGCCGCTGCTGGCGGCCGAAGAAGACAGCGCCAGCGAAGTTGCGCAGCAGACGCTGGACAGTTTTCCAGGCCTGTTCATGCAGGAATATTTTGCCGTGCTGCGCGCCAAGCTTGGGCTGGCCACGTCTCAGCCGGATGACGAGACCCTGGCACAGGACTTTCTCGACCTGCTCGAAGGGAGCCGTTGCGACTTTACCCTCGCCTTCCGCCGACTCGGAGAATTGGCCGGGGACGCCGCGGCGATCCAGCCTCTGTTCGACTTCCCTGAATCCTTCACGCCCTGGTTAGAGCGCTGGCGGCAACGCTGTGCGCAGGAGTCGATCAGCGACGCGCAGCGGCATGAGCAAATGATGGCCACAAACCCCGCCTTGATCCCGCGCAACCACCTGGTTGAAGCCGCGATCGCACAGGCTTATGAAAATGATTTTTCGCTGTTTCATCGGCTTACGGAACGCTTGTCGAGACCTTTCGACTACGCCAGCGGCGATGCAGACCTGGCAACCCCACCAGAACCGGAGCAAATAGTACAGCAGACCTTTTGCGGTACCTGAACGGCAAGTGCTGCCGCAAGCTTGCGGCAACCAGTCAGCCTACCAGCCGTTGACCCGCTCCCAGCGGTCCGCGATAACGCCATTTTCGATAATATTAAAATAATCATAAGCGGCAGCGGTCATGCAGGCGTGCACCGGCAGGATTCTGAGATACGAACCGACCGCAAAAAGATCGAAATCGCCGACATCCCTGACGCGCACGTGACCATGTTCCTGGCTTGCCCCGGTGACATAAAGGCCGGGGATAATCGCACCCTGCGGGTCGCAGATCTGACCGTAGCCGACCTCGGGGCGGAACTGATCCGCGCTGCGGTCTTTCGACAGGGCCAGCCCGCCCGCATCCAGTAAAATTTTAGCCGCCGCTTTATTGTGTCCAATCACGCAGCTTAGAACGCTGAGCGCAATTTCCTGCGTCTCGCAGACGCCACGCGATTGCTGGTCCATATCGAATACGGTATAAACTCCGGCGCGCAGTTCGGTTACGCCAGACAAATCTCTGGCATACAGGCCGGTCGGTGTCGAACCCAGGCTGACGGTCGCAAGCTTGATTTCTGACGCGCGTATCCGCTTTGCGGCCTCGACCACGGCGTCCCGTTCCTGCTGCGCAATTTTCTCGATTGCCGCCCGGTTATCGACAGCGTAGGAATGGCCGGCATGGGTCAGCACACCCTCGAAATGTGCGTTAGAGTTTGCGATCAGGCCGGCAATCTGCAGTAACTCCGCGCTGTCGGGCTGCAGACCACCCCGATTATCCCCGCAGTCGATTTCGATTAAAACTTTATAGTCGATTCCCTGTCGCTTCGCGTCGGCGGCAATGACCCGGGCCACTTCAAGATTGTCGGTCATGATCTTCAAATCTGCCCCGCGCGCCATCAGGCTGGCAGCCTCGGGCAGTTTCGCCGGCACCATACCAACCGCGTAGGTGATGTCCCTGAATCCATGCCCGAGGAAATAATCCGCCTCCTTCAGGGTCGAAACCGTAATACCCCTGGCGCCCGCATCGATTAAAGCCGCTGCCGCCCTGGCGGCTTTAAGCGTTTTCAAATGCGGGCGCAGCACGACCCCCAGGCGATCGGCGCTGGCCTGCATGCGGGCGATATTGGCCATGAGTTTTGTTTTCTCCAGCAGCAGCGTCGGAGTCGAGAGCTCGGCGTAATTCATTTGGGCACCTGGTCAGTTAGTCGGTTAATACGGCGACAGTTTACTTATTTCAGCAAAGGTCACGCAGCTTTAAATTTTGTGACTCGCAGGACTGGCCAGCCGTCTCTTAAACATAAGAGCGCTGTTTACGGCCGGTAGCGGCTTCAGTTGCCATTCAGAAAAAGTAGGTACCCTGTCCAATACTGCCTGGCAGCGACCGGTTTGTCTTTGCCAGGCTTTTTTTTGAGATTAAACTGCAGAGGGCCAATCTTTACCCGGCCTTTAAGTTGCGCTGATAGAGCGCGCATTCGAGTGCCGCCCGGCGTTCCGCGGCATAGTTAAAACAGACTCGTGCAAAGACACTAATCATGCGCCCAGGGGCTTTAGCTACCTCATCCAGGAAATGCGTCACCCGGTTACTACTGGTGGCGGCATGCGCCTGCTCCTTCACCGCGCCAGTCGGTGCGCAAACCCCTGTCAGCGTTGAAATCACCGGCATCAGCGCAGACATGGAAAGCAACGTCCGCCTGTTCCTGAGTATCGAACAACAGAAAGACCATCCCTTGATAACGGCCGGACGTCTGCAGCGCCTGCACAAAAAGGCAATTGGCGAAATCTCCGCCGCGCTGCAACCCTACGGGTATTATCGACCGGTGGTCGACTCCAGCCTGGTCAAATCCGACGCGGGCGAATGGCGGGCGACCTATGCCATCGATCCGGGTCCGGCGCTGCCGCTGGCGGAGTTCAATTTTTCGATCAATCCCGAGATGGCGCAGGATCCCGAGTTTGCGGAACTGTTGCGAAAACAGACGCTGCAAACAGGCCGCAGGTTCGATCATCTAGAGTACGAGGAATTCAAGGCAAGCCTGGCGAAACTGGCGGCGGAGCGCGGCTACTTCGACGCAAAGTTTACCGAGCACCGCATTGAAATCGACCTGGATACCTATGTCGCGCGTATCTATCTCAACTACGCCGGCGGTTTCCGCTATAATTTTGGCGAAGTCGTCGTGCGTCAGGATGTACTGAGCGACGACCTGTTGCAGCGCTTGATCCCCTTTGCCAGGGGAGCCCCCTATACGCTGAATAAATTAGTCGAATTACAACAGGTGCTGAACGATACCTATTATTTTCAAACCGCCGAGGTGTCTGCCGGCAAGCCAACGGCGGGCAGCAACGAGGTTCCAATCGAAGTTACACTGACGCCGCGCAAAAGGCACCGCTACGAGACCGGTCTTGGGTACGGCACCGACACCGGTGCACGCGCCCGATTCGGCTGGTTGGTTCCGCGGGTTAATCGACGCGGCCACCGTTTCAACACCGATCTCGAAGTATCGCAGCGAGGGTACGACCTGCAGGCCAATTACCGGGTTCCCGTTTTGAACCCACGCACCGACCAGATCGTTTACAGCATCGGTGAAGTGGCCGAGGAATTCGAGGACACCGACAGCACTTTGCGCACCCTCGGCGTAAGCCTGATACACAGTCGCCGGAAATGGCGCGAAACCCTGGCCCTCACCTACCAGCAGGAAGACTTCGTCTCCGGCGACGATGCAGGAGATTCCACCCTGCTGATCCCCGGAATCAGCTGGAGCCGGACCTGGGGTCGCGAATTCATCAACGTTCTCGACGGCCTGCGTTTTGACCTGAGCCTGCGCGGCGCCAGCGAGAGCCTGGTATCCGACACGGATTTTTCACAGCTACGAACGAAACTCAAATTCATTACTTCGCTGAATTCGCGTAATCGCATCATTGCCAAGGGTGAATATGGCGGCACGTCGACTCCGGATTTCGAACAGCTGCCCTCATCGATACGCTTTTTCAGCGGCGGCTCGCAAAGCGTGCGCGGCTACAAGTACCAGTCGCTCGGCCCCACCGACGATGACGGTGATGTCATTGGCGGCGCCTACCTGATTTTGGGCAGCATCGAGTTTGAACACTATTTCAACGACCGCTGGGGTGTCGCGGTGTTTTACGATATCGGCAACGCCATCAACGACCTCGCCGATGACCTGGAACAGGGCGCGGGTTTCGGCTTGCGCTGGAAATCACCCGTCGGACCGGTGCGCATCGACCTGGCGAGCGCCATTAGCAGCGACGGGGAACCCTGGCGTTTACACATCAATATCGGGCCCGACCTGTGAAACGCAGGCTGCTCTACGGCCTGGCGGTATTGATCATGCTGCCGCTGGCTGGCCTGACCTGGCTGCTTAACAGTGAGAGCGGCATGCGCTGGAGTTACCAACAGGCCCTGCCCTACCTGCCTGGCTCGCTGAACGTAAGCGGGCTGTCCGGAACGCTGGCTGGCCCGCTCACGGCGCAAGCCATCAGTTACCAGGATCAGGACCAGACCCTGGAAGCCAGCCAGGTCGCACTGAACTGGAATCCCTGGGGTTTACTGCGGGCCGAGATCAATATTTCGGATTTACAGATCCAGTCGCTGACTATCGTAATCCCGCTGGACACCGGCGCCAGCGAAACCGACGATCAATCAATCTCGCTGCCGCAAATCGAGCTACCACTGGGGCTAAGCCTGAATCGGGCGGTCATCAACGCCATCAGCATTACGCGCGGAGCCGATAGCTACCAGCTAGAGCAAATCCGGGCAAGCGCGGCGGCGCGGGCGGACGGGTTGGTCATTGAAAACATGGAAATCGATAGTGAAAAACTAAAGCTCAGCCTGCAGGGTCGGCTGCATCCCGTCGCTGACTACGCGCACGAGTTCAGGCTGCGCTGGCAGGCCGTTCTTCCCTCGGGCGCGGGCGTCGAAGCCGAGGGTGCAATAATCGGGGACCTACGATCGACCCGCGTTACCCAAAGCGTAAAGGGCGCGGTGCAAATGGAGTTGGCGCTCGAGCTGCGCCAGTTGCTGTCGCAACCGACCTGGCAGTCGGAGCTTGAAGTCAGCGCTATCGATGACAACCTGCTGCACCTTCCGCTGCCGATACAGCTGGGGGGGCTCAGGCTGAGCGCCAGCGGCGATACCAGCACAGCCCGGATTTCCGGTCAGCTGAATGCGCAATCCGCCGAGTTCGGCGCCTTCGACGCAAACTTCAAGCTAAGCAGCCTGGAGGGAGAGCGTCGCTTCGAAGGACTCCGCATCGATGCCCTGGAGATCGCTGCCCCCCTGGGTCAGTTGTCGGCCAACGGCCAACTCGACTGGTCGCCGGCCCTGCACTGGCAGGCCGACATCTCGGCCTCGCGGATAGATCCGGCGACCCTGTTTGCGCAATGGCCGGGGAATATAGAAGCCCAATTAAGCAGCAGCGGCGGAATCGAGAATGACGAATTAAGCGCCAGCGCAAATATTTCGCGCCTGCAGGGCGAACTCAGGGGCTACCCGGTTTCGCTGCAGAGCCAGCTGCAATGGAAAAATAACGGGCTGGATATTTCGCAGCTGAACTTCAGCTCGGGCGAGACCCGGCTGCGTGCCGAGGGTCGGGTAAATGAGACGCTGAGCCTGCGCTGGTCGCTCGATAGCAATAACCTGGCCGAACTATACCCGCAGGCACAAGGCAGGCTCACGGCCAGCGGCGAACTCGGTGGATCGCGCGAATCACCCAGGCTAAAGGCTTCTTTCAGCGGCAATGCCCTGCAACTGCCGGATTACGAAATCGATAAAATGCAGGGCGAGCTGGCGCTGGATTTGCTGAATCCACAACAATTCAGGCTCAACTTCAAAGGACAGCAGCTCAGGCTGCAGGGACAGGCAGTGCAATCGCTAGACGTAGTCGCGGACCCGACCCGGATTCGCGCCAACGTGATCACCGCCGAAGCCAGC
>CAVYHN010000043.1:0-47015 GCA_963768295.1 uncultured Gammaproteobacteria bacterium | reverse complement strand
ATTGCGTGCTGGGCAAGACAGGCACCGATGTTATCATTGCGGCAAATCTAACCGCTTGTCCCGTAACCCATCGATCGGGATTTTCAAACCAGGATGAATCTAATGTCCAAAACCTGTGGCGAAGTACTGGTAGAACTCCTGCAAGCCTATGGTATCGAGCTCGTCTTCGGTATACCCGGGGTCCATACGGTTGAGCTGTATCGCGGCCTGCCAGCTACCGGGATTCAGCATATTACGCCCAGGCATGAGCAAGGCGCGGGTTTTATGGCCGACGGCTACGCCCGCGTCAGCGGCAAGCCGGCCGCCTGTTTTATCATTTCGGGCCCCGGTATGACCAATATAGTCACCGCCATGGCCCAGGCTTATTCGGATTCGGTGCCGATGCTGGTCATCTCCAGCGTCAACAATTCGCATGAGCTCGCGCTCGGCCAGGGGCGACTGCACGAACTTCCCAGTCAGCGTCAGCTCGTCGCCGGCGTTTCGGTGTTCAGCCACACCGTGGCCCGACCCAACGAACTCGAAGAAGTGCTGGCGCGCGCATTCACTGTCTTCGATAGCGCCCGCCCGGGTCCGGTACACATCGAATTACCCCTGGATGTCATAACCGCGGTCACGCCATCCGAAAATGCGCGAACCATCGGCACACGTTACCGCTCCGGTCCTGGCAGCCGGGCGATTGCCGACGCGGCGGCGTTACTGCAAAGCGCATCGAATCCGTTTATCGTCCTCGGCGGCGGCACCCAGGATGCGGCGCCAGAAGCCACGAAACTGGTCGACAGGCTCGGAGCCCGCACGGTGCTGACCGTCAACGCCAAGGGCGTTCTGCAACCGAATCATCCGTTGAACCTCGGCAGCCGCATGCCGCAGCAGCCGGTGCTCGATGCGCTACAGGCGGCAGACGTGGTGCTGGCTATAGGCACCGAACTCGGTGAGACCGACACCCTGCTTTTCGATGACCAACTCAGGCTCAGCGGCAAAGTTATCCGCATCGATATCGAACCCGAACAGTTAACGCGAAACGTGCTGCCGTTCATTTCGATCTGCGCCGACGCGGGTTTGACCATGCAGGCATTATGCGAGGCGATGCAGGGCTTCAAGGCTTTCGAACACCAGGCGGAGGTATCCGATTTGCGCCGCAGGTCGGACGCGCTGGCCCCTGACGCCTATCGAAAACACGGTGAATTTCTGGACCTGATTGCGCAAACCCTGCCCGGCGTCATCATCGCGGGTGATTCGACCCAGCCGATCTATGGCGGCAACCTGTTTTACGAAGCCGCCACGCCGCGCAGCTATTTCAACTCGTCGACGGGTTACGGCACGCTGGGCTACGGTCTTCCCGCCGCGCTTGGCGCGAAACTGGCGCAACCGCAGCGACCTGTGGTTTGCCTGACAGGCGACGGCGGGTTGCAGTTTACCTTGAGTGAACTGGCAACGGCGGTCGAATTAAATCTGGCGGTACCCATACTGGTCTGGAACAACAACGGCTACGGTGAAATCAAACGTTACATGATCGAACGGGACATTCCGACCATCGGTGTCGACATTTACACGCCCGACTTCGTCGCCATCGCCAAAGGGTTTGGCTGCGAGGCTATGCGGGTTGCAACCCGGGCCGAATTTATCGGGGCGTTAAAAACGGCGGTGAGCGCGTCGAAACCAACCCTCATCGATATTCCGGAAGCCCTGGCGCTTGAATGGTAAGTTTGCGTTGCCGGCCGACAAATGAGCACTTTACAAATTTCCAGAATCAATCGACGGTCTGTAATCGCGGGCGCCTGCTTTGCCATGCTCGCGGTGATGGTCGGCGCATTTGCCGCCCATGGGTTAAAGCCATTGCTGAATACCTATTCACTGGGTCTCATCGAGACCGCCGCCAGGTACCAGATGTACCATGCCATTGCGCTGGTGATCGTTGGTGTTATTTCAGCAATCCCGCAATTTTCATCGCGTTGGCTAAAGCTCGCCGCAATCGCTTTTATCCTCGGTATCGTTCTGTTTAGCGGCTCCCTATATATACTCGCGCTCAGTGGCATCAAGTGGCTGGGAGCAATCACACCCATTGGCGGGTTTGCCTTTATTTTGGGCTGGTGTGCGTTGATTGTAGCCGCGCTAAAACATCCGCTCTCAAGCACTGACTAACAAAGAAATGCTGCGATTTATAGGCGAGTAACAAACAGTACAAATAATATGGGTCATCAGTTTCCCGAACATAACGCAGCAGCCTCCAGTGAAACCGGCTACGCGCTTGTAACCGGAGCCACGAGTGGCATCGGAAACGGGTTTGCACATGTGCTGGCTCGGGACGGTATCAACCTGGTCATCGCCGCGAGAAACAGGACCCGGCTTAACGAAGTCAAGCATGAGCTCGAAGCCAGGTATTCGATTAAAGTAACAACCATACCCGCGGACCTCGCTGATCCCGCAGCCCCTGCAGAAATCTTTCGAATCCTGAAGCAGGAGGGAATCGTCCTGAGCCTGCTGGTGAACAATGCAGGATTCAACGTCTACGGCAAGTTCGAAGAAACTGATCTTGAAGAAGAGATTAAAATGATACGCTTGCATATCGACGCGGTAACCCGGATGACAAAGTTGTTTCTGGGACAGCGCTCCCGGCAGAAGAAAAACCTGATACTCAACGTCTCGTCAATTGCCGGATTCGTGCCGGGCCCTCTGGTTTCCGTCCATTTCGCGACACGGGCATATATTTTGAGCTTTTCACTCGCGCTGAGCAACGAGTTCCAGGGATCGGATGTGCAGGTGACCTGCCTTTGCCCTGGCCCGACCGAAAGCGCTTTTTTCGGCCGCGCCGGAATGAATGAGGTAAGACTGGCAAGCGGCAAACCGATAAAATTAATGAATGCGCAGACTGTCGCGGCGATTGGATACAAAGCGCTGAAGCAGCGAAAAGCGATCGTCGTGCCAGGCTATCGAAATAAATTACTGGCCTTCATGGCCAGAGTTGTACCGCGCACAATGGCGCTCAAGATAACCAGATGGTTGATGGAACGGCAATCAGGATGATAGTTAACTTAATTCATCTCTATGTCGAGCCAGGACAACTGTCACGCTAATTCGCGGTTTTCATTTACAGAAGCTTGGGTAAATGCGAACGGATATCTTCAATACTGTGAGTTACCAGGTCCCTGTTTATTTCACCTGCCACTATATCCGCGCACTGTTTACTTATGCTGGCGCGTAACAATCCAAGAAATTTCGGTGCTGCGACCAGGTAGATTCTGCGCAGATCGCTGCTTCGACGCAGTTTATCGATTTCATTACAGAGTTCACGCGCAAAAATTTCTGCCTGCTTCTGATGGGCCGCGTTTTCATGCCCCATCGAATGTTTACCGAAACCGCCCGAATCAGATTCGCTACCGGTACCATCACTAACCAAATCCTGCTCTTTAAGGCGGCTTTCGGGATGAACGTAATCACTGTGGTCGACTAACGCGCTGCGTCCATTCTCGGCCACCAGGAATCTCGCTTTACTGCTATCCGCAACAACTACACATATAGACATTTCCTGTTCTCTCTCGCTTATTCAACACGATACCCGCCAGAATATGCCTAAATCGAGAATAGAAACCGACCCAGATCAATTTTTCAATCGAAAACAAGAATTGTATTTTTCGTCAATGGGAAAGCAGGAAGCAGGCCACGATAAAACCCAACGAATCCGGCTAATCCTGGCCTGTTCCTGTTCCTGTTCCTGTTTTACTCTCTTCCCGGCCGCTTGCGGCATCGATAGCCCTGCGCTCCAGGAAAGCCTGGTCGCCTAGTCAGCCGCGAAACAATACAGGTACCCGGCTCCGCCGCTGCCATTCAGGTTTTGCTGGCTGCAGCCACGTGACGGGTGGGCAGAGTTCCAGGATGTGTTGCCGCCACCGTGACGATCATGGTGGCCGACCTGTGCGCTGCCCTTGCCGTCTGCCGAACTGGTCCAGTTGCTGCAGGTATGATCGCCCTCTTCCCACGGGAAGTAGGCGGTACCGTCATTTTTTGATCCGGTCAAAATATCGTGCTCGTTGGGTTTTTCACCGCGCCCCTTGATCGGGTTCCCGTTTTCATCGACCGCGGTACGCTTGATGATGTTCGGGTTCAGGTGCAACTGGTCAAGGTCGCTGGCGATGAGTTCACCGCGTGCGTTATACCACGGGCCCTTGCCGATTCTGTCGCGAGCAGACTTCCCGCGCGTCTTGCCGTCCGTGGATTGAGTGCTCAAATAGGCTCGCCAGGTCCGGCCTGTGGCGCCGGCGGCCTTGGCCAAACTGGCGCAATGGGCGTCAGCGCCTTCAAGCCCTCCCAGGTCCGCACCCTTGCCGATGCTTTTACTGGTAACGAAAAATCCCATCGGGTGTTCACCCGCTGCCTGGGCGCCTGAAATGCCTATAATCAAAACTACGATTAGGGGAATTGTACTGCATCTGAAAAGCTTCATGACCTGTCTCCTCGGTTGTGATCTGGGATCGATTCCAACCGCGAACGCAGGCAGGTCTTGATCACCAGAAGTTATCCAACTCTATGATTCCGCTAGACAGGCGTCAATTACATAAAATTGCACGCTGGCCGTGCAATTTTATCGCCGCTGATTGCGTCATGACCCGACCACATGCCGATTGAAGCGTTGACGTTCGCGCTACCAGTCGGGTTAGAGTCGATCGAATAGCAAGCGCAGCTGACTTTATTTTGACGGCAATTGAGGGTTTCGCACTGACGCCGCTAGTGCAGGCGATGCGCCGCAAAGAACTTCCACAGTGCCTGTTTGATATCCGGCGCCTCGGGGAAGCTGAATTTTCCCGGATTGCCACCGTACCAACCATGACCCGGGCCCTCCAGAAACAGCGTTTCGATAATCGACTTGCCAGCGTCATCCAGATACTGGCTATGTTGCCAGGCCGTACCTTTCGCGTTACCGCTGGTAATCCTGTAGGCGTGCCGAGTATCGACACCAAAGCATTGCCCCCAGCTGTCGCGTAAGACGCTCGCCGAATTAATATCGACCATATCGTCATTCTTCGAATGCACGATTTGAATCGGGACGGCGCGCGCCGCATCACCCATTTCATTACGCATCGCCTGCACGATCGAGACTACGGGCCGGTTGCGCGGAGTCCGATTGAACTCGTGCCGGACGGCATCGGCTTTTTCCGCGTAGGGAACCCCGGCAACCGCGGCGCCCGACGCGATCTTATCCGCATGCGCCACCATCATGGCCACGGCCATGCCCGCGCCTGACGACAAACCGGTAACTTGAATACGCTCCGGGTCGACCGAATAATGCTGCTGTATTTCCTCGACAATTTGCCACAGGTCTTCGACCTCGCCCGCGCCCGCGTGTATTTCCCGCTCGAACCACCAGCCCCAGCAATTCCTGTTACGCAGGCCGCGGTAACTGGTGACAAATGGATAGGCAACCAGGAAACCCTGGCGATCGGCCAATTGATTGAATCCGGATATCTGCTCGATATCGTGATTGTCCTGTCGGCACCCGTGCAATACCACGACCAGGGGACGTGGTCGCCGATCCGTTTTACCCTGCGGCAGGTGGACCAGGTAACGGCGTGTCCTCGAGCCGGGATATGCCAGCGCATGAAAGGTATGCGTGATATCGTCGGGCAGCGCTTCCCGCCAACGCTCGCGCCAGGCGATCAGCGCGGCCTGAAGGCCACCTCGAAAAGGTGCCGTGGCCAGTCTTTTTAAATTGGACCAGCGAAAAAACGCGCCCATTTTGCGCAGGGAGTCGGTAAACACCTGATCAGGTTTCCTGTGAAATTAAGGGTCGATATTCAGATTCGAAGTGCGCAATTGCCGTTTACAATCGATCAGCGCTTCAGAGGATAGCCTACAATTTTTTTACGGCAAAAAATTGATGACTATTTCGCATTGCGAAACCGCGCCGGATTTGCACGGGGATCGACATAATCAGGTCGATTGCTAGCTGGCCCATAACCAGGGAGGATAAATACCCGGACGTTACCGCATCAAAATTTAGTTGAGAACCCGATAACCTCGTTCGCGCATGCAGTTTTTGACGACCACCGCCTTTTCCCGGTGGGTGGCGGCACCACCTTTGGCGCCGCCGACGACGGCACCGGCGCCGGCCGACTTCATCGCTGATCGGCTATCACCGAAAATCGAACCCACCAGCGCGCCAACCACGGCGCCACCGACCGCGCCAGCGCCGGCTTTTTGTTGCACCTGTTGCGCAATCTGTTCACAGGCCGCCAGATCAGTTTGATATTGTCCCATATCGACACCAGTCGGGTCGATGACGGGTTTGGAATGGCGCGAGCCGGCACAACCGCCGATCAGCATAATGGCCAGCAAACTAATGCAGTACAGGGTACTTTTCATGGTTCTTTTAATCCTTTTCGTTATTCGTGCATATAAAAATCACCCAACATTTGGGCTCATTAATTTAATAGACGCTAGAAGCGGAAAAAATTGAACACCTGACCCACACAAACTACCCAAATGGTGTATTTCATCGCCGACCGCTGGTGACTAGAATAGAGGCCTGAATTTTCACCGTGAGTCGAGTTTTACATGGTTGATCCCGAGCTTTGTTATACCCCCGCGACCGAGTTGATTCGTCGCTATCTCGCCAAAGAGATTTCACCCGTCGAAGTCGTGCAGAATTCCCTGGCGCGCATCGAAGAAGTAAACGAAACCCTCAACTGTTTCTGTTTCACCTTTCCCGAGGAAGCCCTGCAACAGGCGAAGACTGCCGAACAGCGGCTGATCGCGGGTAAGGCGCGCCCGCTCGAAGGTATTCCAATTGCGATCAAGGACTTCACGCCCACCCGGGGCAAGCTGACAACCCGCGGTTCGCGCCTGCTGCAGGACTGGGTGCCCGACTGGAACCCGGTAATCGTCGAACGACTGGAGGCTGCCGGCGCCATCATGGTCGGCAAGACAACAACGCCGGAATTCGCCACCTCGGGCTTTACCGACTCTCCCCTGTGGGGCATCACTCGCAATCCGTGGAACCGCGCCCGAACACCCGGTGGTTCGTCCGGCGGATCGGGCGCCGCGGTCGCGGCGGGTTGTGTCCCGATGGCCGAGGGTACCGACATGGGCGGCAGCGTGCGTATCCCGGCCGCGCTCTGCGGTATCGTTGGACTCAAGCCATCGCTGGGCCGAATTCCGATGGATATCATCGACACCGCCTATTGCAACATTTCCCATTTCGGCCCGCTGGCGCGCACGGTCGACGACGTCGCGCTTTTTCTCGACGTCGTACAGGGCGAGCACCCCTCCGATATTCAATCCCTGCCAGGTTGCCAGATCGAGCATCCGCTTGTCGGCGATGCCAAGGGCATGAAGTTCGCGCTCGACGTTACGCTCGGGTTTTGCGCCGTCGATCCCGGTGTCGAAGCCAACCTGCGCGCAACGGCAGATGTCCTCAGCGAGGCCGGCGCGACAATCGAGGAAGTCGACCTGGGCTGGGACAGCAGGATCGTCGATATGTGGAATGGCACCTGGGGAATTTTCATGGCGGCCGCTTATGACAACCTCACCGACGTCCCGCTCGATGAAAATCGCGAACGCATGAGCGAAGGCCTGGTAAGCCTGATTGAACTGGGGCGCGGTATCGACGCCGTGACCGCGCGCAAATGGGAGTTCGAGCGCACCCGTTACTGGCACAAACTGGGCGCGGTTCTCGACCAGCACCATGCCCTGCTCTGTCCAACCACCGCAATCGTTGCGCCCCCGGTGGAAATGCGCGATTGGAATTTCGCGGGAACCAATGATGCTGGCCTGCTCGAGTGCATGGATATGACCGCAGCCTTCAACTATATGGCGCCCTGCCCCGCGCTGTCGGTCCCATCGGGCTTTAGCGATGGATTGCCAACGGCTACCCAGATCGTGGCTCGCCGCTGGGACGACCCACTGGCTCTAAGAACTGGCGTCGCCATCGAAAAGGCCATGCCCTGGGCACATCAGCGCCCGGACATTTAAGCCGGAATCTCAGGGACGATCGTCGCTACCGGTGAATTCCGGATATCCCGCGCGATATGAAGCAGCCTGGCACCCGTTTATTGTCAAAATTTGAACTACTTATTCCGAGGTAATACTATAGCCGGTCAATCTAAAACTAAAAATAAACGGGAATCGGTCTTATGGAAGGGAGTTTACTCAATCTGTCAGGCGAATACTTTTACAGTATTGCCGCTATCTTCAGCTGTGCCGCCTATTTATTACGCAGCATCCTCTGGTTGCGTATCTTCCTGGTATTCGCCGCCATCACCTATATTGTTTCCGGAGTCAACCTGGGCATAAGCTCGATGGTTGGATGGAATGCCGCTTATCTGGCGATCAATCTATTCCACATCACCCTGTTGCTGCTCGATAAAATCACCATCAACTTACCCGAGGAAACAAAGAAAATTTATCACAGGTACTTTTCAAACCTGTCCACCCGTGAATTCAAAAAGCTGATCACGAGTAACGGCTTCTGTATTTTTCAGGACGAGAACGTCATTAACGAATCAGAGGTGCCGGACAGACTGTTTATCGTGCTTAGAGGCACAGTCAACATTGTTAAGAATGATGTAACCATCGCCACCCTCAAAGCGGGTGATTTCATTGGCGAAATGAGTTTCCTGAGCAAGGAACGCGCCACTGCGAATGCCTATGCGGAAAATTTAGTGCAATGCGCCTACTGGACCCACGACGATCTGCTAAAGCTCAAGCTTAAGAACTTGAATGCCTACGAAAAATTCATCGCAATCATTGGTTGCGACCTGGTGCGAAAACTGAATTACAACAATGAAAGGCAGCTCGACCTGACGACAAAACTCAACTACGTCGTCTAGTTGACGCCAGGGCGCCACCGGTCCGCACGGCGTGCAGGCTTTCCATTTTTCACCAATGCTTCGAATTACTCGGCGGCTTTGCTGTCCTTTTTGAACCATTGCAGCCAGATGCCGCTCAGCAGCCAGCTGTAAAGCCAGGTGCCAAAAAATATCAGCACGAAGGTAATCAGGATATCGGTTCCGCTGCCGTTCAGCGAAAATCCCGGGACGTAGCCAAACAGGAATGGCGCCAGGTACAGAAACTTGGCCATCTTGAATGCAACCCACGAAGTCGCCCACATGTTGGCCTTGGCGATGGTGGCGCCGGCGAAAGCCGCGATACAGACTGGCGGCGTGATGTTGGAATCCTGTGACAGCCAGTAAACGATCATGTGCGCGGCGATCAGGTTGACGCCAAGATGCGTCAGGGCCGGCACCGCGACCACCGCCGTGATCAGGTAAGCGGCCGTGACGGGCACGCCCATGCCGAGGATCAGGGAGGCCAGCGCAATAAACAGGATCGTCAGGTAAAGCTTGCCGTCGGCGAGCTCGATGACGATATCGGCAAAGGTCAGGATCAGCCCGCTGTAGGTCAGCACGCCGATGATGATGCCAATCACGCCAACGGTTGCGCCGATCTTCAGGCTCGCCTCGGCGCCGGCACGCGAGGCTGAAACGAAACCCCTGAGGTCGATGCGGGTCTCCTTGCGCACCCAGCTGACCGCGATACAGGTGACCATGCCGACTATCGCGGAAAAACCGGGTGAATAACCCATCAGCATCAGGATCGTGATCGCGACCAGCGGCAGCACGTAAAACCATTCCGTCTTCAGGATATCCATGGCTTTATTCTCGCTTTTTTCGCCGACGATATTGTGTTTCTTGGCATAGTAATGAACCATCATGAAGACGCTGAAGAAATACATGAAGGCCGGGAAAATCGCCACCAGCATGATCTGCGAATAAGGCACGCCGGTCATCTCCGCCATGATGAAACCGCCCGCGCCCATGATCGGCGGCATGAACATCCCGCCGATCGACGCGGCCGGTTCGATGCCGCCGGCCACGTGCGGCTGGAAGCCGGCCTTCTTCATCATCGGAATGGTGAAGGCACCGGTGGATACCGTGTTGGCGATCGCGCTGCCCGAGATGGATCCGAACAGCCCGCTGGCAATAACCGCTACCTTGCCCGGGCCGCCGATCTTGTGGCCGACCGCGGCTAGCGGAAAGTCGATGAAGAATCGCTGTGCGCCGCATTTTTCGAGAAACGCACCGAAAAACACGAACAGGATAATGTAGGTAGCGAGGACGTTGGCCATGATGCCGAATACGCCGTCGCTCTTGTAGAAGATGCTGGTGCACAAATCCGGGAAGGTGTCGCCAGCGTGCGAGATCAGCTCGGGCGCATACTCGCCGAACACGCCGAAGAGCAGCATGATCGTGCCGATAATGACGAAGGCGATACCGACCACCCGACGCGCCACCTCGATACCGACCAGCACGCCGACCATGGCGATCCACTTGTCCAGTTCGGTCTCTGCCCCGGCGCGATAGTTGATGACTTCGAAATTGACGACCCAGTAACCCAGGGCCAGGACCGAGGCCAGGATGAGGACATAGTCGATGACGCGGCCGATCGGCCCTTTCAAGCGATAGACCAGGAATACCAGCATATAGGTGGCAACCACGTAAATCCCGCGATGGTACTGGGTGGCGGCGGGTGAAATGAGCGCCGAGTAAGAATAAAACAGCACCAGGCCCAGCGCCATGATGTCGAACATTATCTGTTCGACCTTGTTCATCTCTTCGACTCGCACGAGTTCCCCCTCCGCGTTAATTATTATTATCGACGCTACCAGGCCGCAACATCGAGATTTACCCGTCCCGGGAGAGGGGCAGGAAGTCCTGCCCCCGTCCGGTTGTTACATCATGCCTTTCTCTTTCCAGAACTTGACCGCGCCCGGATGCCAGGGCGTGACCACACCCTGGGCGCCGGTATCGAGGCTCATTTTATTGAAGGTCTTCTTCTGTTCCTTCATGTGCGCCAGGCCTTCCTCGGAATAGATCATCGACAGCATCTTGTAGACGGTGTCATCGGTGACTTTCGAATTGGCCACCCATAGTGCCGAGTCCTGAAAGGAAGGGCTTTCGTAATCGACGCCGCGATAGGTGTCGGCCGGAACCGAGATCTTCGAAAAATAGGGGTATTGATCATAGAAGCCGCTGCTTTCGGCGTCCTGGCCCAGGTTCACCATCTCGATGTCGTTGGTCTGCGCCGCCATGATGACCGCACCGCTGGGGAAGGCGGTGAACAGCCAGAAGGCATCGAGCTGATTGTTACCAAAAGCCTGCGCCGCGTCGTTATAGCCCATGGCGTTGCGTTCGATCTTGTCCCAGATGCCCATATGGGTGAAGAACAGCTCACAATTGGCAAACGCGCCGGATCCGGCGTTGCCGACACCGACTTTCTTGCCCACCAGGTCCTTGGTGCTCTTGATATCCGAACCCTTGCGTACGATAAGCTGCGCGGGGGCGCCGTAAAGCCAGGCCACCGCCATGACGTCCTCATAGTTTTTGGGATCGTTCTTCATCTTGCCGTTACGACCGAGATAAACGTGGCCCGAATAAACCACACCCATTTGCGCCTTGCCCGAATTCACCTTGCGCAGGTTTTCGACCGAGCCGGCAGACGACTGGGCCCGTACCCGAAAATCCTTGGAGGCCTTCATGGGCTTGAAAACCTGCATCGCGTTGGCCACCACCTGGAAGGTGCCGCCGGCGGGACCGCCGCTGAAAACGACTCTTTCCTTGGCCGACACCGTCGTCGCCGTGGCCGCGACCAGCAGCATGAAGATGCCCATTAAAGCTAGAACTTGCTTTTTCATATTTTCCTCTGGTTGTTATTAATATTGCATGACAGTGTAAATTGTGAGCCACTGATTAAATTGATATGCATCAATAACCAAATACTTACTTAATTTTCAAGATTAGCTATAAGTTTTGCGAATGCGCCCGACGGTCAGCTAATGTGAACGGGCCACCACATGCTGTGGAGACAGGCTTTGCGGCGAATGCCACAGATGAAGAAACGCGACAGGGGCAGCATCAGCCTCCAGGTCCGTCCTCCGTGCTTGCTATCGTTTACTTCTAATCGTCTTTGAGCGAACCGCCCAGGATGACGGTTTCGGGCAGTTCGCGCGGGCTTGGGCTCATCTGCATATACTTGACGTTAGCCATCGGTATCACAAACAACTGGCCATCCATTTCGATCGCGAGTTGCCTGGCCGCTATAGCCTCCTGCACCCTTTTCGCCAGTAGCAGGGGATTCCCCCCCTGCTCGGGAAAGGTCACCGACATTTCACTACCGTCGATAAAATGAACTGTCAGAAATTTATTGCTATCCATTGATATTCTCCATACTTAAACTGGCCGCCAGAGGTCCAGGCCAGCGATAGATGATAATGGAATTCGAGCCTCTATCCCACTTGCCTGTCGTCAGGATAAACGCTTTGATTTCATTTGGATTCCGACGGCAACAAGCATTAAAAAAGGGAAAAGAGGCCGCCCTCTCTTCCCTTTATTGCAACGCCCCTGTTGCGCGGGCTAATCGTCGAAGGCAAAATTCTTTTGCTGCGCCTGCTTCCTGATCGCGCTGGTCAGCGCATCGCTCATGCTCGGCGCCGCGGTAACCTGCTCACGCTTCTTTTCGGCGACATAGGCGGCTCTGGACTCGCTGAGCTCGGAGATCTCCTGTTTGATGCGTTTGCGCTCTTCTTTCTGTGCCTGCACATAGTCCAGTTTCTCCTGCGCCGACATGCCCAGCATGGGTTCGGGCAGCTTTTCGTCCTCCATCTGCACCAGCTCCTCGGCGTCGACCTTGCCTGCCTCGAGCGCGTCGACCAGGTCCCAGTTGGCGTTGTTATAAAAGGCGGAGGCCTTGGATTTCGCCCGTTTCGCCAACAGGCCCGCGGAAATCCCGCTGCTGAGCGCATCCTGTTCCGTTTGCCGATCCGCGCTTTCGGCACCCGCGGCGCCGTAGGGAACGTAGGTCTGGTTCAAGCGGGCATTGAGTTCGGCAAGCCTGTCGTCCTGCGGCGCCTCGATGTGCACCACTCGCTGATTGGCGTCGATACTCATGTAGTCGCCGCCCGCGAGCAGCGCACCGGATTGCCATTGATCCCTGATGCCCTCCGCGTGACTACCGGCGTGAATGGTGTTGATCGAGATACCGTGCTGGCCCGCCAGCCTGGCGGCTGCCCGATAGTTGACTGGTCCCTGCGCAAAAGACTCGTTACCGGCGATAAAAATGGTCTTGATGTCGCTGTCCGACTGGCTCCATTGTAAACCGTTGACGACCGATTCGATGGCAAACCCGCAATACTCGCTGCCGCCATTGGTGGTCAGCGAAAACAGGCCCGCAGACACCGCATCCAGTTCACGGGTAAAACCGTTGAGCATGCGCACATAGCCCGCGTTGGCGGCATTGCTGTCGTTACCATATTCGAATAGCGCGATCTCGAGGCGCGGGGTTACACCATCCTGTCGCGCCATGGAAAACTCGTTGACTACCTGCCACAGCTGGTTGCGCGTCTGCTCGATCAGACCGTCCATGCTGTTGCTGGTATCGAGCACTATCGCCAGCTGGATCCTGGGCGCCTCGATGTCCTCGTTTGTAGTGACCGGATTGCCCTGCATTGCCAATTGCAGCGTCACCGGCTGGTTCGGGTTTTCGATCACCCGGCTGGCCAGTGCGGATTGCGTTAGCGGCGTCAGCAGCGCCGCCAGGATTGCCGCGCTTAACCAAGCGCGGGGAAAGTTAACTCGGGAATGATTACGGGGGATTGGTTTAACTTGCATGATCGTCTCCTGAAACTTGAGTTGATGAAATTCGTGAGTACAGGAGAAAGACTAACCCTCAGGCCGCCAGGAAGTTAGACACGGACTGGTAAACATTCAGCGCCAATGTTTACCGGAAATTTACACAGGTAAAGCGAGCGGAGGCCACCCACGACAGCGTCGAGCAGCAGTTGCGCCGCTTGCCTCGAGCGTCATCATCCCCGCTATCGAGTTCGACCCGCTTGAATCTAACCGACAAGCCGCGCTTTGCAGGCAGGACGGCAGGCCTGGCGCTGAGCGACCGCTGCTGTCAGTTTTCCAGCGCTTGCAGAATCAGCCGGTGAAAGCGGTGCAACCCGGATTCGGAATACCAGGCATCGACCGCATCGACGACGTAGCGACCCTGATCGTAGCCAAGCGATTTGAGGCCGCGATGGACGCTCTCGACGATGGCGATATCCTCGGCGTTGAATTGATCGGCGAACAATTGCTTCAGGGCTTCGAGCGCGGGCGATACCTCGCCCTTCTCCGCTAACAGGTCGACGTGTTCGAGGCAACGATCCGGACCATTCCCTGCCATGCGGATCACGACCAGGTTGGCGCAGCCCGGCAGGCTCAGCATGCAGGTATTCGGCCACAGCGTCCATGAGCGGTAAGGCAAGCCCGGCTCGAGGTCGAGGCCTGCATAGCCTGCTTTCGACCGCGACTCGAAAAAAGCGTAACGCCGTTCCTGGCGGACGCAGCTGCCGGAACCGCTATCGAGTACCTGGGCCAGTTTTCGATGGGCAACCGGAATGTGGTAGCCCTCGGAAAAATTGTCCACGACAATTTTCCAGTTGGCCGCGATGTCAAAATCGAATTGATAAGCAATGCCAAAACTTCCAACCGCGGGCAGACTATCGGTCAGGGTTTGAGCAAGGCCCGGGTATTCTGTTGCGAAATCGTCCGCGTTGTCATCCAGGTTGGCGAACAGCAAGCCGGCGCAGTTGGCCAGCCGCACCGGCTTCAGCGAGAACTCTGCTGGATCAAAATTCTGCAGCTGATCGGTATGCGGCGCCTGGATCAATTTGCCATCGAGGCCGTATGACCAGGCATGATAAGGGCAGACGATACGGTTTTTACGCCTGCCGTCGCCGCTCAGCAGCTCGTGCCCACGGTGCTGGCAAACGTTGAAGAATGCCCTGATTTCCGAATTCTGGTCAGCCAGCAGGAAAATACACTGCTCGGCCACCCGTTCGACCCGATAGTCGCCCGGCGCCGAAAACTGGCTGACGTGGCCGACGTAACACCAGCTTTTATGAAAAATAGAGCGCTGTTCCTGCTGATATATCTGAGGATCGTGATAATAGCGTGACGGCAGGGTGGGTGACGAAACTGCTTCGGGGCTGAACGCACCGCGTTCCCCTGCGGGAAAATGAGGACTATTCATGGCGTCTACCGTGATTACCGTTAGTATAAGGCCGCGTTATGGAATCACGCGCGGGACAATCTGTCCAGCGCGCCGGAAATCCGCGACCGGCAGATTTCAGGCACACCGCAGCGCGAGTCCGGCGTGAACACCGCGGCATTAGCGAATGGCCAGCTTACAGTCGATGCCACAAACCGGAATGCAGAATCTGGATGCACGGGATAATGACCCAGGTCAATGCCCCGACCCGTCCGCGGTGATTTACTGTGTCCAATTGAGCGATTACGCTCGGCAATCGGCAGACGCGCAGCCGGCCTGATCTGACAACCCGAAGCTATCGGTACCATCATGAAAAACGACTACTCGAATCCAGCACCAGGCAGGCGTGGCCTTGCGTCCGCTAAAACACCGCTGCAGCTGATTTTACTCGCACTGCTCTGCGCAGGCCTGTTCCTCGGCTGCGCTCAAATTCGCAAAGCGACCTACCCAAAGGATTTTGTATACCTCGAGCAGAAGCAAATCAAAACCCAGATGGCATTACTCAGTCTCTACCTGCGCCAGCTCGACCAGATATTACTGGACGATTCGACCGTCAGCAGCGAGCAGCAGCAACGAATCCTCGGCATCCTGTCCAAAATCGAGGCCAGCACAAGTACACTTGGCGCCGACAGCGCCAGCACTAATCACCTGGTTATCGACGACCATATCGATCAGTTCAGGGACGACGTCTATACCGCGATACACAATGCCAGCGCCGACCCGCCGAATTACTTCGCGTTGGGCCGGCTGTCCGGTAGCTGCGTCGGTTGCCACAAATTTCGCTAGCCCCAGGATTCGAACCGGGTGCCGCGACGCCTGGCTAATGCCTATTACAACCACCCGCTAGCTGCCACGCCGGAGTCACGAGAGGATGTATTCAAAGCGAAAAATCGGTTATGTTGCACTGCAGCATGAAATATACTACCATTCTGCGCGTGCGCAAAATCTCCTCATCATACCGTGCCCGGGAAACGCTGCCGGACGGGCGCATCGTGCGCATTCGCGCGATCCGACCCGACGATCGGGAAAAGCTGCAGGAGGAATTTCACAAGCTGAGCACCGCTTCGGTGCGTGAGCGTTTTTTCAATGTGAAACAGGACCTCACGCCGCAGGAATTGACTTATTTCACCGAAGTCGATTTTTCGATGCACGTTGCGCTGGTAGCCGAACTGGAATGCGAATCACGACTTCACCCCGTCGGCGTGGGCCGATTTGTGCGCAACCAGGCAAACCCCGATCATTCCGAGTTCGCGATAACGGTGAGCGACGCAATGCATGGACAGGGTATCGGCAAGCTGTTGTTGCGACAGCTCATTCACTGCGCGCGTGAGCTCGGAGTTCACCATCTCGACGCCTCGGTGCTGCCGCAAAACGCGCGCATGACAAACCTGTTGCATCACACCGGTCTGCCGCTTGAATCGAAAATCGAAGACGGCATCCTGACCTGCACGCTAGCCATTTAGCCTTCAAGTAACGCCTGGCGCCAGAGCCACGCCAGCCAGAATCGACGTTCCCGGTAAGCGTTCAGCGCAGGCGCTTCTGCCGCGTCACATCGGTGGCTCCGTTAGGCGTCCTTAATTTCCGCAATAAGCCCAATCACCTTTTCCCCGATGGTATTTCGAACCTGTCGAAACTCCGCCGCTTCCATATGCTTCGGGTCGGGTATCTGCCAATCCTCGCGTTTTTTGGCGCGGACATAGGGGCATTCGTCACCGCAACCCATGGTGACGACATAGTCGAATTCGACCTGGGGAATGTCTTCCAGCGATTTGGAGCTATGCGTCGTCAGGTCATATCCGATATCTTCCATGGTGGCAATGGCTTTTGCGTTTACCACGCCGGATGGGCGCGAACCACTCGAATAGGATTCGATGACTCCCTCGCCATGAATCTTGCCGAATGCCTCGGCCATCTGGCTGCGACAGGAATTCTCGACACATACGAACAGAACTTTTTTCATCGCCAAAATTCTCCCATTTCTTTACGCTGCTAAAATACACGCTAGCCAGTTACGCCATGTTGATCAGGATCAAACTATAAATCTACAGGCTCCTGAAGTGAACCTTTATGCGGAATAATCCCGTTAGTGGCAGCTCTTCAGCTTGCTCGAAGACGCGCGCGAAGCCGTCGCCGTTACCTGATCTGTAGCAAGTTTCGACATCGTCCCTGTCGTTATGCCTGGCATTGACCGCCTGCATGGATAGCGTTATTTTTATGCAACCCGTTGCAACCGACTAAAGGATTAAAAGACAGATGCCTGGTCTAACCATAATTCGGACATGCTCCGTCCTGTTTTTATTCATCGCCCTGTCGAGCAGGGTGCTGCTGGCGGCGCCACCCGATGGATATAATTTCCTGTCGCTATCCGATGCGGCCCGGCAGGCCAGCGCAGCCAACAAACCGATGTTGCTCTACTTCGGCCGTTATGGCTGCAGCACCTGCCGCAAGATGCACGCGGAGGTTTTCAGCGATACCGCCGTCAGCAACCAGTACAACAGCGACTTCGTACTCGCCTACGTCGATACCGAAAGCGGTGATCGCATACGTCTCGCCAACGGCGAAACCACGACCGAGATGCAGTTTGCCACGCGCAACCGTATTCTCGGCACCCCCACCTTTATTTACTTTTCGCCCGAGCAAAAGCCATTGTTCAAAAAGGCCGGCTTTCAGACCATCGAGCAAATGAAACACTACGCTGATTTCATCGCCCAGGGGCACTACCGGACGATGCAGCTGCAGGATTACCTGGGGAGCCTGTGAGGACACTACTGGCTTCACTCTGCCTGGGGCTGGCGGTATCGCAGCTACAGGCTGCGGATCGATGGATTTTTGCATCGAAAACTGCCGTTACGGGCGAACCCGCGAGCGGTGTTTACCATCATCTCGACGGCGCGGGCCGCAAGCACATCGCGCTATCGGCGCAGACGGTAGCGACGATATGGGAAGACAATCGCAGCCGCAATCCACAGATTTATGCCGCCAGCAAAGCGCCCGACGCAACCCGTTTTTCCCCCGCCATACAGGTGAGCAGCGGCAACGAGGCTTACGAACCATCGATTGCCGGTCTGTCCGCCAATCGCTTTGTCCTCGCCTGGGAGCAGGATGCCGCTATCTATGCCCGGCTACTGGGCATTAACGGGCTCGCGCCGCCGGTCAAACTCAGTTCGGCCAGCGCCAGTCACGTCAGCCTGGCCAGCTTCGACGCACGCGTGTTTGCCGCCTGGCGCGAGCAGCGTGACGCGCACTGGTCGATTAAGGTTGCGCTGTTGCGCGCAACCGATAACGGCGAACTGGTGGTTGAATCGGTGGCACCCGTCGAGGCGACGGAATTGAAAACGCAGCTGCTGTTTCCGTCTCTGGCGGTCAATGCTGCCGGGCTCTGCATTGCCTGGGAAGATCGCCGCGCCGGCCACACCCGCCTGCTGGTTAGCCATTCGAGGGACCAGGCAAAAACCTTCGGCGAACCGCAGCATCTGAACGAGTTCTTATCAAACCGCAACCAGTACGACCAGGGCAATGGCGTTACGCGGGTCGCGCTGGCATCCTTCGCGCAGGATGAAATTCTGTCGACCTGGATGGATAAACGCAGGGGCGGCCTGGGCTATGGCATATTTGCCGCACTCGGCGCCGAAGGCGGTGAGATCTTCGGACCCAACGAGAAAGTCCATGCTGAAGCAGGTGACCGGCAACCCCATTACAATCCCGCCGCGGCCGGCAACCAGGCCGGTGATTTCGTCGTTGCCTGGGATGATTTCAGGCGCGGTGATTCGGATATCTGGCTTAGCCGCTATAACGAAGACGAAGAATGGGGCCAGGATTTCAGCCCGGAGGTAGCAAGCGGCGCCGGCGAACAGTCGCATCCCGCGATCGTGCTCGATCATCTGGGCGACCTGCACCTGCTGTGGATAGAGCGTGTTGATATGAACTCACCGAGCCGCCTCTGGTATAGCCGCGGTTTACTTCGATAGCCCAGGCCGAACGCCGAGCCGATCAGTGATAGTGTCGATGAGGGCGGTACGGCCAGGGATTATAAAACCAGGGATCGTAATACCAGTACGGCGGTGGATAAGCGTATGCGGGAACCGATTCCTGCTTCTTCCATAGAAACGAACCTTCGACCGACACGACCGGAAATATGTAATCGTATTCGCCTATCGGTCGGCTGGTCCTGGACACGATCGTTCCGACCACGGTTAACGGCCGTCCCTCCACATAAACCAGCGGGTCGGCAAATTTTTCGAAACTGGCAATGAAACGCCCGTCGCTCTTGCCACTGGATACCGGCCTGCCGTTGTCGTGCAGCTCACGCCGCACGATTTCGATCCAGGTACGGTCGGCCTTGTTCTCGACCTTACTAATCACCCCGCCCCAGCGCACCTCGGAGCCGATAAATCGATCGATGTCCAGTCGCACCCTGGTGAGCGTCGGGTTTTCGTGCGGGATCTTACTGATCGCCGCCGGCGGTTTGCTGGCGCATGCCGTAAGCAGCGCAAGCGTTAAAACGAGTAGTGTAGTTTTCATAACCTTTAGTTAGCTAACAGTCCCAAAAAGTTCGCCCTCTCGGTGAATTTACCGAGAGCATGCTACCGCCACCATGACCTGGATCAGTAACCGCGCCAACTCCGGGCCGGGTCAATCGCTGTCAATCGATCCACTCCCCTTTTACAATCCTGCAATATATCAACAAACACGGGCAAGCGATGAAATTTGAACGGATTTTCTGCTTCGGCGACAGCATTACCCTGGGCTACAACGATAGCCAGGGGCTCGGCTGGCCGGGGCGACTCTGTCGCGGACTGAAACATGGCGAGTACCACGTCGCCGCCTACAACCTCGGGGTTAATGGCGATACTTCGCGCGACATCGAGACCCGCTGGCAGGCTGAAGCCGAGGTTCGCAGCCGTAATTCGCCGGGCCTGCTGGTGTTCGCCTTCGGCATCAACGATGCCGCCAAAGCCGATGGCGGCAGTTTCCAGGTTGATCTCGCGACCTCGGTCGCAGCGGCAGGCCGCATCTTGAGCGCGGCAAAATTGGTCTCCGAGGTGTTGTGGATTGGGCCCACGCCGCTGGATGAATCAGTCAACCCGATGCAAACCGAGTACGCGTGCTGGGATATGCGCAACTCGGATATCGAACGCTACGACGCGGCTTACGCGACGCTGGCCGCAGATATCGGCGTCGACTACCTGCAACTGTTCCCGGGGTTCCTGAATAATCCACGTTTCCAGGCGGCCCTGGTGGCGGGTGACAAGCTGCACCCCGGCGATGACGGCTACGCGCTGATCGCCGAACGGGTCGCGGGTTGGGACAAGTGGCTGGAGAAACTTTAACCCCGAGGCCGGCGGCTCTAGCTATCAAAGGGCCTTAGTCGATAAATCATGCATTCCAGGTATATCTCAGTACAACGCCAGAAACAGCAGCAGTCTTGCGAACCGGGTCAGGCGCGATTAATTTCATAATAAAATTTTCTTAGCCCCCGGATCCATATCGGCTATGCTCTGGTTGTTAGCTTCTCATCGCTGAACGCTAGACAGGGGTTTACATTGCTATTGATCGTATCAAACAGCCTGGTGCTGGTCGGCATCGCCATTTTGATCGTATCGCTGGTGGTCGTCAGAAAAATTATCGGCCGACTTCCGGCGGGTCGTTCCCGTAAAAGCTGGTACGCGATGGCTGGCCTGATCGGCTTTTTTGTGGTCGGTTACCTGGGTTACCTCGTGATTTTCCGGGATCAGCAGCTTGCCATGATCGATTTGATCGTACCCGGCATTTTCTTTTTCGGCGCCTGCTTCGTCTGGTTTTCGACCTTTATCGCACTGCAAACCACCCTCGACGTGATGCGTATAAACGACCTCGAGCACGAGACTTTCACCGATCCGTTGACCGGCATATACAACCGCCGATTCATGGAGCAACGCCTCGCCGAAGAGATATCGAAAGCACGCAGATATAGTTTCCAGCTCTCGGTTTTGTTATTCGATCTCGACCATTTCAAGCGGGTTAACGATGAGCATGGCCACCAGGCCGGCGATCAGGTGCTGATCGAAATCAGTGCCCTGGTGAATGGAGCAACTGCGCGATTCCGACATCCTGTCGCGCTATGGCGGTGAAGAGTTTCTCATTATCACGCCTAACACCGGCCCGGCCGAGGCGGCGTTGCTGGCGGAGCGCCTGCGTGCGCGTATCGAGGCCCACAGCTTTCTGCAGGACTATGAAGGAATCCAGAAACCCGCACTACAGCTGACCATCAGCATTGGCCTGGCCAGTTATGGCGACAGCAACGACAACGAAGAAACTCTGATCGGCACCGCGGACCGCAATCTTTACCAGGCAAAAAACGAAGGTCGTAACCGGGTCGCCACGGGTTGATCCGTATGCTAGGCCCGGGGGTGTCCTGCGGAATTATTCGCTGACGGTCTGGACCTTGTGAATACGCACATCGAGCGGCTGCGACGTATCCAGGTGAATGTCGCGTTGCGGGAAGGAGATAACGATTCCAGCCTCGTTGAATTTATTATTGATGGCCAGGTGCAGCTCGCTCATGGTTTGTCGCCAGTAGTCCATCGAGCCGATAAAGCAGCGCAACACGATCACCAGCGAGCTATCGCCGAAGCTGTCGAACGCGACCATGGTCGGCGGATCGTCGAGCACGCGCTCATGTTCGTCAGCCGCCGCCTGAACCAGCTGGATCGCGCGCGTGACATCGCTGCCGTAGGCGATACCGACCGGAATCACGATCCGCGTCACCGGATCCGTCAGGGTCCAGTTCAGCAGCCGGCCGGTGATGAATTCCTTGTTGGGTACCAGCAACTCCTTCTGGTCCCAGCCACGGATCGTGGTGGAGCGGATGCGAATCTTGGTCACGACCCCATCGGTGTCACCCACGGTGACCACGTCGCCGATCCGGATCGGACGTTCGAATAGCAAAATCAAACCGCTGATAAAGTTTGCCACGATCTCCTGCAGGCCGAAGCCGATACCAACGCCCAGCGCCGCAATCAGCCACTGAATCTCGGACCACTTGCCGCCGAGCAGGTTGAACACCAGCACCACGCCGATGGCGACAATCGCGTACTGCGTCAGCGTCGTGATCGCGTAACGGCTGCCGGCGGTGATTTTGAGACGCGCCAGCAGCACGATCTCGAGCAGCGCCGGCAGGCGGCGCGCACCGGCGAAGATGATCAGGATCGCGAGCAGACCGAGAATAACGTCTTTTAAGGTGACCGGTACCAGTTGCTCGACACCGTCAACCAGCGCGCTGCGCTGCCACAGCGCGACTTCGTCGAGAATGCCGAAGGCCGGCAGCACGTCGGACCAGATGGCCCACAGGCCAACGGCCGCGACCAGCACCAGCGCGGTATTAATCAGCCTGGTGGTATCCTCGCTCAGCGCGCCGTAGTCAATGACGGGCTCCTCGGGCTGCAAGGGGTCGACTTCGCCGGCAGCGCCCTCGCCGTCCTTCGCCGCGCGCTGTGCTCGATGCCTTTCCAGCGCATCCTCGAAAGCCAGACGGCGCTCGGTCAATAACACCCAGCGCACCACCAGCTGATGGATCAATATAAGCGCGACAATCAGCCACAGCGTGTCGACCAGGCGCGCGCCGAACTGCGCGGCGGTATAGACATAACCCACCGCTGCAAGCACCCCGAGCAGGATCGGCAAGGCCAATCCCAGCAACAGCCACAGGTAGCGAAACCAGGTAATCGGGTTGCCCCGATTTGCCGCGTAGAATTCTCGCAGCGCGCCGTTGGCCGGGGTAAGTATGCGCCCGAAAAACCAGGCCAACGCCACCAGCACGATGACAAAAAGCAGCCGGCTGAGGCCACCGGCCAGGGCCGCGGGATCATAGGATACCGATGCGATCAGCAAAAATGCCGTGGGCAGGAACACCGACATTAGCCGACGGGTTTGATGGCGCAGCTTTTCCGCTATTGGCCGGCTCCACCCAAAATGCGCGACCGCGAGACCCCTCGGTTCACAGAAAATCCGAAACGCGACGAAATAAAAGAAATACAGCGCAATCCCGGAAAACGCGGCGCCGATCGCGGGCACGAACTGCCCGGTCCAGACGGCGGACTGCGTGAGGTGGGTCTCGATATCGAGCGCATCGATACTCTGCACGAACTGCAGGTGTAACCCAAGCGCGGTAAACAGGATGGGCCAGGGCAAGGCCAGTACCAGCGTCAGGGTCAGTGCCCTGAGCGAGGCAACATAGCGGTCGTGCCGCAGCTGGCCGACATTGCGCCCACTCCGCTTGAGCGAAGCGCGCAACGCGCGGGTATTTTTCAACAGGAAGGCGAACAGCGCCAGCCCCAGCAACAGCACCCAGGGAAACGAGCCCGGCAATATCAACGCCCGCCCCAGCTCCAGCCAGTGAGTTGGCGAGACAAAGATAGCGATGCTTTGCGAGATCGAACCCAGCGTCTCCCAGGACGGCAGCTTGCCGGTGCGAACCCACAGCAGGCGTTCATCGAGAAAGTCGTTATAGGCGGTTACCGCCTCCGACAGCTGGCGCTGCGCGAAGTCGAGTTCACCGAGCGCCTGCAGGTAGGTATCGTCGGCCGCGATCGCCTTGTCCAGCAGCTCGCGCCGCAACTCGGCGAACTGCAGGATCTCCTCGCGCAACAGCCCGCGCCAGGTCTCCGACAGCGACGCCATCAGGTCATCGACGTAAAGGTTGATATCGCGCATGCGGGCGCGTTCCTGTTGATTGCGGATCTGACGCAGGCTGGAATCGATAACCCGCTGTCGGCGACGCGCTTCGGCGGCCTTGAAATCCCCGGCATCGGCCAGTCCGCGACGCTGTTCGAGCAGCATCTGCCCGAGCGCCTCGCCCAGTCCGGCAATCTCCAGCTTCTGCCGCGCCAGGCGAAAATTATCGGCGACGAGCTTGGCCTGGGCGGCGGCGGCATTTTCTTCCCGGGTTACCCGTTCGAGTTCCGCGGCCAGCGCATTCAACTCTTCCCCCAGCTGCGTGTTCCGTTGCGCGAATTCCTGCACCAGCTCATGCTTGCCGAAAGCCAGGCGCTCCGTCTCCTTGGTTTCTTCCCTGGCGCTTTCGGCTTCGCGCAGGCGGCGCGCCACCACCAGCGTCTCCAGCAACTCGACATAGTAGCGTTGTCGGTTCAATTCCAGCGTCGCCGTGTCGCGCTGAGCCGCGAGTAATTCGGTGCGCATCGGCTGGCTCAGCAGTTCCTGCTCGAGCATCTCGATTTCGCCGGCCAGCGCCCGAGCTTCGAGTTCCAGCGCCCAGCGTTGCGCCTCGGTCAGACGCTGCGACTGGTTCTCGGCAAGCGGCAGTTGTAACGCGTCGGCGATCGCGGGCTGATACTTTTTCACTTCGGTGAGACGGTCACGTGCCTGCTGCGCGCGTTGCGACTGGTTTTCCAGCAGGGCTTCCAGCTCCGCCAGCGTCGTCGTCAACCCGGTCAGATCGGCTTTTTCGCTGAGCAACTGCTGCTCGAGCACCGGCAAGGCCTTGCGCGTCAACGAATCGGGAAGTTTCTGCGGGGCCCTGGATTCGAGTTGTTCGAGCGCCTTACGCAGCGCGGCGGATGTTTTCGGCGCGCTTTCACGCGCCCGCACGAAATCGGCGGTGGCGGCTTCGTAACTGCGCCGCTGCTCCACCAGACTGATCGCCTTGCGATATAAATCGATCAGGCCTGACCTGGCCGCGTCATCGAGTTCGCCCGAAGTTTCCGCCTCCTGCAGACGGCTTTGCAGCATTTCGATAGTCGCGCCCGAGTCAGCCGATAGCGCGCTTTGCGCCGACGCCAGCGGCGGCAGCAGCCAGCAACAGCCGATCAGGAGGGCAAGGATTGATGTCCGAATTAACTGCAACTAAAGGTTCTTCAATGTGGATTTTATGCGCGCTATCTTACCATTGTCTTTCTCGAGGGAATTGTTAAATAATGGCATTCCGTAAAAATACCGTCTCGCCTGCCATCCAGTGCCGAGCCCAGAAAATAGAACAGGAGTAAGTCATGACCTGGAACGTATATTTATCCGGCGAAATACACACCGACTGGCGCGACCAGATTATCGCCGGCGCCGGCAAACTCGACCTGCCCATTAAATTCACTTCGGCGGTGACCGATCACGACGCCAGCGATGCCGCCGGCGACATGCTGGGTCCCGAGGCCAGCGGTTTCTGGCGCGATCACAAGTCGTCCAGGATCAACGGCATCCGCACCAAAACCCTGCTCGAAAAATGCGACCTCGCGGTCGTGCGTTTCGGTGACAAGTACAAGCAGTGGAACGCGGCTTTCGACGCCGGCTACTGCGCGGCGGTCGGTAAACCTTACATCACGCTGCACGCCGATGACATCGTGCATCCGCTGAAAGAGGTCGATGCCGCCGCGATGGCCTGGGCGGAAACCCCGGCGCAGGTAGTCGAAATTCTGAACTACGTGATCAATGCCTGAAACGAGCCAGCGCTTAATTCCATCTGACTCGCGTTAAAGACCCGGCTTTTCGTGCGCCCGCCCCCTTCCGTCATACAGTTTCTGCTGCTGGTATTTATCTTCCTGCTGGCGGTGATTATCCTCTACCTGGGCGTGTTCACGGTAGCGCTCGACAAGCTCGGATTATCGACCCACTCGGCGATGCTCCTGCTCGCCTGCACGCTGATCGGCAGTGGCATCAATTTGCCGCTGTTCCAGATTACGGCAGAAGCGCCACCGGATGAAGAAATCCAGTCCCTGCAGGGTCTACTGTTTGGCCGACCCTTGCCTTTCACCGGCAAGACAATCGTCGCCATCAACGTCGGCGGTGCGTTGATTCCGATCAGCTTTTCGATTTACCTCGCGAGCCACAACCCGCTCGAAGTGACGCGAATCCTGCTGGCAATCGCGATCGTGGCCACGGTCTGCTACTTCGCCAGCCGGCCGGTGCGCGGTCTCGGCATCGGCATGCCGGTGTTTGTCGCGCCAATCACCGCGGCGCTGACCGCGCTACTGATAGCACCCGACAGCAGCGCTCCGCTGGCTTATATCTGCGGCACGCTGGGGGTGCTGGTAGGGGCGGATTTGCTGCGGCTGAACGACATTCGGAAAATCGGCACGCCGGTGGCGTCGATCGGCGGCGCCGGCACCTTCGACGGTATTTTTCTGACCGGTATAGTAGCGGTGTTGCTGGCCTGACTGCAGGTAATAAACGCGTTTAGAGCCTGCCGCCCAGTTCGCGCGCAAACTCGCTGCGAATGCGTGAAGCATAGATCGCGAGACCGAGACCATCCGCGTTCTGATTCCTGGCCACGACCGCCGTATTGACGCCCAGCACCTTGCCGTCGGCATCGATTAACGGACCGCCACTGTTGCCCGGCAGTATCTGCGTATCGGTAAACAGGTGGTCCTTGCTCGACTTGGTGACAATGCCCGCGGTTAACGAGTCGGTTATGCCAAGCGGGCTGCCGATGGCAAACACCCGGGTTCCCTGCCGTGGATACTGCTGGCTGGATAAGGTCAGAAAAGGCGTGCTGTAATTATCGAGTTTGAGCAACGCCAGATCGTATTCCTTGCTGACCTTGACCAGTTTCGCTTTCAGCTTTTTGCCGCTTTTCAGGACGATGGTGAATTTTTTGGAAAAGTTACTCATGCTGCTATTAAAGCCGAATTCCGATTTTTTCCTGCGGTAGTCACGCTCCAGCTTGCGGTACTTGCTGACATTGTCTTCATGCCGTTCCTTGTTTTTCAGGTAACGTTTGGTGTAGCGTTCGTAGCGGGATTTCTCGGAATCCGAGGCTTTGCTCGATTCCATGTACTCGCGGTTTTCATCGATCGTACGGCGAGCGTCGTTGAGCCGCTCTTCGTCATCCTTGAGATCGACCTTGTAGTCCGCCAGCCGCTGTTTCCAGTCGTCGAGATTCTCCTCGGCATCTTTCCACTGGCTCGTGGTCGCGGGTCTGACCACGTGACGATTGGTAATAATGTAACCGTCGTCGGTCACGAAAAATCCTGATCCGGAGCCGCTGCTGGTCCGCACGGTAACTACCGACAGCGAGGCGATGCCGGTTTGCGAGTCCGGGTTAAAGGCCTGCTGCAGATCCTTCTTCAAATCGGCCTTGACGGTCCCTGAACTGGCGGTGGTGGCAACCGTACTGCTGTTCTTGTTTTTCGGAGGCTTGTCGGTGAAGTGCCATTTGCCGTTCTTGTCCTGGTACTTGTAGACTTCGGCGGCGACAGGCGTTGCACTCAAATGAATCAGCAAAATCGCAACAATCGGTATTAGTTTCTTCATAGTCTCTTCTGCAGCAGCGGAACCTTCAATTTCAGTTATTTATAGCCCAATTTGGCGATCTATCCGCTTTTGCATCGACAATTTTGCATCAGATCACAGGCTGCAGGCCCTGCTTCGGGATACTGAGCGCCGCGAAAAGCGCAGGTTAACCACCAAGCGCCCGGCGACAGCCGGCTTCGATTTTGCCCCGGCCCAAAGATGCTCCTGGGATCAGATCGAGAGTTGAGTGCCGGTTTTAATCCGCTTCCAGGGTGGCGGCGGGGCGCTGCGCCACCCGCGACACGCTCGCAGCTAGAGCTCGAGCAGGTAGCCCACGCTCAGCGACCAGTCGTCGATAAAATCATGCGCTACCCTCGTTTCATAATCGACAAACCACTGCTGTCCGTTATTGAGCACACCGACCAGGCCCAGTCCAACGAGACCGTAGTCGCGGTCCGGATCGTCGGTTTCGATCGTCAGCACCGGCCCCGGGGCAAGCGCCAGTTCGGTGTCGATTTCCCGGCCACCGTCACCGGATTCATGCACCGCGGCGAGTCGCAGGTTCGGCACCAGCAAACCCCAGGCGAACTCCTTGTCCCAGCTTAAATAAGCCCCGATGCTGGTGGTTTTCGACTCGATCTCCTGGTCGGGATAAATCAGCTCGAGACCGGTGGTGCCGGTTTCGGTATAGGAGTCGATATCGGTATCGTTGAGATCGTAGGCCAGGAATCCGCTGGCGTTGAATTTGTCAAAATTCCAGCGATAGCTGACCGAGAGACCCGCCAGCAGCTGACTGCTGCTGGTTGAATTATCGATCACGCCGTTGATGTCGCCGAAGGTTACGCGGCGATCGCCATCGAAGTCCGCATCGGCGGAGCCGAGGTAGGCATCGACGCCCAGGTTTGCCGACGGCAACCAGGTCAGGTAAACCAGCAGGGATTGACTCTCGGTATCGAGCTCGCCGACATCGCCGTCGAAATCGGCCGCGTCATCGATCTGACTGAGGGTCGTGCCGACGATCAGGCTATCCGAAAACAGGTAATCGAGGCCAATAATGATTCCGACCAGGCTCGACTCATACCCGTTTTCGAGCTCGGTTTGATCGCGTTCGGTGGCACCGGTTTGCGCCGCCAGCAACAGCCCCCAACCACCGGCCTCGTTGTCGATTTCGAGCAACAGCTCCTCGTCGTCATCGAGGCGGCTCCGACCATCGAGGTCACTGGCCACCGCGCCCTGCGCACCGGAGGTCCCCAGGTTACTCGAAGTATTGAAGGCAGAGGCACCCCCCTCTGCAGCCAGGCTGCCCGCCGGGAAACCATTGTTACAGGCGATAAATAAATCGACCGGCAGCGGGCCCGCCTGACAGATACCGTCAAAAAATATTTCGAGATCGTCGTCGCTCGCCAGCGCGACGCTAAAACCCGAGTTCAGAAGCAATAACAGAAGCACCCCGGGAAACCCGGCGCGGACAGCAGATGAATTGGATTGCGGCATAACTATTCCCCTTAGAGTTTTAAACATTCCTTCGTAACACCTGTACGAAACCGCATTATATCGCTTTTGCATTGGCTGTCACGGGGGCATTGGCACCTGCCGAAGCGCGTGCATTTTCCTTTACCCGAACCGCGCGATCGGTAAAATAAGCCCAACTGAATCGGTCGTGACGCCCACCTAAAGACGTTACCGGCCGGTCGCCTCATGGGGTTGATTGAGGTTCAATCAGGGCCATAGTCCCCAGGCTTTGCCGGTAGTTACTCGAACCGCGGCCTGCATTTGCGGATTGCCGGCCCGACGCTAAGGAGAGGTGTATCAATGCTTTTCAGGAACTCGATTCGTGGCGCCGCAAGCGCGCATTTGCTGCTGTGCACCGCCCTGTTGAGCGCGACGCCGCAGCTTCAGGCCGCAGCGGGCACGACGGTCGCCAGCGACAGTAAACCGCAGCTACTCGCGCCCAGATCATTTCCCTGGGCGTTAACGCAAAACAGCGGCAAAAGCGACGTTGCTTTTAAAGTAAGGCTCCACGGCTCGCTCGACAGTCCGCCTGAAACCATCACCCTCACCCGCAGCGACGACCCCGACAACAGTTATCAACTGAACGATGCGGGTCGCGCAGGCGATTTCAGGGCGGGCGATGGGATTTATTCGGGCAGTATCGAAATCGATAGCGATAGCCAGGCCGCGGCAACCTGTCTCGAGTTCAGGGCCAGCATGCCGGTTGATAAAACGCAGCTGGATTCGCCGCCCTATGCCCTCTGCATCAGTCGTTTTCCGACCGGCATCATCGAGTCCAACACCGCCGATGACAATCGAGTCAGGCTGCCAGGTGGCGCTGATGCCGTGGCCAACGAGCTGCTGCTGCGCCTGGTCGCCGGCAGCAGCGAGGCGCGCATCGCCGACCTGGTCGACGCCGTCGGCGGGCGCATCGTGGGCAGCATCCAGCCGCGCAGAATGCTACAGGTTAGCTTCCCGGCCGCATTAAGCCCTTCACAGTTGCAAACCCGCGCGGAAATCCTGCGCGGACAGGATTCAATCGAAAATGCCTATCTGAATTTCATTGGTCGCTATGCCTACACGCCGAGCGACGCTGAATTCCCCAACCAGCACGGCCTGCAAGCCATCAACGCCGATGATGCCTGGGATGCGAATGCAACCGGCAGCGGCGTTACCGTTACGGTTCTCGATTCCGGTATCGCCGTCCACCCGGATTTGCCGGTCTCGAGCGCCGATCTCGCTAACCATGGCACCGCGGTCGCCGGTATCGTCGCGGCCGACACCAACGATGTCGCCAATACCGGTATTGCCGGTATTGCGCATGACAGCACGCTCGAAACCTTCACCGTGAGCGCGGACACAGCGGTCACCTTTACCGAGATGGTCAACGGCTTGCAGACGGTTGCCAGCGCCGGCAGCAGTAGCATCGTCAATACCAGTTTCTATCACACGCTGGCGCCGCCGGTTTCGGATGTGCCCGGGGTCGACGACCAGTTCGACCTGTGCGCGGCGATCAATGACGTGGTGTTGTCGGGCGCGATACCCATCGCAATCGTCGTCGCCGCGGCCGGTAACGACGGCACCGACGGCTGGCACTACCCGGCCCGATGTAACGATGCAACAGCAACCGCCAATGCCCAGTTGACCAACAAGGAATTATTGATCACGGTGGCCAGCAGCGTCACCTGCCCGGGCGGCGCCGGTTCCTGCGCGGAAGGCACTGCCGACACCCACTACAGCGGCAGCAATCACGGCGCCTGGATCGACGTTTACGCCCCTGGCACCAACGTTCGCTCCACTGATACCTCCAGCGCCTATAGCGATTTCACCGGCACTTCGTTTGCGGCGCCGATGGTGACCGCGGCCGCCGCAGTTCTGGACGGCTGCGGCGCCGCGCTCGACCAAATCGAGTCGATCCTGGAAAACAACGGCGGCCCCAGCATCGCCATGCCCGCGGCGGGCAACAGGACCCGGGTCGATCTCAATGCGGCAGTCCAGTCTGAAAACAACGCCCCGAGCGCGATCGGCACCGGCGGGCTGACGCTCAGCCTGAACGAAAACACCGACACCAGCGGCGGCCTCGCGCTGGGCCCGGTCACTACTACCGACCCGGATATCTGCGACAGCCACAGTTACAGCATCGTCGGCGGCGCGGACGCGGCGAGTTTCAGTTTTGCCGGCGCCAGCCTCAGTCTCAGCGCCGGTATTCTCGATTACGAAACCCAGTCGTCTTACACCGCCACCATACGCAGCACCGATGCCTTCGACCAGACGCTCGACCAGGTCATCGTCGTCAACGTCAATGATTTACCGGAGGCGGTCGATATCGTGCTGGTGATGGACCGCAGCGGCTCGATGAATGGACCTTCGGCAGTCACCGGCAGCAAGTTGATGGCGCTGCAGAGCGCGGCCAATCTGTTCGTTGACCAGGTCGCCATGGACTCGGTGCATCGCCTCGGCCTGGTGCAGTTTAATACCGCCGTGGTGCCGTTTGTCGCGCCCGATATTTTCCCGTTTGGCACGCTAACGCCGGGCAACGCCAGCGGCGCCCACGACGCGATCAACAGCGTCAGCGGGGGTGGCGGCACCAACGTACTGGACGGACTGCAGCAGGGCGTCACCGATTTGAATGTGGCGTCACCGAGCGCGCGCCGCATCGCGGTGCTGTTCACCGACGGCAGGCATAACAGCCCGATCGTGCTGGCCGACGCGGCGCTGCAGACCGAGCTCGAAACCCGCATCAATGCCGTCAGCAGCAGCATGGAACTCTACAGTATCGGCTTCGGCACCAGCATCAGCGACGTGCCCCTGAGTGCCGCCGCCAACGCCAACGGTGGCTGGCACGTCAACGAAGTGGATGCGCTGGCGATGGCCAAAAACTTTACCCTGGTCGCCGCCGACGTGATGGATGACCAGACGCTGACCGACCCTGTATTCACGCTCAAGCCGGGCCAGAGCGAAACCCTGAAAGTGGCGGTATCCGAGGCCGACAGGGACCTGACATTCATCGTCCACTGGGATCAGTTCGATCCCACCCGTATCCAGACCTCGGTTGCCGCGGCGAACGATAAATGCGAGCTGGATTTTGGCGCCGCCGGCGTCAAACGCGCGGTCGGAATCAACTACCTGGTATTGCGGGTCGACCTGCCCTACCCCTGCGCGGACGGACCCGCCCACGCCGGCGACTGGTTGGTGAAAATCAGTGCTGCGGAAAACAATCGCACACCCGAACGCGCCGATATCCTGGCTTACGCCTCGTCGGCCATCCGACTCGAGAACCTGCTCGAGCTGTCCTCCAGCAAGCTGCGAATAAAGGCGGCGCTGACGGGTGATCAATTCCGCGAGGCGAGTTTCAGCGCCTTCGTGTTGCCACCGCTACCCGAAACCAGCCGCAGCAGCGAGAACGACCGCCTGGGATCGGATCCCGACAGCGTTGGCGCGATACCGAGACCGCAAAACGTCAAGCGTACGCCGGTTCAGGTCCAGCTCGCGGTCGACCAGTGCGATCCCGATCCGGTGACCTGCCCAGCCACGGCCAAAACCGCGCTCGGTAGTTTTGCCGTCGACGCGAAAGGACTGTACCAGGTGCGCCTCGTGGCCGAGGCAATCGACAGCAACGGGCAGTCGCTGCGGCGCGAGCAGTTACGCACGGTATACTTCGCGCCCGAGGATCCGTTCGCCAAATGGTACTGGTGGCTGCTGCTCGTCGTTGCCCTGGTTATCCTGCTGCTGTTGTTCGCCAGGGTAATCAGAAGCTAGTCAGCAGGACGCCACCGATCGATGCCAGTAGCAGTACGCGCGAAATGCCCCAGTGAAAGCGGAACAGCATTAGCGCCGCTAACAGCGACAGCGCGATGACGCGCCAGTCCAGCGAATCGACCTCGGGCCGCCACAGCACGAATATGCCGTGTTCTTGTAGCGCGACCCGGGCAAAAAACACGTGCAATGCGAACCAGATCGAAAGGTTCAGAATCACCCCGACCACGGCCGCGGTAATCGCGCTCAACGCGCCGCGCAGTCGCGCCTGCGAGCCGATCCAGTCGATGTAGGGCGCGCCGACAAATATCCACAGGAAACAGGGGACGAAGGTCGCCCATAGTGTCACCACGGCGCCGGCCAGCCCGTACCAGATACCGCCCTCGCGAAACGCGGCCAGGAAGCCGACAAACTCGTTCACCAGGATCAATGGCCCGGGCGTGGTTTCGGCAAGCCCGAGCCCATCCATCATTTCACCGGCGCTGAGCCAGCCGAAATTGCCGACGACATCCTGGCCGAGATAGGCCAGCACGGCGTAGGCGCCACCGAAGGTGACCACCGCCAGCTTGGAGAAAAAGACGCCGATTTCGAGTAGCAAACCATCGCCTGCAAAGACGGCGAGCGCCGCCATCGGAGCACCCCAGATCAGCAACCAGATTAGCGTGGTTTTCAGGCTGCCCAGCGGAGATACCCTGACCGCGACCGGCTGCTCGTCGGCGCTTTGCGCGCCCGCGCGCAGGAATCCAAAAATGGCCGCGAGCGCGATGATCAATGGAAACGGCAGCGCCAGGAAGAAGATGCCGACGAAAGCGAGCGCGGCGATAACCCAGTGCTCGGCGAGATGCAGCGCGCGTTTGGCAACTTTCAGCAGGGCCTCGACCACGATGACGATGACCGCCGCCTTGACGCCGAGAAACAACGCATTGACCAGCGGCAGGTTACCGTAGAGCGCGTAAATCAACGCCAGCGTGAAAATCACGATCGCCCCGGGCAAAACGAACAGCAGGCCCGCGATCAAGCCACCGGTGACACCGTGCAAACGCCAGCCGGCATAGGTCGCCAACTGCATCGCCTCGGGCCCCGGCAGCAGCATGCAGAAACTCAGCGCATTCAGAAACTGCTTCTCGCTGAGCCAGTTTTTGATATCGACGATTTCGCGATGCATCAAGGCGATCTGCGCGGCCGGTCCGCCGAAGGATAACAGCCCGATGCGTAACCAGACGCGAGACGCCTGTGCCAGGGTGGGCGCCTGACGGTCATCACCGTCATCTATTAATCTCGCGTCCATGACTTAAGCCCGCGTTTCGGGCTGTGGCCAGTCGTGCGTCTCGTCGCTGGCGTCGCGCGCCCAGCGATAGAAAGCATCGTACAACAGCATACCCGCCTCGACCTGTTCGAGGTCGTCGCGGTACATGCGCGACAGCCCCAGCGATGCCGCGAGCAAACCGGCGGCTTGCGGCGCGAGCTGGTGCCGGTTGGTATCGGCGCCGCGTACGATGGTCGCCAGGCGCTTTAACGCCTCGGTATCGAGACAAAATTCCTCCAGCATGGTGTCAAAGGTGCAATTATCCCCGCGGTGACTCCAGAAAACGTCGCCGACATCAAACGGCGTCGCGTCGAACTTTTCGGCGACACCGCTGACTTCGGCGGGGGCGACAAACAGAAACCGGGCGCGTGGATCGACGAAACGACGGATCAGCCATGGGCAAGCCATACGGTCGATCTTCGGCCGATGACGCGTCACCCAGACGCTGCAGCCGGCGTCGGCCTGGTACGGCATCCTGTCCGCCGGAACCCGAATTTCGCCGGCGTCGCGCCAGGCGAAATGTCCGCCCGCGAGCGCCTCGGCCTGGACCCGGTGGTTGCGCAGCACGGCCATCGCGCCCTGGCTGATTTTCTTGCCCTGCTGGCAGTAGACCACGACGCGTTTACCCGCGAGCCCTGGGGCGAGCGCAGCGATATCGGTATGCGGGTGGCGAAACGCCGACGGGATCAGGTCCGGATCCGCGGCAAAATCATCGTCGATGCGAACATCGACGATAACCGGCGCGCTCGGCGTTCCGACAGACGAGAAAGTTGGGTAACGGTAATTTCGGTTGGTGCAGGCATGACGCATCCTCTCCTATTCTTTAACCGCCCGGGCATAACAGCCTCGCGGGCAGGTTCAGGTTTAACGGATGCGAATCTTGGGCTTACGCCTCACGGGGCGTTCGCTGACCCCATGGCGACGAGTATGGCGAAAGCGGCAATGCAAATCAAGCGACGGGCCGATCTCCAGCACATGATCGCGGGTCGGCCGCGAGCGTAGCGTAAACCAGCTGGTTTATGCGGGCGTTGGCCCGATCGAGGTAGCGCCCCGTCTACCGCCGGCCGCAGATTTCCGCGGACTGGCGCGATTGCGGCGACAGGTAAGCCTTCCTGATCATTCAGCAGGCGGTGCGTAGGCGCCGTCTGCGTCGTGGGTTTCGCGACCGGTCAGCGCGGGTGTGAACACGCACACCAGGCGCATTTGCGTAAATGACCTGAGCCGGTGCTGTTCATGCTGATCGAGTACATAAATCGACCCCGGGCCAAGCGGGTAGACTTCGCCGCTGGCCATGTTTTCGACTTCGCCCTGACCTTCGATGACGTAGTTCGCCTCGACATGGTGTTTGTACCACAGGACTTGCTCGGCCCCGGCCTCGATCGTGGTCTCGGTCAGCGTGAAGCCGACGCCGTCCTCGGCCAGCAAAAACCGTCGACTGGACCAGACCGGACCGCGCACGTCGCGCGCTGTATCGATTAAATTTTCCAGCGTTCTTACAATCACGAATTCACTCCCGCATAGCCGAACCGGCATGATAACACTGGAAAATCGAAGTCCCGAACCCGTATCAGCGCAAATGTTGTACCATCGGCGGTAACAAAAACTATCGAGCCGAGACGCATGAACCCCGTTTCCAACACCGCGTTTTACTGCTGCGGCGTGCGCATGGACGATGCCAGACGCAAACGCCCGGTATGCAACGATATCCACGCGCATAAGTTTATGGATCGGCGCGGGCTTGAAATTTACCAGCCGTTCCGTACGGAAACCATGCCCAATATTTCGAATATTTCGAGATGCAGGCTGATCGATGATCTGGTCGCGGCGGAGCTGGCGAAATCCGCATCGGTGACGGTGGTGACCATCGGCGCCGGATTCGATACCCGGCCGTACCGCCTGGACGGCGGCACCTGGATCGAAATCGACGAACCCCAGGTCATCGAATACAAGAACGAACGCCTACCGGTGGCGGAGTGTGCCAATGCGCTGACCCGTATCCCCATCGATTTCGCCCGCGATTCGCTGCTCGAAAAGTTGTCACCGATCGAGGCGAGTGAAAATGTCGTCATCGTCATCGAGGGCGTTTTCATTTACCTCGATGCGCCGTCCATCGAAAATACCCTGCGGCAGGTTCAGCAACGATTTGCGCAACATCTATTGTTATGCGACCTGATGAACCGAAAATTTTTCGACAAGTTTGCCCAGAGCGTGCATGCCAAGCTGGTAGCCAGCGGCGGGCAATTCAGCGCGCGCCCCGAAGATCCGACCGAAATATTCAGCCAGCATAATTATCGGCTCACGCAAGCCGTACCGATGTTTAAGCGGGCCAGCGAACTCGGCGTGCTATGGGACGAGGTCAAAATCCCCGCCATACTCATGCGCCTGTTACTCAATGTTTTTATGCAGGACCTGCAGGGCTACGCGGTGCATCGATTCGATTTCGGCAGCCGACTCAGTGAATGATCACGTCTTCGATCGATTTCGGGTGCGCGGTGATCGCTTCGTAACCGTCTTCGGTCAGGATAAAGCTGTCGCCCACCTGCGCCCGGAAACTGCCGCTGCTAACCGAGCCATCCACCGCCAGCACCATGTTCGGCTGTAACCGGGTTTTGTCGCCGACCACCAGCTGGGGTTTTTCCAGGAAACTGAAACCGGTGCCGCGGCCACAACGAAACGGGTAGTCGTAGCCCGCGGACTGAATGACCTCGGCATAGGCGGCATGGACATCTTGCGCGAGCACGCCGGGTCGCAGCGCCGCCAGCGCCGCCGCCTGGCTGTCGAGCGCAATTTGGTAGATTTCCCGTTGGCTATCGTCGCGGATTTCGCCGATCCAGAAAGTGCGATCGAAGCCGAGTTTGAATTTGTGAAAATTGGTCATGCCGCAAAAGCACAGAAACACCGGTTCGCCATGCGCCATCACGCGATTCGAGGCGCGGTGATGGGTTTTGACGATATCTTCGCCCGAGGCCATGATTTGCAGGAAATGGGTGTTGGGCGACATTTCGCTGTCGCCGTAGTGCCGCGCCAGCAGTTCGGCCGATTTGCGCGTGCCCGCCTGCGAGGTTGCGAGCGCTACCTCGAACTCGGCCACACCGGCGCTTATGGCATCGCGTCCGGCCTCCATCATCGCATTGGCGACCTGCCCGGCGTGGCGCGCCAGCTGCAGTTCCTGCGGTGACTTGATCATCCTCATCTCGGCGACAATCGGCGTGATATCTTCGAGGCTCGCCGGGTCGACCAGCGAATCGATAAAGGCGCGCACCAGTGGTGGCATTTGCTGCGGTTCGAACGCAATCCTGGAAGCCCCTTTAAGCTGCGCCGGGATGTGCTCGCGCCACTCCTTGCCCAGGCCGTCGTTCCAGGCTTCGATACGATCCACCTCGGCATTGCCGAGCGCCATATTCAAATCGATGGACGGCGTAATCAGCAGGCTTTCGCCAGCGCGTGGGACGATCAAAAGCGTCGGACGGCCAAACTCCATGTGCAGGTAGTCGTAATAGCCGCTGTAGTAGTAAACCGAATCGTCATCGGTAATGATTGCGACGTCGATGTCGTATTCTGCAAGCTTTTCGCGGAGTTGCTGTAAATGTTGGCTGAACATGGTTATATAATGCGCATTCGTCACGGCACTTTACACTATGAGCAAACTAACGTCCTATACCGAGTCCAGCCACGCAACGATGCGGGCCTGGCGACACGATATCCATCGCCACCCCGAACTGGCCTTCGAAGAGCAGCGCACGGCAAGCAAGGTGGCGGAATTATTGAACCAGTTCGGGCTCGAGGTGCATACCTCGGTCGGCAACACCGGCGTCGTCGGCCTGCTCAAAAAGGGCGACAGCGAGCGCGCCATCGGCCTGCGCGCCGACATGGATGCGCTCAAGATCAGCGAACAGAATACTTTCGAACATCGCTCGCAAATCGAGGGCAAGATGCACGCCTGCGGGCATGACGGTCACACCGCGATGCTGCTGGGCGCGGCGCAGTATCTCGCCGCCGAGGGTGAATTCGACGGCAGCGTGCTATTTATTTTTCAGCCGGCCGAGGAGCATGGCGACGGCGCGCGGGCGATGATCGAGGATGGATTGTTCGAACGTTTTCCGGTCGATGCGGTTTACGCGATTCATAACTTCCCGTCGCTGGCGGTCGGCAAGTTCGCGGTACGAGCGGGCTCGATCATGGCCGCCGAAGACAACTTCGAAATCACCGTCAACGGCGTCGGCTGCCACGCCGCAATGCCCCACCTGGGCAAGGACGCGATCGTCATCGGCGCTGAAATCGTGAGCGCGATGCAATCGCTGGTCGCGCGCACGCTCGACCCGATGGAGCACGCGGTGGTTTCGTTCACCGAGTTCGAAACCAACGGCACCGTCAACGTCGTACCCGGACAGGTGAAGCTCAGGGGCGATACCCGCTCGCTGACCACGGCGGTACAGGAGCACATCGAAGCCACCATGGAGCGCATCGTCAGCGGCATCTGTGCCGCGCACGGCGCGAGTTATGAATTCAGCTACCGGCGCAATTTCGTACCGACGATCAATACGCCCGCGGAGGCCGAAATCGCGGCGCAGGTTGCGCAGCAGGTGGTTGGCCCGGAAAACGTGATTGGCGACAGCCGTCCGGTGATGGCATCCGAGGATTTTGGCTATATGTTGCAGGCCCGGCCGGGAGCGTACCTGCTGCTGGGTAACGGCGAAGAAGGGGTTGGCGGCTGCAGCTTGCACAATCCTGCCTATGATTTTAACGACGACATTCTCAGTATCGGCGCGGATTTCTGGGTCAGGCTGATCGAAACGCAACTAAAGGCCGGCCAGGCATGACGACAGCAGAAAAACCACCCAGCACTTTCGGCACCGCGGCTTACGGCGGTGATAACTGGTCACAACGCCACGCCACACATCAGCAGGAGCTGGGCGAAATCTGGGGCGGTTGCGGCATCGATTCGGAATGGCGCGAGCTCAAATCGGTGTTGCTGCACTGCCCTGGCGAAGAATTGAACGCGGCCCAGGACGACCCCGAAGCGGTGCAAATGCTGGCGCCGGTGGAGGTAGCCAAAGCACGGGATGAGCACAACGCGATGGTCGAGGTTTACCGATCGCAGGGTGTCGAAGTGCATTTCGTCGAACCCGAACTGCCATGCCAGCCGAACCTGATGTTTTGCGCCGACCTGTTCGTCATGACCCCGCAGGGCGCGATCCTGGCGCGGCCGGCCTCGACGGTGCGCGCCGCGGAAGAACGCTGGGTCGCGCGCAAGCTCGCTGACCTCGGCATTCCAATCCTGAAAACGCTGACCGGCACCGGCACCTTCGAGGGCGCCGACCTGATGTGGATCGACGAAAATACCGCGATGGTCGGGCGCGGGCTGCGTACCAATGACGCCGCCATCGCCCAGATCGAAACCCTGCTGGCGGAACTCGGCATCGACCTGATCGCGGTGGATTCGCCGTTTGGCATCATGCATTTCATGAGCCTGCTGCGCATCGTCGATCACGATCTCGCGATCTGCTGGCCAAGACGCACTCCGCATCGCACTGTCAGGGTACTGCAGGAGCATGGCTACGAGGTCATGTTTCCACCCTTCGCTGACGATGCAGAGAGTTATCGCGGCATCAACTTCGTTACGCTGGGACCGCGGCGTATCCTGATGGTGGGCGGCCTGCCGAAGGTCCAGGCCTGGTTCGAGGACATGGGTATCGAGTGCCTGACCACGCCGACCGAAGAATTGACCAGGGCGGCCGGTAACGTCGGTTGCCTGACCGGCATACTGCAGCGCGAACAGGCCGGTTAGTACCGACCCCTTTTATAATTTTGCATCCGTCCGGTGACCTAGGCACAATCACGGTCACAACAACCCAGGGAATTCCAGTTGAGCTCCATCATCGAACAACGTGTCGCGCATTTACTGAACAGCGACATCAGAAAAGTATTGCAGGACCGCAAGGTCGGTCTCGAAAAGGAAAGCCTGCGCGTCGCGGTCGAGGGTGGTATCGCCCAGACCCCGCATCCACAAAGCCTCGGTTCGGCGCTGACCCACCCCAGCATCACCACCGACTACTCGGAGGCGCTGCTCGAACTGGTGACGCCGCCATTCAATCATTTCTGCGATACGCTGGCAGTTTCTCGACGATACCCAGCGCTTCGTCTACAGCCAGCTCGACAATGAAATCCTGTGGGCCACGAGCATGCCCTGCGTGGTCGAGGGCGACGCCAGTATCCCCATCGCGCAATACGGCTCATCGAATGCGGCGAAGATGAAAAGCGCCTACCGGCGCGGACTCGGCCACCGCTACGGACGCATGATGCAGGCCATCGCCGGGGTGCATTTCAACTACTCGTACCCGGATGAATTCTGGCAACTTTACCAGTCGATACTCGGCGATGAGCGCGATCACAGGACATTCGTGTCCGAATCCTATATCGGCATGGTGCGCAACCTGCAGCGCAACGGCTGGCTGGTGCCCTACCTGTTCGGCGCCTCGCCGGCGATCTGCGCTTCGTTCCTCGGCGCGTCGCCGACCTCGCTGAAAAAATGGCAAAAATTTTCCTATTACGCACCCTACGCCACGTCGTTGCGCGTGGGCGACATCGGTTACCAGAACAACAAGGAAGGCGAGGCCGGTATAAAGGTCAACTACAACAGCCTGCAGGGCTACGTCGACAGCCTGGCGCACGCGATTTCTACGCCCTACCCCGAATACGAAAAGATCGAAATGGTCGCAAACGGCGAATGGCAACAGCTCAACACCAACATCCTGCAGATCGAAAACGAGTACTACTCGAGCGTACGCCCGAAGCAGATTCTGCAGGGCGAGGAAAAACCGACGCTGGCGCTGGCCAGGCGCGGCGTCGCCTATATCGAGCTGCGCTCGCTCGACGTCAACGCCTACGAGCCGCTCGGCATCAGCGAAGAGCAGATGCGCTTCCTGGAATCGTTCTTACTGTTCAGCCTGCTGTCGCCGAGCGATCCCTATACCGATGCCGAACTGGTCGAGATCAAACACAATATCAACGCGGTCGCCGAACGCGGGCGCGATCCGCAGTTGAAATTGCGCCGCGCCGGCGGGGATATACTGCTGCGCGACTGGGCTAACGAAATTTTCGACCGCATGTCTGCCGGCTGCGACCTGTTAGACAGAGGCGCCGAGATACATTCTTATTGCGATGCGCTGCAAAAACAGCGCGCCAAAATTGTCGATCCCGACCTGACTCCTTCGGCCAGAATGCTAGCCGACATGGCCGAGCACAAGGAAGAGTTCTATCACTTCGCGCTGCGCAAGTCGCGCGAGCACCAGCAGTGGTTTGCCGAACGGCCGCTCGCTGCCGACAAACTCAAGGCATTCGAGGCGGAGGCTGCGCAATCGATCGAAAAACAGCATGCCATCGAAGCCGCCGACGATATCCCCTTCGAAACCTTCATGCAAAACTACTTCGCCCAGGCCTGATTCAAGATCCCTTTTCACGGGATAATCCCCTGTCACCCCGCGGCTTGACCGCGGGATCCAAGTTCGACCTGAATCCTGCTAAAACCTGAATCCCGCGAAAACCTGGATACCTCGTCATCCCGCGGTTTGACAGCAATTAATAGATCCGATACGGAACTATACGAACGCGCCAGCCATCCCACCGCCTAACCTTACTGGTGTATTCGCGGCACCAATTGTCATCCCGCGGCTCGACTCCAACTTTGTCATCCCGCGGCTTGACTCCAACTTTGTCATCCCGCGGCTTGACTCCAACTTTGTCATCCCGCGGCTCGACTCCAACTTTGTCATCCCGCGGCTTGACCGCGGGATCCAGAGTTACTAGCACAGTCCCTAAAAAACTGGATACCGCGGTCGGAGCCGCGGTATGACAGCTCTAACGATCGAAACATTAGCGTTCTGTATACAGCGACCTGCGCGGCCCGGTCGAACCGCGGGATGACAGGGAGAGGCAAAGGGGGTTGGCTATCAGGTTAAAAACTCGTCCTGCCAGGCCTGGTACTGCGCGTCCCGCGTCACCTGCTCCATCAGTTCGGCTGAGGCCACGCCCTCGAGTTCGGCTGGCGCTGTGCCAGCACGCAGTGCCTTCAGCGTATCGTGCATCGCCTGCACCGCGGCCATGAACGGCTGATGGCCCTGCAGCGAGATACGCACCCCGCACTGCGCCAGGTAATCGAGATCCTGCAGTTCGGCGCCCGAGCCACCGAGCATGATCGGCGCGTCGATTTCGGCGGCGATCGCATCCAGTTCGGGACGGGTCTTGACGCCGACGAACATGATGCCGTCGACCCCGGCGTCGATATAGGCTCGAGCACGCCGGATACCGTCTTCGACACCATTGACACCGACCGCGCTGGTACGGCCGAGCACGATCAGGTCCGGGTCCTGGCGCCCGGCCAGGGCCGCCTTCATCTTGCCGACACCTTCTTCGAGCGTCAGGAACTCGGTGCGTTTAGCGCCGAAGCGCTTCGGCAACAGCGTATCCTCGATCGTCAGGCAGGCCACGCCGGCGGTTTCCAGTTCCTCGACGCAGCGTTTGACGTTGAGCGCATTGCCGTAACCATGATCCGCATCGACGATTAGCGGCAATTCCCCGGCGCGGCAGATGCGCTGCGCCTGGTCGGCAAACTCGGTCAGGGTCAAAACGATAATATCGGGCGCGCCCAGCACCGTTAAAGAGGCAATCGAGCCGGCGAACATGCCGGCCTCAAAACCGAGGTCTTCGGCGACTCTGGCTGAAATCGGATCGTAAACCGACCCGGGATGAACACAGCGATCGCCGTTGAATATGTCGCGCAGCTTTTGCCGGCGGGTATGGGTATTCATGGTATTTTTACTGCTCCCGAAAGTTAGCCAGGATCAGATACTACCATTTTGCGGGATTACTCCGACAGCAGCGATACAGCAGCAAGCTGGTCTATAGTCTGGGCTTGACCTGATTGTTGATCAGATGCACCTTCCCAGTTCTGCCTCGGCATCTGGTCGAGTTTTTTCTCGTACATCAGCACGTCGGCCTCGCGCAACAGGTCGTCGATCGAGCACTCGTTATCGGGTTCGACGCTGACGATACCGTCGGAAAACGAGATATCGTAACCGCGATCCATCTGGGCATTGAAGATTTCCAGCAGGCCACGAAATCGCTCGACGATTTCGGTGGCATGTTGCTTTTCGGTGTTGGTCAGTAGCACCACGAATTCGTCACCGCCGATGCGCGCAAAGACATCCGAGTCGCGAAATGTTTTACGCATCAGGCCGGCAAAGGCAACCAGCGCACGGTCACCCTCGGCATGCCCGTAGTTGTCATTGATCGGTTTGAATTTATCGAGATCGAGAAAAACCAACGAAACCGGCGCATTCTGGCGGACGCACAGGCTGAGGCTGTTTTGCGCCAGCGCAACAAAACCCCTGCGATTGGATATCTTGGTCAATTCGTCGATCGTGGCCAGTTGAATTGCGTTGAGCTCGTTTTCGGCCATCTCGGCCAGGTCGCGCAGCATTTCATTGTCTTCCTCGCTAAATACACGTGGTTTCGAGTCAATGATGCACAGCGTGCCGAGTTTGTTGCCGTTCATGTAACGCAGTGGCGCGCCGGCATAAAAGCGAATGTTCGGCGGACCGGTAACCAGCGGATTGTCATCGAATCGCTCATCTTTAAGCGTGTCTTCAATCACGAAAATTTCATTGCCGAGAATCGCATGCCCGCAAAACGAGATATCGCGTCCGGTTTCGCAGGCGTCGAGTCCTGCCTTGGACTTGAACCACTGGCGATTTTCATCCACCAGGCTGACCAGCGCGATATCGACCCCAAAGACACGCTTGGCCATGCGCGTGAGCCGGTCGAAGCGCTCTTCGGGATTGGTATCGAGAACGTCCAGTGAACGCAAATCCTTGAGACGTTCCTTTTCGTTTGCGGGGGTATCGGGTGATTTCATGAGGTAAGCCTGTATCGTTCAAGCCTTAGTTTAGCCCGCTATCGGCCGGCTAACGGGATACTTGAGTAAATTAGGGTCAAATTATTACAGGTGCCGTCTGGAACGAGCCGCGCAGACGCCGCCATGACCGAGACCCTGTCATCCCGCGGCAAAGCTGTCATCCCGCGGCTCGACCGAAACCTGTCATCCCGCGGCTGGACCGAAACCCTGTCATCCCGCGGCAAATGCTGTCATCCCGCGGCTATGACCGCGGGATCCAGTATGTTGCCAGGGACAGGAAACTCGACAGCGTGAGCCGCCCTACATAATTTTCCTGATGAAGCCTCCCGCAATCACCGCATCTGGCGCGGGATGTAGCGGCAAAAGCCAGCCGCGACCAGCATCCATAACGCGGCGGTGGAAAACACCACCGGCAGCGCAAAATAGCTCAAAAGTACGGCAAACACCCCGGGGGTCAGTAACTGCCCGGCATCGCGATAAGTCACGAATACCGCGGTCATCTCCGAGCGCTCGCCCGACCGCACCGCGCGGAAGAACAGGACGTTGCCGACGCCGTCGAGCATGGTCGCCCCAAGCGCGCTGATTACCAGCAGCACCGATGCCACCAACGGTGCTTCGATGACCAGGCGCACCACCAGCGTCAATACGCTGCTGATACTAAAACCGAGAAACATCAGGCGCCGCACCCCGTAACGGCGCGCGATCCAGCCCCAGAAGGGTACCGACAGCGTCCAGGCGGTGCCGATCGAAACGATCGCGGCGCCGGTCAGCTCGCCGAGCCCGGACTGCTTGGCATAAATCGGCACGTAGATAATGAACATCGTCCACCACGCGGAACGCGCCAGCACCAGCCCGTAGGCCAGGCGCAGGCGCGGTTTGCCGAGGTAGCGCAACAGGTTCTTCAATGGATTGACGCTGCCGGACTTAGACGCCGGAACCGTCGTATGCTGCAGTCCGAGCACGCGAAACCAGCCCACCGCCACGATCATCAAAACGGCACAACTGATGAATGGCAATTCGTGCATGACCCTGTTTTCCAGGTAGACGCCGAGAATCGGACCGATGGTCAGCGCGAGCACGTTGAAGAACACCCGCAGCGGCTCGAAGCTGGTGATCTGGGCGCGTGGGATTCGCCCCATGACATACAGCGACAATGTGACTTCGGCGGCGGCGATTGCAAAAACATGGCAGAACAGCCCAGTCGAGAAAATCGAGACCTGCTCGCTCATCATCAATAGTGCCGAGACCACCATGGCGGCCGACGACAACAGGTAGGCCGGGTAAAGACCGATGCGACGAATCAACAGCGGCAGCGTCAGGGCCGCGAGGATGCCGCCGATACTGACCGCGAATAGCAACACGCTGGTGTCCTGCGCGTTGCCCATCCGGGCGTAGGCCTGCAACGGAATAACGGTCAGCAACATGCCGCGCGGCAGGTTCTGCAGGAAGAAGAAAGTGGCGAAACTGTGTTGCGGGCTAAGCTTCAACAGCGGCCCTGTGGCACTGGCCTGCGAGTTGCACCCGTATCACTGGTGCTGGCATGCAGGAAACCGACCCGGGACAGAAGCAGATGAAGACCGGGCTCACTCAATGGGCTGGCTAACGCATGCCCAGTCGTACCGGCTGGTCGGGTGCGGGGAAGGCGGCATCGAGCGTGGCCAAATCGTCGCCGCTTAGTTCGATTTCGAGCGCGTCGAGATTTTCCTGGATGCGCGCCGGGCGCGCCGACTTCGGGATCACGACGGTGCCAGGCTGATGCAGCAACCACGCCAGCGCAATCTGCGCCGCGGTGGCGGAATGCTTCTCGGCGATGCTGGCCACGGCGGCCGACCCCAGCAGCGAACCGGCCTGGTCCAGCGGTGAATACGCCATCACCGGAATGCCGCGTTCACGGCACCAGGCGGATACTTCCCACTCGACCTCGCGATGCGCCAGGTTATAGAAAACCTGGTTACAACCAAGCTGCGATTGATCGGCCTCGGGAATATCCCGCAAATTTGAGAGATTGAAATTACTGACGCCGAAGTCACCGATCTTGCCCTGCTCCTTTAACGCATGTAAAGCCTCGAAGGTCTGCGACAGCGGCACGCTGCCGGGCCAGTGCAGCAGGTATAAATCGATGCTGTCGCAACCCATCCGCCGCAGGCTGCGTTCACAGGCTTCGATGACGCCGTTGCGGCTGGCGTTGTGTGGATAAAACTTGCTCACCAGGAAGAGCCCGTCGCGACGCCCGCGAATGGCCTCGCCGATGACTTCCTCGGCGCCGCCCTCGCCGTACATTTCGGCGGTGTCGATCAGCGTGACGCCCATATCGAGCGCGGCGCGGATCACGTCCGCCTCGCGCTGCAACTGGTCCACATGCTCGCCCATGCGCCAGGTGCCGAGCCCGAAGGTCGGCATGCTGTTTCCCGATGGCAGGGTTACGTTTTTCATAGCTGCAAACTAGTTTAGGATATTTTCGCTAAATTTCGCGCGCCGATGGTTCACCAGCTGTAAAAAGGCGAAGCCGCCTGATTCAATAGAGTCGACCCCCCAAGCGGGGATGAATCCTTAGTACTGTCACCCTGCTGCCCGCAATATTGTCATCCCGCGACTTGACCGATGGCTCAGAATACTGTCATTCCACGCCTCGATCCACTACTGTCCGGTTAAGCATCCGTTAATTGTATTAATTGTCACCCCGCGGCTTGACCGCGGGGTCCAGAGCTTGATTCCATTGGATTTCTGGATACCGCGGTCAAGCCGCGGTATGACAAGTTTGGAGAGTAGAATTTCACAGTCCCTATATGCAAAAAATGCGAAAGACCCGATACTACGAGGCGCTTATCGCCTCAACAATTTCTAAACCGGACAGTAGTGGGCTCGATCGCGGGATCCAGTAGTCTGGGGGGTGATGTGTGCGCGGCGCGCGGTTTGTTGAACTGGGCCCCGTGGTCAAGCCACGGGGTGACAGGAGTTTTAGAAGTTTAGAATTCCATGACTCGTCCCGATGCGTCGGACCGGCGGGATCCAGGGCTTTACTGGATCCAGTTCAAACTGGGTCCCGCGGTTAAACCGCGGGATGACAAATATTAGAATATTCCCAAAACTCGAACATACAGCCTACTGTCGGTCATCCGAAGTTTCACGTTAGAATGGCGCGCAATCGATTTTGGGAAAGCTTGCGTGCAATTCACCTTTCAATTTATCAAATACTTTGTCTACGGCATCGAACTGGCCGCGCCGCTGCTGCTTTTTCTCACTTTGCTGATC
>CAVYHN010000042.1:0-8529 GCA_963768295.1 uncultured Gammaproteobacteria bacterium | reverse complement strand
CAGGCGGCGCTGCTGCGCGAGGCGCGTTTGCGTTCGTGCTCGAGCAAGAGCTTTTTACGAATGCGGATGCTTTTTGGCGTGACTTCGACCAGTTCGTCGTCATCGATGAATTCCAGCGCCTGCTCCAGCGTCATCCTGACCGGCTTGGTCAGGATCAGGTTTTCATCGGTGCCGGCGGCGCGGATGTTGTTCAGCTGCTTGGCCTTGAGCGGGTTGACGACGAGATCGTTGGCGCGGCTGTGAATGCCGACGACCATGCCCTCGTAAACCGGTTCCGCGTGGCCGATCATCAGTCGGCCGCGCTCCTGCAGGTTGAACAGCGCGTAAGCCAGCGCCTTGCCGGTGGCGGTCGAGATCAGCACGCCGTTCGGGCGCTGGCCGATGGTGCCTTCGATCTGCGGGCCGTAGTGATCGAACACATGGTAGATCAAACCGCTGCCTGAACTCAGGGTCATGAATTCGGCCTGGAAACCGATCAGGCCGCGCGACGGAATCACGTAGTCGATGCGCACGCGCCCGTTGCCGTCGGGCAGCATATCCTTGAGGTCGGCCTTGCGTTTGCCGAGGGCTTCCATGATCGCGCCCTGGTTCTGTTCCTCGACATCGATGGTTAATTGCTCATAAGGCTCACAGGGCTGGCCATCGATTTCGCGAATGATGACCTCGGGCCGCGACACCGACAGCTCGAAGCCTTCGCGGCGCATATTTTCGATCAGAATGCCGAGGTGTAATTCACCGCGCCCACTGACGCGAAACTTGTCGGCGTCGGCAAGCTGCTCGACGCGCAGTGCAACGTTATGCAGGCACTCGCGGCGCAGGCGCTCTTCGATCTGGCGCGAGGTCAGGAACTTGCCCTCCTTACCGCAGAAAGGCGAACTGTTGATGCTGAAGGTCATGCTGACGGTGGGTTCGTCGACCGTTAGCGGCGGCAGCGCCTCGACGTGGTTGCGATCGCACAGTGTGTCGGAAATAAAGATTTGATCGATGCCTGAAAAAACGATGATGTCGCCGGCCTGGGCGGATTCGACCTCGATCCGCTGCAGCCCGTCAAAACCGAATAATTGCATCATGCGACCGTCGCGCTGTTTGGCGTCGGCGCCGATAATTTTAATCGCGGTGTTGCGTGCCACCTGGCCGCGGGTGATGCGGCCGATGCCGAGCACGCCCTTGTAGCTGTCATAGTCGAGGCTGGATACCTGTAGCTGAAACGGTCCGTCGAGTTCGACCTGCGGTGGATTGACGTATTCGACTATGGCCTCGAACAGCGGCGTCATATCGCCACTGCGATCCTGATCACCGGTGCTGGCGTAGCCATTCAGCGCGGATGCGTAAATGATCGGGAAGTCGAGTTGTGCGTCGGTGGCGCCGAGCCGGTCGAACAGTTCGAACACCTGGTCGATGACCCAGTCAGGGCGCGCGCCGCTGCGATCGATCTTGTTGATCACGACGATCGGGGTAAAGCCCATGGCAAAGGCTTTTTGCGTGACGAAGCGGGTTTGCGGCATCGGTCCCTCGACCGCGTCCACCAGCAGCAGCACCGAGTCGACCATCGACAGGATGCGTTCGACCTCGCCGCCGAAATCGGCGTGTCCCGGGGTATCGACGATATTGATACGATATTCCTGGCCACCATTCGGCTGTTGCCAGTTGATCGCGGTATTCTTCGACAGAATGGTGATGCCGCGTTCCTTTTCCAGCTCGTTCGAGTCCATCATCCGTTCGCTGATTTCGGCGCGGCTGTCGAGCGTGCCGGATTGGCGCAGCAGCTGGTCGACCAGGGTGGTTTTACCGTGGTCGACATGCGCGATGATTGCGATATTTCGCAGATTTTCTCGTTGCGTGCTCATAGGGGAATACAGGGCAGGATCAGGCGCGCGATTATAACGATATGGCGGCATTCCACAAGTGCAGTATTCTCAGTTCCGCGCTAAGTGGCAGTCAGCCCGGTGCTGCAGGCCGCCGCTCAGGCCGTAATCTTGAAATTACGGCGTTTTATGGGATGCCGCGGCCCGGCGTGTCGTCTCGGGCGCCGGAATGACGCTTAGCCCAGTTGCTGCACCAGTTCCAGCATCGCCTGGGCGTGCCCCTTGGCCTTGACCTTGTAGTCGACGTGCGCGAGCTTGCCGGACCTGTCGATCACGAAGGTGGAGCGGCCGATGCCCATGTATTTTTTACCCATGAACTGGCGTTCTCCCCAGGTGCCGTAGCTTTCGCATAACTCGCCGCTGGTATCGGCCAGCAGTTCGACCTTGAGGTCGTGCTTCTTGATGAATTTCTGATGCTTCTCACAGCTATCCTTGCTGACGCCGAGGACCACGCTGTCGGCGGCGGCGAACTGCTCGACGAGCCCGGTAAACTCATTGGCCTCGATGGTGCAGCCGGGGGTGTCGTCCTTGGGATAAAAATAGAGCACGACATTTTTGTCGCCGCGGAACTGGGCGAGGCTGATTTCAGCGCCATCCTGATTGACCGCGGTGAAATCGGGAGCGGGCTGGTTTTGTTCGAGCATGGCAGTTATCCGATGATTGACAGCAGGCATGATAAAAGAGCATCAGGCAAACATCAAAACACTAACCGTAGGGTTACTCGCCGGCGCGCCTCCGCGTCAGGATTTAATACACGATCGCCGCGGCGTTGAGTTCGTCGATTTCGGACAGGTAGAAATCGACTTCGACTGCGTCAAAGTTGGACAGGGACAGTGGTTTCGTCACCTTGCATTCGATGGCCTCCTGCAGGCCTTCCGCATCCATCCAGCAGTCAAAGTATTCCTCCCTGATAATTGCACCCGCGGTGTCCAGGAACTTGACCCGCGCGTTGAATTGCGCCAGATCGAGACCGCTGCCGTTGGAAAACATGACGTTGATCGTGCCGTTGCCTTTCTCGTCGGTGACGACATTCATATAGCCGTAGGCCCGCTCGATCGGGCCATACAGCGCGTGCTGCATACGCGCGTCGGTGTGAAACTCGAAGGGGTGAGGCGCCGCGCCAGCCGCTTTGGAGCCCAGCAGGGCTAACGGCAATAGGATCGCGGCAACCAGGGAAGATGTCTGCATGTTCATATTTTTCACCTGTCTATAATCGGTTTCTGTTTCAATGGAACCGTTATACAGAGCCGCTGTGAAAAATCGGTGAAAAAATGATGCCCGGCCATCTTCTCGCGGCCGGTTTAGCGCCTGTAGTAGGCCTCGACTATTTCCGTCGCCATCGCATGGAGCAGCGGGTCGCCTTCCTGCAATACCCTGAGCAAGCGCTTTTTCTCCGCCATGTAAATCCTGGCAAAGCCCGGGTCGTGCAGGGCTATCGAGCTCGAGTTATCGATCAGATCGGCGAGTTTGACCGTCTTTGCCCGCGGCGATGCGGCCTGCGTATGTTCCAGGTCGATCAGCTTGCGCTTCTTGCGGTTGCCGTCCGCCGGGGTTGAAACATCGGTAAGATCGGCGACCAGCTGCGCAATGTCATCGCCGAACTCGAACTCGATTTCGGTTATCGACACCGCTGTATCCTCGACCACGTCGTGCAGCCAGGCGGCGCAAATCATCGCCATGTCGTCGCTAACGCTGGTGACCAGGCGGGCTACCTCCGCCGGGTGCACGATGTAAGGCTCGCGGGTGTACTTGCGCCGCTGGTCGGTCGCAGCGTGCGCCCTGGTCGCGAATTCACGGGCTTTTCTGATCATATTAACCGCCGGTGTTCAGTATGATACCGGTTCTTTACTGTCTTCATGGAAACCTGCTGGTGCCGGATGCCGGGTTGGTTAGGCGAAATCGCCCAGGGCCATGACCATGATATAGGCGCCGAGCGCCAGCAGGGAAACAAAAAATATATGCCTGAACAGGGATTCGGAAATCAGTCGTCGAATTCGTTGCCCCAGCACCATGCCCGCGATTGCCGGCAACAGCGCAATCGTCGAACGGATGCCGTGCTCGAGGGTGAGCAGGTCGTTGCTCTGCAGCGCCAGCGCCAGCGCCAGGGTCGACAGCGCAAACAACATGCCCATTGCCTGGATCAGCGCGTCGCGGGTGAAGCCGAGCGCCTGCAGATAGATGACGCCCGGCACGACGAATGATCCGGTCATGCCGGTCAGTACCCCGTTTACCAGCCCGAGCAGCGGCCCGGCCCATTTTGCCTGGGGCCTGGAAATGGTGCAGCGCATTCCGCCGAGGCTTGCGCCCGCATAAGCTACCAGCAGGGCGCCAAGCAGGGCGGAAAGCGTCGATAACTGCACGTATTCGAACGCCTGCGCACCGAACCAGATGCTAAGCGTGGCCATCAGCAGGAACGGCCAGCTGCGGCCCAGTACGAGCCTGGAATGGCCACCGGCCAGGGCCTGCCAGAGGTTGGTGACAAACGACGGCACCAGCAGTAGCGCCATCGCGCTCGGCAGGTCCAGCGCCACGGTCAGGATTGCCAGGCTGACGGTGGGCAGGCCCAGGCCGATAACGCCCTTGACCAGACCCGCGAGCAGGAAGGTCGCGAGGATAAGTAGCATGCCGGCGTCAGGCATCATGAACCCGGTGACGTCGCGGCTTTTCAGCCTCGCCGCAGCCATGATCAAGCCTGGGATGGTTATCGCCGGGGTTTTTCTGAGCAACCCGCTTTCGAGGCTCAAGCGCCGGGCGATCTGCACCGCTATCACCCGGGGCCTCGTGGCCATGTGGCGCGGAATTACGCCGAGAGTATTTTGCAGGAATCACCATTATTTTCAGGAACGGGTTACAGCCTTACTTTGTAGAGGAAAAGACAGTATAGCCAAATCCGGCTCCCGCCAGGTATCGGTCGGGGGCCGTCAGCCGCTTGCCAGCGCTTTGGCATGCGAACTCCGACGAACCAGGCTAATTGTCAGCCGTACTATCTGGTCTCGATGGATTCGAGGTAGCGAGCGATAGCCGCGGGCAGGGGCGTTTTGTCTCCGCTGGCGCGTTGACTGTGATCGCGCAGCAGTTCGAGACGCTCGTCAATGCCCGGATGAGTGCTCAGGAAACCGGGCAGGTCCGAGTTCGCTTCCGGTTGTGCCTTCATGGTCTCGAAGAATTCAATCGATCCGCTGGCATGACCGTAATGCTGTTTTAATAATTCGACCCCGAGCGAATCGGCCTCGCGCTCCTGTTCGCGGCTGAAACCGAGGCTGGTCAGCACTGCCGTATTTCCAACAAATCGTCCGACCAGCGCATCGCTCTCGACACCGCTTATAACCATCAATGCGAGTGATATCACTACCCCTCGGCCGAGGCTGCGCAGTGGATGGCGATAATATTGATGCCCCATTTCATGCGCCAGCACCATGGCGAGACCGTTTTCACTTTTGACTGATCCGAGTAATCCGGAAGTGACGAAGATATGCCCGCCAGGAATGACGAAGGCGTTGGGTACCTCGCTCTCGAGCAGATCGACCGTAAATCTGTAGTCGGGTTTGCCTTCCTGCCGAAGTCGTTCGAGCAGTTGCTGCAGGTACAGTTCTGCCTCTGCCTGCAGTGTAGACTCGGTATCGGCATTGGGAGCGGGAACATTTTCATCGATCCATGCTTCGTTGGAAAACCACTCGTGCTCTTTTTCGAGAGGGATGTACTGCATCAGGTAATCGGTACTCAGAGCAAGCAGGCCGGTAATGGCGACAATGACCGCGGCGAGGCCGAATACGAGGATAAAAAACTCTCGCAGCGGGTGTTCCTTCGATGTATTTATCCCTTCAGGTACGATCTTTGGTTCGTATTCCATCAGGGCCGGTATGGGGAGATCGCGGTGCCATAGGCCAGAACTTCGATCGAACCGATCGCATTACCCTGGCCCTTGCTAATAGATGAAGTTTCGATCCGCACATTGGTAACAACGACTGCGCCCTGGTCTATGGCCTGTTCCTTCATCCGCAATATGGCTTCACGACGCGCCCGGTCGACCAGGCTTTCATAACTCTTTACCCGCCCCCCGACAATGGCGCGCAGCCCCGCAAGAAAGCGTTTGAAATAGTCCACGGATACGACAACGCTGCCCGTTACCAGCGCGGCGTCGCAGCGTTTCAAACTGCTCGGCGTTGTCTTCAACGTCAGCAGGGGAAGTTGCAGCGTGTTCTTTTCGCGTTCAATGATTGAGCGGTAGTGTCTGCGTTCGAAGAATTGACCGAACAAGTAACCCGAGATCAGCAATGACAAAAAGATGACGACATCGATCATGCTCTACTCCAACAGAACCGCGGTGCCGTAGGCGTAGAGTTCGGCGGCCCCCTGCGTCACCGATGAAGTGCTGAAGCGCACGTTGAGAATTGCATTGGCGCCCAGCGCTTCCGCCTGCGCGACCATCCGGTCGGTGGCTTCGTCGCGTGATTCGGAGAGCAATTCGGTGTACCCGGTCAGCTCACCGCCGAAGATATTCTTCAAACTTGCCATGATATCCCGACCGACATGCTTGGCCCTGATGGTGTTGCCCTGCACCAGGCCAAAATGCTTGCTAACGGTTTTGCCGGGAATGGTTTCCACATTTGTGATTATCATACTGCTGTCTCTGTTGATTATTAGCTTGAATCGAGTATAGCAACATTCCGCGGTATTCCCCGGAAGGCATGGCGGACCCGGGCGGATGAACCGTCCAGCGCCAGGCATTCCGCTCGAGTTGTGCTGCGCGAAGAGGCATAGCTGAAAATCGGTCGTTGTGAAACAGTATGGCCTCGAGTTCTTCAATCGCAGGCGGAGCTTTCGATGGCTCAGGCCCAACGATCATGCAACCATGATTGCGCTCGATATCACTGCCAATCCGGTAGCCTCGCGCCCCGTATCAGCAGCGAAATGCGGTCGTGGCGACCGCTTTGGTCGACGCTACGTGTTTGTCACGGCACAACTGGAACCCCGTCCCTGTAATGAATGGATTCACTGTTGCCACTTTCCTTAATGACTATCCAGATTCCCTGTTTTAATCCTTCGACGTACATCCCTTTTTGCAGGATCACTCCCGCATCACTCCAGGAGGTGAACTGGCCGTGCAACTTTCCGTTTGAATTTGTCTGTGTTCTCAGGATAAGAACACCATTTTTAACAAGCTCCAAGGTCCCGGTCCTGACGACAACGTCGGGTTCCTTTTGCCACATGCAGGTGCGCAGTATCACGCCGCCACCGATGTCGGTGGCGACTGGATCCCCGTTTTCGCAATTTAACGCTGCCGCACTACCAGGCTGTGTGAAACCGATGAGTAGCGAGAGCGATATGATTTTTGGTAATTGCATAGATAACCTGACGCTCGAAACCAGCGGCGCGGCGCCGCCGTAATTCAACCCGAGGAACATGTGCCGGGCTACCTGCTGCCCGCTAAGTCCCGAAGCGTTTTCTACACGATGACTGGTATTAATTCAGTCCTAGTGCTTTTTTTCTTTCGCTTGCCCAGGTGCGTAAAATTTGATCGACGGCCAAACCAATAAAGGCTACGCATAAGCCAGGCATAAGCCCGTTGCCGATCCCATGTTTATCCGACAGGGATTTCAAAATTAATTGCCCCAGGTCATCGGTTCCAATCATCGTGCCGAAGATTACCATAAATAATGCGAAAACAACGGTTTGATTAATGCCCAGCATGATGTGGGGAAAGGCAAGCGGCATTTCAATCTGGACCCATCTCTGAAAACGACCGACGCCCGACATTGTGCCTGCATCCTGCAGAGACTGCGGTACATTGCTAAGTCCTTCCACCGTGTAGCGGATTGCGGGGATAGTGGCGGAGTATTCGTGTCACAGGTACAGGGGCCGAATGCATTAAAAATACTCGAGGCCGCGAGCGATGATGGCATGCCGGACCCGTTCGGTTATTTCGCGCTGACGCGCGTCAGCCTCGGCGGTCAGCTGGTGGTAATCACGCGCACCGGTTACACTAATAAGCTCGGCTGGGAATTTTATACCGAGACACATCACAACGCCGACGCACTGTGGTCGCATTTAACCGAGGCTGGCGCCGAATTCGGCATGGAACTGTTCGGGCTCGACTCGATGCACATTCGCAGGATCGAAGCCGGAATCTTGAACGCCGGGTCCGATTTCGATCATTCGACCACACGCCCTACGATGTCGGCCTCGGGCGCTTCGTCGATGCGGGCACGCGCGACTTCATAGGTAAGCAAGCCCTCGCTAACGCGCCACGCGCCAATCGCTTGAGCGGGCTCAAATGCGGCGCCGAACCACATATCGGCGGCGTCGTCTGCATCGACGACAAACCCGCGGGCAAGGTAACCGCTGGCACGATTTCACCCTACTTGAATTCAGGGATTGGCATCGCGTTAATGGATCAACCCGGCTTCAGTGAGGGTGACGTGGTAACGATCATGTGTATCGATGGCGAGATGCATTCGGGCAGTCTCGCCAGTTTACCGTTGTACGACAGGGATGCCGAAATACCGCGTGGCAAACGCGTAGAAATATCCGACAGAAAGGCTTGATAATGATACATCGAGTATCATAAAATCGGTACAATATAGGTACAAAATTAGAATGTTCACCAGCGACCTTTAAATACCTGAAGTTACGAATGATTCCAAAAGACATTCCTAGATAATGT
>CAVYHN010000041.1:0-39645 GCA_963768295.1 uncultured Gammaproteobacteria bacterium | reverse complement strand
ATGCCGTTTAACCGAGTGGTGGCATGAAATCCCTGGCGCTGTTCGCAATGCTGGCGTATTTCATGGCGCAGGGGGTCGTCTGGGCCTACCTGTTCCTGATCGGTGTGTCGGGTGGACTGACGGATCAGGCAGGCTCCGCCAACGGCCTGATGTTGTCGCAATTTGCTGGAATTGCAGGCGCGCTTCTCGAGTGGCGCACCGGTTCATAGGATTGTGCCGCTCGCGATAGGAATTATAGGAGGTGCATCCTGTCTTTATTTTCCTGGTCGGAAATTTTGAATTTCTTGTATTTGCTGTCGCGGTTGGTGTTCTACAACTTTGTGGAACATGACGCACCCATTCTTGTTGCCGCAACCGTTAGGCCCGACATACGAATTTTCGCCACGCAAAATCTTGCAGTTGAAATCCTGCACCATCGGGAACGCTGGGGGCCCAGGAAAGCAGAGGCTGTCGGCTTCGATAGCAATCTCTGCCCGCGAGGCTTCGGCCGTGCGCGCGCGATCTAGCGCTGCCGCCGTCCGCGCGCGCGCACGTTCCTCGCGCATCTCCTTCGACGCGCGCACGTGGCCCCGTCGCGCGTGCGCCGGGCCTCGAGTACCCTGCCTGATCCGCGTTCTTCCTGCGCCAGCTCTCGTCGAACAGGGCGTCGCGCCGGACGGTCTCGAGTCGGGTGGCGCGGGTGGCGAGGTACCGCGCAAACTCCCGGGGCCAGCTGGTGTCAACTGCCCGCGATCGAGATCGACGACGCGCGTCGCCGGTGCTGGAGAAGCTGCGCATCGTGGGTAATGAATACCAGCGAGCCGTCGAAGCCGCAGTAGGTTCTCCAGCCACAGGATCGAAATCGAGATCCAGGTGGTCGGTGGGTTTGTCGAGCACAGATTGGGACACCAACGCCTGACCCAGTAAAACGCGGCGCTTGAGGCCGCCGGATAGCTGTTCGAATGGCTGGTCGGCCGGCAGGGCGAGCCGGGATATCGTGCTTGAAATCCGGGTTTCCAGGTTCCAGGCGTCATGGGCTTCGATCTGATCCTGCAGGCGCTGCATGCGCCCCAGCGCGTCGGCATTGCTGGCCGCTGCCAGCGCCGCGTGGTGCCAGTCGGTAATAACCCCGGCGAGTCGCCAATGCCCGGGCGACGCAGTCATAGGCGCTGCCCGGAAAATTCTGCGGTACGTCCTGCTTGAGCTCGGCGATGCGCAGCTCCGGCCCATGGATGATTTCTCCATCGTCGGCTTTGATACCACCGGCGAGTATTTTCAGCAGGGTCGATTTGCCACTGCCGTTGCGCCCTACCAGGCACACGCGTTCGCCCGGCTCCAGCGTCAGATCGACGTTGTCGAGCAGGGGCTGATCGCCGAAGCTGTGTTGAAGATTTTTGGCCTGAAGTAGCGGCATCTGTAACGACTGAATGAAACTGCGCTATTATGCGGCTTTCGCGCGAATTTAACAGTCGATTCAGGGGGCGCTATGTGCGGACGCTTTTTTCTTGACGCCAAAGCGGGCGATATTATCGAGCATTACAATGCGCCGCCGCCCGACCTGTTTAGCGCGCGTTACAACATCGCCCCGACCACGCCGGTGCTCGCGCTCAGTGGAGCGAAGTTCGATCTCTATCGCTGGGGCCTGATTCCATCCTGGGCAAAGGACGTGACCATGGGCAACCGCATGTTCAATGCGCGCGCCGAAACCGTCGCCGAAAAACCGTCGTTTCGCAATGCCTACAAGCGGCGGCGCTGCCTGGTGCCGGCAAACGGATTCTACGAATGGCGGCTCGAAAACGGGCGCAAGCAACCCTATTGCTGTCATCTCGGCCAGCAGCTGTTTTCATGGCCGGGATCTGGACACTGACGTGCCAGGGGTACGAAATCCAGCCCTGCGCGCCAACCACCACCGAGGCGAGGGGCGCGACGGCGATTGCATTTAGCGTATGCCGGTGTATATAACACCCGCGGATTACGGGATTGCGCGAAACGAAACCCCTATGCGGCCGATCGACTGCTGCGCGATACCGCACCGGACTACGAGTACTACGTGGTGCCAGCGTCAGCAACTCCCGCAACGAAGGCCCCGACCTGATCAAACCGCTGGAATCCAACGGTCAGTTACTTTAACTGGCAAATCTTGTCATCCCGCGGATTAACCACGGGATCCAGAGAACATTTGCATATCCTTTAATACTGGATGCCGCGGTCAAGCCGCGGTATGACAATGTTCTTGCAATTTAGGTAACTGTTACCGTATTGCGTGTGTCAGCCGCCCCCTGCAGAATATTCCCTATACTGTCCACCCCCTGCTCGATGACGCAGCCATCCGCGGCTCGACCGCGGGATCCAGCATTAAGGGGCATACAGTGGCGGTCAAGCCGCGGTATGACAGAACATATTGGATTTCGCGGGTCCGACGTATAGGGCTCAGTGGTATGACAGTATTGGACATGTTCCAGGCCGGGGGTGGAATGACAGAGTATATGGGGTATAGCGATCGCGGACAGTGATGTATCGGTCCGGCGTTGCGTGCGACCGGGACGACCTGCAGGCGGTGGTCGACGCCGCGGCCGCGGAACTGGAAAAGGCCTACGACGACGCCCGCCTCGCGAACCTGGTCAGCAGCGGCGGTCTCGAAGACTGAGGATCAAGGTACAACCAGGGCATCCTGCTTCGCCCGCCCGCCGTTCGCCGCAACGCCGGACCGATACATCACTGTCCGCGATCGCTATACCCCATATACTCTGTCATTCCACCCCCGGCCTGGAACATGTCCAATACTGTCATACCACGGTCTAACCCTATTCGTCGGACCCGCGAAATCCAATATGTTCTGTCATACCGCGGCTTGACCGCGGTATCCAGTTTTTACTGTATGCCCCTTAATGCTGGATCCCGCGGTCGAGCCGCGGGATGACAGTTTCGGATGAGCCGAGCCCGCGGGATGACAGTATTGGGTATGTTCTGGCCCGGGGGCGGGCTGACAGTTTCCACGCAATGCTGGTAACAGTTACCTAAATTGCAAGAACATTGTCATACCGCGGCTTGACCGCGGTATCCAGCTTGAAGAGATATTTCCTGCGATCCTGGATTCCGTGGTTTAACCAGGGGATGACAAGATATTGCCAGTTAAAGTAACTGACCGTTGGATTCCAGCGGTTTGATCAGGTCGGGGCCTTCGTTGCGGGAATTGCTGACGCTGGTGTTGACCGCGTAGTACTCGTAGTCCGGTGCGGTATCGCGCAGCAGTCGATCGGCCGCATCGGTTTTATCGTTCGCACAATCGAGCCAGGCGTCGTAATCCGCGGGTGCGATATACACCGGCATACGCTGATGCAGTTCAGTCATCGCGCCCCTGGCCTCGGTCGTGATTAGCGCGCAGGACTGGATTTCGTTACCCTCGGCATCCTGCCAGTGCTCCCAGATCCCGGCCATGGAAAACAGCTGGTGCTCTATATGACAGCAATAGGGTTGCTTGCGCCCGTTTTCGAGCCGCCATTCGTAGAATCCGTTTGCCGGCAGCAGGCAACGCCGCCGCTTGTAAGCATTGCGAAACGACGGTTTTTCGGCGACGGTTTCGGCGCGCGCATTGAACATGCGGTTGCCCATGGTCACGTCCTTCGCCCAGGATGGAATCAGGCCCCAGCGGTAGAGATCGAACTTCGCTCCACTGAGCGCAAGCACCGGCGTGGTCGGGGCAATGTTGTAACGCGCGCTAAACAGGTCGGGCGGCGGCGCCTTGTAATGCTCGATAATATCGCCCGCTTTGGCATCAAGAAAAAAGCGTCCGCACATAGCGCCTCCCGAATCAACTGTAAAATCCGCGCGAAAGCCGCATAATAGCGCAGTTTCATTCAGTCGTTACAGATGCCGCTACTTCAGGCCAAAAATCTTCATCACAGCTTCGGCGACCAGCCCCTGCTCGATAACGTCAATCTGACGCTGGAGCCCGGTGAGCGCGTGTGCCTGGTGGGGCGCAACGGCAGCGGCAAATCGACCCTGCTGAAAATACTCGCCGGCGACATCAAGGTCGACGACGGGGAAATTATCCATTCCGCGGAGCTGCGCATCGCCGAGCTCAAGCAGGACGTACCGCAGAATTTTCCCGGCACCGTCTACGACTGCGTCGCGCAGGGCATTGGTGAACTCGCCGGGGTCATTACCGACTGGCACCACGCGGCGCTGGCAGCGGCCAGCGATGCCGACGCGCTGGGGCGCATGCAGCGCCTGCAGGATCAGATCGAAGCCCACGACGCATGGAACCTGGAAACCCGGATTTCAAGCACGATATCCCGGCTCGCCCTGCCGGCCGACCAGCCGTTCGAACAGCTATCCGGCGGCCTCAAGCGCCGTGTTTTACTGGGTCAGGCGCTGGTGGCCGAACCCGATCTCTTGCTGCTCGACGAACCCACCAACCACCTCGATATCGATTCGATCCTGTGGCTGGAAAATCTGCTGCTCGGCTTCAACGGCTCGCTGGTCTTCATTACCCACGATCGCAGCTTTCTGCAGCGACTGGCGACGCGCATCATCGATCTCGATCGCGGACAGTTGACCAGCTGGCCGGGAGACTATCGCAAGTACCTCGCAGCCCGCGCCGCCCAACTCGAGACCGAGACCCGGCATAACGCCCTGTTCGACAAGAAGCTGGCGCAGGAAGAAACCTGGATCAGGCAGGGTATCAAGGCCCGGCGCACGCGCAACGAGGGCCGCGTGCGTGCGTTGGAAAAGATGCGTGAAGAACGCGCGCAGCGCCGCGAGCGCAGCGGCAGCGCCCGAATTACCGCGCAGCAGGCCGAAGCCTCGGGCAAGATTGTTATCGAAGCCGACAGCCTCGGCTTCGCCTGGGACCAGCGGCCAATCGTGCAGGATTTTAGCTGCAAGATTTTGCGTGGCGAAAAGATTGGTATCCTCGGTCCCAACGGCTGCGGCAAGTCGACCCTTATCCAGCTGCTGCTGGGGCAGCTGGCGCCACAAACCGGCTGGGTCAAAACCGGCACCCGCCTCGAAATCGCCTATTTCGATCAACACCGCGAGACGCTGGATCCGAAAAAATCGGTGCGCGAAAACCTCGCCACAGCCGGTGACCAGGTGACGATCAACGGCCGCTCGCGCCACATCGTGGGCTATCTCAAGGATTTCCTGTTCAACGAAAAATCGATCCACATGCCGGTCAAGGCGTTGTCCGGTGGAGAGCGCAACCGGCTGCTACTGGCGCGCCTGTTTACGCGATCTTTCAATTTTCTGGTGATGGACGAACCGACCAACGATCTCGATATCGAAACCCTCGAATTACTCGAAGAATTATTAATCGAATACAGCGGAACGCTGCTACTTGTCAGCCACGACCGCGAATTTATCGACAATACCGTAACCAGCACGCTGGTGTTCGAAGGCCCGGGCCTGGTCAAGGAGTATGTCGGCGGCTACCAGGACTGGTTGCGGCAGCGCCCGACCGCTGACGAAAAAACTGCGGCCGCGGCGAAACAGGTTAAATCGAAACCTGTACCCGGCAAAGGCTCTCCGAACCTAAAAGAATTACGCTCCCTGCCCGGCAAAATCGAAAAGCTGGAAGCAAAAATCGAAGCCCTGCACCTGGCAATCGCCGCGCCGGAATACTATCAGCAGGATGCCGAGGTTATTCGTAACGAACAGCAGCAGCTGCAGGCGCTCGAGTCGGAGCTGCAGGACCTGTATCAACGCTGGGAAGCACTCGAAAGCGAACAGGCCTGAAGAAGCTCGACAGCTCTCCGACGTCATTGCGTGGAACGCAGCGACGATACGATGACGCCTGTTCTGTCATACCGCGGCTTGACCCGAAGCTGTCATACCGCGACTTGTTCCGAAGCTGTCATACCGCGGCTTGTTCCGAAGCTGTCATACCGCGGCTTGTTCCGAAGCTGTCATACCGCGGCTTGTTCCGAAGCTGTCATACCGCGGCTTGACCGCGGTATCCAGTTTCATAGAAAACTCAGGTACCACTGGATCCCGCCAGTACGACGTATCGGGTCAAGCCGCGGGCTGACAAGGAAGAGCGGCGTCAACCCATCTCAATCCTGGGCCAGGTCAAGCCAGTCGCCGCCGGTGATCTGTCGCAGTTGCAGCGGACTCATACGAAACACCGATTCCGGCGTCCCCGCCGCGGCCCATATTTCGCTGTGTCGTTGCAGTGATTCATCGAGCAGGCAGCGCAGCGGGCTTGAGTGGGCAACCGGCGGCACCCCGCCGATGGCAAAACCGGTCTCTCGTCGAACAAATTCCGCGTCCGCCTTGCCCAGCACGAGGCCGGTTTCCCGCCGGACTTTTGCCAGGTCGACACGGCGGTCGCCGGCGCACATGACCAGCACGGCCCGCGCGCCGAGCTTATCCCTGAATATCAGTGAATTCGCGATCTGGCCGACCTCGCAGTCGAGCGCGTCCGCGGCTAGTTGTGCGGTGCGCACCGCGGCCGACAGAAGCGTGATTTCGAACTCGATGCCAGAGGCTTCGAGGACGTTTTTAACTCTCTGGTTAGCGGTTTTCATAGCTCAACATCAGGCAGCGCGCCGATCTGGATTATCGGGCCAGCGGGATCCGGTATCTGTGCTGGGTTCCGGGTATCTTAAACTGGATTCCGTGGTTAAACCACGGGATGACAAGCTAGCAGCAGTAATAATAAGGGGGACAGAATAAATTGTTCTCGCACAGGCACTAAATGCTATGATTGCGCCCAATATGCAGAATTACTTAACCGCGTGAAACATAGAGAGGCGAGCGCAGATCACTTAAACGTCATACCCCGAAACAAACACGGCATTTCCAGGAAATCGATCTCCGATTCCGCGCTTAAAGTGCTGTATCGCCTTTCCAAGTCGGGCCATCGAGCCTGCCTGGTCGGCGGGGGTGTACGCGATCTGCTGCTGGACATCCAACCCAAGGACTTCGACGTTGCCACCGACGCAACGCCGGAGCAAGTGCGTGAGCTATTTAAAAACAGCCGCATCATCGGGCGTCGCTTTCGCCTGGTGCACATCCGCTTCGGTCGCGATATTATCGAAGTCGCCACGTTTCGGGGCTACGACGAAGACTCCGCGAAAAACGAGACCGATGATCACGGGCGCATCCTGCGCGACAATACTTTCGGTGAAATCGAGGAAGATGCGATTCGCCGCGATTTCACCGCCAACGCGCTTTACTACGACATCCATGACTACACCGTGCTCGACTATGTCGGCGGCATGCAGGACATCGAAGACCGTCAGCTGCGACTGATCGGCGACCCCGCTCATACGCTATCCGGAAGACCCGGTGCGCATGCTGCGCGCGGTCCGTTTTGCCGCCAAACTCAATTTCGGCATCGAGGAATCCGCCGAGCAGGGGATTTTCGAGTTCGGCCATTTGCTCGCGGTGGTCCCCCCGGCGCGCATGTTCGACGAGGTCATAAAACTGTTTCACTCGGGCAGCGCGGTGCGCGTGTTCGAACTGTTGCGCGAATACGGTTTGTTGAAATACCTGGTGCCGGCGCTGGACGAATGGTTGCAGGATGACCCGTCGGAATCGATGCTCGACTTTATCGACCAGGCGCTGGTCAATACCGACGCCCGCGTCAACACCGGCCAGCCGGTGTCGCCCGGTTTTATTTTTGCGGTGCTGCTGTGGCCAGTGGTGCATCAGCAGGCCAACAGTATCCAGTCCGACCGCCAGAAAATGATTGGGGCATTGATGCAGGTCGGCGAGACCGTCATGAAACGCCAGGTACGGCACATATCGATCCCGCGCCGTTTCAGCCAGATGGCGCGCGATATCTGGAGCTCGCAACCGCGTTTTCATCGCACCCAGGGCAAACAGCCGCTGCGCCTGCTCGAAAACACGGTGTTCCGCGCGGCCTATGATTTCATGTGCATCCAGTCGATGGTCGGGCTGATGCCGCACAAGCTGTGCCACTGGTGGACCGACTTCCAGGTCGAGCACGCCGACGTCGAGAGACCGGAGCCGACGAGGAAACCGCGGCCGCGCCGGCGGAGGCGAAATGCCAGTTGAAGAAGTATTTATCGCGCTCGGCAGCAATATCGGCGACTCGTCGACCATCGTCGAAGAAGCGATCAGTGCGCTCGGCAATATAACCCGGTGCAAACTGCGCGGTCGCTCAGCGCTTTATCGTAGCGCCGCGATCGGCGATATTCCGCAGGATGATTACATCAACGCGGTCGTAAAAATCGAAACCAGCCTCGAACCGCTGGCGTTGTTGCTCGAGCTACAGGCGATTGAACACGCCTATTACCGCAACCGCGAAAACGAAGCGCGCTGGGCGCCGCGCACGCTCGATCTCGACATCATCCTGTTCGGTAATCGTAATATCGACGATAGCCATCTGGTCGTGCCGCATTCTGAATTCTCGCAGCGCCGCTTCGTGCTGGAACCGATGTTCGAAATCGAAGGCGACCGCTTCGTTGCGGGTTACGGCAGCCTGAGCTACCTGATCGATAACGCGCCGGCACTCGAAATGGAAAAACTGGACTAGCCGCCGATGGCCGAGCCGTTTCGCTACATCGTGATCGAGGGTCCGATCGGGGTTGGCAAGACCAGCCTGGCCAACAAGCTGGCGAATGAATTCGGCAGCGAACTGCTGCTGGAAAAAGCCGAGGAAAACCCTTTCCTGGCCAATTTTTACCAGAATCCACGGCAATACGCGCTGTCGGCGCAGCTGCACTTCCTGCTGCAGCGCGCACAGCAGGTGCAGGACTTCCGCCAGAGCGACCTGTTTCGCGGCTCCTATATCGCCGATTTCATGGTCGACAAGGACCGCCTGTTTGCGCAAATGACGTTGAACAAGGATGAGCTCGAGCTCTACGAGCAAATCTACACGCACCTGACGCTGGATGCGCCGCGCCCCGACCTGGTGATCTACCTGCAGGCGCCACTGGACGTCCTGCGCGAGCGCATCACCCGCCGCGGCATCGATTACGAGCAGAAAATCCGCGACGATTACCTGCTGCGATTATCCGAATCCTATACCCGGTTTTTTTACGATTATGACGATGGCGCCCTGCTGACGGTTAACACCCAGTCGGTCGATCTGATCAATAATGCCGAGGATTTCCAGGCAATCCTCGAAAAAATCAATGACATCCATTCTGGACGCCATTATTTCAATCAGTCATCATTCGCCCTCTAACCGGGGATTAGCCTGGATAATGCATGAGCCGGGTGAGGGCCTTGAAACATGTTATCGATTTGGTTGAAAGATTATCAGTATTCTTGGAGGAAGGCCGGGTTACAATGCGTACCCGGCCCTTGCCCTATCCCGGCGCTAGCTGGTCCAGCCACGCCTGCACTTGTGCTTCCCGCAACCCATAGCTATGACTATGGGTTGCGGTCCAGCCCGGCGTTCAGCCGCAGCTGTCCTGCGCTATCATCCGGGATGCTCACGCAATATCCAGGCTAGGTATGTATATTCCCAAACCGCTAGACGACAGGATTACGATTCCGCACCTGAAGAAGATGAAGCAGGAGGGCGAGAAGTTTGCCTGCCTGACGGCTTACGACTACAGCTTTGCCGGCCTGGTCGAGGATTGCGGGGTCGAGCTGGTGCTGGTAGGGGATTCGCTCGGCATGGTCATCCAGGGGCATGAAACCACGATCCCGGTAACGCTGGACGATATCTGTTATCACGGCAAGGCGGTCGCCGCCGGGCTGCAAAATGCGATGCTGATGCTCGACATGCCCTTCGGCTCGCTCAATTCACCGCAGCAGGCGATCGATAATGCCAGCTGGTTGCTGCAACGGACCGAGGCCCATGTGGTCAAGCTCGAAGGCGGCCAGACCCAGCTGAAAACGGTCGAGACCCTGGCCCAGTTTGGCATCGCCAGCTGTTCGCATCTCGGGCTGCAGCCGCAAATGGTGAACAAGATGGGCGGTTACCGCGTACAGGGCAAAGCCAAAAGCGCGGCTGAAGAAATGCTCGCGACCGCAAAAGATCTCGAAGCCGCCGGCACCGACCTGCTGCTGCTTGAATGCGTGCCGGCAACGCTCGCCGCCGAGATTACCGCCGCGCTCGAAATCCCGGTGATCGGCATCGGTGCCGGGGTCGACGTCGACGGGCAGATCCTGGTGCTGCAGGATGTACTCAACGTCACCGCCGGCAAAAAGCCGAAGTTTTCCAAGAATTTCATGCAGGGCCAGTCGAGCATCCAGGCCGCCATCAGTCGCTACGTCAGCGAAGTCAAGCGCGGCAAATTTCCCGATAAAACCCACACTTTTTCCTGAAGCCTGAATAATGGACCAGGCCACCAGTGTCATCGAATTGCAGCAATACGTGCAGCACTGGAAGGATCACGGCGAGTCGATCGCATTTATCCCGACCATGGGCAACCTGCATGATGGGCATATGTCGCTGATCGAAAAAGGTCAGTCGCTATGCGATCGCAGCCTCTGCAGTATATTCGTCAACCCGATGCAGTTCGGGCCGAACGAGGACTGGGACCACTACCCGCGCAGCCTTGAAAGCGATCTTGCAAAGCTGGAGACGATCGGCTGCGACCTGGTGTACCTGCCGACCGCGTCCGAACTCTACCCCGAGGGTCTCGACAAGATCAGCCAGGTACAGGTCACCGACCTGACCAGGCATTACGAGGGCGCGCATCGACCCGGCCATTTCACCGGCGTCGCGACCGTGGTGCTGAAGCTGTTCAATATCGTCAAGCCCGATGTCTCGGTCTTCGGCAAGAAGGATTACCAGCAGTACCGCGTGATCAGCAAGATGGTGGAAGATTTCAATCTCGACGTGCAAATCATCGGCCAGGAAACCACACGCGAAGCCTCGGGGCTGGCCACCAGTTCGCGCAACCAGTATCTCGACGCGGCGCAAAAGGAAAAAGCCGCGATGATATACCGGACGCTGCAGCAAATAGCGGCCGGTATCGACCAGGGCGAACGGGATTTCAGGGCCCTGGAGCAGGACGCGATCGCAAGCCTCGATGACGCCGGTTTCAAAACCGACTACTTCAACATTTGCAACGCGGAGACGCTGCTGCCGGCGACCGCCGACGACCGCGACCTGGTGATCCTGGTGACCGCGGCGTTGGGTCAAACCCGCCTGCTCGACAATATCGAAATTTCGCTGTGGTAGCAGCCGTTTCAGCCGGCGGCGTATAAATCCTGCATCGCGTCGATGCGCTGTTTCACCCGTTGCCGCAACTCCGCCGGTTCGAGCACTTCGACTTCGGCGCCGTACTTGAGGATATCCATTACCAGTTCGGTGTCCTGGCTGTAGGGCACGCGCAAAACATAATAGCCATCCGCGTCATATTCGCTGGTTTGATCCGGGTGCCAGGTTTCGCGCGAAACCCAGCGCGCCGTTTCGGGGCTGAAACGTAACATTGCCTCGTTGGTGGCGGCCCCGGAGAAAATGCCGTAGCCGCTTTCGAGTTCACGATTCAACACTGCCTCATCGACCTCCTTGGCTGCTTCAGGGGCAATGCTCAGCGCCTTGATCGCGTCGATCGAAAAACTGCGCAAGCCTTTACGCAGATGACACCAGGCATCCAGGTACCAGTTATCGCGATAATAGATCAGGCGCTGCGGCGATACCTGCCGTTCGCTCTTGCTGTCGCTCGGGCGGCTGTAGTAAGTCATGTCGACACGCTTGCGCGACAGCAACGCCTGGCACAGGTTCTGGAAAAACTCGCTGCGATAGGCCTTGGCCGAATGGGTGATGATACGAATGCGGCGCGCGATTTCATCGGCGCTGTGGTCGCCCTCGTCGAGCAGCATGCGGATACGCGAACGCAACGGCTCGATATGACTCGACAGCACGCCCGGCTGCAGATTGGCGAGCAGCGCGTCCATGCTGAGCAACGCCTGAATTTCGCTGGTGTTGAACCAGAGCCCGGGCAGTTGGAATTGGTCGCCGCCCTCGCCCTGCTCGTAACAGTAACCGCGGCGCTCGCGATCCCACACGATCGGCGCCATCAGCCGGTCGCGCAGGTATTCGAGATCGCGCTTGAAGGTCGCCGGCGAAACCTCGAGCGTGTCGAGAAACTGCTGCCGGCTAACCACGCGCTGGTTGCTCAGCATTTGATCGATTAAATGAAAACGTTCGGTGCGGTCCATAGAGTTTCTGAAAACAGTAGCTCATATGATGAGCCATAATGGCGGATAGTAACACGGTTAAACGCCGGATGAACATTGTCGGGGCAATCATCGAGGCACCACCGGAGAGACTGGAACCCGATGAATTCGGAACTCCGATTCGCGCCTTATAATGGATGTTTATTCTGTTCAAACGTTTATAATCCGATGGAACTCATCTGATCTGCGCATGGATATGGCTAAAAACTCATGAGAATTCGTCCGCACCAAAAGCAGGATAACAAGAACCGATCTGCCACCAGCGAAGCTACTCCGAACCAGGAGGACACCACCCCTGCGCTTCAATTTGTCGACAACCGTCCTGCGAATAACGCCCAGAGAAAACTTCAAACCACGGCTGATAATAGTAACCCGGCATTAGCTGGCGCGCGGGAAACCTTGCTGCAGGGCAAATTTGCCGCTGGCGCGACCGCCCTTCAAAAGGAAAGCGATTCAGGCAGCACGGGAAATAGTACCAGCATGCCGAATCAACTGAAAACCGGACTCGAGCGACTCTCCGGCATCGATCTTTCAGATGTGCGCGTAAATTTTAATTCCAGTAAACCGGCACAACTTAATGCCCTGGCCTATGCCCAGGGTAACGAGATCCACGTGGCCTCGGGGCAGGAAAAACATCTGCCCCACGAAGCCTGGCACGTGGTACAGCAAAAACAGGGACGGGTGAAACCGACTAAGCAACTGAAGGCCGTGAAAATTAACGATGATGCGGAACTGGAAGCCGAGGCGACCGAGATGGGTGAAAAGGCCTTGCACGAAGGCGGCCGGCCGGCGGCCGAATCCGGCGCCGACCAGGCCAGGGTCACTGCCGCCCCCTCGGGCGGCCCTGCTCCGCTGCAGGGTAAGTTTGGCCTCGAGGTCGAGTTGCCGATCCTGGCATCGGCCAAAAGCGACACGTCAAATAAAATATTAGAAGCCGAACATGCGATGACCGACTCGGTCAAACTCGCGGATGGAGATGGCTTCCGTGTTCACGTCGATCACAAAAAATCGATGAAACCGCACCATTCAATCATCGAGCTAGTTACCTACAAGCCGATCGACGAGTTTGCGATGAGCAAGACCGAAGCGGCGAATCAAACTCGCAAAATGGCCGCAACCGCCACCTCGATGGCGGGCAGGGCCACCAACAGCCCACCTAAAAAGCTGTCAGCCGTCACCAATATCAATACGGTTCACAAAAAGGACGGCTGGGATCTCTATGCCGGCCATCCCCAGGGCGAAGGACAGTCCGACAGGGGTTACGTGCAAATCACTTTCGGTATTCAACTCGGCAGTGTGCCAGACGCCATGAGGCGAGCGGCGAAAACCGATATTCGGGAAAAAGATCAGGATTCAATTCGTTTTACCGGATCGGCCACAGGAGCCGATCGCCTGGTGGAAGAGATTCGGCAAAAGATGAACCTGCCCAAGGAAACCGAGGATCCCGCACTCGCTAAATCTCTGCCCAGCAGTCTCAATCCGGAGCTCGATATAGATCTGGTCCCGCCCGTGGACACGGAGCAAGACCTCGAAGCACCAGAGCAGGAACTCGAGGCCCGCGAGCCCGAAACGGCGCCATCATCCGCCAGTGCTGCTCCACCTCCTCCTCCGATGGATCCATCCCTGGGTGCTGTAGAAGACAAGGTAAAACCAACGGCCGCGCCAAATCGTGCGCCCGATGCGCTCAACATCGACCTATCGGCAATGTCCGGCAATCAGAGCTTCCTGCGTTCGACGAACTACAAATACATTCTGCGCCAGCTCTCCAGCTATCGTAAAAATCTGGCGCGCGGTAAGGCGAGTTCGACAGCCGGACGCCTGGAGTTGATGCAGATCGCGACCAACATCCGCGACCACTGCCAGACCTACGTCAAGGCTCATGAAAATGATACCGCGCGCAACAAGGATCTCGGCAGCTACCAGAAGAAAGTCCCGAAAAAGAAGAAGACCCGGGTATTCTGGATCCGCCGACTTGAGCAGCAGGCGGACTCCGCAATCACTCGCCTGGGCAATACCGAAGCCGGCGCCGGCGCGATCCAGTCTTCCAAAGAGGATGTGGAATCCTTGCAGCCTTTGGCCGGCCTGTTCGCCTTCCTGCTGAACTACCTGATCGCCGGTCAGCAGAAAATGAAGTCAAACAACTTGCTAAAAAACGCAGTCGGCCAGTTTTATGCCAAGGCGAGCCTGGCCAGCATTGCCGCAGGTATGAGCGGTGCCGCCGCCGCGGTATTAATGGACAAAACCTGGCGCAAATTCGTTAAGAAGCGCTTGCTCGAACTCTCCGATCGCAAGGCCGGAGAGGCCATGTTCCCCCAAAAGCACAAGGGCAAGGCGCTGATGCCCCTGAGTTGCGAGAAGTATCTGGAGAGCGTTCTTAGCGGCCGCGCCGATCCTCTGTACGCCGGGTCGGTGAATCCGTGGAGCCCTGAACTCAAGGATAAGATCGGACCGCAGGGCGAAGAGCAGGAGGCCCTGGTGATTGAAAACAGGCGAGCCACCCCGGCGAAACAAAAGACGATGCTCGACGACATTCGCGAACGCGGCGGTGAAACCGGTAAAGGCATGGCGCCGAAGCAATGGGTGGAGTTGACAGAAAAGTACTATGACCTGTTGCACGAGATCCACAAAACCCAGGGTAGCTGAGCCGCATCCCGGAAAGAATGGTCGCCCCGCTACCCTACCGTCGCGGTTTACTTCGCTAACCTTCCGCAGGAATACTGACTCCGACTGCGATCGTCGAAGGATTTGCTGATGGTCTCGAATGCAGTCGGCTTTACGCTGACGTCTCCCGCGAATGGCTGCTGCAACGAAAGCACCAGGAAAATACTGAAACGGGTGAGCGCGGCGATCAACGTGGTTACCGTCACCTGAATTTTCAGGCTGGGGCAACCCAGCAGTAATGAAAACGCGACAATCAGAACGCCACTCTCCTGACAGGGGACAGGCCCCGATTATCAGGCATGCATCACATATGCCCCAGCGTTATCAGCGTCAGGCACGCCAGTACCACCGGCCAAAAAGCCACTTTAAAAATAATGTTGTCTTCATACAGTATCCAGCCGCAGCCGCGCCGAGGCCGGACTGAAAACAGGTAAACGTTAGTAGTGGACAGCACCAGCAGGATATACATCAGGATGTAAAAATACTCGATATAGACGATGCCGGAGCCTGCGAACTGCTCGCGCAGTTGAATATGCGCGAGTAACACGACAAAAAACAGTGCCGAACAGGCGCCGATAAATCCCGAGGTGTTGAAACCGAACCGACTCGACAATTCGTCACGGTCACTCACGGTTAGCAGTGCGGCGAACAGTAGCATCGCGACCAGGAGCAACGGCAACAGATAAAGGATGAATGCGTTTTCGAAATTGCGTTTGAGCACGAAGTTGTAGCGCAACTCGGGAAATGGGTGTCGCCCGATGTAACTGGAAATACCGAAATTGGTATCGTAGCTCGGCGGCGGCTTATCGAATGTGGTGTAATCCAGATAGGTTTTTTGACGTTCCCAGGTACCCAGTACAATATTTTCGTCGATACCGAATGTGCATTTAGCGTCCAGATCGCGTTCCAGCGATGGCTTAGTTCTGCAGTTGCGCTCATATTCGCCGGTTTCGTCGAAATCGTAATAGGCCTTAAAGTCAGGCACCAGCGCAATGTTGCGCCAGAATTCCCTGTGCCACAAACGGATCCAGACGGTCTTGTGATCGAATGGATATTTCTTGTAGACGAAGGGTTGGCGCAGCGTTGCCTCGAAAAACCAGCCTATGACCTCGTCTGTGCCTTCGACCATTCGATACATTTCCCGGGCATTGATATCACCGCCCGAATTGACCTGTTCGGGCAGGACAAATCCGACCTCGTTTTTCCCGGGCCTGATGTGGCGTTGATTTGCCGCATAGCGCTGCCAGATATAACCCGAAACGCTGAGCTCGGTCGAATTGAAAAACTTGAGCGATTGAATAAATAACCCGGTTCTCACGGTTTGCATGGGCTCGATTACGCCAAGCTCTTGTTGCGCTTCCTTTTGCCAGTTTGACAAATATTCCTCGATCTCAACCTCGTTAAACAGGCCACGGGTTTCAGCTTCGTAGTTGTTCATCGATCGCCACTGGCCGACCAGTACGATGATTAGCAGGGCCGAGGCCAGACCCGAAAACAACCACCATCGCGCGTGCCGCATCGCCAAACCCTAGCTCGTGAATCTCGAGGCATTATCACCCATGACGTCGGCCTCGCGCTCGAGCGTAGCGTCGTCGTTGATTTTCTCACCACCCATTTCGGTAGTGGCTTGAACCCGTCCCTGTTGTTGCTGCACCACGTGCCAGGCTTCGTGCGGCAAATGCTTTTCCTGCCCCGGCCCGAGATGTATGTCACTCCCTTGCGCATACGCGTGGGCATTGAGTTGTGCGGGCTTCGGCGAGCCATAATGCACGCGTAAACCGGACATATCGAGACCCGACAGGGATTCGATACCCTGTTTCAGGTTGTCCGGCATGCCGGTTTGATTCGGTGCGGCTTCCTGCTCGCGCTGTAACGGCTGTGCTAACTTACCCTGCAGCAACTCCTCTTCCTCTGGCCCCTGCCTCTGCAGCGGCCCGTCGAACTTGCCCTGCATCAGCTCCTCTTCCTCTGGCCCCTGCCTCTGCAGCGGCCCGTCGAACTTGCCCTGCAATAACTCCTCTTCCTGATCCCCCTGTAATTGTTTGGCGAATCGTCCTTGTAACAATTCCTCTTCTTCCATCGCGTCCCGCTGCACCGGTTCGCCGAAAGATTTGGAAATTTGCTCGCGCTGAGACCGCATCGCGGCGCTGTCGTCGAGGCGTCTCTGCAATGCGCCAACGGCCGCCTGTGGCAGTCTCGTCTGGCGGCGACTCGCGGCCGAACAAGGTGATTGTCGCGATTTCTTATCCTGGACAGTTTTCATAATCTTTACTCCTCAGATATCAGGCATTATTAGCCTAGGGCAACTTCGGTCGCATCGATTTGGTGAAGCGACGCCAAACCAATACCGCCACGATAATAATCAAGAGTCCAAATACGATGGTGTCGATCAAATCTTGCCAGAATGGATCGCAGACTGACATTATCGCCAGATCGAGCGCGGTGACCGAACCGATAGCAAAAAAATACGGGTATTTGCGCCGATAAAGCTCGCGAAGTTTGCAGCTATAAATAGCCATCAGGCCGTAAAATACCCAGAACGCAACCAACAGATCCAGGGCGATGCGAAAATACCATCGGTTCGGACAGGCAAAATTGCACAGGCTGGTCGCAAGCTCACCGGTGAACTCGGTTAGAGTATTTACACTGTCAGTTGCAAGCAGTTCTTTTACGACTGCACTGCTTAGCGCTTTGCTAATATCATCGTTTTGCGCATCCGAGCTGTTCCACCATAGGCCCACACCGGCAAAGTTGTCCTCGAAATAAATCAAATCGTCGGCGAATTGATTGGCCTCCCGGCCTTGCTCGGGTAGCAAATGGACATCTCCGGCGTCTATAATAGGCATTATCATGCGCAACACCTTACGGCGATCTTCACCGTAGAAAGCGTCTTCGATATGTTTTCTGATTATCTTTTTTGAAGCGCTGGTATCCGACGACAGGTTAACGAACAAGTTGTCGACAACAGCGTCTTTACCCACAAGAATATCTTGCAGGGCCGCAAACTGACGTGTTTCGATCTGAGGCCAATTAATTCCCAATATTACGCTGAGCTGGGTGTCCGTTTGACTCTCCTCGAGCTTTGCAGCCACCATTTTGACGATCTCTTTGATTTTGGCGCCATCGTCTGAGTCAACGTAGTTGTCAAAATACAGACTGACACCATCCGCAAATACACCCGGCGAACCCTGCAGCAAGGACATCAATTCCTGCTTAAAGCGATGCTTTTGCCTTTCCTTTCCCGGATCGACCGTGTTCGATATTTTTAACAGCCCTTTCTTGATTTCATGCTCGCTCCAGTCGGTCCAATCGGACAGGTAAAAAATCAAATCAACTTTGACCCGGTATTTATGCGCCTCCTCGATCAAGCGCTCAACATCGTCGCCGTTAGCCCCGGTCAATTTACCCTCCTCGTCGAGGTTATAGGCAAAGTATCCCATTCGATCGAGCACGCTGAAATCGAACTTCTGCGTTTGAGACTCCTTAGCCGCCTTAGCCGCCTCAGCCGCCTCAGCCGCCTCAGCCGTCTGACCCGTCTGACCCGTCTGACCCGTCTGACCCGTCTGACCCGTCTGACCCGTCTGACCCGTCTGACCCGTCTGACCCGTCTGACCCGTCTGACCCGTCTGTCCCGTCTGTCCCGTCTGTCCCGTCTGTCCCGTCTGTCCCGTCTGTCCCGTCTGTCCCGTCTGTCCCGTCTGTCCCGTCTGTCCCGTCTGTCCCGTCTGTCCCGTCTGTCCCGTCTGTCCCGTCTGTCCCGTCTGTCCCGTCTGTCCCGTCTGTCCCGTCTGTCCCGTCTGTCCCGTCTGTCCCGTCTGTCCCGTCTGTCCCGTCTGACTATCGGTGCTTTCAGCCCTGGCCGCCTGCCAAAAAGGATAAAATCCGTACACTTGCTTGCTTAAATTACGCGAACAACCGCAGCCGTCCCCGCTGACACCGACCTGGTCCGCAGCGGTATTCGACAGACGCGGCAGTTTTCCCGAGAACCGATATAGCAGGCTTTCGACATGCTCGATCCAGTCTGCCGGCGGCGTTCCGTCGGCCGCCCAAGGCACTTCTTGCAGAGCCTTCACGTCCTCCGGCGACGTTTTCTGCAGCCATTCCAAAAACGGTCTGGCTAATATGGTCTTCATCCAACCCGAATGCTCGGTCGAGATAGCTGTGGTTTGATCCAGGAAGTTGAGCAAATTAGCCTTTAGATTCGATTCACTTCCGGGCACGGAGAATTGCTTACAGCTTTGCTCCAAAGCCAAATTGGTTTCGTGCCCGGCGACACCATCGACACCTCCGGTGCTATAGCCACCGGCCTGCAGCTGCCGTTGGGCCAGTTCGATTTGAGCCCTATATGCTTCTAATTTCGCGGCTCCACCCGGGGTCACGAAAGCCGCGGCTATATTGCAATTCTTGGCAACAGGCGTTTGGGGAGTTGAGCCGTTGTTGGGCGGACCGGCAGGGACGGGAACTGGAGTCTGGTCTGGATTTTCCGGGTACTTATCTTCCAGCTGTTCGATTAAAAATTTGGCCATATCATCACTCAGCCCGAATCGATGCGCATGCGGCACAAATATGCCTTTTACACCCAGGTCGAGGCAAAATGCATGAAAGGCCTTGTCGGTTTTGCTATTGAACTTGCCATCGGGATCGGTTTTCAAATACTTGCCCGTTTTCAGCAGTTTCTGCAGGTTTACAATTTTATCTTCGTCGACTTTTATCTGGTTAAAACTGTTTTTGATATAGGATTCGGTACATTCCAGCTTGTAATTGGCCTGAACCGCCTCCGGCATAATCGCGAATAGCGACAGGCAGGCGGCAATCCGGATAACTGTATGCAACAACAGCCGGTTTATTTTTATCCTGCTCACAGTGTTTTCCCCTCTTTCCTGAGTTCCCTGGCGACACCCTTGACCAGGTCCTCGCGATTGATAGTTTCGCGTTTCATTTGCAATGCGCTGATCGCGCCGTAGCGCACGACGTTGGTGATCGCGCCGCCCGAGAGTTCGTATGCGCGCGCGAGATCGTCGAGGTCGACCCCGGCGGCGAGGCCCGAGCGGCCGTTTAACGTATTTTCCCATAGCCGCCGGCGTAGATCGGCGTCGGGCAGTGGGAAATAAACCTGCGACTGAAAGCGGCGCGCGAAGGCTTCGTCGATATTGCCCTTCAGGTTGGTCGCGAGGATAACGATGCCGGGATAATCCTCGACCCGCTGCAACAGGTAGGAAATTTCCTGGTTGGCGTGACGGTCATTCGACGACGTGGTTTGCGTGCGCTTGCCGAACAGCGCGTCGGCCTCGTCGAAAAACAGGATCCAGTTTTTGTGCTGCGCCTGGTCGAATACGTTGGCCAGGTTTTTTTCGGTTTCGCCGATGTATTTCGACACTACCATCGACAGGTCTATGCGGTAGACGTCGACCCCGAACTCGGCGCCGATCAGCGTTGCGGTCAGGGTTTTACCGGTGCCTGGCGGACCGTAGAACAGGCTGCGGTAACCCGGCTTGATCGACTTCTCCATTCCCCAGTCGTGCATGATCGTGTGCTCATGCTGCATCCAGGATTTGATCACGCCAATCTCTTCAATGACTTCGGGAGCCAGCACCAGATCTCGCCAGGCTAGTTGGGTCGTAATTAACTTGGCCGGGAAGTTGATGCTGTAGTCCGGTTTGTGCGTGATTCCCGTGGTGCAGCGCGCGAGGACATCGCCCGTCACGCGCAACGCGCCGCTCAACAGGGGTTCGTCGCCACTTTGCCGCTCGAGCGACAGCACACCCGCGCGCGCAAAAAAATGCTCGCTTTCGAACAACCGGATTGCCTCGAAACGATGCGCCAGGTCCTGCCCCGCGAGCAAAAACACCGCGGTCTCGCCGGTGGGTAAAAAGCCGCCGTGAAATTTTCCCTGCCAGCCGCCGAACTCGGTGTAGCCGCGGTCGAGGTTTTTGTTGCGGATGAACAGCAGGTCGAGCAATTGCGGGCGCACGTGCGGCAGCAGCGCCAGGATCAGCACCAGGCGCTCATTGAAACTCATTTCATACTGTCGGACCAGTTGTGCGTATTCTGATTGATCACCGCCGACATCGGGGGCTTCGAGATCACGGATATCGTCGATCCCGGATTCCTGTTCGAAATAAATCTGGATCCTCGCTTCGAGCACGCGGTGGAACCAGTCCATTTCGCGCTCGAGCGTCAGCGCGTTTAGCTTGTCCGGATTCATCTCATTCTGCTTCATCAGCGCCAGTCCACGTATATCACCCGATCCATCCAGGCGAACTTGATTGTCGAGTACGACCATGGCAGCTGGTCGAGCAACAGGTCGTAGGCCCTGGTTTCGACCGCCAGATGCCATGCGTCCTGCTTGCGCTGCAGCCGGCCGCCGCGCTGCAAAAAGCTTTCGCGCAGGCCGTCGATAGAAGTATTTTCGAGCGCCTTCCAGTGCTGCGTGACCGCGCTCAACAGGCTTTCGAGCTGCTCGGTTTCGGCGTCGCTCAAATCGATCCCGCGGCGGATCGGCCTGCCCGGCCTGACCCCGCAGAGCAGCTTGTTCAGCACCAGTTGATACTCGGGGCTGGCGACATTGCCGTCGACCAGGAACTGCACGCAGTGGACCGCGCGTTCGGCCGTGTCGCGGTCTTTGAATTTCCCGTCGACGACGAAACCGAGCTGATCGAACAGGCGAGGCAGCCACGGCGCCAACAGCACCAGCCCGGCGTTGACAAGGTGGATATCTTCGTCGGGCGCAACTTCATCCAGGTGCTCGATCAAGCTCGCGCGTTCGTCGGCAACCGGATTCGCGGCGCCGGCGTCGGACGGCGACGTCGTCTCGGCGGCTAGCTCGTCTAGCGCTTCGATCAGCCTCCGGCTCTGGCCACGTGTCGACAGCAGGCTGTTTTGCAACAGCGCTTGACCGAGCAAGCTGTAAAACCGGCCACTATCGCCGATGTCGGCATGCTTGCGCAGCGCCTCGGCAAACCCCTCGACAAAGTAGACCGGATTAAACAGGTAACCAACCTCGTTGACGTAGGTTTCGATATATCGCCATTTGATCGCTTGCAACCGTTGCGCCGAAATTTTTAGATCGCCCGCGAGGCTCGCAGTGGTCAACAGCTCGGCGAACTGGATCAACCGTGCCGCGCGCGGGTCTATCGGCGACAGGCCGACATTATCATCGCCGGGCTCGCGCTCGGTTTGCGCCGCGCTCGCACCCGCCGGGCGATCACCGATTGCATTGTCCGCTTCCGGTTGTGCCATCCTGACATCGACAATACGGTTGAAATCGATCGGCTCGCCGCCGACGAGTCGCAGCAGAATCTCGCCGTAATAGGCCTGACGGTTCCGCGCCCGCTCAGCGTTGCGTTTGATCGCGGCCACCAGCTCGGCGGTGCCGGCGGAGGAGCCCGACGAAACGCTCTGCTCGATCAACTTCAGAAAGCTGAATCCGAGCCGCTCCATGAACGGCGCGCTCAGGTCGCGCAGCACCCGCTGCCAGCCATCGCCGGCGGTCTGCAGTTCGCGCAATAAACGCAGTAACAGCCAGGGTGCCTGTTCGGCCAACAACTCCAGGTCGGCCAGCGCCGAGGAAGCGGAAGGCCGATCGGTCTCTGCGAAAAATAGAGCCTGCAGGCGGGCGTAACGCCGATAAAGCCCGGACATTTCGGTTGCCGGCTGGCCAGCCAGTTGCTCGACCTGCGCTAGCGCCAGCCGTGCCAGTTCAGCCGCCATATCGCCGGCCTGCAGCGGTTTTTCGAGAATTCGTCTGAACCCGGCCCATGATTCCGCGCGTAGCTGGGGTTCGGCGGCGGAAATTTGCTGCACCAGGCTTTGCACGAAGTCGTGTCGATCGAACGCCGCGGCGCGCTCAACCAGTAAATAACCCAGCATCCACTCGCGCAATCTCACTGCGGCCGCGGCGGGAGTGGCTGTTGCCCGCTCTGCAAGCAAGGACAACCAATGCCCCGGCTCGAACCCCGACAGCAGGATTTCGTGCGCAGTCGGTTCGATCACGCGCAGCAGGGCGGCGAATTGGCCGGCTGTCAGCAGCCGCGCCAGCTTTTGCCGTGCGCTCCGGCGCCGGCCGAGATCGTGCAGAACAGCAAACAGGCTTAGGGCGTCATCCTGCATCAGGCTGCGCCAGACCTGCGCGAAGCTAGCGCTCCCCTGCGCCGACAATGCCACCTCGAGCTGCTGTCTGTACGCTTCGCTGGTCGGCTTCGATTCACGCCCCTGATCCGGCTGCCTGCCGGGCAGATCCGGATCCGCGGACGATAGCGGTTTGCCTGCGGCATCCGGTGATTCCAGCAGCCGTGCTACCCGCTGCTGGAGCGCGGCGGGGAATTGCGCCTCGATGCGCCGCATGATCGAATCTCGCTCGACCGCGGTGGAGATAAACTCGACCAATCTTGCCGGGTGGGTCTCGATTTCCCGGCGCAGCAGGGAATCCAGCTTCGCGGCGTCGACCCTGGCCGCATAGCCGGGCAGATTACCGTGGCGCAGAAAATGAAATAGCGTAGCTTCCGCGCTGGATGTGGCGCTTCGTTTCGTTGTTGCAGCGAGGCCAGCTGCCGTCGTGTAGCGCGCATTATCGAGCGCCTGCCATAGCTGCCGGCGCAGGCGTTGCGGCATTTGCTGGCGGTAGTCGCGAAAATTGATTTCGCCAAGATCGATCTCGAGCCGGTCGAGACTCAGTTGCGATACACCGGTATTGCGCTCGATGCCATCGAACACTTCGTCGATCACCTGCATCAGCTCGGTTTTGACAAATTCGTCGAGACTTAATTGCTGGGCCGGATCGACCCGCCTGGCAAGACGAGTATTGAACTCGGCCCGGTCGATGGCGTGGTGGCGATTCAACGCGTCAGTCACCCTTTCTCGTCCCCTGACGTCTCTGCCGCAAGGATAAAATCGACCAGGGGCCGCGCGTGGCGATCGTGCGTGGCGTCATCGCCGGCGCGCATGGCGTCCAGCCAGCTCTGGTAAAGGTCTTCGAATGCACGCATCTGCTCGAATTCGAGCCAGTGGAATTCGACCAACACGTGCGCCGGCGCGTTCAGGCGCAGGGTTTCGCACACCAGGTTCCTGAAATGCCTGTTGCGGCAGCGGCGGCTCCAGGCCGGCAAAACGGCGCTGAGGCGAAACGAGTAAAATTCCCCGTGCGGCGTTCCCGCCGACGCCTGCCGCGGGCGCAACATCAGGTGTTCGATAAGGTGGATGCTCTCGCTACGGCGATTGAGCTGTAACAGATAACAGCGCAAATCGTTGGCCGCGCGCGCCGCCGCGTCTTCGTCGTCGAACTGCCCGAGCTGCCAGAATTGTGCTTCGTCGAGTTCGAGATATAAGCGAAATTTTTCGGCAGGCGAGTCACGGCCAACGCGGTAGTTCTGGATATCGATACCTTGTGTCAACAGTGCTTCGCTGAGCAGACCTTGGTTGAGCAGCACAATATTTTCAAGACGATCGCGCATCTGTTCCAGCGGTTGATCGGCCGTGCGCGCTGCCTGCGCCGGTGGCGCATATTGCCCGGTCTCGATTTGATCCGCCGCGACCGTGCGCAGGGCGTCGCTGTCGCCGAGGCGATCCCGCAGCTCGCTGTGCGCGCACAGTTCGAGTCCCGCCGTCGCGCACGCCTCGGTCGGCCACAGCGGCGGCTGGGCAAAGTCGAGCAGTAGCGCCGCGCGCTGTGCCAGGCCGCTAACGGGCTGTCCGTTGTCGGCGAGAAAATCCGCGGCCGCGCCGCGATCGCGCCCGAGCCCGACGATGTTCCTGAGAAAGGCAACCTTGTTGGCGAGGATGACGTCGTCGACTTCGTCTTTGCCGTAATAATAATTGAAGTGGCGCAGCGAACGCTGGTTAAAGCGCTCGCCGTATAACGCCAGCAGGTAATCCAGCAGGCGGCCCTTGCGCTGGTTGAAGTTATCGAATTTAGCGCTGATGTCGCGAAACGCTTGCGCCGGCTCGTTTGGATACACGGCATCGAGGTCGGACACCTGCTGCGGGTCGAGCACCTGGGTTGCGTAGGATGTCTTCGATTCGGTCTCGGCTGAAAACAGGCGATCGAGCGAATCGAGGTTGGCGAGAAAATTAACCAGGTATTGCTCGAAGATCAGCAGGTAAGCCTTGAGCTGGCGCACCCGACCCTTGACCTCGGGCGCGGCCGATGCAGGCACGCCAAACCGGTTGACGCCATATATCGCCGGGAATTGATTCTGAATGCTGAAATATAGCTGCATCGGTCGCGTATCGGCCTCGATCGGCCGATACAGCATCGATAAATTCTGCTCGGTCTGGCGCGAGGCAAATTCCTTGAAGTGAATCTCGTCGTATCGCGCGCGCAAGTCATCAATCGAAATCGGCAATTCGCGGCCCTTGGCGGTCAACTTGACCCGGATCCTGTCCTGGCTCTGCGGCACGGCCAGGTCCAGGGCCTGGTCGCGTTTGGGTGCCGGGATTTGATCGTAATAGTCCTTTCCCGACCGGCTCAGATAGAGGCCCTTAACCTGCTCGACACCGCGGATCTGGTTGACAACGGCAAACAGCGACGACACCGGAAAACCGGATTGCCGGCTGTTGTCGTCACCAAGGAAGAATCCGTGTTCGGTATACGGGCCATCGAACAATTGATCGAGGCTGTCGTTATCGGTGTCGATTTGATCGTAGGTTGTAATCGCCGGGCTGCTGGCGACGCGCCGAGCGCAGTCGATGTAAATCTGCGCCAGAATTTCCGCGGGGGAATATGCGCCGCCCACCTCGATTTCGGCGCTGAGTTCGTAGTCGAGATTATCGACCACCACAACGTCCTCCAGGTCTTCACAGAGGTTGCGCGCGCCGCGGTAAATTCTCCTGATCTCACCCTTGATCGCATTATGCCGCTCGGGGTCGACATCCTGCGCCAGCTTGACCGCGAGCTGATACAGGCCGCGCACGGGGTCCGAGCTTTCCGCTTCGCCATTTGAATTCGCCAGTTGATCTTCCTGGCTTTCCAGTTCGTCGAGCCACAGGTTGTCGATTACCGGCAGGGCGTTGAGCCACAGTTTGCGGTAATCTGCCGGAGTGGTCGGACGACAGGTCAAAATTTCGTGGGGCAGGTGCAAGGCTTGCTGCTGGTGATCTATCTCGCCAGTTTCATTCGCGAGGAAATCCTGGACCGGGAACTCGCAGCGGTAGCTCAGATCCGTGATGGCGTAAATCAACTGCTCGAGAATGGTAATTCCCGGGTCGTGCAGGTTGTAATCGCTCCAGACCTGCCCCGAAACCTCCTCGATCAGCCCGATAGCCTCGCGGCGCAGGCGCTCAAAGCCGAGCTCGTTAGCGCCGACCTTGTGCCGCGGGATGAACGGGCTTTCAGGCACGGCGGTAGCCCCGCGTCAACTTGTGCGCAGACCCGCTCAATGCTTTCCTCCCGCGGGCTGCTGTGCGCCGCCCATCTTGTGGTCAACCCATAAATCGGTCAGGTAAAAGCGTATGTTTATGCCCTCTCCATAGCCGCAAGCAGTGCGCATTTGCAGCGTATATCCGTCCTTCTCGCCACTTTGCCAGCGCAGCTTGATACGGTTGCCGCGCGACAGGAAATAAGCCTGCTGGGTGCGAATGCGTTTTTTCAGGTTGAACAAATTGAACAGCCAGCCGCGTGGGTTATAGGCATTAAGCGCCACCGCGCGCAGCATCGCGTAACGACCGGTGCCCGGGCTGCCGACCCCGGCCATTATTTCGATCGCGTGGCAACCCTCGAGTTCGTCGGTGACGTCGTGCCACTGACCGTCGGCCGGCACCGTGGTGATTCCACCGGGGTTGGCCCCTAGACGTCCTTCGGCGGCAATTACGCCGCCGACATCGAGCTCGGATTGCGGATCGGTTTTATCGACGCCGACGCGGCCCTGGGCATCAATTGTAATCGCCGCGGCACTTTCTCCAGCTAACCGCGGATTGACGATCATCAGGCGATCCCGCTCCTCGTCGTATTCGAAGGTCCAGACCGGGTTATTCGGGTCGCCCGACCGATAAAAACTGATCAGCCGCTGGTGATCTCCGATCAGCGAAATCTTGAAGCCGTCGAGCGCCGTCTTGTCGAACCCCTCCTCGATAATGTTCAGCGACGAATCGATTAAATCGCCAAACTGGTCCGCCGACGGTAGCGAGCCCTCGTCAAAATACCGCTTTAACGTGCCCCTATTCTTCTTCGCCATACTCACCGCTTCCAATAATAAATGTGGCGCCCACTTCGAGTTCATCGACGCCGGTTATATTTGCCTTTTCGGGCTTCGTCTCTCGCGTGGTTTCGAGCGCATGATGCCGCATCGGAATTGCCAGGCTCCATGGGTAGCGCGGATCGATCTTAGCTTCGTCTTCTGGAGCGTCCCGGGCCGTGTCGCCCAGTCGGTATTTACCGTCGCGATCAGCTGTGATGTGCAGCATCGAAAAATTGGTGACGAAGTCGATGTAGTCGAGATCCAGGATATAGGATTCGAGATCGCGCTGGCGGATACTCCAACCGAAACGGGCCGGGTAACCCGGCGCCCTCCAGGGGCACAGGTAATCGGATATCTGCTGGTTGAGCCGGTTCAGGTTAACCCCTTCGCCCAAGGGGTCGGCAAACCTGACCGTGCAGCGTACCTGTATTTCCTCGTATACCGGGTTGATGACCTCGGGCTCGACAAACTGTGGGCTCAACGCGTTGAGGTAATCCTTGATCTCCTCGAGCTTGCGCGCATCGACGCGCGCCCGCCGGCAGGTTTCGGCGCCCGCATCGTCGACCCGCGGCACCACGACGACGAGCACCCGTCCCGGTTTAATCGCCTCGTCGGCCCAGGACAGACAATTGAAACACTTGACCTTGGCGAGCTCGGGAAACCGTTCCAGCGCCAACTGCTCGTAGTCGCGCGGCACCAGCGCACGATTCTTGTGCCGCAGGCGTTCACTGATACGCATTTTGAAGCTGACGTCGCTCTCGACAGGGCGCCCGCCGAATGCGGCATAGGCCTGCCCGACACTGCTCACGCTTGCTCGGCTTTGCAGCAGCGACCACTGGTTTTGCCGCACGGCCTCATCGGCCTGATTCACTTCGACCACCGCATCGAGATCGCGGCTCACCTTAAGCGCGTGCGGTTTGACAAAATAACAGCTGGAGAAGGCGTCGGCGGCGCGATCCACCGCCAGGCGCAACCAGTAAAACCGTGCGGGCATGATGCTATTACCGGTACTGATATCCGGCGGAATATCGATCGTCACCTTGCCCGAGGCCAGGAGTTCATGGGTGGTGTTGGCCAGAATGTTTTTTTCCGGCAGCTCTTGCCAGCAGTCATCGGCCAGGTAAAACCACTCGAACCGCGCCTGGCCGGCATTCGCCGGATCGACCTTGTTCTGCGCCAGATGGAACAATAGCGACAACGGACCGGCAATATCGCTGCCATCGAGACCGATGAAGAGATTGCCGGGGCGAAAATATTGCGGCAACAGGTGGAAGACTTGCTCCGGCGATGGCGGATACACGCGGTTGTGACCGAAGGGATGCAAATGAAACAGTTGTGTTTTCGCATTGCGATCGAGCGCGGGCTCGAGCGAGGTTTGCGCGCTGTAATCCACGCTCAGGCCCTTGAGTGTCGGCGTATAGGGTGGATTCGGCACTGGCTCGGGCTTTTTCTTCTTCGCGTTGGCCGCCAGCACGCTGGTTAACAGCCGGGTGTAATCGCCATGACCAAATCCACCTTGCGGTTGCACCAGCGACAAGCGGTAAAACCCGCCCTGTGATTTCAGATCGAAGCGAAAATCGGCCGCCGGCGGCACCGGGTCGATTGCCCGGGCAAAATCCATTTCCTCGATGGCGAGGGTATGCTGCGCGGCCACGCCGTTATCCAGCGTGCGCGTGTTGAACAGTTTAAGACAGCCGCGCATCGCGGGGTCGGCGGGGAGCCAGCCGCCGCCGCTAAGTGCGCTGAAGTCGACCTCGAAACAATCGTTGCCCATCGCCGAGGCATAACCGGCGTAATGCTCACCGAAACCGCCGTCACCGGCGGGCAGGTCGGCCCAATCGAGATGCAGCTTGAGCTGATGTAACCGCTTTTGCGCCATTTCGTAATTCCCGAGCACAAAATACGAGCTGGCGCTGGGTGTCGGCCCAAACGGCTGGAAGGGTTTGGCCGGATCGAGTTGACCGTTTTGATTATAAATCTGTATATCCCTGAGGCCGCTGACGTCAACCTCGATATCGAGCCTGGCGACGAGCACATCGCGCAACACCGAGTAAATGCAAAAATGCGCCTGCGGGTTTATCTCGCATTGCAAAACCGGCAGGTTGCTGTCGAGTTCATCCCCATGCAGCGCCGGCTGATAGCCGATAATCGGCGGATCCGCCGGCCGCAACTCGAGCCGCAGTCTGAAACCGGTAGCGGGGCTGGATTCGTCCTCGTTGTAGGGCAGCAGCACCGGATCGCCGACCTCGAACCAACCGTCCGCACCGGTCAGGCGCAGGTTTAGCGGTTGTTTGAACAGGCGGTAAAACAGGCCCTGCCAGTCTTCGTCCAGCATTTTTTTGATTTCGCTACTCTCCCGCTGCTCCAACAGTTCCTTCGCCTGCCCGATCAGCGCGGTCTTATCCTGCTGGCTGAAACCACCCTTGAAGCGCAGCAGGTAGTGCGCGAACCAGGCGGCGAAGTCGCGGCGAAACTCTTGCGGGGATTTGCTCTTCTGCATGCGCTCCAGCCGCACCGTCGGGTCGACCGGATGCGCTGGCTCCAGCGCGAAGCTGATTTCAATGCTGCGCCGGCCCTGCTGCAGCAGCAACAGCGGCGAAGCGATGGCAAACCCGATGCGGGCGTCGCTGGTGCCAGCGCCGGCGCCGAACAGCGGCCAGGCCGATTGCTCGCTGGTTGCGTCGTCGCTCGCGCCTGTGTCCGCGGTAAGCGCCGGTCGGCCCGTCTTGATCCGCGTGACGAAACCGACATCCGACTCTGGTGAAATCAATCGATCCTGTTGCAGGTTGAGCGTCAGCAACGACCCCACCTCGACGTCGCTGAGCAGCAGGCTTTCGTCGGCGCGATAGACGATCTCGTTCAAATCCGCGTCCTGACCCGCGCTGAAGGCGGTATTTTTATCGATGCGCAATTTGCTGGCGCCAGCCTGAGCCGTCAACAGCAGGTAGTAACTGTCCGCGCTGCGGGGGTGGTTGCCCGCCTCGAGCACCTGGTGGTAATAAAAATCGAGATGCCGCGGAGTAAACTTGTTGAGTCGCTCCTGAGCCTTTTTGAACAGGCGCAGAAAAACCATGAACAAGCCAATGGCAGGATCGTGCCGCTGGCTGCGCAGGCTTGCTTGCAGATGTTGCGACGCCGATTGTTGCAGATAACCGATGGCGTTGGCGAACTCGTAATAGATCGCGTTCAGGTCGTGTTTGTTTTTGCCGGGAACAGGGGTATCGTCTGTCGCTCGCGGGACGGAATTCTCATCGTCGGATGCTTCTCGGCGCCAAACGTCGGCAAAGCGTGACAGGTCGACCTCGCGCTCGATGCCGTCGTTGCCGACCATCCGCTCAAGCTTGCGAAACCCAAATTTGAGCTTGTCGGAAATCAGCGTATCGATCATGTGCGTAAGCACCGTGGCCTGTTTGCTTTCGCTGGCCGTGAGGGAGCGATACCAGCGATCGAAACGCGCGGCGAGGCGCAACAGAAAATTGACCAGGTCTTCGGTCTGGTGGTACGGGATCGCTCGAAACTCGGACTCCATGCGTTCGAGGTCGATGCTCAGAATAGTCGCCATGACTACCGCTTCATCCGCGGCAAACAATTCGCCCCAGTTGCCGGCGGCCTGATTGTCCAGGTTGTAATATTTGAGCCGCTCGGCAATCTCCGCGCCCATAGCCAGCAACTGTTCGAAGGATTGCTCGTCGACGTCGAAATAATTCGGCGCAAACGCCGCCGGCATGCGCTCGCGCTGGCCGCTGCCGTCGGTAATGCGAGGAATGTCCTGCCAATCCATCAATTAACCTGTTCGCCCCACCCGATCCGCCACTGGTACCCGGCTGGCTTCGCGATAATAAAACGGGTAAACGATGTTGCTACGCGAGTTGGTCTGGCGCACGGTGTAGTTCAGCCGAATTTTGAGCACACCGTCGAGCGCGTCAACGGTATCGATATCGATCCCGTCAAGGGTGATGCGCGGCTCGTAAAACAGTACCGCGCGTTCGATCAAATCCTTGATCCGGGTGATCGCACTCTCGGTGATATTGTCGAATACCCGGCTGTGCAGGCCGCAGCCGTAACCCGGCTGCATCACGCGCTCGCCAGGACGGGTCGATAACAGGATACGCAGGCTTTCCTCGACGTCGGCCTCGGCCTCGACCGTTTTTACTCCGAGCGCACTGGCGTGTTTGTGAAATTCGGGCGGAAAGCCCCAACCGGTGCCGAGAAAGGCCTTGTCGGTATTGGCCACGTCAGCCTCCGATCATGACGGTTGGGGCGCCGGCGACCACGCTACCGCCATGGACGGTGCTGTCACCCATTCTGGCGGCCGGTTTGCCGCCGATCATGACCGTGGCCGAACCCATGATGATACTGTCCGGCGGGCCGACGCAGGTACAGCTGTCGCCGAGCACGGCGGCGGGCATGCTTGCGATCAGCACCGTCGGCACGCCGGGGCCGATTATCGGTCCGCCGACGTGGGGCGGCGCCGGTGGAGTGAACATCGGGCAAACGTGCATATCGGTTAATCTGGCTGCGGGTGGCATTGGCTTCTCCTCAGTATTCGTGTTCAGTTAATCATGACCATGGCGCCCTTGACCGTGGTCTGCCCCGAGGCGGAAAGTTCGGCGCTGGCGTTACCCTTGGCGGTGAATCCGGTTTGCGCCTCGCAATCGACGTTCATGCCCTTGACCGCTACGTCGGCGTTCGAGCTGACGTTTATCGCGCCGGTGGCGTTGATATCGATCTTGCCGCCTGCCTTGATAGTGATATCTTTGGGACTATCGAGGGATATACCGTCCTTATTAAGCTCTACCTTGTTGCTGTTTTCATCCTGCAGCTGAATCGATTTACCATCGTCGCTGATGACAATCGTGTTGCCGCCCGGGGTGATCAGGCTGATGACCTTTTTTTCGTCGTCGAACTCTAGCTTGAGCATCGATTGGGTCACGATCGCCTTGGTGAAATTGTCCGCGGTGAACTCGTAGGGCGGCTTGCGATTGCTGCTATACAGGCTACCCAGCAGCACCGGATTATTGGGGTCGTTGTTGAGGTAACCCAGGAGTACTTCGTCGCCGATTTCCGGAATGAAGAAGCTGCCAAAGCCCGACGAGGCGTAAAAATGGGCCAGCCTGACCCAGATCCCCGGGGTTTCATTTTTCATCAGCGGCACTTTGACCTGAATCCGGGCTCCCTCCTCCGGATCCGCGTCGAGTTTCATGACAACGCCGATTTGTAAGCCGTCGACGCCGGGCAACAACCCCGCTGCCGGCGGCGCCATCAAGTCGCGCTGTTCGGCAAACCAGTCTGGCGCGAGACCGAATACGGCCTCGGTGGTCCAGTTGCCGTCGCCGACCTGGTGGGTGACCGAACTGACAAAAACCTTGCCGTTGAAATGATTGCCGACGCCTTTGAGTTCGATCAGCGTGCCGGGTTTAGCCCTGGCGCTGCCCTGGAATTTCATCCGCCCGCGGACCCGCGCCAGGCCTGATTTGATCTGTTGCGCCCTGGCCCAGGCTTTCAGCTCGTCAACTCCCAGTTCGGCGGGCGTCTGCAATTGAAACGAGGCTAGCCCCAGCACATTGGCCAGATTCGCCGCATCGAGGTCGCCCTGCAGCTTCATGGACTCCGGCGCGGCATTGCCTGTCGCCAGATCTTGCCTGGCGGGATCCCAGCTGGCGCTGTCGACCTTTTTGAATTGCGAGCGCGCGTCGATATCGGCCTGCATTTCGAGCAGGTCGTTACCGTAGGTTATTTCGAGTTCAGGCTCGGCGCCGGTTGCCGGCGGCATGACCGATACCTTGCCGCTTTCGGTTATGACCAGCAAACCGTTGAACTCGGCGCGCGATAATATAAAGTCCCAGTCGCTACAGTAATATTGCGTTAATTCCTGATATTGAATACTCGTGGTCGTGACTTCCGATTTCAGGCCGGCATTACCGATCAACTGGGTAATCAGCTCGCTATCCCTGGTGTCGACAAAGTTGGCATTGCGCCGGCCGACGGTCATCTTGACCGCCTCGTCGCGGCACTCGACCACGAGCCGCGCATCGTTGGAACTGTCGATCCGGATCGAATGTTTGACCACGATGCCCTCGAAAATGACCGCCTGCTCCGAGCCATAGCCGGCCTCGATTTTGATTTTCTTACCCGGGTCGAAGTCCTTGCCGTCGGACAGCGGGAAACTTTGCTCCGGCATGTTGCCGTCGTGCAGTTCGATGCGGGCAACGGGGATTTTATTAACCGCGTTGGTGATCGTGATCGACGCGACGCCGATCGCGGGATCCAGCTCGGCGCCCTCCGAATACAGGGTTAGATTGAGGACTTCACTGGTATTGTCCAGGGGCGATACGGGCATGATTTACCTCAGCGGCGGAAAATGGAGTTTGCTACCAGGCTCGAGGTCGCGAAAATCGGTCAGCTTATTGTGCCTGGCAACCTCGAGGTAATAAGAACTGTCGCGATAGATCCGATAACACAACAACGGCAGCGTATCGCCGGCCCTGATTTCGACCAGGTGACTCATGTCGGGCGACGAGCGATTGGCGCGCAGAGCTTCTTCCTCGCTGCTGACGTAACTCTTGAACTCGAGATCGAGCATTGCGCGCAAGGGTTCGCCGCTGGCCTTGAACAGCGTGTTGTCGACCTTCAGCGACGTCAACCGGCCGATGAAAATCTGGCTGCCCCACAGGATTTGCACCGGGTTGGGTTCGTGCTGGTCGCCGGCGTACTTGTAGACGATATCGGACAAATTCTTGAGCTGGGTTTTGACGTCTGTGGTGCCGGCGTCGTCGCCGCCAAGCGCGCCGGTGCAGTCGAGCAGGGTTCGAATTTTCAGGGTTTCCGGCTCGGCCTTGTCGAATTTAGTGGTGACCTCCGACTTGCCCACGGGCGCCTGGTCGCTGTAACTGATCGCGAACGAGTGGTCGTATTTTTCCGGGTTGACCGAGAACTTGAACTGTTGCGAATCGTCGACGCTGATGCTGCCGCTGCTGTCGACCTTGCAGGCGGTTATCGTCAGCCGGTCTTTTTCACCGGAAGCCGCGCCCGCCATTTAGCGCTCCTGCCGGGATTCGAGGCTTTGCTCGATCAGCTTGCGGCATTCGTCCATGACCTGCCGTTTCAGGCGCTCGATGTCGACCGGCGGCTCGCGCCGTCCGTCGTCCCGCGAATCGCCGACCAGCGTGGATTTCACGATCAATTGTTTCACTTCTATGCTCATGTCATAACATCCTGGTTAAACTGTTGTAACGCAGCTCGATGGTTTCGATCGCGACCTCGTTTTTACTCGAATTAAAGCTGTCCACCTCCCAGCTCACCGGAAACGCGTCGGTAAAGCCCCAGGCGCGCTTGGGCAGTTTGTTTTCGCTCATCAGGTAAACCATCATTCCCATGGTGTTGATCGGTTGCGAGAAATCGCCCTCGAACACCGATTTGCACCACAGCACCAGTGGCGAGGTCATGCTGGCGATACCGCGCTTTAATACCAGTGGGGGATAGGTCGGTGGCTTGGGCAATTGATAAACGTGACCGTTCTCCCCGAGTTCCTTATAGGTCTCGGTTTCGATCGATGCCTTAATGCCGCTCACATCCTGAAACGAAGTATCAAACTTGCCCGCCGTGGCCGCAAAAACCACCTTGAAGTGGAATGCGGACGGCGGATAATCGCTACCCAACATGGATCCCCTCTTGTCGCAATCAGCGCGGTTCCAGGCGGACCACAGGGCCCGCCGCTCCGTCACTGCTACGAGTTATCGATCGTTATTCCCTCGTGGACGATCTCGATGGTTTCGATCGCCACTTCATTGCCGTCCGCCTTCAGGTCGGTGCCGGATATCTTGGTCGGCCAGGCGTTGGCCAGGGTCCAGACCATCGTCGGTGCGCCGGTCTCGTCGAGCAGGCTGATCGTCACCGGCACGCGCTTGATCGTGTTCATCTTGATCTGATTGAACCAGTCCCAGAACTTGTTATCCGACTTGTAGACGCCCTTTTTCATCGTCACGTTGCCGCTCTTCTTGATCCCCGGCATTTTGATCGTCGAAAACTCGGGGCTGTCGCCATGGCGATACTCAATCGGTTGCGCCTCGATATCGAGCCCGGAGACTTCCTGGAAAGACATCACTTCGGAATCCCATTTCACCTGAAAATAAAACTTCGGGATGGGCCATACGCTGGTAGATTGTGCTGAGCCATCATCGGCCATGATATTTACTCCTGTTCAAATTTTTTAACTACTGTTTTAAATCCGTATCATCCAGCCCTCAGGACTTTTGCATCTGCTGCTGGAAGGTGATTTCGATGAACTCGGCCGGGCGGCTGACCGCAACCAGCACGGTGACGCGCAAGATACCTTCGAGAATGTCTTCCGAGGTCATCGTTTCTCCGAGGCCGACGTGCACGCTGAAAGCATCGTCGGGCACCGCACCGGCGAGGCCGCCGCGCTTCCAGATACCGGTCAGGAAATTGCGAATCATGCTCCTGATCGTGACCCAGGTGTTGGCGTCGTTGGGCTCGAACACGTAGGCCTTGGTCGCCAGGCGAATCGATTCTTCGAGCATGATCATCGTGCGGCGTACGTTGATGTAACGCCAGTCGAGGCTATTGCCGTCGAGCGTGCGTGCGCCCCAGACCAGCGTGCCCTCGCCGATAAAGCTGCGAATTGCGTTGATCGACTTGCCCTGGGTGGTGACGTTCAGGTCTTCCTGGTCGTCATGGCTGATATTGACCGCCGGTGACACCACCGCGTTCAGGCTGACGTTGGCCGGCGCCTTCCACACACCGCGTGAATTGTCGACCATGGTGTAGACCCCGGCCATGGCCGCTGCCGGCGGCAACAGGTTGAGCCGGTTCTTGATCGCGCCGAGAATGTTGCCAAACAGCGGGCTCATCGCCACCAGGCTCTTGTTCAACAAGATCTTCCTGGCGGCGAAGTCCTCGTCCCACTCACCGCCGGCGGTGGCCGGGCCGGCCTTGGTTTTGTCGTCCTTGGTCTTATCGTCCTTGGGCTTTTCCACCTTTGCCCCGTCAAGCTCGGTGATGTCGTTAATCGCCTGAAACTGCTGGGCGACCTTTCGGCGAGGTGTCCTTGTCGCTAATATCCGGCATCTCCTTCGCTACGCAACAGAGTTTGCAGCAGATCCTGGTTGGCAATATTTTCATAGCTCAGATCGTTGTCCTGCACGATGGTGGTGTTGACCCACGGGTAATAGGCCGCGGCAAAATCCAGATAGTTGATGCCCAGCGCCGAGCGGAAATTTTCGATGCAATCGCCGGACGGATCCTGGCGATCGCGCGCGCCACCCCAGATATCGAGCATCGCGATGCGGTTTTTCATCTTGCCGCCGCAATGCGCCAGCATCGCCTGCTGGATGCTGATGCAGTTAGGCTCGTTCAGCAGCACGGTGTCGGGGATCACCACCATGGTCGGTTCCTGCTCCTTAATCAGCAGATCGATACCTTTTTGCAGCTTGTCCGCTTCGATGTCGTCGCCGTAACTGCCGACCGAGACGATGTAGCAGGGACCGCCGCCGTTCTGGAAAAACAACAGCATGCTGTGATAAAGCAGGTAATTGCCGGCGGTTTGCGAAAACAGTATTCGTCGCCGCCCTGGGAAAAATCGGCCTCGGCGTGTTTTGTCGGTCTTCTTGTCGATCCCGAATTGCGGCGTCGGCGCAAATCCGAAGTAATTGTGGAATTCGGACATCGAGGTAATTCGCCAGGGTTTGTTGCGCAGCGACTTGCCTTTGTTGTCCGCTTTTTCGGTATAGCCGATAAAGGCCGGGACCGCGGTCGCGACCTCAACCACCGAGTTTGGAAAGGCGTTCTTTTCGACGATGTAGACGCCTGGTGTTTTCATCTGTCCCATGATTTTTTCCTTTAGTTGCTAACTGTTTATATAAATTTCCGACACGATCGCCTGCTGCTCCGCGACCGTATCCATCCCGACCTTCTCGACACTGGCAAAAGGCAGACTGGGAATAACCACAGTCTCGCCGTTTTGCCCTTTCTGCTTTAACTGAAACCGGTACTGATAATTTTCGGTGATTGGAATTCGCTGTTTCGAGCGGAAGGTATAGGCACGCTTGCGCCCTCGCCGCCAAAGATCTCTTCTGAGAAAGACATTCCGGGTTACTTTAGCTGGATCTTTTTTACCTTTGCTTTTGATCCTCAACCGTGATACCGTGCTGCCGCTGCTACCTGTTGGGACGTGCGGCGTCGTGTCTTCTTATTGTGGTTTTTCTTTGGTGGAGGCGGGAGGCAACGGCGCCTCCTGCGAAGCTGCTGCGGCAGCCAGCAGATTCAATTCTCTGGCACCTTTGAGGAGGCATGGGTCTTTCGGCTTGGAAGAAATGCTTGGAGGAAATATTTGCGCGGTAAGCCCTGGCTTTGTTGATGCCAGCCGAGAAGGTAATCTAACTACATAATGGGCAAAGAGAAGGAAACAAATGATTCACTCCACACGCCCTTTTCCAAAAAGCACAACTGCCAAAGAGAGCGAGGCCTGATTACGTTAAAAAAATGCACTTTTCTACCCCTTCCTCCTAAATAAACTGGAGCATGTACTGGGTCTGCAAACTTAGTCTTTGATCTTTTCGGTATATAGTGAGAAGTGAACAACGTCTCCGGCCACTTGGTGTTGTAGGGCCGTATTGCCGCGAGCAATGATCGGCCTCCAGCAAACAAGTTGTCTTCATCGCCAGTACTATTTGGTCACTAGAAAAAAGTGACGGATCTTTGCCATGCTGGTTTGTGTTGTCAAGTAGGTAGCACCAAATCCTGTATGATACTTGTGCCACTCCGAGAGCACCCATGATTTGATCGAGTGTACAAGTGCAAAACTCCTCCATTCCAATGCCGTCGTGGGCAGTTTGCAACCGTGAGTGCCGAACTACCAAGAAGCGTCTAGTATTTGTTTTTGCCGATCAGTTTGATCACAATGCCGTTCAGCCAATAAATGATTGCCTGCTTCATAGTCACGGTATCATTGTAGGTCGACAGATATTTCGCGAGCGTCTTTTCCTCGATCTTCTCGCGCATCCGTTCCGGGGCAGCTTCGAGCGCATCGCAAAGAGAGTTCTGCCCGAATGGAGCGCCTTCAAGATGTATCCCTTGGTGAGGAACGACGGATCCGCCAAAAAGTGGAGCTTTTGCTTGTAGTCCATTTCGGTAATGCCAAACAGGACATATTCCTCGTCGTAGGAAATAGCGTGAGCAGATCGGAGGTCACCGAAGCGATCCTCCTGTTCCTCCGCATCACGTGATTCTTCGCGTGGTTGCGCAGTCAAGGGCGTCTTGTTGGTAGCATTCGGCATTTTGTCGCTTCGTGAGAATGATAAGTCTGTCGGAAACACAAACTCAGTTTCTATTTCATCAATACTACTAATAAAATAGAGAGATAACAATGCGTACCATTCAATACGAAACCAGGAGCTTATGTATACTTTGTGGTGCCTTCTGCTCTACGATGTGTTCTTTTCTGTAGCGCCTTTATCGATGCCATCGTCGCTCTTCAACCCTAAGACTTCGCGCAGGCGCTTGGACCGGACATCTGCAAATTTGATACCGTCTTCGTACTTCATGAATGAATCTATTCGAGTTTGACGTAAGCCATTCTGCAGTTGCTGCACAACAGGCTCTAAGTATCGCTTGGTCTCTTCGGGCGACCAGCCAATGTGTCGATTGCAGAAAAGAACGAGATTGTCCACGTCAGGCACTGGTGAAAAAGAAAGCAGCGAGAGAGAATGTTGAGCGATAAGGAAGACACAAAAGGAAGCAGACAGAAGAGAGCAAACGAGCGCTCCCCCTCCAGGTTGACACACCACCCCACGAGAACCGCTCCTCCGATTTGTCCACGACAGGATTGAGATAAGCATGCATAACGGCGTCGGAAGGAAAGTTATCGGCGACCCATCGAGTCCTCGCGGACTTGTGTTTGGAGTGGAAAATCTGCTCTTTCGTCTTCTTGGACTGTCCCTTGCTCTTCACTCCAAGCGCAACGGTTGGATCGAAACCATCGAGCCACTTTTTGAAGCCATTCAGGCCGCCTTTCAGATCCTCCGAAACGTCCCAGGTGTCAAGAACCTCCATTGCATTTACAATTCCGACACCCTTGACACCTTCCGTGTAGTCACCCCCCAACAGCATGGCCAGCGCAACCATTCCGTTGCGGCCGAGTCTCATCTCCTTCTCGGCGTCGGCGGCGGTGTAGACCTCTGCGTACTTTTGCTCGTCGAATATGTTCTTGTAAACTATAAAAGGCGAAGTGAGTATGCTTGATAGCTGCAGAGCAATTGCGTTCAAAACAAATGGTTTCGCTTGTACTCGCGACTCACCGGTCCTCCCGCCAAACACAAAGGCGTCACTATCTTCCGTAATGATGCCATCGGCCAAGCCGAGCTCCTCCAGAGCGGCACACTGGGCCTCCGCTTCGGCAGGGGCCTCGATGTACGGCACGCCAAAGAGCTGCAACAGTTGCTTTGCTTCCTCCAACATTTCGTCAGATATCGTATCCATGTCTCGCTCTCTACGATTGCGTTCCGATGCCCACTCGGCTTCGTTCGTCTGTAAGACCGAAGCGTCGAATGTTCCGGTAAGAGCATCGAATGTTTCGGAAAATGACGGATTCTGACTGGTGGGCCGTTGCTTAGGCTTGGGATGTGAGGCCGGCACTGTATCACCATTGACCGACGCAGCAGCCTTTTCTCCGTTTTGTACATCAGTTAAGACGCGCTCGGCTTGCGAT
>CAVYHN010000040.1:0-10044 GCA_963768295.1 uncultured Gammaproteobacteria bacterium | reverse complement strand
ATCCGCCCAGTGACCGGCGCCAAGCCCCGCCTTCATCAACAATTGTTCGAGAAATTCAGTCGGTGAGGTAATTTTTTCCCAGACCTTGGGCAAAAACGTCGAACGGTGACCCCCATCCTCCAGCAGCAACCCATCGACGCCGGGTTGCAGCGAATCGAGTAGCGCCTGTCGGGTCGGCGCCTCGATCGGCTCCATTTCCGACAGTACCGAAATCTCGATACGAATAGCGTCGAGTTCGTCGGCGCCCAGGGCTGCAAAGCGCCGATCCCGAAACGCGGCGTTAAACGCGGAAGTTGCTACCGCCTGGGCCAGCGGTTCGACCGCCTGCAGCGAGCCGATGCAGCCGCGCAGTTCACCTGAACGGGTCAAGGTGATAAACACGGCGGCCTTGATTTGCAGGCTCTCCTCGAGCTGCGCAAGGTCGAGCTGTAGCGCCCTGCCCGCTGTCAGCCCGGACCTGATCGACTGGCGCGCGATATCGAGCAATTGGTTCTGCTCGCTGGCGCTTAGCTCAATGCAAAGCGAAGGCGGCATAGCCAACCACTCGATTCGGTGTTCCCGCGGTATCGCCGGAATTGCAGGCATGCAGCAGCGAAATCTCGAGCGAACGCGCCTTGTTCGAAGCCATCAGGCCGTTGATCGCGCGCGCGCCGCAGGCCTCTTCACCACTCAGGGTGGTCGATTTCTGGAGAATATGTTCACAGGTGGCGGCGTCGATTTGTTGTGCATCGCGGTAACTCAGAAAATGCGAAAGGTCGGAGCTGATCACCACCAGCGTATGCGGATCTTCAGCCAGGGCGTCGATTACCGCTGCCACCTGAGCGGCAGCGACATCGCCGACGACCACCGGCACCAGGGTAAATTCGGTCAGCACTGACTGCAGAAACGGCAATTGCACTTCGAGGCTGTGCTCCTCACGATGCGCCTCGTCGGAGACTTGCACACCGGGTAGATTGGCGATGCGCTCGAGCGCCTCCCGATCGAGTAAGACGTCTCCCAGCGGCGTAGCAAAACGCTCTACCGAGGGAATCGCCATGCCCTTCAGGTAAACCCGGTGCGCTGGCCCGAGCAGCAAAACGCGCTTGATCTGGTCGGGGTCCAGCCTCAGGCAACGATAGGCATGGGCGGCGGTCGACCCCGAATAGATATAACCCGCATGAGGTACGATCAGAACCCTGGGCAGGATTTCGGGAAGCGCCGAATCGGCGCTTAGTAACTGTTTTATATGCTGTTGTAAACGGCCCGCATCGGCGTCGTAGAAAGTTCCGGCGACGGCTGCCTGGCGAGTACTCATGACTTATCCCCGACCAACTTGATATTTATATTGTAACCCGGATACATAGCATTCAATTTTGCCCTGGATCAAGCCAGGTCAAATATTCATCCTTGGTCACGAATCCAGCCCGTGCGAGCGCTTCAATCAACGCATGCATTCCTCGTTTCCACCAGCAAATCGGGGGCGCTCTGGCAACAAAATCCGCGGCGGCGGCGCACAGACACGGCAGTACCTCGCAGGTTCAAGGCCCTCTACTCCTGGCTATCCTATAACCTGCGATTATTGCAGGATCATAAATCTTGATAACTATTTGATTTACAAGTTTATTTAATCGTTGAATAGAACCCCCTTGCTTGACTGAGATCAATGCGCTGCATTACCAGCGATCTATTCTGTAACTGCGAATAATCAAAGGCAGCGGATAATCCCAGATCCACGGCTTGTCAGTCGTTAGCGGGTCCGGCGTGTTAATATCCCTGTCTCAGACAGGCCGTTGAGGCCAGGTCAAACGATGCAGGAAACGATAGTTAAAACCAGGTACTGGCACCGCCTGAAGGATGGTCGGCTGCAGTGCGACCTGTGCCCACGGCATTGCCATCTGCGCGAAGGCCAGCGCGGCCTGTGTTACGTGCGCCAGCGCCTCGACGATGAAATCAAACTGGTCAGCTACGGCCGTTCCAGCGGCTTTTGCGTCGATCCGATCGAAAAGAAACCCCTGAATCACTATTACCCGGGTAGCGCGGTATTATCGTTCGGCACCGCCGGCTGCAACCTGGCCTGCAAGTTCTGCCAGAACTGGGATATGACCAAGTCGCGCGAAATGGATACGCTCGCCGATGCCGCGTCACCGAAAAAACTGGCCCGCGTCGCCGCGGAGTTATCCTGCCAGAGCGTTGCCTTTACCTACAACGACCCGGTCATTTTCCACGAGTACGCGATCGACGTGGCCGCCGCCTGCCGCGAACGCGATGTCAAAACGGTCGCCGTTACCGCGGGTTACATCGATCCCGAGCCGCGGGTCGAGTTCTTTGCCGCGATGGACGCCGCCAACGTCGATCTGAAGGCCTTTACCGATCGCTTTTATCACAAGATCTGCGGCGGGCATCTGTCGCCGGTACTCGAAACCCTCGAGTATATTCACCATGAAACCGACTGCTGGCTCGAACTGACGACCTTGTTAATCCCGGGTGAAAACGATTCCGATGCGGAACTGCAGGAAATGACCGCCTGGGTAGTAGAAAAACTCGGAGCCGATGTGCCGATGCACTTCACTGCCTTCCACCCCGACTGGAAGATGCGCGATATCAAAAGCACGCCGGCGAAAACGCTGACGCGCGCGCGCGGCATCGCGCTGGATAACGGGGTGCACTACGCCTATACCGGTAACGTTCACGATAACAAGGGTTCCAGTACCTGGTGCCAGGGCTGCGGCGAGTTGCTGATCGAACGCGACTGGTATGTACTCGGGCGTTGGGGCCTCGATGCGAACGGCTGTTGCGCCAGCTGCGGTGAACGCTTGCCCGGACATTTTCTCGACCAGCCGGGCCATTTTGGTGCGCAGCGTATCCCGGTTTCGCTGAGTCGCTACGCCGACGCTTAGCGCCTCGCCGATTACTAGCTCACGAATTGGACTGGCTACCGAATTCGTCGGCCAGAGAATCCACCACGGCCCGAATGATTTCTATAAACCGGTCTATGCCTGCCTGATTGTTATCGCGGCGACAGGCATTCAGGCCAGACAGCGCGATATTGTAAGCCGCATGGTAGTTACCGCGCTCGACGAATGCCTGGATTCTTTCAGTTTCCGCTTCGATGTTCATTACCAGACCCGTAACCTGTTCATTAGCGCCCTTGCATACCCGGACCACGATACTACAGAGCGGCCTCTATGCAATACCAGGGCAAGGTATTCCCGCTAAAAAGCGATGCTACTCGACTCCAGACCGCCGCTAACGACATAGCTGCCGGGCAAATTAGCTTGAATTAAAAATAGGCGCGCTTTATATAGATTCGGCCAAAACAATTATAGGCCATCCGATGTCCTCCAGCATACTGATCCTGTTCGCCCACCCTTCCCAGCATCGCTCTGAAGTCAACCTGCCGCTAATGGAAGTTTCGAAAACGGTCGATGACGTCAGCGTGGTCGACCTCTACGCCGAGTATCCCGATTACTGCATCGATATCGAACGCGAACAGCAGCGCCTGCGCGCGCATGACGTCGTCGTCTTCATGTTTCCGCTCTACTGGTACTCGACCCCGTCGATACTGAAAGAATGGCAGGACCTGGTGCTCGAATACGGGTTTGCTTATGGGCACGATGGCCACGAACTCCAGGGCAAGCGTCTGCTGTGCGCGATCACCGCCGGCGGCACCGAGAACGCCTATCGCACGAGCGGTTACAACCACTACTCGATACGCGAACTATTGCGTCCGATCGAACAGACGGCGACGCTGTGCGGCATGGTGTACCTGCCGCCCTACGCATTGTTCGGATCGCGCACCGCGCTCGAAGATGGCAAGGTCGACGCACATGTCGAACGCTGGCGGCAGATACTGGACTGCCTGCGCCAGGACCAGATCGACCTCGGCCTCGCGGCGGGGGCCGAAAAACTCAACCAGTGCCTGCTGCAGGCTGCCGGCACTGCGCAATGACCGCTTACTTCATTCAGGCCTTTATTTACCTCTGCGCCGCGGTCATCGCGGTACCGCTGGCCAAGCGCCTTGGTCTCGGTTCGGTACTGGGTTACCTGATCGCCGGCGTCGTCATCGGCCCGGTAGTTGGCCTGGTTGGCGAAGAAACCGAAACCCTGCAACACTTCGCCGAGTTCGGGGTGGTCATGATGCTGTTCCTGGTGGGGCTGGAGCTCGAACCACGCATGCTGTGGTCGATGCGCAATCGCCTGCTCGGTCTCGGTGGACTGCAGGTCGGACTGACCACTGTCGCCATCATGGCCGTCACCTTGCTGGTCGGCGTCGACTGGCGCATTGCGCTGACCGTGGGCATGATCCTGGCGCTGTCGTCGACCGCAATCGTGCTGCAGACGCTGAACGAAAAAGGCCTGAGCAAGACCGAGGGTGGCCGTGGCGCGTTTTCGGTGCTGCTGTTCCAGGACATCATCGTGATTCCGATGCTGGCGTTGATTCCGCTGCTGGAACTGCCGGCACTGGCACAGGCGGCGAGCGCGGCTGCCGAGCAGACCGCGCAAGCGCACCGCCATCTCGACCTGGTGTCGGGCCTGCCCAACTGGATCTACGCCATCGTCGTACTCGGCGCCATTGCCAGTGTCGTGCTGGGTGGTTATTACCTGAGCCGGCCGCTGTTTCGTTTCGTCGCCCAGTCCGGGCTGCGCGAAGTGTTTACCGCGGCCGCGCTGATGCTGGTAATCGGCATCGCGGCATTGATGAGCCTGGTTGGCCTGTCTCCGGCACTCGGCACTTTTCTCGCCGGCGTGGTGCTCGCCAACAGCGAATTCCGCCACGAACTGGAAACCAATATCGAACCCTTCAAGGGCTTGCTGCTGGGACTGTTTTTCATCACCGTCGGCGCCGGTATCGATTTCCAGGTGCTGGCGCAGGACTGGATACTGGTGGTCGCCATCGTCGCCGCGGTAATCCTGATCAAGGCGTCCATCGTCTACCTGCTCGCCAGGATCTTTGGCATCGGCTCCAGCGATCGCTGGCTGGTAACGCTGGGGCTCGCGCAGGCGGGGGAATTCGGTTTCGTCCTGCTGAGCTTCAGTTTGCAGAATAATGTCATTCCGCAAGATATCGCCCAGCTGCTCGCGCTGGTGGTCGCGATATCGATGTTTCTGACGCCCGCCCTGTTCATCTTCTTCGACAAGGTGCTGGTACCTCGCTTCGCCAGCGGCGAGCCACAGCGGCAAACCGATGTCATCGATGACAAGGGCCGGGTGCTGATCGCCGGCATCGGACGCTTCGGCCAGATCGTCAATCGGCTGCTGGTTGCCAACGGTATCGAAACGGTGGTACTCGATCACGATGCCAGACAGGTCGACAATATGCGCATGCTCGGTATCAAGAGCTACTTCGGAGATGCTACCCGCCACGACCTGCTGGAAACCGCCGGCATCGAGGACATCGACCTGTTCGTCATCGCTATCGATGACCGTGAACGCGCGGTGGAACTGACGCAGCATATCAGGCAGCGTTACCCGCAAATTGCGATTCTCGCGCGTGCCTTCGACCAGGTCCATTTTTACCAGTTACGACAGGCAGGCGCGGAACACATCATCAAGGAAACCTATAACGCCGCCCTCGACCTGGGATGCGAAGCACTGACCCGGCTCGGCTTTCACCCGTTTCGCGCCGAGCAATTGAAACATACGTTTATCGCAACCGAGAGCGAAATGGTCGAGGATATGTACCAGAACTGGCTGACTTCGGAAGACAGCGGCATGCGTCCGGGTTTCCGCGAACTGTTCATGCAGCAGGAGGCCGCGATTCGCGACGCGATGCAGGGTGATCGCAACGACCGCCACAGTAACAGCGAACGTGGCTGGAATCCGCCGCCCAAGGGTTATGCCGAAGATATCGTCGCCAGCACGAGCGAGGAAAACTGAATTCGCTTCACTTGATTTCAGTCAGTGTCTGGCGCCCGCAGTTTTTTAAAGTAACCGGTATCGCATCAAACCGTGAAGCCGGCATGACACCGCACCTGAGCCATGACAACCTGCCCGATGCAGACGATCCGGCGTCCAGCACGCTGATCGCCTCGATGAACAAGGCGTCCGCCTTCGGTCATCCGCTGCGTTACGTCAAACTGATCGAGACTCATATTTCGTGGATTCTGTTGACCGGCAACTACGCCTACAAGATCAAGAAACCGGTCAACTTCGGCTTCCTCGATTTTTCTACGCTGCAAAAGAGGCGTCATTTTTGCGCGGAGGAATTGCGCCTGAATCGAAGATTTGCCCCACAAATTTATCTCGAGGTGGTTGCAATCCGCGGCAGCGAGACGGCGCCGCAGATCAACGGCCAGGGTGACGTCATCGAGTACGCCGTCAAGATGCTCGAGTTTCCACAGCAGTGCCTGCTCAGCAACTACGCGGCCAAGCAGCAGTTGAATCCGAAAATCATCGATGCGATTGCCGACCGGGTAAGCGAGATTCATGCGAGCAGCGCGCGCGCCGCTGCCGACAGTGACTACGGCAGCGCTGCCGAGGCCGCGCACTGGAGCGAGGAGAACCTGGTGCACATCGCCAGCGCGATCCCGACAGAATATCTGCCCAACAGTTATTTCGAATTGAAACGCTGGTATCGAGAAAATAACCATCTGCTCGAGGCGATCGATACGCGCAAATCCAACGGCTGCGTGCGCGAGTGCCACGGCGACCTGCACCTCGGCAACATGGCGATGATTGACGGCCGCGTTACCCTGTTCGACTGCATCGAGTTCAATCCGGAACTGCGCTGGATCGACACCATCAGCGAGGTCGCATTTGTCGCGATGGATCTGCAGGCGCGTGGCTATGCCGGTTTTTGCTGGGGTTTCCTCAACCGCTATTTCGCAGGCAGCGGCGACTATGCGGCTGTTTCACTGTTGCGTTACTACTTCGTTTACCGCGCGCTGGTGCGCGCCAAGGTCGAGGCCTTGCGGGTCGAGCAGGAATCCTGCGAGCCCGACGGCTATCCAGAACTGATCGCACCCGCGATCGAGTACATCGATCTGGCCGCCCGCTGGGCCGCCAGTCATCGCGCCGGCCTGATTATCATGCACGGCCTGTCGGGTTCGGGCAAATCCACGGTGGCCGCACAACTGGTGGAAGCGCTGGGGGCGATACAGATTCGCTCCGACGTGGAGCGCAAAAGGCTGTTTGACCTGGCGGCGAGCGACGACAGCGCATCAGAGCTCGACCAGGGCATTTACACGGCGCAGGCCACCGCCGCCACCTATCAGCGGCTGAGCGAGATCGCAGCCGGCATCATGGCCGCAGATTTCACCGTTATCGTCGACGCCACCCTGCTGCAGGAGTCGCAGCGGCGGCCTCTGCTCGAGCTGGAATCGGCACATCCCTGCAAACGGATAATCATCGACTGCGTAGCGCCCGAAGCGGAACTGCGCAAACGGATCATTGAACGTGAAAACGATCCTTCCGAAGCCAACCTGGAAGTGCTGCAACAGCAGCTACGGACGCGGCAACCGATAAGTCAGCAGGAACGGGACATCGCCGCCGTGGTGAGCGTCGGCAGCGCCGGGCTCGATCCTGCAAAAATTGACGAAATCAGAGGTTTGTTGATTAGTTGACGGTCAGCACGTCGGCTTCGACCAGGTCGAGCAACTTTTCCGCGGTATTACCGATCAGCTTACCGCGGATGCCGGTGCGCGCCAGGGTTCCTATGATTACGATACTCGGATCGATTTCGTCGCAAATGCTCTTCAGCGCCGCGACCGTTTCGCCCTGGCGCAGATGGATGCACGCCGCGTCGACTGCATAGAGTTCGCTCAGCTGTTGCAGGTTAACCTGATGCCCATGTCCCTTGATCGGCAGATGATCGACATCGATTTCACCCTTGTGGGCCGCGGCGACGTGCAAGTCCATGCCGACGATATTCGCCATCGCCCTGGCATCCCTGATGATCACGTCGTTAAGCCGCGCGTGCTTGCTATCGGTCGATTCGAGATCGACACAGGCCAGCACCTTGTTGGACTGCCACTCCTGAGTCTGGTGCGCGAACAGAATCGGACAGGCGCAATTACGCATCAGGTTAAAATCCGAAGTGGTGCTGTAAAAGCGCCGCGATTTGCTATGGTGATAGCTGGATTTTATCACCAGGTCGCAGCCCGCTTTGGCGATCGAGTGCAAGGCTGCATCGTGCCATTTGCTATTCCACACGACCTCCGTGGTAAAGGAAACGCCGGCGACCTTGCAAGGCTCCAATTGCTCCACGAGCCATTGCTTTGCGTCGGCCTGAGTCTGGTGCTTGAAGTCATGACGCGATGCGTAGCCATCACCCTCCTTGATATCCCGATAAACGCACACAAAAGCATGAATCTGGCAATCCGCCAGCTTGGCGATCAGTAACGCCTTGACCAGCGCCACCTGGTGACTGGCGGTAGGATCGACGATAACGAAGAGCCTGGTTTTTTTCTGTGTCATATACTGCCTCTATGTTTTGGACGCCTGCCGAACGATCACTTGACGGTCAGGCAACTGCATTCAGCGAGCTGGGCGATCTTGTGCGAAACGCTGCCCAGCAGCAGGCTTTTCAGCTTACCGAAACCACGACATCCGCTGATAATCAAATCGGCCTGGCGATCCCGCGCGAAGGCGGCAACTTCTTCCGCCGGATCCCCCACTCCCGCTTTGACTTCAACCTCGCCAACACCGGCTTGTTTAGCGCTTTGCCCGGCCTGTTCGAGCAGAAAGTCGGCATACTGAAACATCGCGGCCTGCGCCTCGGCATTCGCCTGCACCATCGAACCCATCATCGAGTCCGGCGCGTTTTCCAAATCAATCACCAGCCTTGGCGCCGGATAAGTCAGGTGCTCGACATCTCCCATTTTGCGCATCTCTTCGGGTATCTGCATATTAGAGCTGTCGATTACATAAATGATACCCAGGGAACTTTCATTCTGGCGCGCCAGATCAACACCGATATCGAGCGCCCGGCGGGCAAGCGACGAGCCATCAAACGCGACTACGATAGAACTGAACATTGCACTTCCCCTGGCTTGAACTGGCACCATTGCAGCACAATCGCGAAGCGTGATTCTTGACCCGAATCAAATTCGACCTGACTTGACCGGAGCGTCGCTAGCGCGCGGGCTGGATTGCAAACCGGGCCCTGATCCATTTATGCAGCTCCATGACGACCATCACCGACAGCGCCAGCCCAAGCAGCATTAACCATTGCTCGAAGGTAACCGGGCTGGCGCCGAGCACGTCGCCCAGCCACGGAGTATACATCGCACCGATATGAATCAGCTGGGCGATGACGGTGCCGCCCAGCAGCAGTTTGTTGCGCAAGGGATTATGACGCAACACCGACAGGGTTTCCGAGCGGCTATTGAAGACATGTACGTTTTCGAACAATACCATCAGTAACAGGGTACTGTTGCGGGCCTGGTCGACGCTGAAACCCTGGTCGAGCAGATACTTGAACAAGCCAAAGGCAACGACGCCGATAACGAGCGCCGAGATAATCACGCGCTCCAGCATGATGCGGTTGAAAATAGCTTCCTTCGGCGGCCGCGGCGGTTGATCCAGTTCATGACCCTCGCCCGGTTCGAAGGCGAGCGCGACGTCCTGAATGCCGTTAGTTACCAGGTTCAACCACAGCAATTGCACCGCCAGCAGCGGTAGCGGCAGCGCCGTAATCATCGCCAGCACGAATAGCACCAGTTCGGCGGCGCCGGTCGATATCAGCAGAAAGATAACCTTGCGCACGTTGGCGTAGGCGATACGACCTTCCTCGACCCCATCGACGATCGATTCGAAATTATCGTCGGTGATGATGATATCGGCCGTCTCCCGCGCGACATCGGTGCCGTCTTTACCCATCGCCACGCCGACCTGCGCGGAGCGCAGGGCGGGCGCGTCGTTGGCGCCATCGCCGCTGACGGCGACGTAGTGACCATTACGCTGCAGCGATTGCACAATGTCGAGCTTTTGCGTCGGCTCGACGCGGGCGAACACAGTGGCGTCACGGGTCATTTGATCCATCTGCGCCTGGCTGGTGGCGGCTTTCAACTGCGGCCCGGTGACCACCTGGGAGTCGTCCTGCAGTAAATCGAGCTCGCGCCCGAT
>CAVYHN010000039.1:0-5186 GCA_963768295.1 uncultured Gammaproteobacteria bacterium | reverse complement strand
ACGCCGGATTTCACGGGCAATTCACTCGCGCTTGATATGGGTCAATGCGAACTTCGGGGTGCGTGCATAATTTGGCAGACGGAGGCATTTATGGTGAATAAAGCTAAGGTACTGGTGATTAACGGGTCCTACCGCGACGACGGTATCACCGATCAGGCGGTCGAAGTAACGGTCGAGGCATTGCAAAGCGCCGGCGCCGCAACCGAAATTGTAAACCTGCGTGATTATCCGATTGAATTTTGTCTCAATTGCCGTGAATGCACCCAGCAGCTCGGCACCGGTCCGGGTAAATGCGTGCTCGACGACGGCATGCATGAATTGATCGAAAAAATTGAGGCGGCGCAGGCATACGTCCTGGCGTCTCCGACAAATTTCAACTCGGTTACCGCGTTATTCAAACGTTTCATGGAGCGCCTGGTGGCATATGCCTACTGGCCCTGGGATAAACCTTATCCGAAATTCCGCAAAGCCGGCCTGCCGCCCAAAAAGGCAATGTTGATTTCGTCGAGCGCGGCGCCCTCATGGATGGGGCGCTGGTTATTCGGCAGCGGTAAGCAGCTCGATACGACGGCCAAAACCATCGGCGCCAAATCGGTAGGCCTGTTGTTTACCGGGCAGGCCAGCACGGAAAAGCGTCAGCGGCTGGCGCAAAAATCCGTTGCCCGGGCGCGCACGCTGGCGGCCCGGCTGCTCGCGGCCTGAGGTCAATGGCATTTGCTGCATCCGTCACACCCGCGCAAGCCAGCGCGGATTCAGGCCCCGCGGGTCCCGGCGGGTATCCTGGAACGACTGGAATGCGCTTCCTGGAAGATCCCGGCGCAGCGGGATGACTCGTCGTTAATCAGCGAGATGCCCTTGATGTCTGCAGGATATTTTACCTGCCCCGGTTGAATTTCTCGGCCAACAGGCGGTCCAAGCGCAGATGAGTTATTTCAAACTGTTTATTGTTCTGGCACTGGTCGTACTGGCGTTTTACAGCTTCAGTTCGCGCGGCGACTGGCGCACGGCAAGCCGCGAATCGGCCGGGATTGCGCCGCATCCGGCACAGACCAGCGAGGCGGTGCTGCATGTCTACGCGGCGGATGCCTGGGGTTGGCGCGGCTGGTTCGCGGTTCATACCTGGGTTGCGACCAAGCGCAAGGATGCCGACCACTACATTCTTTATGACGTCGTCGGCTGGCGCGGCTATTACGACCGGGCGGTGACGGGCATCAATCGGGATATACCCGACCGCTACTGGTACGGCGCCAAACCACGACTGCTCAAGGCGCACCGGGGACCGGCGGCCGAGGCCCTGATCGAGGCGGTGGACGCGGCCGCGCGCAGTTATCCCTGGCCGCGGGAATACAGGGCCTTCCCGGGTCCGAACAGTAATACCTTTACCGCCTGGATTGCGCGCCAGGTGCCCGCGCTCGAGCTCGATCTGCCGTTTTCGGCGATAGGCAGCGGTTACGTCGCACAGGCCAACTAGGGTCGCGTTAATTTGAAAAGCTGACCAGGCCGGCGTTTTCGGCGCGCAGGATCCGGTACTTCAGGCGATCTCGACCGCAATTTTTTTGATCGACCCGTCCGCGGTAAATTCGAATTGCTCGAGACCGCGTCGCTCCAGGGCCTTGCCGCTGGTTGCGTCGTTTGCCGTCATGGTGAGATCGAAACTGACGCAGTGGTCGACGCAGCGATAGTTGGTCGCATGCCAGTGCGCGTCGGGGTAGCTGTTGAAAAAACCATGCATCACGTCGCCGATGGCTGCGCGCCCGCGATGCTCGCCGACCGCGGTCGAGGTGTAACGCGCGCCGGCGGCAAACATAGGCATGATCAGGTCTACGCGATGCGAGTTCGACAGCGCGACATAGGCTTTGGCGAGTTCGATCAGTTCGGTGTCTGTCATGCTGGCTCCAATGTATTTACCACCTGGATTGCGCACCAGGTTCCCGGGCTGGAACTGGATTTGACGTTTTCGGCGACAGGCAGCGACTATGTCGCACAGGCCGATTGACGTTGACTCGCTGGCGGGATCGGAAAATCAGGTGGTTTCAACGGTAATTTTTTTAATTGAGCCGTCGGCGGTGAATTCGAACTGCTCGTTACCGCTGCGTTCTAGCACGTCGCCGCTGCTGGCGTCGTTGGCCTTCATCGTGAAATCGAAACTGACGCGATGGTCGTCACATCGATAGTTCGTCGCATGCAAGTGTGCATTTGGGTAGCGTTTGAAAAAGCCTTTCGTCATGTCGCCGATAGCTGCGCGTCCACGAAATACGCCACCCGTGGTCGTGGTGTAACGCGCGCCGGTCGCGAACATTGGCATGATCAGGCCAATGCGATGCGAGTTTGACAGCGCGACATAAGCTTTCGCGAGTTCGATCAGTTCGGTGTCTGTCATGCTGGCTCCAGAAGTCTGACCTGCGGTGAATTATCCCGGAGTCAGTTTGCGCCCCGGGACCGGCAATCGATTATACCCGTATCGTCCGGTTGTGGCATTAGTTAACACAATAGTCGACTGGACGCCGCTGCAAGCTATTGATTTAAGGAATTATTTTGCGGAAAGTCAGGTTCATGCGTGGTCCACAGGGGCGTCGCATTTTATTGATGCCATGGCGCCAGAACTGCTGGGTATCGCCCTGCATCAGCAGCAGGCTGCCGGCGGCCAACGGCAATTTGACAGTCTTGAGATCTTTGCGAAAGCGATGCCTCAGCACGAAGTCGCGCGCCTCGCCCAGGCTCAGCGAAGCGATGGCGGGCCGTTGGCCGAGTTCGCGCTCGTCGTCGCTGTGCATGCCCATGCTGTCGTTTTCATCACGATAGTAGTTAAGCAGGACGCTATTGAATTCCAGACCGGTCAGGGTTTCGACGCGGGATTTGATCTGCCGCAGGATTGGCGTCCACGCTAGCGGTTCGAGGCGTATGCCCGAATAGCGATAGGACAGGTCGCCGTGCCAGGCGCTCAGGCGCGGCTGCAGGTAGGGTTTGCCGTACACGGTGATCTCTTCCTGGCGCCATTCGGTGTCATCGATTAGCTGCTGCAACAGGGAATCACGAGGGTAGCCCAGGTCCACCTGCGGCCACAGCAGCAGGTCGGCATCGGCCAGCGGCAGTCGTTCGACATCGGCGACGGAGAACAAATCATGCATGCTCGGGGCCGCTCGGTTGCCGCGTTGCGATCAGGCTTTGTTTTTCGCTGCGCGACAGTTTCTTGATCTCGGCCTCGCGCCGGCTGGCGCTGCTGCGCGAGTGGCCATCCTCACGATAGACCACCTCGACCGGGTTACGGCCATTGAAATACTTGGCGCCCCTGTCACCCTGGCGGTGTTCGTCGAAACGCCGGTCGACATCGGTGGTAATTCCGGTGTAAAACGAGGCGTCGCTGGCTTTGATGATATAGAGCGACCAGTGATCAGCTTTTTTCTTCATTGTCGGATTGCGGGCGTATCTTGCAGATTGCAACGGGTTCGATGAACCCCTTCAGTCTCAGTTCCTGCTGGCGCAGCTCATAAGCCGACAGAATATCACTAACCGCCGGATCAGCGGTAAACGCTTTTGACATGATGATGTCGCCGCCACCGCCCTGGCCCTGCAGGCGGGCCGCCAGGTTTACCGCCTCGCCATAATAATCGAGGCGGTCGTTCAGAGTCACGGCGATGCTGCTACCCGCGTGCAGGCCAATGCGAATCGAGACGTCGAGTGCATCGAAGCGACGGTTGAACCCGGGCATCGCCAGCTGCATTTCAATCGACGCGCGTAACGCATCGTCGGGTGTCAGGAACGCGGCGTGGACGCCGTCGCCGACGGTTTTGACGATATTGCCCTGGTGACGCCGCACGATTTCCCCGACCTCGGCAAAATGTTCCCGCACCAGGTGGTATGCCGCGGCGTCGCCGATACGTGAAAACAGGTTTGAAGATCCGACCAGGTCGGTAAACACGAATGAGATATTGCGGATGCTGACTTCATCGCCGGGCCGCAACACCTGGTCTGAAAATAGATCACGAAACGCCTGCATCGTGGTCGCGCGTTCTGCGGTGAGCACGTCACGCAACCAGCTCTGTTCCTCGATGACGACGGTGCGCGGCAGCTTGCCGTCGTTCACCAGGCTGATGTCGCCGGCGGAAGAATCACCATCGATAGTCACCTGCTCGTCATCGACGTGGATTGCGGGAAAGGCACCACCGTCCCAGGTCAACGCGAGCTCATCGCCGGCCTCGAGCGTACGTACTCGATAATCTCCCGGATGCAGCGCCTGCGGTATTGACCGCCTGGCCCCCGGCGCTAGCGAAAACTGGCCCTTGATATGCGGTGTTACGCCGGGACCTGAACGGCAGAAAAAGCCGTACTCGACCCCCCGGATCGATGGGCTCGGGCTGAAGCTCAATTCGACGTTGCTGGCGAAATCCGATGCAAAATCGATATTGCAGGCATCGCAATGCACGCCGCGCGGTAATTCGCCGATATTTGACGTCGTCGATTTCGTGATGCGGCAACGCGGGCATAAAACATCCCAGCGTGATTCGAGTAAGCCCGAGCGTACCGACTGCAGAAATAGTTCGATCGTATCCCGGGCGTTGACGCCCCAGCGTCGCGCGATTGCGATCGGGCGCATCGCCCATAAATCGACTTCCTGGTTTTGGTTAATGTAATCCACCAGCCGGCTGGCAAGACCATGCGCATAGGGCGACGCGGCAATGTTATCGGCGATCTGCGTAGCCCTTGCCAGCGCGGCTGGCGACGGTTGATAGGCCGACTCGAACAGGTCGGGTTGCTCTGCCCGGATCAACTGGTCGGCGGTAACCAGCAGCACGCGAATTTTTTCTTCGAAGGCGGCCAGCATGCGCCTGGCGAGAAAAGTCCCGACCAGGTTGCTGGTTTCGAAGCTTAGCTCAAGATCGAGACCGCTATGGCTGCCTTTATCTTGCAGTTGGGCATGGGTGGTCATACTGTCGATCGGACCTCGACTAAAGATGCGCTGCTGCTCGAACCAGCGTTCCGCGACCCAGTTGACCGGCGGTTCTTCCCAGGCAATCTTCATGCCGGCGATTTGCAGCTCGCCGAAGACCTTGACCGTGCCGTCCGCCTGTAATTCCTCGCTGGCCTGGTACCTGGGAAATCCCGCGGCTTCGCCCCAGCGTGGCGTATCGGAGACGACGGCCCATAGCTTGTCTACCGGATGCTCGAAGTCGAAATGATATTTTCGT
>CAVYHN010000038.1:0-31546 GCA_963768295.1 uncultured Gammaproteobacteria bacterium | reverse complement strand
GATATAGCGCAAGCGTGGACAACACGACTATCGTGATCGATATGAAGAGTTGTCCTGGTTTCATGGTTGTTTAAAGCCAGCGTCTTACGCCTGCATCAAACCTTAGCACGGGGCAGGATACTGCGGTAGACAATGCTCAAGTTCACTGGCCGGACTAACAGGCGGGCGTGCTGTCGCTACAGGAATGCCGCTCAACCCTGGTGGAATACCTGCAGCTGCAGATGCATATCCCCGCCGGGAGGCGCAAGCTCGATTTTCATGGGTCAATAATGAACGCTTCGAATGCGGCCTGCAATGACATATAATCGCCGACGGAGAAGCGCGATTTTATCGCAAAAAAACCATAATAACTCAAGAAAATGGAACCCTGGGCATGGGCAATGCATCACTAACAGGGGAGCAGCTCGACGAGAACGGTGCCGGGAAGTTCATCGTTTACGCCGATTTTAACTGTCCCTTTTGTTACGCATTAAACGAACGTCTGCACGCGATGAACCTCGATCACCGCGTGGAATTTCGTGCTATCCAGCATGCGCCAACGATCTCTAGCAGTCAGACCGACTTTGAAATACTCAGCGAACTCACCAACGAGATTGCCGAGCTGCGTCGGCGCGCGCCGTCGATCCAGATCAACGTGCCCCCGTTCAGGCCGAATTCGGCTGCCGCGTCGGCGTTGGTAAATGCGCTAAACCACACTGACCCCGGAAAATCCAGGCAACTGCGTCAACGAATCTATCGGGCGCTGTGGATCGACGGGCTGGATATATCCAGCCCGGAATTGCTGAACTCATTACTGCAGGAACTCGAGATCGAGGCGCCGGATGACGTCGCGCTACAAAGCGAGGAGCTGAACGCCTGGCAGGACGAATGGGACAGTAGCCCGGAATTCGATCGCAATATCCCGGTCGTCATCAACGACTCGGGTGAGACCGTTATCGGATTTCCACTCGAGCCCGAACTTGAAGCTTTTCTGCAAACCGGGTCAATGGTATCGGATACCGCCCAGACCCTGGCCAGCGAGGAGTCAGACCTGCAACGCATACTGGTGCTGGATAACGATGTGCCCAGCCTGCAAATGATCGTCGCGCAAATGCGGGATGCGCAGGTTGAAGTCGTCGACGATTTTGCCAGGCTGGTGGCGTCCGCGGTGAATCTCGGCATGCCGGACCTGGTCATTGTCAATACCGCGCTGCTGGGGGGTATCGACAGCACCGACTGGTGGCGTAACTCGACCGACTCCGACCTGGAAGCAGCGGTGCCGGTGATTTTCATTAGCGACGACAAGACCACCGAAGCCGAAGTCGCCGCGTTCGAGGCCGGCGCGGCCGATTTCATCGCCAAGCCGTTTCATCCCAGGGTTTTGCAGGCGCGGCTCAACATGCATTTACAGGCGCGCCGTTCCCAGCAACTGCTCAATAATATCGCGCGCGTCGATGCGCTGACAGGAGTCTGCAATCGCCGCGAATTCGATTTGCGGCTGCTGTCTGAATGGGGCCGCTGCGCGCGCTCCGGGAACACTCTGGCCCTGCTGATGATCGATGTCGACAAGTTCAAGGAATACAACGATCACCATGGTCATTTGCGCGGCGACGAATGCCTGGTCGCGGTGGCGCAGATACTCGAAAACTGCATGCAGCGTTCGAGCGATTTTGTCGCACGTTACGGCGGCGAGGAATTTGTCGCACTATTACCGCAGGCTGAAATGGACGGCGCCATGAAAGTCGCGCAAGAGTGTCTCGCGGAGGTGATCGCCGCGAAAATTCCGCACGTGACCTCATCGGTATCGCCTTACGTCACCGTCAGTATCGGCGTGGCGGCGATGCTGCCGATCTACGATAAGAGCTGCACCCTGTTAATCGAGCAGGCCGATATCGCGCTCTACCAGGCCAAGCACAGCGGCCGTAACCGCATCTGCAGTTTCGATAACGGCGCCTGAGGTCACTCGTAGCCGTTTGTCGCGGAAAATCAAAACCGACTGGGTATCTCCTCAGGTTCGGTTGCCGAAGCTGATTGTTCCCGTCTGCGGGTCTGTTCTCTCTAGTGGAGATCCTCGTGAAATCCTGGTGGGAGCTAATCATCGTTCGATAGCGGATGCGGCATGTCACATGGCAATCCCGAGACATCCACAATATACTGGTTTCGATTTACCACGGGCATCCACAAAACGTTAATCCTCCAGTCTCTTAAAGCACAAAGATCTCTTGAATAAGCCGTCGTGTTTTAACTGGCACTCAACGAACATTGGTAATATGAATGGCTAAGTCGGTTAAAGCAGCTTTGTTTTCAGCTTTAATATTTCCCGGGAGCGGTCACTTTTTACTCAAGAAACACATTCGAGGTTTTTTATTCACGGCTGTTTCAATTGTCTGTGTCTACGCTTTGCTGTCCACCGCTATAGAAAAGGCGCAGGAAATTAGCCTCAAGATCCAGAGCGGTGAAATTCCTCTTGATGTATCCCGGATAATGGAAGAGGTATCAAAACAGGCCGCAAGCGGTGGCACAGAACTGGCAAATATTTCAACCTATGTACTACTGATCTGCTGGCTGGTTGGAATTATCGATTCTTACAGGCTTGGGCGGATACAGGACAAGGTTGATCGCTCTTTTGATAAAGAAACATAGCGCGGGGGTTAAGCGCGACGGGCTACGGCCGTCTCGTACAACTCGCTCAGGCCTGGAGTCAATTCGCTGCAGGACTTCTTAAGGTCCTTTGTGGCGCCGGAATTTCGATTCCTGTCGTCTGCTTGCCTGATAAACCTGGGGTGAAAAGTGTATTTTCGGATTCGAGCGATTACCGGGATCGCAGATCAGGCGACCGATTCGAGACTATCGGCCGCTTCTTCGTCGTAACTGTTTAAACTCAAGGGCTTTGGCAGGGTAAACATGACCGTGCAACCGCAGCCCGCGCCTTCGGATTCGATCCAGACTTCCCCGCCGTGCACTTCGACAATCCGCTTCACCAGCGCCAGCCCCACCCCGGTGCCTTCGACATCCGCATCCAGCCGCTCGAACAAACCGAATACCTGGGCCTGGTATTCGGCGGTAATTCCGACGCCGTTGTCGCGCACGTGGCAATAGATCATGTCATTCTTTTCTGCCGAACCAATATGCACCCGGGGCGATTCCTGGTCGCCCATGAACTTGACCGCGTTCTCGATCAGGTTCAGATAAACTTCGACCAGTCTGGTTGCGTCACCCCAGGCTTGCGGCATATCCTCGATCACGACCTCGATCCGCTTCCGGTCGATTTCCGAGCGCACCAGCTCGAGCGCCCTGTTGGCTATTTCGTTAAGATTGCAGGCCATCGGCTCACCCATGATCCGCCCGATGCGGCTAAGCTCCAGCAGGTCGTTCAATAACTGGCCCATGGTGTCGGCGGCGATATTGATCTTTTCGATATCGTTGTTAACCCGCACTGAATCGTTTACGGCGATGTCCCTGGCGAGCAGGCCGAGAAAGCCCTTTATCGTAACCAGGGGGGTTTTCAGGTCATGCGACACCATGTAGGCAAAGCGCTCGAGTTCCGCATTCTGTTTTTCCAGCTCCGCGGATACCCTTTCCCGTTGGTCCATTTCCTGTTTCAATTCATTTTCTGTCGCCATTCTGAGGCCTATTTCTCGCGACAGGCGCCGGTTCCAGAAAACAAAAATAGCGATCAGCGCAAGCGCGATACCGACTACCTGGTAGACCAGCGTATAGTCGATCTGTGCGGCAAACTTCTGTTTGATCCAGGTGTCGAGTATCACCTGCTGCTGCGCTGGCCTGATATTGCTAATGGCCTTGTTCAATATGGAAACCAGCAGCGGTAAATTCTTCTGCACGCCGAGCGCCAGTTTCGTATCGAACTCGGTCTTACCGACGATTCTGACGTTATTCAGGCCTAATTCGGCGATGGTATAACTGCACAGCGCTAAGGTACACAGGAGTGCATCCACTTTGCCCGTCGAAACTGCAACCAGGCCATCTTGAATGTCGTCCACGGAAATGAACTCGATATTTTGGTATTGACGCCTGATTTTTGCCGCATAGCCGTAATCCTTGATCAGGGCAATTTTCCGATCCTGAATTCGCGAGAGGCTTTCGACGTAGTTTTCCCGGTTGTGCATCGCGATGACGATGGGATTCGATAAATAGTGGTTGGTAAAAACCAGGTGAGACTTGAGATCGGAGTCGTCCGTTTCCGAGAGGATATCGACCTGCCCCTGTTTTGCCTTGATCGTGGATTCGGTCCAGGTCTTGCTGGGACTCATCTTGAAGCGGATCCCGGTCATTGCAGAGATCAGCTCGAGGTGTTCCGAGACGATACCGATATATTCACCGTTCGCGTCAAACGCCTCGTAGGGCAGCCAGTTAGGGTCGCCGGTAAAACTGACCGCGGGGTTTTCACTCAACCACTGTTGTTCGGCTTCGTTTAGCCCGAGTTCCGGCAAGGCTGCCGCTATCGCGGCCGAGGTTTGCAGGTACAGGAATGCCAGGAATATTATTTTTTTTATATCAACGATGTTTAACATGTTCGACGCGATGTCCAGCTGAATCCTGACTCCATATATTTTTACTTAAGGAGCAAGGCCCTAATAGTTTCGGATGCCCAGATGTCAGGTAATGCTATCCAGAACTGGAAACCCGACTTCCGGAAGAAGTATAGCAGGACTGTTCCTGGTTGCCCGCAATTGCATCCTGTTGACCCGTTTCCCTAAAATGAGCTCGAATCAAAGCAACCGGTCGAGCAGGTAATCCGCGAGCCAGCTGCCGAGGCGCGGCTGCGCCAGGTAGCCGTAAGACTTGTGCGGATTGCGCTTTTCCTTTTTGCGGTTACCGGCGTGCGTCACGACTTCGAACGGATTGTGCAAATCGGCGTAATCGATGCTGCGAAACTTTTTACTGGCTGGAAACAGCTGCAGTTTGCGCATCGGCTGGAAAAAGATGTCATGAAAGTTTTTCTGGTGCGAAACCACGTCGCCGAGGCAGGCGTAGTTATGCCAGCGTTCGATATTGGTGGGGAACTGGCGCAGGCCGTGATCCTGGTGGTGGGTGGCGAACAGCAGATTTCTGACGCTGGGGTCGCCCAGCGGTGAACCCATGGTGACGAACATGCTGACGCGTTTTGCGTTGTATTTTTTGAAATCCGCGGTCTTGCGATGGGCGAAGCGCCACAGGACGTCATAGCTGACGAAGCTGCCCATGCTGTGGGCGAGGATGACGGGTTCGCAGCCTTCGTCCCAGGCCCGCCGCAGGGCGGATTCGAGAGGTGCGCGAATCCGGTCGGCGATGTACTGGTCCTGGTCGTAGAGTTCGGTCTCGCGCAGAAAACTGGTCATTACGTCATCCTTGACGGTTAAGGCGCCGGCCAGCAGTTTTACCAGGTCGAGTCCGCGGTCCTTGAAGAAGCTGCCGACTTTTTCGCCCATGCCGACGTGAAAGCGGTCCTTGATCTCGCGGCGCTCGGCGATCACCTTGTCGACCTGGAGCGCAAGTTTCCTACAGTAGGCGGGGTCATCGGGAATATGGTGCGGGACGGCGTCGGCCCAGTAGGCGGTCTCGAAAACCTGTGGATTCGCATCGAGCTTTTTCGCCAGCCGACGATGACTGACGCGGATGTTTTCGGTCAGGGTTTTGCGCCACAGCTCGTGGGTGACATCCCGTGGCGGCTTCGACGCCAGGCCGTGGATCATGATAATTTTCTTATTGCTCAGATCGAGCGGCATGCCAGCTCCCTGATATTTAGCCCGGATCGTTTATACGACAGATTTCAAGCGCAATCAATTGCCTGCGCGGCGCGACACATGTTACCCAGCTTGGCCATCGCAAGTTCGCGTCCGAGCATCATCAGGCCGCAGTCGGGCGCCGCCAGCAGGCGTTCCGCATCGATGTGTTGCAGCGCGAGTTGCAGGCGTTGCTCGATGTAGTCGGCGGTTTCGATCCCGCTGCTGGCGATGCTGACGACGCCGAGGATAACCGCGCTTTGTTCGAATTTTTCCAGCAGCGACAGGTTGTTCAGGCAGTGCGCGTCCTCGATCGATACCTGGTCCACGCTCGACGCGTCTACCGCTCGCGCCAGCTGAAAATAACAATCGGGATCCGCCTTCAGGTATTCCTCATCGTCGATATGCCCCGGATAACCGCAGCACATGTGCATCACGCGGGTGACGTCCGCGTCGATGCCGTCGAAGCATCGATCCAGGCACTCGACGCCGAATGCGAGCGCGTCATCGACCTTGCGCACGAACAGCGGCTCGTCGACCTGGATGTACTTGCAGCCGGCGGCGGCGAGGGCGCGAATTTCATAATTGAGCGCATCGGCAAGATCGAATGCCAGTTCGCGTTCGCTCTGGTAGTAAGCATTGGTGGTGGTATCGATGATCGATAGCGGCCCGGGTACGGTCAGCTTGACCGGCCGTTCGCTGAATTGCTGCGCAACTGTGTAATCGCGATCGAGAAAATGGTTACCCCGCGGTTCGATCCGTGAAGTGATGGTCGGCAGATCCGCCACGGCGGCGCCGTTGCGATGCACCTTGTTGGTCAGCCTGGCGAAATCGATGCCGGCGAGGTTGCGGCAGTGGTAGTGAATGTAATTCTCACGCCGCTGTTCGCCGTCGGTCGGAATGTCGATCCCGCAGGCGAGCTGGTCTTCGATTGCCGCGCGGGTCGCGTCGACCAGCAATTCCTCGGCGACCTGGTCGGCATTGTCCTGGGTGTAGGTGAAGGCACGCGTTACGCCGGCGTCCTGTTGCGCGCTTTCGGCGAAGTTGCCGATTTCGATGTAGCCGGGTTTCGGGTAGGCGCCAATGCAGGTCGTGCGTATGTTCATGGCCGCATGATAAGTGAAGACGGCCGCCAGATAAAAGTCTTAAAAACCAGGCAGGGCTGATAAAATAGGGGCCATGTTTTCCGCACTAAGCGATTTCATCGCCCGTCATGAGCGCCTCTTCGTGCTGACCGGGGCCGGGGTAAGCACCGCTTCGGGGATTCCCGACTACCGTGACGAGACGGGTGAGTGGAAGCACCAGAAGCCGATGGAATATCGCGATTTTGTCAATTCGCATCGGGCCAGGCAGCGCTACTGGGCGCGCTCTTTTGTCGGCTGGCAACGATTTCAGCAGGCGCGCCCGAACCCGGCGCATTTCGCGCTCGCCCGGCTCGAGCAGCAGGGACGGCTGCTGTGTACGGTCACCCAGAACGTCGATGGCCTGCATCAGCGCGCCGGTAGCCAACGGGTTACCGAATTGCACGGTTCGCTCGCCAGTGTCGAGTGCCTGGGCTGCGATGCTGTAATTCCACGGGCGACGCTGCAGCAGCAGTTGCTCGCGGGTAATCCCGTGCTCGCGCATCTGTCGGCGCAGCTGGCGCCGGACGGGGACGCCGTGCTCGACGGTTACGATGAAACCGAGGTACAGGTTCCCAGCTGCAAGAACTGTGGCGGCAGCCTGAAGCCGGCGGTCGTGTTTTTCGGTGAAACCGTGCCCGCGGCCCGGGTCGAGTCCTGTTTCGAGGCCCTGCGGCAGGCCGACGCGATGCTGGTGGTCGGCTCTTCGTTGATGGTTTACTCCGGATTTCGCTTTGCCCGCGCCGCGGTGCAGGCAGGCCTGCCAATAGCGGCGATCAACCGCGGTAAAACCCGCGCCGACGAGTTGCTCGAGTTAAAGCTTCAAACCGACTGCGCCACGGCGTTAAACGCGGCCATCGAGGGTTTCGAAACCGAAATTGCCGATTTCAGTTAAACCGCAGTGCGACCTAGTGCCCAAATAAAAATAGACCCCAGTCACAGGCGCCCTGTTTTCTGCCCAAATCGGTGAAGAAATTCACATTCGGACCGGAATTGAGTCACAGATAAGACCCCGATCGGCTCCTATATACCCAGTTCAAATTACAAGTTGAGGTAGCCTATGAGCCAGACAAATATCCACATCGATCCTCTGTCGACGAGCTGCGTGTTGAAATATCTCGGCCTCGCGATCGATGAAATCAAACTGGTGCGATCGATAAACAACCTTACCGAGCAGGTCAGAATGAGCAACCAGGCGCGCATCGAACCCGCGCGCAAGCACTACCTGGTTTCCGAACTGCGATTCCTGAACAAACGCTTACGTTCGGTACGCGAAAAGGCAAACATCCACTAGTAAAAAATCCCCTCATTGCCAGGGATGGCGATTTCCCCCGGGTTAGACACAACGCTATTTCCAACCGCATTCCGTCGCCCGGGCGCTAGCGCTAGAGATCGCCGTCAGCTGTCGGCGTGATTCGATGTTTTGCTTCAGTCGTTTTAATCGGCCGCTGATTGGATTAGAGTTTCCTCATGCTGAATCCGACTCCGCGAAATTTTTCAGGCCTGCTGCTGATCGCCCTGGCTTATCCGGCGCCCCAACCGGGGCTCGACTGGCAGCGGTCGTGAGCCTGCGTTTTTATCTCGAGCTGGCGGTCCAGAGTGCTGTCGATTTCTGCTGCATGCTGATACCGCGGCAACGGCCCTCGAAGCAGGCACTCACCGAGTGCCGGATTGTGTCGCATCGGGGCGAACACGATAACCTCCAGGTCAGGGAAAATACGCTGTCCGCGTTCAGGACTGTGGCAGCCGCCGGAATCTGGGGTATCGAGTTCGATGTGCGCTGGACCCGGGATTTGCAGCCTGTCGTTATTCACGATCCCGAGACGGGCCGGGTATTCGGTATCGATCTGGCGGTGGCCGAGGTTAGCCTGGCAGAGCTGCGCCGACAAATACCGGAGATACCGACACTGGAAGAGCTTGTCTCCGAGTTTGGTGGCCGCATACATTTGATGGTCGAGTTGAAGCGCGACTCGCTAAACGAAGACGAGCGCAAGGCGACACGGCTGGCCGAGGTATTCGCAACGCTGCGCCCGGTGAGGGATTTTCATTTTCTCGCGCTGCAGGCGGATTTGTTCGAGCCGACCGGGTTTGCGGGGCGCGAGGCCTGCCTGCTGGTGGCCGAGTTCGAGATCAGCGCCTTCAGCCAGCAGGTAATCGAACACGATTATGGCGGATTATGTGGGCATTACCTGTTGCTGGGCAGTCGGCTGTCAGGCCTGCTGCACGCGCGCGGACAGAAGCTGGGCACGGGTTTTGCGGCTTCGCGCTATTGTTTTTACCGTGAATTAAATCGAGATGTGGACTGGATTTTTACTAATCGAGCGCTGAAACTAAAGCTGATTCGCGAGCAGTTACTGCGCGAACGCTGACCGGCTCAGCCTGCCCTGGCGCGTCATAAATTCGATGCAGATCAAGGAGTTTCGTGTCAATATCCTGCCTTTGTCTGCGATCGAATTTTAATGGGGAAGGGTTTTGGATTCTCAGGGTATTCGTGAAGCCTTGATCGGCTGTCACATATTTTCGGAACTCACCGAAGAGCAGCTCGATCGCGTGCGGCGCCATTCGCACGTTATCGATATGGTGGAAGGGGAATCGCTGTTTTTCCAGGGCGATGACGCGGTCAGTTTCTACCTCGTGCTGTCGGGACGAATCAAGCTCTACCGGGTGTCGCCGGAGGGCAAGGAAAAAGTCGTCGAGATAATGGAATCGGGCGCGACCTTCGCCGAGGCCATGATGTTTATGGATCAGCCGCATTACCCGGTGACCGCCACCGCGCTGACGCCGAGCCGTGTCATCGGCGTCAATAGCAAGGATTTCAAGTCGATGTTGCGCGAATCGGTAGACACCTGTTTCCTGTTGATGGGCACGATGTGTTTTCGTCTACGCGGGCTGATTAGTGAAATCGACGCCCTGAGCCTCGATACCGGGACCGTGCGCACGGTTTCCTACCTCCTGCATCAGGCGCCACGGGAGCAGAACAATTTCGAGCTGCAGGTCGCCAAGAGCGTCATCGCTTCGAGACTGTCGGTCAAACCCGAAACTTTTTCGCGTATCCTGAAAAATCTGCACGAGCGGGAAATAGTCAGCATCGACGGTCGCAAGGTCACGATCCACGATCGCGAAGCCATGATCAGCCTGTGCTCGGGGTAGCGCCGCGCTAGCGTGAGCGTAATTCCTTGTGCGCTTCGTCACGCCGTCGGTAAGGCGTTACCGCTACCCGCTGCGGCATATCGGTCACCCCGATTTCTGCATCGCTGAGATAGCAGCCCGGATCTTCCGCCCACGGATTACCGGTTAACTGCCAGGCGCGCGTGCGCGAATTACCGCCGCAAATGGCAAGATGCCGGCATTCGGCGCAACGCCCTTCGAGCGGGCGCTGTTTTGCCTTGAGCCCGGCCATCAGCGGATCGGAAGTGTCCTGCCAGATTTCGGAAAACGGGCGCTGCTTGACGTTACCGATGCTGTAATCCCACCACATGGTGTCCGGGTGCACGCTGCCGAGATTGTCGATATTGGCGATGTTGATGCCAGAGGAGTTGCCGCCCCAGCGCAGTAATTGCTTGCGCAGGGTTTCGACATGTTCGGGCATGTGCTGCTGGGCCCACTGCAGCAGGTATACGCCGTCGGCATCGTTGTTGCCGGTAACGAACTCGCGCCTGACGCCGTCCTGAACGTCCTGCCAGCAGGTCTCGAACAGCAGGTCCATCGCCTTGCGCGTCATCTGGTGATGCAGATCGCTGTCTCGATTGCGATTGCCGCGTCCGGCGTAGTTCAGATGCGACAGGTAAAATTTGTCGATTTCTTCAGCCTGCATTAATTGCAGTAATTCAGGCAGTTCGAGCGCGTTGTCCTGGGTCAGGGTAAAGCGCAGCCCGACCTTGATGCCGATGTCATGGCACAGGCGGATGCCGCGTATGGATTCGTCAAACGCCCCCTGTTTACGCCGAAAGCAGTCATGGGTGGCGCGCATGCCGTCGAGGCTGACGCCGACGTAGTCGTAGCCGATGGCATCGATTGCGGCGATGTTGTCCTCGGTAATCAGGGTGCCGTTACTCGACAGTCCGACGTAGAATCCCATGTCCTTGGCGCGTCGCGAAATTTCGAATATATCGGGGTGTAACAGTGGCTCGCCCCCCGACAGGATCAGCACCGAGACGCCGCAGGATTTCAGGTCGTCCATCACCTCGAACACCTGCTCGGTATCAAGTTCGCCCGGAAAGTCGATATCCGCCGAGGTCGCGTAACAGTGTTTGCAGGTCAGGTTGCAACGCCTGATCAGGTTCCAGATGACCACCGGACCGCTGCCCTGCATCACGGGTTTCGGTTTCGGCGGTACGATGGCGCCCTGCTGCAGAGCATGCATGTAGCGGCTTAATCTAAACATCAGTCTACTAACCTCAGTCCGGTTTTCTTGAGAATCCTGGTGCTGAAAAGCACGTCGTGTTGCCTGCAGTCAGACCCCAGCAGGGTGGCGATTTCGCCCAGCTTGGCGCTTACTTCATCGCGGTCATGGCCGTGCACCATGGCAAACAGGTTATAGGGCCAGCGCGGCAGGTGACGCGGCCGCTCGTAGCAGTGGCTGACAAAATCGAGGCGGCCGACGCGGGCGCCCAGCTCGCGCAATTTGTCGTCGTTGACATCCCACACCGACATGCCGTTGCCGTGCAGTCCGAGGCGATAGTGGTTCGGAACCGCGCCGATGCGTCGGATCACGCCGCGGTCGAGCATGCGGCGCGTACGCCGCAGCACGGTATCGGTATCACAGCCGCAGATCGAGGCCACCTCGGTATAGGGCGCTTTCTGCAACGGCAGCCCCCCCTGGGTTGCCTGCACGATGCTGCGATCCAGTTCGTCGATGACCATGCCGCCCTGCTTCAGCGGCCCGGGAATCGGCTGCGTGCCAACACCGCCCGAATCATTCAGCGATATCTGCAGCCCGAGATAAAAAGTCTGCAGCTTGGGAAAATTGTATACCGGCAGGTTGGCGCTTTGTTCGATGCGCTCGATCGCCTGCTGCAACAGTTCGGCCGATTCGGTGGCGAGTACGAACCACATGTTGAGCTCGTGCTCGCGCTGGTAGTTATGCGCGACCTCGGGCAGGGCGTTGATCATTTCCGCGACCTCGTCGAAGCGATCCTGCGGCACCGACATTGCCGCCAGGGTAATGCTGCCGCCCATGCTCGGGGCGTCGTAGAGTGGGCCAAAGCGGCTCAAAGTGCCGTCATCCAGCAACTGTTGAATGCTGTCGATCAGCGTGCCGGCGTCGGTGTCGAGTTCGGTGGCAACGCTGGCAAAAGGTTGCTCCTCGATCGGGAAACCGCCCTGGTAACGGTTCAGAAACTGGCGCGCCAGCTCATCCATTGACGGTGATTCCGCGCCGGGCAGCGTCGGCCTGCCTGCGGCCATAGCTGGCGCCACGTTGCTTGAAGCAGCGGTTGCTGAACAGGATCCTGTGATCGACGTCGGGCAGGCCACACTGCTCGACGATGAACTGCACCTGTTCGGTAACCGCGTCCCGGTCCTGTCCGTGAATCATGCTGAACAGGTTGTAATGCCAGTCCGGCAGCCGACGCGGACGCTGGTAGCAGAGGGTTACAAAGGCGTATTGACCGAGGCAGTGGCCCACTTCCTTGACGCGTTCATCGGGGATATCCCAGACCACCATACCGTTGGCTCGGTAACCCAGCTGGCGATGCCTGACGACGATGCCAAATCGTTTCAGGTCGCCGCGCATCATGATGCGCTGGATGCCCTCGATGACTTCGGCTTCGCTGCTGCCGAGCTGTTCGGCGATGGCCGCGTAGGGTTGCTTGACCAGGGGCAGGCCCGCGCCGATGATTTCGATCAGCGCGGTTTCGAAGGCCGTGTCTTTGATCATGTCCATTTCAGGTCAAACCCCAGGTCGATAAAAAACTCGTCCAGCAGCGGCAGGTCCAGCACCGGGTAACCGCAGGCGGCTTCGATATCGGCTAAAACCTGCTGCAGGCAATCTTCATCCGCGGCGACAACGACGAACCATAAATTAAACTCGTGTTCGCGTTCATAGTTGTGATTGACTTCATCGAACTGGTTGACGATAGCGGCGACTGCCTCGATCTCGTCTGCTGGCACCGCCATCGCCGCCAGCGTGCTGGCGCCCACGCGGTTGGGTCGAAACACCGCGCCGACGCGGCTGACGACACCCTCGGTTTGCAGGCGCTGCAGGGTTTCCAGCACCGTGGTTTCATAAACGCCGAGCTGCTGCGCGATATCGGCGTAGGGGTTGGGCGTCAGCGGCATACCCTGCTGGAATTCGTTCAACAGGCGTTGCTCGAGTTGAGAAAACTGTCTCATAGCCCGATTCGGTGCGCACGCGCGGTAAAGAAAATGCCGCTGGGTTTGGTTGCCGGAATCGAGTTGCGACGTTCGAAAGTGCGCGTGTCATAGATCTCGACGCGGTCCTCGTCGCGCACCGATAACCAGACCTCTTCGCCACGCGGCTCGAATTCCATGTGCAGCACGCCCTTACCTGGTTTGAGTTGCTTGACGATAGCCAGTGACTGGGTATCGATGACCTGGATGGTGTCGTTGTCGGGCAGCGCGAAGTTAACCCAGACCTGGCGGCCGTCCGGACGCGCCATGACAAAAATCGGCTGACCGTGAACCTTTATGCGGCCGGCCTGCTGCCAGCTGCGCATATCGATGACCAGGACTTCGTGACTGCCGACCGCCGGCACAAACGCCAGGTCACCGGCGACCGCCCAGCCTTCCAGGTGCGGCATCTTGTAAACCGGCAGTTTCTTTTTACCCTTGCCATAGTCCGGCAGGATGCGTTTGACCCCGGCCGACAGGTTCCATAGATCGAGCATCGCCATGCCGTCTTCACCGAACAGGCCGGCGATGTAGTAACGACCATCGCCGGTAATCAGCGCGTCATAGGGATTGCGACCGATGTTGATGAATTTCTGGATAATCGGACTAGATCGGTCGGACATATCCAGCACCCAGATTTCGCCGGCGTCCCACAGCGCAAATACAAACTTGCCTTCCGGTGCATCGACCAGGCCGATAACCTTGGAGCGCTGCTGGTTGTCACCATAGGTGGCGGGAATATCGGCCACCAGCTCGAGGGAATCGGCGTCAAATACCTTGACCCCGCCAGGCTTGTAGTTGGAGACCGCGACCAGGCGTCCATCCTGCGAGATCGCGCCGCCGATACTGTTGCCGGATTGCAGCTTGCGTTTGCTGATTTCAGCTTTGAGGATATCGACCTTGGTCAGGCCGCCGTCACGGCCGAAGACGTAGGCGTAACGTTCATCACGCGAGTAAACTACCGAGGCATGCGACAGGTCGCCGAGCTCACCGACGCGCCCGATACTGGTGTTGCCGCTGGTTTCGACGATTTGCACGCTGCTGGTGGCGCGTTCGATGAACAGTCCGAGGTCACCGGTGCCGCGCGCTGCCGCTGGGGCGTTAGCCACGAGCAGTATTGCCAGGCATCCGATAATCCTGATCATTGCGACACACCTTGCAGTAAACGCTCGGCAATCCAGCGGGCCTCTTCGGCGGACAACAACGGACTCCATGGCGGCATGGCAGTTCCGCTGCGGCCATGCAGGATCACCGTGCTCAGGTAGTCTGCATTTTTGCCCTGTAATAATTCAGGCAATAAAGCGGGACCCAGCCCACCTTTCATCTTTAGCCCGTGACAGGAGCCACAGTCCTGGATCAGGAGATTTTCCAGTTCCTGTTCGCGCTCGCTCGAAATTCCGCCGGCGGCGGCAAGCGTCGTCGACAGCAGGAGGCTAAGCGCGAGCCAGGCTAAACGCGTCATAGCTTATGACCTCCGCGCTTGCGGGGGCGTCTGAACTGAACCAGTCGAGTTCATCGCTGAGCGAGACCACGTCGCCGATGATGGTGGTAACCGGCGACTTCAGGCCGGCGCTGTCCACCGCTTGTGCCAGTTCGGCGAGGGTCGAAATGACTTTTTGCTGATCCCGGGTGGTGCCGCCGTGAATCGCGGCCGCGGGTGTGGTTGCTGCTAAACCCGCGCGCTCCAGGTTGTCGCAGATTGTTTGCAGGTTGGCGAGGCCCATGTAGATGACCAGGGTGCAGTCGGGATCAGCCAACTTGTTCCAGTCGACATCGAGGGATTCGTCGTTATGTAGATGGCCGGTGACAAACCGGACCCCGTGATTGAGGCCGCGATGGGTCAGCGGAATGCCGCTATAGCTGCTGCAGCCCGATGCCGCGGTAACGCCGGGCACGACTTCGAACGGAATGCCGTGTTGACGCAACACCAACGCTTCTTCGCCGCCGCGTCCGAAAATGTAGGGGTCGCCGCCCTTGAGGCGCACCACGCGCCGTCCGGCCGAGGCCAGGCCGACGAGGGTTTCATTGATCTGGTCCTGCGGCACGCAATGTTTACCGGGAGATTTGCCGACCGAAATCTGGCTGACGCCATGCGGAACCATGGCCATGATTTCGGGGCTGACCAGGCGGTCAAAAACCACGACATCGGCTTGCCAGATGAGGCGCAGCGCTTTGAGCGTCAGCAATTCAGGGTCTCCAGGACCGGAGCCAACCAGTGAAACAAAGCCTTTCTTCGTCATAAAAATAACCTGTTGCGGTGGCCTGTTAAACAAGACCTTTTTTTCGAATCGCTGTTTTTTATCGTTACCCTGATAATTGGGCGTTATTATTGATAGCCGGCCGGTTTTTGTACTTGATAAATGTCAACCCCGGTGGGCGATCCGGTTGGCTGGCAGCCTGCTATCACGCGTGATTACGGGGCGATTACGGGGTGGTTTTGATTAACAACAAAGTTCGAATGCCTGGTGTTGCCGTATTAATCCTGGTATTGATCACCGCGGCCTCCGAGGTCAAATGACTGGTCTATTGTTGACCGGAATCAATTCCAAATTTGCGGCCGGTTTGCCATGATGCCTGTATGAAAAGAATTCTGTCCGCCTGGTACCTCGAGGAAATGTATCTGTGCGAGCGTGCAAAACGGTTGCACCAGCGGATCCTGGCGATACTGTTGCTGGGTTGCGCGGCATTGTTCGCCGGTTGTGCGACCGCGCCGCCGCAACTGTCAGTGCTGAATGATCGCTCCGAGTATGAAACCCTGCCGATGATAGCCCTGCAAGGCTATCGTGACGACACCAATTTTTACGTCAGGTACCAGTTGGGCGGGCGTATCCAGTATGGCGGCGGCAACTGGAAGGAGCGGGTCGAGCTGTTCGAGTATCCGGCGACGGCGGCGCCAAAATTTGCGGTTCCGAGCCTGGTACCGATCCAGTATCGCCAGTCGGATCCATGGGATGAGTTACCCGAGGATGCGGTTAACATTCCGATTTTCGGTGTCGATCAATGGGAGCTGTTGCGCGACCGTTTGCTGCGTGCGGTAGTGCCGGGCGATGGCACCGGCCTCGTGGTCGATTTCGGGCACGCCGAGTATTTCCTCTATTACGACCCGGGCGGCGAATTCTGGGTCACCCGCCTGCAGGATAAACCAACCAATTACCGGGTGCAGTCGGTGCTGCGCTTCGATGAGTTCATGCAGCGCGGCCGCCCCATCCTGCAGCAGTACTTGCTCGAGCAGGGCATCACGCATACCGAGTTCGTCTTCAACACCGGCGATACCGGTTGGTACTCGCTGCCGTTTCTATATGTCAATACCGAGCGCCAGCTGCTGGTCTTTGTCAGAAACGTGCCGCTCGAACCGGTCGCGATAACGCGCATGGCCGGCGTACGCAAAAGCCAGGCCTTCGGACACCTGATGCACAGCCATCTGAGCAATCTCGTGCTGCGCCCGGTTTCCTCGCTTTATCGCCTGTTTTTCGTGGTTACCGATACCGCCGTGGCAACCGTTCGCTTCGACTGGGCCACGGGCCTGGCCGGCAAACCGGTACCGCCGCTGGCCGCGGCGCCGCCGATGGATTTGCAGGCCTGGGAAGGCGTGCTCGATCAGCTTGCCAGCCGTCCACAGACAACCGGCGAGGTCGATTTGCTAATCGATGGTGACGCGTTCTTTCCGCGCTTTATCGATCGCCTGACGACGGCACAGGAGTCGGTCCGCTTGCAGACCTATATTTTTGACAACGACGATTACGCGGTAAAAATCGGCGAATTGCTGAAGCGCCGCTCCAACGAGGGGGTCGACGTCAAGATACTGCTCGATGGGTTCGGTACGATTACCGGGACCATGGCCGAATCCGAATCCTTGCCAAAATTTCACGCACCGCCGCCCTCGGTGCGCAGGTTCCTGGAATCGGGTTCGGAGGTCAAGGTGCGCCAGAAAACCAATCCGTGGTTCACCGGTGACCACGTTAAAACCTTTATTGTCGACCAGGAAGTCGCCTATGTCGGAGGCATGAATATCGGTCGCGAATATCGCTACGACTGGCACGATTTAATGATGGAGCTGCGCGGACCGGTGGTCGATAAAATCGCCCGTGAATTCGATGTCGCCTGGTGGCACGCCGGACCGCTGGGTGATCTCGGTTATCTTGTCGGGCAGGCCCAGTCATTCGCAGAACGCAACGCGGAGCGAGGGGGATTCCCCCTGCGAATTTTACTCACCGGGCCGGGCAACTACGAGATTTACACCGCCCAACTCAAGGCCATACAGCGCGCCCGGTCATACATATATATCCAGAACGCCTACTTCACCGACGACCGCATGCTGCGTGAACTGGTGCTCGCGCGCCGGCGCGGTGTCGATGTACGCGTGATCGTACCGATGGAAACCGATCATGGCCCGATAACCCGTAGTAATGTGCTCGCGGTTAACGTGATGCTTGAAAACGGGATACGTGTTTTTATCTATCCCGGCTTTTCGCACGTGAAGGCGGCCATTTACGATGGCTGGGCCTGTCTCGGTTCGGCTAACTTCGATCGGTTTAGCCTGCGCCTGAACCGGGAATTGAATATTGCCAGTTCGGATCCGGCGCTGGCTGAGCAAGTGCTGCAAGAGTTATTTGAGCGGGATTTCCAGGTATCGCCGGAATTGACCGAGCTGATTCCCAAGCGCTGGGTCGACCATCTGGTCGAGATTATTGGCGATTATCTGTACTAACGGAATTAATTATCATGAGCAAACTTGATCAAGAAAAGTGGGATCTGCGCTACTCCGAGGACAGCTATCGCAAGAACAACCCGGTGACCCTGCTGCAGGACTGGCTGCCCAAACTACCGGTTGGCAAGGCGCTGGACCTGGCCTGCGGCGCCGGGCGTAACGCGATTTACCTGGCGCAGGCCGGCTACCGGGTCGACGCGATCGACATTTCCCCCGAGGGTTTGAAAAAAGCGCAGCAAAGCGCCACGGAACAGGGGCTTGCGGTTAACTGGATCGAGCATGATCTGGACCAGCCATTTAACTTCGATACCGATTACAACCTGATTCTGGTCATGTGGTACGTCAATCCAGGGCTGATTACCCGCCTGTGCGACTACCTCGCACCCGGCGGTTATCTCCTTTCTCAGGAGCACCTGGTCACCGATGAAGAGGTTATCGGCCCGACCAATAACGATTACCGCATGGCGCCGGGCATTTTGCGCGCGACGGTACCCGAGCTTGAAGTCCTGCTGTTCGAAGAATCGGTTGATACCAGCCCGGAAGGCGAGCGCCTCGCCAGCGCTCGCCTGGTCGCGCGAAAGGATTTGTACACTAAAGATCAGAGTTAAGCTTTTAGACGATATCGATGGGATTACATGTAACCGTCGGTCAAGGTCAGCATGAAGTCTTCGAGATTGGCCCTTTCCGCGTTACTTAAGCCTAGCCCCGTCCCAGTATGGTAATTAATTTCGTGGGCGATATCGTTTTCGACTTCCGCCTGGAAAAGCAGATCGTCTGTTGCAAGGATGTCGTAATGCCGGATCACATCGGTAAGCGTTGCATAAGCGCCGTTATGCATGTAGGGCGCGGTCAGCTCGACGTTGCGTAAAGTCGGTGTTCTAAATTTTCCCTGTTCGGCGGCCCGTGCGATCAGATCGGCGATAAGCGTGTTACCGCCCAGCCCGATGTCCATGAATGGATTGGCCGGGTTGTTCGGATTAGTCGGGGTCGCGATATTGTAGTAATTGAAGTCGGTGAACAGCGAGCCGCTGGCGTCCGGCGAATTAACCGTATGGCAATTGGCGCACTTGGCCTTGGTTCCCTTGAACAGGTCGAATCCGTTCTGTTCCGAAGCGGTAAAGACGGCTCCGGGCAGGCCGGCCATGACCGCGTCGAATTTGGAAGTGAAGGGATTCACTTCGCTGGAGCTTTCGAAGACAGCGATGGCGGCGGCGATGTTGTCATAGGCCTGGTCGACGTTGGCGAAGGCATTGGCGCCGAAAACTTCGATAAACTCGTCGGCGTAACTTGCGCTCTGTACCTTGCTGACCACGTCCGCCTTGTCGATGTTATTCATTTCCAGCGGATTCAGGAATGGCGCCTTTGCCTGTTCGACCAGCGTGCTGGCGCGCCCGTCAAGAAACTGACCACCGTGAAAATTCGACACGGTAAGGTCAACAGTTTGCGTCACCATTGGCTGAAACGGCGGAATTAACGAAGCGTAGGCCGCGGTTGGCGCGTTTCTATTGCCGAAGGCGCCGGTCACCGAGCCTTCCGAGACCGGTGCGGCGGGAGTGGTGACACCAGGATCGGCGAAACCGGCCGCCGGATCGTGGCAACTGCCGCAGGATTGATTGCCGTTGCTCGACAGGTTTTCGTCGAAGAAGATTTTTTTACCGACCGAGCGCATGCTGGCGGGGGCGTCGTCATCGTCGCCGCCACCGCCACCGCCACCGCTGCCGCCGCAGTTCGCGAGCAGCAGGGTCGAGACAAAGAAAATCAGGCTTAATGCCCTGTAGATTGATGTTGTCATGTCGTCAGAACCTGTCGATGGCGCAGGGTCACAAGAAACCGTTGCCATCCCTTTAGTCTAGTTGCAATAATAATATCCACAGGCAATACAGACGGCTGTTCCCTGATACCTTGACTTATATCAAACGAGGCCTTTAACTCTGCCGGATTGTTAAATTTGTCACAGGTTTGGATCGGCTAACTTCACCGACCCAGGATAGCCTGGTGCTGGCGAATTCTATTCTGGTTGTTAAGACCGTGCCGGGGAGGTGTTGCGAGTTTTCATGGCGAGGTAGACCAGCACCAGGAACATGACGCCGCCGACGATCGAAACCAGCCCACCGAATCCCATCAGGCCAAGGCCCATGGTCTGTTCCAGGCCGCGTTCGACTTCGGTCGATTTGCGCGCAACGTTGTAGCCGCCCGACCAGGCGAGTCCGATGATGTGCATCAGCTGGCCGACACCGTAGATGCCGGGCTGCCAGCGCGCCGCGCGCCCGCTGACTCTGCCGTAGCCGAGCTGTGGCAACAGGTGATAGGTGATGCCCATGAAGGCGATGGTGATGCCGACGATGGAGCCGTGGTAATGCGCCGGCACTGTTACCGTGCTGCCGCTGATCATGAAACCGATGAGACCGCCGGCGCCAAATAGCAGAATCGAAAACAGCAGGGCGTTGCGTTCGACTTCGAAACCGGGGGCCGGGCGCCATTTTTCGAGGGTTGCCAGGGTGACGGCAATGCCGATCGGCACCGCAGCGATGGCGCCGCCGTATTTCATCAACTGGATGAACCAGAACAGGTGATCTCCCGAGCTGACGTCAAAGGCGATGTAGATTACCGGCGCCGCCAGCACCGGCTGTAGCCCGAGGATGAACAAAAACAGCGCCACGCGCGGCGAAATGCGCAAGCTCGCGGCGCTGATCGTGGCCAGCCACAACCAGGCGACCAGCATTAGTTGGGTATGGCTGAACTGGATGATATGGCCGCTGCCCCAGAACAGGCGGTCGTAGTAGGCGAGCCCTTCGAAACCCTCGTCGATGCCGAGATATGACAGCAGCAACGCACCGAGCGCAAACAGCGACGCCACCACCGCGACAAACAATCCGAAACGCAGGCTGGTTTCGCCGCTGGTCTGGTTGTCGCTGTCGAAGGCGGTCAGGCAGCTGCGAATAACCAGCAGGCAAAAGCCCATGCCAAAAATAACCAGGCCGACGAAAAATACCGTGTTCTGCAGCACCGGCACGTAGTTGTTCATCAGCGGATAGCTTTCGCCGGTAAACGGGGAAATGACGATCACCAGCGTGCCGAGACAGCAAAGCGCGAGCGCGGCCCAGCCGCAGGCCAGGCAGCGGGTCGAACTGGTGTAGCTCCAGAAGACGCCGGTAAACGCGAGGAACCAGACCAGCACCGTGAGATTGACGTGCACCACCAGCGCGGTGCGGAAAAAATCGACCCAGGGAATGATTTCCTGAAAATAGGGCGTGCGCGAAAGCAGCACCAGGATGGTGAACAGTCCGCCGACCACGAGCGCGGCGAGGCCGAGCAGCAACCAGCCCGTGGTCAATTTGCGGGCATTGCTATCGGGTACAGGTAGCGTAAACTGATTTAACAGCATCGATTCTCTTCGTTAGACGCCTTGAATAAAGATACAGTCTCGTATACCGAGCAACCCGTCGCCGACCCTCCGTCTGAACAGAAAGACTCTATGATCGTGTTTTTCGGGATAGGGATCGTTATTAATCTGGTGATGATTACAGCCTATTTTATCTGGGCTTACAAGCAATGGCACAAAACAGACAAACCCGAGGAGTAAGGGGTCTCGTCAGTCGGCGTCTAGCCGCTTCCGGAGAAATACGCCGTAATCTTGCGGTACTGCGATAACAGCGTCGCGGCATAGTGCGGCTGTGAAAAGCTGGCCACCAGCCGGCCCGACGGATCGACCAGGAAAATAGCGCTGGTGTGGGCCACCAGGTACTGCCCCGGCGCGGTTTCCTCTTCAAGCACGTAGTCGGCGCCGAACTGCCGTGTCAGGCGCTCGATGGCGCCCTTGCCGGCGGTAGCCCCGATAAACTTTTTGTTGAAATGACTGACGTAGCGGGCGAGGTTTTCCGTGCTATCGCGGGCGGGGTCGACCGAGACGAAAATCACCTGCATATCCTCCGGCTCGGCGCCGGTTTCATCCGCCAGCAGGCTGAGGAACTGGTTCAATTCGTGCAGCGTGTTGGGGCAGACGTCGGGGCAGGACATGTAACCGAAGAAAACGAAACTCCATTTGCCGCGCAGGCTGGATCCGGTGATCGGGCCGTGGCCGCGGCTTTGCAGCTCGAAGGCGCTAATCGGGCGGAAGTCCTTGCGCAACACGCCCTCCAGTTCGTCCGGCGGGGCGGGTGGTTTTACCAGCAGGTGGGTGACCAGCATGACCAGCCCGAAAATGAGGCCGATGACCAGGCTGCCGATCGGTATGATCCGCTTGTTCGTCATTTCGGCTACCGATCAGTGGCCAATAAACCGAGGCTCAGGGGATTGCAACGTGGTCATAATTGATGATGTGCTCGTTGATCACCCCGGGTTTGATCAGATCGAGGGAGCCTTCGCCGAGTCTGATGGTGCAGGGCGATAGCGCGCCGCATTCGAAGATGATGCGATCCTGCAGGTAGCCGTATCTTTCGATCGTAATGGTCGCGGCTTCTTCCAGTTGCCCGTACTTGCCGCGCAAAATGGCGGCGTTCGTGACCTGTTTCCTGGCTGCCATAAAAACCTTTTCGATGGCTGATTTGTCGACCTCGAGCGCGTAGGGATAGGGAACAAACATCATGCCCACCCAGCGATCGTCGAAGAATTTGATGTAGATATTGTTGCCGACGGTTTTGGCCGGTTTGCCGTTGTTACCCTCGCGTGCGTAAAAGCCCGAGAGATTCTCCCCATTGCCGGTTTGCTGGGCGTAGAGGTTGGCCACCGGCAACAGGGCCCATACCAGCAGCATTAACAACCAGGATTTGCTAACGCGGCGGTGCTGATCGTTGGAGTAGTTTGTTTTTTGCATTTTGAATCAGGGATTTCAGAGTGGATTGGGTTACCGGCTCGTGTGTACTCATGCCAGCGAGGTTGTGCAGACGTGAATCATGGGTTTTGAAGTGCAGCTGGAACCAGTTGGCCAGCTTTTGCTGGAATTCGGCTTCATCCAGTTTAACCGTGTTTTCGAATTCCTCGGTGATGTCGCGAATGTCGTCCAGCAGGCGTTCGTGATCCGCGCGGTGTTGCTGGTAGTGGTCATAATCGTGCCGCAGCATCATTTGTTCCTCGAGCGCGAAATGGGCCGAGATGCTGCCGTAGATTTCGCCGAGGCTGTCGATAACCAGATCCCTGTCGGCCTGGTTCGCGACCATCTCGTAAATCGAGTTAATCTGGTTAATGAGCGCTTCGTGCTCGAAATCGACCCCCTCGATTCCGGTGCAGTATTCGTCTCGCCATTTAATTAATGCCATCAGCAGGTGCCAGCAAGGGTGGTTGGTGGGTGGATGTGCAAAGCTAACATGGCAGCTTGGCGCGCAAATTGACCAATGTCAAACCCCGCTAAAGCCGTGTAATTCCTCTTTGATAACACGCCAGTTTGGCCGCAGAGCTTGATTTGACATTTATCAAATCAATTTTGCGTCTGCTTGGGTAATCTGCCAGATACCAAAATCTTCACCAGTTGTGAGCCGGTATTTTAACGCATTCAGCGACCTGGGCAGGTACGAGTGCGTGGACTGCACAAGGTGACTATAAGGCCTACTAATAATTAAGAGGTTTGCCATGTCCGAAGAAGATCCGATTCCTACACCCGAACGAATTCCTTTCTTTCAACGTGTTCTCGAAAATCCGTTCCTGCTGCTGTTCCTGGGGATTGTGATGCCCACCGTGTTTTACATCCTGTGGGGCATCATGGAAATCGCAACCATCCCGGTAGCTCCATAACTCCCAAGGAGAATATCAAATGAGTTCATTCTTACCCCCGTCGGAACGGATCTGGTGGAATACACCGATCGGTAAAGAGGAAGTGCTCTGGATCGGGATCGCACTGGTCTGGTGCCTGATCATGTTTTTCATGATGCCCTACTGGCATATCTACGGAAAGCAGAACCTGTCTAACGAGGCTTACCAGACGACGCCGCAAAGATTTCAGGAGAGGGTCGATGAAATGGTCGCCCAATACCAGGTTAAAAACGAAGACGGTAGTCCGCTCGTCCAGGCCGGCATTCCAGTCGTAAAACCACCCGCGGGTAGCGATGTCTACATGCTTGGCCGCCTGTGGCAGTGGTACCCGATCCTCGAACTTGAGAAAGGCCAGTCCTACCGTCTGCACCTGTCGTCGATGGACTGGAATCACGGCTTCTCCCTGCAACCGGTCAATATCAACCTGCAAATCCTTCCGGGCTATGAAATGGTGATTACGGTGACTCCGGATCAGGCGGGCGAATTCACAGTGGTGTGTAACGAATACTGCGGCATTGGACACCACCTGATGCTCGGTAAAATCTACGTGAAGGAGAATTAAAATGGCACAGTTCCGAGTTTGCCCGGATTCGGGTTTCTATTTTGACAAGTCGGCCGAAAGCCTGATGAAGGCGAACGCGGTCGCCGCTGCTGTCTCCCTGTTGATTGCCGGTATTCTCGCGCTGGGCGTTATCCTGACCCGCTGGCAGGAAGTGCACCTGCTGCCCGCCGATCTGTTTTACCAGGTATTGACCGCTCACGGCATCAACGCGTTGATTTTCTGGATCATCTTTTTCGAAATGGCAATTCTCTATTTCGCCTCGTCGACGCTGCTGCGCACGCGCCTGGCCGCGCCACGCTGGGCCTGGGCGGGTTTTGCGCTGATGATCATCGGCATGGTGATGAATAACATCGCGGTGCTGCAGGGCAATTCCAGCGTCATGATGACGTCCTACGCGCCGATGCAGGCGGCCCCGCATTTTTACCTCGGGCTGATCCTGTTCGCCGTGGGTGCGCTGATCGGTTGTTTCGTCTTCCTCGGAACCCTGGTTATCGCGCGCGACGACAAGACCTACGAAGGCTCGATTCCGCTGGTGACCTTCGGCGCGCTGACCGCGTGCATTATCGCGGTCTTCACCATCGCCTGCGGTGCGATTATCCTGGTGCCGACCTTTCTCTGGTCGATTGGCTACATCGGCCATATCGATGCGGCCATGTACCGCGTTATCTGGTGGGGCCTCGGTCACTCGTCGCAGCAAATCAACGTTGCCGCGCACGTGTCGGTCTGGTACCTGATCGCCGGTGTATTGTTCGGTGCCCGACCCATGTCGGAAAAAGTCAGCCGCTTCGCGTTCCTGCTCTATATCCTGTTCCTGCAGCTGGCAAGCGCGCACCACATCCTGGTGGATCCGGGCATCAGCTCGGAGTGGAAAGTGTTCAATACCAGTTACGCGATGTACCTGGCGGTGCTGGCTAGCATGATTCACGGGCTTACCGTGCCCGGCTCGGTCGAGGTCGCGCAGCGTGCCAAGGGTTACACCAAGGGCATGTTCGAGTGGCTGCGCAAGGCGCCCTGGGGTAACCCCGTATTCTCGGGATTTTTCCTGTCGCTGATCATTTTCGGTTTCATCGGCGGTATCACCGGCGTGGTCATGGGCACCGAGCAGATCAACCTGATTATCCACAACACCATTTACGTACCGGCGCATTTCCACGCCACGGTCGCGGTGGGCACCACGCTGGCATTCATGGCGCTGACCTACCTGCTGATTCCGGTGCTGTTCAGACGCGCAGTGTTCCTGCCGTGGATGGCCAGGTGGCAGCCTTACGTGTTCTCGGCTGGGATGACGTTGATGATCCTGTTCATGCTTGGCGCGGGTACGCTTGGCGTATCGCGGCGGCACTGGGATATGGATTTCACCGGCGCGGCACTCGCCTTCGAGTACTCTGGCACGGCCTACACGATGATGGGAGTCGCCGGAATCGGTGGTGTGCTCGGGGTGCTCGGTGGCGCGATGTACCTGATCGTTACCGTCGGTTCGCTGCTGTTCGGCAAGAAGCTCGACGAGTCCGCCGGTCTGTTCCAGGGCTTTGGCGTACCGCTGGCGCCGTCGTCTTATGACGTCGTTCAACCCGAGCGTCTGCCGATGGCGCCGAAGCTCGCGGTCGAGCAGCATGGCTCCGGCGGGATGGAGGCCCCCGGCACCTTCGTGCTGGCGCTAGCCCTGCTGGTGTGTTTCGTCGTGTACTACTTCATTAACTGGGATTACCTGTCTTCGGTATGGCCTCTCAGTTAGCAAAAATGTCGGCTGGGCGCGGGAACTATGCTTTGTCCCGCGCCGAAGCAGTCGATAGCAGGGGGCTGAAGTACCTGTTCGGCCAGCTCTCCAACCTGCTCAAGCTGCGCATCGGCGTGATCATGATGCTGACCGCGCTGGTTGCCATGGTGATTACCCCGGGCCCGCAACCCAGCGGTTTCGAAATGCTGGTGCTTTGCTTTGCGGTGTTGATTTCGGCCGGCGCCGCCGGCGCGTTTAACCAGTACTACGAAGTCGATATCGACCGCAAGGTGGCGCGTACCTGCAACCGCCCGTTCGTCACCGGATATTTTCGCAAGCGCCCGCTTTGGCTCGGCATCATCGCCCTGCTGCTGCTCGCCGGTGTGGTGCCGGCGGCACTGATCCTGAACCTGCCCGCGGCGTTTTATATTTTCCTCGGCGCATTTTTCTATGCCATCGTTTATACCGTGTGGCTGAAGCGCCGCTCCTGGATCAATATCGTCATCGGTGGCGCCTCGGGCAGCTTCGCCGTGCTTGCCGGCGCGGCAGCGGTCGACCCGAACCTCGGGCCGGTGCCGATCCTGCTGGCGGTCGTGCTGTTCCTGTGGACCCCGTCGCACTTCTGGAGCCTGGCGATCGCGAAGAACAAGGATTACGCCAAAACCGGCGTGCCCATGCTGCCGGTAATCATCGGCAACCATCGCTGTGCAGAAGTGGTCATGCTCAACACGCTGCTGCTGGTCGGTATTTCGATTCTGCCGTTTTTCTATGGCATGAGCTGGATTTATCTGGCCGGCGCCGCGGGTGGTGGTGGCTATTTCATTTACCACAACTACCTGATGATCAAAGATCCGGCTCCACGGGTTGCGATGAAGAGCTTCTTTGCCTCGCTACTGCAACTGGTGTTGCTGCTGGTTTGCGCCGTGCTCGACGTGCTACTGTTAGGCTAAATATCGAGCCCAATCCCATGCGCCAACTCTTTCTCATATGTGGATTAATACTGCATATGACGCTTTTGCCTGTCACCCAGGCCAATACGCAATCCCCTGGGCAGGAAGCCTTCGATTACGACGAGGCGCTGGCCACCAGCCAGGCCGCGGTCGGCAGCTCTGTCGGCCAGCATCGGTTTACCGATGTCAACGGTAACCCGGTGACGCTGGATCAGCTCAGGGGCAAGCCGCTGGTGCTCTCCATGGTTTACACCAGCTGCTACCAGATCTGCCCGATGACCACGCGGCACCTGTCGACGGTGGTGGAAAAAGCACGTGACGCGCTCGGTGACGACAGCTTCAACGTGGCGCTGATCGGTTTCGATACCGCGGTCGACACCCCGGACGCGATGCGTTTCTTCGCCAGCAAACAGGGCGTTTATGACGAGAACTGGCAGCTGCTGAGCAGCGACAAACCAACCGTCGATGCGCTGTCACGGGATATCGGATTTCTTTACTTTCCCTCGTCGGCCGGCTTCGATCACCTGATCCAGGTGACGGTTCTCGATGCCGAGGGCAAGGTTTACCGCCAGGTCTACGGGCAGGTGTTCGACACCCCGCTGCTGGTGGACCCGTTGATCGAACTGGTGCTGGGACGTTCGCCGCCGGAGCAACCGCTGCTGACCAACCTGGTCAACCGCATCAAGCTGTTTTGCACCACCTACGATCCGGCGCGCGACGGTTACTATTTCGATTATTCACTGTTTATCGGCATGTTGATCGGCGCCACGATTATCGGCATTGCCGGTACTGTCGTGGTGCGCGGCTGGCATTGACGGCGGCAGATTTGACTTTAGTCAGATCGTCCTGGCCAGGACTTAGGTAGAGTTCGAATTCCAATTCTGTTTCATCCAGCATAAAGAGAAAACGATCAGGTGATAGTCAATCCGGTCAAGCGCGTCTATCTGGCGCTCGAGTCATGGTTCAATCTTTCCTTCGGCAGCGAGTGGAATCCGTTGTACCACCTCGGCACGCTGTCGTTTTTCCTGTTCTGGATTATCCTGATCAGCGGCATTTACCTGTTCATCCCGTTTCACGGCAGCGTCGAAGGCGCGCACGCGTCGGTGGAATACATGACCCATGAGCAGTGGTACGCGGCCGGCATCATGCGCAGCCTGCATCGTTACGCCTCTGACGCCGTGGTCGTCACCGTGCTGCTGCACATGTTCAAGGAGTTTGCCTCCGGTCGTTATCGCGGCTTCCGCTGGTTTTCCTGGGTCACCGGCGTGCCCAACCTGTGGATGATCGTTACCCTGGGCATCACGGGTTACTGGCTGGTATGGGATGAACTGGCGCAATACATCGCGGTCGGTTCGGCGCAGCTGATGGACGCGTTGCCGATATTCTCGGGCGCGATGACGCGCAACTTCGTCTCCGGCGGCATGACCGACCGCTTCTTTATCCTGATCGAGTTCCTGCACCTGCTGGGGCAGCCGCTGATACTGGTGTTCATGCTGTGGCTGCACGTCACGCGCCTGTCCAACGTCAACATCAATCCGCCACGCGGACTTGCCATGGGCACCTTTTTTGCGCTGCTGGCGCTGTCGCTGTATCAGCCGGCCCTAAGCCACGCGCCAGCCAGCCTCGACCGCGTACCGCTGGAGCTACATATCGACTGGTTTTACCTGAACGTCTACCCACTGCTCGAAATCTGGCCGGCGCAACGGGTCTGGATACTGACCACGTCGGTTACCCTGTTGTTGATGGCCCTGCCGTGGCTGCTGCCGAAAAAAGACGGCGCCAAGGCGGTGGTCGACCTCGAGCACTGCAACGGTTGCGGCCTCTGTTTCGAGGATTGCCCGTTCGACGCCATCACCGTGCAGGCGCGCACCGACGGCGCGCGCTACGAGCACGAAGTAGTGGTTAACCCGTCTTTGTGCGGCGCCTGTGGAATTTGCGCGGGCTCCTGCCCGGCGTCGAACCCGTTTCGCTCCGCGCGCGAAACGCTCAAGACCGGCATCGACATGCCGCAACTACCGGTCGATGAAATGCGCCGCCTGGTGTGTGAAACCGTGGCCGCGATGCCGGGAGATCCAAAGATTCTGGTATTCGGCTGCGAGCACGGCCTCAACGTCGATCGCCTCGAGCGCGAAGACACCCGCGGCCTGCGCCTCATCTGCAGCGGTATGCTGCCACCGACGCTGGTCGAGTACGCGCTCAAGCTGGGCGCCGATGGCGTCATGGTCATCGGTTGCCGCCAGAACGACTGTTTTTATCGCTTCGGCAATAGCTGGACCCGCCTGCGTTTCGCCGGTGAGCGCAAACCGAGTCTGCGCGCACGTGCAGAGCGCGAACGCATCCGCATCCACGGCGCCGCAGAACCCGATCTGCGCTCGGTCGAAGCCGACCTCGCCGAGTTCCGCCAGCATCTGCTCGAACTCAACCGCGCCGCCGCAAGTGGCGCCGCGGGGACAGAGTGATGGCGGGGTTCGGCAATAAACCGCTGCGCTTCGCGCTGCAGGCATTTAACTACATGGTCTTCATGGCGCTGATCTGGTACTTCGCGACCTCGCCGTCGGTCAAGATCATCGCTGACGACCAGGCAGTGATCACCATCGCTTTTTCCCATGCTGGTCAACTGCGCGAACCCTGCCGCCGGCTAAGCCAGGAAGAGCTCAACAAACTACCGCCGAACATGCGCAAACTCGAAGACTGCGAGCGCGAGCGCTCGCCGGTAACCATCGAGGCCCTGCTTGACGATCAGCCGTTTTACAGCGTCGCCCTGCCACCGCCCGGATTCTTCGGCGACGGCGGCGTCGATGTCTTCCATAAGGCAAAAGTCCCCGTCGGGGAGCATCGCCTGAGCCTGAAAATGAACGACAGCGTGCGCATCGAAGGCTTCAATCACCAGCTCGAACAACAGGTTACTATCGATCATGCACAGATACTGCTGGTGGGGTTTGAAGCGAACCGGGGATTCGTGCTTAGTGGCGGGCAAAAGTAGCTTAAGGCTCCTATCTTCCTCATTTAAGTTTTGATGCCCGGATTATCGGATTATCATTACCTCTATTGCCAGCATAACGCGATAAATCAATGCGTTAAGATGGCCTGTTCCACTCTGACAAAAGTGAATTCGTCTGGGCCATATTTTCATATTCGTAATCCAGCACTTATCATGCCCAAAAACCCTAAAAAAATTAATAATGCGCGCCCTCTAATATATATTAGAGGGCCGAAGGCCTTCTAAATGAGCTGTTATGCGTTAGTACCATGATTCGAGAATTTGCCCCAATTGATCAGTCTCAAATCATAAGTCTTCAAGAAGAATTCATGAGGGAATTTTTCCCAGAGTTTGCAGACGATCAACGCAAGTACGAGTGGAATGCTGATGTGTATTCGATTCACGAGCACTACATTAAGAAAGGGGGGAAAGTTTGGGTTGTCGAGCATGAAGCCGACATTGTAGGCTTCGGTTGTCTTCGCCTGGTCAATTCCAGCACAGCTGAGATTAAGCGAGTCAGGATCAACCACCAACATCGAGGTAAGGGCTTAGGAAAGTCAATCATCAAACAAATTGAAAATTATTGTGCTTCTTCCGATATCTCAAGAATCTTGGTTGATACTGACGATCGATTTGAATCCGCAAAGTCCATGTATTCGGGAATGGGGTATATTATTTATCGAACTGAAACAGAGACAAAAGATGGGCGAGAATACACAGACCACTATTATGAGAAAATGCTTCAAAACGCATAACAAGCGCATGCAGTCGGACCCAGCAAAGCTGGGCCGCTGATGCGAGGCGTTAGGTGACACTTAACCCTACTGATAAAAATGTGCTTGCTTCCAAAATTCGTCGTACCTGCTATATTTTCTGCATGTTTATGAGATCATTAAGTCTCTCTATCATTTTTCTGTATTGCGGACTTGCTTCAGGAGGAGAATTGCTTCGTCTCGGATATGTCGAGTATCCACCGTTGGTGTATTCCGAGAAAGAGAACGTGCCAAAAGGACCTCTAATTGACTATATTGAACAAAGCCTGAGATCAGATTTCGAAATCAAATGGGCGGAGATGCCCATTGGCCGTGCCCGCTGGGCTTTCGAAAACAACGTTATCGACGCTTTTCCTTTCCTGATGTGGATCAAGGAGCGAGAAGCCTGGATTCACTATTTTGAAAAGCCCTACATGACAATCCAAAATATCGTCTGTTCAAGAAAAGATATGAGAGCTTCTGACGAGAAATTTGACTCGCTTTCGGACTTAATGGCCGGTTCGACTTTGGTATCTACACTCAATACTGGATACAGTTATCCATTTCTCAGTGATTCGAGAATAAATCATATTAATATTCACTTCAGCAACTATATCGACCGCTCATTAGAGCTTCTGAACAAAGGCCGCGCGGACTATGTTTTCTATTCTTCGAAAGCAGGGCTTGAATTAGGCGGGAAACACAAGAACCTGTCTTGCATTGATGTAGGCGAGCTAGTTGGCCTTCATTTTGCATTTTCCAAGAACAATCGGTTAGCGCCAGGAGTCGAGAGTATTCTCAACCATCTCGAAATTCTCAGGTACTAGTTCCTTCTCGGCAAGCCTCAATTAAGCTTTTTTATCTTCAAGGCACTGATCCTGCAGACAAACAGATCAATGAAAAGTGAGATCCGTTTTCAATCTGTTGCAAACAAGGGTCAGGCTACTGCCATGTCACC
>CAVYHN010000037.1:5000-34341 GCA_963768295.1 uncultured Gammaproteobacteria bacterium | reverse complement strand
ACCACTAACGGCACCGATCAGTAAAGCATCGGACCGCTTTGCCGTGACCACGGTTTGGTCGCGACAAAAAGTGCCGTATTTCTCCCAGGCCGCGCCGTGCAGTAAATCATGCTGGATCTCGGTGTCGATGGCTTCGAGCTGGCAAAGTCTCTGGAACACGCGTAGCGCCGCCGCCGCCACTTCGGGGCCGATGCCGTCGCCGGGTAGTACCAGTAGTTTGAATGGGTTCGCCATGGCGCTTGCCTGAGTCTTCAGATCGCTAGATTATAGTCGATTCAGCGCGAGGTAAATCTCAGGCTGATAACTTTCTCAGGCAGTCGAGATATTCGGCTTCGTCGGGAAGTTGCGCGCCGCGTTGAGCGTTCCACAGGACTTGTCCGAGGCATTCCATCATCGCGTGTTCGGCCTCGTGCTGACCCTGCGCCGCCAGCAGTCGCTGGTAAATCGATTTTATTCCCGCAGGGCGGTCGGCGCCCGCCTGTTCGCGCAACGCGATATGCATGCCCATGTGCAGAAACGGGTTGGTCTGACCCTGCTCGGGGGTAAACTCCTGCTGCTTGATTTCGGCGCTATCGGCCAGCAGCGCATGGTACTCGGGATGGGCTTCGATCACGTCGGCGATCAGCGCCTCCATCGGTTCGAGCAACTGCTGCTGTTGCATCTTGTGCCAGACGTTCAGGTAAACCTGGCGTACTTCGTCACGCGATTGAAACATGGGTCACTCGATATTCTTCTGTTTGAATTCGCACAGATCTTCGATGATGCAGCTGCCGCAACGCGGTTTACGCGCGATGCAGGTGTAACGTCCGTGCAGGATCAGCCAGTGATGCGCGTCGAGTTTGAATTCCTCGGGCACGAACTTGAGCAGTTTTTTTTCGACCGCGAGCACGTCTTTGCCGGGCGCGATCCCGCTGCGGTTCGAAACGCGGAAGATGTGCGTGTCGACCGCGATGGTTGGGTGGCCGAAGGCGACGTTGAGGATAACGTTGGCGGTTTTACGGCCCACGCCCGGCAGGGCTTCGAGCGCGGTGCGGTCGTCGGGTACCTCGGAATGGTGCTGCTCGATCAGGATTTTGCAGGTGGCAATGACATTTTTGGCTTTCGAGTTGAACAGGCCAATGGTCTTGATGTAATCCCTGACGCCATCTTCGCCCAGCGCGAGCATTTTCTCGGGCGTGTTCGCCACCGGGTAGAGTCGGGCGGTGGCCTTGTTGACGCTGACGTCGGTAGCCTGCGCCGACAGCAACACCGAAATCAACAGTTCGAAGTTCGAACGGTATTCGAGCTCGGAGCGCGGCTGTTTGATGTGTTCGCGCAGGCGCGAAAATATTTCATGCCGTTTTTGCGGATTCATAGGCCTTCTGGCAGGGCGTCGACGGGTTGGGTTTTCTCCGCGGGTCGCAGGTCCAGCCAGTTCTTGGCGACGATCAGGATTGCCAGGCCGAAAAATGCGCCTGGCGGTAACACCGCGAGCAGGAAGCCGCCGTAGTCCGGATTTAGCGTGATGGTTAGCGCCTGTGCGCCGGCGCCGAACATCAGTTCGGCGTTGGCGAACAGGGTGCCGAAGCCGATGATTTCGCGCAGGCCGCCGAGCAGGGCGAGCACCACCAGGAAGCCCATGCCCATCATCAGGCCGTCGAGCGCGGCCGGCCCAACCGGGTTGCGCGAGGCGAAACCCTCGGCGCGGCCGATGATCGCGCAATTGGTGACGATCAGCGGAATAAAAATGCCGAGCACGAGGTAGAGATCGTAGAACAGCGCCTTCATTGCCAGCTCGATCATCGTAACCAGGGACGCAATGATCAGCACGAACACCGGCAGGCGCACTTCCTTGCGCACGAAATCCTCGGATCAACGAAACGATCGTATTCGATAACACCAGGGTGATCAGGGTCGCGATGCCCAGGCCGATGCCGTTAACCACGGTACTGGTTACGGCCAGCAGCGGGCAAAGGCCGAGCAGTTGCACCAGGGCAACGTTATTGCTCCACAGGCCGTTTCTGGTTATTTCGCTGCCGTCAGTCATACGCATTCCTTCATTTGAAAATCATATCAGCGTTCTGCTGATAGTACAGCAGCGTGTTCCTGACGGCCGAGACGATCGCGCGCGGCGTGATGGTGGCGCCGGTGAGCTGGTCGAACTCACCGCCGTCGCGTTTGACGCGCCAGCCGGAGGCTTCCGGATTGTGCAGCGATCTGCCGTCAAAACCTTTGATCCAGGGGGTTTTCCGGATCTCGATGCCGTCGCCCAGGCCCGGGGTTTCGGCATGCTTGATGACGCGTACACCGGCCAGGCTGCCGTCGACGTTAACCCCGACCAGCAGATGAATTTTGCCGTTGTAACCGTCGGGCGCGATGCTGTTGAAGATGGCCGCCACCGGTTCACCCTGCCTGCGCGCGCGGTAGGCGGTGGTTGATGATTCGGTGCCGAGCAATGGCGACGCCGGCAATTCCAGCGTGTCGTTGGCGATATCGTTGTCGAGCCGCTCGGGCGGCAGCAGGGCGTAGAGATTGCGCAACAACACCTGGCGCTCGTTTTCGACGATTGCGTCTGCGGTCGTGAATTCGGTGACCGCGACCAGGCTGGTGCCGGCAACCGCGAACAGCCACAGGAAGGCCCCGGAGATCAGGATTTGGCGGCGGCTGATCGCGATCATTTTTCGCCGTAGACGCGCGGCTGCGTATAGTAGTCGATCAGCGGCACGCACATGTTCGCCAGCAGTACCGCGAAGGCGATGCCGTCGGGATAACCGCCCCAGACCCGAATGACGTAAATCAGGCTGCCGATCATCAGGCCGTAGTAAATCCTGCCGAGGTCGGTGGTGGCCGCGCTGACCGGGTCGGTGGCAATGAAAAAAGCACCGATAACGACGGCGCCCGACAGCAGGTGGAACAGCGGCGAAGCGTAAATCGCCGGATCGATCAGATAAAATAGCAGCGACAGGGACATCACCGCGGCCAGGAGCGATAGTGGAATATGCCAGCGGATAGTTTTTGTGAGCAGCAGGTAAACCCCACCGACAAACCACCACAGCGCAATCCATTCCCAACCTGTGCCGCCATAATGGCCGAACAGCGGCGCTTGCCGAATTTCATCGATCGGAATATTTTGCCCGATGCCGCTCCTGACCTGGTCCAGCGGGGTGGCCGAGCTGAGCGCGTCCCATTGGCCGATATCGACGCTGCCAAAACTGTAGGCGATCGACTCCACCAGGCTCAGCGTCTGACCGCTGACCGCGGCCGGCAGGTACCAGGTCGTCATTTCCCGCGGAAACGAGATCAGCAATACCACGTAGCCGACCATCGCCGGATTGAAGGGATTGAACCCGAGCCCGCCATACAAATGTTTGCCCGCGACCATGGCGAAACCCATGCCCACCGCCACCAGCCACCAGGGCGCATGCATCGGCAGGCAAAGCGCAAACAGCCAGGCTGCGACCACGGCGCTGAAATCGGTTAGATGCGGCATCACCGGTTTGGCGCGCAGCCTGAGGATGGCGGCTTCGAAGGCCAGCGCGAAAATAATCGCCAGCGTGATGTTGACGATGACCCCCGGCCCGAAAAACCAGGCATAAGCGATCGTGCCGGGCAGCAGCGCGACGATGACCTGGATCATCAGCCGCTTGAGCGAATTACCGGGGGCGACATAGGGTGAAGAAACGATAACGCGGGTCATCGGGTCTCTTCCTCGAGCGCTTTCTTGCGATCCTTGACGCGTTCCAGCGCGGCCTGTACCGGATCGGGCACCGCATCATCGCTGCCCCCGCGTTGCAGCCGTTTCTTTTTCAGTGCCTCGCGCTTGAGGCGGCGACGTTCCTCGTCCGCCTGTTGCTTCAACAGCAGCCGTTTTTCGCGAAATTCGAAACGCGCGCGCGCCCGATCCGATTTGAACTGCGCTTTTTGCGCCGCACGTATTTCGCTTTTGGCGGCGCGGTAATACTGCACCAGCGGAATCTGGCTCGGGCAAACCGCGGAGCAGCAACCGCACTCGATGCAATCGAACAGGTTGAATTCCTGGGTGCGGTCGTAGGCTTTGGCGCGCGCATGCCAGTAGAGTTGCTGCGGCAGCAGCTGCGCCGGACAAACCTCGGTGCATTTGCTGCAGCGAATGCATTCATCATGATAGCCAGGCGCGTGCGGTATGGTTTCCTCGTGCATGACCATGATGCAGTTGCTAGCCTTGACGATCGGCAGGCTATCGTCGGATAGCGCGAATCCCATCATCGGACCGCCCATGACCAGGTAAGGATCAGCGGCATTTTTATAGCCGCCTGCCTGTTCGATCAGGTGCCTGATCGGAGTGCCGAGACGCACTTCCCAGTTGCCCGGTTGTTCGATGTTGTTGCCGGTGCAGGTGACGATACGCGAGATCAACGGCTGGTCCTGTTCGAGCGCGCGCGTTATCGCCACGCAGGTACCGACGTTCTGACACAGCAGGCCGATATCGAAGGCGAGTTGTCCGTGCGGTACTTCCTTGCCGGTCAGAATCTGGATCAACTGTTTTTCCCCGCCGGATGGGTAGATCGTCGGGATCGCAAGAATTTCGGTGTTTGCCAGCGGGTGAGCGGCTAGCGCCTGTCGCAGCGCCGCTATCGCTTCGGGTTTATTATCCTCGATGGCGATAAGCGTCGTTTTTGGCCCCAGGATTTGCTGCAGGTAACCGCTGCCGCGAATCACTTCCGCGGCGTAATGCCGCATCAGCATATCGTCACAGGTAATATAGGGTTCGCATTCGACTCCGTTAATAATCAGGGTGTCGACGTCATGCATCTTGCCGCGCGACAGTTTCGGCGAAGTGGGGAAGGCGGCGCCGCCGAGGCCGACGATACCGGCGCGACAGATGCGCTGGATCAGTTCCTCGGGCTCGAGGTCTCGCGGGTCGATTGTGTCGGTCTCGGCCGCCTCGTCTTTGCCGTCGACGTCGATGACGATGCAACGATCCGGTTGCCCCGACGGATGTGGCACCGGGTAATTGCCGATGGCGCTGACGATGCCGGAGGTCGGAGCATGTACCGCGGCGCAGATCAGCGATGAATTAGTGGCGATGACCTCGCCCTTCAATACTCGATTGCCGACATCGACCAGTGGTTTGTTGTAGTCACCGATATGTTGTCTCAGCGGCAGGATTAATCGTGCAGGCAGGCTCGCCTGTCGCAGTTCCTGTGTCAGCGATTCGGCCTTGTGACCGTCGAGATGCAGCCCGCCGTGGAAGTGATATAACCGAGTGCTAGCCATCTTGTGCCAGCTCCAGCTGGTCGAGCGGGTTCGACCATTTCCAGTCGTCGATGGTTTGTCGCTCAGGCACCATCTCGATACAGTCGACCGGGCAGGGCGGCAGGCACAGCTTGCAACCGGTGCATTCGTCGGCGATGACGGTGTGCATATGTTTGGCGGCGCCGAGAATCGCATCCACCGGGCAGGCCTGGATGCAAAGCGTGCAGCCGATGCAGGTTTGTTCGTCGATCACCGCCACCAGCGGAACGTCGAGATGCTCGCCATGCTCGGCGTTGAGCTTAAGCACCTCGGTATCGAGCAGGTCGGCGAGCGCAACGATAGTCGCCTGGCCTCCGGGCGGGCATTGATTGATCGGTGCTTCGCCGTTGGCGATGGCCTCGGCGTAGGGGCGGCAGCCCGCATAGGTGCACTGACCGCACTGGGTTTGCGGCAGCAGGGCATCGATCTGGTCCACCACCGGGTTGCCCTCGACCTTGAAACGGATCGAGGCGTAACCGAGTATCAGGCCAAATAATCCAGCCATCAGGCTGATGGTGAAGATTGCGAGCAACACGGGTTAGACCTTGACCAGTCCGCCGAGGCCCATGAAGGCCAGCGACATCAGTCCCGCGGTGACCAGGCCGATCGCCGAACCCCTGAATGGCGCCGGCACGTCGGCGACGTTGATGCGTTCGCGCATCGCGGCAAACAGTATCAAAACCAGCGAAAAACCGAGCGCGGCGCCGAATCCGTAAATCACGGATTCGAAGAAGCTGTTCTGCTCCTGCACGTTGATCAAAGCGACCCCGAGCACGGCGCAGTTGGTGGTGATCAGCGGTAAGAAAATTCCGAGCACGTTATACAGTAGCGGGCTGGTTTTATGCACTACCATTTCGGTGAAATTGACTACCGCCGCGATCGCGATGATAAAGGCGATAGTGCGCAGGTACTCGAGTTCGAGCGGCGCCAGTATCCAGCTGTTGATCAGGTAGCTCAGCACCGCCGACAGGGTTAGCACGAAGGTGGTCGCCGCGCTCATTCCAATCGCGGTTTCGACCTTGCGCGAGACGCCCATAAATGGGCATAAGCCGAGAAACTTTGCCAACACGATGTTGTTGACGAAAACGGTGCCAATTAAAAGTAACAGATATTCCGACATGGGCGCGATTATAAGGCCTGACCCCGGTTAAAAACACAGGATTTAGCAGAGGTCTTTATTAAAACTTCAAATAGATCAGGCGCGCAGCGGGGAGTGCGTCAGTCGGCGTAGGCGCCCGGGGCGAGATTTTTCGCCTGTTGGATGAAAGTCTCGATGCTGACCTTTGACTTGAGATGCAGATCCATCGAGCTGAGGCTGTTGTGGTAGCGGGCTGCCGAGCTGAAATCGTCAAGCATCGCTCTTAGCTCCGGGCTCTGCAGAATAGAAGGCACCGCTATCGGGCTCGCAATCAGAACGGCGAGAATGATGCTCCTGCTTCTTTTGAGGTGCGATATATGGATCAGGTAAAGCGCGATCGCGCAGGGGATGAGCCCCAGGTACCAGCCGAAACGGAACAGGGTCGACGGCCAACTCGCCGAAAACAGGTAATTCAACGCGTCGACGAAATACGCCGAACAATAGTAAAACAGGTATATCAGCGACATCGATGTGACCAGCTGCCGGATTTCCCAGCGATTCACCAGCAGTCGTTCGAGGATCGTCAGCGCGAGCACGAAAGCACCGATCGTCAACACGGTTTCGCGCAGGACGTACTTGAGCACATCGCTCCATTTGAAGCTGTTGTAGGAATTGAGGTAAAACTCGAGAGCCCCTGCGATCAGGCAGGCCAGCACCAGGATCACCGCCCAGGAGGCATGTCCGAACAGGTGGCCACGGCGACCGCCACCGGCAAGTGGCCGGGTTGCCGCCACGGCGAAGGTTTGCGGCAACAGCTGCGCCTGCACGCGACCGATTTCGAGACTGACGGGTAATGCTTCGGTTACCAGTGACGCTCGCTGATGGCCGCCGATGCGCGTCGGATTGACTTCTGTCAGGTTGACGATTTCCACCGAATCATCGCCATGGCGAATAATCTTCAAATGGTGGGGCGCCACCGTCGGATCGGAGAGGATAATATCGTTGTCCAGGGCGCGCCCGACGGTAGTGACTTCGCGCTCGATCGGCTGGTATCGATGCAGGCCGCGCGTGCTGATCTCGAGAATCAGGGCCGCCATTCGCTATGCTCCAGAAACTTTTGAATCAGCGGCAGGGTCGATGCGTATTCGACCCCGGTCATGATCAGCGTGATAAAGAAGCCCTTGTTTTTATGACCCGTCAGCGCGGCGGTAAACAGGACATCACTCATGCCTTTGTATTCGACATACTCCCGCCGGCAAAGATTGGCTTTTAGTTCCTGGCCCGATACCTCGACAAACCAGGTTTCGCAGTTGAAATTGCTGACGATGTCACGGTCCATTTTTGAGTCGATCTGATCCTTGTTAAGGTTTTCATACAGGTTGTAAAACTGGATTGCGTTAAGCTCTTCGGATTCGAGCCAGAAGTATTCATAAATCAGATCGCCGACGAACTTGTTGTCTTCATCGAGATAAACGTGGTTCTTGTTGGCGCAGCGTATCTGGTAACGCTTGTAACGTGCAATGGCGCTGAGTTTGGCGCTGTTATCCCAACAGCGCACGGTCGGTGAAATCACGCCGGGCAAGCTGAACTGTCGCAGGTCGAGTTCCGGCCATTCGCTTGCCAGCAATTGTGCGATGTAGTTGTTTTCGTAGGCCAGCACCTGGCGCGCTACCTCCAGTTTGAGGTCGTCTCCAGCGTCGAATGCGCCCGCGGCGGATTGTTCGATCAGGTCGGTCAGGAAACGCGAAGGCACGATGAAACTGATAGCGTTGCGTGCGGTGGCAACGTTGATGCCGATGGCCTCCCCCTGGTCGTTAAAGGTTGGACCACCGCTCATGCCCGGGTTGAGACTACCCGAGAAGAGTATGCGGCTGTCGTCGGTTTGATTCAAAATGCCGCCGTTGGTGCCAACCGCGATGCTAAGCCCCAGGTCCAGTGGATTGCCCATCGCGAATATCGGCGCGCCGCGCGGCGGCAGTGGGCTCATTTTGATCGGTTCGCCGACCGCTTCGTCGGCGCCGAGCAGGGCCAGATCGCGCGCGACGTCGAGTCCGAGCAGCCTGAGTTCACCTTCCTGCCCGTCTTTGCCGAGGTAGGAAATATAGAATACGTCGGGTTCCAGGATAACCTGGCCGATGACATGATAGTTGGTCGCAATCTGCTTGCCGTCGCCGACGATGAAGCCCGAACCGATGCTGGATTTCTTGCCGGTTTCACGATTGAGCACGCGAATCTGAAAAACGCGGTCCTCGTTGACCTGGTAAATTTTCTTGGAATCCAGCGCAACGGCGGGCGAGCCCGTAATGCCCGCCAGTAACAGGCTCGTTAGCAGGAATCGGAAAAACAAGTTAGCTGACTCGCATTCCCGGTTTGGCGCCCGTGTCCGGATTGAGAATATAGAGCTCGGTGTCGCCGCTGCCCGCCGCCAGCACCATGCCCTCGGACAGGCCGAAACGCATTTTTCGCGGCGCCAGGTTGGCCACCATGACGGTAAGTTTGCCTTCCAGGTCCTCCGGCTGGTAGGCGCCCGCGATGCCGGCGAAGACGTTACGGGTCTCGCTGCCGATATCGAGCGTCAGCTGCAGCAGTTTGTCGGATTTCTCGACGCGCTGGGCGGCGACGATCCGGGCGATACGAAAATCCAGTTTGGCAAAGTCGTCGTAGTTGATCTCGGGCGCAATCGCTTCGATCGACGAGTCGCCCGCGCCCTGCTGAATTTTCTGCTCCGCGGCGAGATCCTCTTTCGTGGCCTCGATCATGCGCTCGATAAATACCGGCTCGATGCGGGTCATCAAGGGCTGGAAACGGTTGATCGAGTGGTCGAGCAGGTTGTTGCCGAGGTCGGCCCATTGCAAATCCTCGACCTTGAGGAATGCCTCGGCCTGCGCCGCCAGATTCGGCAACACCGGTTTCAACAGGATAACCAGCTGACGAAAACAGTTCAGGCCGATGCTGCAAACATCCTGCACTTCGTGCTGACGGGCTTCATCCTTGATCGTCACCCACGGTTGCATTTCATCGATGTACTGGTTCGCCTTGTCCGCAAGCGCCATGATGTCGCGCATGGCCTTGCCGAACTCGCGATTTTCATAGTAGTTTGCGATGCCGTCGGCGGCCTCGAGGTACTGATTGCTGAGAGCCTCGGTGGAAAGTTTTGCTGCGAGCTTGCCATCGAAACGCTTGTTGATGAAACCGGCGCAGCGGCTGGCGATGTTGACCAGCTTGCCGACCAGGTCGGAATTGACCCGCGCGGTGAAATCCTCGAGGTTCAGGTCGATGTCGTCGATCCCGGGGCCGAGTTTGGCGGCGAAATAATACCGCAGGTATTCGGGGTTCAGGTGCTCGAGATAGGTGCGCGCCATGACAAAGGTGCCGCGTGACTTCGACATCTTTTGCCCGTCGACGGTGAGAAAACCGTGGCAGTGAACCGCGCTCGGCTTGCGAAAACCGGCGCCGTGCAGCATTGCCGGCCAGAACATGGTATGGAAACGCGCGATATCCTTGCCGACGAATTGAATGAGTTCGGTCTCGCTGTCCTTGTTCCAGTAGTGGTCGAAATCGTGGCCGGTGGCTTCGCACCAGTTCTTGAAGCTGGCCATGTAGCCGATCGGCGCGTCCAGCCAGACGTAAAAGTACTTGCCCGGCGCGTCCGGAATTTCGAAACCCCAGTAGGGTGCGTTGCGCGAAATGTCCCAGTCCAGCAGGCCTTCGTCCAGCCACTCGTTCATCTTGTTGGCGATCTCGGTTTGCACATGGCCCGCGGCGAACCAGGCTTTGAGCATGTCTTCGAAGTCTTCCAGCTTGAAAAAATACTGCTCGGAATCCTTTTCGATCGGTGTTTCGCCGCTGACTACCGATACCGGGTTTTTCAGATCGGTTGATGCGTAGGTGGCGCCGCAGTTTTCACAATTGTCGCCGTACTGGCCGCCGGCGCCGCAGTTGGGGCAATCGCCCTTGATGAAGCGATCCGGCAGGAACATTTCCGCCTTCGGATCATAGGCCTGTGAAATCACGCGCCTGCGAATATGCCCGGCTTCGCGCAGCTGGGTATAAATATATTCGGCAAAGAAGCGGTTTTCTTCCGAATGGGTGCTGTAGTAGTTATCGAAAGCGACCCCGAAGTCGGTAAAGTCCTGCAGGTGTTCCTTGTGCATGCGCTCGATCAGCTCTTCCGGGGTAATGCCCTCGGCCTGCGCGCGCAGCATGATCGGCGTGCCATGTGCGTCATCGGCGCAGACGTAGATACACTCGTGGCCGCGCAGTTTCTGGAAGCGCACCCAGATGTCGGTTTGCACGTACTCGAGCATATGGCCGATATGGATCGGGCCATTGGCGTAAGGCAACGCGCTGGTAACGACAATCTGACGGGATTTGGCACTCATGGGACGGGCTTGGCTGCTAAAAGCAGGCTATTTTAGGGTCTGGACCAGACCCTGTATAGAACATTCACACAAAAACTAAGTGATATTTAATCTCTGGCTCGGGTAAAATGCGCGCTCCCGGCGAGAGCCCGAACCGATTGCATAACGATGTCGATAGATAAATCACAGATAGAAACGAAACTGGGTGAAATTCAAGATCCCAATATGGAAACCGACCTGGTCGCGAGCAAAGCGGTAAAGTCGATTGAGCAGGATGGTGATAACTGGAAAGTCGAAATCCAGCTGGGCTATCCGGCGGCCGGTTACTTCGAGCAGTTGAAACAGGAAATCAAAACCTCGCTTGCCGGTCTCGAAGGGATCGGGGAAGTCGACGTCAGGGTTAGCAGCCAGATAAAGTCGCACGCGGTCCAGCAAAACCTGAAACCGCTGGACGGTATCAAGAATATTATCGCGGTCGCCTCCGGCAAGGGTGGCGTGGGCAAGTCCACCACGGCCGTCAATCTCGCGCTGGCGCTGCAGGCCGAGGGCGCCACGGTCGGAATTCTCGACGCCGATATCTACGGACCCAGTATTCCGCGCATGCTCGGGTGCCAGGGGCAGCCCGAGTCGACCGACGGCAAAAGCCTGGAACCGATGATTGGACACGGCGTTCAGTCGATGTCTATTGGCTACCTGGTCGAAGAAGACACGCCGATGATCTGGCGCGGGCCGATGGTGACCCAGGCGCTGGAGCAGTTGCTCAACGATACCCGCTGGAGCGATATCGACTACCTGATCATCGACCTGCCGCCGGGGACCGGTGATACCCAGTTAACCCTGGCGCAAAAAATCCCGGTCAGCGGTGCGGTCATCGTCACCACGCCGCAGGATATCGCCCTGCTCGATGCGCGCAAGGGATTGAAGATGTTCGAAAAGGTCGAAGTGCCGGTGCTCGGCATCATCGAGAATATGAGTATTCACATTTGCAGCCAGTGCGGCCATAGCGAGCATATCTTCGGCGAAGGCGGCGGCGCGCGCATGTCGGAGGAACACGGCGTCGATTTGCTGGGCTCGCTGCCGCTCGATATTCGCATTCGCGAACAGGCCGACAGCGGTAATCCCACGGTGGCGGCGATGCAGGACAGCCAGATCAGTTCGATTTATCGCGACATCGCGCGTAAAACCGCAGCCAAGCTCGCCACCAAGGCGCGCGATCATTCGGCGGCGTTCCCGAACATCGTCATTCAGAACAATTGACAGGTGAGCGCATGCCTGCGCTCACCTGTCATCCCGGAATTCGCGTAGCGAATATCCGGGATCCAGCCTAAAAAAGCCGGCCGCAGGCCGACACCATCTGTAAGCGCATGCCTGCGCTCACCTGTCATCCCGGAATTCGCATAGCGAATATCCGGGATCCAGCCTAAAAAAGCCGGCCGCAGGCCGACACCATCTGTAAGTGCATGCCTGCGCTCACCTGTCATCCCGGAATTCGCATAGCGAATATCCGGGATCCAGCCTAAAAAAGCCGGCCGCAGGCCGACACCATCTGTAAGCGCATGCCTGCGCTCCCTCGTCCTCCCGGCCTTGAGCCGGGATCCAGTATTAACACCCCGGCCGCAGGCCGACTTCATTCAAGGACATTGGAATTTGTCCTGATTCCCGGATCGCGCCGGTCCGACGCATCGGGTCGCGTACAGGGACGTACGCGGGCGGGCGAAGCAGGATGCCCGAGCCGTCCCAAGCCGCGGGTTGACAGGTTCCCAGGCCAGGCCGAGGTGGATCTTCAAAAGTTCCCACTCTGATAATCGCTGAACGCCTGGCGAACTTCGTCCGCGGTGTTCATGACGAAGGGCCCGCCGCGTGCAATCGGTTCCTGCAGCGGTTTGCCCGCGACCAGCAGGAATCTTCCACCATTGTCGCCTGCGCGTAGCTGTACCGAGTCTCCCGGTTCGAGCACGGCCAGCTGATCGCGACCCAGCTCGAGCAGCTCGTCACTGCTGTCTGCAATCAACAAGCTGCCTTCGATAACGTAAAGGAACGCATTGTGCTCGGCGGCAAGCCCTTCGACGAATTCGGCACCCGGATCGAGAGAGACGTCGAGATACAGCGGATCGGTCAGCGGCTGACTCACTGGCCCCCGGGTACCGGCCGAAGTTTCACCGGTAATCACTTTAACCAGGGCGCCTTCTCTTGATTCTGTCGGGATGTGTTCCTGGTCGAATTCCTGGTAAGCCGGAGAGGCCATCTTGTGTGCAGCCGGTAGATTGATCCACAGTTGAAATCCCTCGAGCAATCCATCCTGCTGTTCCGGCATTTCCGAATGCACGATCCCCTTGCCGGCGGTCATCCACTGGATGCCGCCGGATTCGATCACGCCCTCGTTACCGGCATTGTCCTTGTGGCGCATACGCCCGTTGAGGATATAAGTCACGGTCTCGAAACCGCGATGCGGGTGCGGCGGAAAACCGGCGATATAATCGTCCGGGTCGTCTGAACGAAACGCGTCCAGCAGCAGGAACGGGTCGAGATCCATGAGCGCGGGCTGGCCGATGACCCGCACCAGCTCGACACCGGCGCCGTCGGTAGCCGCCTGGCCGTTTATAACCTGTCGTACCTTGCGAATACTCATGCTACCTCCCGGGCCGTGACGGCCGGATAAATTTGTTCGATTTGTGCCTTTGCCCTGGCAACGCTCGCTTGCGCGTCAACGTTCATCTGGTCCGCGCCGAAGATATTGACGTCCTCGATTCCGATGAATGCAAATACCTGCTTCAGGTAACCGCTGACAAAATCAACCGGGCTTCCGAGCGCCGCGCCGCCCGTGGTGACGACGATATCAGCGCTTTTGCCTGCGAGTAAACCCTCGGGGCCGTTTTCGGTGTAGCGAAAGGTTATCCCGGCGCGGCACACCTGGTCGATCCAGGCCTTGAGCGTTGCCGGAACTCCGAAATTGTACATCGGTGTGGCCAGCACCACATGATCGGCCCAGTTAAGCTCCGCGATGAGCTGATCGGATAATCCGAGCGCTCGTATTTGCGCGCTGCTACGATCTTTGTCAGCGGTAAAGTTGGCTTCGATCCAGTTGCCGTCGATGAATGACGGATCAAGGTTCAAATCGCGGCAGCGGATTTCGACTTCTCGCCCGCGCTGGTGCATTTGTTCAATCAGGTTATCAGCGAGCTTGCTGCTGCCAGACTCGCCAGGGTTGGCGCTGGCGTCCAGTCGCAGAAGGCGAATTTTTGAATTCATGACCGGGCCTCCTGCAGCTTTTGCGGGGCATTGATCGCCCATTGACCGGGACCCTGCGCCAGCAGTATCAGGAAAGCGCCGGCGATGGCGACGTTCTTCATGAACAGGATCGATTCCATTTGCTGGCTGAAATCACTGTGAAAAATGACTGCCGCGATTACGCTGAAAGCGGCCAGCAGGGCCGCGGCGATGCGGGTTTGAAATCCGATCAAAATCGCGATACCGCCCAAAACTTCCAGCGCGATCACAGCCGGTAGCAGCATGCCGGGAATGCCGCCCGATTCCATGTAGGCCTGGGTGCCCGCGTAGGCGCCAATCTTGCTTAATCCGGCGATAATGAAAATTGCTGCGAGCATGGCGCGACCCGCGAGCGTTGCCATGTTGGTTAGCGTATTTGAATGCATGGTAGTTGCCTCTTAGTGAGTGTTGTGGTTATTATCATTGTTCTAAATAAAATATATATACATCTATTTTGAATATACTGTTGCTAAATCGAGAACAATATGAATCGCCTTGAGGAACTGGAAGCCTTTATCGCCGTCGTCGATTACCAGGGCTTCGGCAAAGCCGGCGATAAACTCGGCATCGCCAAATCGATGGTTAGTCGGCGCGTCACCGAACTGGAGCGCAGATTAGGCGTGCAATTACTGCAACGAACCACACGCAGACAGTCGCTAACCGATAGCGGGCAGGTGTTTTATCAGCGGGCATCGCAGATTCTGGCGGACTTGAATGAAGCCGAGCAGACTGTCGTCGATGCGCAATGCCAGGTGTCGGGTCGCATCAGGCTGGCGCTGCCGCTGGGCCTGGGTGTCAGCCAGTTGGCGGCGCCGATCAGCGACTTCCTGGCCGAAAATCCCGCTATCAAGATCGATATCGATCTGAATGACCGTCAGCTAAACCTGATCGAAGAAAATATCGACCTGGCAATCCGCATCGGCGAGTTGGAGGATTCGAACCTGATCGCGCGCAAACTCGCCAGCGTGCACTTCGCCATCTGCGCCAGTCCGGATTACCTGGAGCGCTGCGGCGAACCCCGGCATCCGGCGGAACTGGTGGATCACGAAGTGCTGGTTTACAGCAATATTGCCGCGGGCCGGCAGTGGTCTTACTCCGAGGGTGGAGAATCGGTTAGCCCAAGAGTGAAATATCGGCTCACGGCGAACAATGGTGAGTTTCTGGCAGCCGTTGCCTGCAAGGGCAATGCCCTCGTCAACGGACCGCTGGCCCTGTTGCAGGAACACATCGATAATGGAGAGCTGGTGCCGATTCTGCGCCAGCATACGCGTTCAGAGGCCGGTATGTACGCGGTCTATCCTCCAGGCCGCTTGATATCGAGGCGGGTAAAGGTGTTCAGTGATGCGCTCTATGCGCACTTTCGCGAGCGCAGCCTTTAGCTTGCTTTGCGGGTACTGACTTCTGCCGAGGGAAAGTACCTTTCCAGTAGCGCGGCGAGTTGCTTTTTGACGAAGGGTTTGGCGATGAAATCGTTCATACCGGTTTCGATACAGGCGTCGCGATCGCTTTCCTGCGTATTCGCCGTTATCGCCACGATCGGAATGCTGCTTCTTTCGATGTCCATCGCGCGGATCCGGCGGGTGGCTTCGAGGCCGTCCATCTCGGGCATCTGTATATCCATGAAAATCATGTCGAAGTGCCTGGCTTTAATCGCCTCCACGGCCTCGATACCATTGTTTGCGGACTCGACCTGGTAGCCCAGGCTATCCAGCATTTTCTCGACCACGATCAGATTCACCGGCATGTCGTCGACCACCAGGATGCGCAGCTGCGCCCCGGTTTGGTCGGTTTTGAATTGCTGCCCAGGTATGATCGTGATGGTGTCGTCCCGGGTTTCATCGTAGGCATTCGGGTCGATACGCGGTAACTCGACCTCGAACCAGAAAGTGCTGCCTTCGCCCTCGCAGCTATCAACCCCGATTTCACCATCCATGGCCTCGACTATCTTGCGGCAGATCGCAAGCCCGAGCCCGGTGCCGCCGAAGCGGCGCGAGGTTGAAGCGTCGACCTGGGTAAAACTGGTAAATAGTTTGCTGATCGACTCTTGCGGTATGCCGATACCGGTGTCGCTGATCTGGGTGCGCAAACGCGTTTTCTGATCGTCGCCACCGGTGCGCTCGATCTTGATTGTTATCGAGCCCTGGGTGGTGAACTTGATCGCATTACCGACCAGGTTGACAATCACCTGGCGCAGACGGCCATAGTCGCCGAGATAAGTGTCCTGTAAATCACTGTCGATCTCGTAGGTTAATTCCAGTCCCTTTTCCCTGGCCTGTGGAGTCAGGATATCGACTACACCGGCAACGACGCTGGCGTATTCGAATTCGGCCTGCTCCAGCGTAAGCTGGCGCGCTTCCAGCTTGGACAGATCAAGAATATCATTAATGATACGCATTAACGCGGTGCCCGAGTCCTGGATTATCTGCGCGTAATGTTGCTGCTTGGGGTCCAGTTTGCTGTCCATCAGTAGGTCGGTCATGCCAATGATGCCATTCATCGGGGTGCGGATTTCGTGGCTCGTGATGGCGAGAAACTCGGATTTCGCGCGATACCCCTGTTCGGCCGCCTCCTTGGCTGCAACCAGGTTCTGTTGCGCCTCGTACAGTTCGGTGATATCCGAGCCGGTGCCGCGAAAGCCGAGAAAACTTCCATCGTCGGCGAATACCGGCTTGCCGCTGACCGAAAGCCACACGCGTTTGCCATCGGCTTTGTCACGCGGGTGGGTGAAATCACGGAAGGCTTCGCGATTTTTGAGGTTGTCGAGCTGGGTTTGCCAGACTTCAAGCGAGACATTGGGAATCCCCGTCTCCTCGCGAGTCTTGCCGAGCAATTGCTCCGGTTCGACGCCGGTGACCGCTTCGAATTGATCGGAAAAATAGGAAAAGCGCAGTTCCGCGTCCATTTCCCAGAACCAGTCGGAACCCGCGGCTGCGAAATCGCGCAGGCGTTTTTCCTGGAAGGCGACATCGGAACGATGCGACTTACCGATTTCGTGCAGTGCATCGTTCAACAGGTCGATAGTTTCGCCGAGTTCGTCGTTACGTGAATGCCGTATTTCGCTTTCGTCCGCCAGCTCCGGATTCAGCTTGGCCTTTTTCAGATTCTCGTGGATTTTTTCCAACGGATAAATAAGGTTGAAAACAACGTAGATAAATACGATGGCCCCGGCGGCGACGCAGATAATTAACACCAGACCGAGGATTCGAATCAGGAAGGCGTTGAGCTCGCGCCACACGGACGAGACATCCATGCGCACGATTACGCCCGTCTCGGCCGCGATAGCCATCGGCGGCAGGTAAATTTCATAGCGTTGCTTGCCGCCTGAAAGCCAGGTGGCGGATCTTTCCAATGTATCCGGCTGCAGCTCGGTCGTCTCGCCGGACGCGGCGACAATCTGGCCATTCGGGTCGAGCAGGCTGACGCCCAGAATGCGCGCATCAGCCGTCACGATGCGTTCCATTCCGTCGACTAACTCGTTGCCATCCGGCATCCGGTTCGCCAACGCGGCACTTGACGCGACGCGCGCCAATTCCTCGAAATCGTTAAGTTGGGTTGCTTTGAAATTACTATAAGAGGGGAAAACAATAATGAATTCGATCAACACGATCGCGGAAAATACCACCAGGAACAACCTGCGCGCGAGACGAAAACGCAGCATCTGGCGCAGCATCGTCGTCCAGTGCATCTGCTTGCGTTGCGTTGGAGTCAAGGTTGCCATTCGATAGTTATCGGCACGTTTTCCGATTGCCTTAAAGATAGCCGGCATTCATTAACCTAGTATAGTTTGCCCCGGGAGGATTGCAGGAAAACGAATCCGCCTAATCGGCGTCGACGTCGGTGCCCGCTAGCGGATATACTGCGCTTTTTTTGCGGGTGAGCCTGTGAGTATCAAATCTGATCGATGGATCCGGCAAATGGCGCAGGCCGAGGGTATGATCGAACCATTCGAGGCGGGGCAGGTTCGCGAGTCCGCAAATGGCCGCATTATTTCCTATGGCACCTCGAGTTACGGCTATGATGTGCGTTGCGCCGACGAGTTCAAGATTTTTACCAATATCAACTCGGCGATTGTCGATCCCAAGAATTTTGACGATGATAGCTTCGTCGATATACAGTCCGACGTCTGCATTATTCCACCAAATTCGTTTGCGCTGGCGCGCACCGTCGAATATTTTCGCATACCGCGCAGCGTGCTGACGATCTGCCTGGGTAAATCAACTTATGCGCGCTGCGGCATCATTGTCAACGTAACCCCGTTAGAACCTGAATGGGAAGGACACGTGACGCTCGAATTTTCCAATACCACCCCGCTGCCGGCGAAGATTTACGCCAACGAGGGCGTGGCGCAGATGCTTTTCTACGAGTCGGACGAAGTCTGCGAAATCTCTTACAAGGATCGCGGCGGCAAATACCAGGGGCAACAGGGCGTTACCTTGCCCAAAGCCTGAGCCGAAGCGTCAGGCGGCTCGGATTCAGGATCGATCCTATTCTGCTGGATATCGCGGTTAAGCGGCGTTATGGCAGATGATTCTGGCGTTAGCGCAGGTCGATGATTTTCCAGTTGCGGGATTCGGCGATTGCCTTTAGTGCGTCATCCGGGTGAACGACGATCGGATTGTCCACCTGCTCGAGCAGCGCCAGATCGTTGATCGAGTCGCTATAGAAAAAACTGCCCGCGAGGTCGTGATCGGTGTTGGTGAGCCATGCGCGTAACACGCTGACCTTGCCTTCCCGGTAGGTCGGTGTGCCGAGAAAGCGGCCGGTATAGCGGTTAGCGACAATTTCGGGTTCGGTGGAAAGAATCGTCGGCACCTGCAGCAAAGCCGCGATCGGTTCGGTGACAAACAGGTTGGTTGCACTGATTATGAGCAATTCGTGATTCTGCTGGCGATGCTGATCGAGCAGATTGGCCGCGCCCTGCACGATTATCGGTTTTATCCAGTTTTCAACGTAATCGGCTCTCCAGGCATACAATTCTTCAAGGCTGTAACGCGTGAGCGGCGCCAGCGCAAATTCGAGATAAGTATCGTTATCGAGTTCCCCGCGCTGGTAATCCTCGTAAAATACCTGGTTTCGCTGGCGATATTCCTGTTCATCGACAATCTGGTTCTCGACCATGTACTCACCCCACAAATAGTCGCTGTCGCCTGCTAGCAGGGTATGGTCAAGGTCGAAAATAGCTAAGGTCATGGATTGCTACCTGTGTATTGGCTTGATGGGTTCTCGACGTCTATGTCAGAATGAGCGGCCCAGATTCTAAACGATTTATGGCAAGCAACGAAATGATTGACGTAGATGGCTACCGCGCGAATGTCGGTATCATACTGTGCAATAGCGCCGCCCAGGTGATGTGGGCGCGGCGCATCGGGCAAGATGCCTGGCAGTTTCCGCAGGGGGGGATCAGCGCCGAGGAAGACCCGATGGATGCGATGTATCGTGAACTCTGGGAAGAGACCGGGTTAAAGTCTGAACATGTTTCGGTGCTCGGGTCGACCGAGAGCTGGTTACGCTACAAGCTGCCGAAAAGGCTGATGCGCCGCTCCGAGCCGCGTTGTGTCGGGCAAAAACAGATGTGGTATCTGTTGCGACTCGATTCCGACGAGGACAGTTTCGATTTAAGCGTATCGCACAAGCCCGAGTTCGATCACTGGAAGTGGGTCGACTACTGGTATCCGGCTGAAAACGTGGTTTTCTTCAAGCGCCGGGTTTATCAGTGTGCGCTGGCGCAGCTGGAATCGAATCTGCCTTCGCCAGACACTGACAGGGGCAAATAATATTATCTCCGGGGGGAGGCTTTTAACGTGGCATCGATGATCCACAGGCTGCAGCGAATCGTTCAGGAGGTCAATCGGGCTCCTGACATCGATCGTGCGCTGGTGTTAATCACCGAAAGCCTGATCCGCGATCTCACCGCAGATGCCTGTACAATATATCTGGCCAGGAAAGATGATCCCGAAGTGATGGTGCTGCAGGCCAGCAGCGGGCTGAATCCCGATATCATCGGCCGGGTCGAGCGCAGAATGGGCCAGGGTTTGATCGGTACCATCGCCGCGCGCGCGGAAGCCCTGAATCTGACCAACGCGCCAGAACACAAGAAGTTTCTGCTGGTGGCCAATTCCGGCGAGATGGATTTCCCAATCATGTTGGGGGTGCCGATTATCGCGCACCGGGATGTGCTCGGGGTGATCGCGGTGCAGCGTGCCGAAAATGCCTTCAACGAGGACGAAGAGGCCTTTCTGACCACGCTTGCGGCACAACTGGCGACGTCGATAGAACGTGCCGAAAGCCAGGGGCGTTTCAGCGCCCAGCAGGCTACCCATATGGTCAAGGGTGTGGCCGGCGCTCCGGGTATGGCGATTGGGGTGGCCATCGTGCTCAACCGCGGGGTCAATCTCGAATCGGTGCCGAACAAGAAAACCCGGGATATCGATGGTGAGCTGGTTAGTTTCAGGGAGGCGGTGCGCAAGGTTTGCGAGGAACTGACAGAGCAGGCGGAAAAGATGCGTGCCTCGCTGCCAGAAGAGGAATGCGCCCTGTTTCTGGCCTATGCGCAGATGTTGAGCGGTGGGTCACTGATCGATGACACCGAACAGTATATCAACGCGGGTAACTGGGCGCCTTCGAGCTGGCGCGATACGATCGAGCAGCATGCGCACGTGTTTTCGCAAATGGAGGATCGCTACCTGGCCGAACGCGCGAATGATATCAGGGATCTTGGTTTGCGGGTGTTGCGCAAGCTGATGCTCGAACAGAGCACGCTGCTCGATTTTCCGGATCAAACTATCCTCGTCGGCGACGAGGTAACCGCCACCGATCTTGCGGATGTGCCTACCGATTGCCTCAGCGGCATCATTTCGGCGCACGGCAGCAGTTCTTCGCACGTGGCGATTCTGGCGCATGCGCTGGGTATCCCCGCGGTGATGGGTGTGCCGAACCTGCCGGTCAAACAACTCGACGGCGTCAAGCTGGTCGTCGATGGTTACAACGGCTCGGCTTTTATCAACCCGGATAAGCGGGTGCTCGACGAGTACAGCCAGTACCTCAAGGAAGAGGCGGCGATCGAGCAGGATTTGATCGGGCTTAAAAACCTGCCCGCGGTCACCACCGATAATCACCAGGTATCACTGCTGGTTAACTCCGGCCTGATGTCGGATCATACGCCTTCGCTGCGCAGCGGCGCCCAGGGCGTCGGTCTGTACCGCACCGAGATACCGTTCCAGATTCGTGATCGTTTCCCCAGCGAAGAAGAGCAATTCCAGATTTACCGTAATGTGCTCGAGACATTCAAAGGCATGCCCGTGGTGCTGCGCACGCTCGATGTCGGTGGCGACAAACCCCTGAGCTATTTTCCCATACACGAAGCCAATCCCTTTCTCGGTTGGCGCGGTGTGCGCATCACCCTGGATCATCCCGAGATATTCATAACCCAGGTGCGGGCGATGATTCGAGCCAACCTGGGGATCAATAACCTGGAAATTTTATTGCCGATGATAAGCGGCAAGACCGAGGTTGACGATTCGCTGTTTTTGATTAGCCGGGTGCGTGATGAAATCGAAGAAGAGTGTGGCGAGAAAATAGAGCTGCCAAAGATAGGGGCGATGATCGAAGTGCCCTCGGCGGTGTACCAGATCGAGGATATCTGCAAGCTGGTCGATTTTGTATCCATCGGCACCAACGACCTGACCCAGTACCTGCTCGCGGTCGACCGCAATAACGAAAATGTCGCCGATCTTTATTCTTCGCTACATCCGGCGGTGTTAAAGGCGATGTGTCAGATTGTCAAGGGCGCGGCGATTACCGATACCCCGGTCAGCGTTTGCGGCGAGCTTGCCGGCGACCCGCTCGGCGTGATGGCGTTGCTTGGTATGGGTATTGACAACCTGTCGATGAGCGTCGGCAGTTTGCTGCGGGCGAAGAAGGTCATCCTGTCTTTCAGCCACGCCGAACTGACTGAATTGCTGCAACGGGCGCTATGTATGTCGGACGCATTCACGATTCGTAAAATGTATGCTGGCAAGCTGGACGAACGCGGCCTCGGTGGCCTGATCCGCGCCGGCAAGTGACCCGCCGCCCAAAGCGGCGGGTCATCCCGGAAACGCGCCAGCGTTATCCGGGATCTCACACTGGCCTGCGGTTTGAGCTAACGCCGATTTCAAAAAGCAACTGAGCTCACGCGAGTTCGTCCCGAAAACCGCAAAGCATTGTCCGAAACCTCTAAACCGCGCCATCGTTACTTCAAATTGTCATACCGCGGCCTGACCGCGGTATCCGGAAGTCAATGGAAACCAGGCTGGACCCCGTGGTCAAGCCACGGGGTGACAATAAATACCGATTATCGAATGCTTAACCGGACACTAGTGGGTTAAACCGCGGGATGACAGGGAATTCCTGTGGATCCTGGTTACGAGGAGTATGGTTCGGTAGAACCTGAAGATATCCCTCTGTCATACCGCGGCCTGACCGCGGTATCCAGAATTCTGGGATCGCTTTAAATTACCCTGGATCCCTCCGGTCCGACGCATCGGCTCGAGCCGCGGGATGACATTAAGCGTTTAAAAGGGTTTGACGACGGCGAGTATCACCGCGGCAAACAGGACGAATACAGGCAGTTCGTTGAACCAGCGATACCAGACGTGTGTATGCCGGTTATTGTCGTTGGCGAAATCGCGCACAAGCTTGCCGCAGTAAAAGTGATAACCGACCAGCGCGGCAACCAGTGCCAGCTTCACATGCAGCCACATCATGTGCGAATAGGCGACCCAGGCGTAGTCGAACAACAGCCAGAAACCGAAAACCAGGGTTAACAGCATCCAGGGCGTGATGAAGCGATAAAGCTTGCGTTCCATCAGCATCAGGCGGGCCTTGACATCGTCCTCCTCGGCCATCGCATGGTTGACAAAAAGGCGCGGCAGATAGAACAGCCCGGCGAACCAGGCGACCATGAAGATAATGTGAAATGCTTTGACCCAAATCATTAAAGAATCTCTTAGATAGCTGTGCTAAACCACTGTAGACTATTGCTTTTCAATGGTCTCGATAATCGATCAATGTATAATGCGCGTCCATTTTAACGGCTCTGAACAGACATTAGAATGATAAAGGTTGGAATAGTAGGTGGCACCGGCTACACCGGTGTGGAATTGATGCGTTTGCTGGCGCGGCATCCCGCTGCGCGTATGCAGGTGATTACCTCTCGCTCCGAGGCCGGCAAGCCCGTCGCCGAGTTATTTCCGAACCTGCGCGGCATTGTCGACCTGAATTTTATCGAACCGGCGATCGATGCCTACCACGATTGCGACCTGGTTTTTTTCGCCACGCCAAACACTACCGCGATGTCGCAGGCCGAGGAATTGCTTGCCTCCGGTATCAGGGTGATCGATCTGGCCGCTGATTTCAGGATCAAGCACATTCCGACCTGGGAGCAATGGTACGGCGCCACCCACGCCTGCCCTGCGCTGGTGGCAGATGCCGTTTACGGTTTGCCGGAACTGAATCGTGAAGCGATACGAGAAGCTCGCCTGGTCGCCAATCCGGGCTGTTACCCAACCTCGGTGATCCTGGCATTGCTGCCATTGCTGGCCAATAAACTGATTGATCCGAAATCCATCATCGCGGACTGCAAGTCGGGTACCAGCGGGGCGGGTCGCAAGGCCAGCGTCGGCACCGCATTCTGTGAGGTTACCGAGTCGGTAAAGGCCTATGGCGTGGACGGCCATCGCCATTTGCCCGAAATCCGCGAGGTTCTGCAGACGCTCAATGCCGATGCCGATCTGGTGTTCACCCCGCACCTGATGCCGATGATTCGCGGCATCCATGCCACCGTTTATGCCGATGCGAGTGGGCCGGCCGACCAGGTTCAATCGGTGTTCGAAGACTACTACCGCGCTGAGCCTTTTATCGACGTCATGCCGGCGGGCTCGCATCCGGAAACCCGCAGCGTGCGCGGCGCCAATGTCTGCCGCATCGCCGTGCATTACCTGGCGGCGGCCAACAAGTATGTCGTGTTGTCGGTTGAAGACAACCTGGTCAAGGGTGCGGCCGGGCAGGCAATCCAGAACATGAATCTGATGTTTGGCCTGGATGAAACCGCGGGCCTGGAAGCCCCGGGGATGCTGCCTTGAGCAACCTGCATCGCGGGTTTCAGGTCCGCCAATACAGGCCGTGGAAAGTCTGGCTTGGCGTAATTCTGTTAATTGCGCTGATGGCCATGTTTTTTTACCTGGGTAAAAGATACCAGTCTTATCAGCTCGATCACCTGCTGCTGGAGCGTGAAACCCTGGTCAGCCGCATCGCCGAGCTCGAAACCCGGAATCAGAATCTGGTGCAAAAAAACGCTCATCTTCAGGGCGGCAGCAAAATCGAACGTGACGCCTATGAGCTGGCGAACCAGGAGTTGGCCAGGTTGCAGCGGGAATTGCTGGAGCAAAAGGAGGAGCTGGTGTTTTACCAGGGCATTGTTTCGCCCAAGGATGCCGCACTGGGGGTAAATCTGCAGTCCTTTGAGGTGCGCAAGAAGAACAATCAGAATCAATACAGTTACAAAATGATCCTGACCAAGAGTGGTAAAAGCACCAAAAAAGTACGTGGTGGCGCTAATATCGTCATCCGTGGCGAGAAAGCTGGCAGCGTCAGCGAATTGATATTGTCTGATCTGGTGCTTGAAAATCAGGGTAAAGACACCAAGTTTGCGTTCAAGTACTTCCAGGTTTTTGAGGGGGATATCGCGTTGCCTGAAGGATTCGAGCCATTCGAGGTGGAAATAGCCATCAAACCTACTACAAAGAAGGTAGAATCTTTCTCAGAAACTATTTCGTGGGCGAGCGTATTGTCCGAGGGTGTATAAATGTTTGGCAAAAAAAAGGGATTCAGTGCTGCTCGTATCGACACACTGGTTGGACAGGGTACCGAAATCAACGGTGATCTGGTGTTCTCCGGCGGTTTGCATGTCGATGGTAAAATCAATGGCAATGTTGTGGCCGAGGAGGGCAGTACCGCGCTCCTGATTTTGAGCGAATTCGGTCGTATCGAGGGCGAAGTCACGGTGCCCAACATGGTGCTTAACGGAGAAATTGTCGGTGATGTCTACGGCTCGACCCGCGTAGAGCTCGCGCCCAAGTCCAGAATCAAGGGCAGCGTTTACTACAACCTGATCGAAATGGCGATTGGCGCTGAAGTCAACGGCGGGCTGGTGCATCAACCCACGGGCTCGCAGCAACCCAAGCGACTGGAAGACAAGTCCAACAATCATGGCGGCGGAAATGCCGAACCGGTGACTGAAAACTGATTCGCGTGTTATCCTTTGCCGCTTGAGCTGTAAATGAAACGAGTAATGTTATGGAAGTAATCATCGACGCCAATTTTGGTATGGCACTTGGACCCAGCTCCGGTGAAGTGCTGCTTGAATTTTCCGACTCCGCGGTGCGCAAACTGAAAGCGTTGCAGCAGGAGGAAGACAATCCGAACCTGATGCTGCGGGTATCGGTTTATGGTGGCGGCTGCTCGGGGTTCCAGTACACCTTTTCGCTCGAGGAAGAGGTCAAGCCCGCGGACAAGATTGTTGAAAAAGACGGAGCCAGCCTGATCATCGATCAGATGAGCTATCAGTATTTAGCGGGTTCCGAGGTGGATTTTGTCGAGGGGCTCGAGGGCGCCATGTTCGTCGTCAATAATCCAAACGCAACCTCGACCTGCGGTTGCGGCGCTTCATTCTCGATTTAAATCCGGCAAGCCGGGTTTAAACCGGGCGCTGGAATAGTCTAGAAGTTGAAATAACCGTTCAGGAAAACGCCGTCGTATTCGAGGTCGTCGTTAAGGCTTTCGACGTCATCCAGCTCTAGCGAAAAAGACTTGAATCCCCCCTCGACGCCGAGCCCGCTGCCGGAGTCATAGCCGAGCATGATGGTCGAATCCTGCGCGTTGCTTTCGCTCAGTCCCAGATCGATAATATTGGCATTGATGTTGGCACCCACGTAAAAACCACTATTTGGCAAATCGTAGCGCGCCGACAGGTACAGCAGCGGGATGGTTTCGTCGACTTCCACGCTGGTACGGGTGGCGCCGTCCAGCGAAACCTCGCCAGCGAAACTTTTCAAATCCACGCCCAGATCCAGGTTGAGCCGGTTGTTGAGTAATTGATAGTAGAGCACGAGATCGTTGTGCGACAGGTCGTAGGTAGAAGTTACCTTGTTGCCAGAGGAAAATGTCTGGCCATTGAAGTTGATATTCGAATCCAGGGTCACGCGATTCGATGAGCCCAGCTCATGGCCACGGTACTTGATGTTCGGTAGTGCCTTGATCGGATGCTCGAGAATAAGCATCATCGAAGATTGTGACGGGTTATCCAGATCCAGATCGTCGACCAGATCGATACTCCTGGATTCCGGGTTGATATAGTTATTGTTAAGGCCGGGGGCCCAGTGACTGGCGCCGATGTCGAGGCCGATGAATTCCGCTTCGGCGGGGCCGATCGCCAACCAGAGAATGGTTGTTACGGCGAAAACGCTCCGTGTGCGATTCATCTTTATCCTCACTGGAAATAAGGGTTTAAGTCTACACCATACACTCGGCTAAGACATGCTGATGCGCCCCGGGTTCATTGTATTTGTTAACTAAGTCACACAATGGCCAGCGATTATTCGGCCCGGTATACCCCGCCAAGTATCGTGGTATGGCTTGCGCGGGTAACTGCAGGGATATTGCCGCCGCGCAGATTGATGCGCTCGCGCGCCAGCCAGGCAAAGGCTGCGGCCTCGACATAGTCTGGATCGAGCCCCAGAGCGGCGGTTGTCTGCAGGCTACATTCGGGCAGGGCCAGTGCGATGCGCTCGAGCAGGTAACGATTATGGGCACCACCGCCGCAAACATAACAATTTGCCGGCAACGCGGGTAGTCCGCGGATTGCCTCGCCGAGTGTAATCGCGGTGAGCTCAACCAGGGTGGCCTGCACGTCCTCGGCGGCATATTCGTCGCTCAGGAAGGGGCTCAGCCAGTTCGGGTTGAAGTACTCGGTTCCGCTCGACTTGGGTGCGGATAACACAAAATAAGGTTCGCTGGTCAGTATCTTGTTAAGCAGATTATTGATGACCTTGCCACTACCTGCCCATGCACCGCCATCGTCAAAGCTTTTGCCCAGATGTTGCCCGCTCCAGAAGTCGAGCAGGGTGTTGCCGGGCCCCGTGTCGAAACCGAGTACAGGGGTCTCCGGATTGGCCGCCAGGTAAGTGATATTGGCAATTCCACCAATGTTGATGACCACGCGCACCTCTGCTTCCGAGCGAAAAAGGTATTGATGAAATGCGGGAGCCAGCGGCGCTGCCTGGCCGCCAAGCGCGATGTCCTTGCGTCTGAAATCGGCAACCGTAGTGATGCCGCAAAGCGCTGCCAGCCGGTTTGGGTCGCCAATTTGCACGGTATAGGGTATCGCCGTATCCGGACTATGGCGAATTGTCTGGCCATGGCAGCCCACGGCGACAATATCGCCACGCTCGAGCGCCGCGCTATTCAACGCGCTGTTCACTTCCGTCGCGTAGTGTTCGCCCAGTTCTGCATCCAGCGTGTACAGGGCATCCAGCGATGTTGATTGCGACCGGCACAGCTCCTGCAATGCCTGGCATAGCGTTTGCGGATAAGGCCTGGTCTGACAATGCAGGATGCGCGGTGGAAACTCGCTGAAATCGACGATGGCGACATCGACACCATCGAGACTGGTGCCCGACATCATACCGATGTAAAGCTCGCTGCCCTGGGGCTGGCTCACTGGGAATTATCGGCCAACGTGCGATCCATAAGGCGCAGCATCGACAGATAAACCTGGGTGTTTTCCTTGAAGTGAGAGAGATAGGCCGAGTGCACGGGTGTGGCCTCGGGCAGTTTGACCGTTAATGGATTGCGGTGCGCGCCGTTGACGCGAAACTCGTAGTGCAAATGTGGTCCGGTAGCCATGCCGGAACTGCCGACATAGCCGATGATCTGGCCCTGTTTCACTTTTTTGCCGCTGCGTACACCGCGCGCATAGCCGCGCAGATGACCGTAGGCGGTGGTATAGCGCCCGCCATGGCGAATTACGATGAGGCGGCCGTAGCCACCCTTGGTGCCGGCAAAGATAACCTTGCCGTCGCCCGACGCCCTTACCGGCGTGCCGCGCTTGGCGGCGTAATCGACACCCTTGTGGGAGCGCCATTTTGACAGCACCGGATGCCAGCGCTTGTTGCTGAAACGCGAGCTGATACGGGAAAATTCGACCGGGCTGCGCAGAAAAGCCTTGCGCATGCTTTTGCCTTCGGGCGTGAAATAATCACTGTCGCCTTTCGGGTCGGTGTAATACGCCGCGCGATAGGTTTTTCCCTTGTTGATGAATTCGGCGGACAGTATGCGGCCATTGCGAATTTTCACGTCGTTCTTGTACAACTCTTCATAGACGATACCAAAGCGGTCACCGCTGCGAATATCGAGCGAGAAATCGATATCCCAGCCAAAGATGGCGACCAGGTCCATGATGACGTCATCGGGAATGTCCGCATTCGCCGCGGCTTCAAAAAGCGAAGTCTCGATTCTGCCTTCCCGGTAAACGGGATAAGCATCGAGCTGATAGTTGATGATCTTACTGCTGAAAGACTGATCCTCGGCGCGTTGAATCAGCAAGGTGCTGGTAATGTCGGGGATGTACTTCATCTGGCGCAGATTGCGATTTTCGTCCAGCAGCAGCTGGATTTCCTGCCCTGGCTTGATATAGCGAAGTTTCCTGGTTTGTTCGTTTAAGCGGGCGATCTTGTGCGTGGTTGTCGACGACAGGCCTTTCTTGGCGAAAATCGACGCCAATGTATCTCCTGATTTGATGGTGACGCTTTCCCAGTCTGGGCCAACGATTTCACTGCTGGTTTCCTCGGCAATCTGCGGCCGCGTATTTACCGGAGCGGGTAGCGGCAGCGAATAGTGTAATCGAGCTAACTTGAGAGTAGAATCCGCAGCTTTGGCTGAGGGCTGCCAGTTGGATACACTGAAGCCGAGCAGCATGACGACGGTTGCGACCAGCAGTAATTTAATCAAAAGACCGGGACGAAAGGCCGGAGTCACGGGCGCAACGTTTCCAGACCTCGACAAACAGGCGTGATCAGATTTGAAATCAAGTTCTTGAAAACTCATTAAAAAATACGTCTAAGTGATTGGTTGAATTGAGATAATGAGCCCGAAATATTATCTCCAGAAAGGTATATAGCATGATTTCCGAAAAAGATGCAATGCAGCAGATAAAAAGAGGGTGTGATGAAATCCTGCTTGAGGCTGAATTGCAAGAAAAATTGAAGCGTGGCAAGCCTTTGAAAATTAAGGCGGGTTTCGATCCGACGGCGCCGGATCTGCATCTCGGGCACACGGTTTTGATCAA